>CAVYPO010000005.1:0-32547 GCA_963770405.1 uncultured Solirubrobacterales bacterium
TCTCGATGCGCTTCGATTAGTTGTGCTGTGTCTGTGCGGCGGCCCAGGCCGCCGATTCGCGGCCGACGATGTCCACGAGCGTGCCGAGGGAGAGATTGACGTCGAGCAGGTGCAGACCCCAGATGGGGGTTGGCGAGGGCGTCGGCGTTGGCGCTGCGTCCTGCGGAGTGACCTGCAGCACGTTGGCTCCGCTGGCGCTGGAGCAGTGGGCCGAGTAGTCGCCGTCGGACTCGACAAAGACCGTCGAGGCCTGGGGCGTCGGGTCGTTTAGCAGGCCCATCGCCTCTGCGATGAGGCCGGGGGCGAACGGGGCCTCGGGCATGATCGAGTCGAGCAGGTCGCTGCTGCTGCCGTCGATCGCCGCGGGGTTGCTGCATAGGACCTGGTAGGCGGGGCCCTCGGGCAGCCCGGGGTCCAGGAGCTCGGAGAAGTCACTTGGGGAGAGGCCGAACAGCGTGCCGGTTGGCACGGGCTGATCGAAGGTGGAGTAGCCGATGACGCAGTGCAGCTCAGTGGCGGTCTGGCAGGCTGGGATGTGCTGGAAGTCGCCCCCGATGTCCGAGCCCTTTTTCACGAGCACGTTGCCTCCCGGGACGATCGCCGACACGAGGAGTCTGCGCTGCGTGGGGTTCGGGTCGATCACGTTGTGCATCAGCCGGATGAGGACGCCGCTGCCCTGGGAATGTCCGAGCAGCACGACGCCGCGCCCGTGGTTGTAGTGGGCCAGGTAGTACTTCCACGCTGCCACGACGTCTGAATAGCCTTCGTTGATCTGCGCGAGGGTTGGCACCGTCGGCGGTGTTGCCTCTGCGGCCTCGAGCCCGGGGACCGTGAGCTGCCGGTACATCGGGGCGTACACCTTGCAGTACTGGGAGTAGCGCGCCGCCTGCTCGAGCGCGGTCGACTGCTCTACCGGGTCGATGGTCAGGTTGGAGGTGGTCGTCGTCTGGTCGCTGACCGTCGGGTACACGTAGAAGCAATCGATCTTCGGGTTCGCCACTGCTTTGGGCCGGGTGACCTTCAGCATCGTGCCCGATGGTGAGAACAGCGTCGTACTCAGGCCCGCGCTGCACGGATCCGGCGACACACCGGGCCGACACAGCCACATCGGCTGCGCCGACGCGCCGCTCGCGCCGACCGACCCGAGAACCGCCAGCACCAACGCCGTCGCGCCCAGCACCATCCGCGATGTATCTCTCAGCATGCTCCCTCGCTCGGTTGTCGAGACATCCGGTCGCCCAGGTGCAGGGGGCTGACGGCCACGTTACATCGTGCGGTGGCGGATTCGGGTCGCCCGGGCACTTCCAGCACTCCCGCCAGCCGCAGCGCTGGACCGCGCGAACGAGCGCGGCAAGCTGCCGGCTGGCACCGATGGCTGGTTGGTGGTGGGCGGAGCGCTCTGCCTTCGGGTGGACGCGGACTGGGTTGACGAGATCGTGCGGTAAGCGCTTCTCGCCAGCGGTTGGCGGGCCGAAGTCGACCTGAGCGAGGTTGGTCGCTCACGCGGCTATGGGGTGTTGGCGCGGCGGCGGGCCCGTCAGGACACGGTCGCGCCCGTGTGCCTTGGCGTCGAGCAGGGCGGCGTCGGCGTCGGCGAACAGCGCGTCGTAGTCGAGCGGGGCTCCGGCGGCGCCGGTGGCGACGCCGAGCGACACCGTCACCCGGTGCCCGGCGGCCGGCCGGTCGCCGACCGCGGCCCGAACGCGTTCGGCAACTGCGACCGCGGCTGGCTCGTCGGCGTCCACGAGGAGCATGAGGAACTCTTCGCCGCCGATGCGGTACACCGAATCAAACGCCCGTACGCTCGCGCGCAGGCGCGCGGCAACCTCGGCGAGCACCTGATCACCCGTTATGTGACCGTGTTCGTCGTTGATCGCCTTGAAGTGATCGAGATCAGCGATCACCACCGATACGGGTCGGTCGAGGTCGCCGAGCGACAGTTCGGACACGCGCGAATCAAGCGCCGCGCGCGTCAGCGCGCCCGTGAGCGAATCCACGGCAGCGAACGCGCGATGGTCCATCGTCGACTGCCCGATCGCGTATCCGAACAGGGCGACAGACCCGAGCAACGCGAGGGGAAACACCAGGATCGACGGATTCTCGAACACCTGGTGCGCGCCAACCAGCAGCGCGACGCCGATCATCACGACGCTCGCCGACACCACGGTGCGGAGCACGGCGGACGGGCGAGGTGCTCCCGCGGAGGTGGAGAAGATCAGGGCGGTCAGGAACGGCAGCGCGAACAGCGCCGCGGGACGGGCGAAGAGGATTCCCAGCCCGGTGCCGACCAGTATGGACAGGTTGCCGGCCAGCGCCGGATACTCCGGGCGCCGGACCCGCGGCATGATCACGACGTACATGACCATCATCACTGGGAGGCTCACGACGATCGGGATGAGCAGGGTCCAGCCGAACCACGGTCCCGCGGCGATGAGCGCGATCAGGAGCAGCGGTTGCACGATCCGGCTGACCGGCGCAGCGCGCTTGGTGTGATCGAGCATGTGCTCGCGCTCGGCCGCGGTGTAGCTCAGGCTCAGCCAACTGCGCGGGCCGCGGCGCTCCTGGGTCGCAGGCGTCACGGCCACGGCAACACTCGCCGACGGGTCAGTGGTGCGCAAGCGACGGTCCAGGAGCACACCGTCCTGGCGAACGGCCACCAGCGCGGCGCGGCTGTCGCTGGCGTCGGCGAGGCAGACGCGATCGCGGCCACCCGCCTTCGCCTGGTACAGGGCGCGGTCGGCAGTGGCGACCAGCGCCGCGCAGTCGCGCGTGCCCAGCGTCGAGCTGGCAACGCCGAGTGACAGCGTCACGGCCAGACCGGCCACCGGTTCGCGTCGTACGGCGGCGCGCATGCGCTCGGCCAGCTCCGGGGCGGCGGAGGTTTCGGCGGCCTCGAGCAGGACGACGAACTCCTCGCCGCCGAAGCGATACAGCGACCCGTCGCCGCCGACCACGCGCCGCAGGCGCTGGGCCACCTCGCGCAGCACGGCGTCACCGGCCGCGTGCCCGCGCTGATCGTTGACCGACTTGAAGTGGTCCACGTCGCACAGGATCACGGCGATCTCCGGGGCGCCAGGTCCGCTCAGGTGGTGCGTGAGCTCGGCCGCACGCGCCTGCAGGGCGGTTCGATTGAGCAGCCCGGTCAACCGATCGGCGACCACCGACTGACGCGAGTGCGCTTCGATCCCCGCGGTGCGCGACGCCAGTATCGAGATCACGATCAGCAGCGCCAACGGGAGGATGAGCACCGGCGGCGTTGACGCGACGGCGGCGGGCATCAGGGTCAGCCCGGCGATGAGCATGAGCGCGGCGCTGATGGCGGCGCCGATCGTGACGACGCGGCGCGGAAATATCGCGGCGGCGGCCAGCATCGGAAACATCAGCACCGGGAGGGCATAGATCCGCGGGCCCTGGGCCAGCCCGATCGCCACGACCATGGCCAGCTCGGTGAACAGCCACACCGCGGCGATCGCGTACTCCGGGCGCCGAAAACGATCGACGCGCCATTGCACCACGGCAAGGGCCGCGGCGGCCAGCGCGAACGGGACCTGCATCGCCCAGCCGTAGACGGGAATCGACACCACTGCGGCGATACCGAGCAGCACGATGGAGCGGCGCCTGGCTGGCCGCAGCCGCCGACCCATGTCGAGCAACCGTTCGCGCTCTGCAGAGCTACGACACAGAAGGCTCGTCTCACCCACGGGCATTACATCGGCGAGGCTGGTCTGCAGGTGCAATGGCGACCATAGGGTTTGGACGCTCTCCCGAGGCTGTGCCCGGCGTCAAGCCGCCCGAGGTGGCGCCCGCCGCGAGTTCGGCGCAGCCGAACGCCAATCGCTGGTGTCGGCGCGGCGGTCGGCTCGCCGAATCCGCGCCACGGCGTTCGGGCGGCAGTGGTGCGTGGACGTTTGATCGAGGGCCAGGCTTTGCCGCATTCGCAAGGCACGCCGTACTGCCGATGCGTTTTGCTATGAACACGCCAAGCAGTTCCGGGGCTGCCCGGTCCGGGGCGCCCGGCCCCGCACCGGTTCACGCCTTCAACTGCTCTCTGTCGGCGACGCTGATCGCGCGGGTGCAACGCGTTTGCGGCGAAACCGGCGTGCGCCGTCTGCTCACCGGGACCGGCATCACGCATCCGCTCGAGTACCTCACCGACATCGGCAACTGGATATCGATGGACGAGGCGTTGGCCCTGTGGCGGGTCGGCGAGACCCTCACCCGGGACCCACACTTCGCGCGCCACGTCGGCGAGGACCACGTGCGCGTGCTCGGTTCCTCCTCGACCGCGACGACGCTGCGCGCGCTTGGCGCACCCGAGGAGCTCATTCGCCGCTACGACGTCGCCTCCCAGCGCTTCAGCGTTGCGGCCGATCTCGAAGCGATCGAGGCGCGCCCGGGGTACGCCGAAGTTCGTGCGGTCGCCGCGGCCGGCTTCGTGCGCGAGCGTCTGCACTGCGAGTGGACCATGGGCATGCTCTCGCAGGCCACGGTGCTGTTCGGGATGCCCCCGGCCCGGGTCGAGCACGAATCCTGCCAGGCGCTCGGCGCGCCGGCCTGCATCTACGAGATGAGCTGGAATCCGGGCGAGGAGTCCGACGACGCGCAGGTGACGATCCTGCGCAAGCAGCTCGACGCGATGTCCGAGCGGCTGCAGAACGTCTTCGAGACAGCGGCCGACCTCATCGCCACCGGCGACCTCGACCAGACACTTGCCCGGATCACCGACCGGGCGGCCCACGAGGTCCGGGCGCCCAAGTACCTGCTGGCCGTGCGGACGACCCCCGGCGCGGAGCTGCTGCGCTACCAGAAGGGCTTCGATGACGACGAGGCGCGCCTCGTCGCGCACCGCGTCTTCGTCGAGGACCCCGCGGACCTGCCCGAGAACTGGTGCGTGGCGCCGGTGCGATCGCATCGCAGCGACTACGGCCGGCTCGTGGCCATGTACCAGACCGGCGCCCAGTTCCTTGCGCAGGAGCGCGAGCTCCTCGAGCTGTACGCGCGCTACGCCGCCACTGCGCTTGACACCGCCACCGCCCTGCTCGAGGCACGAGCGCTGCTCGAGCTCGGCCGGCGCCTGGCCGAGGCGGGGACAAGCGAGATCGTCGCTGCGCGTCTGGCCGACGCCGTGCCGAGTGTCATCGACTGCGATCGGGTGAGCGTGTACCTCTGGGACGAGCAGGCCGGACAGGAGGTGCGTTGTGCGGTCAACGCGGTCGACGGCTTCGATCCCGAAGGTCGCTACGGCCTGGAGACCTCCCGGCCCGAGGACGTTCCCCAGCTCGCGCACTGGCTCGCCCATCCCGACCGGGAGCCCTACTTCATCGACCTGGAGACCTCGGTGCTGCGCGAGCCATTCCAGGAGCTTGGCGCGGTCGCGTCCGTCGCCGTGCCGATCGCCACCCCGCAGCGCTTCCTGGGCTCCGTCATCGTCTCGGTGCGCCGAGACGCCGAACGGCTGAAGCCATCGCCCGAGCTGAGCGACCGCCTGTCCGGCGTCGCCGCGCACGCGGCGACCGCACTTGAGAACGGGCGCCTGGTCGACCACATCACCCACCAGGCGCGCCACGACCGGCTCACCGGGCTGGCCAACCGCCTGGCCTTCAGCGAGGAGCTGGCTTCAGCGACCGAGCGGGCCCGCGAGACCGAGAGACCGCTGGCCTTGTTCTACATCGATCTCGACGGCTTCAAGCCGGTCAACGACGAGTTCGGCCACGAGATCGGCGACGAGCTGCTGTGCGAAGTGGCCGAGCGCCTGCTCAGGTGCGTACGCGCCGAGGACCAGGTCGCCCGGCTGGGCGGCGACGAGTTCGCCATCCTCATGGACGGGATCGGCAACGAGGCGCAGCTCGCGGCGACCTCGGCTCGCCTGGAGCGCGCCTTCGCTCCGCCGTTCGTCGTTCAGGGCCACACCCTCGCGGTCTGCGCGTCCATCGGCCGTGCCGTATGGCCGGCAGAGATCGACGATCTTGACGCGTTGGTCCGCCACGCCGACGCAGCCATGTACGAAGTCAAACGCGGGCGCCACCTGCGCTCACGATCCGCGGCGCTACCGCGCGACAGCCGCCATTGAACCGGGCCGTCCGGCGTCCTGCTCGCCGGCTCGCGAGCACGTGGGTAATCGCCCGACTGGGTGAACGTCGGCGTGGCGCGCGCGCCTGACGATCCGTCCAGCGCCGTCGCGCGCGCTGGACGCTGAGGCACCACTGGACGATGGCCTCAAGGTGAACAGGATGAGCGATCCCACATACGACTATGTGATCGTCGGCGCGGGGTCGGCCGGCTGCGTCCTAGCCGCGCGGCTGTCCGAGGATCCCAACGTGCGCGTGCTGCTCATCGAGGCCGGGCCGCCGGACACCAACGAGAACATTCACGTGCCGGTGGCGTTCGGATCGCTGTTCCGTACGCAGGTCGACTGGGATTACTTCACCGCGGTCGAGCCGTTGATCGACAGTCGCCGGGTCTACCTCCCGCGAGGCAAGGTCCTCGGGGGCTCGTCCTCGATCAACGCGATGATCTACATCCGCGGCCACCGCGCCGACTACGACGAATGGCGCGACGCGGGGTGCGCCGGCTGGGGCTACGACGACCTGCTGCCGTACTTCAAGCGGGCCGAGGACAACGAGCGCGGCGCGTCTGAGTACCACGGCGTCGGCGGTCCCCTTAGCGTGTCGGAGACGCGCTCGGCCAACCCGATCATCGACGCCTTCGTCGAGGGCGCCATCGAGACCGGCCACCCCCACAACGAGGACTTCAACGGCGTGGCCCAGGACGGATTCGGCCGCTATCAGGTCAACCAGCGCAACGGAACCCGCTGCAGCGCCACTGCCTATCTGCATCCGGCCGGCGATCGGCCGAACCTCGAGATCGTCACCTACATGCAGGTGCACCGCCTGCTGTTCGAGGGGACGCGGGCCGTTGGGGTGCAGGCCGAGTGCCTCGGCGTCACGCACGAGTACCGGGCCGAGCGCGAAGTGATCGTGTGCGGCGGCGCCTACAACTCGCCCCAGCTGCTCATGCTCTCGGGCATCGGCCCGGCCGAGACACTCTCGCTGCTGCAGATCCCGGTGATCCTTGACCAGCCGTCGGTCGGGCAGAACCTGCAGGACCATCCCGCGACGGGGTTTGCCTGGGGCCATGACGACGAGCGCTCGCTGCTCAGCGCGCGGGCGCCCGAGCACGTGGCCGAGTTCGCCGCCCACGGGCGCGGGCCGCTGACCTCCAACGTCGCCGAGGCCGGCGGCTTCATCCGGACCCGCGGCGATCTGCCTGCGCCGGACATCCAGTTTCACGCCTCGCCGGCCAAGTACGCCGACGAGGGCCTTGCCCCACTGACCGAGCATGGGTTCGGCTTCGGCCCCTGCATGGTGAAGCCGGCCAGCCGCGGCGTCGTGACCATCCTGTCGGCCGACCCCACGGCCAAGCCCTACATCCTGCACAACTACTACTCCGAGGACTCCGACATGCAGGCGATGGTCGAGGGGCTGCGGGTTGGCCTGGAGATTGCGCGGGCCCCGGCGCTGGCCCCGTTCGTCAAACGGCCCCACTACGACATGCCCGACGCCGACTCCGACGAGCAACTGCGCGCGCATATCCGCCGCACCACCTACACGCTGTACCACCCGGTCGGCACATGTCGCATGGGTAGTGACGAGGCCGCGGTCGTCGACCCGCAGCTGTGCGTGCGCGGCGTCGAGGGACTGCGCGTCGTCGACGCCTCGGTGATGCCGACCGTGACCCGCGGTAACACGAACGCGCCCACGATCGCGATCGCCGAGCGGGCCGCCGACATCATCCGCGGGCAAACCGCCCAGGCCGCGACCAACCCGGCCGACGTCGTCGCCGGCAAGCTCTGACGCCCGCGGGCCTGCAGCTCGCGAGCGCCCGTGACCTGTTCCGATGGGCGCAGTCCACGGCATCGATGCCTGGCCGGCACTTCCTCTTGTTCGTTCTTGGGGATTGGGCTGGCTGGCTCGCCGCCTGACGACCGACCGTACTCGGCGATCGGGGGCCGTCGGGGCGCTGATCGCGAACCCCGGATGCTTCCGCCGACGCCAAAGCAGAGCGCAGAGTCCGGGCGCCGGCAGGTACTGCTTATCGCTCTGTCCGTGCGAAGGGGGCCACCGGCCTCTGCGCCGACATGCGCGTGCGCCGATCGAAGCGGGTCCGGACGCGGACCACCGCTCGCCCGGCATCGCAGTCGTCGCGCCGTGCGGCGACCGCTGGACGCGTATTTGTGGTGTCGAAGGGCGTCCAGACCGGCTGTGAGGATTCACGCTGCCTCTGTAGCCGGGCGATGTCCTGGCTATGGATGTCGCCGGCCTGCTCTGTCGTGAGGCTTCAGAGCGCAAGCGCCTTTTGGACATGAGCCGCCGGCTCGGACCGGCCAAGCGAGGAGCGATGGCGCTGCTCGCGGTGGCTGCGCTCGTGTCGATACCGGCGTATGGCTGGGCGATGCAGGTGCCGCTCTTGCTGGCGGGCGGCGCGCTTGGGGTGGCGGAGTTCCGCATCGAGCGTTTGCGCCGGCCTGAATATGCGCTCGCGGCGGGGTGGCTGTTCGCTCAGCTGATGATTGTGCTGGCGATCGCATTCGCGCAGGGCCCGCGTCTTTACATGCTGTCGATTCTGGTGTTTCCGATGCTTATTGTGGCCTCGGTGTTTCCGGGTCGCGTGATCGCGCTTGGAACTGCGATCACGGCGGCACTGATGGTTGCTGCTGGATTCGCACTGATGTCCGCCGCGGTTGAGGCGATGCCCCCAATACTGTTCGTCCCGGTCACGGTGCTCGCTGTGATCGTCTTGTTGGCGGCGCGGACCGCAGAGGCCGACGAGGACTCACGCGAGGCCGTCATCGTTGACCCGCTGACGGGACTGCCCAACCGTGCCGCGCTTCAGGCGCGCGCCGCGGAGCTCACCGATCACCTGCGTAGTCGGGTTGCTCCCGAGGTTGCCGTGATCCTCTGCGATATCGATCACTTCAAGGCGATCAATGATGAGCACGGTCACGCCGTAGGAGATGCCGTACTCGTGGAGGTGGGCCGGCGTCTGAGCGACCTTTCTGCCAAGAGCGGCCGGCTGTACCGCTATGGCGGCGAGGAGTTCATCGTTCTGCTCGAGGGCGCCGCGGCGGCCGTAGCGCCAGAGCTTGCTGAGCGGATGCGCGACGTGATCTGTCGCGACGCCGTGGCAGACCTGACGCTCACTGTGTCCGCGGGCGTGGCACGGTCAACGCCTCAGACACGTGACTGCGCCGTCCTTGTCGCGGCCGCCGATCGGGCGTTGTATCGGGCTAAGGCCGGCGGGCGTGATCGGGTGTGCGTCGCCGATCCGCCGGATCGCCCTACCGCTTTGACGTGGGGCCCACAGGACCAAGAGCCGGGCATCGACCGCCGCCTGGGCCCCGTGGCAGAGGGCATCGTGTCCGGCTCCGCTCCCGGTGCAGTGGACCGCGATGCACCAGACAGCCGCCGGCGAGGGGTGCCCGGCTGGCTGACCTACACCACGGCCGAGCGCGAGCATATGCTCGACATCAACGAGCGAGCGATGCGGATCAGCAAGCTGGCGGACCCACTCACCCTGGCAGCGCTTGTGGGCGCCGGGCCATGGCTGGGCTTCACGCTGCTCATCCCGACGATCGTCAGCGTCGCCGTGCAGCAGCTGATGGCCAGTTTGTTAGTGCCTCGCGTCCGCCAGCCGGAGCACGTGATGCGCGCTGGCATCGTGCTCGTCGTGCTCGGCAGCGGGCTGGCGATGCTGCTGGCTCATCCGTACCCGCTCTTCGCGCTCCCTTTCCTGACCATTCTCATCTTTGTAGCCACCGCCTCCGCGCCTGTCCCGTCCGCCACCGCGCAGACGCTGATCGCCGGTGCGGTGATGTGCGGCGTGGCGCTGCTGATGGGAGCTCACGAGGTGCTCGAGAACCCCGCGATTGTGCTGTTTCCCCTTGCGCTGTTGGGAGCGGTCGCGATGTTCGGCTACGCGATCGGGCAGTCCACCATCGACCATCGGGCAGTCGCGATGATCGACCCGCTCACGGGCGCCCTGACACGCCGAGCGTTGCGCTCACGCGTCGCCGAGTTCTCTGACCGCGGCGACGCGGTCGCCGAGCCCGTGGCGCTTCTGGTCGTTGACCTTGACAATTTCAAGGCAGTCAACGACGAGCACGGCCACAGCACCGGCGACCGCGTGCTTGCTGAGGTCGCCGAGCGCCTGCGCGCTGGCGCCCGTCCGCTCGATTCGGTGTACCGAATCGGCGGCGAGGAGTTCGTGATGCTGCTCGTCAACACAGCTGAACGCGATGCCGTGCGGGTCGCCGAACGCATGCGTTGCGCGGTCCGCGAACGGCCCATTGCCGGACTAGCCCTGACGGTATCGGTCGGCGTCGCCGCTTGCGCAGCGGGTACTGAGTTTGACTACGAGCATCTCTTTACGGGTGCGGACGCGGCGCTCCTCACCGCAAAGGCACGCGGGCGCGATCGAGTCCTCACAGGCCCGTCAATGTCGCGAGCCATCGTCGCGTAGCAGCGTGCGGACAAGCTATTCGCACGATCGTGGGCGATACGAGAACGTTGATCGCGCCCACCGGCGACAGCTCTGCCGAACACGTGCCAAGCCGAAAGCAGGTCCAAGCGTCGTATCCGGCGCCAGACCCCCTGTTCGCCAGGCGAGGGTGTGGCCGCCGGTCGGCGTGGGCCGGGCCGGCGGCCTGATCTGTCAGAGCTGCGAGAGCCCGGCGGTCGCGCTGATCGTGGGCGCAGGCCTCGCGTGGACGGTGTCGATGATCTCGGAGCTGTCGATCCCCTGGAGGTAGATCGAGGTGATGCCGAGATTGGCGTGCCCGAGCTGGCGTTGGATCACGACTAGTGGGATGCCCTCGTGTGCCATCTCAATGGCGTGCGCGTGGCGGAGTTGGTGCGGCGCGAAGCGGCGCCGGACACCGGCTGCAGCAGCGGCATGCTTTAGCTGCTTGCGGGCGGCGGACGCCTCCCAGTGCCGGCCGCTTGTCGGGCCATGGATCACGCAGAGCAGAGGCCCGACCGGCAGACTCGGCCGGAGCTCGAGCCACGGATCGAGTTGCTGCCACGCCCAGCGGTCCATCCCGACCTCGCGACGCTTCCCGCCCTTCCCGCGGCGCACGAGCACCGCGCCCCGAGAGCGGTCGAGATCGGTCTCCGCAAGCGCGAGCGCTTCTCCGACCCTGAGTCCGGCGCGCCAGAGCAGCACGATCAGCGCCCGGAGCCGCAGTCCGTCCGGTTTGTCGCCGGCGACTCGCATCACTGCGACGATCTCCTCGATCGTCGGCGGATCGGCCGGGTAGCGCATGCCTTTGTTGCGCGGCGAGCGGCCTTGGTGGTAGCCGGGCATCGTCGCCGGGGAGCGGCGATGGCCTGCGGCGTCGAGAGCGATGGATTCCATCACTTCACCTCCTACTGTTGACAACGTGCGACACTGTAGGCATGTCCGTGAATGTGTCTGTCCGCCTCGATGACCGTCTCGCCGAACGACTACGGCTACGTGCGCGCGCCGCGGGCGAGAGCCTGTCCGATCGCCTTCGCCGCTATGCAGAGGAAGGCGCGCGCCGCGACGAGCATCCGATGATCACCTTCCGTGACGGCCCGACGGGCCGCCGCGCCGGACTGATCGCAGGCCCAGACGTGTGGGAGGTCGCGATGTGGATCGACGACCTCGGATCGATCGAGAACCCAGCCGCAGAGCTCGCCAGCCGACGGCGTCGTCTCCCGCGCCCAGATCGACGCGGCACTTGCCTACCGCGCCGCCTACCAGGACGAGATCCAAGCCCGGATTGAGCTTCACCGCAGCGAAACCGCAGCGGCCGAAGCGCGTTGAAGATCCTCGTCGACGAGATGTACCCGCCCACAGTGGCCGAAGCGCTTCGACGCCGTCGGGATCGAAGCGACCACGGTCGCGAATCTTCGACTCGCCGGCGCGTCCGATCCCGAGGTGTTCGGCGCAGCAGTCGCCGGCGGGTATTGCGTGCTCACCGAGAACGTCGGCGACTTCACGCGACTCGCTGCGGAGCACAGCACCTCCGGCGCCCACCACCACGGCGTCTTGATTGCCCTCTCCAGCCGCTTCTCACGTCGCCCCTCCGGAATCGGTCCGCTCATCGCGGCGATCCAATCCATCACCGGCCAGCAGATCGCAGACCGGGTCGTGTACTTGGACCCAGCAGAGCCCGGCTAAACAGCCGCGCCCTGCTGGCCGCGCGTTGCGGGCCTGAACTCGGCGCGGGCGACGTGCGCGTCGCCGAACGGAAGCAGGAGCCGCGCGACCGCACGTTGTGCGCTGCCGGTGTGATCGTCATACCGCTGGCGAGCGGGACGCCCGACCGTGCCGGGGGCAGCTTCTGTACGGCAGGGTTTGAGTGGCCTGCGCGCGCCTGGGGTTCAAGCCACGACGACGGCGTCGCGTCCGGCGTAGCGGGCGCGGTCGCCGAGTTGCTCCTGGACGCGTAGTAGCTGGTTGTACTTGGCCACGCGCTCTGAGTGGGCCGGGGCGCCGGTCTTGATCTGCCCGACGCCGGTCGCTACGGCGAGATCAGCAATGAACGTGTCCTCGGTCTCTCCGGAGCGGTGGGAGATCACGCAGCGGTAACCGGCGTCGTGCGCGAGCGTGATCGTGTCGAGGGTCTCGGTTAGCGTCCCGATCTGGTTGAGTTTGATCAGGATGCTGTTGGCGATGCCGCGCTCGATCCCCTCACGAAGGATCGAAGGGTTCGTGACGAAGATGTCGTCGCCGACGAGTTGCAGGTGCTCGCCCAAGCGCCGTGTGAGCGCCTGCCAGCCGTCCCAGTCGCCCTCGGCCATGCCGTCCTCGAGCATGACGACGGGATAGCGCTCAGTGATCTCGGCCCAGTAGTCGACGAGTTCGTCGCTGGACAGCGACCGGCCTTCACCGGCGAACTCGTAGCGTCCGTCGGAGAAGAACTCGCTTGATGCCGGGTCCATGCAGATCGCGACGCCCGGGCCGGGCTGATAGCCGGCCGCAGTGATCGCGGCGACGAGCAGTTGCAGTGGCTCCTCGTTTGATTGCAGCGCCGGAGCGAAGCCGCCCTCGTCTCCGACGGCGGTGGCGAGCCCGCGTGTCCTGAGGGTCGTTTTGAGCTGCTGGTAGACCTCGGCTCCCATCTGAAGCGCGTGGGCAAACGAGTCCGCTCCGACTGGTGCGATGATGAATTCCTGGAAGTCGATCGGGTTGTCGGCGTGCAC
This sequence comes from uncultured Solirubrobacterales bacterium, assembly GCA_963770405.1. GTDB lineage: Bacteria > Actinomycetota > Thermoleophilia > Solirubrobacterales > Solirubrobacteraceae > CAVQBJ01. The sequence continues at coordinate 13,227 of CAVYPO010000005.1, forward strand.
GCCGCCGTTGAGCACGTTCATGAACGGCACCGGCAGTACGTTGGCCTCGGGGCCGCCGAGGTAGCGCCACAGCGGTTGTGCGGCGTCGGCGGCGGACGCGCGCGCGACCGCGAGCGAGACGCCGAGGATTGCGTTGGCGCCCAGCCGCGACTTCCCATCGGTCCCGTCGAGCGTGATCAGCGCCTCGTCTAGGCCGCGCTGGTCGGCGGCATCTCGATCGAGTACCGCGTGTGCGATCTCGCCGTGGACGTTGTCGATCGCGCGCCGGACGCCTCTGCCGCCAAACGGCCCGGACCCGTCTCGCAGCTCGAGCGCCTCGCGCGAGCCCGTCGAGGCACCCGACGGCACGGCGGCGCGGCCGGTCGCGCCGGACTCCAGGTGCGCGTCGACCTCGATCGTCGGGTTGCCGCGACTGTCGAGGATCTGGCGGGCATGCAGCTGTGTGATTGCGCTCATGACGACGGCCTCCTCGCGATCGTGTCGGCACCGATGCGTCCCCGGCCGAGGCTAGCGCCGACGAGGCGTAGCTGCTGGCAGCCTCGCGGGCGGGCAGCATCGCGCAGCTGGCCCCGCACGATCCGCTTTGGAAGGCGTGCGCGATCATGCACTCGTTGCGGCGCAGGAGTGAAGAGTTATCTGATCATGGTCGGCGTGTGCCTTCGCGTCGAGGGCGGCGCTGGGATGAGCCGTCGATTCGCGCCGCACTGACTGAGTTTCTACGTGGCTGGGAGGTTTGGCCCACCTACGACGAGTTCGTTGCGGGAGGTGCCAAGGGGTTGCGCGACGCGCTAACGCGGATCGGTGGTCCGCAGCGGTGGGCGGCGGAGATGGGGTTGGCGGGCGGGGAGCGGCGCCCGGGCGGGGTGCGTCGGTGGACAGACGAGACGATCCGCGCGACGCTGGGCGAGTTCTTCGGCGATCGTTCGACCTGGCCGACGCAGCGCGAGTTTGACGAGGCGGGGCATCACGGGCTGCGCGAGGCGCTGCGCCACCACGGTGGCCCTGAGCGGTGGGCCCGTGAGATGGGTGTGCTCGCTGGCGCCCTTCGCGGGCCGATGGCACGACGCCCGCAGGTCGCTCGAGCCCAGCCACAGGCCGCGACGTCGCGGGAGTGGCCGCTGTGGAACGACCGCCGGATCGCCGCTGAGCTCGCCGTGTTCCTCAACGGGCGCAGCGAGTGGCCGCGCTACGCGGACTTTGTCGCGGCGGGCCGCCAGGGCCTGTACCACGCCGTGCTGATCCACGGCGGCACGCACACGTGGGCGCGCCGCATGCGTGTGAAGTGGGTCAAGCGTCACGGCGGCGCTCCGCCGTATTGGACGCCGGAGCGTGTTTGTGAACGGCTGACGGTGTTGCTGCAGGGCCGCACCGCGTGGCCGACAGCGGCGGCGTTTGACGCTGCCGGCGAGCAGCGCCTGCTTGCGGCGGTGCGACGCCTGGGGGGCGTGGAGCGTTGGAGGCGTGAATTCGGGCTACAGGGGCCTCGCCGCTCCGCTGAACGTCCACGATCACGCCACAAGCGACACTGACCCGGCGCGCGGCGCCCCAGTTCGACCCTGGTTGCGCGACGGGCGACGGGCGGCGGGCCGCGCACGGGCACGGCAGACGGTGGCGGTGGCAGCGCCGTCGGGTTCGCCGGAGCGTCGTGAAGGCGACGACGCTTTGCTGCGCGTCGACGGCGCGGTATGTTGTCGAGCGTCAGATGGAGTCCTGACGTGGGAGCGGCCGTTTGCCGCGGTCGCTCTCCGAACCGCCCGCGTTGAACAAGGGCTGATGGCTCCTTTCGCGAAAGACCGTTTACTTCACGCGAGAGGAGATTGTCAGCGTCGTGCCGATCTTGCCGGACTGGGCCGTTCAGGTGTTGCAGGTCGTCACGATCCTGGCGCTGGCGCCGTTGGTGAGCGGGGTCATCGCGCGCGTGGAGGCCGTCGTGCAGCAGCGCCGCGGCCCGCGGGTGCTGCAGCCCTACTACGACATCCTGAAGCTGCTGCGCAAACAGACGGTGTTGCCGGCGCCGGCGGGTCCGGTGTTTCGGGCGGCGCCGTATGTGAGCTTCGCGGCGCTGGCGACGGTGCCGTTGCTCATCCCGGTGCTGACGTCGTTTCCGCTGCCGCTCGGTTACATGGCCGACTTCCTGGGCGTCGGGTTCATCCTGGCGCTGGCGAGCTTCGCTGTCTCGATCGCCGCGGTCGACAGCGGCAGCCCGTACGCCCAGTTGGGGTCAAGCCGTCTGCGCTCCTTCGGCGCGTTCAACGAGCCCACGGTCATCTTCGTGACGTTCGTGCTGGCGCTGACAACGCACACCGACCTGCCCTACGCGTTCGGCGCGACGTTACGGTCCTCCACCGTGCAGGTCGTGCGTCCCAGTCACCTGTTGATGGTCGCGGCGTTCTTCATGCTGGTGCTGGCCGAGACGGGCCGCATCCCGGTCGAGAACCACGGCTCGACGCTTGAGTTCGGCCAGATCGAGGAGGCGCGGGTGGTGGAGCACTCGGGGCCCGGGCTCGCGTTTCTGCGCTGGGGATCGAATGTCAAGCAGTTGGTGCTGTTCACGGTGTTCATGAACGTCCTGGTCGCACCGTGGGGGCTGGCCAGTAGCGGGCGACTGGATCTCGTGCTGGCAGCGATCGGCCTGCTGTTCCTGAAGGCGCTCGGGGTGGGCGCGGTGGTGGTGGTGATCGAGTCGAGCTTCGCGAAACTGCGGCTGTACAAGATCCCGGAGTTCACCGTGGCGAGCTTCATGCTGGCAGTGCTCGCGGTCGTGATCTTCCTGTTTGAGCCTTCCTACGGGGATCTTCACCTCAGTGTGTTCGGTGCGGCGGCGACGATCGCCGCGGTGCTCGTGCTGCTGCTGGAGTTGATGATGCTGCGCTCCCAGGATGTGTGGGAGCAGCTGCGCCTGTACGCGCTGGGGTCGGCGGTGGTGGCCGCGCTGGCCGTCGCGACCGCGGCGTCCGGGCACGGCGGCAGCGAGTTGTACGTGTTGGGCGCGGTCACGATCGCGTTGAAGGCGCTGCTGTTCCCGCAGGGCATCCGTTTCGTGCTGCGTCGCCTGGATGCCGAGCCGCGGATTCCGTCGCTGATCGGGGTGCCCGGTGCGATCCTGATCGCAATCGCGCTCGTCGCGTTTGCTTTTGTGGCGCTGCGCCCGGTGCACATCGGCGCCGAGGCGGCGCTTCCGCTGACCGCGCTGCCGATCGCCGCCGGCGGTGTGCTGGTGGCGTTCCTGTTGATGGTGGTGCGCCCGTACGCGCCCTCGCAGCTGCTCGGCTTCCTGGTGTTGGAGAACGCGGTCTCGGTCGCCAGCCTGGTGATCGCGCCCGGGCTGCCGATCATCCTGGCGCTGCTGCTGCTGTTTGATGTGCTGATCGGCGTGCTGGTGTTCGTCGTGCTCGTTCAGTACCTGGCCGTAGAGCGAACCTCGGTGCGCACCGACGTCCTGGACCGGCTGACCGGATGAGCTGGGTGCTGTACAGCATCCTCGCGGTGCCGATCGTTGCGGTGGCGCTGACGCTGCTCGATGGGTGGCGCTTGGCGCGCGCCGCCACGCTGCTGGCCGGCCTGATCTCGCTGGCGCTGGCGATCGTGATCGCGATCGCGGTCGAGCACGGCCGGGTGTTGCAGGCGGCCGGGGGGTGGCTGCGCGTGGACTCTCTCGGCGCGGTGTTCCTGCTCGCCACCGGCCTGTTGTACGCGATGGCCGGGGTGTTCTCGATCGGCTACCTCGGGGTGGAGGAGGGCCGCTCGGGCTTCCCGGGGTTCGCCAAGCGCTATTTCGCGCTGTTGAACCTGTTCGGCTGGAGCATGGTGCTCGTGCCGCTGGCGGCGGACTTCGGGACGCTGTGGGTCGCGGTGGAGCTGACGACGATCATCTCCGCGCTGCTGGTCGCGATCGACCGCACTGACGCCGCGCTTGAGGCGTCCTGGAAGTACGTCCTGATCGCCTCCAGCGGGCTGGGGATCGCGCTGCTGTCGATCATCGTGCTCTACGCCACCGGGACGCACGTCCTGGGCAGCGCGTACGTGCCACGGTTTGAGCGTTTCATCGCGCACGCCCACGGCCTGTCGCCCGACGCCGTGCGCCTGGCGTTCGTGCTGGCGCTGGTGGGGTTTGGCACCAAGGTCGGCTTCGTCCCGATGCATACCTGGCTGCCCGACGCGCACAGCGAGGCACCGGCGCCCGTCTCGGCGCTGCTGTCCGGCTCTCTGCTGGCCGGCGCGTTCTACGCGATTCTGCGCTTCTTCCAGGTCACGGTCGCTGCCGGGGAGCGATCGTTTGGCGAGCACGCGCTGATCGTCTTCGGCGCCGTCTCTCTAGTGGTGGCGAGCTTCTTCGTCCTGCAACAGGGCAACTACAAGCGGCTGCTGGCGTACTCATCGATCGAGCACATGGGCATCATTGCCCTGGGCATCGGGTTCGGCGCGCCGCTGGCCGTCGCCGGCGCGCTGCTGCACGTGATCACGCACGCCTCGGCGAAGGGCCTGGCCTTCTTTGGCACCGGGTCACTGTTGCGTGGCTATGACACCAAGGAGATCGATGGCGTCACCGGCGCCGGGACCGCGATGCCATGGACCGGGCCGATGTTCCTGGCCGCCGCGCTGGCGCTGTCGGGGCTGCCGCTGTCCGGCGTGTTCCGCAGCGAGTTTGAGATCGTCGTCGGCGGCTTCGCACGACCGCAGTACGTTGCGGTCACGCTGCTGCTCGTGTTCGTCAACCTGGCGTTCTTCGGGATCATCTGGAACACCGGACGCACGGTCCTCGGCCCGGCCGTCCGCCCGGGCGCTAGCAGCGCGCTGCCGCTGGCGCGGGAGCGCAGTGGATGGATGGTCGCCGGAATGCTGGGCTGCCTGTTTGTCGTCGTGGCGCTCGGCGTGCATCTGCCCGGCGATCTCTCGGCGCTGTTGAATAACGCCGGGCACAGCCTGGCGGTGCCCACGTGATGAGCATCACCGACGAGCCGATCGAGCTGCCCGACTACCTGCCCGAGCACCTCGGCGCGGAGCGCGAGCCCGCACCCGGCCCCGAGGTCCGACTGCGGGTGACCCCGCTGGCGTTTGAGCGCGCGGCACGGATGCTGCGTGGCGTCGGCGCGCGCTTTGTGACGATCCTGATCGCCGACACGCCCGGGCCCGCGCTCGTGGCGGCGTTTGCGGTGCGCGGCGAGCTCGTCGTCCTGCGCGCCCCCACCGGGAACGCCGATCCGGTCATCTACGGATCGATCGGCGCGTGGTGGCCCGCGGCGCGCTGGGCCGAGCAGGAGCTGATCGAGCGCCACGGCGCTCGCCCGGTCGGCGCGCACCCGCACGGTCGCCTCACCGCGCCCGACGCGGATCTGTTGGACCGGCGCGTGGAGGGGCTTGACGTGTTCGTGATGCCCTACGGTCCGGTGCGCTCCGGCGTGTTCGAGGCGATCCAGTTTCAGATCGAGACCGGCGGCGAGGACGTGGCGCGCATTCAGACGCGCCCGTTCTTCAAGCATCGTGGGATGGAGCAGCGCTTCGCCGGTCTGGCGCCCGGCACCGGCGTGCATGTCGCCGAGCGGGTCGCCGGGATCGCGAGCGTCTCCTACGCCACGGCGTTCTCACAGGCGGTGGAGCGCGCGCTCGGGGCGCCGGCGCCGCCCCGGGCGGAGCGCTGGCGCGCCGTGTACGCCGAGCTGGAGCGGCTGGCCAGCCATCTCGACGTGATCGCCAAGCAGGCCGAGACGACCGCGCTGTACGTCGGCCAGGCTCGCTTTCAGATCCTCAAGGAGCGCGTCATGTGCCTGCGCGTAGCGCTGACCGGTAGCCGTTTCGCGCGCGGGATGATCGTGCCCGGCGGGGTGCGCTGTGACGGAACCATGGACCTCGACGAGCTCCTGGGAGAGCTGGATCGCCTCGAGCGCGACCTGCGGCGCGACCGGCGGCTGTTCCTCGGGACTGCGTCGATGACCGACCGCCTAATCGGCACCGGTCACCTGTCCGGGGCGCTGTTGGAGGATTACGGCGCGGTCGGGCCGCTGGCGCGTGGATCGGGACTGTCGATCGATGCGCGCCACGAGCGGCCCTACGGCGACTACCGGCGCCTGGGGTTGCAGGTCGTCACCCAGCGTGCCGGCGACGCGATGGCCCGTGTCAACGTCCGCTTTGGCGAATGCTCAGAGTCCCTGCGCCTCCTGCGCCAGTCGATCGATCATCTGCGCCGCGCCGACGGGGAACTGCAGACCCCGATGCCGGCGGGCGCCAGCGGCGCCGCGTTCGGCTGGGCCGAGGCGCCGCAGGGCGAGCTGCTGATCTGGGTGGAGATCCGCGACGGGCTGATCCACCGCGTTCGCATCGCTTCGCCGTCGCTGCGCAACTGGGCGTTGTTCGATCATGCGTTCCCCAGGGATGTGCTGACGGACTTCGCGTTCATCGAGCACAGCTTTGGTCTGACCCCGGCTGGGGCCGATCGCTGATGCTCGAGTGGATCGCACGCGGACTCGGCCAGGGCCGCGTCACCACCCGCTACCCGCGGCGCGAGGAGACCGCGCCCGCCGGTTACCGTGGCCGCGTGGAGGTGCGCGACGCCGACGGCGCCGAGCCCGAGCTCGCCGCGCTGTGCCCGACCGGGGCGATCGCGGTCGACGCGCAACGGCGGCTGTCGCTTGACCGCGGGCGCTGCATCCTGTGCGGAGCGTGCGTGCACGCCGCACCCGATCGCTTCGCCTTCGACGCGCGCTATGAGACCGCGGCCCGCCAGCGCCAGGCGCTGATCGTCCCCGACCGGCCGCGGGAGGCCGACGTCGAGCCGACGCGCCGCGCGTTGGGGCAGCAGGCGCGGGCGCTGCGCCGTTCGATCCATGTGCGCCATGTCGACACCGGCTCTGATGGTTCGGAGGAGTGGGAGATCCAGGCGCTGTGGAATCCCTACTACGACATCCAGCGCCTCGGGTTCTTCCCCACCGCCGCGCCGCGCCACGCCGACATCCTGCTCGTCACCGGCCCGGTCACCACGGCGATGCGCGCCCCGCTTGAGCGCACCTGGCACGTGATGCCCGAACCGAAGGCGCTCGTCGCCGTGGGCACCGACGCGTGCTCGGGCGGCCTCTGCGCCCCCGGGGAGCTGACGGCGGGCGGCGTGGACGGTGTGCTGCCGGTCGACGTGTACGTGCCCGGCTCCCCACCGGCGCCGATCGCGATCATGCACGCGCTGCTGCTCGCCGTCGGTCTGCTGCCCGAGCGACAGGCGGCCGCGTGACGCTCATCTTTGCCATCGCCATGGGCTGCGCTGGCGCTCGCCCCGCTGCTGGCGCTGCCAGGCCAGCCGCGGGTGTCGCGCCGCGTCGCGCCGGCCTGCTCGGCCGCCGGCTGCATCCTGCTGATCATCGTCGGACTGGCCGCGGCGCTGGGCGGCGCGCGACCTGTGCTGCATCTCGGCGACTGGCTCGGGTTCGGCCCCAGCGCGCTGCGCGCGGACGGGCTCGCCGGGATCTTCCTGACGCTCACCGGCATAGTCGGCGCGGCCGTGTCGCTCGCCTACGTCGATCTGCCCGCCGGGCGCTGGCTCACGACACTGGGCGCCACCCTGCTGCTGTTCGTCGCCGTCGCCATCGGCTCGGACAACGCGTTTCTGTTCCTGCTCGCGTGGGAAGCGATCACCGTCTGCGTCTACCTCATCTCGAGCGTCGGCCGTGACCGCGCCGACCTGGTGGCCGGCCTCCTGACCGGTGGGCTGGCCAAGATCGGCGGCGCTGCGCTGCTCGCGGCGTTCGGGCTGCTCTACGCGCACACGCACAGCTTCTCGCTGGCGGTCTGGGCCCACGCCTCGCTGCCCGCCGGGACGCGCGGCGTGCTGTTCGCGCTGTTCCTCGTCTGCTTCGCCACCAAGGTCGGCGTCGTGCCGCTGCAGGGTGGACTGCCGGCCGGATACGGCGCCGCGCCACGGCTGGGCGCGGCCTCGCTGTCGGTCGCGCTGTGCGCCGGCTTCTACGGGCTGTGGCGCTTCGTCTTTGAGATCCTCGGGCCGCTGCCGGTGTGGTGCGGGGACAGCCTGCTCATCCTCGGCGGGCTGAGCGCACTGGTCGGCATCGTCTACGCGCTCACCCAGGACAACCTCAGACGATTCCTGGGCTACTCCACCGTCGAGCACTCGGGGATCGTGCTGCTCGGCTTGGGCGTCGCGCTGCTCGGCCACTCCGCGCACAACCCGACGCTCGCCGCCGCCGGGCTGCTCGTCGCGACGCTGCACGTCTGCTCGCACAACCTGGCCAAGACGCTGTCGCTGATCGGCGTCGACCGCGTCGAGCAGGCCACCGGCCGGCGCACCATCGACCCGCTCGGCGGCCTATCGCGGCGGCTGCCGGCCAGCGCGCTCGCGCTCGGAGTATCCTCGCTGACGCTCGCGGCGATCCCACCGCTCGGCGGGTTTGTCAGCGAGTGGTTCACCTTCGAGGCGCTGCTGCAGGGCTTTCGCATGCCCACGCTGCTCTCGCGCCTGCTGTGCGCGCTCGCCGCCGCGGCCCTCGCGCTGACCGCCGGGCTCGGCCTGCTCGCGTTCGCCAGGTTCTACAGCTTCATCTTCCTGGGCCCCGCGCGCAGCCGGCTGCGCAGCCTGCGCGAGCCGGGCCACTGGCCGCTCGGGCTGGCCGGGCTGGCCGTGGTCGCTCTCGTGCTGGGCACGATCGCGCCGTGGGAGATCCGCGCGATCGGCTCGGGCCTGCAGCAGTTGCTGGGCTTCAACGTCGCCGCCACCACGATCAGCCATCCGCTCGTGCTCGGCCCGGTGTTCACCGGTTTTGCCGTGCTCGCCCCCACCTGGCTGAGCCTCGTGCTGCCCGCCTACGCGCTCCTGGCGATCCTAACCGTGCGCGCCACCCGCGGGCGCGGCGTGCGCCAGCCACCCGTGCGCCGCGCGCCGGTGTGGGTCACCGGCAGCGGCGCCGAGCTCACCGCTGTGCAGTACCGGCCCTCCGCCTACTCCAACCCGATGCGGGTCATCCTGCGCGGCCCGCTGGGCTACCGCAGCGGCGTCGTCTCCACGGACGCCGATAACAGCGCCGCGCCGCTGCGCCTCGATACGCGCGTCGTGTTCGCGATCGACCGCTACCTCTACGCGCCGGCCGCCGCCCTGGCGCTGCGCATCGCCGCGCGGGTGCGCGCCACGCAATCCGGGCGCCTGTCCGCCTACCTGCTGTACATGCTCGGTGCCCTGATCCTCGCGCTGTCCCTCGTCCCCGTCCTGCGCTGATGTTCCAACGAATCCTGCTCGCCTGGGATGGCACGGCGGTCGCGCTTCGCGCCTTTGACGCCGCCATCGACATGACCCGCCGCTACGACGCCGAGCTTGTCGCGGTATCGATCGCCTACTCGCCCGCGCACGCCGAAACCGCCGCCGACCGCGAGGAGTCCGCCGACGCCGCGCGCCGCTACCTGCAGGACAGCTTCGCCGAAGTGAGGGACCGCGCCGAGCGCGCGGGCGTGGACGTCGAGCATCAGATCATCGAGGGCGAGACACCCGCCCGCGCCCTGCTCGAGTACGCGCACCGCCACGGTTTCGATCTGATCGTCTGCGGGCACCACCACAGCCTCCGCGCCGGGCGGCTGCTGCTCAAAGACGTCACCCAAGAGCTCGTCAACGACACGATCCCGGTGCTGGTCATCAGCGAGGACGCGCGATGACCGAAGAGACTCCCGTCAACGCCCGGTCACCGGCCCAACGGCGCCTGCGCCCTTGACCGAGGATCTGTAGTGCCGAGGGTCGACCGGCGAGAACTTGGCGCGATCTTCCTGGGCGGCGCCCTCGGCGCGCTGCTGCGCGTGTGGCTTGAGCGCACCTTCCCCGCCACAGCGCCCAACTGGCCGTGGACAACGTTTGCGATCAACATCAGCGGGACCTTCGCGCTGGCCTACTTCGCGACGCGTCTGCAAGAGCGCCTGCCCCAGTCGACCTACCGTCGCCCGTTTGTCGGCACCGGGTTCTGCGGCGCCTACACCACGTTCTCCACCATGCAACTGGAGATCCTCAAGATGATCGACCACCACCGCTACGCGCTCGCCGCGGCCTACGCGCTGGTGAGCGTCGGCGCCGGGTACGCGGCGATCTGGACCGCGACCGCACTGGTGCGACGCACGCGGGTGATCGCGTGAGCGCGGCCGTGTGGCTCGGAGTAGCGCTGCTCGGTGGCGTCGGCGCGTGCGGACGGTTCCTGCTGGACGGAATGATCGCCGGACGCGTGGGACGCGACTTCCCGTTCGGCACGTTCACGATCAACATCAGCGGCGCGCTGCTGCTCGGCCTGCTGGCCGGCCTCGCCGTGACGGGCAACCTGCTCGTCCTCGTAGGCACCGCGACGCTCGGCGCCTACACCACGTTCTCCACCTGGATGCTTGAGACCCATCGCCTCGCCGAGGATGACGAGAGCCCCAGCGCGATCGTCAACGTCCTGCTCAGCCTCGCCGTCGGCATCGGCGCCGCGGCGCTCGGGCGTACGATCGGAGCACACCTATGAACGAGGACTGCCTGAAGCTCACCACCTACTTCGGCGAACGCGACCGCGCCGAGCATCGCCTGCTCGGCGACGAACTGCTGGACATCTACGGCGGGCACCGCCTGCAGGCCAGCATCCTGCTGCGCGGCGCCGAAGGCTTCGGCCGTCTGCATCACCGGCACACCGACCGCCTGCTCACGCTGTCGGAGGATCTCCCCGTCGTCTCGATCGCGGTAGACCAGCGCGAACGGATCGAGTCGATGCTTCAGATCGTCCTGCAGATCAAGCGCCGCGGACTGATCACGCTCGAGCGCGCGCGACTGCTGAGCGGCGAGATCGGCGCCGTCGAGCTGCCCGAACAGCTCGGCGAGGCCACGAAGCTGACCGTCTACGTCGGGCGTCAGGAGCGGGTAGCGCGCGCGCCGGCGTTTGCCGCCATCTGTGACCTGCTGCATCGGCGCGGGATCGCCGGCGCGACCGTGCTGCTCGGGGTCGACGGCACCACCCGCGGACGTCGCGCGCGAGCGAAGTTCTTTGGCCGCAACGCCGACGTCCCGATGATGATCATCGCGGTGGGCTCGGGCGAGCGGATCGCCCGGGTCCTGCCCGAGCTAGGCAGCCTCCTGCACGAGCCGCTGCTCACGCTCGAGCGCATCCGGGTCTGCAAGCGCGACGGCGAGCTGCTCGCCACCCCACACGAGCTCCCCGCGACCGACGAGCACGGCCTGGCGATGTGGCAGAAGCTGATGGTGTACGCCTCTCAGAGCGCCACCCACGACGGCCGCCCACTGAGCCTGGAGATCGTTCGTCGCCTGCGCGCCGCCGACGCGGCCGGCGCCACAAACCTACGCGGCATCTGGGGGTTCCACGGCGACCACGCGCCCCACGGCGACAAGCTCTTCCAGGTCCGTCGCCACGTCCCGGTGCTCACGATCACGATCGACACCCCCGAACGCACCGAGCGGTCCTTCGCGATCATCGACGAGCTGACCTCAGAGCACGGCCTCGTCACCAGCGAGATGGTCCCCGCACTGACCGCCATGAGCGAGACCGAGCAGCAAGGGGGGCTGCGACTGGCCGACCACGAGTTCTGACCGTGGGCCTGTTCTTCCTACTCCTGATCTTCGACGTGATCGGCGGGCTGATGGCCTTCCTCATCACCTACGACGAGATGTCACGCCACTACCCCGACCGCCGAAGCCGACTGCGCGAGGCAGCCACACGAGGCCTCACCGCCTTCATGTTCCTCGCCGCGTTCTCGGCGATCGTCGTTCTGATCCTCCAGCGTGCCACGACATAACTCGGTGGCCGGACACCCCAACCCAGACGCCAAGCGCCACCACCACGAACCTGCCGCGCCCAGCGAGGCGGGGACGGCGCACGCGAGCGACCTGATGCGGCGCACGGCCGCGACGCGAGGCCCGGTCGCGGCGTGCTCATCGCTCGCTTCCGACCGACGGCCCGTCATTCTCGGCCCCGCGCGCGCCGGACCGCTCTGACCATCCCCACGTCAGCCAAATCGCTCGCTCCACGACGCCTGATTCACCTCCGGACCGCCCATCGCGGCGATGCCGGCGGCGCCCCGGCCGCTGGTCGCGCAGATCCGCGACCACGCGCTCCGCGGTGCGGAGCGCGACGGCCCTGATGAGCGCTCGCTGCAGCTCGGTCAGTGACGTGTCCCACAGCAGACCGAAGTGACTCGCGCACACGCCAGCGGACTCACGGTAGGCAGCGCGGAAAGCCTCGCTGTAGGCCAGCTCGCCCAGGAGGAGCTGGCCGCCCCTGACCACGCCGTCGTCGCGGTACTCACACGCCGCGCACGGGCACCGCTCAAGCCACGCGTCGTCCTCGAGCTCGGCCAAGTCGCGGGCGAGCATCTCAACTGCGGCCGCGAACAGTTCGTTTCCGTCGATCGCCGACCGCGGACCGTTGACCACTGCGGTGAGCTGCTGGGCGTGCTCGGCACAGAACCATCGCGCGGTCACCAACGCCTCCTTGGTTCCATGCTGAGACGAGCACGCGTCCGCCAGACTCGACACGCACTCGCGGTCCAATTCGCCAGCCAGCAGGCACAACGGACAGACGCCCTGCGATAGGCCCTGGCTCAGCCATGCGGTAGACACCCTGCTCGCCACGACGACCTCCACGCGACGCGTTAGCACGTAGAAGCCATCAGCCACCCCGACCAGCCCGGAGTCGCGCTTAGGAGCGAGCCTCATCGCTCAGGGCCCCACGCGGTGCCCTGCCCAGACCTTACAGGCGGCAGGCCCACTTGACATCCACGAGATCCCGCGCGAACCGGCATCGTCAGGCTCGCCGGCTGAACAAAGAAGGACTCCGGCCATAGTTCGCGGCTTCGCTCCTCCTCGCCAAATCCGCGTCTGAGGCGCCACCTGAGCCGACCGCAGGCGGACGGGCGGAGTGCGCCCGGCGCCTAGCGCCGCGCGAGATCCTGTGGCCAGGGGCCGCCGATCAAGAGGCGGTGCAGCCGGTCTCGCAATCGCACGAAGTCGGCGCGCCGAGGGCTAACGCCCCAGAGCAGCGCAGCGAGGTCGTACACGCTGCCTCCGCGGCGGCATCCGTAGCAGTACCACCCCTCCGCGGCGGCGGGGTACGCGTGCAGCGAGGGTGTGTCGTCCTCGTGAAACGGGCAGGTGATCTTGCCGGCGCGGTCAGGGGTCTGGCCGGTGAGCACGCGGATGTACTCGCGCGGCGCGATGCGCAGCAGCGGGTCCTCGCCGCGGCCCGCCGCCGGGTCGGGTCGCTCGGGCGCGGGCGGCAGCTCCGGCAGGCGGGCGAGCAGCTCGTCGGGGTCCAGCAGCTGGCGCTGCAGTCGCTCGAGCACGACGGGGCTGGCGGGTCGGTGTTTGAAGTTAAGGGTCCCTGGTGGGCGCAGGATGGTCGCGGCGTTCATGACCGCGCTGGTGCAGCCGCCGAGCTCGCGGGCGAGGGCCCGGTTGCCGCGCTCGAGCTCGGCGACCGCGAGGGGTCGCGTGAGCGGCCAGTAGGCGTGGCAGTTGGTGGCGGTCCCCGAGCGGATAATGATGGTCGGCGCCGGCGTGAACTTCTTCAGAGCGGCAGCGGCTTGGGGGGTGTCGCAGTCGACCCAGAGCGTCCAGGCGTGGGTGATCGCGGCCTTGCCGCCGTCCGGGTGTTGGCGCGGGGCGATGCCGATGTAGGTGTCGGTGAGCTGGCCGAGGGCGAGGATGTCGCGGGCGGCCCGGGCCGGCTGGTGGGTGTCGTGCCAGCGGTGGCGCATGATCTGCGGCCGCTTGGGGTCGCGGTAGCGCACGTTGATGAGCGCGCCGCGGCGTTCGCGGCCGAAGAGGATGAGCAGGAAGCTGACGAGCTGGCGCAGCTGCGCGGGATCCGAGGCCACGCCGACGGCCGGGGTGATCCGTCGGCGCGGTGCGGCGCGGCCGGGGCTCTGGCTGGCGGTGTGGTTGCTCATGTGGGGGTCTGCTTGCCTCGGTCGCCTTGCCTGGGGTCGCGCCCATGTCGCGCGCGACCCCAGGCCGGAAGCACGTGGTGTCAGGCGGCGACGGTTGCCTCCTGCGGCGTCTCCGCGGGAGCCTCATCGCCCGCGCCGTTCTCCGCGCCACGGGGGCGGGTGAGAAACTCGACGTTGCCGACGATCTCGTAGTCGTGGCGCTCTGGCTGCCGTCGTCCGTCTCCCATTCGCGGTACTGCAGCCGCCCGTCGACGGCGACGAGCTGGCCCTTGACGAGGTGGGTGTGGGCGGCCTCGCCGGGCTTGCCGAACACGGTGACGTTGACGTAGCCGGCTTCGTCGCGGCCGCCGCGGCCCATGCCGTCGACGGCGAGGCGCAGCTGGCAGACCGGGTCGCCGTTGGGCAGCGCGCGCAGCTCGGGGTCGCGGGTGAGACGGCCGGTGATGGTGATGCGGTTCATGGTGGGTCTCCTTGGGTGGTTGGTGTTCTGGCGAAGTCGTCATGTGCCGTGGACCGGCCGGCGGAGCCGAGCGCAGCGAGGGGAAGCCCCCGCAGGGGGCTCGAAGCCCAGGACCGGGCATGGCGAGAATGCGGCGAGACAGATGAACACCCGGCCACCCGCAAGGAGGAGCCCGCGAACCGGCCGGTCATTGAGAGTCCTCCCCCACCCCGGTCGGATCGGGCGCTGCCGGCCCGGTCGCCAGCTGCATCCCCGGCGGCGTCGGCGGGACCTGACGGCGGGTCAGGAGTCGGCGAGTCAGGCCAGCGGGTCGGCCGGTCGCCGAGGGCGTGCTCTCGCCGGTGACGAGGGCCTTGAGGTGGCGGTCGCGGTACCAGGGGCGCAGGGAGATCCATGCCGGCGCGAGATGCCCGTAGATCAGCAGGGCGGAGTTGGTGTCGGCCTGGCGGATGCGGTGCGGTGCGGCGAGGTGTCGAAAGTCGGTGCTGTAGGTCCTTGAGCCGGTGGCGAGCGCGTGGTCGCGGTGGGTGGAGATGCGGGCGATCTCTTCCTCGCCGAGGGTGCTTGAGAGGTAGTCCAGGGTGGCGCGGTCGCCGATGCCCGAGCAGAAGACGCGGGCGCGGTGGTTGGCGATGATCGTCTCGGCCCGGTCGCGGCCCCAGCGGTCGGCGGCCTGGCTGATGTTCTGCAGCACCGTCAGCAGCTGCACGCCCTGCCCCGGGCCGGTGGAGGCGAGTCTCGTCGAGGTTGGGTAGGGGCGCGATGTTCGCCGCCTCGTCGAGCGCGAGCAGCAGGGCGGGGTCGATGGGTTGGCCGGTGCGGGCGGAGCGCTCGAATGCTCCGGCGGCGATGTCGGCGACCAGGGCGGTGAACAGGCCGCGTAGGCGGCGCTGCTCGTGCGCGGGCGCGATCAGGTACAGCGTGTTGCTGCCGCTGAGCAGGCGTTGGGCGCTGATCTCACTGTCGCCCTCGGGTGGCGGCGGAGATCGCGGGTTCCTGCCAGGCGTCCAGGCTCGTGGCGATCGTCTGCATGAGGCTTGACCTGAGGCGATGGTCGGCGTCCCAGACCGAGCGCAGCGCCTCGAGGCCGGCGACGGCGCCGGGGTTGGCGCACTCGGTGAGCAGTGCGGTGGGCTCGTCCTCGTTCATGGTGGCCACCCAGCGCAGCACCTCGCGCATCGTGAGCTCGCCGTGGGAGGCGGCGAGCAGCAGCGGGGCGAGGTAGCGAGCGCCCGCGGGGCGCCAGAACGTCTCGTCGGTGGAGTGCGCGCTGCCGGCGTCGCCGACGCCGAGGAGGTTGGCGGCGGTGCGCCGCGCGCCGGCCCAGGTGTGCGACGCGCTGACCGGCGACCAGGGGGTGTGCTGCAGCCCGGTGCTGGACGTGGGGTCGAAGATGAGGACCTCGCCCAGCTGGGAGCGGGCGGCGTGGGTGTCGTGCACGACGTCGGCCTTCACCGAGGTGGACAGGACGGGGCCCCGCCACTCAAGGACGGCGGGGACGATCACGCCGGTGCTCTTGCCCGACTGCGCGGGCCCGACGACCAGGACCGACGTGCGCGTCTCGGTGGCGATCAGCCGGTTGGAGTGCTCGCCGAGCATGATCCGGCCCGGCTCGGGCCTGTCCACGCGCAACCGCCCGAGCTCGCCCTCCGAAGCCCAGCGCGCCGCGCGGCCGCGATCGCGACGGTGAACGACGCGCACGACCAAGCACACGGCACCGGCGAGCAGGCCGAGCACTGCGACGCAGAGCAGGAGCATGATGGCGTCGAGTGCGACGGTGCTGGGCAGCTGTGCGCGGTCGGCAGCTGGCCACGCCAGGCGAGGGGTGCCGAGGTGGCCGGGCAGGTGCATGAGCACGCCGATCGCACCGGGGAGGCTCAGCTGCAGCGCGTGGCCGCTTGCCAGCTCGCCGGCGGTCAGGCTGGCCAGCCACACGATCGCGACCGGCGTGGCGAGCATGACCACCAGGGCGAGCGCGGCGATGTCTCCCCCGCGTTGTGTCCGGCCGTTCACAGCGGGCCCCCGACGAGCGCGTCGTGCGGCGACAGCGCCGGCTCGGTCTCGCGGTCGTCGTGCTGGCGGGTGGTCATGGCCGCGTCGGTCTGCACGAGCTCCCATTCGCGGTCTGAGAGCAGGTGGCGGACCTCAAAGCAGCGCCCGCCGACCGACCACAGCGCGACGCCCTTGGGCAGCGTGGCGATCCGTTCGCGGGCGGTGCTGGACAGGCCGAGCCCTTCCCCGGTGGCGGCGATCTCTTGCTCGTGCTGGCGGTAGACGACGGTGGTCGACGTGTCTGCCAGCAGGCCTTGGGCGAGGCGCTGGGTGCGGGTGCCATCGTCGCCGGCAGCCAGTAGGTCGCTGAGGCGGTGCATGGTGAGGATGTGCTGCACGCCGGTGTGGCGGGAGAGCTTGAAGGAGGATTGGTAGTAGTCGGCCAGGCCGGCGACGGGCAGGCAGCGCCAGCATTCGTCGTTGCCGCGGATCGTGCGATCCGGCGTGCGCCCGGCCGGTCGGGCTTGTTCGGCGCGGTCGCCGCGCTTGGCGTCAAGGAATGCGCAGGCGCAGACCATGACCAGCGCGACGGCGAGGTCGCCTTGGGCCTGGCCGACGCCGACCTGGGAGAGGTCCAGGCAGATCGCCGGCGCATCCCACACCTGTTCGGACGGCCCGGGTCGGGCGGTCAAACATTCCGCGCAGCGGGCCGTGGCTGAGCCGCGCCAGCGCCAGCGCGCATTCGCGGAGGTCGCGCTTGGCCTCGTCACGGCTGCACATGAGCGCGCCGGCGACTTCGGGGGTGGGTTCGCGCATCTGTTCGGCGACGTCGGGGATGCAGACCTCGGCGTCGCCGCGGTCGGTGTCGGCGGCGGCCAGGCAGGCGGACAGGCCGAGCGCCTCGGCCTGGGTGAGCGGCCGGTCGAGCATCGCTCGGGCGACGGCCTCGAGCAGTCCCTCGCGCATCTCGCGGGTGCCGAGGCGGGTGAGCGGGTTTAGTCGCGTCTCGCCGCCGGGGCGCAGGCGCAGGACCTCGCCGCCGAGGGCTTGTACGAGGGGGGTGTATTCGCCCTTGGGGTCGATCAGCTCGGCGACGCGGCCGAACACGCGGCTGCGCCAGATCCAGGTCTTGACCAGCGCGCTCTTGCCGTGCCCCAGCAGCCCGAAGATGAGCATGTTCGCGTCGCTGAGCACGCCGGCGTGGTAGAGCTCCCACGGGTCATAGACGAAGGAGCTGCCGTGCATGTCCCGGCCGATGTAGACGCCGCGCGCGCCGAGGCCGTCCTCGGCGACGGCCGGGTAAGCGGCCTGCAGGTGAGCGGTTGAGACCTGGTGGGCGCTGCGCTCACCCGGCCGCGCGAGCCGCAGCAGCCGCGGCGTCGGTGACTGCGAGCGAACGCGGATCAGCGAGCGGCGCCGCACGCGGCCTCGGCGCGGCGGCCCGCGCATCGCGGCGCTCCTCGCGCCCGCAGCCGGCGCTGGCTGCGCGTCGCGCGGCTCACAACAGGCCTCGGGCGAGGGGCAGGGTGTAGGTGAGCCCTTCGGCCTGCTGGCCCCACATGCGCTCCAGGCGCAGCAGCGCCCGCTTTGGCCTCGAGCTCCATGCGGCTGACCGCGGCCTCCAGCTCGTCGGCGGCGTCGGGGCCTTGGGCGACGCTGACGGTGACATACGCGGCGTAGCGCACGGCGGCGTGGCCCTGGGCGACCTCGCGTTCGCGCTGCTGGCGGCCTCGTCGCGCTTGTGCTGACGGCTGCTGGTGCGCTGCCCGATCCGCGCGCGCAGGCTCTGCTCGGTCGCGACGTTCGTGGAGGCGAGTTCTGCGCGGCGGATCGCCCTGGAGGGGCCGACGAGTTCCATCACCATCGCGACGGAGCGGGTCGACACCGCTTTCCATCAGCAGCGGCTGCAGGAACAGCGCGCGGACGTCAAGGCGCGGCCACTCGGCGACCCACAGCGTGCAATGCAACGCGCCGTCGACCGCGACGTGACCCCAGTGCTCCTCCCGCGCGCTGCGGGCCGGCGGTGTGCTCGGCGATCCCTGGATCGCTGCGCACGTTAGGTTCAGCTGGCGCTGACGCTGGCGATGCCCCCACGGGTCACAGCCCGCGCGGATCGCCGCGGCGACACCGGCCCGGGTGAGCAGTCCGGTCACGCTCAGCCCGGCGCGCGTCGAGCAGCTCGACGAGTTGGCCGATCTCTCCGGCGATCACGGCCAGAGCGCCGAGGTCGCCGCCGCCGAGCCGTCTGATTGCGCGGCGGCCGGCGGGACGCTTGGCGTCGATCTGCAGGCTGAACAGCAGCTCGTGCTCTTCGGCGACGTCGCCGGCACGGCCGATCAGCTGTAGGTAGGACACCAGCTCATCCGGCGGGTCCTTCAGGGACGCATCCGGGCGCTTGGCCTCCATCAGGTAGCTGCCCAGCGCGTCGCATCCGCCGGGAGCGTGCGCTCGACCCAGGCCAGCCGGCGGACCGGCGTGCCATCCCTGGCCAGGGTGGCCAGGACCGTTCCGTAGTCGGCCAGCGCGCGCTCGCGGTCGCCGGGGTCAAGCAGCGAGAACGCGTGGCCGCTGACCCGGACGGTGGCGGTGAACGTGCCGGCGCGGCGGTCCTTGACCACGCCCAGGCCGGGCGTTCTCATAGCGCGAGAGCTCGACCTCGAGCAGCTCGATGTCTGACAGCTCCCGGGGCGGCTGTCCGGCGGCTACGGGCGGTTGCGGGTCAAGCTCGCCGTGCGGGAGGCGGATCAGGTGGCCGAGCTGGGCGCGCTGGGAGCGAAAGCGCGCGCGCCCGGACAGTCGGCCGAGCAGGAAGCGGATCGTGATCGGGATCCACTGCTCAAGCGTGCGTCCGTAGATCGGGACGAGCACGCCGCCGGCGAACACGCCGGCCACCGTGACCCCGAGGGCAAGGCCGCCGATGCCGCCCAGGCGAAGGCCCCGCAGCGCGCCGAATCCGCCCAGCGCGTCGCC
>CAVYPO010000006.1:0-646769 GCA_963770405.1 uncultured Solirubrobacterales bacterium
GGCGGGCAGCGAAGCGACCATCCGACGGCCGCGTTTCATCCCACGCAGCGGCCATTAGCAATCACGCAAATACGGGTTTACCCCGCCCCCAGAATCGGAGTAGACTGCGCGCGCTGCACGCAAGAGGGCCCGCGATCAGATCGGGTCATGGGGGCTGGGCGGTCGTAGGTCACAAGGGTCCCGACCGCTGTACACATGAGTGATACGGAGGTCAGGAATGGCTTCGCACCGTTTCGTACCAAGGCGTTACGTGATTTCGCTGGCGGCGGTCGCCGTCCTAGGAGTTGTCGGGAGCGCAGCGGCCCCTGTGTGGGCGGAGGAGGTACCCTCAACGCCTGCTCCCCGCTGACGATCAGCACGCCGACGACCTTGCCCGATGCCGCCATCGGCGCGAGCTATAGCTACACGCTGAGCGCGAGCGCCACCACGAGCGGCTGCCCGGCCGTCTGGTTCATCTCCGGCGGCCGTCTTCCCGCCGGTCTCACGCTGAACAACGCGACCGGCGCGATCTCCGGCACAGTGCCCAACCTCGTCCAGACGGCGACGTTCCAGATCAACGTGTTCGTCCCCGGCCATGTCACGAGCGAGTGGGTCGCGCTGCCGGTCACCGACACCGTCACCGTCAACCCGAGCGGCGCCTCGCTTACGAACGAGGCCACGGACGGCAACAGTGTCTACGTCGCCGACGGGACCGGAAACGCCGTGTACCGACTGAGCTCCAGCAATCCCCCGGCCGTGCTGACGCCTCCGGCGCTCACCTCCCTTGACTATCCCGAGAGCGTCGCCACCGCTGCGGGCTACGTGTTCGCCGCCAACTTCTATGGCAGCAGCAACGTCAGCTCGACCACACCGGCCGGCAACGTGTCGATCCCGGGTTGCAACACCAGCGTTGGGATCGCCACGGCGGCGAGCTTCTCCTCGCTTCCCGAGGTCGCGGTCACGTGCGCTCTCAGCGGCACCGTCTACCTGTTGACACAGAACGGAAGCGCCTACACGGTCGCCTCCTCCTACACGTTCCCGAGCGGTGCGCTCCTCGCCGGCATCGTTCACGTCGGCGGCAACCTGTTCCTCGTCGGGGACGTCGCGAACGCCACCGTGACGCTGTTGTCGCTGCCACCGACGGGCACCGCCACGGCGCTCGCCACGGTGTCGCTGCCCACGGGCAGCCGCCCCGCGAATATCGCGTATGACCCGTTCAACTCGACGGCGTATGTCGCCGATCCTGCCACCAACGCCGTCAGCCAGGTCCGGCTCGACGGCGGCTGGGACGGCAACAGCTGGAGCCTCACCGACGAGGGCGAGATCGCCGTCGGGACCGCGCCCTACAGCGTCGCGGTCGACCCGTTCACGAGCACGCTCGTGGTGAGCAACTCCGGAGACAACGACGTCGACGTCATTTCGATCGTCGGCAAGCCGCAGGTCCTGTACCAGCCGACCGTGGGTCAGACGCCGAACGGCGTGGCGATCATCGGCGGCCAGGCGTACATCGCCAACGGCGTCGGCGGCACGGTGACGGTGATCGGCCTGTCGAGCTTCGCGCCGGGACCGTTCCACGGACGGTTCGGCCACTGGCAGTACTGCCCACCGTTCGGGAGTGGGGACGGATGGAACCCTCTCGCTCCGCCCACCCACTGACCACCGAACCTGACCGAGGAGATCCCATCATGTCTCTCGCATCATCAAGCACCCAAGTCGCGGGCGCGGCGCGGACCCACGGCGGCGGTAGCGCGGACCGCGAGCCGGTCTACGAGGCTCCGGCCCTGACCGTGCTTGGCGGCGTTGCCGATGTCACGTTGGGCCACGGCAGTCCGGGCAACGACCTGCTGTCCTCGAACGGCGAGTTCAGCTAGCGACTTGGCCCGGACTGCGTAGGGAGCTGTTCGTTCGCCGCGCTGCGACACCGCGCTGCCGTGGCGCCGGCCCGGCAGGCACGTTCGACGGTGTCGACGTGGCATAGACTCCCTCCGTGACGTGACGACCTGGCCATTCGATCAGCGTCGCCCGTAATGGACTCGCCCAGCGCGGGGCTGCGCGGTCGGGTCGAGCTCGATCGCTGGGAGCGTGTCGCCGGGACACCGATCGGCGCACAGCCCGGCATTTCGCCGCTCCCGGCGGCGCACGCGCCCGCCCTCGAGGCACTCGGGCGAGCTGTGTTGACCGGCCTGCAACGCCCGCCATGCACGGTGAGCTTCTCGGGCGGACGCGACTCTTCCGCGGTGCTGGCGCTGGCGGCTCGGGTCGCACGCGCGCACGGCCTCCAGCTGCCGGTTCCGCTCACGCTCCGGTTTCCCGACGCCGGCACGACGCACGAGTCCGAGTGGCAGGAGCTCGTGGTTGCACACCTCAGCCTGCCCGAGTGGGAGCGTGTCGAGATACGGACAGAGCTGGACTTCCTGGGCGACGTGGCATGCGACGCGCTCCTGCGCCACGGACTGCTGTGGCCGGCCAACGCCCACGTCCACGCACCGCTTCTCGCGCGTGCGGCGGGCGGGAGCCTGCTCACGGGATTCGACGGTGACGGGCTGTTCAACTGGAGCTGGCCGCGGCTGCGGGCGAGGCTGAGCCGCCGGGGAGTAGCTTCCGCGCGAGACGTGCTGCGCGCTGGATTCGCGATGTCACCAACCCGCGTGCGGTTCGAGCGCTACCGCCGCCGACCGGAACTGCCCACGACCTGGTTGCGTCCAGCGGCACGGCGCCATGTCTCCGCCCTGACAGCCGCCGCGCGGGCTTCCGAGCCACGGCGCTGGGACCGCCGAGTGGACTGGTACGCGCGTCAGCGCTACCCGCAGGTCGCGGTCCAGAGCCTCGACCTGCTTGCCGGCAGGCACGACACGCTCGTGTGCCATCCGCTCCTCGACCGGGACTTCCTCGCGGCGCTCGCCGCCGGCGGAGGACGTGGCGGCTACGGTGACCGCACCGCCTCGATGCGCCATCTGTTCGCCGGCCTGCTCCCCGATTCGGTGATCACGCGCCGCTCCAAGGCCGAGTTCGGCGCCGCGTTCTGGGGCCCCGCCGCGCAGGCGTTCGCGGCGTCCTGGGACGGGTCAGGGCTCGACAACGAGCTCGTGGATGCCGACGGGCTCCGTGAGGCGTGGGCGGGGGAGAATCCGTTCCTCCACACCGCGCTGCTGATGCAGCAGGCGTGGCTCGCCGCCAACGCGCGCGGGTAGCGGCGCGGACCGACCCTACGCCGCGCGCCGACCCCGCGACGACGCGCTCGGCGACCGCATCGGCTTCGCTGCGGTCCCGCCGGATTTGGCGCGGCCACCCGCAGCCCCGGCCGCTGCCGCAATGCGCGTCGGCTCGCCGCCGGCAGGCTTCGTCCGCCGGCGCGCCGCCAGCGCGGGCGTGCGGCGCAGGCGCGCCAGCTCGCGAAATTCGGGCCAGGTGGACGGTGCTCCCGGCGGGCGAGTCACGAGCGCCGGGATGCCGCCGGGCAGGTCGGCGAGCGCGGCGCGCAACTCAGGCTCGCGCAGGTGCTCGGTCACGGTGCGCACCGCGGTCTCGATCACCTGATGGCGACGACGGCCGTTCATCAGGTTGGACCCCATCGCGTCAAGGTCGTGAACCGTCGGTTGGATCAGTACGACCTCGGCTCCGGAAGCTCGCACACGTGCGGCCTCGCGCCCGAGCGCGCGTCCCGACGCCTGGCGCAGCAGGCCGGCGGCGCGCTCGGCGAGCGATTGGCGCGGCGGAGCGTGCAGCGAGGATGTCGGGTTCAGACAGACCACGAGATCGAGCCCGAGGTCGGCCAGCACGTCGAGATTGGACAGCGAGTGCACGCCGCCGTCGATGTAGCGGCGGCCGCCGATGCGCGCCGGGCGGTAGAAGCCGGGGACCGCGCACGACGCGGCGACCGCGTCGGCGAGTGATGCGGCCGGAGCCCCCTTGCGGCCAAACGCGACGGGTTGACCGTCCTCGTAGTCGCTGGCCATGATCCACAGGTTCGGGTGCGGCGCCCAGCCGCTGCCGGCGGCGCGGCGCACCGTGTCCCGCAGGGGCTCGGAGGAGATGATGCCCTCGGGCACCCAGCCGGCGAGCACGGCGGCCGGCGCGTAGCGATAGGGACGAGCGAGCGACGCGAGTGCGAGCCGCCAGGAGCCCGGGCCGAGCACCGGCACACCGCGGTGCAGGCGGTAGCTGCCACCGGCGGAGCGGTCGGCATCGCTCACCGGACGTCCGTCGGCGCCGATGAGGTTGACGTCCTCGCCGGCCGAGTGGGCGACCATGAACCAGGGTGGGACGCCGCAGGCCGACAGCGCCCCGATCATCGAGCCGGCCGACGTGCCCACGATGTAGTCGGCGCTGCCCGGGTCCCAGCCGGTCTCACTGGCGAGCGCATGCAGCGCGCCCACCAGCCAGGCGCCGCCCAGAACCCCGCCGGCGCCGAGAACCAAGCCGATCCGCGGACGGCTGCGGCGAGATGCGCTCATCGGACTATGGCCTCAGAAAATGGGTTCATCGTCGGTCCTTTCTGTTACTAAACAGTTATCGAACGCCGCAGCGGAAACCTTCGGGCAACGGCGAGGATCGGGGGAAACCCGCATGGCGCAGCCGGACGCGCAATTGCGTCGTCGAGCGGCGCCGCAGCCGGGAACGGGGCCGTGTTCCCGGCGTTTTCGGAACGGTCGCCGTCGGCGGCAGATCGCGCACGATGCGCCAGATCCGGCGCATCATGCGTCGGATACAACGCATCATGTGGCGAACGGTCTCGAGTCCGCGAGATACCGCCGCAACAGCGGATTGGTGATCTGCCAGTCGGCGCGACCTCGGCTCTCGATGATCGCCGCGCCGCGCAGCTCCTCCAGTGCCCGGCGCACGGCGCCGCGGGGCAGGTTCGGGTACGGGGGCTCGCCCCGAGCCACCCGGCGCGCGACGTCCAGACCGAGACGGTGCAGCTGGCGGATCCGCTCGACGACCTGCTCGTGGCTGGGCCGGTCGCCCTGCAGGGCGGCGAGGTAGCCCTGCTCGACGAGGCCCGCATCGATCGCCCGAACGTCCAGCAGCACCGCGGTGAGATGTGTCTTCTGCGCAATGAGCATCGTGGCGCGGGGGTGCAGTTCGCCGAGCTCGACCATGCGGGCGAGGGCCAGCGCGTCGGCCTCGCAGTCGTCGGCCGCGAAGCGCTCACGCAGTCCGCGCAGCCAGCTGTCGGCGTCGATCGGGCGCAGCTCGTGGAAGCTTCCAAACTGCGCGAGCGCGCGATGACCGGGCAGGAACAGATCGCGCATCAGATGGTCGATGCTCCCCGCGAACAGGTAGCTCACGCCCTCCGAGCGCTGGAAGATCGCGCGCATGCGCTTGGTGAGCGCGTCGGCGTCACCGTAGGGTCTGTGCGGCCCGGCGATCTCCTGGAACTCGTCGAAGAACACGATCACCGGCCGGCCGTCGGCGCGCGCGATTCGTGCGGGCAGCGCGAGCGCGTAGTCGAGGTAGCGCTCGGGATCGCGCGCCGCCAGGCCAGGCTGAAACGCGATCTCGAGCTCATCGCCAAGCTGCGCCTTCGATCGCACAACGGCCGACATGCCGGCGGCGTCGGCGACGAGCCGCCCCGCGCGCCGTGCCTGGTGCACGATCCGCCGCAGGACCGAGCGATTGGAGATCGTCGCGGCGACGAGCACCTCGGCGAGCTCGGCGGCACTGGCGATCCGGAACAGGTCGGCCGCCACCACGTAGCACCCCTGCTTATCGGCCTCGCCGAGCGCGGCGTCGCAGACGCTCGTCTTGCCCGTGCGGCGCGGACCGGCGATGACGAGATTGCCGCCACCGAGCAGCGTCGCACTCACCTCGCGCACGTCCGCCGCGCGCCCGATCATCTGACTGGCCGGCAGCGGCTGGTCGGTGGGAAAGAGGTCGGCGCTGCGCTGTCGCATTGGCGACTCGAGTCTAGCGTAATTCGCCGGATATGGCGCATGCTGCGCCATATCGGGCGCATTGCTGGAACGGCCGTCAGCCACCACGGGGAACCACGCGCCCCGCGCGACGCCCCAGAGCCCCGCCGGGCGCCGCCGGCCCGTAGAATCGCCGGGGCCAGGGCGCGTAGCTCAGTGGGAGAGCGCTCGCTTCACACGCGAGAGGTCGCAGGTTCGAAACCCGCCGCGCCCATTTGGTTGGAGAACCCGCCGGAGCGTTCCGTGGTATCGTACGGCGTGTGACCACCCAGGTGACCACATGAAGGTCGTGACGGTACGCGACTTCCGCGATCGCGCAAGCGAGATGTTTCGCTCCGAGGACGTGATCCTCATCACGCGCGAGGGTCACCCGGCCGGCTTCTTCCTCCCGTGGGACACACCGGATCTACCCGTCGAGGTGCGTCGCGAAGTCTTCGACCGCCTCAGCGCCCAGGTCGGAGCGCAGCTCCAGGCGAGCGGAACCACCGAGCAAGAGGTGCTTGACGATTTCGCTGCCGCCCGTCGTCGCCGCTGACGCCAACGTCGTTCTCTCAGCCCTGATCGGCGGACGCGCCCGCCTCGTGATCTCCTCCCCTGCCGGCCCACACTGCGTCGCAGCGCAGGAGGTCGCCGAGGAGGTCGCCGAGCACCTCCCTCGCCTGGCGGCACGGCGGAAGCTTGACCTGGCGCTCCTGCTCGCCACGCTGCAGGTCATGCCAGTCGAGTGGCTGCCGGCAAGCGCATACGAGTCACATCGCTACGAGGCCGAGCAGCGGATGGCTGGCCGCGATCCCGACGACTGGCCGACGGTCGCACTCGCGCTCGCCCGCGGCTGCCCGATCTGGTCGCAGGACAAGGACATGGAGGACTCGGGGCTGCGCGTGTATACCACCGGTGAACTCCTCGACGCGCTCGCCGCCGAGGCCGGCGAATGACCGCCCACGACTTCAATCCATTGGGCACCAGTGCCCAAACCCCCGGTAATCCACGCGAATCCGCGGCTATCGCCGCTCGTCCCAAATCTCGATATCCCCTGCAACCATGCGGGTTTCCTCGATATCCGCGACCAGCCTGAGCTTCTTCACACGCGAGAGGTCGCAGGTTCGAAACCCGCCGCGCCCATCAGAGGAACCCGCTGCCTGCATAGCGTTGCGCGCCCGCTGACTGGTGCGGTGCGCCGTTTGCAGCGATCATGTGACTCGTGCGAGTGGGGAAGCCGCGACGGATCGCGTCTGGGTGGGCGTTGGCTCTGGTAAGCGGCCTCGTCGGCTTGGCGTGTGCCGGGTGCGGACCGCCGCCCGCGCTCGCGCCGTTTGCGTTTGGCTCGAGCGTTCCGATGCGCTTCATCGCGTCCGCGCCGCCGCCATCGGCGGCCCCGGCCCTCGGCCCGGCGAACTTCGTGTTCTTGTCGCCCCGGGTCGGGTTTGTGGCTACGTCTGGTGGCGGGGGCTGGCTGGATAAGGTCGGGTTCTTACCTCCGAGTCAGAGCGGGGAGATCGAGCGCACCTCCGACGGAGGCCTGACCTGGACGGTGCTGCTGCGCGCTCGCTCGGTCGTGTTCGACCAGATCGCGTCCGCAGATGGTCGCCACGTCGTCGCGCTTGGGAACGTCGTGCGTGGCTCGCTGCCGGCGAGTCCGGTCGCTTACGTAAGCGACGACGGCGGGGCGCAGTGGCGTCGAGTGAGCGTGCCGGCCCCGGTCGACGAGGCGGTGCTTGACCTTCCAGCGCCGGACGCGTGGTACGCGGCGGGCGAGCGTCTCCTGTACTCGGGCGACGAGGGGCAAACGTGGAACAGGCGTGCCCTTCCGTCGGGCGCCACCGGGCGAGGCTGGGCGGTGGTGGCGTTCCCGGCGCGGCTCGTCGGGTACGCCGCGGGCAGCGCGCCCTGCGGGGAACAGATCTACAAGACGACCGATGGCGCCCAGTCCTGGACGCCGCTGCCAGGAACTTGCGACTCCTCCTACTCCTCGATCGACTTCCTCAACGCGAGCACGGGTTGGGCGGTCCGCGGCGATCCCGCCGTGCAAGACGATGGCGCCTTCACCGCACGGGTGCGAGTTCTCTTCACCGACGACGGCGGTCGCAGTTGGAGCACCGTGTATCGGGGCGCGGCGTGGCCGGTGAATACGCGCTTGCTCTTCGGCGACCGCCTGCATGGTTGGGCCGTGTCGTCCATCGAAAGTCAGGGCTTCTTCAGCAACGTCACGCACACCACGACGGACGGCGGCCACACGTGGCATGTCGTCGGCTTCCTGCCGTGGGCGGTCGCCGGGTCGTCGTCGGGCTGGAGCGGCGACCCGCTGGAGGGAACGGTGCTGCACACGCGCGACGGCGGGCGCTCGGTGCAGGTCGTGGCGCGGCCCGAGAACGTGAACCTGTACCTGCTCGAGGTGGCCACCGCGTCCGCGCTGGTGGTCGACTCCAGCGCGGGCACGCTGCGCAGCGACGATGACGGCAGGAACTGGCGGCCGGTGCCACCGTACTCCCAGCGCACAATCGCGCGGGCGCTGCACAAGCCCGCGTACTTCGCGGGCGACAAGGACGCCGGGAACTACAACGCCGACTACCTCACGGGCGACGGCGGTCGCACGTGGAGCACGCTCAACGTGCCGGCGTCGGTCCAGTTCGGCTACACCGGGGACCTCGCGTTCAGCAACCACGACGATGGTCTCGTGGCAGCCGGAGGCGCGCCGGACTCCTCCGAGCCCTCGGGTCAGCTTCCGGTGTTCGCCACCGTCAATGCCGGCACAACCTGGACTCGCGTTGCCGTGCCGCATGGGGTCACCGACGGACAGACCGTCAGCCTCGGACCCGGCGTCGTCGTGATCGAGGATCCTCCGCTGCTGTACGTGAGCACCGACGCCGGCCGGCACTGGCGCACCGTCACGGACCCAAGCAATTACACGGACTGCGGTGTCTCGCGTCCCCAGCCGCGCGCCATCTGGATTCTGTGCGACCTCGGGACGGGTGCCGCCCCGATGCTGCTGCTGCGCAGCGACGACGGCGGCAGAACGTGGCGCAAGCTCACCGGTCCGGTCGGGCTCGGCCCGGCGCTGATCGCACTGGACGCGCGCGAGGCATGGGCCCTTGCCGAGCGCCCGTCCGACGCCTTTGCGCCCGCGCCCGCCGGGCAGGTCCTCTGGCACACCACCGACGGCGGCCGCAGTTGGCACGAGGTGTGGCCCGACATCTCGCCCACGCCCGTGGCGAGCGCTGCGCTCGGTCCCGGCGAAGCCCCGGGCCAGGAGGCGATCGCCGAGCCCTTCCCCGGCGGATAGACCCGCGTTGAGCGTCGCCCCCCCGGGACACTCATAGGAGCGTGGGTTGCTCGTCCGAATTCAGCCCGACCCGGCGATTCGCGTTACCAGCGTGTGACGGACCTGGCAACAACCTGTGGTCGCGCATCCCGAAGGGAAGCGCGCCGCGAGCGCGGTTGATAGAAGACGCCATGCCGCGCGCGGCACTTGCGCGCAGGACGGTCTGCCGACTCGTGTACCCAAGGGGGTGGCTGCGTGACACTTCGCCGTGTTGGCACCGTTCTGCTGCTCGTGGTCGCCGTCGCGTCGATCACCGTCGTATTTCCGTCGGTCGCCGCGGCCACGACGAGCTATAGCGCCGGTACTCCGAGCGCGGACGGGGTGCTCGACGGGCCCTGGAACACGTCGCAGGGGGACCCGTCCGAGGGCAGCGCGTATCAGCTGTCGGACCTGTTCCCGACGTACACGCCGGGCGGGAACACCACCGCGCTCGGCGGCGTCAGCGAGCCGAACCTGGCGGTCTACCCGGCGGCCTCCGGGTCGGCGCCCTATCCGAGCGGCGTCGCGGGCACTCCCGGCCCGCTCGACGGCTACTGCTCGAGCCTCGGCCCCAACCCCGAGTCCGGCCCCGCGGCCAACGAGCCCTCGAACACCGACCTGCCCTTCGCCCCGTATTACTTCCCGGACGTCGTGCGCAACGGCGATGGCTCCCTGACGGGTTATTTCGACTGGCGCCCGAAGGACGCCGACGAGGCGATCACGGTTGCCAGGTCGACCGATAACGGCGCGACGTGGAGCACCGAGGGGGAGGCGCTCGAGCAGAACCCCAGCTACTGCCCGACCGCTGACACCAACGACGACGGCGAGGGACACCCGTTCGCCACGACCGTCAACGGCTCCAACACGCTGTACACGCTGCAGCGCGGCGCGGGTGACTACCCGGGCGTTGGGCTGCTCGTGCACTCGATCGGGGCCGACAGCTCCTCCGACCCGCTGTCCGGGCTGCCCGCCAGCGAGGTGTCGGGCATCGACCCGAACACGTTCGCGACCGCATCGACGCCGCTCAGCGCGACGGCGACAAGCATCCCGGTGACGACGCTCGGGAG
Source organism: uncultured Solirubrobacterales bacterium (assembly GCA_963770405.1). GTDB lineage: Bacteria > Actinomycetota > Thermoleophilia > Solirubrobacterales > Solirubrobacteraceae > CAVQBJ01. Next base: position 10,257 of record CAVYPO010000006.1, read on the forward strand.
CGCCGGGACGGCCAACCAGATCGTCGCCGGACCGTACGTCGACTACAGCCACAACCCCGCGACGAGCGGCTCGGCGCCGACCGTCATCACGTGCACCGGCACGACCACGAGCCCGAGCAACGAGCTGACGGGCTGCACGGTGTCCAGCGGCGCGTCGTTCACTGTCGGCTCGGGCGATGCCCTGGTGCAGGTCATGGAGGATGCCAACCCGGGCTCCGGCAAGACCTACACCGTCCCCGCCAGCTCAGCTCAGGTGCCGGCCGGAACCGGCGGCCTGTCCAAGATCGCCTTCTCGGTCAACACCTACGGGTACGCGAACGCGACCAGCAACTCCAACGCGCTCGCGTGGCTGTTGAACAACAACGCCCCAAACCGCGTCTATATCGATGGCCACGCCGTGTATTGCAATACGACCAACACGAACCCGATCACGACGAATCTGCAGGACTGCACCTCCCCCACGGGTCCGTTCACGGTCAACAACGGCGATGCGATCACCGGAGATCCGATCTCGCCGTCGAGCGCCCGGACGACGACAGGCCTCGTCGCCCCGGACGGCATCGTCGGCACTGTCCCCTACACGTCGACGTTCAACGGGCAGAGCGTGCCCGGCAACGCAACGATCATGCTCTACACCGAGAAGATCGCCAACTACTTCCTCGAGGGTGAGCTCAACGGCGGTCTCAACGCGGCCGGGACCACGTACACGGCCGGCAACTTCACGCTCCCTGGGGGATCGACCACCTTCGGGCTGAACTACCAGCCATACCCGGGGACGTCCGAGCCGCTGCCGGCCAGCGGCTCCTTCAGCATCTACACGGTCCAGACGGTCGGCTCGACGAACTCCTTTGTCACCGTCACCTGCACGGGCTGGAACACGACGCCGGCGTCGAATGCGCCTCCCAACAGCATCAACGTGACCGGCTGTACAAGCAGCGGCACCGGCAAGATCATCGGTACCGGCAGCACCAACAGCGCGATCGGCAGCGGCCAAGGCGACTGGATCGGCGGCCCGAACGCGGCGGTGGTCCCCTACTCCGTCCTCGCCAAGATCGGCGAGGGCTCCAACGGCTCCAAGAGTGCGTTCCGCCTGTTCGGCAACAACGAGGACTACACCGTCCTACGCGCCGCCGACACCACCGACGGCGTCAACTTCACCGACCTCGGCGCGGTCAGCGGGACGAGTTCCGGAACCGGCAACAACAGCGGCTCCTACAGCGACATCGCCAATCCGCTGCAGCAGTACAGTCCGCAGTCGAGCGCGAGCCCGACGACGGCGACGCTCAATCCGACGAGCCCGACCAACCTGACGTCGGGCAGCAGTGACGCGATCGAGCTTCGCTACGTCGGCTCGCGCGGCACGATCATCACCAACCCCGACGGAAGCCTTGGCATGTTCCTGTCGGGGTCCTGGGCGAGCGACGGCGACAGCGACGCGTTCAATCAGATCTTCTACACGACCTCCAGCGACGGCGGTCAGACCTGGTCGGTGCCGAGTGTGGTCTTCACCACCGACTACACGTTTGCGGCATCCGTCGCGCAGGCCTCGGCGCTGAACGCCGGCATCGACAGTCCGCTCGGCGTGAGCGCCTACTACTCCGGCCGCGCGTACGGCCCGGCCGTCGTCCAGAACCCGAACGGCACGCTGACGCTCGTATTCGCGGGCTACCGCCTGCCCAAGCCGATCACATCGGACGGCGCGGTGCTCGGCACTAACGCGAGCGACCAGTACACGCTCGGCGCAACCGACCCGGCGCTGTACCGCAACATCCTCACCGCGACGCTGCAGTCATCGACGTCGCCCGCCGTACCGACCTCGAGCACGCTATCGGTCACGAGCGCGATCTCGAACTTCGGCACATCGCAGACGCTCACCGACACCGTCGCCGTCAACTCCCCAGGCGCAGGCATCCCGACCGGCACGGTCAACTTCTTCGCGAACGGCGACCCGATCTCCCAGTGCCAGAACGTCGCGCTCAGCGACAGCGCACCCGACCAGGCGTCGTGCACCACATCGCCGCTGCCGGCCGGCTCCGACGCGGTGAGCGCTGTCTACTCGGGCGACTCCAACTACGCGGCGTCCACCGCAACCGCGACGGCCACGGTCGTGGGTCCGCCGACGGCGTCGATCGCTTCGCCGGGTGGTGGGGTGTACAACCTCGGGCAGAGCGTGCCCACCTCGTTTTCCTGTTCGGAGGCGGCCAACGGTCCAGGGATCGCGTCGTGCCAGGACTCAAACGGCGCGAGCGGCGGGACCGGGGCGCTGAGCACCAGCACGCCGGGCACGTTCGTGTACACGGTGACGGCGACAAGCAACGACGGGCAGTCCGCGACCGCGTTGATCATCTACACGGTGATCGGGGCGCCATCGGTGTCGATCGCTTCCCCGGCGAGGGGCGGCGTCTACAACGTCGGGCAGAGCGTGCCGACGTCGTTCTCCTGCTCGGAGGCCACCAACGGTCCGGGGATCGCGCTATGCGCCGACAACAACGAGGGCAGTGGGACCAGCGGCACGCTGAACACCAGCGCGCCGGGCACGTTCACCTACACCGTGACCGCGACGAGCCTTGACGGGCAGACCGCCACGGCGAGCATCAGCTACACGGTGGTGGGTCCGCCCTCCGTGTCGATCCACTCCCCCTCCAACCGTGGTGTCTACAACCTCGGGCAGAACGTACCGACCTCGTTCTCCTGCTCGGAGGCCACCAACGGTCCGGGGATCACGTCGTGCCAGGACTCAAACGGCGCGAGCGGCGGGACCGGGGCGCTGAACACGAGCGTGCCGGGGTCGTTCACCTATACGGTGACGGCGACGAGCAGCGACGGGCAGACGGGTGCGGCGAGCATCACTTACACGGTGGTGGGTCCGCCGTCGACGTCGATTGCCTCCCCGGCGAGTGGGGCTGTGGTCAACGTCGGCCAGAGCGCCCCGACGAGCTTCTCCTGCACCGAGGCCCCCAATGGTCCAGGAATCGCATCCTGCGCCGACAGCAACAGCGGCAGTGGTACGACAGGCCAGCTGAACACCAGCCAGGTGGGAACGTTCACCTATAGCGTGACCGCCACCAGCCGCGATGGGCAGACCGCGACTGCGAGCATCAACTACACGGTGGTGGGTCCGCCGACGGCCTCGATCGCCGCGCCCGCCAACCGTGGCGTGTATGACCTCGGGCAGAGCGTGTCGACGAGCTTCTCCTGCTCCGAGGCCACCAATGGCCCAGGGGTCGCTTCCTGCCAGGACTCAAATGGTGCGAGCGGTGGCAGCGGGTCGTTGAACACGAGTGCGCCCGGGTCGTTCACCTACACGGTGACGGCGACAAGCGAGGACGGGCAAACCGGCACGACCAGCATCTCCTACATCGTCCTGCCTGCGTCGAGCCCGGTCCCGGTGGGCGGTGGCTGCAACGCCGCCGACGGCAAGGTCGAGGGGTACGGAGCGACGTCCCAGCAGAATGCGCAGGCTCTGTTCTGGAACAACTACGGGCCCGACATCTGCGGCGAGGTGACGAGAGACCCGGTCGCCGGTCAGAACATGGGCGCCTACAACTGGGCCGGCACCCCGAACGCTGACATCGGCTCGACTGCCGGCCTGGTAGGCGCCGATTGCCGCAGCGCCGATTACTGGGGCACTGATCTGCCCTACACCCAGGCCGAATACAGCGCGCTCGGCGAGACGCCGGGCACGGGCGCGAGCTCCACCGGGGTGTTAGGCCAGAGCTGCCCGACGCTCTTTACGACGTTTCCGCCGGACGCCAACACCGATCCGTCGGGCGTCCCGGACAGCCGCGATGCCGCGGCCCAGCCGCTGAGTTTCCCGATCGCCGGCACCTCAGAGGCGATCCTCATCAACCTCACGGCCGCGGACTGCGGCGGCAGCAAGCCGTCCGGCGTCGAGCTCACGGGCCCCCAGCTGTCGTTGCTATTCGGCGGAACGATCACCAACTGGAATGACTCCCGCCTGCGCACCGGCGGACTGAACTCCAGCCTGGCCAACTGCAACGAGACGATCACCCGAGTCGTTCGGTCCGACACCGCCGGCTCGACCAACGTGCTGAAGCAATACCTCAACAACGTCACGTCCGACGGCACCACCTGCGCCGGCCTGCCGTGGACCAGCTACCTCGGCGGCTCGGTCAACAACACCTGGCCCCAGGGCGGCAGCTCGTGTGGTGCCGATACGATCAACGCCGGCGCCAACGGCGGTCAGGCACAGCTCCAACTGCTGCAGAACACCAACGGCGGCATCGGCTACGCCGCTCTCTCAGATGCCGCGACCGACACCACGGGGCTCATCACGGCCGGGGTCCAGAACGCCGTGGGCACCTCCTTCCAGCCGCCGCAGGTTGGTACGGGCGCCAACTGTTCCTTCTCCGGCATCTCGATCCCCGGCTACGGCGTCGCCGACGCGCTAGTCGGCCTCGACGCTACCGACAACTGGTCCGTCGACAACGAGACGGCCAACGGTCAGCCCAATCACTGGGACGCGACCGACCAGGGATCGCAGTACCCGATCTGCGGCCTGTCGTTTGCCATCGTGTACCCGCTCTCCCTGGATCCGAGGTCGGTCAGCACGGTGAGCGTCGACCAGGCGCGGACGCTGTACACGTTCTTCCGCTACGTGGAGTCGATCGGACAGTCGCTGCTGCCCGGCAGCCACTACGCGGCGCTCCCGCCCTCGATGACCAGTCCGATTCTGGAAGGGCTCCAAGTCGACTATTGACATGTGAGCCCGACCGCTTTCGACGGAGGCTGGATCTGGCCCGGTTTCAGCCGAGTTGGGCTTCTGGAGTCCCAGACGCTGCAGCGTCGGCGATCAGCCCGAGCCCGCTGCGCTGCCGCCGGGCCGACGGGCCCGCGCGCGCGCCGGAGTTCGGCTCGGCGCCGGCCGCGGCTTGCGGGATCGGACGATGCGCCTTGCCGGAGCGTCGCGCACCGATCGCGACAGCGCGTCCTCGACCAAGTCGAGATCGATCGAGCTGATTCCGGGCAGGACGATCCCGGCGTCGCGCCCAGCGATCACTTCTGGTGCCTGAGCGGCGAGTTTGGAAGTGGCGTTGGGTCGCGACATGCTCTCGTGAGCATCGGCACGATCGCTCGTGATGTCCACGCCGTGGGACCGAGACAGACCAATGACCGATGACCGACGACCGATGACGTGGCTGTGGGGCCGAGCGCGTGTCTGGCACCACGCGTAGGCCTTCGGTGATGGTCGGCGTGCCCTGCTCGAACTCGACCGGGACGCCGGCGGCGCAGGCTCGGTGGACGTGTGAATCGGCGAGGCGGATCTCCGGCGGCTTGTGCTGCGTAGCGGTCGAGTTCTGTGTGAATCTCCCCGAACCGTCCCGAACGCTGGTCGTGGACGCGTGCAACCGGTGATGCTCGTAAGGTGGCGCTGTCGCTGGGCCGCTACGAAATGTTCTTCGCCACGAGCGCGGGCGCATCGGCTGCCATCCTCGGCCTGCTCGTCGTGGCTGTGTCGGTCGTCAACGCCGACGATGCGGACGCGAAGACTCGGGAGAGGCGGACTGTGCTGGCCGGAAGCGCATTCCTTGCGCTGGTCGACGCCTTCTTCGTCTCGATTGTCGCGTTGACCGGAGGCGCCGTGGTCTTCGGGACGTCCAACCTCGTGATGGCGATAGTCGGCCTGCTGGCCACCAGTCGCTTGATACCGCGAGCAAAGCGGGCCGGGAACTTCTCCCGCGGCTTTCCAACTCGGCGGCAGAACATCGTCTTTGCCCTCATTTCGGTCGGCGGCTATTCAATCCAACGCGGCCTTGCCATTGCGCTCCTGACCGACGCTGAAAGCTCTGCATTGCAGCGCGCCTTGGTGCTCGTCATCGTGGGGTTGTTTGGAAGCGCACCGGGACGAGCATGGGAAGTCACCGGGATACAGCGGCGACTCTAAGCTGGGCGACCGACGAGAGCAGGAGGACCGCGACCTCGAGTTCTACGCGAGAAGGAGGACGGTTCCCCAACCCCCGCCTACCGGACCATCGATATCTACTTCTCCGACTACTCGACCACGTGCGCCGCGCTCGAGTCACCTGAGGCGGGCGAGCTGGCTCGCGGACTGGCCCAGGCGGCCACGGGCGGGATCCGGTTTCTCCTCTCCGACATCGAGGACTGAGCCTCTCCTATCACCGCGCGCGCACGGCCCTGCGCCAGCAGCCGTGGATCCACTGGTGAGGTACATGAGGAGTGCCCAGGGTGAAAGTCGGCACTGACAGCCGCAAGGACGTCGACGTTCACTGATGATGAGCGTCACGAGCCCCTGAAGCCTGAATCGACCGATCGGTAGCGGTGATCGTGCGGCGAGCTCTGGGACGTCCTGGTGGCGGCGCCGGTGGCCAGCGCGAACCCGGGCCGTCGGCGGTCGCTGGCATAGTCACCGCCGATGCGGAATCGACTCGCTGTATTTGTCGCGGCGGCTGCAACCGCGCTGGCGGCTGCGGGAGCAGCCTCGGCCGCCGCAGCCGTCACTCCGGTCGCGACGAGCCTCACCGGCTCGATCGCGGTTTCGTGGCAAGGCGATCCGGCGCGCGGCTGCGCAGCCGCGGGCCTGTGCGGGGTGAGTGGTACTGCGAGCGGCACGGTGCCCGACCGCAACGACCTCGGTCAATTGGTCGTTCTCCCGGGCCTGTCCGGCGCGGACGATGTGACGCTGGCAGCCGACGTCGGCGTGCGTGTGGTGCGGCCGGGCGGCGCAACGTGCTCCGATGTCCTCGGGCTGGTCACCGGTGGCGGCCCGCGAGTGCTGCCGGCGCGCGGCGGTGTGCGGATCGTCGACGGCACGGAGGCGCTGGGCGAGTTTCCGACCGCGCCCGGTCTCCTCGACGCCGGACACTGCGCCGGGCCCGTGGCGGGGGACCTCGCCGGCCTGCTGCCGTCCGCGTTCGTGCCCGAGGCCCAGCTGCGGAAGGGCACGGTGATCTCGCTCGCGACCAACCGGGCGTTTGGCGCGGGGCCGTTCAGCGGCACGATGAGCTCCACGCTGCGACTCGGCCTGCGTCTCGATCCCGGAGCCCGACAGAACGTCGCGCCCACCGTGGCGCGTTCGCGTGGACGATCGGGGCCGACGGCCACGATCGAGCGGCGGTTTGCCATCGTCGCGAGCCGCGGCGGCCTGGTGACGACGTTCGCCGGCGCCCCGGCCCCGCTGTGCGCGCCACTCGACGCCTGCGGCCTGTCGGGCACGATCACGCTCGCCGATCTGCGCGGCGGGCTGGAGCTGACCGGCCGCGGCAGCTTGCCGGCCGGGCACCCGGCCACCGTCGCGGAGGCCCGTCACCTGTTCGCCTCCGGCGCCTTCCAGCTCGCGCTCCTCGGCACCGACGGGACTTCGGTGGCCGTCAGTGAAGTGGCGTCGCGCCAAGGGGCGCCGACCTGCCAAGACAGCGTCCGGGTTCCGCTGCCCCCCGGGGGGAACGGGGGCGGCGGGGGAAGCTCGGGTTTCCCGAGTCTGAGCCTCGGTCCCCCGCTCGTCTTTGAGACGCTCGCGTACGTCGGCGGCTTCGGCGGCTACGACGTGCTGCGCACGCGCTGCGAAGGACCCGCGGAGACCGACCTATTCGATCCCGACACCCTCCCGGCGCTGGCCGGCGCCGCCGTGCAGCTTCCGGCGCTGTTCACCAACCGAACCTTGCAGATGCGGTTCGGCGACCGTACGGTCTCGAACACGGCGAGCGGCTATGCACTGCGGATGGACGGCACACTCGCCGTCTCGTTCGTTCCGACTGGGCCTGTACGGGTCGTCCTCGACCAGACCTCGGCGCCCTAACCACTCCGCTTCATCGCAGTTGCGGCCGTAACCGCCGCTGCGCGAGATCGGCCCCGGGCGGCGCGCGCCCGTCTACGCGAGCTTCTCCGTTCCGACGACGCCGGACGCCACCTCGGCGCTCGCTGCCAGCCTCACCGGCTCCAGACCCTGGCGGGCCAGCTCCTCGATCGTGCCGGGCAACGCGGCCGCCGTTCGCCCCCACGAGCCCGGAGCCCCGTAGTGGTCGGCGTCGTGCAGCAGCAGCACCGAGCCGGCGCCAACGCCGCGGGTCAGTCGCGCCGTGATCGACTCGACCGTGGCACGCGCCTGCCAGTCCTGGCCGGTGTGGGTCCAGAGAAAGATCCGCCAGTCTCGCTCTCGGGCGCGCCGCAAGGCCGAAGCGCTCAGCATCCCGTACGGCGGGCGGTACAGGCTGACCGCGCGGCCAGTGGCGCCTTCGATGGTGTCCCGTGCGCGATCCATATCGGCCCGGACCTGGGAGGGGCGCAGGCGCAGCAGCACCCGATGACGGTCACAGTGCAGTCCGACCGCGTGGCCCGCCTCGACGATCTCGCCCGCCAGCGTTGGATTGCGCCGTACCTGCTCGCCGACGAGAAAGAAGGTCGCGGTCACGCCTTCACGCGCCAAGATCTCGAGGATCGCGGGCGTCCCCTGGGGATGCGGCCCGTCATCGAAGGTGAGTGCATAGCCGATGCTCCCGCCGGTGCGGTCCTCGATCCCCAGCGGCGCGCGCAGCCCAGGCCAGACCCAACCGGCAAGCGCGGGGAGCACGTAGCTCGTCATCGCGACGGCCTCCACGGCGCGTGCGGCGCGGCTGCGGGGCGTGGAACTACCGGATGCCGTCATCGTCGACGCGCTCACCGGAAATCGCCCGATCGGGAGCGCCGCGATGTTCGGTCACGAGCGCGGCGCGCCGGGCCGGCGCACGATCCGGCCGCGCGCATCCGCTCCGCGGTGCCGCGGGCCCCGGGCCTCGTGTCCTGAGCACGTCGCCCCCTCGTGCGAACGATCGCCATCGTTTCCGACTTCCTTGGCTTCCCCGCGGTCCCAGCACGCCGGTCCGGGCGTCAACCGCGTCCATGCTCGTAGAACCCTACCCGCCCTGGCCAGGGCCGTGCGCGCTCAGCGTCCCCAGATTCACCCGCCGGGTGCCAGCTGCGCTTCACGGCCTTGGGGGACGGCGCCTATTTCGTCACCGCGGGCTGAGCATGGTCAGCCGCTGAGCGTCGCGACCTGGGCCGCGGGCGTCAGGTAGACGCGCCCACCGCCACCGCCCTCGATCACGCCGATCACCTGCCCGGCCGCGTCGATCGCCGGACCGCCGCTGTAGCCCTCGGCGACGCCGTTGGCGGCCACGACGATGGTGCCGGTGAGCGTCTCGCTGCTCCCGTTGCTCGAGTACAGCGTGACGGGCGCATTTGTCGCAATCACCGTGCCGGAGATGGGCGCCAGGCCGGCGCCGGATGCCAGGCCCGGTGAGCCGAGCAGCTCGACCGCCGCGCCGTTTGCGGGCAGCCGGTCCTGCAGCGAGAGCGCCGCCGTTCCCGCCGTGCCGAGCCGCATGAGCGCGAGGTCCACGGCCGGATCGTCCTCGCTGACGCTGGCCACGTAGGGCCCGGCACTGATGCTGCCCGGACCCGCGCTGGCACAGCTGGAGACGACGTGGGCGGCCGTCACGATCCCCGCGCTCGTCATGAAGCCGGTGCCGATCGCGGCCGACAGGAGGTTCTCGGACACGTCCGCGTTCGTGCAGCGAACCCTGATCACCGAGCCCTCGGCGCCCTGGACCACGGGTGCCGCGACGGGGATGGCCGGCGCCGAAGTGGCGCCGCAGCCGCCGCACACGACCGGAAGGCATGTGAGGGCCAGGCACGCGGCCGTGGAAACCGTCCTGCGCGACATCACAGGGATATCGGCGGCCGGCCGCGGGAGCTTGACGCCCCGGGACGCGGGCGCTACAGACGCACGACCGCCGGTTCAGCCGACCTTGGTGAAGGTACCCGCGAGCACGATCTGCCGCGCCTCGCAGGTGGCGCTGTGCCCGGTGCCGCTGATGAGCGTGAACTGCAGCCTCGATCCGTTGAGCTTGAAGCGGTACACGCTCACGACCGTGCAGCGATCCTGGCCGGGTGTGGCGCGAAGGGTGACCTTCGATCCGCTGACCGAATAGTTCCCCTGAGTGGCCACGATCCCGTTCTTGGCCGCGGTGATGACGCCGCCGCTGAACTTCACCGTCCAGGCGCCCTTCACCGCACCGCCGAGGGCGGTGCTGGAGATCGTCGTCCGGTACGTGCCACTCAGCGTCGTGGCCGCCGACGCGACGGAGGCTGCTGCCAGGACGGCGCCAACCAACGCCGCAAACACGACTCTCTTCATCTGCGTACCCCTCTCGGCTCGTGTGCGTGCTCAGCCTACCGACACGCGGCCGCCGCGGGCGCCGCTTGCCGACGGGAACGCCCCCTGGCGACCGCGCGGTCGAGCCGCGGGAGCCACGCGTTCGCCCGCACTGGTCGGCGCTACGCGCGGCTCGCCTGTTCGGTGTGCTGAGCGTCCACCAACGCCCATCCGAGGCGCTCGACGAGCTGGGCGGCGTAATGCCCGTCGGCGAGCATCTCGGTGGGCACGTGCTCGCTCAGCAGGGTCTCGGGGGCCTGTCCACGAACTTCTGTCACAACGTCAACTCTGGGCATTTGCGTTCCTTTGCTTCGTTGGTGTGGGAAATGAGCAGGCCCGGCGATCGCGCGACACCGTCGGGTGCAGCGACGCGGGCGCCCTGCGGCTCTGCCTTCCGGCGCTTTCGCTGTGATCCCAGACGGGCGCGCCGACTGGCTGATAGTCACGGCTGCGGACTCCGCGCGGCGGTCGTCGCTTCTCGGACGAGTGCCTGAGCTGCTCGCTCACGGAACGCCTCGGGTGCCGCCTTGGTCTCGGCCCGAAATACTCGCTGCCGAACCGGCTCGTGTCCGACTGTAGTCGAGTTGCGGGCCATTCCGGGCCATCACGCCGTTTCTTTTCCTTGACGCGCCGTTGAGGGCGCGCGGAGCCGGCGCCTGCCGGACGCCGATACGGTTAGCGACGTGAGGCGTGCGTGGCAGGTGGCGAGGCGCTCGGTGGTCTCGTTCTACAACGACCAGGGCACCCATCACGCGGCGGCGCTCACGTACTACGCGCTCATGTCGCTGTTCCCGACGCTGCTGCTGGCAGTGTCGCTGCTCGGACTGCTCGGCGAGTACCCGTCGACGTACGACTCGATCGAGGCTCACCTGCGGCAGGTCGTGCCGGCGGTCACGCTGGCACCGCTGAACGCCGCGGTGCGAGCCGCGCTGAAGGACAGGGGCACGGCAGCGGCGGCGCTCGTGCTGGCGGCGGCGGCCGCCCTGTACGGCGCCACGGGCTACCTCGAGGCCACTCGGCGCGCGTTGAACGTGGTGTTCAAGGCGCCCCGCGGACGCAGCTTCCTGCGCCGCAAGCTGATCGACGTCGCCTCGATGCTCGTGCTGATGGCGCTCGTGCTCACCACGGTGGTGCTGATGTTCGCCGGGGGTGGCATCGCGCGTGACGTGGCCGGGGCAGACGCGGTCGCGCTGTGGCGGATCGTCCGCTGGCCGGCGGCGTTCGCCAGCGCCCTGCTCGTGTTCTCCTACCTCTACTACGTCACGCCGGACGTGCGCCTGCGAACGTTCGGGTGGATCACGCCGGGCGCGCTGATCGGCGTGACGATGTGGCTCGCGGCGTCGGGCGTCTTCTCGGAGTACCTCAGCCACTTCGACAGCTTCAACGTGACCTACGGCTCGTTCGCGGCGGCGATCATCTTGCTCGTCTGGCTGTGGCTCACCAACGTCTCGTTGCTGTTCGGTGCCGAGGTCAACGCCGCGATCGAGCGCGCGAGGAAACCCCGGCCGGCGTGAGACGGCGAGCCGCGCCGCTCGGCTGACGGCGTGACCCTCCGTGTGCTATTACTACGTTATGCGATCCATCGGCCCGCGATCTACCGACCCGGGCCTGCTTGTCCTGACCAGCCTGGCCGAGGGCCCCAAGCACGGCTACGCGATCACCGCCGACGTCGAGCGGCTGTCGGGCGTGCGGCTCGGCCCCGGAACGCTGTACGGAGCTCTCTCACGACTGGAGGGCGCCGGCCTGATCGAGCCGCTGCCGGCCGAGGACCGCCGCCATCCCTACCGGCTCACCGGCGCCGGAAGCGCCGCGCTGGCCGACCAGCTGCGCACCCTCGAGCGCGTGACCCGCAGCGGGCTCGAACGCCTGCGCGCGACCGAGGCAGCGCGATGATGCGGAGGCTGAGCCAGCTGACGCTACGGCTGTATCCCCTCGCCTTTCGCCGCCGCTACGAACCGGAGATGCGCGCCCTGCTGGACGAGACCCCGCCGCGGGCTGCGACCGTGCTCGATCTGCTGCTGGGGGCACTGGCCGCCCACCTCAGGCCGCCGCGGGCGGCGGCCGATCTCGTCGGTGGCGCCGACCGAATACGGGCCAGCGCGAGCGCGCAGCTGGCCTGCTGGGTGGTCTTCGCAGCCGCGGGATTCGGCTTTTACAAGACCACCGAGGACGCCTCGTTCACCATCGCGGCCCACGCCCACCCCTTGCTCGGGGTGACCCACGCCGCGGTCCAGGTCCTGGCGGTGGTCGCGTCCGCCGCCGTGCTGGCCGGCGCGCTGCCCCTGATTGCCGCCGCGCTCGCCCGCGCCCGGCGACAGCCGAGCCTGCGGCCCCTGGTCGCGGTGCCCGTGCTGGCCGTCGCGCTGTTCGCCGGCCTCACCGGCGCGCTGGTCGTGCTGGCTCACTCCCCCCATGCCCAGCGCCCGACCGCGGTCGGTGGCGTGGCGTTCATCGCCTGGGGAGTCGCCGGTCTGGCCTGTGGCGGCGCCTGCGTGTGGGCGGCGCGAACGGTGCTGTTCGCCCTGCCGCTGAGCCGCCGGCGGCTGCTGATGGCGTTCAGCTACGGCACGTTGGTCAGCGCAGCGATGGCCGCGATCACACTGGCCACGCTGCTCTACACGGCGGCGCTGGCCGCGGACGCGCCCTCGCTCGCCGCGACGTCGAACGGGCCCCTGCAGGCAATCAGCACCGCCGGCTCGCTGGCGGTGCAGCTCCTCGTCATGGCGTGCGCCGCGGCCCTCGCCGCGATCACCACCAGCCGGGGCCGGGGGGTGGTGGGCCAGCTGGATCCCACGCGGCCGCAGTAGGCACCTGGCGCCCGCCGCACGCCCGTGCCGGCGCCGCCGCCCAGACGGGCATCATTGGCGCAGCGTGACCGAACCGCCGCCGCCGACCGAGGACCGGCCACCGGCCGTGCTCGTCCAGCTCAGCGACCTGCATCTGTGTGACGGCGCGGACGGCGCCGGTCCCGCCCGGCGCCTCGAGCACGCCGTGCGCTGCGTACAGGCGCTCCGGCCGCGCGCCGACGCGGTGCTGCTGAGCGGCGATCTCGCGGACGTGCCCTCGAGCGCCGCGTACGAACGCGCCCACGAGCTGCTCGCACCGCTCGGCCTGCCGGTGTATGCGATCCCGGGCAACCACGACGATCGCGACCTGCTCCGCCACCGCTTCGGACCCGTGCCGGCCCCCGCCGGCGCGCCCGTGCGCCTCGCCGTCCACTGCGCAGGCCTGCGCCTGGTGGGCTGCGACAGCACCCGCCCGGGCAGCGAGGGTGGGGCGCTGGGCGACGAACAGCTCGACTGGTTGGAGCACACGCTCGCGTCGGAGCCCGACATTCCCACGCTGCTTGCGCTGCATCACCCTCCGGTGCTCACCGGCGTGCGCTCGATGGATGCGATCGCCCTCGCCGAGCCGGACCGGATCGCGCTCGAAGCGCTTCTCGGCCGCCATCCGCAGGTGCAGGCCGTCACCTGCGGGCACGTGCACACCGCGATGACCACTTGTTTCGCCGCGCGGCCGCTGCTCGTCTGCCCGAGCACCAACTCGGCGCTGCGCCTGGACCTGCGCCCCCGCGACGACCTTCCCTTCGCGGTGGCCCCGAACCCGCTCGGGTTCGCCGTGCACGCGCTGGTGGACGGCCGGCTCGTCTCCCACGTGCAGCCGCTGGCGCAGCTCGAAGCGTGACCGGCCCGGCTACGCCCCGAGGAGGTCGCGCCGCTGGAACACCCCGATCGCCAGCGCCGCGCCGGCCACGCCGATCGCGAGCATCACGATCGCCGCAACCGTCTGAAACGGCTCGGCCGGCACCAGCCCGACGTGCGCGAACGGCGTCACGTTCACGAGCCAGCGCGGCGCGCCGAGCAGCGCCCCCGACAGATCCCACAGGAACGCGACGGCGACCAGCCCGTAGCCGATTCCGGCGGTCGCCCGGGGGGCGACCGCGTAGCCGAGCGCGGCGATGCCGAGGAAGAGCACGGCCACCGGCACGCAGTTGGCGCCGGCCTCGAGCATCCTTGGCAGCGACACGCTGACCCCCTCCGAGACGGCGCCCGCCCAGGCGAACACACCGGCCACCAGCGAGATGGCGACGATGCCGGCCGTGGCCAGCAGCAAGCGCCCGCCCAGCCAGCCGCGACGGCCAACGGGCAGCGCCAGCAGCGTCTCGAGCTGCTCCTCGGCCTCCTCCTGGCGGGCGGCGCCGATCTGCGCGCACGCGAACAGGCTGACGACCAGGATGAAGAAGATGAACACGAACGCCAGGTAGCCCGTCGGCGTGAGGATCGAGCCGGAGCCGAGCTTGGCGATCTCCCGCTGCAGGCTCTTGGAGATCCCGACCGAGGAGATGCTCGCCGACACCGTGCCGAGGATGAGCGAGAACGCGCCGACGCTGCTCAGCCACACGATCAGGGTGGCGCGCTCGCTGCGCAGCGCCTGCGCCGTCGGCGAGGACAGCAGCCGCAGCCGGGGCGCGGCGGTGTCGCGCGCCGGGAGCACCCCGGTGCCGATGTCGCGCCCCTGCGCGATCCGCGCGGCCGCGGCCAGGAGCAGCGCGGTCGCCACGACGGGGAGCAGCAGCACGACCGGCTGAGGACTGGTGAACGGCCGCAGCTCCTCCGCCCACCCCAGCGGCGTGACCCAGCGGACCCACCCCGCGCCGCTCGCGGTGTCGCCGATCACCCGCAGCAGCAGCGACAGCCCGACCATCGCGCTGCCGAGCTCGAGCGCGATGCGGCGGGTTGGGGCGAGCTGGCTCGCGACCGCGCCGACGCCCACGAACACCGGCACGACCGACACCGTCGCCAGCGCGAGGTACGCGGACCCTCCCGCCGGAAGGCCCCCGGCCACGAAGCCGACGAACTCCGCCAGCCACAGGATCAGCACGCCGGCCGCGACGGCGGCCATCGCGGACCAGTACGCGGTCGACCGCCCCACCGGCGCGGCCAGCACCAGCTCCATGCGGCCGGTGTCCTCCTCGGTGCGCAACGCGCGCACCGCCGCCAGCACGCCGAACACGGCGGCGACGATGGCCAGCGTCCCCCCCACGCGCCAGGCGCTGTAGCCACTGACCGCCGTGACGTCGTAGGGATACCCGTAGAACAGCCGCAGCGCGTCATTGCTGGCGAAGCTGTGGGCGAAGGCCATGCGCGACAACAGCGTCGGATAGGCGTGCCGGTAGCCGACCGGCTGGATGTAGGCGTAGATCGCGAAGAGATAGGCGAAGGCGATCGTGCGCGTGCGCGAGTCGCGAAACGCCCGCCGCGCCAGGACGCGCACGCGCCCGAGGCTCACGCGGGGCGGGACGGGCGCGGCCGCCAGGCTAGGCGCCGACACGCCCGTCGGAACCGTCGTAGTGGTGCAGGAAGATCTCCTCCAGCGACGGTTCGCGGCTCGTCAGCGTCGCCACCGGATGGCGGGCCAGCGCGGCGATCAGCGGGCCGACGCCGCCGGTGACCTCGAATCGCAGTGCGTTGGGACCGGCGCTCTGCACCTGGACCCCCGGCAGCGGCTCGAGCGTGGGGGCCGGACCGGCGAAGGTCACCTCGACCGTCTGGGCGGCGAGGTGGCGCAGCTCGGAGAGCGTCCCCTGATCGACCAGCCGGCCGGCCCGGAGGATCCCCACCCGGTCGCAGAGGGCCTCCACCTCGCTGAGGATGTGCGAGGAAAGGAACACCGCCTGGCCGCGCGCCTGCGCCTCCTTGACGCACTCGCGAAACGCGACCTCCATGAGCGGATCCAGACCGCTGGTGGGCTCGTCGAGCAGCAGCAGCTCCGCGCGCGTGGCCAGCGCCGCGATCAGCTGCACCTTCTGACGGTTGCCCTTCGACAGGGCCCGGATCTTCTTGTTCGCGTCCAGCTGAAAGCGCTCCACCAGGACGTCGCGGTAGGCGACGTCGACGCCGCCGTGCAGCCGGGCGAGGAACTCGAACGTCTCGGCGCTGGTGAGCGACGGCCACAGGAACGGCTCGCCCGCGACATAGGCGACGCGCCGGTGCGCGGATACCGGCTGGGTCCAGGCGTCGATGCCGAACAGCTCCGCCCGTCCGCCGCTCGGCCGGTGCAGCCCCAGCAGCAGCCGGATCGTCGTCGTCTTGCCCGCGCCGTTGGGCCCGAGGTAGCCGTACACCTCGCCCTCGGCGACCGTCAGGTCGAGCCCGTCGAGCGCCAGCGTGTCGCCGTAGCGCTTCGACAGCCCCTCGGTGCGAATCGCCGTCATCCGCCACCTCCCCTGGCGGCCCGAGGCGTGGCGGCGCGGAGCATGCCCGCAACGATACGGGGCGGGCCGGCACCGTGCGGACGTGCGTCCGCGGCGGTGATTCACGCGCATCGCGGCGGTCTCAGGCCACTCCCAGTCTCCTTTCACGGCGGTCACGCGCCCACCCGGGACGGTGGACACGCACACCGCTCAACCGGGAGCCTTCGATGACCGACACCCATTCCGTCTTCGGCCGGCTCGTCGCACGCATACGGCGCAGCGACCGCGCCAGCCGCCTGCTGATCAACGGCGCCGCTCAGCGACTGACGACGGCCCGGTGCACCCACCCGGGCACCGTGCGCGCCGGCGGCCCGCATCCCCCACGATGCGGGCCGCCGGTGTCGTCAGCCCTCGGGACCCACCTGGACCTCTGCCTCGCGCTGGCGCGCGCCGCGCGCGGCCAGGTCGCGGAACTTCGCGGCCTCCTCGTCCCAGTGATAGATGACGGCCGTCTTGGCGATGCGATCGTAGATCGCCTGGTGGGTGCGGCCGAAGATGATGCCCAGGAAGCCGGCGCCACACGTGAGGAACCCGAGGGGGAAGGCGACAAGTCGGATCAGCGCGTGGCGCCGGTCGAGGTCCGCACCGTCGGACCGCACGATCCGCAGGCCGAGGATGGTCATGCCCGGTGAGCGAGCGAACAGCACCCACGAGCTGCCGAAATAGACCGCGGCCCAAAGGAAGCCGCCGACGATGACCCACCCGTACCCGTTCTTGAGGTTCACGTTCCAGGGCGTGGCCGTGTTGATCGCGAACTGCACCAGCGCCAGCGCCACGGCGTACACGCTGTTGATGATGAGCAGGTCCGCGCCGTAGGCCAGCAACCGGGTCAGGGCGCCCGCGTAGTGCCCCTGAATAGGCCATCACCCGGCGACCGCTGCCGTTCGTCATCGCGAGCCCGCCCGGTGGCGTCCGGCGGCGGGACTCGGCGTGCCCTCTCGGCCAGTTGGTCGTCCCTCGCCTGCCGACTCTCCCACCAGCAGGGGCGGTCCGGCGGGCAACTCGTCCTCCCGGCGCCGCAGCATGCGATTGACGGCGCGGCTGACCAGCGTGTCGACCCCAGCGGTCTGGTTCCGGGCCGCATCGAGCGCCTCGCTGGCGAAGCCACTGGTGGAGCGGGCAACGATCGTGCCCAGCTCCGTCTCCTCGACGACCGCATCGATGTCCACGCGCTGGACGATCGCGTTGACGTCGATGTGTTGCACGAGCTCGTCGAGGTCGATGCGCTCCAGCAGGGCATCCATGTCGATCCGCTGGACCACCGCGTCGATGTCGATCCGTGCCACCAGCGCGTCGATATCGATGCGCGCCACCAGCTCGTCGATATCGATCCGCTGCACCAGCTCGTCGATATCGATGCGCCCCACCAGCTCGTCAATATCGATCCGCCCCACCAGCGTGTCGATGTCGATCCGCCCCACCAGCTCGTCAATATCGATCCGCCCCACCAGCGTGTCGATGTCGATGCGCCCCACCAGCTCGTCAATATCGATCCGCCCCACCAGCGTGTCAATGTCGATGCGCCCCACCAGCGCGTCAATGTCGATGCGCCCCACCAGCGCGTCAATGTCGATGCGCGCCACCAGCGCGTCAATGTCGATCCGCTGCACCAGCGCGTCAATATCGATCCGCCCCACCAGCGTGTCGATGTCGATGCGCTGGACCAGCGTGTCAATGTCGATCCGCTGGACCAGCGTGTCGATGTCGATGCGCCCCACCAGCGCGTCGATATCGATCCGCTGCACCAGCGCGTCAATGTCGATGCGCCCGACCAGCGCGTCGACGTCGACCCGCCCGACCGCGATGTCGAGGTCCACGCGCGCCACCAGCGCGTCGAGGTCAAGGGTGTCGACGAAGCCGGGGATCAACGCCTCGAGCAGCCGATGCGTGCCGTCCCAGGCGACGACTCTGGCTCGGGCGCGAACCTCGCTGCCCTCGTCGACCAGCGGGCGAGCGGCGACGTCGAGCAGCCGGCTCGCGCGCTGGGCGCCCGGCAGCGACGAGACGAGGCGGCCGACGGCGACGCCCGCGCCCCATCCCGTCGCGCCCAGCCGCAACCCGAGGCGCGCCACTCGTGAGGCCGCGCCGACGGTCAGGTCGGTGGCCAGCAGCACGCCGGCAGGGACGGCCGCTCCCGCGCCCGCGGCCGTGCGCGGCACGATGTCGGTTCCGGACCGACGTGGCTGTGGCGGTTCCTCGGCCATCCCCCGACCCAGAATCTACCGGCCGTTCGGACCGGCTCGCCGATCGAGCGCTGCGCGCGTCGCCAAAGAACAGGTGCGCGGCGGCCGCGGCATCATGCCGCGGCCGCCGCGCGTGACCACCGGTCGGGGTCAGTCGCACCCGGCAGTCGAGGGGAGAGCCGAGCTCGGTAACCGGTGGACGGTGTTGGGCGTCGAGCCGTCAGATCACGCGATCGTCCCGGGCGACGCCTGCAGGGGGCGCGCGGCGCGGCGGCGTCTGCCGGGCGTGCCGGGCGACGACGGCCAGACAGGTGCGTTGCCGATCGCGCCGGTGACGCCGGGGCGCAGATCCGTCATATCTCTTCCCCCGATCAGCATTTGAATGACCCCGGCTTCACGCATCCCGCGAGAGCCCTGCAACCCGGCTGGCGAGCAGCTCGCCAGCCGGGCCACGCACCCCGTGAGAGCCAAACTGTAGCACTGGCTAACCGCTTTCGGCCGCAAAGGGTAGCACTGGAACTCCTGTTTGTGCGCATCCATGTTTCCCACCGCGGGAGAGTGCCGCGAGGACACCGTCGGCGGGCGGGCGCCGCGGGGCCGCGCTCACCGACCGCTCGCGCCGCGACGACCGCAAGGCTGGGCGGGGATGAGACCCGGCTCCCGTCCGCGACAAACCGCACATGCCAGAATGCCGCCATGGAATCGGGCGTTCAGGCACCCCGTCGCTACCGCGGCATCACCGCGGCCGAGCGCCGCGATCAACGCCGCGAGCGCCTGATGCAGGCCGGGCTCGAGCTGTTCGGCACCGAGGGCTACGCCGGCACATCGATCCGCGCGGTGAGCGCGGCGGCGTCGCTGAACTCGCGCTACTTCTACGAGTCGTTCACCAGTCGCGAGGATCTGCTGTACGAGGTGTACCTGCGCATCCTGTCCGAGATCATGGCCCGCGCGAGCGAGACGGTGGCCGCGGCCGACACGATCGAGGACAAGGCCCGAGCGGGACTGCGAGCCGGGTGGACGATCGTCACCGAGGACCCGCGCAAGGCGCGCATCGTGGCGCTCGAGGTGGTCGGCGTCAGCGAGCGCCTGGAGCAGCTGCGCCGCCAGATGCGACACGCGCTGGCCGACCTCACGGTCAAGCAGTCGCTCAGCCTGGCCGAGCAGGGCATCCGCCTTCGCCTCGATCCCATCCTCACCGCCCGCTCACTGATGGGCGGCGTCGTGGAGGTGCTCGTCGACTGGATCAATGGCGACGTCGATGCCTCCGTCGACGAGGTGGTCGAGCACTTCACGCGGCTGTTCACCGCGGCTGCCTACGCGGCCATCGAGCGCACCGAGCCCGCGCGCCCGGCGCGGCGCAAGCGCAAGGCCTGAGCTCGCGACATCAGGCGCGGCGGAGCGGCGTCAGCCCGGCCTGATCCGTTTCAGCCACGGCACGACGGTCTTCAGGAAGGCGTTGTGGGCGGGGGCCGCGAGCAGCGGGTCGAGGTGGCTGTAGGTCGACTTGCGGTCGACGATCTCGAGGCTCGGCACCCGCGAGAGGCGCTGGTAGGCGCGCGCGCCGTCGGCCACGGAGTTGTCGGTTCCGCCCAGCGAGGTCTGGAAGGCGTAGTAGGGCACATCGACCTGGTGCAGGAACGGCGTGCTCAGCCCGAGGTAGCGTGAGGCGGGCGTCGACCGCAACGACGCGGCGACCTCGACGTCGAGGCTGAGGCGCGCCGGGTAGTACCAGTCGATCGGGCCGAGCGGTTCGATCGAGAACGCGTCGGCCAGGTCCTGGATCGGGGTGATGCCGTCGTCGACCCACCCGCGCAGCGCGCCGGCGGTGGCCAGGTGCCCGGAGTGGATGTGGATGAGCGCAAGCGCGGCCGGGGACGTCGAGGCGTCGAAGGCGAAGCCGAGCGCCGCGGCGTTGGTCACCGGGACGGGCGGGTCCAGCTGCGCCGGCAGCAGCGGGAAAGACTGCAGCAGCGAGGGCCCGTCGGGATCCAGCTTCGCGGCCAGCGCAGAGATCTCGCCGAACGGACCGGTGGACCACGGCAGCCCGGCGCCGAGCAGGTCCAGCCACGGCTTGGCGACAAGCGGGGCGACCGCCTGGCGGGCCTGGGCGACGGTCGCGGGGATGGCGGCACCGGCGACCGGGAACTTGGCCAGCACGCCGCCGTCGATGCCGACGATGCCGGCGATGTCCTTGTAGCCCGGGTGCCCGCCGAAGTCCCAGGTGGGATAGATCGCCGCCTCGGCGCCGCCGAGTGAGTGGCCCCCCAGGATGACCGTCCGGCGCCCGCCGTCGCGCGCCAGCAGGATGACGCGGTGCAGGTCCTCCATCGCCACCTTCAGGCCCCAGTTGGCCACGAAGCCGTACTGCGCCGGGTTGAGCGGCTGGTAGTGGGGCGTGATCGACGGGTTGGCCAGCCAGCCCAGGTAGTAGTTGAACGCCTGCTGCAGCGTCGCCTTGCCGGCCAGCACCTGCAGCAGCACCGAGTTGTCCTCCAGCGCTCCTTCGCGACGCTCCTCGGCCCACACCTGCAGCCCGGGCACGTGCGCGGCCAGGTACGGCCCGATGAGACTGAAGTCCGAGGCGCCGGCCAGCGTGCCGGGCACGAGCACGAGCACCTTGCGGGCACCCGGCGATCCATAGCGGCGCACCTGCACCTGGTCGTAGCGCAGCGGCGTCCCGGGCGCCCGGTAGCCCGGCACGGTGAAGACCTGCGAGGCCACGGCGCTCGGCGCCATCACCAGCGCGGCGACGAGCGCCGCCAGCCACGGGGCGCATACCGCCGCCACCCGTGACGAGGCCCGCCGACGGGAACTGGAGCTGCGCGGACGCGCCGCGGCGGCGTGTCGCTGGCGGGCCTGGATCATGCGCTCATCAACGATAGTCGCAAGCGCGCCCGGCATGGCGACGGCGGCCCGGAGCTCGGCGGTCAGTTCTCGATCGTGACCAGCGTCCCGATCGGCGTGTAGGGCCACACCTTCGCCGCGGAGGCGAGCGGGAGCTCGACGCAGCCGAGGCTCTGGGGCGTGCCGTACGAGGCGCGGTTGAACGAGTGCAGCGCGTCGCCACCGTTGAAGTAGCTGATCCAGCGGATGCCCGGATCGTTGTAGTGCGAGCCATCCGGGTTGGTGCCGCTCATCGTCCCGACCGGGATGTGCTCGAACACCGCGAAGGTGCCGAGCTGGGTGGGGGCCGCGGGCACGCCGGTGTTCCCCGGCGAGGTGAGCACGACCTGACCGGCGCTCCACAGCGTCAGCTTCTGGGGGACGTTGCGGTGGACGTAGACGTAGCTGTAGGGAGTCGTGTGGCGCGTGCCGGCGATCGCCGCGCGCAGCAGGGCCGCCCACACGACCGGGCCGGCGATGCCGTCGGCAGCGAGGCCGTGCTCGTTCTCGAACATCATCACCGCGCCCATGGTGATCTTGTTCGCCTGGTCGGCGTTCCACAGCGCCTGCAGCTCGGGCGGGGTGTTCGGGTAGCGCCAGCCGAACGTGCCGGCGGGCGGGTCGACCGCCGCCGCCGTCTCGGCGAGGACCGTGCGCTGCACCGGCGTCCCGGACGGCGTCCAGTCCAGCGGCAGGTAGCCCGCCTGGGCGAGCAGCTGGTGCAGACGCAGGGTCGAGCCCAGCGGCACGGTCCAGGCGATCTCGCGCGTCGCCTGCGTCGCCGCCCCGGACGGCCCGGTGACCGCCACCTCGGTGGGCAGCGGGAGGCGCAGCTGGCTGCCCAGCGGGGCGCCGAGGCCCGACGGCCTGAACAGGAGCGTGTGGCTGTCGAGCTGCCGCCACGTCCCCTGCGTGCCGG
Source organism: uncultured Solirubrobacterales bacterium (assembly GCA_963770405.1). Lineage (GTDB taxonomy): Bacteria > Actinomycetota > Thermoleophilia > Solirubrobacterales > Solirubrobacteraceae > CAVQBJ01. The sequence goes on from CAVYPO010000006.1 coordinate 32,666, forward strand.
CGGGCAACGCCGGATCGGCGCTGCCGAGCACGTCGACGACCGGCCGCGAGAAGGTCAGGCGGATCGGCTGGGCGGGCGACAGCGTCGATCCGGGCGCCGGGTCGACCACCGCCACCGGCAGCGACGACGACGGGAACCAGCTCACGTTCACGGGTGCGCCCACGCTCTCCCACGAGCGGGCGGCGGCGGCCACGGTCACGGTGCCCGCCGCCGTGGAGTGACTGAGCGCCACCACGCGCTGGGGGTGGGCCAGCGTGACACGCGTGGTCACGCCGTTGGAGCGGTAGGCGACGGCCGCGACCGGTTGCCGGAAGGTCACCGTCAGCGGCTCCCCGGCCGGGACCGTGAGCCACCGCTGCGCCAGCACGGCCACCGGTGCGCGCACCGTCAGGCGCTCGGTGCGGGTGGCGCCGAGCGCCCAGCCGAGCCAGCCGGGCCGGCGCACGACGACGTCGACGGAGACGCGCTCGCCCGGCGCGAGCGTGCTCAGGGGGGTCAGACGGCCGTCCTGCAGCCGCAGCGGGATGGGCCGGCCGTCGGGACCGAACGCCTGGGCCTGGCGCAGCGTGCCGGCCAGCGGCGCGAGCTGCAGGCGAGCCAGTGCGGACGGATCCGCCGACAGCGTCGCGCCCGAGTCGCGCGTCACCACGACGGCGAGCACGACGAGCGCGGCGGCGACGGCGATGCCGAGCACCGCCAGCGTGCGCGCGACACGCGGTGGACGCGTCGCGAGCGCACGGTCACGCGTCAGTCCCGACACTTCTCCCAGGGTAACGAGGCGGGCATGTGCGCCTTACAGGCGCGGTTGCAGACTGCGTCGTGTCGTGGCCTGGACCCGGCTTGCGCGGTGCCCGCGCGAGCGCGCGGGCACCGCCGCCGGACCGCGGCCGGTCAGCTCGCGCCGACCGGTGGAGGGTTCGCGGTCGAGGGAGTCCGGGTCGGTGGCTTCGCGAAGTCGCTCACCTCGACGGCCGCCAGCGGCGTTCCTGCCGCCGGCGCCGAGTCGGGAGCGAGCACGTAGACACCGACCGAATCGCCGACCGACACGTCGGCGAGGTTATGAGCGCCGTCGCCGTTGACGTCGGCCACCTTGTAGCGCGTGGAGCTGGTGACGGTGAACTGCTGCTGCTCACCGACGTAGGCGCTCGGCGCGCCGTAGACCTGGCCGATGGTCACGACGACCGTGCCGGCGCCGGGATCCACGCTGGCCACCGTGCCGTCGAAGGCCCAGTAGGTCGACGCCGGCGGCGACGACGCAGGCGGCGACGAAGGCGGCGACGAGGGCGGGGTCGGCTGCGACGGCGGGGAGGTCGGCGGCGCGGGTGGCCGGGCGCCGCCGGCGCCGGCGGTGCGATGGCGGTGACCGCGGCCGCGCGTCACATGCCCGGCGGCCTGACGACGCGCGGCGTGTGACGCCGCGCTCGCGGACGCGGGAGCGCCGAGCGCAGCGAGAACGGCGGCCGCGGCGGCGCAGCGGTACCAGCGGTGTGTGAGCATCCTGCCCCCCGTGTGATCGTCGGCGGCCGATCTCCCGAGTCCCATCCGTAGCGCTCGGGTTCGTCCTTGGCCGCGCAGAAGTACTCCCCGGGGATCGGGTCGGCCGGCGCGCCGCTTGACCGTTCCGCAGGGCAATGCGACGCACGTCCGCGGGAGACACACACAAGGGCGGTCAATCGTTCGCAATCTCACGCCGCGCGCGCCCGCGCGCGGCGCGGCGTCCGGCGGTCAGGCGGACGGGGTCAGGCGGACGGGTCGCGGACGCGCGCGACGGCCGCCGTGCGACTGGAAACGCCGAGCTTGGCGTACACGCGCTCGAGATGCTTGGCCACCGTCCGTTCGCTGACGTGCAGCTCCCGTGCGACCTGCACGTTGGACAGGCCGAGCGCGACGAGGCGCAGCACGTCGGACTCCCGCGGGGTGAGCCCGAGCCGGCGCGGCACCTCGGGCTCGAAGGACACGCGGCGCGACAGCAGGATTGCGTCAAGGCGCTCCCCGGCGTCGCTGACGTACCGCGCGCTCAGCGTGGCGTGCGGGGTGTGGACCTCGAGTATCTCGGTGAGGGCGCCGTTGGCGGCGGCGCGGCGGCGCTGCGCGGCGCACCAGGACCGCAGAGGATCCGGCAGGCGACCGCGCACGTCGACGGGAGCGATCTCGCGACACCACGCGGCGGCGAGCTCGCTGGCCACCACCACCTCGCCGTCCGCGTCGATGACGATCACCGCCTGGGCGCCGTCGTCGTCGGCGCCCTGCAACACCGCGAGCGAAGCGCTGGCCAGCGTCCTCGCGACGGCGTTATCGTACGCGTGCGCGACGAACGGCTGCGCGGCCTCGAGCATCACGCGGTCGCGCTCGCTGAAGTCCCGGCTACGGCGATTGAGGGCAAGGCCGATCAGCCGGGCGGAGGAGGAGGTCAGGGTCAGCGCGATCTGGTGCTCGACCTCCAGGCGTGAGTAGACGAGGTCGTAGAGATCGAGGCGATGCAGCTGACGCCGGGTGAGGAAGTCCGAGAACTTCCGCACCTCGCGCGGCCCCAGGTGCTCGGCGGCGACGACCAGCGGGTTCTGGTGCAGGTGGGCGGCGAACACCTCCACGCCGCCCGGGAAGATCGCATCGGGGGGGTCGATGGCGGCGACGCTGGCCTCCTGTGCGCGCGGCGAGACCTCGTTGTAGGAAGCGCTGTCGCAGGGGACGAGGCGCCTCAGCTGCGCCAGCACCTCCGCGCGGTAGGCGGTCACCCCCCCAACCGCACCCAGCTCACCGGCGACCGAGAGGAGAGCCTTCAGGTCACGCTCACCGAGTCGCTCCATCTCCTTGTGCGGCGACTATACGCAGAATTGCGCATTGCATGCGCCGCATGGCGCGAGCACACTCGGCGGCAGCTTGGCGCGCCAGCAGGCGGACCGGTCCGGTCCGCCCGGCGGCGGGCGCTCGCCGGGGGGCGAGCGCCGCCTCGCCGCGCCATCAGGGTGGCGAGGCGGAGGCGCCTTCAGGCGCCTGCGGGGGGCGCAGACTCGTCGGCCGCGCCCTCGCCCACGAAGCGCAGCGTGACCATGATCAGCAGTGCCAGCGCGACGACCAGGCCCACGAGGCCGACGACGAGCACCGCGATCGAGCCGGTGACGCCGGCGGTGATGATCAGGGCCACCACGATGAGGACCAACACGCCCAACCCGAGGACGAGCGGCGTCAGCGCGGCGTTGGGCGTAGCCTCCTCCGGGGCGACGTCGACCGCTGGCCGCAGCGCAACGACGACGGCGCCATCGGGCTCCGAGTCGGCAACGGCCGAGGGCGGCGCATCGATCGGGGGAATCTGTGTGGCTGGCTCGGACATGACGCGCCTCCCAGGGTCGGTGGACACTCGCGTACAGACAGCGTCGGCGACCGGGCACGCGGCCAAATCCGGTCAAGTCCGCACAAACGGCCGGGGAGCTACGTCGGCCGGCTGCGCGAAACTGCTGAGGTATCGGCCGACCGCTCGTGCCATGGCCGCCGCGCGGCCATTGACGAACGTCCCGGTCCGGCGGTAGGCGCCACCGCCGCTCCGGCCGCCGCCGGGGGACCGCCGCGACGGTCCGCGCCACGCGAGACGGCGGGGTGCAAGCGGCCCCCCGCATCCCAGCGAGGGGCCGCTCACCTTGGGTCAGGGCGTCCGGAGCGGAGGGTCAGGCCAGTCCGGAACGCGAGCGCCGGCCGAATGGCACCGGCGCGTCTCGCCACGGCGTCGGAGGGGAGCCGCGGGCGAACAGAGGGACACAAAGGCCCCAAACTGGCTGAGCGTTTCGTCACATCGCAGTTCAGCCATCCCCTCACGGTAACACCGCGGGGCGACGCGAACGCCGATTTGCGCCCGGCGCAACTGGCTCACGTCGGCGCCAGAATTTGCGCGGCGGCCTTCAGAAGCTGCAGGTCCGTCCGATGCTAAGGGGGCCTGTCGGACGCCGCGGGGGATCCCGCCCGCGGCTGCCCGCCCCTCGACGATCCGAAGAGGACGCAGATGACCCCCAGCCAGCTGCGCATGCTCGACCAAGCGACGCGCCCGCGCCGACGCGCGACGGTGCTCCCGCTCGCGCTGGCCGGCATCGGCCTGACGCTGCTGGTGGTGACGATGGGGGCGCTCATCGTGCGCACGCAGCAGTCCGTGCGCTCGCACCTCGCGGCGGAGTTCTCCGCGCGCGGGTCGACGTCGGCGGAGTTCATCTCGGCCCTCCTGTCCGCCGAGGCGGGACGCCAGGAGCGCGCAGCCGACGTGGCGCTCAGCGGCCCGGTGTCCGACCGCGGCCTGGCCGTGGTCGCGCGCGCGTTCGGCACGAACGCCGCCGTCGTGCTCGGCGCGCAAGGACAGATCCTGGCGTCGGTCCCGCCGAACCACGCGCTCGTGCGTACGGTTATCGCCACCCGCTTCCCGACCATCAAGACGGCCGTGGCCGGCGGCGCCGTCGCGGTGTCCGGCGACGTGCAGCCAACGCCGAACGGCGTGCCCGTGACCGCCATCGCGGTGCCGTACGCGACGCCGCAGGGACCGCGCGTCTTCGCCGTGGTCTATGCGGTCTCACACGGGACCCTGGCGGCGTTCATCGCACACGCCGTCGTCCAGCCCCGACACGCCCTGTTCCTCATCGACGGGCAGGGGCACGTGCTCGCTTCCAGCCCGACGGTCGGCGCCGGCACGCTCGCCGCCACGGCCCCGTCGCTCGCCGTTGCCGTGGCCCGCGACGGCAGCAGCAACGTGGCCGTTGACGGGGCCACAAGCTTCACGGTCAACGCGGTCCCCGGCACCAACTGGCGCCTGGTGGCCGCGGTGCCCAATGCCGAGCTGTACGCAAGCATCGGCGGCACCGCCCGCTGGCTTCCGTGGGCCGCGTTCGCCGTCGTCGCGCTGCTCGCGCTCGGCCTGTGGACCTTCTTCGCCGGCTTCCTGGGCGACCGCCGGCGCCTCGCGGCCCTGTCCCAGGAGGTGCTGCAGCTCGCGCGCACCGATCCCCTCACGGGCCTACCCAACCGACTGCAGCTGTCGGAGTCGCTCGGGCGGGCGCTGGCGGGCGCCGAGCGCTACGAGCAGCCCTTGTCCCTGCTCATGATCGACCTCGACAACTTCAAGGAGATCAACGACGCGCACGGCCACGAGGCGGGGGACCGGGTGCTGCAGGCCGTCTCGGCCTGCCTGCGCGAGGTGCTGCGCGAGAGCGACCTGTACGGGCGCTGGGGCGGGGACGAGTTCCTCGCCGTGCTGGTGCACACGCCGCCGGAGGGCGCGCGCGACGCCGCCCAGCGTCTGTGCGACTGCGCCGCCGCGCTGGACCTGCGCAAGCTCGGCGTGGACGGCGGGGTGTCGATGAGCGTCGGTTGCGCGCCGGCGGAGGGAGACATGTCGACACTGCTGGCCACGGTCGACGCCGCGATGTACCAGGCCAAGCGCAGCGGCCGCGGCGGCGTGTTCCTGGCGCCCGGGCCGCAGGCGCCCGAAGACCTCGCCGCCTGACGCAGGCGCTAGACCGCGGCTTGCGCGGGCGCGCTCGCCCGTGCTGCGTGATCGAGGATCAGCCCCGCCAGCTCATCCAGCGCCCCGTCGGGCAGGTCGTGGCCCATGCCGGCGATCGTCCGCAGCCGCGCTCCCGGGATCGCCGCGGCCGTGGCGCGCCCGCCGGAGGGGTCGACCATCGGGTCGTGGTCGCCGTGCAGCACCAGCGTCGGCGCGGTGATGCGCGCGAGCTCGGCGGTGCGGTCGCCGGACTTGACGATCGCGCCGAGCTGGCGACCGGCGCCGGCCGGGTGAAAGCCGCGGTGGAAGGCCAGGCGGGCCCGCTCGCGCGTACCGGCCTCGTCGAACGGGAAGCCGCGCGAGCCGATGTGGCGGAACATCGTCACGGTGCGCTGCACCGCGCCCTCCTCATCGCTGGGTGGGCGGCTGATGAGCATCCGCAGGGTCGAGGGGGCGGGGCGCCCCTTGCCCCTTGCTCCGGTGGTGCTCATGATCGAGACGAGCGAACGCACCCGATCGGGGTACTGGGCCGCGAGCGTCTGGGCGATCATCCCGCCCATCGAGACGCCGACGGCATGGACCGGCTCCAGCTCGAGCGCGTCGATCAGGCCCGCGGTGTCGCGCGCCATGTCGGTCAGCGTGTACAGGTCGGAGTCAAGGCGCCGCGTGGCCAACTGCCACGGTCGCGGCGGGCGGATCCTCGCCCGCCAGGAGCGTCCGCAGTCGCGGTTGTCGAAGCGCACGACGAACAGGCCACCGTCGACCAGCCGCTGGCAGAACGCGTCGGGCCAGCCGATCATCTGCGTGCCCAGGCCCTGGATCAGCAGCACCGGCGGTGCGGCCGGGTCGCCGAAGGTCTGATAGCAGAGCGTCACGCCGCGGCCGACGTCGGCGAACTGCTCCTCCGACGGGGTCGTCTTGTTCTGGTTGGTGATCATGCCGGAGCCTCCATTGTGATCGATGCGCTCACGCGACGGCGGCCGTGCGGGCGGGCTGCGGCAGCACGAGCTCGTTGTCACCGGGGACGAAGCGACCGACGCGCCGCTGGAAGGCGCGCACGGTCTCGGGCCACAGCGTCGAGTTGCGGCCGGTGTCGTCCAGGTACCAGCTCTGGCAGCCGCCGGCCGTCCACACGCTGCCCTGCATGGCCGCGTCGACCTCGGCCACGTAGGCGTCCTGGGCCGCCTGGCGCGGGACGATCGCCGCCAGGCCCTGGCGGCGGCGGAAGGCGAGCGCCTGGCGGATGTAACCGACCTGGCTCTCGATCATGGACAGCACCGTGTTGTGCCCGAGGCCGGTGCCCGGGCCGAGCAGCGAGAACAGGTTCGGGAAGCCGGCGAAGGCGGTGCCCAGGTACGCCTTCGGGCTGCCCTGGAAGGTCTCGGCCAGCGAGCGCCCGTCGCGGCCGCGCACCACCGACCACATCGGGCTGTCGACGACGTGAAAGCCGGTGGCGAAGATCAGCGTATCGAGCTCGTGATGGGTTCCGTCGCCGTCGAGGATCCCGTCCGCCACCACCTCGGCGATCCCGGCGGTGACCAGCTCCGCGTTGTCGGCGGTGATCGCCGGGTACCACGTGTTCGAGCCGAGGATGCGCTTGCAGCCCATGCGGTAGGTGGGAGTCACCTTGGCCCGCAGGACCGGATCGCTGACCTGCCGCTCGATGCTGCGCAGGGCCATGCGCTCGTTGAACATCGCCATCCGCCCCTGCGGATGGCTGAAGGCGCGGTGGCGCAGCTCGAGCAGCGAGAAGATGGTGCCGCGTGCCGCGTGCAGCAGCCACGGCCGGCGCTCGAAGCGCTCCTGCCACTCCGGCGGGATGAGCACCTCGCCGCGGGGCATGATCCACGGCGGCGTGCGCTGGAACACCTTGAGCGCCTGGACCTCGGGCTGGATCTTCGGCACGAACTGGATCGCCGAGGCGCCGGTGCCGATGACGCCGACGCGGCGCCCGGCGAGGTCGTGATCGTGGTCCCAGCGGGCCGAGTGGAAGCTGTGGCCCTCGAACTGCTGCAGGCCGGGCAGCGCGGGGATCGACGGCTCGCACAGCGCGCCCGACGCCGGTGATGAGCACCTCGGCGTGGCGCACGCCGGCGGCCGTCTCGATGGCCCAGCGCTGATCGTCCTCGTCCCAGCTGGCGGCCCGTACCTCGTCGCCGAAGCGCATGTGCGGCGGGACGCCGTGGCGCTCGGCGACGTCGCGCAGGTAGGCCCAGATCTCCGGGGCGGGAGCGAACAGGCTGGCTCCAGCGCGGGTTCTGGTCGTCGGTGAGCGAGTAGAGGATGCTGGGGACGTCGCAGGCGCAGCCGGGATAGGTGTTGTCGCGCCAGGTCCCGCCGAGGTCGTCGGCGCGCTCGAGGATGACGAAGTCCTCCATCCCGTCGCGCTTGAGCGCGATGGCCATCGCGATGCCGCTGAAGCCGGTGCCGATGATGACCAGCTCGTGGCGGTTGCGGGTCGGTGCTGCCGGGGCGTTCGAGCACGGCGGGGATCGTAGGCGTTGTTGACCGAGAATTCAAGTTGAATTTCGGATTCAATAGTGGCTACGCTGCCGCTATGTCCTCCACGCGAGTCGGCCGCATGATCCCCGGACGCCCGGCGCGAGCAGCTGCTGGCCGCCGGCATGCAGCTGTTCCGCGAGGCGTCCTACGAGGAGATCTCGATCGACGACATCGCGCGCAGCGCCGATGTGTCAAAGGGGTTGCTGTACCACTACTTCCCCACCAAGCGCGACTTCCTCGTGGCGGCCGTGGCCAACGCCGTCGACGAGCTCACCGGACTGCTGGTCCTGGACCCAGAGCTCACCCCCGAGGAGCAGGCCGACGCCAACATCGACCGTTCCTCGGCTACGTCGAGCAGCGCCCGGCCGCGATTCACCGCCATCTTCCGCACCCGCGGCGGGAACGACCCCGAGCTCGCGCGAATCGTCGCCGAGGGCCGCAGCCGCCGGCGCGAGTTCATCATCGCGGGGCTGGCCGCGCTGGCCGGTCAGCCGCTGGAGCAGCTGCGCACGCCGGTGTTCGAGGCGGCCGTCGAGGGCTGGATGTTCTTCGCCGAGGGCGTGATGCTGCGCTGGCTGGAGCAGGGCGACATCGACCGCGCGCAGGTGCACCGGCTGCTCAAGGCCGCGCTGCAGCAGGTGCTGCCGATCGCCGCCGCGGCGCAGGTCCAGGAAAGCGCGCGCTGATCAAGGGCGCGAGGAGACGCACCGATGACCACAGCAATGACCAGCACGGGAGAGCGAGCATGAGCGCGACGGCCGATTCACGAGGCGCCGGCCTACCTGACCAGCGACTCGATCCTCAGCGGCGGCACCGCGGTCGATCTGGACAAGCTGCCCCCCGGCCCGGGCGGCCCGTACCAGTGGATCGCGCTGAACTTCATGCTGCGCCCGGTCCAGTTCCTCGTCGACTCGCGCGAGCGCTTCGGCGACACCTGGACGATGCGCCTGGCACCCGAGCGCACGGTGGCGGTCACCTGCGACTCGGCGATCGTCAAGGACGTGTTCACCGGTCCGCCCGACCTGCTGCACGCCGGCAAGGGCAACATCGTCCTGCAGCCGTTCCTGGGCTCGCGCTCGGTGCTGCTGCTCGACGGCGCCGAGCACCTGCGCCACCGGCGCCTGCTGCTGCCGCCGTTCCACGGCGAGCGGATGCGCAACTACGGCGACATGATGCGCGAGGTGGCCGAGCGCCACGTCGCCCGCTGGCCCCACAGCGGCGAGCTGCAGACGGCGGCCGACGATGCAGGCGATCACCCTCGAGGTGATCCTGCGCGCCGTGTTCGGCGTCACCGACCCCGAGCACGTCGCCCGCTGGTCGGCCACGATGCGCCACATGCTCAACACGGTGGGCAGCGGCGCGGCGGATCCTCGCCCTCGCCGCCACCCTGCGCTCGCAGCGCGTCCTGCGCGGCCAGCGCGGCCCGTGGGCGCAGGCTGCGCGCCGAGCTGCGGCCGGTCGACGAGATGATCTTGTCCGAGATCGCCGCGCGCGGCGCGCCGAGCTCGAGCGCGGGGATGGCCCCGAGCGCGACGACGTCCTGTCGCTGCTGCTCGCCGCCCGCGACGAGGACGGCCAGCCGATGACCGACACCGAGCTGCGCGACGAGCTGATGACCCTCCTGGTGGCCGGGCACGAGACGACAGCGACGGCACTGGCCTGGACGCTCGAGCGGATCGTGCGCACACCGCACGTACTCGAGCGCCTCTACGAGCAGGGGGGCGCCGACGACGACGACTACATCGACGCGGTGTGCAAGGAGTCCCTGCGGCTGCGCCCCGTCGTTCCCGCCGCCGCCCGCGAGCTGCAGGAGCCGATGACCCTCGGCGGCATGCGACTTCCCGGCCGGCGCCATCGTCGCCCCCTCGATCGTCCTCATGCACCTGCGCGAGGACACTCTATCCCGAGCCGCACGCCTTCCGGCCCGAGCGCTTCCTCGAGCGCCCCGCCGGGACGTACGAGTGGATCCCGTTCGGAGGCGGCGTGCGGCGCTGCCTCGGCGCGTCCTTCGCCCTGTTCGAGATGCGCGCGGTGCTGAAGGCGATCCTGCAGGGCGCGCGACTGGCTCCCACCACCGACGGGGGGGAGAAGGTTCGGCGGCGCCTTGTGACGCTCATTCCATCAGGCCAGGGTCGCGTGACCCTGTCGCCGGGTGGCGGCGGCGGGGCGGCGGCCGGCTGAGGCTGCGATTGGTCCGGTCCGCGGCCGGCGGTGCGGCGCGGCGGGCGCGGGCGGGGCGGCGCAGCCGCGCGCCGCGCAGCCCGGCGAAGGCTGGCGCGGGCGGCGAAGGCCGGCGCCCAGGCCCGCGCGCACGCCCGCTCAGGCCACGTGCGCCAGGATGCGCGCGGCGCTGTCCCCGGCGCTCATCACGCGGTTGCGGCCCGCGCGCTTGGCCGCGTACAACGCCCGGTCCGCGACCACAAGGAGCTCCGCCGGTGCGTCGCACCCCGGCCGCAGCGTGGCGATGCCGGCGCTCGTCGTCAGCGGGCCGGTCACCACCGCGTTCGGGCGCGCCCGCGACCAGTCGGCCAGCGCGGCGGCGATCGCGTCGGCGGTGCGCCGGGCGCCCGCGGCGTCGGTGTCGAACAGCACGACGGCGAACTCCTCGCCGCCCATGCGGCCGAGCACGTCGGTCCGGTCGGAGCACTCGGCGCGCACGATGTCGGCGAAGCCGATGAGGGCGTCGTCGCCGGCCGCGTGCCCGAGCTCGTCGTTGAGGTTCTTGAAGTGGTCGAGGTCGAAGACGACGACGCTGAGCGGAAGCTGCGAGGTCCGGGCACGCTCCACCTCGCGGGCGAACGCGTCGCCGAAGGCGCGCCGGTTGAGCAGCCCGGTGAGGCTGTCGGTCGAGGCGGCGTGGGCCAGCTCACGGGTCAGGGCCAACGAGCTGGCGCGCTGGCGCTGGTAGCCGACCAGCACCATGAAGAAGACCGAGATGACCGACAGGTAGGCGATCCCCGGCACCTGCGGGTCGTGCGCGAAGAAGAAGAGCGCGATGGCGAAGCTGACGTTCATCAGCAGGATCGTCAGGCGGGCGTCGCGCCGGTTGCCGAAGTGCCCGCAGGTCAGCGCCGGCCACAGGTAGTAGATGGGCACGACGCTCATCGGTCGCGCCACGGCGACCGCCGCGCTGATGCAGAGCACCGAGCCTGGGAACGCGAAGAACTTGATCACCCCCGGCGGCATCGACGACCAGACGGCGAGGAGCAGGGCGACGACGCTCTCGACCGCCGCCAGGATGATGAAGCCGGAGTTCAGGTGATCGGAACCGCTCGGCACAACGGCGACCAGGCTGGTGACGACGGCCACCGCGTAGCCGGCGACCAGCGTGAGGCGCAGCGTCTCGAGCTCGGACGCGGCGAGCGGTTGATCAGTGGTCACTCCCCAGTTGGCAGTCATCCCCAATGACATGGCCTTCAGGTTGATATCGGCCGCGCGCCGCGCGAACTTGACGGCGGTTTCATCCGTGCAAGAGCTTGGTTGCCACCGCGCGCGCGCGACCGAGTACTGTGAGCGCGATGTCTCTTCAGGACGCGGAGACCACCGACCTGAACGCCGCGGCAGCGGCGACGACGCCCGAGGCGGCGACCCACGGTGCGGCGGGCCGGACCGGTTCCGCCGCGGAGGCCTCGGCCGACGGCGCCCAGCGCGCCCGCCGACCGGCGATCGTCGCCGTCGACGACGAGCCGGCCGTGCTCGCCGCCGTCTCGCGCGACCTGCGCCGCGGCTTCGGCGAGCGCTACCGGATCCTGCGCGCACCGTCGGGCGCGGAGGCATTGGACGTGCTTCGCGAGCTGCGCACCCGCGGCGACCAGGTCGCGCTGCTCGTGGCCGACCAGCGCATGCCGGGCATGTCCGGGACCGAGTATCTCGTGCAGGCGCGCGAGGTCGTCCCCGACGCCAAGCGCGTCCTGCTCACCGCCTATGCGGACACCGAGGCGGCGATCTCCGCGATCAACGAGGTGTCGCTGGACTACTACCTGCTCAAGCCGTGGGACCCGCCGCAGGAGCAGCTCTATCCGGTGCTGGAGGACCTGCTGGAGACCTGGCAGTCGGGCACCGCGTTGGAGACCGGCGGCGTGCGGATCATCGGCCACCGCTTCTCCAAGGACTCGCACGACCTGCGCGACTTCCTGGCCCGCAACCGGGTGCCCGCGCGCTGGCTGGATGTGGAGCGCGACAGCGAGGCGCGCGACCTGCTGACGGTGGCCGGCGTCGGCGCCGACCGCCTCCCGGTCGCGCTGCTCGAGGACGGCAGCGTGCTCGAGCGCCCCTCGGTGTTCGAGCTGGCCGAGCGGCTCGGCGTCGCCGCGCAGCCGGCCACCGACCACTACGACCTGGTGATCGTGGGCGGCGGCCCGGCCGGGCTTGGCGCCGCGGTGTACGGCGCGTCGGAGGGCCTGCGCACCGTCATGGTCGAGCGCGAGGCCCCGGGCGGGCAGGCCGGCCAGTCCAGCCGCATCGAGAACTACCTCGGCTTCCCGATGGGCCTCAGCGGCTCGGACCTGGCGCGCCGGGCGACCGACCAGGCGCGCCGGCTCGGCGCGGAGCTGCTCACCGTCCAGGACGCCGTGGGCCTGGACGTCGAGGGGTCGGGTCGGATCGTGCGGCTCAGCGGCGGCGCGGCGCTGAGCGCCAACTGCGTCCTGGTCGCCTCGGGCGTGTCCTACAACCAGCTCGACGCGCCGGGCTTCGCCGAGCTGACCGGCGCCGGCATCTACTACGGGGCCGCGCTGACCGAGGCGCGCTCGTGCACCGACCAGCACGTCGTGGTGATCGGCGGCGCCAACTCGGCCGGGCAGGCGGCGGTGTACTTCAGCGGCTACGCGTCGCGGGTCAGCATCCTGGTGCGCGGCAACTCGCTGGCCAAGTCGATGTCGCACTACCTGATCGAGCAGATCGCCGCGATCGACAACATCGAGGTCCATACCGGGACGCAGGCCGTGGGGGCCGAGGGCGAGGACGGGCATCTGCGCCGGCTGCTGATCCGCGACGCGAGCGGCGAGCACCTCGAGGACGTCGACGCCTGCTTCGTGTTCATCGGCGCGGCGCCGCGCACCGACTGGCTCGAGGGCGTCGTCGCCCGCGACTCGCGCGGGTTCATCCTGGCCGGCAACGACGCGAAGGGCCCCGCGTGGCCGCTGGACCGCGACCCCTACGTGCTCGAGACGAGCGTCCCCGGCGTGTTCGTCGCCGGTGACGTCCGCTCACGCTCGATCAAGCGCGTGGCCAGCGCCGTCGGGGAGGGCTCGATGGCCGTCTCGCTGATCCACGAGTACCTGGCCGAGCCGTGAGCGCGACGGCCGCGCAGATCACGCTCGCCGACCTGCGCCCGGTCGACCTCTTCGACGACCTCGACGACGCCCAGCTGCAGCGCTGGGTCGACGTGGCGCAGCCGCGCGCCGCGCAGCCCGGCGAGATCATCTCCGAGGCGGGCGAGGCCCCGCGCGGAGTGCACCTCCTGCTCGAGGGCACCGTGCGCTCGCTGATCGTCGAGGGCGACCGCACCGAACCGGTGGGGACCCAGGCCGCGCCGACCTGGATGGGCGCGATCGCCGTACTGACCGAGGGGACGGCGGCCGTGCGCATGCAGGTCGAAACGCCGTCGCGCTTCGCGGTCATCGCCCCCGAGGACTTCCGGGACCTGGTGTTCGAGCAGCGCCCCGTGCACCGGCGCGTGATGCGCCAGATCGGCCCGGTGGTGAACCGGGTCGCCGCGGTCGGGCAGAACCGCGAGCGCCTGGAGTCACTGGGCACGATGGCCGCCGGGCTGGCGCACGAGCTGAACAACCCGGCCGCCGCCGCCCAGCGCGCCTCGGCCGACATGGCCGACGCGCTGACCACGCTGGCCGACACCGTCGGGCAGTTCGTGGAGGGCGGCCTGGACCGGGAGGACGCGGAGCAGCTCGTGGCGCTGCAACGCCAGGCGCTCGAGCACGCCCGGCACCAGACCGCGCTCGACACGCTCGACGCCGCCGACGCGGAGGACGATCTGCTCGAGGCGCTGGAGGAGTTCGGCATCGAGGAGCCGTGGCGCCACGCCGAGCCGCTGGCCGCCGCCGGCGTGCAGCGCGAGTGGCTGGCCGCCGTGCGGGCGCACGCCGGTCCGGCGATGAACGCTGCCGTCGCCTGGATCTCGGCCTCGATCACCGCGGGCTCGCTGTCCCAGCAGCTGTGCGCCTCGACCCAGCAGATGAGCCGCCTCGTCGGCGCCGTGAAGACCTACGCGTACATGGACCGCGGCGAGCTCGTCGAGGCGGACGTCCACGAGGGCCTCGAGACGACGCTGATCGTGCTCGGCCACAAGCTCAAGCACACCGAGATCGAGGTCGTGCGCGACTACGACCGGTCGGTGCCGAAGCTGACGATCTGGGGCTCGGAGCTCAACCAGGTGTGGACGAACCTGCTCGACAACGCGATCGACGCGCTCGGCGAGCGCGGGACGATCACGATCACCACGCGCCTGCGATGGGGACTGCGTGCAGGTGGACATGTCCGACGACGGACCGGGCATCCCGCCCGAAGTGCTCGAGCGGGTGTTCGATCCTTTCTTCACGACGAAGACCGTCGGGAAGGGGACCGGGCTGGGCCTCGACACGGCGCGGCGGATCGTCGTCGAGGGCCACGGCGGGTCGCTGTCGGTCACCTCGCAGCCGGGTGCCACCACGTTCACGGTGCGGCTGCCGCTGCGCGGAACGCACCCCCTTCGGGGCGGGGACCCGCGCCGCGGCTGGACAGGTGGTCCGGACGCGCACGGCGATCTTTGAACTTCGGTCCATATCGAACCCGCTCGGTTGCGGACGATGCTTATGGACGGCGGCGCCGGGCGCCCGCGATTGGCGACCCCGCGACACCACGAGGCGATGAGCGGATGCGTACGCGAACACCACAGATCGTGGCCCTGGGCGGCGGCGGCTTCTCGATGGAGAAGGACAACACGCTGCTCGACGACTACATCCTGTCGCTGACGCGCTCGCGCCGCCCGCGGGTGTGCTTCCTGCCCACCGCCTCCGGCGACGCCGACCACTACGTCGTGCGCTTCTACCGACGCTTCTGCAGTCCCTGTGAGGCCAGTCACGTGTCGCTCTTCCGCCGCGACCAGGGCACCGGCGTGGAGGAGGATCTCGAGTCGCACCTGCTCAGCCGCGATCTCATCTACGTCGGCGGCGGCAACGTCGTGTCGATGCTCGGCACCTGGCGCGCGCACGGGCTGGACGAGATCCTGCACGCCGCCTGGCGCGCGGGCGTGGTCCTGTGCGGCCCCTCGGCCGGCTCGCTGTGCTGGTTCGCCGAGGCGCTGAGCGCCTTCCACGGCTCACCCCGCGCCGTGCCCGGCCTCGGGCTGCTGCCGTATTCGAACTGCGTGCACTACGACGCCGAGCCCCAGCGCCGGGCCGAGTACCACTCGCTGGTCGGCGACGGCATGCGCGACGGCTACGCGGCGGACGACGGCGTCGCCCTGCACTTCCGCGGCACGCAGCTGGCCCGCGTCGTCGGGTCGCGCCCGGACGGGCAGGCCTACCACGTGCAGGCCACCGCGACCGGCATCCGCGAGACCCCGCTCGACGTCGACTACCTCGGCGCGCCCGGCCGTGCAGTGCGCGTCCGTGCGCCGCGCGCCGCGGCGCGCGCGCAGCAGGTCGCGGCCGCGTGAGCGGGCCGGCGCCGGAGCGTCCGGTCGTCGCGGCGGCCGAGCGCGTCATCTTCGCCATGGGCGGGGGCGGCTTCACGATGGAGCCCAGCAACCCGCTGCTGGACGACTTCATCCTCGGCCTGGCGCGGCGCGCGGTGCCGCGGATCCTGTTCCTGCCCACGGCCTCGGGCGACCCCAACGCGCACATCAACGCCTTTCAGGAGCGCTTCGCCGACCGGGCCTGCGAGCCGTCGCATCTGTCCTTGTTCCGGCTGGCCGGAACCGAACGCTCGCTGTCGGAGATCGTGGCCGAGCAGGACATCGTCTACACCGGCGGCGGCTCGATGCGCAACCTGCTGGCCATCTGGCGCGCGCACGACCTCGACCAGATCCTGATCGACGCCTGGCGGCGCGGGACGGTGCTGGCCGGCCTGAGCGCCGGCGCGATGTGCTGGTTCGCCGGCGGGGTGTCGCGCTCGAGCGGCGCGCCCGAGGTGATCGCCGGCCTCGGCGTGCTGCCCGGCTCGCTCACCGTGCACGCCGACGGCGAGCCCGACCGCCTGCCGGTGTGGCTGACCGCCGTGCGCGACGGCGCGCTGCCCGGCGGCTGGGCGGCCGACGACGGCGTCGGCCTGCTGTTCGCCGGCGAGCGCCTGCAGCGCGTGGTCAGCTCGCGGCCGGGCGCCGGCGCGCTGCGCGTGGACGCCGTGCACGGCGAGCTCGTGCGCGCCCGCATCACGCCCGAGCTGCTCGGCGGCGAGCCCAGCGCGATCACCGCCCCCGACGAGGACGTGCGCGAGCTGCGGCGAGTGCACCGCTTCCGCCAGGACAGCGGCGGTCATCGTTAGGGACAAGGCGCCGCGCCGCCTGGCTGCCGCCCCCCGCCCCGCGCCCGCGTCGCGCGCGTCCGCCTCAGCAGCCGAGCTCGCGCAGCGCGGCCTGGGGATCGTCCTGCGTGACGAGCAGCCGCGCGAACTGCGCGCCCTGCAGGTCGACGATCACGGTCGGGCGGTCCTGGTAGACGGCGCAGAAGTCCTTGCCGAAGTCGCCGCTGCAGATGCCGAGCATGACGTGCCCGGGCACGCCGGTGCTCTCCGGCGACTTCGTGCCGCGCACCTCCGCCCACGCGTCGTCGACCACGCGCGCGCCGGTGACGGCGCTCAGCGGCACCCGCACGGGACCGCGCGTGGCGCCCGCCTGCTCCATCGGCGACAGCCGGACCTCGACCTCGCCGTCACGCACGCGGATCTGGGCCATGCGGTCAGGATACGCCCCGGCCAGGGCGTCACCGGCGCGGGCGGGCAGATAGCATCGCGACCCGCATGCGCGCCGTCACCTTCCAGGCCCCCGGAGAAGTCCGCGTCGAGGACGTCCCCGAGCCCGAGCTGCTCGCCCCCGACGACGCGATCATCCGCATCGAGGCGACCGGCGTGTGCGGCTCGGATCTGCACATCTACCACGGGCGGGTCAAGATCGAGCCCGGCTTCACGATCGGGCACGAGTACGTCGGCACGGTCGTGGCCGCGGGCGACGCCGTCACGCGGGTGTCGGTCGGCGACCGCGTGCTCGGGTGCTTTCAGACGGCCTGCGGCGAGTGCTTCTTCTGCCGGCGCGGCAACTACCACCGCTGCGAGCACTCGCGCACGTTCGGCCACGGCGCCGGGCTCGGCTCGCTGCAGGGCACCCAGGCCGAGATGGCGCTCGTGCCGCACGCCAACCTCGTCCTGCGGCGCGTGCCGGAGGGGATGAGCAGCGACGTGGCGTTGTTCGCCGGCGACGTCATGGGCACCGGCTTTCACGCCGCGGTGTCCAGCGGCCTGCAGCCGGGTGACGTGGCCGCCGTGCTCGGCCTCGGGCCGGTCGGGCTGTGCGCCGTGCAGGCCGCCCGCGCGATCGGCGCGGCCCGGGTGCTGGCCGTCGACACCGTGCCGGAGCGCCTGGCGGTGGCCGCCTCCTTCGGCGCCGAGCCGGTGCACCTCACCGAGCAGGACGTGCGCGCCGCCGCGCGCGAGCTGACCGAGGGCCGCGGCGTCGACGTGTGCATCGACGCCGTCGGCGACCCGCGGGCGCTCGACACGGCGATCCGCATCACGCGCGCCTGCGGGACGGTGCAGTGCATCGGCGTGTACGCCGAGCGCGCCGAGGTGCACATGGGCCTGCTGTGGCTGAAGTCGATGACGCTGTGCGGCGGGCAGGCCAACGTGATCGGGCACGTCGACCGGGTGCTGGCCATGATGTCGGCCGGCCTGCTCGACCCGACGGCGCTGGTCACCCACCACATGCCGCTCGACCAGGCCGTCGAGGCGTACGCGATCTACGACCGGCGCGAGGCGCTGAAGATCGTCCTGCAGCCCTGACGGCGGCGCGGCCCGTCAGGGCCGCAGACGCCCGCCGGGTGGCACCACCGGTCCACCGCGGGAAACTGACCCTTCAGGACCCGCCCGATTCAGCCGTTACGTCCTGTAGGACCCAGCACCCTGCGGGCGATCGAGCTGTTGGGGGATCTCATGGCACAACCAGCGAACCGAGCAGAGGAGCCGCCCGAGACCGGGCTCGAGCCGCTGCGCGGCGACGATGAGGTCGAGGCCCAGCTCGACGCCGCGATCGTGGAGCTCGGCGAGCTGCCGGTGCTCGATCGCAGCATCGTGCGCATCCAGGCGCTGGCCAACGACCCCGACTCCTCCACCAATGAGCTCGTGTCCGCCCTGGAGGGGGATCCGAGCCTGGCCGCCAACCTCCTGCGCTTCGCCAACTCGGCCTTCGCCGCCCGGCCGGTCCGCTCGCGCACCGTGCGCCAGGCGGTGACGATGGTCGGGCGCCAGGCGATCGGCCGGCTCGCCCTCGAGGCGACGGTGTCGCGGTTCTTCGAGCGCATGCCCGGCAACGGGAACGCGTCGCTGGGGCAGATGCACGTGCACGCCGTCCAGGTCGCCGCGATCTCCGCGCGACTGGCCGAGGAGGCCGGCTGCGACGCCCAGGTCGCGCATCTGGCCGGGCTGCTGCACGACCTCGGCAAGCTCGTGCTGCCGGTCGCCTTCGGCGAGGACCTGATGGAGAGCATCCTCGTCGGCGCCCCGGGCGGACCGGCCCGCGTGGCGGCCGAGCGCGCGCACCTCGGCACCGACCACGCCTGGGCCGGCGAGCGCTTCGCGCGCGCGGCCGGGCTGGATGACGAGACCACGGCGTGCGTCGGCGCCCATCACGGTGGGCGCTACGGCACCTGGTGCCCGTCCAACGAGGCAGCCTGCGTGCAGGCTGCCGAGGCCGCCGTCGCGCTGATGGCCGGGCTGGACGCCGACGGCTCGTTGCTGGACGCCGCGCTCGGTGCGCTCGGGCTCGACGAGTCCCAGCTCGAGGACGCGGCCGCCATGGCGCTGCCGAGCGCCCAGCCGGCCAACGAGGACCGCGACCTGGGCGCGAAGGTCGCCGCGCTCGAGCGCGAGGCCAAGATCGACGAGCTCACCGGGGTGCTCAACCGGCGCTACTGGACGGTCGAGGCGCGCAAGCTGCTCGACGCCCCCGAGGCCGTCGTGAGCATCATCGACGTCGACCACTTCAAGGAGGTCAACGACGCCCTCGGTCACCACACCGGCGACGTCGTGCTCACCGAGGTGGCGCGGATCCTCGGACGCCACGGCGTGGCCGGGCGCCTCGGCGGCGACGAGTTCGCGCTGGTCATCCGGCGCGACGGCCCGTCCGCGCTGTCGATCGCCGAGGACATCGTGACCGAGGTGCGCGACACGTTCACCGACCACGCGGCCGCGCCGCTGCCGGTGTCGGTGTCGATCGGACTCGCCTGCGCGACGCGCTCCCAGGACCTGTCGGTGCTGATGCGCGCCGCCGACGAGGCGCTCTACGCGGCCAAGCAGGCCGGCCGCGGCCGGGCCGAGCTGGCCACCGCGGCCTGACCGCCCGAGCCCGCCGCGCTACGCCCGAGACGTCGCGCGGGTCTTGCGCCGCGAGTGGTTGGCGCGCCGGTTGCCGCGCCCGCCGGTGGACACCTCGAAGTCCTGGCCCTCGAACAGCATGATGACCATCCCGGAGTTGATCTCGCCGGCGTGGTTGCTCGACTTGAGGCGCTTGGCGCTCTCCTGCTCGATCACCCGCGCGCGCTCGTAGAGCTTCAGGCACTCCTTGGCCAGCGCCTTGAAGCCACGCTCGTCGAGCACGAGCGGCGAGCGGCTCAGATGGGCGTCCTCGCGGTCGAAGCCACCGGCGACGGCGGCGGCGTTGACGAAGTCGCTCACCTGGCCGAGCGTCGAGCGCAGCAGGGCCTCCTTGACGATCTCGGGCGCCTGGCTCCAGGCGCCGTCGGTGATCCGCAGGCGACCCACCGCCTCGTAGTGATGCTCGATGGCTCCGCGTCTCGGGGTGCGGCGCACGAGCTTGATCAGCCCGTAGTCGGCGAGGATGCGAACGTGGTAGCTCACGTTGCCGAGCGGCACGCCGAGCTGCTCGGCGATCTCGCTGGGACTCGCGACCTGGTTCTCGAAGATCCCGAGGATGCGCACGCGCAGGGGATGGGCGAACGCCTTGACCAGACGGGGATCGTCGATATCAGTGATGTCTTTCATCGTCCTTGAACACCGCTCTCTCTAAGGGCTGAACACGAAACCAATAGCAACTGTAGCCGCTACTCCAACTCGACCGAGTACTCCGCGTCCGCGAGAGCGGAATTCTCAGGAACGCTTTATGGCGCCCGGGATTCAGGCCCGGCGAGACGGCGGCGGCGTCAGGCCGCGGCCGGGCGCGCGTCAGGTCTCGTAGCGCGCGAGCTCGCGCTTGAGCACTTTTCCGGTCGGGTTGCGGGGCAGCTCGGGGAGGAAGACGACGTCCCGCGGCACCTTGTAGCGGGCCAGGTTGTGCTTGACGTAGTCGCGCACGTCGTCATCGCTGAGCGCGACGCCACTCTTTGTCACGACAAAGACGCGCAGGCGCTGACCGAACTCGTCGTCCTGGACCCCGATCGCCGCCGCCTCGGCGATCGCCTCGTGGCTCTGCAGCAGCTCCTCGATCTCGTCGGGGAACACGTTCTCGCCGCCGGAGATGATCATCGAGTCGTCGCGCCCGTCGATGTAGAGCAGCCCCTCCTCGTCGAGATGGCCGAGGTCCCCGCTGCTCATCATCCCGTTCACGACCTCCTTGCTCCCGCCACCGGTGTACCCCTGGAAGGGGATCGCGTTGGCGACCATGATGCGTCCGGTGCGTCCCGCCGGCAGGGGCCGCCCGTCGGCGTCCATGATGGTCACCCGCGAGCCGAGCGTCGCCGGTCCGACGGTGTCCGGTGCGCGGCGGAGATGCTCCGGCCTGGCGATCGTGGCGAAGGCCACCTCGGTCGAGCCGTAGAGGTTGTAGACGACGTCCCCGAGCAGCCGCGTCGCGCGTTGGGCCAGCGTCGCGCCCAGCTGCGACCCGGCCACCAGCACGATCTCAAGCGTCGACAGGTCCGGTCGCGGGTCGCTGGCCTCGTAGGCGTCGAGCACGCGCGCGAGCATGATCGGCACGCCGACGAGCGTGCGCGCGCGCTGCTCGCTGATGTCGCGCAGCACCTGCTCGGGGGAGAACCGCCGGCGCAGCACGACCGTCGAGCCGAGGCCGATGCCGAGCGCCGCGCTGACGAAGCCGAGCGAGTGAAACAGCGGAGCGGCGACGATCACCGTGTCCCCGGCCCGAAACGGCACGGAGCCGACGAGCGCGCCGATGCGCGTCAGCGTGCGCGACTCGGCGTCGCGCCGGGCGCCCTTCGGCGTGCCCGTCGTGCCGCTGGTCAGGATCACGAAGCTGCCGTGCTGGGACGGCTCCGCGGGCAGCGAGCGATCGCCGCCGGCCATGAGCGCCTCGAGCGTGTCCTCGCCCGGGCTCGTCGGTCCAGGCGCGCCAGGACCCCAGGGGCAGCTCCAGCCCGGCCAGCAGCGGAGCGAACTCGTCGTCGTAGACGAGCATCTGCGCGCCCTCGCGCGCGGCCACCTCCCGCAGCTGCGGACCGGCGAAGTCGGTGTTCAGCAGCACGGCGCGGGCACCGAGCTTCTGGGTGGCGACGAGCGCCTCGATGAACCCGCGGTGGTTGCGCGCCAGCAGCGCGATCCCGTCGCCGGCGCGCACGCCGCGCGCGATCCACGCGTTGGTCAGCGCGTTCGTGCGCGCCTCGAGCTCGCCGTAGGTGATCGATGCCGCGGTCGTCGCACGATCGCCGTGCGGTCGCCGTAGCGCAGCGCCGCGATCGACACGCCCGAGCCCGTCATCCCGTAGCGGGAGCGCAGGCGCGTGATCTCGCGCATGCGCTGCGGCGCGTCGAGCGCGAAGAATCCCGCCTGGATGAGGGCGCGCCCCGACAGCAACTCGTCGCGCAGGCGAAGCAGCGATCGGCGGCAGTTCGGTGCGCCACGCGGAAGGCTTGAGCACCGGAGCACGGTAGCAATTCGCCCGCATACTCCGGCCTCGACGGCCGCCGTCGCGCCGCCCGCCGCGGGGCGAGCATGTCATCGTCTTGTCGGATGCGCTTCGGTCTCCCATCGGCCGCGCCGGCGCGGGCGACCGTGGTCGCCCTGATGCTCGCCGGCCTGTGCGCGTGCCTGTGCGCGTGTGGCGCGACGACGGGCGCGGCGCCGCGCCCCGCCCACGACCCCAGCGGGAGCGGGGCCTTGTCCGACCCGCCCGACCCGCCCGACCCGCCCGGCGGCGCCGCCGATCCGCCGCCCGTCCGTGCGGCGGCGCAAACCGCGACGGTCGTGCTCAACCTGTCCCGTCCGGGCGCCGCGGTGCCGGCACGTTTCACCGGCCTGTCGTTCGAGGCCTCGACGCTCGACCACTTCGCGGTGTTCGGCGAGCATGGCGATCTCGCCACCCTGCTGCGCTCGCTCGGGCCGGGCCTCATCCGCTTCGGCGGGATCTCGGCCGACACCCGGGCGGCCTGGGTCGACCCGCTGCAGCCCGCGACCGGCGTGGGCGGGCTGGACGATCACCGCGCGAATGTTCCGCGGTGTGGCCGCGTTCGCCCGGCGGTCGGGCTGGCGCGTGCTGCTCACCGTCGGACTGGCCCACTACGACCCGGTGGTCGCCGCCCGCGAGGTCGCCGCCGCGCACGCCGCCCTCGGCCCCTACCTGGCCGCCGTGGAGATCGGCAACGAGCCCGACAGCTACGCCACGCATGGGCTGCGCGACGGCTCGTGGGGCGTCGGCGAGTACCTCAGCGAGGTCGCCGCCTACCGGCACGCGATCGCCGCGATCACCCCGGGCGTGTCGATCGTCGCCCCGGACGTCTCCGGGTCGCGCGCCTTCCAGCGCTGGGCGCTCCCGGTCGCCGCCGCCGCGCACCCCGCGCTGCTCACCGGCCACCACTACCCGCTCGGCTGCCAGGACGTGCCGCGCCCCGTCGATCGCCCGGCTGCTCAGCCCGGCCGGTGCGGCGGGCCGAGGGCGCGGCGCTCGACCGCTACCAGTCGCTTGCCGACGCCGCCCGCATCCCCTTCCGCCTCGACGAGACCGGCAGCGTGTCCTGCGGCGGACGGCCCGGCGTCAGCGACACCTTCGCCTCCGCACTGTGGGCCCTCGACATCTCGGTCCGCGCCATGACGACGGGGATCGCGGGCATCAACTTCGAGGGCAACCCCCTGCACTGCAACACCTACACGCCGATCTGCGCGCGCACGTCCGCCCGGCTGGCCAGCGGCCTGCTCAGCCCCCAGCCCGAGTGGTACGCGCTGCTCCTGTCGCGCTTCCTCGTCGGTGACCGACCGCTCGGGGTCCACGTGACCCCGGCCCGGCCCGACGTCGACGTCGCCGCCCTGCTCGCCCGGGGCGACGCGGTCCACCTCGTGGTCATCGACGACGCGGCCGTGGGGACGGGCTTGACGCGGCTGCGCGTGAGCGTCGGCACCCGCTTCACCGCCGGGCGCATCCTCGCCCTCACCGCGCCGTCCCCGAGCGCGCTCAGCGGCGTGACCCTCGGCGGCGCCGCCGTGCGCGCGAACGGCAGCTGGTCGGCGCCGCACCGACTCCCACTCGTGCGGGCGCGCGGCGGGACGATCACGCTGACGGTGACGCCGGCCAGCGCCGCCCTGGTCACGCTCGCGCCAGCGCCGCACCGACGCGGCGCGACGCGGGGCGGGGCGGGCCCGGGTGGGCGCGGGAGCGCGGGTCCGCGCGAGAGCGCGGGCGGCGAGGCTGCGTCGGTCGCGGCGGCGCGGGTAGCGCCGCAAACGTGTGGTGACTTTCCCGCCCACAGACCAACAACTCACCCCCCTCGCCCACGTGCCCACCTTCAACCGCCGAGACGGCGATCGGCGACCGCACCTCCCGCGGCGGCGCGCGCCGCGCCGCCGCCGCGGCTAGCTACCCCGGGATCGGCGCCCGGCGCGTCGAGCTCGATCGGGACGACTCCCGTCCATGGCGCCGCGCCGTCGCGGTGCGGGAGGGCGCGCGGGGGACCCTGGCGGCATTTCACCGACGTCTCGTCCAGCGGGACCGCCAGCACGAGCGTCGCGTCGAGCTCGCCCGCGCTGTGGGCGGGCAGCTCGGCGCTGCGGCCGGGGACGAGGAAGTCCACGAAATGGTCCAGCGCCTCGGCCTTGGCTGCGGCGATCGGAGATCTCGTGGCCCCGGCCGTAGATGACCGCGCTGCGGTAGTTCATCGAGTGCGAGAAGGCCGTCGCGCCGAGGACGAGCCCGTCGATGATGGTCACGACCGCGCACAGGGGCGCTCCGCCGGCGAGCCCGTTGAGCAGGCGGCTGTGACGTGAGCCGTGCAGGAGGATCTCCTCGCCGCGGCGCGCGTAGGCCAGGGGCAGCAGCACGCTCTCGCCGTCGGCCACGAACGAGACGTGCGCGACGAGGCCGGCGTCGAGCACCTCGTGCAGCGCGTCGCGGGTCGTCAGCGCGCGCTCGGCGCGCCGGCGCACCCGCGTGCGCTCGGTAGCACCGGGGTTGGGCAGCGAGGCGGCGGCCGGTGTCGGGTCGACCGGCGCCCCACCCGCCATCGGCGGACGCGCCCTACCCGCAACGTGCGGACGCACCCCACCCGCCATCGGCGGACGCGCCCCACCCGCAACCGGCAGACGCGCCCCGCCCGCCACCGCCGTCACCGCGACGCCCTCCACCCCCGACGCCGGCCTCGCGCGCGAGCGCTGGGTCACGACGACACAGGCGATGACGACGACGGCGGTGACCAGCGCCGCCGCGTCGGCGTGCTCGTGGAGCAGCAGGGCCGACCACGCGATGGTCAGCAGGGGCTGGGCCGAGCTGAACCTGGCTGGCGCGCGCGACGCCGGCGCGGGCCAGGCCGCGGTACCAGGCGAAGAAGCCGAGGAAGACCGAGACGAGCGAGACATAGGCCAGCCCGGCCAGCGCGTCGGCCCCCGGGTGCGGCGCGGTGCGCGTGCAGGGCGAGGATCGTCACCGGCAGCGACAGCGGGAGCGCGAGCGACGAGGCCCCAGGCGATCACCTGCCAGCCCGGCATCGTGCGCGCCAGGCGCCCGCCCTCGGCGTAGCCGAACGCGGCGGCGACGAGGGCGAGCAGCAGCAGCACGTCGCCGCCCTGCGGGCGGCCGGCGCCGCGCGACAGCGCGTAGGCCACGACGGCGGCGCTGCCGGTCAGGCAGGCCAGCCAGAACAGCGGGCGGGGACGCTCCCCTCCGCGAACGACGGCGACGATCGCGGTGGCCACCGGAAGCAGGCCGGTCACCACGGCGGCGTGGGTGGAGGTCGTGTGACTCAGGGCGACCGCGCTCGAGCAGGCCGAAGCCGATGCCGCAGCCGGCGGCGACCGACGGCCAGGGCCGGCAGCTGGTCGCGCGAGGGCAGCGGCGCGCGCAGCGCCAGCAGAGTCAGCGCCGCGGCGAGAGCGCCGATGACGGAGCGACCGGCGCCGACGACGGTATGGATCGAAGCCGCGCAGCGCGAACGAGGTCGCCGGGAACGTTCCCGAGAAGGCAAGCACGCCGAGCGCCGCCCACCCCAGCGCCGGGAGCGGTACCCGCCCAGCCGGCAGTAGCGCTATCCTTGTTCCGTCATGGCTCAGGATAGCAGTACTGACCAGCTCGCGGCTTCAGCCCTGCGCGAGCGCGCGCGGGCGGATGTCTCCCGGCGAGCGGCTGCCGTCGACCCGGGAGCTGATCGGGCAGCCACCGGGTCAGCCCGGTCACCGTGTCGCGCGCGCTGGCCGAGCTCGCCGCCGAGGGCGTCGTCGTCACTCGGCCAGGCAGCGGCACCTACGTGGCCGAGCGGCGCGCGCCGGCCCCCGCGACCGCCAGTCGATCTGTCCTGGCAGACAGCCGCGCTCGGCGACGCGCACCGTCGACGCGACGAGCATCGACTACCTGCTGCAGACGCCCGCTGCCCGGCGCGATCACGCTCAACGGCGGCTACCCGCACCCGTCGCTGCTGCCCGGCCGCGCGCTCGCCGCCGCGGTCGCGCGCGCGGCGCGGCGGCCGGACGCCGCCGAACGGCCGCCGCTCGGCGGGCTCGGCGCGCTGCGCGCATGGTTCGCGCGGGCGGTCGGAGCGGCCGTCACCGCCGAGGACGTGCTCGTCACCGACGGCGGCCAGAGCGCGCTATCGACCACGCTGCGCGCGATCGCCCCGGCGGGCACCGCGATGCTCGTGGAGTCGCCGACCTACATCGGCGCGATCGCGATCGCGCGGGGCGCGCGTGTGCGGCCGGTGCCGGTGCCGGTGGACCGCGACGGCGTACGGCCCGACCTGCTGGCCGACGCGTTCGCGCAGACCGGCGCGCGGGTGTTCTACTGCCAGCCGACGTTTCAGAACCCCACCGGCGCGGTGCTCGCGGCCGAGCGCCGCCGCGAGGTCATCGCGGTCGCGCGCGCGGCGGGCGCGTTCGTGATCGAGGACGACTACGCGCGCCTGCTCGCACATGGCCGCCCGGCGCCGCCACCGCTGTTCGCCGACGACGAGGACGGACATGTCATCCACGTCGCCTCGTTGACCAAGCCGACCTCGCCGAACCTGCGCGTCGGGGCCGATGATCGCGCGCGGACCGATCGCCGAACGCCTGCGGGGGCTGCACGTCGTCGACTCGTTCTTCGTGTCGCGCATGCTGCAGGAGGCCGCGCTCGAGCTCGTCAGCGCGCCGGCCTGGCCGCGCGCACCTACGCGCGCTGTCGGCCGCACTGGCGGACCGCCGCGACGTGCTCTGCCACGAGCTGGCCACCCGCTGTGCGGCGCTCACCATCCCGCGGCGACCGGCCGGCGGCCTCAACGTCTGGGTGGAGCTGCCGCCCGGGATCGACGACCTCGATCTCGCCGCGCGGCGCGCGGGGCGCAGGCGTGCTGGTCAACCCCGGGCGGCCGTTCTTCGCCGCCGAGCCGCCGGCCGCCTACCTGCGGCTGTCCTACGCGGCGACGGCCTCGACGGACGAGCTGCGCGAGGGGACCCGGCGGCTGGCGGTCGCGCTCGGCGATTGAGCGCCGGGCGGACCGGCGACTCAGCTCGCCGGCGCCTGCGTGCGATCGCCCCCGTGCAGCTGGCCGCTGGGCGGCTCGCGCTGGTCCCACCACTCGTTGATGACGCCGATCGCGCCGCCGATGATGCCCTCCTTGAACGCCGACGTGTCGTTGACGCGCGGCAGCGGCTCGTCGGGCACGTCGACCTCGAGGAAGGCGCACAGCGGCTCCCAGCCGTCGGCCGGATTCCAGACGAGCAGACGGTCGGCCGGGATGTCCGCCCTGATCCGCTCGGTGTAGCGGTTGAACAGGTCGATGAAGCCCTCGTCGCTGAACGTGTCGCCCGACAGGGCGGCGTCGCCCGTCCACAGCATCGGGATCATCAGGTCGATGAAGCTGCGCCACTGTGGGTCGATCTCGTAGCGGGCGTCGCAGACGTGGTGCATGACCGAGTCGCCGTAGTAGATCGCCCACACGGTTTCGCGCATGCTGCGCACCCAGCCTTCGGGCTCGCGGACGGTGAGCACGACCTTGGCCTCGGGGTAGTACTCGGCCAGCTCCTTGGCGAACGCCGCCGACGGCCAGTCGCAGCACGATTGCGCGTCGCCGAAGATGCCCTCCCAATCGGGGTTGCCGGCCATGGCCTGCTCCCACGGGGGCACGCCCGCCTCCAGGTCGGCAAGCACGTTACGCATGTGGTAGCAGGGCCCGAAGCCCAGCATCTCGAGCGCGATCATCTGCGTGCTCGTCGCCGTGCGGGGAAGACCCGCGCCGATCACCTTCATGTTGTCCTCCGCTGTTCGGGTCTCCACCGGCGGCGCACGCCACATGTGCCGCCGGACGGAGCGCTGTACGCGGGACGCCAATCACCCGCCTGGCCGTGCCTTGCGCGCCGATAATACGGCCTGCCCGTCAGCGGGTCGGTCCTCCCGCCGGGACGAGCGCCGGCCGCCGCTGTCAGGATGCGCTGTCGATGCCCACCGCGCCCACCGCGGAGCAGTTGCTGCGCGCGCTGCGTGCGCGCGAGCTGTCCTGCCTGGAGGCGGCGGAGTCGTGCCTGGCCGCGATCGAGGCGCTCGACGGCGGGCTGCACGCGTGGGAGCCGGTGGCGGTCGACGCGGCCCGGGCCCGCGCGACGGCGCTCGACCGCCTCGCCGAGTCCGAGGCCGCGCGCCTGCCGCTGCGGGGACTGCCGATCGCGGTCAAGGACATCTTCGACACCGCCGACCTCCCCACCCGCTACGGCTCGCCCCTGTACCGCGATCACCGGCCGGAGCGTCGACGCGCACGCGGTCGCGCTCCTGCGGCGCGCCGGGGCGGTGGTGATCGGCAAGGCCAAGACGGCCGAGTTCGCGTGCATGCACCCGGCCGACACCCGCAATCCGATCGACCCGCTCCGTACCCCGGGCGGCTCGTCGAGCGGATCGGCGGCGGCCGTCGCCGCCGGCATGGTGCCGGTGGCGACCGGAACCCAGACGGCCGGATCGATCGTGCGCCCCGCGTCCTACTGCGGGATCGTCGGCTTCAAGCCGACACACGGCGCGATCTCCACCGCCGGCACCCTGGTCACCAGCGCGACGCTCGACACCTGCGGGGTGCTCGCACGCAGCGTGGCCGACGTGGCCATCCTCACCGAGACGCTGACCACCCCGGTGGCCGGCCAGCCGACCCTGCGGTCGGGACGCCCGCTCGACCTGACCGGCGCGCTGGATGAACTTCCCCGCCCCCCGCGAGTCGGCTTCGCCCGCGCGCCGTGGGCACTGCTCGAGCCGGCGGCGCGTGAGGCGATCGAGACGCTCCTGGGCCGGCTCGCGGACCTCGGGGTACCGGTCACCGAGGTCGACACGAGCTCGTTCGACACGCTGGCGGAGGCTCAGCAGGTGATTCAGCGCCGCGAGACCGCGGCCGCGCTGCTCCCCGACCTGCAGCGCGATCGCGGCGGATTCAGCGACGAGCTGCGTGAGTACATCGAGGCGAGCCGGGCCATCACGCCCGAGCAGCACCGGGCCGCCCTCCTCGCCGCCGACGAGTGGCGGTGGCGGTGGACGGTCCGGCTGGAGGGCCTCGACGCCGTGCTGACCCCGAGCGCGCTCGGAGTCCCCCCGCTCGGGCTGCAGTACACCGGCGATCCCCTGCCGTGCCGACCCGTGGACGTTGCTCGGGTTTCCTTGTCTCGCCGTCCCACTGGCGTGGACACCGGACGGGCTGCCGGTCGGCGTGCAGCTGATCGGCCCGGTCGAGAGCGACGCGGCGCTGTTGCGCGCCGGTCGCTGGCTGCACGAGCGGCTGTGAGCGTCGCGCGTCGCGGGTGACCGCGACGCGGATGCGAATGCAGCGCTCAAGCCGCCCGGCGCGACGTTCGATACTGATCGGTGTCGGTCGCCTCCTCGGTCGCCTCCTTCATGTGCCGAAACGGGGCCGAGCGAACGCGGTTGCTGGACATGCAGGCGCGCATGCGCCCGGCCCAGCTCGCGGTGTTCACGCTGGGGGTCCTCACCGGAATCACCGCCAGCGCCACGATCGGCTGGGCGGCGCTGGTGCCACCGGCGATCGCGATCGTCGTGTTCGCGATCGTCTCGCTGCGCATCGCGCGCTACCGCTACCCCGAGCGCGCGCTCATCGAGGTGTGGGCGCTGGGGCAGCTGGCCGCGGCCGGCGCCATGGCGCTCGCCCACGGACCCCTCGGCTATCTGCTCATCGTCCCGGTGATCCCGATGACGCTGGCCGGCGCGGTGTTCCCCGTGCGCGTGGGCGCGATGATCACCGCGGTCACGGCGATCGTGATCGCCGCGCTCGGCTTGGGGCTCGACACCCACGAGGTGCTGTCGACGCCGCCCGGTGCTCGCTGCTCCCGATCATCGTGCTCGTCGTCGTCTCGATGTCGGCGGCCGTCGCGGGCTCGCTGGACGTCGCCTCGCGGCGGATCGCCGCGACCGACCACCTCACCGGGCTGCCCAACCGCTTCGCGCTGGAGCCGCGGATCAGTGAGCTGGCGCACCAGGCGGCGGCCACCGGCGAGCGCGTGGCCGTGGTGGCGATCGACGTCGACCACCTCAAGGCGGTCAACGACGAGCACGGGCACGTCACCGGCGACGCCGTGCTGCTCGAGGTCGCCCGGCGCCTGCGCGAGTGCCTGGCCCCGTTCGACTCGATCTACCGCTTCGGCGGCGAGGAATTCGTGGCGCTGCTCGCCGGCTACGACATCGCCAGCGCCCGGGCCGTCGCCGAGCGGATGCGCGACGCGGTGCGGGCCGCGCCGATCGACGGCCTGGCGGTGACCGTGTCGATCGGGGTGGCCGTGCCGAGCCTCGGCGAGCGGCTTCGACTTCGACGCCACGTTCGCGCGCGCCGACGCGGCGCTGTACGCCGCCAAGGCACGCCGGGCGTGACGCGCGTGCGGATCGACACGGCGTCCGGTGCGACCGGCGTCCGCCGAGCGGGCCGTCGCGGCGCGCCGGCGCCGGGCCGATCTGCGTCGCGACGCCGGCGCCCAGCAGGTCACGCCCGCCGCCGGCGCCGCCGGGCTGGACGGAGCTGGCGCCCGCCGGCGACCCCGACGCGCGCAGCTGGCTGATCGGCGACGCGCTCGAGCGCGAGCACATGCTCGAGCTCGGCGCGCGCATGCGACCGCTGCTGGTCGGGGCAACATCGCGGCCTTCGCCGGCGGTCGCGGCGTCCGGGCCCTGGTTCGGCTGGGCGGTGCTGGGCCCGCCGATCGCCGGGCGCGGCCAACTTCCAGTGGATCGCCCACCACATCGACCGCTTCCGCCGGCCCGAGTACCCCCTCGCGCTCGGCCTGGCTGGCCCTGCAGACGAGCATCGCGCTCGGCTTCGCGCTCAGCCACGGTGCGCCGCTGTTCGCGCTGCCGCTGTTCGTGCTCCTCGTCCCCGGGACGGCGGCGGTGTTCCCGCCGCGCGCGGTCGCGCTGGGGCTGGCGGCCACCGCACTGCTGATGACCGCGGTCGCCGTCGACCTCGACGCGGCCGCCGTGCGCGACAACGCGGCGATCCTCGGCTTCCCGCTCGTGCTGCTCGCCGGCGAGCGGCCTGATGGGTCTCACGCTCGGGCGCTCGGCGCTCGGGTACCGCAGCGTGGCCACCGTCGACCAGCTGACCGGCACGCTCAACCGCGTCGCGCTGGGCGCCCGGGCCGAGCGAGCTCGAGGCACAATCGGCGCTCAACGGGCGGCAGGTGGCGATCGTGCTCGGCGACGTCGATGCGTTCAAGGCGATCAACGATGGCCACGGCCACGCCGTCGGCGATCGCGTGCTCGCGCAGCTCGCCGCTGCGGCTGCGCGCGAGCCTGCGCACCTTCGAGTCCGTCTACCGCCTCGGCGGCGAGGAGTTCATGGTGCTGCTGCCCGGCGTGGACGGCGACGAGGCCGCCGCGGTGGCCGAGCGCCTGCGCCGCGCCGTCGGCGACGCGCCCGTCGAAGGGCACGCGGTGACGATGTCCTTCGGCGTGGCCGACAGCCCACCCGGCGTGCCGTTCGACTACCAGGCGGCCTTCGACCGGGCCGACGCGGCGCTGCTGCAGGCCAAGCGCAGCGGTCGCGATCGCGTGGTGCGCGCCCCGACGGCCGCCTAGGGCCGTCGCCGCTCAGTCGACGGTCAGCGTGGCCATCATGCCCATCGCCGCGTGGTTGGGCAGCGAGCAGAACAGGGTGTAGGTACCCGGCGCGAAGGTGAACTCCTGATCGGCGTGCGTGCCGGGCTGCGTCAGACCGAACGCCGCCGCGGTGTCGCCCCCGCCGGCCGGCACGGCGTTGAGGTTGTGCGGGTCCTGGCCGGCGTTGACGAACTCGATGATCACCGGGCCGGCGGGAACCGTCTGGCGCGAGAGCGTGTAGCTGTACTCCCTGGCGACCACCTGCAGCCGGGCGGGCGCCACGGTGCTCGACGTCGCGGTGGTGCTCGTCACCGTCGTGCTCACCGCCGCCGGTGGTGGGGACGAAACGGCGGTGGTGCCGGTCGACGTGCTCGTCGTCACCGTGGCGGGCGGCGCAGCCGTCGTGCTCGACGTGGTGGACGTCGCGGTGGCGGGCGCCGGCGCGCCGGCGTGACGCGGGGGCACGGGCGCCGGCGCGCCGGCGTGACGCGGGGCGCCGGGCGCCGGCTTGCCCGGCCGCGCCACGGGGCAGCGGTGGGCGCGCGTGCGATGGCAACGCGCGACCGCGTGCGCGCGGCGCCGCGCACGTGCGCGGGTCGCCGTACCCCGTCGCGAATGCGAGCCGGCGGCCGGCGGCGCCGGCCGGCGGGCGGCGGCGAGCGCGAACGTCGCGCCGGCGAGCACGATCGCCACCAGCGCCGCCAGCGCGACGGCTGCGCCGCGACGGGTCACGATTTCAGCAGCGTCGGGCGGGCGTAGTTGGCGGCGTCGGGCAGGACCTGCGAGGCGTCGGTGGAGAACCACTGCTCCAGCAGCGAGCAGTACATCGCCCGGAAGTCCGAGGTGTTGACGAGGTTGTCGTTGACGTCCAGCGAGGACAGGCCCGGGAACTCGCCGACCATCACGCCGGACGCCTGCGTGCCGATCAGGAAGCACACCCCGCCGCGCCGTGGTCGGTGCCCGAGCCGTTGTCCTGCGGGCGGCGGCCGAACTCCGACCACAGCTGGATGAGAACGCGGTCGGCCATCCCGCGCGCCTCGAGATCGCGCTGGAAGGCCAGCACCGCGGGGATCGTGTCGCCCAGGTCGGTGGCCAGCGTCGGTGGCCTCGTCGGAGTGCGTGTCGAAGGAGTCGGGGCTCGTCAGCGAGGCGCAGGTGATCGGCAGGCCGGCCGCCAGCATCGCCGCCAGCGCCGCGAGCTGGCCGGGGAAGTCCCCGCCGGCCGTCGGATAGGTGACGGGCGAGTTGTAGTTCGGCGTGCCGTCCGGGCTGACGCAGCGGAGCCATCTGGTTGAGCACGAGGCTGGTGTTCGAGCGACGCGGCGCGGGCCTGGGCGTAGGCGGGCGACGGCGCCGACAGGCTGCCGAGCTGGCCGAAGGTCGCCTGCGTCGGCGCCGTCGATCGGGCCAGCCGACGCCGTTGGCCGACAGCGTGTAGTCGGCGGGCGAGGTACACCGCGGCGACCGGCACTGCTGGCGGTCGCCAGGGCCGGGGACAGCGAGCTGTCCAGCGACAGGCCCTGCAGCGGGTTGTTCGGGCTGCCGGTGACGTCGAGGAAGCGGCCCATCCAGCCGGTGTTCAGCTGCGCGTCGAGCTGGCCGACCTCCCAGTAGTGGCGGCTGGTGAAGTGGCTCTCGTCGGGCGGGTCGTAGCCGATGGCCGGGAACGTGGTGACCTTGCCCTCGCCATGCAGCGTGGCCAGGCCCGCCGGCGCCGGGGTTCCACATCAGGCGGTCGTCCTCGGTGAAGGTCGGGCCGCTGCCCGGCGCCAGGTCGACGGTCGGGCGCAGCTGGCGAGTACAGCGGGTCGCCGATCGGGCGCGAGCACCGACAGCGCGTCCCAGCCGCCCTGCATGAAGATCGACACGAGCACCGGCTGGCTGGGCGCGGCGGCCGCCGCCTCGGCGATGCCCTCCTGCGAAGGCGCGCGGTCCCGAGCATCGAGGCGCCGTAGACCGACAGCATCGCGCCGGTGGAGCGCAGCAGGAAGCTGCGGCGGCTCAGGCCGGTGCCGGCCGGCAGCGGCATGCCCGGCTCGATCGCCGGCAGCCCCTGGCCGGGGCGCGGCGATGCCGCGGCGCAGCAGCTGCGAGCGGGTGAAGTCACGACAGGAGCAGCGATTGGGCATCTCGTATTCAGCTCACCTGCATGTCGGGGGAGGTGGCGATCAGCATCCGCAGCGCGTTCTGGCGGATCGCCCGGTAGGGCGACTGCTCCCAGTCCGCCGTGTAGGGCGTCAGGCAGGACGTCGGCGAAGGCGGCGAGGCACTGCTCGGAGTCGGCGGCGAGGTTGCGGGTTGCCCCAGTAGGCCATCGCGCTCGTCAGCGCCGCCGACGCGGTCTCGGTCGGCGTCGTAGGTCGACCCGCCGTCCGGCCACGGGTTGACGTAGCTGTTCGCCGGTGACGTAGTTGGCCAGGTCCCAGCGCGCCTTGCAGGTGCTCGTGTCGAGCCAGCGGGTGAAGTCCCAGCCCGAGACGTTCGGCGGGTAGAACAGCTGCTGTCCGGCGCCGTCGCTCAGCCAGGCCCAGTCGGTGGTGTCGATGTAGCGGCCGATCGCCGCGCAGCAGCCCGGCGTTGTAGACGACCGGCGGCGTGACCAGCTCGGGACCCGTCGTAGAAGTCGGGGTGCTGCAGGATCGCCTCGACCACCGGCGCGATGCCGTACCCCGAGCCCGTGTACAGCCCCTCCAGCGAGGCGAGCGTCGTGCGCGTCGGGCGGCGTGGGGATGAAGTAGCCCCACAGCTTGGTGACGAAGAACGACGGGTGCAGCGGATGGCTGACGCACAGCCGCACCGCGTCGGTGTAGTCGAAGTTGCCGGTCTGGCCGTAGACCGTCTTGTTCGTCTGGTCGTGGTAGGTCGGGTCGAAGCGGAAGTTCGTGTTGCCGACCCCGTCGACCCAGTCACAGCGCCAGCCGGTCAGCGTGCGGGCCATCTCGCGCACGTCGTCCTCGGTGTAGGCGCCCGCGGTCGGCGCCGAGCGAGAACAGCTCCATCATCTCGCGCGCGTAGTTCTCGTTCGGGTCCCACTGGTTGTTGTCCACGCCGTCGAGCCAGATGAGCATCGCCGGGTCGCTGGTGACCGCGAGGAACAGGTCGTGGAAGTTGCCGAGCGCGTTGGCCCGGAACAGGTTGTTCTGGTCGAGCATCTGCTGCTGGTCGTCGACGCCGTCGTTCGAGGTGGCGAACCAGTCGTGCCAGATGAACGTCATCCGCTCGACCAGTTGCTGGTCGGAGCGGATCATGCGATCCAGCCACCAGCAGTGATCGTCGCCCCAGGCGTCGGCGGGTGCCAGCGGATTGCCGCTCGAGTCCACCGGGTCGGGGCCCGTCAGCGTCGCCGCCCCGGACGGGCGCGTCAGGCCGTAGACCGACCTGCTGCAGCGGCTGCCCGCCGAGCGCCTCGGCCTGGCCGGGCGTCGGCCCGAAGCCGGCCCGCCACAACAGCCGGCGCACGGCGGCGACCGTCGTCGGCTCGCTGAAGGCTGGGAGCAGGGGCATTGCCCGCCGGCGGCATGTACGGCGGCGGGGCCCGGCGCCGGCACGCCCGGCGTCTTCGCCGGCGCGCTGACGCTCGCCGCGTGATGCGCCTTCTTCTTGACGACGTGGCGGCGCTTCTTGCCGTGCGCCTTGACCTTCTTCTTGTGCTTCGTGGCGCTTGGCGTGCGTCTGCTCTTGTGCTTGGTCGCCTCGGCGAGCCTTGTGCGCGCGGCGCTTGTCCGGTCCGCCCGGCGTCGCCGCCGGCGGACGCCGAGGAGTGCGCAGCGGCCGACGCTGCATGGGGGGCCATGCCGAGTGAGTCGACGCGAACGACACCCGCGGGCGTCGCCCGCGCGCGGCGACGCTGGACGTATGGCCGAGGCGATTGAGCGAACCTGGCAGTCTCCGAACCGTCGCGCGGGCGGAGGGTCATCGCATGCCGGCACCGCGGGGGCCGCGCGCGGCGAGGTGGACGCCGGCAGGGGACGCGTCCGCGGCGACGAAGAGCATCCACTGCGGTTTCGTTCGGAAGCCGCTATCGCTCACGCCAACCCTCAGGGGGGATGCCCATGAAGCGCCGTCGTTCCGCTCTCGCCGCCGGCATCCTGTGCTCTGCCGTCGCGCTCGCCGCCTGCGGCGGCTCGTCGAGCTCGTCGAGCAGCTCGTCGGCGCTGAGCGTGAGCCAGGCCACGACGCTCGCCGGCCAGATCAACCTGACCTCGCGCCGACCTGCCCGGCTACACCTCGAGCGCCAATCCGGTCACGGCCAGCGACAAGGCGAGCGGCGCGACAGCTGGCCGCCTGCGCGGGCGGCGTGACCCCGAGCAAGGAGATCGTCGACATCAACTCGCCGAAGTTCAGTGCCGGCAGCG
The DNA here is from genome assembly GCA_963770405.1 of uncultured Solirubrobacterales bacterium. Classification (GTDB taxonomy): domain Bacteria; phylum Actinomycetota; class Thermoleophilia; order Solirubrobacterales; family Solirubrobacteraceae; genus CAVQBJ01. The sequence continues at coordinate 68,643 of CAVYPO010000006.1, forward strand.
GCCTGACCAGCGCAGACGAGCTCCAACGTGGCGGTGCTGCCGAGCTCCGCCGACGTCCAGCAGAACCTCAAGGCGCTCACCTCGGCCAAGGGCCACACCTGCCTGAGCACGTCGCTGAGCACCGAGCTGAGCAAGTCCAGCAGCCGGGCGTGACCTTCAACTCGGGCACGATCACCACGCTGCCGACTCCACGGCCGGCACCGACGGCGGATTCGGCATCCGCTTCATCGTCAGCGCGCTCGGCCCAGGGCGTGCACATCCCGTTCTACCTGGACGTGTTCGGCTTCGCCAAGAACTCGACCAGGTCGAGCTCGAGGCGCTCGGGATCAGCAAGCCGTTCCCGGCCACGCAGGAGACCCACCTGTATCTCGCTGCTCGTCGAGCCGCGCCGACGCGCACGTGCCCTCCTCGTAGGCGGGTGCGGGACTCGGGCGGGTCGCCACGCGCGACCCGCCCCGCGGCCATCGCCGCAACCATCGCCGGTCCCACACGTCTGAGCCTCATCTGCCGCGTCATCGAAATCGTCGACGCCATGGGGCGCCCCGGCTGGGTCCGTGCCGCGGGCCGAGCGGGCTCGCGCGCGGCACGCGCCGGCCGCCGTCGGCGTGACGCCTCCCCGCCCCGCGGTGGGCGACCGGGCGCCGCGGGCGACGGTAGGATCCGGCCCTGCCGGCGATCTGACAGAACCGTCGCCGGGACCCGAGGCCGGGCGACCACCGCTCCCCCACAACGCGCGTCGGCCACCAACGAATGACCGCCCGGCCCGCGCTGCTGGTGCTCGCTGCGGTCCTCGCGCTGGCCGGCGCCGTCGGCGTCGCGACCGCCACACGCGCGGTGGCCGCCGCTCCGGCGCGATCGCACGCCGCCCAAGCCAAGCGCCCGGACCGCGGCAAGCGGCCCGCCCCGGGCCCGCCAGGTGTTCGGCCTCAGCGACCAGGCCGATCCGCAGATGTTCGCCAGCCCGCTGTTCCGGCGCCTGCACGTGCAGGCCACGCGCTTCGTCGCCGACTGGAACGTCGCGCTGCGACCCGAGCCGCGAGCGCAACCTCGTCGATGCGTGGTACCGGGGCGCCCGCGCCGCGGGCATCCGCCCGCTGCTGAGCTTCGGCCAGGTGGAGACCGCGCGCATCCCCGACGACGCGCAGTTTGCGCACGCGTTCCCGTCGCGCTGGCGCGCTGGCCGCGCATGGAGGCGTGGGAGACGTGGAACGAGGCCAACAACCCGGGACAGCGCGCGACGTACCGCGACCCGGCCCGCGCCGCCCGCTACGCGCACGCTGATGCGGCGCGCCTGCCCGCGCTGCCTGATCCTGCCGCTGTCGATCGTGCTCGAGGGCGGACCCACCGTCGAGGACCGCTGGATCGCGGCCTGGGAGCGCGCCTACGGCGGCCCGCCGGCCGTGTGGGCGGTCCACGACTATGCCGATCCGAACTTCTTCACCACCAGGAGCCTGTGCCTCGTTCTTGCGCCGTCACCCGACGGGCCGGTGTGGCTGACCGAGGAGGGGGCGTTCGCGAAGTTCAGCGTGCAGTTCCCGTGGAACCTCGCCGCCAGGCGGTCGCGGCGGAGTGGGTGGTGCGCGACGCGCTCGCCTTCCGCACGCGCATCCGCCGCGTGTACTACTACCAGTGGCTGGGCCTGCCCTACGGCCGGCGCAAGGTCGGCTGGGACACGGCGCTGCTCGACGTGCACGGGCAGCCGCGTCCGGCCTACGCCATGCTGCTGCGCTGGCGGCCGAAGTTGCGCTGAAGGGGGCGGGGGCGGCCGGCGGCGAGGGACGAAAAGCGCCGTCGCGCCGCGGGCCGCCTGGACGGCGGGCCGCCGCTCAGCGCAGCGTCCGCCCGGGGTGCCTGGCGGTAAAGGCGACCGCTCGGAATGCCGATATGGGCGCCGTGACCCCGCTGTGCCGCAGACTGCTCCGGCGCGCGCTGTGCGCGCTCCCGTGGCGCGCCTGCTCGCGCTTGCGCTCGGGGCACCTCGGCCAGCGCCGTGCTCATCCCGACGCCGACCTCGTCCGGCCCCGCAACACCCCTCGTCGTGCCCGGTGAACACCGGGCGCGACGACCCGCAGTGGGCGGTGATGCCGATGATGGGCGGCCACTCGACCGGCGCGACGAAGATCCAGCGGCCCGATCGCGAACCTCACGCGCGGGCCGGTGCTCGGCGCCACGCACGTCTATCTCATCTACTGGGATCCGGCTCCGCGAACCGCCGTCCGAACTGGCCGATCAACTACCCGCAGTCGACGAAGCTGCTGGAGGCCCAGTTCCTGCAGGACTCGACGACCGGACAGCAACACGCTCGACAACCCGTTCGCCCTCGACGGGCAGTACTACGGCACGGTATCCCCCACGCGGGCAACGACGCCCGGCACGACGGCGGCTATGAGATGCAGTTCGACGGTGCATACACCGACCAGATCAACCAGCTGCCGCCGTCCGGCTGCAGCGACCCCGACGTCACCTAGCCGACCACCACGTGCCTGACCGACGCGCCAGATCCAGAGCCAGCTGCAGACCTACATCGCCGAGTAACGGACTGCCCACCGGACCCGGGCAACGTCTACCTGTTCATGACCCCGCCGGGCGTGACCACCTGCCTGGACCGCGAGCCGCAACGAATGCTCGGACGTGGCCAATCGCTCGAACACCTCGCCAGCAGGTCGTGACCGGCGGCTACTGCGGCTATCACTCGGTCATCGGTTCGGGCAGCAACGAGATCATCTACGGCCAGATCCCCTGGCCGTTCGGCTCGATCCCCAACAGCGACACGCTCTTCGATCCGCCGCCCGCCGCCGTGATCACCGCGCTCAAGGACTGCCAGCCCGACGGACAGTCCAACCTCAACCTGCCCAACGGCAACGACACTGCGACGATCACGCAGCCGATCCTGTCGACCGAGAACAACATCGAGGTCGACTACGCCGACGTGCTCATCAACGTGATGAGCCACGAGCTCAACGGGATCATCACCGACCCCAACCTCAACGGGTGGTTCGACGGCAACGGCGAGGAGTCGCCCGACAAGTGCGAGGCCACCGGCCTGGCGCCCGGGGCCGACCCCGCCGCCTGGTGGATCAAGGCAGGCTTCACCCCGGCCGCGCTTCCGCTCGCCGGGGGCCTGACCAACCAGCCGATCTTCGACGCGATCAACGTGACGTTCTCAGACGGGGACACCTATTACCTGCAGGCCGAGTTCAACCAGCTGATGCCGAACGGTGGCTCGGCCGGGTCGTGCGTCCCCTATGGCCAGCTGCTGCCGCGATTTGCCGCGGCGGCCACGGTCGATCCCAACCAGCTCATCGGCTTCGACCCGAGCCCGACGATCGCCACGATGGGAGTCCAGGAGTACCAGTGGAACTTCAACGACGGCAGCCCGGCCGCGGTCATCACCTGCACCACCGGGGGCGTCTCGCCGACGCCGGTGACCGACAACCCCGGGGTGCCCTGTGACCCGAGCGCGTTCCACGCCTTCTCGACGCCGGGCACCTACCCGGTGACGCTCACGGTCACCGACTACGGCGGAAACACCCAGAGCGTCACGCAGGCGGTCAAGGTCCTCGGCGCCGTCCCGACCGGCAGCTCCTCGGGCGGATCGTCCAGCGGCGGCTCCGCCAGCGCGAGCTCCTCGAGCACCACCTCCTCGACGACGACCACCACCACTGCCACGACCGCCGCAGCTCCCGCGATCGTGCCGCCGAAGATCAGCCAGTCGATCGTGGTCAGCTCGGTCAGCAAGGCGCTGAAGAGCGGCCTGCTCGTGCACTACTCGGTGACCGAACGCGTCGCCGGGCACTTCCAGGTGCTGCTCGACGCCCGTACGGCCAAGAAGCTGGGCATCAAGACTCCGGTGGTCAAGGGTGTGACCGTCGCCGGCCTGGCCAATCCGGTTGAGATCGGCACCGCGCTGCTCGAGACGACCAAGGCCGGCAACGACGGCATCGCCATCACCTTCTCCAAGTCGGCGGCCGCGAAGCTCAAGCGCACGAAGTCGCTGACGCTCACCGTCCGGCTCGTGGCCAGCAACATCGCCGGACAGCAGGTCGTCGTGACGACGACCGTCAAGCTCCACTAGCATCTCGCGACGTCGCCGCTCGCCGGGAGGGCAGCGTGTGCGTGCGCGGCTCACTATCGTGTCGCGCTCGCCACGACCGCTACCGCGGGATTCCGGGCTCGCGCGCCGTGGGCGAGACGCCGGGCGCGGCGCACGCGCCGACGGCCTCCTTTCCTTGAGATGGACACTGAATACGAGCTCCAGACGCACCAGGTCGAGGACGACCACTGGTGGTATCGCGGCCGCCGCCGCGTCCTCAACCGCCTGATCGACACGCTCGGCCTGCCGCCCGGGCGCGCAGATCCTCGACGCGGGCTGCGGCAGCGGACGCAACATGGTCGAGCTGGCCCGCCTCGGCGAGGTGACCGGGGTCGAGCTGTCGCCGGCGAGCGTCGCCGTGGCCCGCTCGCGCGGCGTCGGCGACGTGGTCGAGGGCTCGGTCGAGGAGCTCCCGTTCGATGACGACAGCTTCGACTTCGCGGTCTGCCTGGACGTGATCGAGCACCTCGACAACGACCTGCAGACGCTGCGTGAGCTGCGCAGGGTGATCCGTCCGGGCGGGCGGCTGCTGGTCACCGTGCCGGCCTACCCCTCGCTGTGGAGCAGCCACGACGTCGTCAACCATCACCGCCGCCGCTACACGCGCGCCAGCCTGCTCGACGTGGCCCAGGCGGGCGGCTGGGAGGCGACGCGCACCACCCACTTCAACGCGCTGCTGCTGCCGGCCGCCATGGCCTACCGCTGGTGGGAGCGTCTCAGCCGACAGCCGCTCGGCGAGCGCTCGTCGGATCTCGAGCGCACGCCGCCGTGGCTCAATCGCGTCCTGCGCGTCCCGCTGCAGGCCGAGGCGGTGCTCATCGCTCGCGGCGGGCGCATCCCCTTCGGCCTGTCGCTGCTCGTCGTCCTGCGCTGAGCGCCGCGCCGCTGAGCCGGACGGATGCCCAGACGCTACGGGGCGCTCGTCCCCGACGCGACCACCGAGGGCGGATCGGCGTCCGGGCTCGACAGGTGCGCACGAAACGTCCAGCGCCGGTTGATGAAGAACGTGATCACGACCACGATCACCGTCGCGAAGGCCTGCGCGATCAGCTTGTTCAGCTTCCCCAGCTCGACGAATCCGGCGATCAGCGCGAGATCGAGCAGCAGCCCGCAGCCCTGCACGATGAACCAGCGCACCGCGGCCCCGCCGCCCTCCCCGTGACCGCGGAACGTCCAGCTGCGGTTGAGCAGGAAGCCGTTCGTCGCGCCGACGGCAAACCCGATGCCCGAGGCGGCGATGTACCACACGCCGAACACCTCTTCGAGCAGCGTGAACACGCCGTAGGTGATGAGCGTGTTGGACACCCCCACGACGCCGAACTTGGCGAACTGGGCGACGAGCGCGCCGTGGCGTTGCACGACCGAGGTCGCGCGCAATCGATCGGTCGACACCCCCACAGCATGACCGACGCGGGCCCGCGAGGCCGCCGCGCGCGCCCCCGTGGCGGTTATGTTGCCGTTAGGAGCGAATTAGCTGATCCTCGCGCCGGTCGCGTATCGTCTGTGTGCAGGCGAGAACCAGGCACGTACCATGAGCGCGAGATTCAACCCGGCCGGGTCGTCCCGGTCCATCGAGGAAGGCACGATGCCGGACACGTCCCGGCGCTCGCTGAGCCTGCTCAGCGTCGTCGCACCCGTCTACAACGAGGAAGAGCTGATCGAGCTGTTCGTGCAGCGCACGTGCGCCGCGCTGGCCGATTACCGCTTCGAGCTCGTCCTCGTCAACGACGGCAGCTCCGACGCCACGCCTGAGCTGCTCGACCGCCTGGCCGCGCAGGACGCGCGCGTACGCGTGATCCACCTTTCTCGCAACTTCGGGCACCAGGCGGCGCTCACTGCCGGGCTCGAGCACGCCGTCGGCAACGCCGTGGCGATGATCGACGCCGACCTGCAGGACCCGCCCGAGCTGATCCCCTCGATGGTCGAGCACTGGGCGCAGGGCGCCGACGTGGTGTACGCGGTGCGCCGCGAGCGCGAGGGCGAGACGGCGTTCAAGCTCGCCACCGCGTCATGGTTCTACAAGCTGTTCGACAAGCTCGCCCAGGTCGACCTGGAGCCCAATTCGGGTGACTTCCGGCTGCTGGACCGCCGCGCGCTCGACGCGCTGCTGTCGATGACCGAGCGCAGCCGCTTCCTGCGTGGCATGACCGTGTGGGTCGGCTTTCGCCAGACGGCGATCTCCTACGAGCGCGACGCGCGCCACGCCGGCGAGACGAAATACACGCTGCGCAAGATGCTGCGCTTCTCGCTGGACGCGATCGCCTCCTTCTCCCACATGCCGCTGCAGCTGGCCACCTACGTCGGGTTGCTGTCGGCCGGGCTCGCATTCATCGCGATCCCCGTGGTCATCGGGCTGCGCATCGCGGGGTCCTACCTGCCGGGCTTCGGCTCGATCACGATCGCGATCCTGCTGCTCGGCGGCATCCAGCTGATCGCGCTCGGCGTCATCGGCGAATACGTCGGGCGCATCTACGACGAGGTCAAGCACCGTCCGCTGTACATCGTGCGCGAGGAGCGCAACCGTCCCGGCGAACTGCTGGACGGCCCGCTGCCCACCGTGCGCGCCGGCCTCGCGGCGCGGCCGGCCGAGCGCGTCTGAACCGCGGCCCCCGCGCCGCCGAGCAGCGCCCGCCGTGCGTCCCGCGGGCGATCGCGCGTCGCCCGCGGACCGCTCCGTCGCGTCTCCCCGGGTGTTCTCTGCTTTTGATTGCCGCGGTGCGGCGGGTTCGCGCATGGCCGCCTGCACCGATATGCCGTGCCGTGGCGCATCCTGTCTGGTCGTCCGTCATCGCTGGAAGGGAGCCCGCCGAATGTCGTTCATCGCCCGCCGCCTGAGAAGCCTCGCGCCGCCGGTCGTCGTCGCCGTCATCGCCCTGAGCGCGCCGGCGCTCGCCCTCACCGTGTCGCACGTCGCGGCCAGCAAGCCGACCTAGACGACCAAGTGCTTCACCACCACGATCAACCGCAAGAGGTGCGTGAATGCCTGATTCCCGGGCCAGCCGGGCCGCGCGGGGCCGCCGGGCCGGAGGGTCCGCGCGGATTCCTCGGGCCGAAGGGCTCGACGGGCGGAGACCGGAAAGACCGGCAAGGCGGGCGCCGAGCGGCTCGACCGGAAGACGGGCGCGACCGGCCCTCCCGGGCCGGCCGGGACAGACCGGCCCGCCGGGCGCCACGGGCGACGCCGGGCGCCGCCGGGTCCGGCGGGCCACGGCACGCGGACGCCGGCGTACGCAGTGGTCGATCCCGCGACGGCGGCGTCGCGGGGCCCGTTCACCGCGGGACAGTCATCGACTTCGCCGGCGCCACGAGCCGTCGCCGGGCATCTACTGCCTGGCGGAGTCGGCGACGGGGATCCACGGTCGAGCGATCCGGCCGCGACCGTGTCCGGCGAGACGAGCTACACAGCTCGGCGGCGCGCTGCCGACCGCAGATACGACGCGCAGCCCGGGACCGACTGCGCCAGCGGCCACTACGAGGTCAAGACCTACGACACTCGTGACCAGCGGGACGGGCACGCTGACGGCGAGCCACGCGGGTCGGATTCAGCATCGTCGTGCCGTGACGGCGCGGGGCCGGGTCGGCCGGCGGCGCGCGGGCGCGCCGCCCGGCCGCCGCGGGCCCACCCGCCATAATGGGCGGAGTGAACAGCATGGACCAGCGCCAGGAGCGCATCCGCCTGGAGACGGGCGCCACCGCATCTCCGGCGTCGTGTCGCTGGCCCGCGACGGCTATCGCAGCCGGGTGTCGGACCTGCTCAATGCCTCCGAGCGCGACTTCCTCGTCCTCACCGACACCACGGTCGAGCCGCTCGACGGCGGGCCGAGCGAACGCCACGCGTTCGTCGCCGTCGCCCGCCGGCACATCGTGTTCGCGGTCACCGAGTCCGAGGACCGGCCTGCGCGCGGCGGCGGCACGCCGGGTCGCGGCGCCGTCGGCCGAGCCGACCAGCACGCCTGGCCGCTGCTGTCCGGCTCGGGCGCCGGCAGCGGGACCCCGGCGGCGGCGTAGGCGTCGGGCGCGTCGAGCGTCTCGTGGTCGAGCAGCTCGCGGGCGAGGCTGTTGAGCTGCTCGCGGTGGGCTCGGTGACGCAGCTCGGTGACGGCGCGGTGCGCCTCGTCGACGATGCGCGTGACCTCCTCGTCGATCACCTTGGCGGTGTCTGCCGAGGTCTCGCTGGCGCCGGGAGGAACGGGCCGTCTGGCCGTCGCTGGGCAGCACCGCGACCGGGCCGACGCGCTCGCTCATGCCCCAGCGCCCGACCATGTGGCGCACGATCTGGGTGAGCTGCTGGATGTCGGACTCGGCGCCCGTGGTGATCGTGCCGAGCACGACCTCCTCGGCGACGCGTCCGCCGAGCGCGACGTTGATCTTGGCCTCGAGCTCCTCGCGCGTGTATGAGACGCGATCGGAGTCCGGCGCCGAGAGGGTGACGCCGAGCGCCATCGCCGCGCGGGATGATCGACACCTTGCGCACCGGGTCGGCGCCGGGCGTGAGCATGCCGACGATCGCGTGGCCGCCCTCGTGGTAGGCGGTGCGCTCGCGGTCGGCCGGGCCGAGCACGATCCCGCGCGGGCGCGCCGAGCAGGATCTTCTCCAGCGAGTCCGTGAAGTCGGCCATGTGAACCTTGTCGTGCCCGCGCCGGGCGGCCAGCAGGGCCGCCTCGTTGGCCAGGTTGGCCAGGTCGGCGCCCACCATCCCGGGTGGTGGACGCCGCGAGCGTGTCGAAGTTCACGTCGTCGTCGAGGGCGATCGAGCGGGTGTGGACCTCGAGGATCTTGCGCCGGCCGACGCGATCCGGCGGCTGGACCGCGACCCGCCGGTCGAAGCGGCCCGGGCGCAGCAGCGCCGGGTCGAGGACGTCGACGCGGTTGGTGGCCGCGAGCACGACGACGGCCTCGGCGGGCTCGAAGCCGTCCAGCTCGGTGAGGATCTGGTCGAGCGTCTGCTCGCGCTCGTCGTTGGCGCCGGTGACCGACACCGAGCCCTGGCGCGAGCGCCCGATGGCGTCGAGCTCGTCGATGAAGATGATCGCCGGCGCCGCCTCCTTGGCCTTCGCGAACAGGTCGCGCACGCGCGAGGCGCCGACGCCGACGATCGCCTCGATGAACTCCGAGGCCGAGATCGAGAAGAACGCCGCATGGGCCTCGCCGGCCACCGCGCGGGCGAGCAGCGTCTTGCCGGTGCCCGGCGGGCCGAACAGCAGGACGCCGTGCGGCATGCGCCCGCCGAGGCGCCCGTACTTCTCGCGGCTCGCGCAGGAAGTCGACGATCTCGGTACAGCTCCATCTTGGCCTCGTCGATGCCGGCGACGTCGTCGAAGGTGACGCGGATCTGCTCGGGGTCGACGCGCCGCGCCTGCGAGCGGCCGAAGGCCCCGAGCGCGCCCATGCCGCCGCCGCGGCGCCGGCGGCGCGGCGGGCGAGCAGCATGAACAGGCCGACGATGCAGCAGCACCGGTCCGAAGCCGAGCAGCAGCTCCAGGACAGCAGCGACTGGCTGGTCGTCGTGGACTCCGCATTGATCTCGACGTTGTTGGACTGCAGCTGCGCCGACAGCTGGGGGTTGTTCCAGAAGGTCGGGACCTCGGTGGCGAACAGCGTCGTCGTCGTGGCCGTGTTGCTCCCCGGCGGGTAGGTGATCTTCGTCGTGAAGGTGCCCTGGATCGTGTCGCCCTTGGACGAGATCGACTTCACGTGCCGGCGTCTGACCTGGTGCAGGAAGTACGGGCTGAACGGGATCGTCACCCGCGGCTCGCCGGCGGGCTGGACAGCAGCGAGAAGACCGAGGCCCAGTCGATGGCCAGCAGCACGAGCACGAAGATCGAGAAAGCCGCGCGTGCGGTGCGGCGGCGTGCGGCTTGTGCTCGTCGGGCATTCCGCGGCCGTCGGGCGCGGGCGCCACCTGCCAGCCGCCCTTGTCCCGCGGCATCGGGGCCTTGTGATGCTCGGCGTTTTCTTCGTGGCCTGGGGCCATCGGCGATCCGCGTCGGAGCACGGTAGCGGATCTCGCCGCGGGCCGGGGCCGAAACGGACGGGCCGCCCCGCTTCCGGCGCCGCCGACGCTGCCCGCGGACGTCGGCCGACGTCGGCGGGCGCCCGCCCGCCAGTCGTGTCCGGAGCCCTCAGTAGAAAACACGGAGCCTTCGCATCGACTGCGTTGACTTGTGCGGGCGCAGCGTCTACCTTGCGCGGTGAACAGCGCAAGTCGCGTTGAAGGGAGCGATGTTCGGCGGACGCTGTTCGGCCTCTCAGGGTCAGGTTTGTGCTGTCGGCACAAGCGCGGTGGAGGAGAAATCATGGGTCGAAGTGGGCAGGCGGGGATCGGTTCGGATCCGCCGGGGCAGCTGACGGGCGTGGAGCACGACCGCGGCGGGAGCGCCGAGCGCCGGCGCATCCTGGATGCGATGGTCAACACGGTGACCGAGCGCGGCTACCCGGGCACGGACATCGAGGAGGTGATCGAGCGCGCCGGCGTATCGCGCGCGGAGTTCTCACGGCTGTTCTCCGACAAGGAGGAGTGCTTCGTCGAGACGATTCACGACGCGGTGCGCAGCCTCGAACGTGCCGTCGAGGCGGCCTAGCTGCCCGACGACAGCTGGCCGGAGCGCGTCCGCCTGGGGCTGCGCGCATTCGTGGGCGCGCTGGTGACCGACCCGGCCCGCACGCACCTGGCGATGGTCGAGTCCGGCCTGGCCGGTCCGGCCGCGGCGCTGGAGGTGCGGCGTGCCTACCAGCGGTTCGTCCCGTACTTCGACGAGGGCCGCCAGCACGTTGCCCACGACCTGCCGGCGCCGACGTCGGACGCCATGGTCGGGGGGATCGCGCTGACCGTCCAGCACCAGGTCGCCGATGGCGACATCCTGGGCCTGTGGAACATGCTGCCGGATCTCGTGTACTTCGCTCTGGTGCCCTATCTCGGCCCCCGGGGCGCCTCGGCGCTCGCCGTCGGCTGAGCCTCAGCTGCCCCGCCGGCGACCGTCTCGGCCTTGGCGGCCGCGGCCGCCGGGGGGTCAATTGGCCGAATGGCCATCGACGCGGGCCGCTCGGCCGGATATAAAGGCTTGAGCGATATGGCCGCACCTCGAGATCGCACGCCCTCCAGGCTGCCCGCGCGGAAAGCACGGGCTGTCGCCCCAGTTCGTCGCCAGCAACCAGCGCGACCGCCTGATCGCGGCCACGGTGCACCGTGGTGGCCGAGAAGGGCTACGCCGAGGCGACCGTGGCGGACGTCCTCGAGCGTTCCGGAGTGTCGCGCAAGACCTTCTACGACCTCTTCACCAACAAGGAAGACTGCTTCCTGAGCACGTACGATCGGCTGATCGACAGCCTCGCCGACGCCGTGACGGACAGCTTCGCCGGCGGCGGCACCTGGCCGGAGCGGATCCGCGGCGGCCTGCGCGCCCTGCTGGATCTGCTCGCCGAGCGCCCCGACGCCGCCCGCGTCGGCCTCGTCGAGGTGCTCGCGGCCGGCCCCCGGGCGCTCGACCGCTACGACGGCGCGATCCGGCGCTTCGTACCGCTGTTCGAGCAGGGGCGCGCCGAGTCGCCGTACGGCGACCAGCTGCCGCCGAACATCTCCGAGGCGGTGCTCGGCGGCATCGCCCAGGTGCTGTACCTCCGCGTGCTCAGCGGAGACACGGCTTCGCTGCCGGACTCGCTCGACGAGCTGCTGTACTTCGCGCTCGTCCCCTACCTCGGTCACGCCGGCACGACCCGGATCACGCAGGCCCGGCGCAGCACCGAGACGCACTCCCGCTCCCAGTAGCGGTCGCGTGCCCCGGTTCGCGAGCGCCAGCCTGGCCGCCGCGACGATCGCCCTCGTCGCCGCGACGATCGCCCTCGTCGCCGCGGCGATCGCCCTCGTCGCCGCCGCGGGCGCCGCGGGCGCCGCGGCGGCGCCCACCGTCACGGCCAGCGCCAGCTTCGTGCCCGACCGGCTCGGCTCGCCGACGTCGCTGGTGTACGGCTTCCGGATCGGCGACACCTCGGGCGGGCTGCCCCAGCCGCTGAGCCGGGTGGTGGCGATGCTGCCCGCCGGCAGCACGATCGACACGACCGGGCTGGGAGTGTGCCCATCGCTGAGCGCGCTCGCCACCAGCGGCGTCTCGGCCTGCCCGACGTCGTCGCTGGCGGGATTCGGCTCGACGCAGGTGGCGGCCCAGCTCGGCGACGTCGTGCTCAACGAGACGGCCGCCCTGACGATCTTCCTGGCCCCCTCCACCCCCGGCCACACCGTGCTCGACTTCTACGGCGACGGCACCACGCCGGTGTCCGAGCAGCTCGCGTTCACCGGCACGCAGGAGCCCGCGAGCGCCCCCTACGGGTTCGAGTTCGCGGTGAACGTCCCGACGATCCCCACCGTGCCGGGCGGCCCGGACGCATCGATTCTCAGCCTGACCTCGACGATCGGGGCGGCCAACGTCGCCTACTACGTGACCGAGAAGGTGCGCACCGTCGTCACGCGGCGGATCGACGGGCGCAGCGAGAAGGTGACGCGGACCGTGACCCGGCGCGTACTGCAGCGTGTCAAGGGCCTGACCGTGCCCCCGACCTGCCCGTCGGGCGGCTTCCCGTTCGCGCTGCAGTTCACGTTCACCGACGGCAGCAGCGTGCTGACGCCGGTGACGATTCCCTGCCCGTAGGGCGGTGGAGCGCTCAACGACGGCGGGGTGGCCTCCATGTGGAGACCACCCCGCCCGTCAGTGCGATGTGGCGCTCGCGCGAGTGGCGCGGAGCGTCAGACGACGATCAGACTACGGGCAGGCCGTGGTGGTCGTGACCGAGTTCGACGTGCCGTCGGAGTACTGGTCGCTGCCGCCCCAGGTCAGCTTGCCGGAGCACTTCTTGGGCAGGGTGATCAGGCCCACCGTGGTGGTGACCTTCTTGCTCTTGCCCTTGACCTTCTCGGTCTTGGTGACCTTGCGCGTGGCGCCGATCGTGATGTTGAACGCGGTCGTGGACGCGTTCGGTCCGCCCGGCACCGTCGGGATCGTCGGGACGTTGTTGATCACGTTCTGACCGAACGGCGCGGAGCTGCTGGCCACCGAGCCGGGCCACGTCACGGTGGTGGCGATCGGCGTGGTGCCGTTGCCCCAGAACTCCAGCGACGTGGGACCGGTCAGGTAGGCCTTGACCACCGACTGCTCGTTGAGCATCGTGGTGCCGATCAGGGCCTGCACCGTGGCCGTGCCGTTGCCGACCAGCGAGGCGGCCGGGCAGGACGGCGGCGTGGAGCCCGTCGCAGCCTGAACCGTGGCCGTCGGGCAGGTGGTGAAGCCGGCGCCGTTGAGGACGATCCCGGCCGGGTTCTTCTCGAGGAACGGCGTGCCCGGGGCCAGCGGCGAGGGGATGCCGTTGGCGTTCGTGGTCGCGACGGTGAAGCCGAAGCTGATCGTGCCCGGTCCGCCGAGGCTGCCGGTGACCTTCGGCGTGATCGTCAGCGTCTGGGTGGCCAGGGCCGAGGCCGGGGCAGCGAGCGCGCAGATCGCGGCGACGGCTCCCAGGCCGATTGAAACTTTACGCACGGAGTGGCTCCTTTGTTGGATTTCGTGAGGTGCGGGCGACTTCCGAAGCGGTACGGAAGCCTGGAGGGTCGGGATCGGGGCCGTGCCGGCGATCGGCGCTGCGTGGGCGCCCGTAGGGCCGCCACTTGCCGTGTTCTCGGTCTGACACATCGAAGCCAACCTCTCCCTCTCTGGGTGGTTCTAACACGGCTCGAGCCGTAGGGATGCGGTGCAGTCGCGAGAACCGCAACGGGGCCGCCGCCGGCACGATCCGCCAACGGATGCGCCACCGAGCCACCTCCCCGCCGCGGCCCGAGCGTTTGACCGCGCCGAACCGCCCGCGTCCCGATGACCATAGACGCTGCGGGAACGCAAGATCAAGCCGGAACCGTTCGCGGCTGGCCGCCATGCTGTCGCGCGGAGCGACATCTCGGCAATGCGTCTCATCCTGCATCATGCTACAGATGACACTCGGCCGGCGCTTTACCCGACGCCGTCACAGGCCGTATTGTTGACGGGTGCCGACGGAGTTGGACCCCAAGCCGCGGCAGCTGCCGAGCGGCCGTCACGGACTGCCGCGTGACGCCGTCGTCGCGCAGCAGCGTCGCCGCATGATCGATGCGGTGGCCGCCGTGCTGCGCCGCAAGGGCTTCGTGGCCATGACCGTGGAGGACATCGCGGCGCAGGCCGGCGTGTCGCGGCGCACGTTCTACGAGCACTTCTCGGACAAGACCGACTGCTTCCTGGCCGCCTATCACGACGCCGTCGAGCGACTGGTGGCGGAGGTGAGCGCCGCCGCCGCGGACGCGACCGGGTGGGAGCAGACGGTACGCCAGGCGCTGGCCGCGACGCTGCGATTCTTCGCCACGCACGTCGAAGTTGCCCACCTCGCCGTGATCGACGTGCTCGCCGCCGGCCCTCGAGCCCTGGCCGCGCACGACGAGGCGCTCCGGCGGCTGGTCACGTTCGCGGTGGCCGAGGACTCGCTCCCGGCCGCCGATCAGCCTCCGCCGGCGCTGCTGCTGCAGGTGCTGGCCGGCGCGGTCTCCCAGACCGTGTACGCCGAGGTGCTCCACGGCCGGGCGGCGGAGATCGAGCAGCTGGAGCCGATGCTCAGCTACCTCATCCTCGTGCCGATGTACGGACCGAGCGGGGCGGCGCGCCGCGTCAACCTCGGCGACATACCGTCCCGTGGATGACCCTGCCGCCTTGCCGGGGGAGGGAACAGAGGAGCCGAACCGCCACTGGACCCCGCTGCCCCGCGGACGCCACGGGCTGCCGCGCGGATTCGTCACCAGCAACCAGCGCGAGCGGATGCTCGACTCGATGGCCGCGATGGCGAGCGCGAAGGGCTACGCGCGCGTCACGGTCAGCGACGTCACCAGGCACGCCGGCGTCTCACGGCGGACCTTCTACGACCAGTTCTCGGATAAGGAGGATTGCTTCCTGGCGGCTTTCGACACGATCGGCGACCAGCTGCTGCGTCCTGCGCTCGCGGCCGCGCAGGACGGCGAGCAATCGTGGTCGACGCGCGTGCGGCTCGCTCTCGCAGGCCTGCTCGAGCTGCTCGCGGCCGAGCCTGCCTTCGCACGCGTCGCCCTCGTGGAGGTGCTGTGCTCCGGCCACGTCGCCCTCGAGCGCCGGGACGCCCTGCTCGATCGCTTCGCCGCCGTGCTCGCGCCCGGCCAGGGTCCGGCCCCACCCGTGGTCGCTCAGAACCGCCGGCTGGCCCGCGCCGTGATCGGGGGCGTCTACGAGACGCTCTACCAGCGGGTCGTCTCCGGCGAGGTCGAGGGGCTGCCGGAGCTGCTGCCCGACCTCCTCTACTGCGTGCTCGTACCCTACCTCGGGCACGACGCCGCCCTGCACGAGCGTGCGACGGCGCTCGCTTCCTGACCGACCCGCGCCACGCCCGCGGCGGGCGGCCGGACGACGGCCGAGCGGAGAGGGAGGGATTCGAACCCTCGAACGAGGTTGACCCCCGTTACGCGATTTCCAGTCGCGCCCGTTCAACCGCTCCGGCACCTCTCCATGGTCGCGTGCGGCGCAGCGTAGGCTACGACACTCGTCGCCGAGCCGCGAGCCGCCGAGCCGCCGAGCGCGATAGGCTGTGCGCAGCCCGCCCGATCGGCGGACCACGCGTTCTCAGTCATGATCCTCGCCATCAGCGCAGCCGCCCGAGTCGACATTGGCCTCGCCGCCACGTTCATCGGCATCGGCATTGTCGTGACCGGCCTGATCGTGTACATCATGATCCAGGTGCGCGGCGAGCGTCTGCAGAACATCGAATACCGCTCGCAGGGCCGCCCGCCCACGACGTAGGCGGCCGCGCTCTGGTGGGCCGCGCCGTCGCCGCGATGACGGTAGGCGCGGAGAGACCGGCGACGACGGCGCACGCCCCGGGCGACCCCTGCCTCTGACCGCCCGCTGGTCGTCTCCTGCCGGCGACAGAGCAGTCCCCGGCGCCGACCTCAACCTGGCGCGGTCCACCACCCGAGGCGTGCTACCGGGCGCACAACGACAGAGGGGCCGCCCCGGATATCCGGGGCGGCCCCTCGTCAGACTGCCGCTTCGCGCTCCTTCCTAGAACAGGAAGAAGGGGAACCGGCTTCGCGTGTAGGTGAACTGGTCGACGCTGGACGTCGCGCTCGTCTGGTTCCCCGACTGGACCGTGACGTCCACGGTGGTCGGCACGGTGGCCTGCTCCGGGGCGATCGCGATGATCCACTGCGGACTGAGCCACAGGAACACGGTCGGCTGCGTCCCGAAGAACACGCGGACGGTACGGCCATGTCCCCCGAGGTGGTGTCCGAAGATGAACACCAGCGATCCCGCGTGACCGGTGTCCGGGAACACCGCGGTCACGACGGGGGGCTTCGGCGACGGCTGGACCGTCAGCGTCGCCGCATTCGAGGTCGCGCTGCCCGCCGAGTTGGTGAACACCGCGCGGTACTCGTTACCGGACTCCGACAGCGTCGTCGACGTGACGGACAGCGTGGTCGAGGTCGCCCCCAACACGTTGCTCCACGTCGTGCCACCGTCGGTGGAGACCTGCCACTGGACCGTCGGCGTCGGCGTACCCGATGCCGCGGCCGTGAAGGTCGCCGTCGCTCCAACCAGCACGGTGACGCTCACCGGCTGCTTGGTGATCGCCGGCTTCGTGGCCGACGTGGTCGTGGTCGTCGACGTCGTGGTCGTCGTCGGCGTCGTGCTCGTCGTCGTCGTGGTCTTCGTCGTGCTCGACGTCGTCGTCGTCGTGGACTTGGTCGTGCTCGACGTCGTCGTCGTCGTGGACTTGGTCGTGCTCGACGTGGTCGTCGTCGTGGACTTGGTCGTGCTCGACGTGGTCGTTGTCGTCGTCGTCGTCGGCGTCGTGGTGCTGGACGTCGTCGTGGTCGTCGGCGTCGTGGTGCTGGACGTCGTCGTGGTCGTCGGCGTCGTCGTGCTGGACGTCGTCGTGGTCGTCGGCGTCGTCGTGCTGGACGTCGTCGTGGTCGTCGGCGTCGTCGTGCTGGACGTCGTCGTGGTCGTCGGCGTCGTGGTGCTCGACGTCGTCGTCGTGACCGTGGCCACCGTCAACGTCGCCGCGTTGGACGTCGTCGACGAGTGCGCGTTGGTCAACACCGCGCGGTACTCGTTGTTGTTGTCAGCCGACGAGGTCGGCCCGGTCGAGTATGCGCCCGATGTCGCACCACTGATGTCGGTGAACGTCCCACCGCCGTTCGTGCTGACCTGCCACACGATCGTGGCGGGCGAGCAGTTCGCCGGCACCGTGCCCTCAGCCACCGTGAACGACGCGGCAGCCGGGGCCGTCACCGACACACCGACCGGCTGCGTCGCGATCACCGGATCCGCCGCACACGGCGGCGGGTTGACCGTCAGTGTCGCGGCGTTCGAGTCCGTCGAACCGCCACCGTTGGTCAGCACCGCGCGGTATTGATTACCGCTCTCGCCGACCGCGGTCGGGCTGACCGTCAACGTGCCCGAGGTCGCGCCGCTGATGTTCGAGAACGTCGTGCCACCATCGGTGCTCACCTGCCACTGAATCGTGGCGGCCGAGCAGTTCGCCGGCACCGTGCCCTCAGCCACCGTGAACGACGCCGCAGTCGGAGCCGTCACCGTCGCGTCCGCCGGCTGGGTGCCAACCGACGGCGCCGTGGTGCACGGCGGCGGATTGACCGTCAACGTCGCGACGTTCGAATCCGTCGAACCACCACCATTGGTCAACACGGCCCGATACTGCGTGCCGCTCTCGCTGACCGCGGTCGGGCTGACCGACAACGTGCCCGAGGTCGCCCCCGAGATGTTCGTGAACGTCGTCGAACCCTTCGGCGCGGACTGCCACTGAATCGTGGCGGCCGAGCAATTCGCCGGCACCGTGCCCTCAGCCACCGTGAACGACGCCGCAGCCGGAGCCGTCACCGTCGCGTCCGCCGGCTGGGTGCCAACCGACGGCGCCGTGGTGCACGGCGGCGGATTGACCGTCAACGTCGCGACGTTCGAATCCGTCGAACCACCACCATTGGTCAACACGGCCCGATACTGCGTGCCGCTCTCGCTGACCGCGGTCGGGCTGACCGACAACGTGCCCGAGGTCGCCCCCGAGATGTTCGTGAACGTCGTCGAACCCTTCGGCGCGGACTGCCACTGAATCGTGGCGGCCGAGCAATTCGCCGGCACCGTGCCCTCAGCCACCGTGAACGACGCCGCAGCCGGAGCCGTCACCGTCGCGTCCGCCGGCTGGGTGCCAACCGACGGTGGCGTGGTGCATTGCGGCGCTGCGACCGTCAGCTTCGCCCCGGTGCTGTTCGCCGTGGCGATCGTGAACGGGCCAGGCGGCGTGGCCGCCGGGTTGGTCACCGCGTTGGTGGCCTGGGCGCGATAGAGGTCGCCGTTGTTCGACGAGGAGCCCACCACGCTCAGCGTGGTGGTCGTGTTGCCCGAGTCGGTCGTGTCGTTGTTCCACGTCACACCGCCATCGGTCGACACCTGCCACTGAACCGTCGCCGCCGGCGTACCGCCGGTCGTCACCGAGAACGTCGCCGTGGCACCAGATGCCACCGACGCCGCGCTCGGATTGGTCACCGTCGCCGGCGCCACGATCGGCACCGAGCCCAGGTTGTTGGTCGGCGCGTTGCAGTAGACGCCCAGCGGACCAGCCGTCTTCTCCTTCGGCGTGTTGAGATCAAGGGTCGAGCTGGCGTAGCCGGCTGCGTTGGAGACGATGCCCTCGCCCGGGAACACGGTGTAGTCGCCCGCACCGTCGGTCGAGAACGCCGGAGACGTGTCGATCGACAGCACCGAGCTCTGCCCGGCCGGGCCCGTGACCGTGAACGGACCGACATCGAATCCCGTCGGCGTGCCCGTCGGGGCGTCATAGCTCTTGCCGCTCGACGTGATCGTGATCGGCGAGGTCGTCACCGGGATGTTCAGGTTCAACGGCTCTCCCGACACGACCGGCAGCGGCCCCAGCGGCAGGCCCTCGCCGCCGGTGGTGGGGACCTGAACGTTGAAGTTCATGACGTTCAGGGCGTTGAACGGCGGCAGGATGGCCGCGTTGATGCTCGACGGCGAGCCGTTGCTCGCGTCAAGCGGGAAGTTCGTCACATCGCCGGCCACGTACTTGGCGCCCAGCGAGGCAAACGACGTCGACCAGTCGGCCGGCGTCGTCAGCGCCGACTCCGAATCGGTCAGCGAAAAGGAGTCGCCGCTCTCCACATAGCCCGGGCCATTCGCGGTGATGCTCACCGGCAGGTTGTCCTCGATGGCCAACGACGAAGGCGAGAGCACGCAGTCCAGCGTGACGCCCGTGTTGTAGGTCACCGTGGGACCAGGCGTCGCCCCTGCGGGCGCCACCGACACGGCAGCGATCAGCGCGGCCGACAGAAGCCCAAGAGCCCCCGCGCCACGGAACATCTTGCGACGAACCATTGACCCTCCTCCTCGCTTGCACCCAATGGCACGGCCCAACGACGAGGCCGCGCAGACGATCGCGGGGCACTATTTCGGAGACGAATACGTTTGTCAAGCGCGAACCGCGCGATGCGCGAGCGCCATACAAAGGCCTGCCGCCCGTACCTCTAAGCGGGGGCGCGGCAGGCCGCCGAAACGGCAAGGGCCGCCCCGGACCGAAGTCCGGGGCGGCCCTCAGGCCGCTTCAGGAAGCGGACTGACTAGCGGTCAGTGACCGGCGATCAGAACGTCTTCCCGTTGTAGGTGAAGTGATCAGCACTCGTCTTTGCGCTGGTCCCCACAGAGGTGGTCACGGTGACGTCGACCGTACCCGCCGGTGCCGGCGGAGCAAGGGCAACGATGACCGTGGTGCTCAGCTGCAGGTAGAACGCGGGACGAGTCCCGAACTGCACCGAGTGCGTGTGGCTGAAGTTCGTACCGGTGATGAACACCAGCGAGAACGAGCCACCCGAGTTCGGCGTGACCTTGGTGACGGTCGGCGCGTTGGACGCGACGGCGTTCACCGTGAGCGTTGCGGCATTCGAGTCAGTCGACCCGGCGCTGTTGGTCAGCACCGCGCGATACTCGGTTCCGCTCTGCGTGGTCGCGGTCGGCGAGATCGTCAACGTCGCCGAGGTTGCCCCCGACACGTCGGTGAACGTCGTCGAGCCACTGGGGGCCGACTGCCACTGAATCGTGGGCGCCGAGCAGTTAGCCGGCGTCGATCCGGCGACCGTGAACGACGCAGCGTTCGGAGCCGTCACCGTGACGCTCGTCGGCTGGGTCGTGATCGCCGGGGCCGTCGCGCACGGAGGCGCGGTGACCGTCAGTGTCGCGGCGTTCGAATCCGTCGAACCGCCACCGTTGGTCAGCACCGCGCGGTACTGATTACCGCTCTCGCTGACCGTGGTCGGGCTGACCGACAACGTCGCCGAGGTCGCCCCCGAGATGTTGCTGAACGTGGTCGACCCACTCGGCGCAACCTGCCACTGAATCGTGGCGGCCGAGCAGTTCGCCGGCACCGTGCCCTCAGCCACCGTGAACGTGGCGGCGGCGGGAGCGGTGACGGTCACGCTGGTCGGCTGGGTGCCAACCGACGGAGCGGTCGTGCACCCCGGGTTGACCGTCAGCGTCGCGGCGTTCGAATCCGTCGAACCACCACCGTTGGTCAGCACGGCCCGGTACTGCGTGCCGCTGATGCTGACCGATGTCGGGTTGATCGTCAGCGTCGCCGACGTCGCCCCCGAGATGTTGCTGAACGTCGTCGACCCACTCGGCGCGGACTGCCACTGAATCGTGGCGGCCGAGCAGTTCGCCGGCACCGTGCCCTCAGCCACCGTGAACGACGCGGAGGCCGGAGCCGTCACCGTCACGCTGGACGGCTGCGTACCCACCGACGGGGCGGTGGTGCACGGCGTCGGAGCCACCGTGAGGGTGGCGGCGTTCGAATCCGTCGAACCGCCACCGTTGGTCAGCACCGCGCGGTACTGATTACCGCTCTCGCTGACCGTGGTCGGGCTGACCGACAACGTCGCCGAGGTCGCCCCGGAGATGTTGCTGAACGTGCTCGACCCACTCGGCGCAACCTGCCACTGAATCGTGGCGGCCGAGCAATTCGCCGGCACCGTGCCCTCAGCCACCGTGAACGTGGCAGCGGCGGGAGCGGTCACCGACACACTGGTCGGCTGCGTGCCAACCGACGGCGCCGTGGTGCACGGCGTCGGGTTGACCGTCAGCGTCGCGGCGTTCGAATCCGTCGAACCACCACCGTTGGTCAGCACGGCCCGGTACTTCGTGCCGCTGATGCCGACCGACGTCGGGTTGATCGTCAGCGTCGCCGACGTCGCCCCCGAGATGTTGCTGAACGTCGTCGACCCACTCGGCGCGGACTGCCACTGAATCGTGGCGGCCGAGCAATTCGCCGGCACCGTGCCCTCAGCCACCGTGAACGACGCGGAGGCCGGAGCCGTCACCGTCACGCTCGACGGCTGCGTACCCACCGACGGGGCGGTGGTGCACGGCGTCGGAGCCACCGTGAGGGTGGCGGCGTTCGAATCCGTCGAACCGCCACCGTTGGTCAGCACCGCGCGGTACTGATTACCGCTCTCGCTGACCGTGGTCGGGCTGATCGTCAACGTCGCCGAGGTCGCCCCCGAGATGTTGCTGAACGTGCTCGACCCACTCGGCGCGGACTGCCACTGAATCGTGGCGGCCGAGCAGTTCGCCGGCACCGTGCCCTCAGCCACCGTGAACGACGCGGCGGTCGGAGCGGTCACCGACACACTGGTCGGCTGCGTGCCAACCGACGGCGCGGTGGTGCACGGCGTCGGGTTGACCGTCAACGTCGCGGCGTTCGAATCCGTCGAACCACCACCGTTGGTCAACACGGCCCGGTACTTCGTGCCGCTGATGCTGACCGACGTCGGGTTGATCGTCAGCGTCGCCGACGTCGCCCCCGAGATGTTGCTGAACGTGCTCGACCCACTCGGCGCGGACTGCCACTGAATCGTGGCGGCCGAGCAGTTCGCCGGCACCGTGCCCTCAGCCACCGTGAACGACGCGGAGGCCGGAGCCGTCACCGTCACGCTGGACGGCTGGGTGCCGACCGACGGCGCGGTGGTGCAGGGCGTCGGGTTGACCGTCAGTGTCGCGGCGTTCGAGTCCGTCGAACCGCCACCGTTGGTCAGCACCGCGCGGTACTGATTACCGCTCTCGCTGACCGCGGTCGGACTGACCGACAGCGTCGCCGAGGTCGCCCCCGAGATGTTGCTGAACGTGCTCGACCCACTCGGCGCAACCTGCCACTGAATCGTGGCGGCCGAGCAGTTCGCCGGCACCGTGCCCTCAGCCACCGTGAACGACGCGGCAGTCGGAGCGGTCACCGTGACGCTGGACGGCTGCGTACCAACCGACGGCGCCGTGGTGCACGGCGGCGGGTTGACCGTCAACGTCGCGGCGTTCGAATCCGTCGAACCACCACCGTTGGTCAGCACGGCCCGGTACTTCGTGCCGCTGATGCTGACCGACGTCGGGTTGATCGTCAGCGTCGCCGAGGTCGCCCCCGAGATGTTGCTGAACGTGCTCGACCCACTCGGCGCGGACTGCCACTGAATCGTGGCGGCCGAGCAATTCGCCGGCACCGTGCCCTCAGCCACGGTGAACGAGGCCGAGTTCGGGGACGTAACCGTCACGCTCGACGGCTGCGTACCAACCGACGGCGCCGTGGTGCACGGCGGCGGGTTGACCGTCAACGTCGCGGCGTTCGAATCCGTCGAACCACCACCGTTGGTCAGCACCGCGCGGTACTGCGTGCCGCTGATGGCGACCGACGTCGGGTTGATCGTCAGCGTCGCCGACGTCGCCCCCGAGATGTTGCTGAACGTGCTCGACCCACTCGGCGCGGACTGCCACTGAATCGTGGCGGCCGAGCAGTTCGCCGGCACCGTGCCCTCAGCCACCGTGAACGAGGCCGAGTTCGGGGACGTCACCGTCACGCTGGACGGCTGCGTACCAACCGACGGCGCCGTGGTGCACGGCGGCGGATTGACCGTCAACGTCGCGGCGTTCGAATCCGTCGAACCACCACCGTTGGTCAACACGGCCCGGTACTTCGTGCCGCTGATGCCGACCGACGTCGGGTTGATCGTCAGCGTCGCCGACGTCGCCCCCGAGATGTTGCTGAACGTGCTCGACCCACTCGGCGCGGACTGCCACTGAATCGTGGCGGCCGAGCAATTCGCCGGCACCGTGCCCTCAGCCACCGTGAACGAGGCCGAGTTCGGGGACGTAACCGTCACGCTCGATGGCTGCGTACCAACCGACGGGGCGGTGGTGCAGGGCGGCGGCGCAACCGTCAGCTTCGCCCCGGTGCTGTTCGCCGTGGCGATCGTGTACGGGCCAGGCGGCGTGGCCGCCGGGTTGGTCACCGCGTTGGTGGCCTCCGCACGGTACTCATCGCCGTTATTGGCCGAGGAGCCCACCACGCTCAGCGTGGTGGTCGTGTTGCCCGAGTCGGTCGTGTCGTTGTTCCACGTCACACCGCCATCGGTCGACACCTGCCACTGAACCGTCGCCGCCGGCGTACCGCCGGTCGTCACCGAGAACGTCGCCGTGGCACCAGATGCCACCGACGCCGCGCTCGGATTGGTCACCGTCGCCGGCGCCACGATCGGCACCGAGCCCAGGTTGTTGGTCGGCGCGTTGCAGTAGACGCCCAGCGGACCGGCCGTCTTCTCGTGCGAGGTGTTGAGGTTCAGGGTCGAGTCGGCGTAGCCGGCTGCGTTGGAGACGATGCCCTCGCCCGGGAACACGGTGTAGTCGCCCGCACCGTCGGTCGAGAACGCCGGAGACGTGTCGATCGACAGCACCGAGCTCTGCCCGGCCGGGCCCGTGACCGTGAACGGACCGACGTTGAAGCTCGTCGGCGTGCCGGTCGGGGCGTCATAGCTCTTGCCGGTCGACGTGATCGTGATCGGCGAGGTCGTCACCGGGATGTTCAGGTTCAACGGCTCTCCCGACACGACCGGCAGCGGCCCCAGCGGCAGGCCCTCGCCGCCGGTGGTGGGGACCTGAACGTTGAAGTTCATGACGTTCAGGGCGTTGAACGGCGCCGCCGCGGCTGCGTTGATGCTCGACGGCGAGCCGTTGCTCGCGTCAAGCGGGAAGTTCGTCACATCGCCGGCCACGTACTTGGCGCCCAGCGAGGCAAACGACGTCGACCAGTCGGCCGGCGTCGTCAGCGCCGACTCCGAGTTCGTCAGCGAGAACGAGTCGCCGTTCTCGACATAGGCCGGACCGTTTGCCGTGATGCTCACCGGCAGGTTGTCCTCGATGGCCAACGACGTGGGCGAGAGCACGCAGTCCAGCGTGACGCCCGTGTTGTAGGTCACCGTGGGACCAGGCGTCGCCCCTGCGGGCGCCACCGACACGGCAGCGATCAGCGCGGCCGACAGAAGCCCGATGAGCCCCCCGCCGCGGAAAAGTTTCCGACGTACAGCCATTGACCCTCCTCATGGTTTACATCCGCTCAGGACCGACCCACCAGCCCGCTGGAGCGGCAATCTCGCGCCACTATTCCGGAGACGCCGACGTTTGTCAAGCGTGCGAGGCCCGCGTCTGACGGTCCTGACGAGGCCCGCCGGCCTACCGCGTACCCTTGCTCAGCGATGAGCGAGATTGGCGCCGCGATCCCCCCGGCGATCGCCTACACGGTCCGGCGTTCGCGGCGCGCTCGCCACGCGCGCGTGCGCGTGGACGCTGGCCGAGGAGTGGAGGTCGTCCTGCCGGTCGGGGCCCGCGACGAGGTTGCGGCGGCGGCCATTGTCGAGCTTCGGCCCTGGATCGAGCGGCGCCTGGCGGACGTACAGCGAACGCGAGAGCGGATCGCCCGGCGGGACGGTGGCGTCCCCTATCTCGGCGAAACCCTCAGCTTGCGCCCGGAGGCTGGGCGCACGCGCGCGGCGCGGCGCGGCGCCGCGCTGCTCGTCCCTGCCCACGAGCCCCAGGCGCGACTGGCGCTCGAGCGCTGGTATCGCCGCGCGGCGCGGCGGGAGATCGCCACACGGCTCGATTCGGCCACCGCGGCGGCAGGCCTGCGCTACCGGGATCTGGCCATTCGCGGGCAGCGCACACGCTGGGCGAGTTGCTCGGCCACGGGGCGCATGAGCTTCAACTGGCGTCTGCTGCTGGCCCCGCCGCGGGTGCTCGACTACGTCGTCTGGCACGAGGTCTGCCACCTCGAGATCATGGACCACTCGGCCCGCTTCTGGGCGCTGCTCGAGCGACGCTGGCCGGACTACCGGGCCGATCGCGACTGGTTGCGCGAGTTCGGCCCTACCCTAACCCTCGACTAGAGCCTTACCTTCACGGTCATCGACTGTCCGGCGAAGGTGAGCTTGATGGTCGTCGTCCGGTGGTGCTTTCGAGCCGCGATGCCGCTCTTGGTCAGGCGCAACTCGATCCGGTGGCCACCGGCCCGCAGCGAGCGCGAGTACGACTTGATGTAGCGTCCGCTCAGCTTCAGCACGCCGGCCTTGGCCAGGTCGACGCGGAAGAACACGGCATTGCCGTGAGCGGCGGCGGCATAGGCGTTCACGCCACTTCGGGGCGGCGCGGCGCACCCGGTGACGCCGATCACCGTGCTCTGCACGATCGTGGCGCCATTCTGGGCGACCAGGGTGGTGGGCATCGTCAGCGTGTGCCCGCACAGGTTCGTGACGCTGCTGGCCAGCGCGGAATGCGGGCCCTCGGGCAGGTTCAGGCCAAAGCTCGTGATCGGCACGTCCGGGATGCCCGAGAACGTGGAGGTGGTCTGGCCCGAGGCCGTGAAGGCGACGCTGCCCACGAGCTCGACGGTCACGCCCTCGCCCTGGAGGACGACGTCGAGCGAGGGGAGTCCCGCGCCGCCGTGCGACACCTCGTACACGGTGCCGTTCAGCGGAACCGGCAGGATCGGCGTGACGGCGGTGCTCGTGCCGATGACCGCCGTCGCCGGACAACTCGTCGGGTTGGCGTTGAAGGTCGTGTCGGGGCAGGCGGCCTGCGTGGTGCTCAGGCGCGCCGATTCCACCGACGGGATCGTCACGGCCACCGACGACAGGTTGGCGTCTCCGCTCGGAACGGCGACGTTCACCCCCAGGCTCCCGCCGTTGGACGGCGAGGTCGCACCGTCCGTGGTGGCGGTGAGGGTGGGAGCGAAGGCGAGCTTCGAGCAGCCGCCGACCTGGTACGGCGCCGACACCGCCTCGCCGGAGATCGTCCCCGTCACCGCCAGCTTCGAGCAGTTGGTCGGGTTCAGGCCGAATCCGGACCGGTTGATCGACACGTTGACGGTCCGGATGTGCAGCGGAACGCCGTCCTGGATCGTCGGCAGGTTCGCGCCGATCGTCAGCTGGGCCGTCATCGGGTTGACGGCGATGCCGGCCTGGACCACGACCGGCGTTCCGAACGGGGTCGAGAGGTTGAACGGTCCCACGACCGGCTGGACCACGATCGAGAGGCCGAACGGGTCGCCGTTCACCGGACCGGTCAAATACACGGTGCCGCTGAGGTAGGTCTGGACCCCGTTCGGGAAGCCCGAGATCGCGGTCCCCGGTTCCGTCCCGTCGCCGACCCCGACGCCCACCGTGCTCGTGCCGACCGCGCTCGCCGCCGGGCAGGTGCCGGTCTGGGCCGCGGCGGCGCCGCACAGCGGCACCGTCGACAGCAGGCCGGTGAAGCCGGGGGGCGTGGTCACGTCCAGCGACGTGAGGGGGGCCTGGCGATCGTTGCGGGTCGCCGTCACGGTGAAGCCGGTGCTGGCCCCGGCGACCGCCGAGGTCGGCCCGGCGCTGAAGCCGAACGCGGCCGGCCACGATGACGGACACGGCGCGCCGCTGCCGTTGGCGTCGACGGTGAACGTCGAGGTGGTCGTCACGGGGTTGGTGGCCGGGCTGGTCAACGGCGTCAGCGTCGCCGACGTGGTCGCGGGGCCGCAGGTCATCGGGTTGGCCAGGGCGGCCTGCGCGCCGCCGAAGAACTGCAGCTTGATGTCGCCGATCGGCACCGGCGGCAGGCCGCTGAACGTCGTCGTCAGCTGGCCGGTCGTCGGGTTGGGCGTGAGGGTGCCCTCGAGCTTGACGTCGAGCCCCGAGCCCGCCGCCTCGACGAAGATGTGAAACGGATTGGCCGGCGTCGTGGTGGGTGATCCATCCTGGGCCAGGTAGACGCCACCGGTGAGCGTGCCGGGGATCACCGGCGTGGTCGAGGTGACGGTGCCGACCTCCGAGCCGGGCGGGCAGTTCGACGCCGCCGTGGTCCCGAGCCCGAACTGCGCGCTGGTACACGCCACGGCGCCGTTGGCCAGCGCCGGGTTGATGGTGGTGCCGGCCGGCAGCGTCACGCTGATGTCGTTCACCGGCGAGTACGCCTGCGTGGTGTTGGTTGGCTGCTGGAAGGAGAGGTCCACGCCGTAGCCGGCCGGCGCATCGGCCTGCGTGGTGCCCGGGTTGACGGTCAGCGCAGGGGCAAAGGAGAGGCCGCACCCGGTGCTTGGCCCCGGCGAGGTCGGGCTGATGCTGGCCAACGAGCCGGGGTCGTTCCAGGAGTCGGTCGTGAATGTCGACGTGAGGGTGCTGTTCGCCGCGCACGGGCTCCCGGGGAAGTACAGGAAAGGGGTGGTGGAGCCGGGCGTGGTGCCGAAGATGGTCAGCGCGGTGCCGAGGATCGGGGCGACCGAGGTCAGATTCGGGATCGTCGCCGAGACCTGATAGTTGCTGTTCAGGTCAAGAAAGACGTCGATCCCGATGGGGATGAACGCGGAGGCCAGCGGTTGCACGCCGAACTCGGCCAGGTGACCGGGGGGAGGTACGACGTTGTACACGGGCGCCACGGCCCGCGCACCGCCCGAATCGGCCAGCGTCAGCCAGCCGACCTGCGAGTCGTCCGGACAGGTCGTGGCCGAGCCGGGGTCGAAGTCCTGCTGCGGACACTGGGCGGCGATCGCGTTGAGGTTCGCCACGAAGCCCAACGGAAGCTCGGCCGTGATGTCCTTGACGTTGTGGACCGGCGATTCCTTGTTGTCGGCGCCCAGCGCGGTCAGGAAGCTGAAATTCGTCGTGAGGCTCGAGGGGTGCCCGCCGGCGAGATTGAAGTCCGCCCCGGCCGGGTCGCTGAACGACGTCGTCGCCGCACACCAACCGTAGGTGGTGCCGTCGGCGGAGTACGTGAAGTCATCGCCCGCATTGGCCACGGGCGTCCCGTTCGGGTCGGTGACGGTGACGGGCACCGTTCCGCTCCCCGGCGGCGCCGTGGCGTTCAGGTAGCCGGGGGTCTCGGTCGAGGTGCCCGGGACCTCAGGGATCGGCGCGACGTAGGACACGGCGGCGGCGGGCGTGCTGCCGAACATGACCGTGTCGTCCGCCGCCACGCCGGGGCCGGAGATGGCGACGTGCGTGCCGCCCGCCGGCTTGCCGCACGAGGGCACGACACTCTGGACGGCGCAGAGCCCTCCGGGCGCGTAGGTGAACTGATCGGCCGAGCTCGTCGGCGACGTCCCGTTGCCGTTCGGATCGGTCACGGTGACGTCGACGGTGCCGCTGCCGGCGGGACTCGTCACGGTGATCGAGTTCGCCGAGGTTACGGACACGCCGGTGCCGGCGGCGGTACCGAAGGCCACCGTGTCGCCCGATACGAAGCCCGCGCCCGTGATCGTCACCGACGTGCCGCCCGTGGTCGAGCCGCACACCGGTGAGAGCAGCGTGACGCTCGGCGGAGTGCCAGCGCCCAGCGCCGTGGCGGCGAGGGCCACCGTCGCGCAGAGGGTCATCACCGGGACGAGCACGCCCTTCAAGGCGGGACGGCGGGTAATGCGGGCGAACGAGCTCAGGTCCGTCACCTCTTCAGCGTGATCGTCGTGGTGTGCGCCGTCCCGTGGGTCTCGGTGACCGTGATCGTCAGGCGCAGCGCCCGACGACCGGCAAGCACGCGACGCGCCGCCTTGGAGAGAGACAGCGAGAGCGTCGCCGAGCCGGCTGCCGTCAGCTTGCGGCTGGCGCGCGCGACGACGACCGTCTTACCGGCGATCTTCGCCTTGACGACTGCGGATGCGGTCGTCGCGCCGCTCACCTTCAACGTGAGCTTTACGGTTCCGCTCTTGGCGTCGGCAGAGCGCTGCCGAGCGGTCAGCGCGACAACCGAAACGGTGATGACCTTGGGCGGCGGCGTCACCGTCGCCGTGCGCGTCGTGGTCGTCGTGACGTTCGTGCCGGTGCTGTCGGTGTTGGGCGCCTGGAACGTCGGCGCGGCGCCCGGACTCGGCGCGGCTGCGGACGTGGTGGTCGTCGTGGTGGTGACGCCCCCGACGCGCGCGTCGTAGATGTCGTTGAGGTCGTCCTGGTCCTGCGGGGTCAGCTGATCGCGCGTGACGAAGAAGACATCGTCGCCGCTGGGCGACGCCGCCAGCAGCGTCGAACCGAGCGAAGACGGCGCCCCGGAGGCGGTCGAGATGGCCGAGGCGCCCGACGACAGCAGGGAGATCGTCCCGCCGCCGTAGCTGTCGCTCGCCGTATCGACGTTCGCCGGCAGTGGCCCGCCCTGCCACTCGTACACGTCGGGGGCGCCGTTCTGGTCGGCGCTGACCAGCCCGTCGGGCGACTGGAAGAAGACCTGTCCGCTGTTGGACAGGCTGTTCGGGGCGATCGAGGGCGCGCCCGTCGGGCTGGCGCCCGACGGAACACAGGACACGCAGATCGGCGATCCGCCGGCCACCGAGAACTCGAACAGCTCAGCGGTGCCGGCGGCGTGGTAGGCCGTCAGGTCGTTCACCGAGGTGATCAGCGCGTACTGGCCGTTCGGGCTCACCTGGGCGGCGGCGTACTCGCTCCCGTTCGGCGTCAGCGTCGCACCGGGCGTCCAGTCGGCGCTGTCGGCGCTGTTCAGCGTCGCGAGATAGGCGACCGTGCCCCCGTGAGAGACATACAGCTTCGGCGCGCTCGGCGTGTTGGGGGCCCCGCTGCCATCGATCAGCCCGTCGGCGACGAAGTACACGTAGGAGCCGTCGGTGGAGTAGCCGACCACGCCGAGCACATGCGCCCCGGTTGTGGTGTCGGTGCTGTCGACCGCCAGGTCGGTGACGGTGTTCGTGGACGTGTTGTACTCATAGAGGTCGGGGTTCGTGTCGCTCGTGCCGGTGTTGGACGCGTTCGTCAGCTCGCAGCTGCTGAGGAAGAACGCCAGCGAGCCGGCAGGCGTGGCCCCCTGGAACGTGGCGGGTGCGGCCGTCGCCGCTCCGCCGTTGGCATAGCGCGTGCAGTTGGCGTCCGCCACGGTCCGGTCGGAGATCGACACCGGGACGGTCTCGGGGCTGGCGCCGCTGTCGTTCTCGCGCGCGAACAGCTGATTGTGGGCGTTGTTCCCAGCAGCGTCCGCCTCGAAGAAGACCTTCGACCCGTCGCTGGAGACCACGCCGGGGATCTGGGGCGCCACGACCCCCTGGGGGAACGGCGTGGCGTTGTCGGTCTCCAGCCCGACCTGCAGCAGCTGCCCGCCGGTGTAGTCGTAGACGAAGGGGTTGGAGCCGACGCTGCCGGGCACGGTGCCGTTGGCCACCGGGAACGACGCCTTTGCCGCGTAGACGATGTGGTCGGCGGTGGCCGAGTTGCCCACATAGCCGGGCGTGTACTGGGGCGCGGCCGGACCGACCTGGCTGCCCGGCAGTGGCGGCGTCAGCACCGTCGCGGCGCCACCGAGCACGTTGGCGGCCAGGTTCTGGATCGCGTGCGGGTTGTTCACGTTGCCGGTGGTCTGCACCGGCGTGCCGGTGATGCCGTCGTGGCCGTCGGTGAGGCCGAAGAACGTCGTGGCGATCGTCGTGCCCAGATCGGCGGACACGCCGAACAGCTGGTCGGGCACCACCGCGCGATACAGCACGAGGTCGTCGGGCGGCAGGGCCTCCTGATAGGTCCAGCCGCCGGAGGCACCGCGTGTGAAGACGTAGGGCTGCACGAGGTTCGGCGCCGTCGCTGTGGTGCTCGGAGGCAGCGCGCTGGCCACCGTGTCCCAGAGCAACGAGTCGCCGTCCGCGCTCACCGCCACCGGGTCGGTCGTGGAGGAGGCGAACAGCGCCCCGTCCTTGTCCACCGGCGAGACCTGCTCGAGCACGCGCCCGTCAGGCAGGTTCGCAGGGGCGACGTCGGTGACGGCGACGGCCGCCGGCACCCAGGCGCCGAACGCGGCGACGGCCGTGGCCGTGGCCAGGAGAGCCGATCGGGTGCGCATCAGGCCGACGCGACCAGGCGCCTGGCGAGTGCGCGCGTGGGCTGACAGCGAACCCACGCGAGATACGACTGACCGAAAATTGACGACTCCTCTCCGAGCACCGCGGCGTCCACTCAACGCGCGTCGTGCATGTCGATGTGCCGAACATAACCCATCAGCGAGGCGGATGTTGCGCGCGAACGCCCGGCGCAACGCGGCCACGGCGCCTCGCGCGCGGGACTCTGTCCGTGCGCCGAGCGATCAGGATCCGTTGCGACGCACGGCGACGGAGCCTGCCCGACCGGCGCCGCCCGGTGCGACCGCGCCGCGCTCGAGCGCTGGCGCTCGGCGCTCGGAGACGGCCCGTGCCCGGGGCCTCGCACTGGACGCTGGCTGGACACCGTGCCCGGGCGCCTTGGACGAAACGAGGGCTTGACATACATGGGTGTTTCCGGAAGTATCGTCCGGCCGGGCCTCCTTCGAGGATGAATGAGGGGGCACCGGCGAACGCTCTGATCCATATTGAGGAGGGTGCATGCCCAGAAGTATGCGGATGAGGATGAAGCTGGTCGGCGTTCTTGCGCCGGCTGGAGTTCTGGCGGCGGTCGCAGCGATCGCGCTGCCGGCTACGTCGCAGGCGACGCCGACGGGAAGCCAGACCGTTACGGCCAATGTGAACCTTGATTGCGTTCTCGCCCCTGGCACGCTGAATGTCGAGGCAACGATCGGCGCGACCCTGACGGGAACCGCTCCGGTCTCGGTTTCCCCGGGCGACCCGGTCACGCTCACGAACGTCACGACGTCGCTGTCGGTACCGGCGGCGCTGTCGAGCTCGTTCGCAGCACTTGGGGCCACGTCGGCCTCCGGCTCGGTGACGAGCTTCGTGCTCGACGTCACGAACGGCTCGAACACCTCGGTCAACGCGGCATCGCCCGCGCTGCCGTTCGGTCCGGTCAACGTCGTCGCCGGCCAGGCGCTGACGCTCCCGATCCCGAACACGGGTCCGTTCACGCTGGCGCTCGGTACCGCGACGGGTGCAGTCGGCTCGAACGCCGTTCTGTCGATCGACTCGACGCCCGGCTGGACCGGCGACTCGACCAATGGCTTCACGGCCACGGGCAAGGGCGTCATGTCCACGGTGACCGGCGCGACGTCCTCGGGCGGCCGTGTTGGCCCGCTGGCGATCGACTGCAACGCTCCGTCGGGCGTCACGCTCGGCTCCGTTGCGATCGTTGCCGCCACCTCGTCGAGCTCGTCCAGCAGCACGTCGAGCACGACGTCCAGCAGCACGTCCAGCACGACGTCGAGCACTCACACGACCTCGACCACGACGACGACCTCGTCGTCCACGTCGACGTCTGACGAGGTCATCCCGTTCAGCAACTGGACCCTCAGTGGTTCGGTCACGGCGAAGAAGCTCGGCCAGAAGATCTCGCTGCCCAGCGGCGCGACCTTCAACGGCTCGGCTGACCTCACCAAGGACACGCTGACCGGCAACATCAGCATTCCGAAGTTCAACGCCTCGGTGAAGATCCTCGGAATCCCGACGACGGTTGGCCTCACGTTCAGCGAGTCCGGTCCGGCGACGGGCACGATCACGCCGAGTGGGTCAAACCTCGTGATCGCGGCGACCGCCAAGGCGAACATCGGCATCACGGCGGTTGGGATCCTCGGCCTGAACATCCCGACGTCTTGCACGACGTCGACTCCGGTCGTGTTCCCGCTCAGCGCCACTGAGCCGAGCCTGGCACTCCTCTCGGGCGCCACGTTCACCGGCACGACGACGTTCCCGAGCATCAAGTGCGGCGGGCTCCTGGGCGGTCTGCTCAGCCCGGTCCTCACCGCGCTGTTCTCGGGCCCCAGCAACCCGTTCTCGCTGACGATCGCGCCGGCGTCATCGGCTAGCTAGGACAAGTAACCGGCGGTCACGCGGAAATTTCCGCGTGACCTGCCAACCGCAGTGAGAGGGGCCCCCGGACATCGTCCGGGGGCCCCTCTTAGTTTCCGGGGATGTTCCGCAGCCTTCGCGACGTTCGTGCGGGTGCGCGGGTGCTCCCCGCCGCAGGTCAGCGCCCGCCGGCCAGGCGCTCGCGGCCGGCCTGGTCCATCGGCGCCGCCGCCGCCGCGAGCAGCTGCTCGATGTAGGGGGAGAACAGGCTGGCGATCGAGTCGGCCGTCATCCCAGCCGGACTCTCGGGCAGCGCGGCCAGGCTGACGGCCAGCCGCACCATGCACTCGGCGAACAGCTCGGCGTCCGGGCGGGCCACCTGCGGCCAGCCCTCGAGCAGGATGCCCGCCAGCCGTCCGACGGCGCGCTGCAGCACCGGGCTGCCCTGTGTGGTGAACAGCCGCAGGAGCTCGTCGGTGCCATCGCCGACCACGACGGTGCGGATGAGCGGGTGCGCGGCGGCCGAGGAGAGGAAGACGCCGAGCGCGGCCGACACGGCGACGCGAGGATCCTCCACGTGCTCGGCGATCGCGACGGCGACCGGATCGATGAAACGGTCGACCTCGCGCAGGACGAGGGCCTGCACGAACGCGTTGCGCGAGCCGAACTCCTTGTAGAGGGTCTGGCGACTCACGCCGGCCGTGGCGGCGAT
The DNA here is from genome assembly GCA_963770405.1 of uncultured Solirubrobacterales bacterium. Classification (GTDB taxonomy): domain Bacteria; phylum Actinomycetota; class Thermoleophilia; order Solirubrobacterales; family Solirubrobacteraceae; genus CAVQBJ01. Next base: position 102,525 of record CAVYPO010000006.1, read on the forward strand.
GTCGCCCATGGTGACCCGCCCCCACGGGCGCTGCCCGAGCTGCTCGACGGCGGCGTCCAGCAGCGAATTGCGCAGCAGCTCGCGAGCGGCAACGGGGTAGGGCGTCGAACTGCTCATCGCGCAGATGATCGCAACCCGACCGACCGAATCGCTGGCCGGTCGGGTGCGCGTCCCACTCCCGCCCGCCGTTTCGTACACACGCCACCTTGGTGTTGACAAGGTTTACAAACGTCCTATGATTGTCAACAGCAGTTGCCACCCCGGAGGAGGAGCAGAGAATGTCAGCGAGCAATCGGGTGTCGGGCATGTCGACCACGGCCCCGCTATCCAGCGGCGTGGGAGCGCCCGCCGGTGCCGTCACACTCGACGACGCCGAGGTCGCGTGGCGTGACCCCAAGCGCTACGCCTGGCTGCTCGGCGCGATCGTCCCGCTCCTGCCCTTCATCGCCTGGGCGCTCGTCAAGCTGACGGGCTTCCAAGGGTTCTGGCTGATCGGGCCCGTGATCGTCTTCGGGCTGTTCCCGGTCCTCGACATCGTCATCGGCCTCGACGCCGAGAACCCACCCGACAGCGTTCTGAAGTGGCTCGAGCAGGACCGCTACTACCGCTGGTGCACGTACGTGTTCCTGCCGCTGCAGTACGCCTCGCTCGTCTTCGCCTGCTGGCTGTGGAGCCACGGGAACCTCACCGCGCTGGAGAAGCTCGGGCTCACCGTCACGGTCGCCATGGTCAGCGGCATCGCCATCAACACCGCGCACGAGCTTGGCCACAAGCGCGACAACCTCGAGCGCTGGCTGTCACGGATCGCCCTCGCCCAGACCGGCTACGGCCACTTCTACATCGAGCACAACCGGGGCCACCACGTGCGCGTCGCCACCCCTGAGGACCCGGCCAGCGCGCGCCTGGGCGAGAGCTTCTACGCGTTCTGGCCGCGCACGGTGCTCGGCAGCCTGCGCTCGAGCTGGGAGCTGGAGAAGGTCCGCCTGGCCCGCCAGGAGCGCTCGCCGTGGACGATCCGCAACGACCTGCTCGGCGCCTGGGCGATGACCGTGGTGCTGTTCGGCGCGCTGATCGCCGTCTTCGGCGTGACGATCGTGCCCTGGCTGCTGCTGCAGGCCGTACTCGGATTCTCGCTGCTGGAGGTGGTCAACTACCTCGAGCACTACGGCCTGCGCCGCGAGCGCCGCGAGGACGGCCGCTACGAACGCTGCCGCCCCGAGCACAGCTGGAACTCCAACAACGTCGCCTCCAACGTCCTGCTCTACCACCTGCAGCGCCACTCCGACCATCACGCCAACCCGATCCGCCGCTACCAGGCCCTGCGCCACGTCGACGAGGCCCCCCAGCTGCCGACCGGCTACGCCGGCATGATCGTGCTGGCCGTGATCCCGCCGGTGTGGCGGCGCGTCATGGACCATCGCCTGCTCGAGCACTACGGCGGCGACGTCACGCGCGCCAACATCCACCCCCGCAAACGCAAGCGCATCCTCGCCCGCTACGGCGCCAGCGATTCCGCCCCCGCGACCGCCGGCGACCGATGAGCCGCTTCGCCTGCCCGGTCTGCGGCTACGTCTACGACGAGGACCTGGGCCACCCCCGCGAGGGCTTCCCGCCCGGCACCCCCTGGAGCGAGGTCCCCGACGACTGGTGCTGCCCCGACTGCGGCGTGCGCGAAAAGGTCGACTTCAAGCCCGCGGAGGGATAGCGGGTCCTCCGAGGGGCGGCGGCAAGGATGCCCGCCGCCCCTCGGCTGCCACGTTCGCGCGCTTGCCCGGCCCGCCGCCGCCGCGGGCGGCCGAAGCCCAGTGCGCGGCCGCCCCCGTGCCACGCGAGTCCGCTACTGGCCACCAAAGCGTCCTGGCCGCAAGGTGGGGCGACGCGGTGCCGGGGCGGGCGCGGTGCGCGGCCGGACCCCCTTGTTACGGCGCGCCCACCCGAGTTCGCTACTGGCCACCACCCAACGCAAGCGCCGCTGGGGGTCAGGCCGCGCACCGCGCCCGCCCCCCGGCGACGACCCAGACGCCCTACCGCAGCTCGGCCGAGGTCTTCCCCAAGAGCTGCCGCGCGATGATCAGCAGCTGGATCTGCTGGGTCCCCTCGAACAGGTCGAGGATCTTGGCGTCGCGAGCCCACTTCTCCAGCAGATCGTCCTCGCTGTAGCCGATGCTGCCGCACAGGCGCACGCATCGCAAGGCGATGTCCACGCACGACCGCCCCGCCTTGGCCTTGGCCATCGACGCCTGCAGCGAGTTGGGCTTCGCGTTGTCGGCCATCCAGGCGGCCTGCAGAGTGAGCAGGCGGGCGGCCTCGTAGTCGGCCTCCATCGCCAGGTACTCGGCGGCGACGGCCGACTGCTTGGCGGGCGCGGCGTCCCAGTCGAGCTCCACGCCGGCCTCGTCGAGCAGGCGGCGGGTCTCCTCCAGGCAGGCGCGGGCCACGCCGACGGCCATGCCGGCGACGAGCGGGCGGGTGTTGTCGAACGTCTGCATGACGCCACCGAAGCCCTTGCTGGTGTCGATCTCCGGGCTGCCGAGCAGGTTCTCGGCCGGCACGCGGCAGTCGTCGAGGATGAAGGCGGCGGTATCCGAGGCGCGGATCCCGAGCTTGTGCTCGAGGCGGTCGAGCTTCAGTCCGGGGTTTGACCGTTCGACCACGAACGACTTGATCGCCGCGCGCCCGACCTCGCGGTCGAGCGTCGCCCATACGACGACGAGGTCGGCCCGCTCGCCCGACGTGACGTAGATCTTCTCGCCGTTGAGCACGTACTCGTCGCCGTCCTTGACCGCGGTGGTGCGGATCGCCGCGGAGTCCGACCCGGCCTCGGGCTCGGTGATGGCCATGGCCGCCCACTTGCCCTTGAAGCGCTCGAGCTGCTCCTCGTTGGCCACCGACGCGATCGCCGAGTTGCCCAGCCCCTGACGGGGCATCGACAGCAGCAGACCGACATCGCCCCAGCAGAGCTCGATGACGCCGAGCACCGTGGACATGTTCGAGCCGTTGCGGACGCCGGCCTCGCCGTTGTCGGTGCGCCGCACGCCGGCCGCGCCGGCGCCACCGAGGTCGGAGCCGTCGTTCATGCCGTCGATCAGCGCGGCGAGCATGTCGAGCTCCTTGGGGTACTCGTGCTCGCCGACGTCGTACTTGCGCGAGATCGGGCGGAAGATCTCGGTGGCGACCTGGTGGGCCTGGTCGACGAGGCCGGTGAACTTCTTGGGGACTTCGAGATTGATCATCGTTATAAGCCTCTAGTTGACGGTTAGACCGGGTCTAGACGAGCACGGCGCCCTCGAAGACGCCGACGGCTCGCAGGTCGCGGTACCAGCGCTCGACGGGATGCTCCTTGACGTACCCGTGGCCGCCCAGCAATTGCACGCCCTCGGAGCCGATCTGGCTGCCCTTCTCGGCGCACAGCACGCGGGCGAGGGCGACTTCGCGGGAGAAGTCCTTGCCCATGTCCGCCCGGCTCGCGGCGCGGTAGGTGGCCAGTCTCATCCCCTCCAGCTCGATCGCGATGTTGGAGATCGCAAAGGCCACGGCCTGGCGGTGGCTGATCGGCTCGCCGAAGGCCACGCGCTCGTTGACGTAGGGGATGACGTAGTCCAGGACCGCCTGCGCGGTGCCGACGGCCAGCGCGCACCAGGCCAGGCGCGAGCGCCGGACGCACTCGGCGTAGACGGCGGGGTCGCCCTCGCCGAGCAGCGCACGCGCGGGGACGCGCACGTTCTCCAGGCGCACGTCGCCGGTGGCGGCGGCGCGGATGCCCATGGCGGGGGCCGAACGGGTGAGCACGCCCTCGCTGGCGGGCTCCACCAGGAACAGGGCCGGTCCACCGTCCTCGAGCTGGGCGGCCACGATCAGCAGCTCCGCCGTGGTGGCGAACGGGACAAGGGACTTCGTCCCGTCCAGCACGTACTCGCCCTCGACCTTGCGGGCCGTGGTCTGCAGCGCAAACGGATCAAAGAGGATCGTCGGCTCCTGGATGGCCAGGGCGGCGGCCGGGACCTCCTCGCCCACGAAGGCGGGCAGGTAGGTCTCCTGCTGGGAGGCGTCGCCCCACAGCGAGAGGGCCGTGGCCACGGCGGCGGGCGCCAGGGCGGCCACCGCCAGCCCCATGTCGCCGTGGGCCAGGGCCTCGGTGGCCAGCACCGCGGTCACCGACGAACGCTCGCTGACCGCGCCGCCGAGCTCCTCGGGGACGCCGAGCATCGTCAGGCCGAGCTCGCCCGCCTGGGCGAGCAGTTCGGCCGGGGCGCCGGCGGCGGTGTCGGCGGCCAGGGCGGCCGGGCGCAGACGCTCGTCGCCGAAGTCGCGGAACGCCTCCTGGAGCATCTGCTGCTCCTCGGTGGGCGTGAGGTCGAACAGGCCGGCGCCGACCGGGCGCAGGCGCACGGCATTGCCGCCGCCACGAACGACCTTGAACGAGCGGCCGGCGGCGCCGGCGACCTTGAAGCCGTCGCGAGTGGCGCGGTAGAGGATGCGCTCGGCGGGCTCGCGCACGCCAAGGCGGTCGAAGGCCTCCGAGCCGGCGATCACGCCAAGCGCTCGCAGGCCGAGGCCCATGCTGCGCTGGGCAATCGTCGTCATCGTGCTTCCTTTCCGGGGGTGGGTTGCGGGGTGCCGGCGGCCCACTGCTCGCGCAGTCCGGGCTCGACGGTGGTGATCAGAAGGTCGGCGGCGGCGGCGGTGGAGATCGCTCCGCTGTGCAGCCACCAGCGGGCGAGGGCCTCGCAGGCGCCGAGCAGCGCGTGCGCGAGGGCCTGCACCTGGACGGCGACGGCGTCACGGCGCGCCGGGGGCAAGCGCTGCAGCTGGGCGTCGACGATCAGCGCGAGCAGGCGGTCGCGGTACTCGGCCACGCGGCGGGCCACCTCGCCCCCGGCCGGCAGCGTCTCGTCGAACAGCACGCGCCAGGCCTCGCGGTCCTCGTCCAGGAAGGCGAAGAACGCCTCGACGCCACAGCGGAGCATGTCCGCGGGGCGGGGCGCGGCCGCGACGGCACGGGCGACGGTCTGCAGCAGGGCGTCGCCGGCGCGCTGCATGCAGGCGATGTACAGCTGCTCCTTGTTACCGAAGTAGGCGTAGAGCAGGGGCTTGGTCACCCCCACCTCGGCGGCCACGTCGTCCATGGTCACGGCGCCGAAGCCGCGGGCGGCGAAGCAGGCGTGGGCGGCGTCCAGGATCTGGCGCTCGCGCTCGGGGCGCGGGAGGCGGCGACGGGGGGTGGGCGTGGGGTCGCCTTGTTCGCGCGTGGCTGCGGCGGTGTCGGTCTGCGCGTGCATCCCGGCGAGGTTACCACGCTATAAATTTATATGCCAGTAAGTTGTCGCGGCGCTGGCGCGGGCGTCGGCGGGTGCGGCGCCGTGGGCGCGGGGCCGGCGGGTGTGCGGCGCCGTGGGCGCGGGCCCGGCGGGTGTGCGGCGCCGCTGGCGCGGGCCCGGCGGGTGCGGGCCGGTGCGCGCGGGTCGGTGCGCGCGAATCGGCCCGCGGGGTGCGGTTCGCGCGGGCCGGTTGGGGCGATCAGGGCCGGCCGGCCGGCGACGGCGCCGCGGTGGCGCGCGCGGTCTGCCCTCCGGTCGCCTGCCCGGTCCGCCAGGGGTCCAGCCAGTCGCGGACCACGATCCAGCCGTCGTTGGCGGGGTCGATCAGCCGGCGATGGCCGCCCGCCGCCCCCGCGATCTCGACCAGCGTGACCGGGGCGCCCGCCGCCTCGGCGGCCCGCGCATAGTCGCGGCTGCGGGCGACCGACACGGTCGCGTCGTCGGTGCCGTGCACGAGCAGGACCGCGGGCTCGATCGGCACCTGGCGAATCGGGTCGGCCAGCGCGTAGCGCTCGGGACACTCGCGCGGGGAACAACCCATCAGCTGCTGGACGGAGCCGCCGTCGGGCTGTTCGGCGTACGCGCCGGCGAGATCGTTGACCCCGGCCAGCGAGACGGCCGCCTTGAAGCGCACGCGCGGCGCGGCGCCGGGCGCGCCCGCGGGCAGTCGATCGCGGCCGGCCGCCCACAGCGCCAGCTGTCCGCCGGCCGAGTGCCCGACGACGACGGCGCGGTCGAGCGACAGCGCGGCGTCGACGTCGGCGAGCCGGTCGATGGCGGCGGCGACGTCCTCGAACGTGGCCGGCCAGCCGCCGCCGGCCGCTCCTCGCCCGACGCGGCGGTACTCGATGTTCCACGCCGCCCACCCCTGGCGCACGAGGTCGGCGGCCAGCGGGCGCGTCACGATCTTGCCGTAGCGACTCCGCCACGAGCCGCCGTGGATCACCACCGCCACCGGGTGGGGCCCGGGCGTGCCCGGCAGGTGCAGGTCGGCGCGCTGGGACGGATGCGAGCCGTAGCGGTAGCGGCACGGGCGGGCCAGCAGGTCGATGATCAGCCGCAGGCGCGACACGGTTGGAGACATGCTACGGAGCGACCGCGGGCGCGGATCACCACCGCCGCCGGCGCTCGGCCGTTTGCGCGTAGGACGGGGCGGCCGCGGGGTCGCCGGGCGACGGCCACGGCCCCCGACGATAAGGTGACCCCAGGTGACCGACGCCTCCGAAGCTCACGCCGCCCATCCGCCCGCGGCCCTGCGCCTCGCTGCCGATCCGCGCGAGCGCGAGCACCGCTTCGCCGAGTGGGAGCTCGAGGTGCACGGCCACCGGGTGATCTACCGCACGGCGGGCAGCGGCCCACCGGTGGTCCTCATCCACGGAATGCTCAACTCCTCGCGCCACTGGGAGCGCGTGGCGCTGCGCCTCGCCGACTCCCACACGGTGATCGCCCCCGACCTCATCGGCCACGGCGACTCGGCCACCCCGCGCGGGGACTACTCGCTCGGAGCGCACGCCACGAGCATCCGCGACCTGCTCTCGGTGCTCGGCGTGGAGCGGGCGACGATCGTCGGGCACTCGCTTGGCGGCGGCGTGGCGATGCAGTTCATCAACCAGTTCCCGCAGCGCACCGAGCGTCTCGTGCTCATCTCCAGCGGCGGCCTCGGCCGCGAGGTGAGCCCCCTGCTGCGCAGCGCCGCGCTGCCCGGCGTGTCGGGATTGCTGTCGGTGGCGGCGCACCCGTGGGTGCTGTCGGGGCTGTGGAACGTCGGCGATCGCCTGTCCCGGCGGGGATCGGGCAACGGCGCCGCCGTGCAGGCGGTGGTGCGCGCGCTGCGACCGCTGCAGGAACCCGGGTCGCGCGAGGCGTTCCTGCACACCCTTCGTGCGGTCATCGACCCGCGCGGCCAGCGCGTCAGCGCGGTCGACCGGCTCTACCTGCTCGACACGATGCCGACGCTGATCGTGTGGGGCGAACGCGATCGCACGATCCCGATCGCCCACGGCATGGCCGCACACGCCGCCGTGCCGACGAGCCACTTCGCGACGCTGCCGCGTGCGGCGCACTTCCCCCACCTCGAGGATCCCGATGGGCTGGCCGACGTGCTGCTGGACTTCCTGGCCCGCACCGAGCCGGCGGAGATCTCCGACGGCGACTGGCTGGCGCCGGTGGCGCGACGCGCGCCGCACACGCATCGCTTTCGCCGGGCACGCTGAGGCGCCGGCCGGGGCGCACCCGACGGGCGCGGCGTCTATGGTCCGGCCGATGGACGTGATCGACGAGCTGGTCGCCAACAACGAGGCGTTCGCGGCGTCGCTGCCGGCGCAGCATCTCGACGTGCGGCCGAGCCGGCAGCTGGCGATCGTCACCTGCATGGACTCACGGCTCGACGTCTTCGCGGCGCTCGGCCTGGGCGACGGCGAGGCGCATGTGCTGCGCAACGCCGGCGGCGTGATCACCGATGACGTGATCCGCTCGCTGGCGGTGTCGCAGCGGCGGCTGGGCACCCGCGAGGTGATGCTCATCCACCACACCAACTGCGGCATGCAGACCCTCACCGACGACGGCTTCCGGGCCGAGCTGCAGGAGGCCACCGGGGTCGCGCCGGCGTTCGCCATCGAGTCGTTCTCCGACCTCGACGCCGACGTTCGCCAGTCGATCCTACGCGTGCGGCGATCCGCGTTCGTGCCCCACCGCGACCTCGTGCGCGGGTTCGTCTACGACGTCGACACCCACCGCCTGCGCGAGGTGCGGGTGGGCGAGGAGGCCTGACCGGCCCGGCGGGGGCCCGCTCTGCCCCGGGCACGGGTCCTCGCCGCCGGGCGCGGCGAGGAGCAACGGAGGGGGAGGGATTCGAACCCTCGTCGGAGGAGTAATCCCCCGAAACGGTTTTCGAGACCGCCGCATTCAACCGCTCTGCCACCCCTCCAGGGCAACGCGGGGAAGGCTAGATGATCTGCGGCGCGGAGCGCGGACGCCCGCTTGCGGCTAGCGTCGCGAGGCGAAGAAATCGCTCAGCAGAGCTCCGCATTCGTTCGCAAGCAGGCCGCCGGCCACTTCGGGGCGGTGGTTGAGGCGTGGCTCGCCGAGCACGTCGAGCACGCTGCCGGCGGCGCCGGCCTTGGGGTCGCCGGCGCCGAAGACGACGCGGGGAATCCGCGAGAGGACGATCGCGCCCGCGCACATGGCGCACGGCTCGAGCGTGACGTACAGGACGGCGTCGAGCACGCGCCAGCTGCCCGACACCCGCGCGGCGTCCCGCAGCGCGATCACCTCCGCGTGCGCGGTGGGGTCCTGGCGCAACTCGCGCTCGTTGTGGGCGGCCGCGATCACCTCGCCGTCACGCACGACAACCGCACCGATGGGCACGTCCTCGTGTTCTGTTGCACGTTCGGCTTCGCGTAACGCGAAGCGCATGAAGTATTCGTCCCGGGGAAAGAAGCGTTCGCTCATACTGTTTCGAGCACGGGGGGTGTGGCGGCCGAGCTCGCGCCCGAATCATGACCCACGCGCACAACCGCCCACGGCCCGCACCTCCACGATGATCCCGGTTTCCCCCATCGCCCCCCGCCAGCATCCTTGCGCTGCTCGCGGGCGTCGTCGCCGCGCTGAGCATCGCCCCCGCCCTGGCCAGCGCCGCCCCGGCCGCCCCGTACGTCCCCGACCAGGTGGTGGTGGGGTACGCACCACACACCAGCACGCTCATGGAGGCGCGGATCGCGCACGCGGCCGGCGCCGCCCCGGTGCTCGTGCCGGTTCCGGCGACGCGCGTCCTGACCCTCGGCCGGGGAGCGAGCGTACCCCGCGCGATCACCCGCCTGCGCCGCGAGCACGGCGTGCTGTGGGCCGTCCCCGATTACGTCGCCCACATCGCCGACGCGCCGGCGACCGCCACGACGACGAGCACGACGGCCACGGGCACGACGAGCACGAGCACCTCCACGACGACCACGACGAGCAGCCCGAGCCCGCTGCCGCCGCCGTTCGATCCGAACGACCCCGGCATCGGCGGGGCGCCCGGGGGCTGGGCCGCGGTGCAGTGGGACTTCGACGGTCCGTTCGGCGTGGGCGCCGAACAGGCATGGGGGAATCTGATCGCCGATGGCGCACCCGGCGGCGCGGGCGTGATCGTGGCCGTGCTCGACACCGGGATCGCGTACAAGAACTGGGGCCGCTTCCGCCGCTCGCCCGACCTGAACACGACGCAGTTCGTGCGCGGCTATGACTTCATCGATCCCGGCGCCTACCCGGTCGATCACAACGGCCACGGCACCCACGTGGCCAGCACGATCGCGGAGTCGACGAACAACGGCTACGGCCTCACCGGCCTGGCCTACGGCGTCAAGCTGATGTCCGTCCGGGTGCTGGACACGAGCGGCGAGGGTGACGCGGCGGTCATCGCTCAAGGGGTGCGCTTCGCGGTCAACCACGGCGCGCAGGTGATCAACATGAGCCTCGAGTTCGACCCCGGCGTGACCGCGTCGGACATCCCCGAGCTGATCTCGGCGATCCGCTACGCCCATCACCGTGGGGTCGTGGTGGTGGCCGCGGCCGGCAACGAGGGCACCCGCACGGTCGCGTACCCGGCGCGGGCGCCGAGCGTCATCTCCGTCGGCGCGACGACGCAGCACGGGTGCCTGGCCGACTACTCCAACGACGGACCGCAGCTGACGATGGTCGCTCCCGGCGGCGGCGCCGACGCCAACCTCCCCGACGATCCCAACTGCGATCCCAACGGCGCGCCCGGCGGGGACATCTACCAGGTGACCTTCCTCGGGCCGAACCCGCGCAAGTTCGGGATTCCGCCCGGCTACGACGGCACGTCGATGGCCGCTCCACACGTGAGCGCGACCGCCGCGCTGGTCATCGCCAGCAAGGTGATCGGCGCGCATCCCACGCCCAACGCGATCCTCAACCGCCTGCGCGCCACGGCCACGCCGCTCGGCGGTCCGGACGACCGCGACCGCTATGGCGCGCGGGCTCGTCAATGCCGCCGCGGCGACCGATCCGGGCGGACCCGGTGCCGTGAACGCCGCCCGCTCCGCCACGCTCTGACCCGCCCCGTCTACCCGGTTCGGATGATCAGCACCGAGCAGGGGGCGTGATGGGAGACCTTGTTCGGCACCGAGCCGAGCAGGAAGCGCTGCGCGCCGGTCAGGCCCTTGTTGCCGATCACGATGAGGTCGGCGCCGCGCTCCTCGGCGACATCGAGGATCGAGTCGGCCGGGTCACCCTGGCGCGGCAAACACGTTCACGACCACGCCGAGGCCGCGGGCGAGCGTGGCGGCCGCCTGCAGCGTGTGGTCGACCTCCTCGCGCGCGTTGATCGCCCAGCGCGGATCGGGCACGGCGCCGGACTGCTCGACGCGCAGGCGATCGACCGAGGCCGGCTCGTACGCGCTCACGATGTCCAGCGTCGCCCCGAATGCGCGGCGCCAGGCCGGCGGCCTGACGGACCGCCTCGGTGGCGGTGTCCGAACCGTCGGTTCCCACCACGATCGAGCTGTACATGTGCGTCCTTCTCGCCTCCGTGCGCCGGCGTGGGTGCGGGCCGCGCGGACGCCGATGTTATCCCGGGCCCGCGCCGCGGATGCACGCCGGTCACGCGACATTCACACGCACACCGCCAACGCGTGCGCCCCGTAACGTTCAGCCCACGATGATCGACCTGCACTGTCACGTGCTCCCCGGCATCGACGACGGCCCGGCCACGATCGAGGCATCGGTCGCACTCGCCCGCGCGGCGGCGGCGGCGGGCGCGCAGACGATCGTCGCCACGCCGCACGTCAGCTGGGACTATCCCAACGACGCCGCCACGATCGCGCGCCTCGTCGACACGGTCAACGAGCGCCTCGCGCAGGAGCAGATCGACGTGACGGTCCGGGCCGGCGCCGAGCTCGCCTTCACCCGGATCGCCGACATCCCCGAAGCGGAGCTCGGCGCAGCTCGGCCTCGGCGGCAGCCGCTGGCTGCTCGTCGAGCCACCCTTCACGCCCTCGGTGATCGGCCTGGAGAACGTGATCGCCGGCCTGCGCGCGCGCGGCTACGAGGTGGTGCTCGCCCACCCCGAGCGCTGCCCCGCCTTCCACCGCGACGTCGACACGCTCGTGCGCCTGACCGCCTCGGGCGTGGCCTGCTCGATCACCGCGGGCTCGCTCGTCGGCCGCTTCGGCCGGGAGGTGCGTCGCTTCTCGCTGTCGCTCGTGCGAGGCCGGGCTCGTGCACAACGTCGCCTCCGACGCGCACGATGCCGTTCGCCGGCCACCGGGCCTGGCCGCGGAGCTCGAGGAGGCGGGTCTGGGCGGGATGCGGGCGTGGGCGACCGAGACGGTGCCGGGGGCGATCCTTGCCGGCGAGCCGCTGCCGCCGCGCCCGCCAGAGGCCGAGGTGGCGCCCGCGCGCCGGCGCGGGCCGCGCTGGCTGCGCCGGCGCTGACCGGACTTCGGGCGCTCCCGGGTTTGGGAGGGGCGCGGCGGGCCGGGGGCGTGAAGCGCGGGCGGCGAGCGGCGCGGGCGCGTGGCAGCGGCTGCCGGCCGCCCGCCGCTCAGGCGAGCTTGACGATCGCGATGATCATGCCGATCACGACGACGATGACGATCGCGCCCTGCATCCACAGCCAGAAGGGGTTCATGCCCGGCGAAGCCTAGAGCAGGCCCGGACCCGCGACCGTGGCGTTCGGTGATCGCGACGAGGCCGTGTGGCGACGGGCCCGTAGACGGCCGCGCGCCATAATCGGCGGCGATGGATCAGGCCGCCGAGCTCGTCGCCTTCTACGACGATTCCTATTCGCGCGAGGGCGCCGAGGCGCAGCTGTACGCTCGCTGGCGCGCGCTGAGTGCCGTGGGCAAGGCGGACCACATCGTCACGCTGTGCCGGCGCGCCGGTTTGGCCCCGCGCACGATCGTCGAGGTGGGCTGCGGCGACGGCGCGATACTGAGCGAGCTGCACCGGCGTGGCGTCGGCGAGCAGCTGAGTGGCTTCGAGATCACCGATGCCGCCGTCGCGATTGCCCGTCGCCGCCAGGAGCTGCACGAGGTCGCTCGCTACGACGGCGAGCACCTCCCGACGCCCGATGGCGCCTACGACCTGGGGATCCTCTCGCACGTGCTCGAGCACGTGCCCGACCCGGCCGCGCTGCTACGCGAGGTCGGCCGGGCCTGCCGGGCGGTCGTGGTCGAGGTTCCGCTCGAAGCCAACGTCTCGGCGCGGCGCGCCTCGAAGCGGGCGGGTGCTGCGGAGGTCGGGCACCTGCACGAGCTCGATCGCCAGGCGATGGCCGACACCGTGGCGCGAGCGGGGCTGACGATCGTCGCGCAGCTCGACGACCCCCTTCCCCTGTCGGTCCACCGCTTCTTCGCCACGACGTCGCCCGCGCGGGCGCGCGCGACCGTGAAGTGGGCGGTGCGAGCCTCGCTGGCGAGCTGCGCGCCGCCGATCGCGCGGCGGCTGTTCACGGTTCACTATGCATGCCTGTGCGTGCCGGGCGACAACGGCGTCGCTCGGCCCGCGCTGCGCTGAGCGGGGTGCGACGCGGCCGGGCGGCCGGGCGGCCGGGCGGCCGGGCGGCTGCGCGCGCGGGACGCTGGCGGGGTGTGGTCGATTTACATCGCTGGGGCGGCGACAAGTGACCACACCCCCGGTCCCGCGCACGCGGGACGCGCCGGGGTGGTCGATTTACATCGCTCGGGCGGCGACAAGTGACCACACCCCCGGTCCCGCGCACGCGGGACGCGCGGGGGTGGTCGATTTACATCGCTCGGGCGGCGACAAGTGACCACACCCCCGGTCCCGCGCACGCGGGACGCGCCGGTGTGGTCGATTCACATCGCTGGGGCGGCGACAAGTGACCACACCCCCGGTCCCGCGCACGCGGGACGCCCGGGGTGCGGTCGATTTACATCGCTCGGGCGGCGACAAGTGACCACACCCCCGGCGGGCGCCGCCCGCGAACCGAACGCGCCGCGGCAGGTCAACACGCCCCGCCCCGCCCTGAGCGCCCCGCCCTGAGCGCCCCGCCCTGGGCGCCCCGCCCCCTACCCGCAGATCGGCCGCGTCGCGCCCGCGAACAGCGTCGACAGCACCGTGCCCATCAGCTCGTCCGGGATCGCGTCGGGGTCGGCGAGCTTCTGGCGGGCGATGCCGTCGGCGAGCGCGTCGATGGCGATGGCGAGGTGCTCGGCGGGCATGGTCAGCTCGAGGTCGAACTCGCGGACGCCGTCGGCGATCAACACGGTGAGCATGCGGCGCACCTCGGCGAAGTGGGCGGCGACATGGGGACGAACGCCCGGATCGCGAACGCCGTACGCCCAGAACTCCATGAACAGGAGCAGCAGCTCGCGCTCCCGTTGGATGAAGGCCATCCAGAAGTCCGCCCCGCCCTCGGCCCGCTCGGCCACCGTGGCGCGGCGGCTCACCGCGTCGGCCACCTCGCGGGCGTGCGCCGAGACCTCACGGTCCATGAGCGCCAGGAAGAGGTCCTCCTTGCCGTCGAAGTTCGAATAGAGCGCCCCGGTGGAGAAGCCGGCCGCGGCGGCGATCTCCTCGACCGACGCGCCGTGGAAGCCGCGGGCCGCAAACACCTGGCGGGCGGCGTCGAGCAGCTTCTCGCGGGTGGCCGCCTTGCTCTGCTCGCGGGTGAGGCGTGTCGCCATCACCGCATTGTAGTTGACAGAGTGATCGCTATTTGCATAATGACCATTATCGGCTTGCTCGCCAGGCCGCCGTTGCCAGGCCCATCAGGAGGGGAACATGATCACGACCGCGCCCCCGACGGATTCGCTCGCGAGCGACGCGATCAGCTACGAGGATCTGTACGCGCGCTGGGAGCGCGGCAATTGGAGTGCCACCGAGCTGGACTTCACCGAGGACGCGCGGCAGTGGCGCGAGGAGTTCACCGAGTTCGAACGCACGGCGGCACTGTGGAACTACGCCCTGTTCTTCTGGGGCGAGGACGCGGTGGCGGACAACCTGTCTCCGTACATCGACGCGGCGCCGACCGAGGAGCAGAAGTACTTCCTCACCACCCAGCAGGTCGACGAGGCCCGCCACGCGGTGTTCTTCAAGCGCTTCATGCGCGAGGTGTGCGGGATCGGCGACGGCACCGCCGGCAGCGGGCTGCAGGCCATCAAGCCGCAGCTCACGCCCGGCTTCCGCAAGATCTTCGACCGCCTCGACGCGATGGCCGACGAGCTGCGCGCCGACCGCTCGCGCCCCAAGCTGGCCGCGGCCGTGACGCTGTACCACCTCATCGTCGAGGCGACGTTGGCGCAGACCGGCCAGCACATGATCACCGACTACCTCGAGCAGCGCGACCTGCTGCCGGCCTTCCGCGAGGGCATGCTCAACGTCGCCGCCGACGAGCAGCGTCACATCGGCTTCGGCGTCAAGCTGCTCGCTGACCTGCGCCGCGAGGATGCGCGTGTGCCGGCGGCCGTGGCCGAGCTGCTGCGCGAGGTGCTCCCCTACAGCGCCCAGGTGCTGATGCCCCCCAACTGGGACGAGCGCTACCTCAGCTGCTTCGGCTACAGCTTCGCCAAGATCGGCGTCGAGGGCGCCCAGTCGCTGATGACCAAGCTGCGCAGCGCCGGCCTGGCGGTCGAGACGCTTCCCGGCCCGCCGGTGATCCCGCTGGGGCTGAGCGCCGCCGAGCTCGCGGACCGGGGCATGCGCCTGGCCATGGCCGGCATCACCGGCGTGCGCGAGGGGCCGACGCACCGCGACGCCGACACGGTGGCGCTGCTGTTCGACACGATGGTGCTGAGCGTCGACCGCGACCAGCTTCACCGTCCGGCCGTGTTCCAGTGGGAGTTCACCGACCCCGACATCTCCGACTGGCACCTCGTCGTCGACAACGGCTCGACGCGCGCCGAGCCCGGTCGCGCCGGACACGCCGACGTGCGCCTGCGCGTCAGCTACCAGGACTGGGTCGACATCGTCGGGCGGCGCCTGGATCCGCGACGCGCGCTGCTGAGCCGGCGGCTGCGTCCGCACGGCAGCCCGCTCGCGCTGCTCAAGCTCACCAAGGCCTTCCCGCAGTAGGACGCCACGGACGGCGCTCGCGCGACGTGCTCCTCAAGCGTCGCGCGAGCGCACGAGCCGGGCCGGCGCCTTGCCCTCCCACGCGTCCGTGAGCAGCTCCGCCAGGCCGGCGGGCTCGACGGCGGGCAGGGCCACGCGCACGGCTGCCAGGCGCTTGCCCCAGTAGACCTCCGCGCAGGCCGCGGGGTCGTCCGCGACTGCGGTGCGGATCCCGGCCTCGTCGAGCATCACGTTCAGGTGCTCACCGTCCCAGAGCGTGGCGAAGATCTTGCCCGCCACGCGGAACGACGGACGCCCGTGGTGGTCCTGCTCGGTTGCCTCGGGCAGGGCGAGCGCGAGCGAACGGGCTTGGTCGACGGAGACCATGGCCGACGTACGGTGGCACGCCGGTGAGCGGATCGCGAGCTCCTACACCGGAGCGAGCTCCCCACCAGCGGCCAGCGAGTAGGTCTTGCCACCCAGGGCGCTGTTCGCGGCCAGGCTCGGGTCGTAGGTGACCGTGTGCCCGTTGCCCACGAGGTTGGTGATCGAGACACCGGAGATGCCGCCGGCGTCGCTGAAGCTCGTCAGCACCGAGTTGCCGGTCACCTTCCAGGTGCTCGACGAGTCCAGGGTCAGCGCCGACTTGTCGATCGTGCCGGTCAGCGTGCTGCCGCCGCTCAGCGTGGTGGCGGCCGTGCTGGTCGCGTCGGTGACGACGTTGCCGGTGAGCGTCTCACCGTCGGCCGCGAGCGTGGCCTTGCTCGATCCCGTGACGTCGAGCAGGTTGCCTGACGCCTGGTTGATCCGCGCGCCACCGCGCAGGACGATCGCCGCGTTGGTGTTCTTGATGAAGAAGGCGTCACCGGTGCTCGCGGTGAGCGAGCCGCCGGTCATGGTGAACGTCGCGGTCCCCACGCCCGCGTCGCCGGAGTTGCTCTGGTAGAGCATCACCCCGTCCTTCGCGCCGGTGAGCATGCACGTCCCGGTGCAGGCACCCTTCAGCGTCGCGTTCGTCAACGTGACCGAGTTGGCGCCCTCGACGACGACCGCCTGGGAGCCCGTGGCCTCGAACGTCGCGTCGCGAGCACTGATCGCGCCGGTCGAGTAGATGCCCGGCGACCCGGCCCCCGAGGTCGTGAACGTCCCGCCGGTCGCGGTCACCGTGCCGCCGCCGCGGTCGGTGGCCAGATCGGCGCCGCTGCCGCCGGCGGTCGCGATGCGGACGTTCGTCAGCCGCACGCTGCCCCCGTAGCTGGCATCGACACCGTGGGCGAACTGGCCGCGGGCGGTCAGCGTGGCGCCGGCGATCGTGATCGCCGAGCCGCTGCCGTAGGCGAACAAGTCGTTGGCGCCGGAACCGCTGGTGGCGATCGTGCCGCGCGTGAGCCTCACCGTGCCCTTGGACTCGGCGAGCACGGCGGCGTTGAGCCCGTAGAAGCTGCTGTCATCGCTCGACAGCGAGTCGCCGCTGGTGAGGATCGCGGGAGCGACGAGCGCGAGGCTGGCGCCGTGGCTGACCGTCACGGCCGACTCGTCGTTGCGGCTTGCCGCATAGCGCCGGTGCGACGAGCTCGCCGTGCCGGTGGCCAGCGTGTAGGCCGAGGTGCCGGTCTCGGTCTGGTTGGATCCGCCCGGGGGCGCCGCGGGCGGGCTGGACCCGCCGGGACCGGTGACGCCCGCCGCGGGCTTGGCCGCCGGCGTGGAACTGCTGGTCGCGGCCGATGCGCAGGCGGCCAGGGTCACCGCGACCAACGCTGCGGATGCCCCAGTAAAAAGGGTGCTCGTGCCGCGCCGTGACATGTCGACGCTCCTTTCGATCCAACGGGGATTGCCGTGACAATGAGTATCCGCAGGCGGACTGGGGGCCTCCTGGGTGAAACCTGGGAGCCGGCTGAGACCGCGTCGACCTCGGGTTCGGGGAAACTGAACAGCGTGGAGACCTCCAGCGGCCCGGGCGGCGCGACCGTGGCGCCGCATCCCTCGAACCCGGACGGGGCGTCCGAACGCGGCGCACGCGAGCGCGGTGATCGGCTCCTGCCGTGGATCGCCGCCGAGCGCAGCCTGCGGGCGATCGCGCTGCTGACGATCGGCATCGTCCTGCTCACCCATCCCCATACCGACTGGGGAAGGACGATCTCCGATGCGGCCAACGACGCCGGGCTGAACCCGAGCAGCAACGGCATCCAGCAGATCATCGCCAAGATACACGCGATCAGCCCGAGCAAGTACCAGTCTTCGGCGTCGTGGCGATCGGCTACGGCCTGCTCGAGGCGGCCGAGGGCTACGGCCTGTGGCGGCGCCGGCGCTGGGGCGAGATGCTCACCGTCGTCGCCACCTCGCTGCTGTTCATCCCCGAGATCTGGGAGCTCACGAAGACCCAGACGTTGCTGAAGATCGGCGCGCTGCTCGTGAACATCGCCGTCGTCGTCTACCTGATCTGGCGCCTGCGGCGGTCGCCACGGCCGAGCGGTCAGGCCTGACCGCGCCGGCGAGCGAGCGGCGCCGACCAGCGGGCCGGCGTGCCGATGCGCACCGCTCCGGCGGGTGGCACCGCCATACTGACCAGATCGCTCGCGCCGGCCGCCCACGTTCAAACGCGAAGGATCGCGCCCCCGCGGGGGATCGGGCCGCCCCGTTCGGGGGATGGCGCCGGGCCGCGGCGGCCCTGGCGGTCGCGTTCGCGTCGCTGGCCCTTCCGGTGGGCGCCCATGCGGCCGTGGTCACCATCGGCAGCGACCTGAGCCTGCCGGCGACCCTCAACACCGTGACCAGCGTGCCACCGCCGAACCACTTCGGCGCGGACTCGGCCCTGTGGAATTACTTCCTGGGCGGGGGCTCGGCGGGCGCGCCGGCATCCGGGCAGGTGCTGCTCGTTCGGGTCAAGGGCTGCGCACAGGCCACCGCGGGCGCCCCGACGACGTCCACCGAGATCCACTTCCAGGACCTGATTGCGCAACCCAACGGATCGTTCGTGGTCGACGTGACGACCCAGGCGTTCAACCTGCCGATCTGCGGCGCCGGAGTCGACCAGAACACCGTCACGACGTTTGCGCCGACGAACTTCTGCGTCAACCAGGGGGACTACATCGACCTCAACGACAACGGCGGGTTTGAAGCGACCTTCTATCCCAACGGCGTGCCGCTGCTCGTGCTGGCCAGCCGGCCGGGCTCGACGCTCGACTCGTTCATCCGCCACAACGGAACCGACAACGGCGACACGCTCTCGCCCAGCGACGTGACGACCTTCGACGGGTTCGGCCAGAGCTCAAACGAGGAGCTGCTGCTGCAGGCGGTGCTGGCGACCGGTCCCGACGCGACGCCGCTGTGCCCGGGCGGCAGCCTCGGGACGCCGGCCGCGCCGACGATCGTCGCGGCCCCCACCCCGACGGGCGTGACGACGGGGGGCGCCACGTTCACGGCCAGCGTCAACCCGCACGGGCTGCCGACCGCCGTTCACTTCGAGTACGCGGCCGACCTCGGCTTCGGCGTCATCGCGCAGGCCTTCTCGGACTACACCCATTCGACCGCCGGCGCACCGGCGGCGGCCAACTACGACGACCAGACGATCACCACCCCCGCCAGCGGCCTGCTGCCCAACGCGACCTACCACTGGCGCGTCGTGGCCACCAACAGCCTCGGCACGATGGCGAGCGCCGACCAGACCTTCACGACGCCGGCCAACCCACCCCCGCCCCCGCCGGTGCTCGGCAAGACGGTGGACGTGCAGACGGTGTCCGGCATCGTGCTGGTCAAGCCTCCGCCGGGGACGACGCTGACCACGCACGGGACGATCGCCCGGGCCTCGCGCCTGGTCAAGGGCCAGGGCTTCATCCCGCTCACCGAGGCGCGATCGATCCCGGTCGGCTCGATCCTGGACACCACACGGGGCGTGGCCCGACTCACGGCCGCCACCAGCTCGCGGGCGCATGACTACACCGGAGACTTCACCGCCGGGGTGTTCGAGCTGCTGCAGAACCGCAAGCAGAAGGGCCTCACCCAGCTGAACATCATGGATTCGCTGAACCGCACCCGGGCATGCGCGACGGTCGGCAAGGGCGTTCGCGCGTCCGCGGCCAAGCGGGTGAGCAGCACCGTGCTGGGCCTGCTGAAGAGCAAGGTGCGCGGACACTTCAGCACCCGCGGGGACTACAGCGGGGCGACGGTTCGCGGCACCGAATGGACCGTGACCAACACCTGCGCCGGCACGCTGACGACGGTGACCCGCGGCGCGGTGATCGTCGATGACTTCAGACGCCACCGCAACATCCTCGTCGGCGCCGGCCACTCCTACCTGGCCCGGGCAGCGGTCACGATCGGCAAGGGCTAGCACCGGCGACCCGCGCGTCGCTAATCTCGTGGGTATGTGCAGAAACATCAAGACCCTTCACAACTTCGAGCCGCCGGCCACCGAAGCAGAGGTGCGCGCGGCAGCGCTGCAGTACGTCCGCAAGATCAGCGGGTTCACCAAGCCCTCACGGGCCAACGCCGAGGCGTTCGAGCTGGCGATCGAGGAGGTCACAGCGGTGTCCGAGCGGCTGCTCGCGTCGCTCACCACCGCCGCCCCGCCGAAGGACCGCGAGGTCGAGGCGGCACGCGCGCGGGCCCGGTACGCCCGGACGCGGGAGGCCGCGACGGCGGCGTCGTAGGGCATGGCGTGACTCAGCGGGCGGGCCGTGCGCACCACCGCGCGAGCTTGCCGGTGCCCGCGCGGTCGACGCGCTGCTGCGTCCTGGTGGCGCGCAACTTATCGTGCGGGACGCCGTTCTACGGAGGTGGAAGCCCGCACGCCCCGTCCTCGCTGCCGCGCCGAGCCGAGCGCCCCTAAGAACGCCCCTACGACCGCGCCGTCGTGGTCGAATGCGATCGCCGGCACGATAGATTCGCCACAGGCCCAGCTCGCGTGCGGGCGGGGGCACCGGCAGCCGAGGAGGCCAGCGTGAACATCCAGACCCGTGTCGTGACCGCTGCCCCGAACGCCACGGGCCGCCGCCGGGCTGAGCCGGTGAGGCGCGGCGGCCGCTCCGACTCGCCAACACGCCGGAGGTGGCGGGCACTCACCGGGACGGTGGCCATCGCCGCCGTGGGGCTGTCCGCCGGCATCTCGGCGGCGCCGGCGGCGGCGGCGCCGTTGTCGTGGTCGGCGGCGCGCGTCATCCCCGAGTCCGCCAGCGTGGGCACCGCCGAGGCGGCCGCACGCGGCAACATCAACCTCAGCGGCGTGTCGTGCCCGTCGGCGTCACTGTGCGTGGCGGTCGACGACGACAACAACGTCGTGACAAGTACCGATCCGACGGGCGGCCTCACCGACTGGCGGGCGGCTCACATCGCGAGCCTGCCGTCCACCGATCAGCTGAGCGCGGTGTCGTGCCCCTCCACCTCGCTGTGCGTGGCCGTGGGCGGTGACGGCACGCTGCTGACCACCACCGACCCCACGGGCGGCGCATCGGCCTGGAATCGCGAGCAGCTGAGCACGGACGGGAACCTCACGGGCGTGTCGTGCCCATCGGTCTCCGAATGCGTCGCCGTCGACACCACCGGTGACGTGCTGACCACCACGAACCCGGCGGGCGGGACCTGGACGGTGACCAAGGTCGATCCGGCCACCAACGCCACGACCTACCTGGTCGGCGTGGCCTGTCCATCGCTGTCCCTCTGCGTGGCGGTCGCCAACAACGGCGCCGTGATCAGCTCGACCAACCCGACGGGCGGCGCAAGCGCCTGGACACGTGTGAATCTCACCTCGGTGCAGCTCATCGGCGTGTCATGCCCATCGGCGTCGCTGTGCGTCGGGGTGGGCACGGGCGACACCGTCGTATCCACCGATCCCACCGGTGGCGCGGTGGCGTGGACCGCGACCCGCGTCGCGGGCGGCGACACGCTGCTGAGCATCTCCTGCCCATCGGTGTCGCTGTGCGTCGCGGGCGACAACTCCGGGAACGTCCTGACCACCACCAACCCGGCGGGCGGCGCGCCGACCTGGAGCGCGGCGTCGGTCGACGACATCGGGCTGACCGCCGTGTCGTGCGCGTCGCCGTCGTTCTGCCTGGCGGTCGACTCGCAGAACGGCGACGCCGTCAGCGCGACCGACCCGACCGGCGGGCGCGACGCCTGGACGGCGCAGCGGATCGACGGCGCGATCGCCATCACCGGGATCTCATGCCCATCGGCGACGATTGTGCGTGGCGGTCGACAACGACGACGACGTGCTCAGCACGACCGCGCCCACCGGCGGCGCCGCGTCGTGGCGGGTCTCGCACTTCCCCGCCGCGCTCGTGGGTGGCAACACCGAGGGCGGCGAAACCAGCATCACCTGCCGCTCGACCCGGCTGTGTCTCATTTGGGGGCCCACGCTCCCCGGGATCCTGGTGGCGACACGCCCGGGCGCGGGCGCCGGAGCGTGGCGCTCGAACCTGGCCGGCGGCAACGCGATCCAGGCGCTGTCGTGTCCGTCCGCGCAGCGCTGCGTGGCGATCGACTACAGCGACGACGTCCTGACCTCGACCGACCCCGGCGCCGGCGCGCGCGCACAATGGAAGGTGACGGCCCGGCACATCGATCAATCCGCGCTGACCAGGCAGGCCCACGCCGGCGTCACCGCGCTGTCGTGCCCGTCGGCGAAGCTGTGCGTGGCCGTCGACGGCGCCGGGCAGGCGGTGATCACGACCGACCCGAGCGGGCCGGCCGCCGCGTGGAGGATCGCCGACATCGACCCGCCGAGCATGGCCGAGGGCGAGCCGCCGTTGGCGGGCGTCTCGTGCCCGTCGGCGCAGCTGTGCGTCGCCGTCGACCAGTACGACGACATCGCCACCTCCACCCGTCCGACCGCCGGGGCGCGGGCCTGGACACTCAACGGCCCGACCAGTGCCGGGCTCAACCTTCCGTACAGCGCCGTGTCGTGCGCGTCCACGACGTTGTGCGCCGTGGCGGGCGTGAGCGGCGTCGGCAACGGCGACGACGACGTGTTGGTCTCGCGCGACCCGACAAGCCGGAGGGCGTCGTGGGAGGGCGCTGCGGTCGACCACGGCGCAATCCAGTCCATCTCCTGCCCGACGGCGTCGCTGTGCGTGGCCGGCGACGGCCGCGGCGAGGTGATCGTCGGCCGCCGCCGGTGAGCGTCGCGGTCCTGAGACTGATTCGACACTGACGGTAGGGCGAACGAAACGTACAGTCCGGGTCATGTTCGGACGGCGCAAGAACGAGGAGGATCCGTTTGCGGCCCTGCGGGACGGGGGCAGCTACGACAGCGCGCCCAGCGCCGTCGCCGACGCGGGCGCGAGCTTCGGAGAGCAGGTCGAGCCGACGCAGGCCCCCTCGGCATCGCAGCCGAGGCCGGCGCGGCCCCCCGGCGGTGCGCGCCGGCGCCGCAGTTCCGTCGACGTGGGGTTCTGGACGGTGCTGGCGCTGCGGCTGGCGTTCCCGCTGATCGTGATCGCCGGGGTCGGGTTCGGCGTCGCCCACTCGCTTCACTCCGCATTCAACGTCCCGACGGTCACCTTCGGCTCGGGGGCTGCTCCGGCGAGCACCGCGCCGGCGACCGGCGCGCAGCCATCGCCCGCACCGGCCACGGCGGTGTCGTACCTGACTCCCGCCGGGCTGCGCGCCGGCCTCACGGTGGCAGCGAAGGTCGTGCCGGGGGCGACACTGACCGTGCTGCGGATCGACGCGGACTCGCTCAGCGCGACAGCGACGCTCCCGAGCGGCGTGGTCAAGGAGCTGTACTTCGGCCCGAGCGGCACCGACGTGCTGCCCGGCGCGGCGACCGGCGAGCGGCCGGTGCCGCTGTCGGTGATCCGGCCGGGCGTGGTCGGACGCCTGGTGGCCGAGATGGATCAGCGCTTCCACGTCCCCGCCGACCGGATCGACTACATGGTGATCAGCTCACCGCCGGGCCTGCCGGCGGCGTGGATCGTTTTTGTCAAATCCCCGTCACACCCGGGGTTCTCCGCGACGCTCAGCGGCGCGCATCTGGCTCGGCTCGGTTAGCGCGATCGCGCCGGCGCGTGGTCCCGTGTCGAGCGCGGGATCTCTGGACAAGCCCGGCGTCGCACGACGCCACCGCCCGACGCCGATCGTGTCGTTCGCCTGCGAACATCCTCACGGATGCACGACGACGAGCGCATGCGCCGAGCCCGTCTTGCGGCGCAGCGATTGACGCCGGCGAGCGCGTGTACCAGCGCCGAGGCGGCGGCACGCGCCGTGATCGGCATCCAGGCGCAGGATCTCCGCGCGGCGCTCCTGGCGCTGCGCTCGCGCGTGCCGGGCCTGACCCGCGGCGACGTTCGCTCTGCACCGCTGCTGCGGACCTGGACGGTGCGCGGCACCGTGCACCTGATCGCCGCGTCGGATCGCCCGTGGCTGCACGCGCTGCTGGCCGGGCGCAACGCACGCACCTTCGGCGCCCGGTTCGTGCGCTTGGGCGTCGTCGAGGAGGTCAACGCGATGCGCGCGGACGTGGTCGACCTCTGCGCCGAGCAACCTCGCGACCGGGCCTCGGTGCTGCAAGCGCTCATCGAGCGCGGCCATCCGTCGCTCGAGCAGGGCCCGATCAACACGTTCATCCCGTGGATGTCCACCCAGGGCCTGATCGTCACGGACATCGACGGCCTGCTGCACGCGGCCGACCCGCCGCCGGCCGTCGACCACGACGAGGCGCTGGCGATCCTCGGGGCCCGCTATGTCGCGGGCTACGGCCCCGCTGACGCCACCGACCTCGCGAAATGGTCTTCGCTGCCGATCACGCAGGCGCGCCGTGCGCTCGAGGCCGCCGGCCCGCAGCCCGACGTCGACGCCTGGCCCGCCGACGTCCCGCCGGCCTGCCTGCTCCTCGCGGCCTTCGACACGCTGATGCTCGGGCACCGCAGCCGGCGGCCGTTCGTGGCCGCCGAGCACGACCACCACATCCTCAAGGGCGGCGGGATGCTCCGCCCCGTCGCGCTCACCGGCGGCGTGGCGACCGGCACCTGGTCGATCAAGCGGGGCCAACCGGAGCCGGATTGGTTCGGCCGGCCTGCGCCGGTCGAGGGGCTCGCCGACGAGCACGCGGACGTCCGGCGCTTCCTCGCGTCGTGACGGCGGAAGGCCCGCTTGCCCTTGGCGGGCGTTGGCGGGGAGCTCGCTCAGAGCCTGCGCTCGGGGCTAGCCGCCGAGCGCGAACGGCCACGCCGCCCCGTAGGGGATCGACGGGAAGCTGAACTGGTTGAACCCCTCGAGCGGTCCGCCGATCAGCAGCGTCGCGCCAGTCGCCGAGAGCGCCAGGCTCTGACCGAACGCCTGGCTGTCACCGGTTGACTCGTCGTTGCCCGCTGCGGGCGCGGTCAGTTTCGCGCCACGTTGGTGATAGCGGCCGCCGGAGCGCGCAAACAGCCACGCCGCACCGGGCTGCACCGTGCCGGTCCCGTCGTCAGGGCCGATCGCGTCGTTCGCCCCGTTGGCGTCGTTCGGACCCCCGATGAGCGCCAGCGCTCCCGAGCGCGAGAGCGCGACGGCCGCCCCGAAGCGCGCGCCGCCGGCCTCGCCGTCTCCCGTCAGCTTGCGTCCTAGCTGGTGCCAG
This sequence comes from uncultured Solirubrobacterales bacterium, assembly GCA_963770405.1. GTDB lineage: Bacteria > Actinomycetota > Thermoleophilia > Solirubrobacterales > Solirubrobacteraceae > CAVQBJ01. Next base: position 127,410 of record CAVYPO010000006.1, read on the forward strand.
TGGCCGTGCGCCGGGCCGAACAACCACGCGGCGCCGCGGCCGCCGCCGTCGCCCGGACCGCCGATGAGCACGGTCGCACCGGAGCCCGACAGCGCCACGCTCGTTCCGAACTGCGCGCGCCGGCCGGCGCCGCCGTCCTGCGGGACCAACTTCGCACCCGACGGACTGAAGCGCCCGCCGTGGCGCGCGAAGATCCAGGCCGCACCCGCGGCCGTGTCGCGGTCGGTCGGCCCGCCAACGAGCGCGATCGCGCCGCTGGCGGAGAGGGCGACGCTCGCGCCGAACGAGCTCCCGCCCGTCGCGCTCTCGCCGAGAGGAGCGAGCTGCTGCGCGGAGGCCATCGTGTAACCGCCGCCGCGGGCGCGCGTGAGTACCCAGGCGCCTCCCGTGGCGTCGGCACCGACCTTTGCTCCGGCTCCGGGAGCGCCGATCATCGCCGTGGCGCCAGTGGCCGACAGAGCCACGGCCGCCCCGAAGGCGGCACTCGCACCGCTCGCCGCGGCGGGCGCGGCGAGGCTTGCACCGATCTGTTCGTAGCCGTGGGCCGTCCGGCCGAAGACCCATGCCGCACCAGCGCCGCCGCCGTCGCCCGGAGCGCCGACCAGCGCGATCCGGCCGTCGGCGGATATCGCGACGCTCGACCCGAATCCGCTGGAGCCGCCGCTCTCGTCGTGGGCCGTCAGCTTCTGACGCCGCACCCAGCGGTGCACGCGGAGCTGGTAGACCCAGACGGCCCCCGGTCCCGGGTTGGGCAACCCCGGCGTGTAGTTGCAGAAGTTGGCGCCCGTCTCGGGGTCGGTGCCGCAGCTCTGGAGGGAGGCGGGGGCGGAGGCACTCCCGTCAGTGGGACCGCCGATGAGCGCCGTCCTCCCGTCGGCGGTCAGGGCCACCGAGGCGCCGAACCCGCTGCCGAGCTGACCCCGCTCGTTGCCCGGACTGATCGCCTTCCCTTCCACGATCCGCGCGGCCGCCGGCGCCGGGATGAGCGAGGGCATGAGCGTCGCCGCGGTCGCGACCGCGGCCGCCAGCGCGAGGCGCCGACCGCGGGCGCGGTCGTTCCGAACCGGTCCGCCCTCGGATCCCCGGCTGCGCCCGTGCACGAGGTGCATGGTAAGCGAGGGACTCGTGGCGAGGCGAGCCGGCGGCGGACGGCGGCGGGCAACGCCAGCGCGGTAGGCGTCCACGACGGCCCAACGAGAATCGGGCGATTGAATCCATTTCTTCAGTGGCGGCGGCGCGCGGTCGATTAAGCGCGCATGGAGTCCAGCGACGCGACGGCGCCCGAGACCGACGTATGGGAGATCGGGCTCTGGCCATTACTCGGCGCAGCAGGCGTCGTCGCACTCCTGGCCATCGTCGCGCTGCGACTCCTCGGCGGGTCGGGCCCGGGGGGCCATCCCCAGCCGTCAGCTTTGCCGCCGCCGATCGTGCCCAGCGCCGCGGTGGTGAACTCCGCGGTCGGGGTCGCGCGCGCTTTCACCATTGACGAGAATGGCTTCGACTGGCAGGCACCGGACGCGGGCTACGCGGCAGCCGAGCTCCTGGCCGTTCCGTCGATCGCCCGATCGATGGCGCTGTTCACCGGACCGGCAAACGCGCAGGTCGTCTCGAGCGAGGTGAAGGCCAAGCTCGACACGAGGTTCACACCAACGACGGTGACCGTCCAATCGCAGACGCCGACCAGCGCAGTTGTGACGCTCGCCGGCACGACCGGGCAGGGCGCAGCCGTCCGCGAGACGGTCGACCTCACGAGACTGAACGGGCTGTGGAAGGTGTCGGGCTTCCTTAGCCGCTATCCCGGATCCCACGGCGCGTAAGGGCACAACGGCGCGTTAGCCCGCGGGCGCGCTTCGTGAAGCTCACGGACGGACCGCACGTTCGAACGCGCGGTCGCCATCCCGCGGTGGCGGGGCGAGCCGGCCGGGCTGGCTCGGGGTGGTGTGGCGGCGTTTCCCTCAGCTCGGCGGACCCGGCGGCGAGGTGGCGAGTGTCAGCCGAGCATGGAGGTGCACGAGGCCCCAGGCCTGTTGAGCGAAGAATAGGTCGGAGGAGTCGGTCAGCTGCAGCGCGATGTCGCTCGCGGGTGTGAGATTCCAGGCCACGAGGCTCAGCGGCAGGGTCAGCGTGTGCCTGCGGCCGTCGAGGATGAGCGGGACGGGGATCACCTGGTTGTCGAGCACCGAGCCGGTCGAGTTGTCGAGCAGCTGAGCGAAGATCGGCGTGTTCTGCACTGTGGCGATGCCCCAGTAGGTGAGCGACAGCGTCGGATCGGACAGCGTCTCGACGGATGCGCTCGGGGCCGGGACGGCGATGTTCACGGCATTGGACGCCTTCGTGGCCGCAATGCCGAAGAAGCCCGAGCTGCTCAGGGGACTGATGCCGAGGAAGCCGCTTCCCGACGCCGTCAGCTGGCCGGTGGTCGGCACCGGATAGGACGGGGCCGACCGCCACGTCCCCGTCTGGTCGAGGTACTCGAAGCCAGGTCCGGTGGAGACGTTCTCGCCCTTGAGGTACTTGTTGAACCACGCGAGCTCGACGTCGGTCACGTAGTCGGACGGTCCTACGTTCTGGTTGCAGATGCCGTGTCCGCCGCAGTACCACATCATCTTGACCGCGGTACCAGCGGCGCGCAGCGCGTCGTAGGTGTCGACGTCGCCGTTGAGTGGGAACAAGGTGTCGACGGTGCCGCCGAGCAGCAACGTCGGCGTGGTGATCTTGCCGATCAGCGGCCCAGGGCTGGCCTGCTCGCCGGCCGCCACCTCGGCCGGCACCACGTTGCCGCTCACCGCCGAGGCGCAGATCTGCGTCAGATCGGACGCGTAGCGAGCGCCAACGAGGTCACCCGCCAGGCAGAGAAGGTTGCCCAGCCCCGCCTTGATGACCTGGTTGGGATACAGGCTGTCGACGAGCGAGTACCACGACATGTTGGGCTCGATCGCATCGAGTCGATGGTCGATCGCCGCCGTGGACAACTGAATGCCGCCGCCGTAGCTCGCGCCCGTCATGCCGACCACCGGGTCGTTCGGGCCCTTCAGGCGAACCCCGGGGAGGGTCGCCAGCCAGTCGATGATCGCGCTCACGTCCCGGCCCTCGTAGTAGGGGCTGTCCACCTCGACCTGGCCTCCCGATGCGTACCAGCCCCGGGCATCCCACGTCACCACGTTGTAGCCATCCGCGTTGAGCGTCGCCGGCCCGAGCTGATTCAGGCCGAACTGAAATGGGGCGATGCCGATCGAGCTGATCGTGGCCAGCGAGTCCGGGTAGGCCGGCGATCCCCATCCCGACCCCTCCAGCACCGTCGGAGCCGTCTGGCCCACCGTCAGGCCGTTCGCCGGGTAGAAGTTCACGTCGAGCTGTGTGCCGTCGAACGACGTCACCTTGACGTCCTGCTGGGCCGGGATCACCGCTGCCTGCGCGACCGCGCCAGCAGGACGCGCGAGCTCCAGTGTGGTGCTCGCCAGGCCGACCGCCAGCGCCAGCGCCAGACTCGCGCGGGTCCGCCTCGCGTGACACAGCATCGAATCTCCCCTTCCGCCGTTTGCGGTCTGACTCGCATGGCACGGCTCGCGCCGCGACGCCCCACAACCAGCCGCCCGGCCGGATTATCGCCGAGGCCCGACGTCTTCGATGCACAGGATTGGGGCCCGCGCATGTGCAGGGCGACAGTGTGAGTACCGACGCCGCGGGTGCGCGGCCGGCCCGCGAGCGCGACACGCGCCCTTCACCCTGCCTGCGCGGTCCAGCGAGATGCTCGTCGTCTGGTCAACGGCAAGTGCGCGGACGTCTTCACGGCCTGGTGCGAGGGGCGAGCCCGCCGGCCGAGATCACCGGCTGGTGAACTCGTGCAGCGCGGCCTTGGCGCCGCCTATGAGTGGATCGCCGTGGGCGAACAAGAGGCTGTCGAAGTCGAGCTCGAGCAGACTCCGAAGCGACTCGCGCAGCCCGGCCCGGACCGCGGCGGGGTCATCTCCCATCAGCAACCCCGGCACGAAGGTAAGCCCACCGCCGCGCGGACGCGTGACGCCGTCGGCGAACGCAAGCGCGCCACCGCCGGCGGTTTGAATGTGCAGCGCCGTGTCGTCCGGGCAGATGACTCCGAGCTGGTGTGCGGTGATCCCGGGCGCCAGCTCCTCGCCGAACGCGAAGCCCTGGACCTCTGGGCCCCGCTCGAACTCGTGCAGACCGGCCTCGCTGCAACGGATCGGGCAACCGAACGCCTGTGCGTAGCGCTTGCCGTGGCGGAGATGGTGGCGGTTGGTAAGAACGACCTGGCTCGGAGGGTCGCGGCCCTCGAACCAATCGAGACCCTCCCGCGGGACCATCGGGTCGACAACGACCCGCGCCGGCTCGATGTAGTACGAGTCCACGGGCACCCTGATCTTCGGATGGATCGCAGTCCAGTGGTGGACGCCGGGGAGCACCTCGCGGATCGGCCGGCGGGATACGAGCTCGAGCGCGAGCGGACGGACAAACTGGGGCCACGCCGCGCCTGCGAGCTCAACGCCGTATCGGGCGGGGCGAGTGAGGCGATCCAGGCGGGCCATCGTGAGAACCTTATGCGGGCGCGCACGGCGTCGGCGCCGAGACGTCGTGAACCGTCGGCGGCGGCATCGCCGTGCATCGCGCCGTCGTCGTCATCAGCAACCTTCAGCAGCTCGAGCCCGGGACCGCGATCCATGCCGCTCGCGAGACCTGCGGCGCCCGTCGGGTACCTGCGGAAGCAACGCCCCACGCGACGACGAGCGCGGCTTCCCCCTGAAATGCCTGCAGATCAACTGATGGGCGGTGCTGGGCTCGAACCAGCGACCTCCTGCTTGTAAGGCAGCTGACCCGGGGTGCGCTGGCCTGAGATTTGGCTATTTCAAGCCATTTTCACTGACAGTGGCTGCGTTGAAGTGTTCCCTGTGGGGAACACGCTAGGGAACACGTTCCGTCCCAAGCGCGGCGTACTTTGGCTGGAGTGCGCGACGTAGAGAGCGATCTCCCTCCTAACGGCCACCTGCAGGTGATCGGCTACCGGGGCAATCGACGGTGGCGGGCGTTCTGGTGGGACGCCGACGGCAAGCACTCGCGGGTGCTCGGGCGGGCGTGGGTGCAGAACTCGGGGAAGCGGACCGCGCGCGGCGCGATCGTCTGGCACGCCGCGGACGGGCCGAAGCCCGACTCCTCCTACCTGACGCCGAGGGAGGCCGCGGCCGAGCTGCGGCGGCTGCTCGAGCACGACGCAGTACGAACGCCAACGCCGCGTACCGCGCGCGGGCGCGCCGATGACGTTCGCCGATGCGGCGGAGGCGTGGCTCCTACACGGCGAGCGCAATCGCAACCTCAAGCGCTCGACGGTGCGCGACTACGCCAGGTGCTCGACGCCTACCTCCTGCCGAGCGCGGAGGCCACCGAACAGCGAGACGCGCTACGGGCGGGCTCCGTTCGCGAGACGCCGCTGCGCGAGATCAGCCGACGCAGGTCAAGGCGTGGTACGACGCCCTTCCCTACGGCCGCACGACCGAGAAGCTGCTGATGGTCGTGCGCGCGATCTTCGCCCACGCGCGTCACGCGGATGGATCGAGCGGAACCCGGCCCGCGGCGCGTCGGCGCCGCCGGTGCGCTACTCGCGGCGACTACGACTTCTATGCCCGCGAGGAGGTCGATGCGCTGGTGGCGCCGCCGCGAGCCAGCAGGATGCCGCGATCTTCCTCACGGCGGCAATGACCGGCCTGCGCCGCGGCGAGCTCGTGGCGCTTCGCTGGCGCGACATCGACTTCCCCGGACAGGCGATCCGCGTCCGCGCGAACTACAGCCTCGGCGAACTGGTGACACCCAAGAGCGGCAAGGTCCGAAGCGTCCCGATGGTCGCCGAGGTCGCGCAGGCGCCTCGCCCGCCTCGGCCAACGCGAGCATTTCGTCGCGGACGACGATCCCGTGTTCGCCGGCGACGGCGGGCGGGCACTCGGACGCGAGCGCGCTGCGCCGCCGCTACGTGGCCGCGGCGAAGCGCGCCGGGCTGCGGCCGCTCCCGTTTCACTCGCTGCGCCACTACTTCGGCTCGATGGCGGTGAACCGCGCTTCGCTCGTTCAGGTCCAGTCGTGGATGGGCCACTCGCACATCCAGACCACGGCCCGATACCTGCACGCCAAGAGCCAGGCCGGCGACGCCGCGTTGCTCGCGCAGGCATTCGCGACCGACCGAGGCTCTTGCGGCGACCCTCCGAGGCCAACGCGAGCCCTCTGATGGCCAGCCGGAAGGAGCTGAAGGAACTGCTCGCCGAGGCCGAACGTCAAGGCTGGCGCATCGAGCTGGGACGCGGCGGGCACTACAAGGCGTACGCCCCTGGCGGCCACGGCATCGTCACGCTACCCTCGACTCCAGGTGGCAGCCTCGCTCCTTACGTCGCGCGGATGCGACGCATGGGGCTCGTGTGGAAGGGACGCTAAGCATGGAATACGTCGTCACGATCGCGTTGGACCACACTGGTGATCCGCAGGAGGCTGACCGCATGCTGGACGCGTTCCTAGCGCGCCATGCCGACGCCAGCCCCGTCGTTGGCGAGGATCCCGAGGCCGCGACGATTGATGTGACGTTCTCGGTGCAGGCCAACGATGGCTACGAGGCCTTCGAGTGTGGCCGCGCGTTGTTCGCGGCCGCCACCGATCGCACCGACTTCGCGCGCCCGGTCGTCGGAGTGACGGTCGAGGTCGCGGAGCATCCGCAACTCGAAGCTGCGTAGCGCCCGATGCGCGCATACCTGGTCGTGGTCGAGCGCGAGGGCCGCAGCTGGGGTGCCTACTGCCCTGACCTGCCTGGCGTCGGCGTCATCGGGGACACGCGCGTAGACGTGGTGCAGAAAGCAAGCGAGGCCGTCGTCCTCCACGTCGAGGCTCTGCGCAAGGCCGACGAGCCAATCCCGTCGCCGTCGGCGGTTGGATCCGTTCGCGTGACCGTCGGCAGCTGACAGGTCGTGCGTTCTCCTCGTTCAGGAGTCGGCATTGCCGACTCCTGATTGCCCGTTCAGCGAGCGCCGGAGGCCTGTCACCGAGCGAAGCGAGGGGAACCCCGCGTCAGCGGGGTTGACAGGCCGAGCAAGCGAGCTACTCGACCACCGATGCGGTTCGTCGCCGCAACTTTGGACTCAGTTGGCGACCTCCTCGAGCGATCAAAACGTCTGTCGGCGGTGGCGTGGTGGGCGGGACCACGAATCGAACGTACGACATGGACTGCCGAGCGACAAGAGCATGCGGCGCCGTCTCTGCCTGAGCGCACCTGAACGCACCTCAGGAGGCCACTCTTAACACTTCGCCAGCGTGCTCACAGGCCGCCTGATACGGGCCGGCACCGGCCGGTGCGTGTTGTCTGCAGTTCTGCAGTTCTTGGCGCTCTCGCGCAGCGGACTTGCGTCATACGGATCGCCGGCGCGGCGGCACTGGCCTCGGCGCGCCGGCCCTACTCGGGTGGCTTGCCCCAATTTGCCTCCCCAGTGAACGAGAGCCACGTTGTCACGTCGTCGATCTGGAATCCAGCCTCTTCGATGGGCGGGGGCCAGCCGTCCGAACCGAACATGAAATACATGATGCCCCCGATCTCGCCTGTCGTGTCGTCGTGGAGGACAAAGGTCGGCCGCCCCGCCGCGAGGCCCAATCGTCGCGTGACTCGCTTCACCACCGGACTCGTGTGGACGATCTGCTTGAGGCCCCCGGTCTGGATCCATTGGTGAGCGCTCAGCTTCAGGCTGAGCCTGCCGGGCTCAAGTAGGAGCGAACCCCGATCGAACCCGCCCCGGATGCCTGCCATGACCTGAATCTCGAGCGGGAACTCGGGCCGTTTGGCGGGCCACTCCCCCTCGCCAGGGGCCGTGTCAGGTCTGCCGGAACTCCGCGAGCCTACTCGGGGACGAGATGGCCGCGCCTTTCGCCTCCGGCGCGACGATTGCGGCGGCGTCGCCGCGCGTCGCGGCTGGGCGGCGTCTGCAACAGCGTCGCGCGGCAGGAAGACGACCTTGTCGTCGAGCGCTTGCAGCACCGCATGAGGAAGGTCCAGGACGAGGTCCAGATCACCCAAAGAGCTGAAGCCAACCCCTTCGGAGCGCAAGTCCACGATTCGGGACGCGGTGTCGGAGTCGAGCCCGGGCAGCGACGCCAGAGCGCTCACATCGGCGTGATTGACGTCGACCAGACCAGCGGCGAAGGAGCCCGCGACGTCTGGGCGACCTATGCCGATCGCCCGCGCCTGTCGCGGGTCGCTAGTGACCAGCTCTCGTGCTTGCTCACGTTGCGCTGCCTCCTGGCGGGCGGCAAGGAGACGCGGATCGTTTCGAGCCGCCATCCGCTGCGCATATTCCTCGCGGATCGCGATCGTGTGGATCGCACTCGCCAACGACACGGCAGCGAGCGGCAGGACGTCGACGGTCCGGAGAACGCCACCGGCCGCTCGACCGGCCGCTGCAGCGGCGAGCGCGCCGACACCGAGGAACGCGTACGCGATCGCCCAATTGCGCCATCGTCGGCATCCTGTGCGGAGGCTCGCGTAAAGAAACGGCGCCCACGCGCCCATGCCCCAGGACATGAATGCGAGCCCGGCCCACCACGGCGAGAGTGACTGCGCCGCCGGTGGTCGGGAAGGCCATGCATTCGAACCGAATTCGTGGGTCATCGCTGAATCGTCGGGCCGTTTGGGGGTCTCGCTGCCCAGCGCCCGGCACGAGCCGCGTCTCCGTTGCCAGCGCCAATACTGGTTTCGGCCACGCCCGCGACGAGCTTGATCAGCGCCAAGCGCCGGACATCCGCCGGGACCGGGGGAACACCCCTGGGGAACACATCGACCGAGGCGACCGGGCTCCGCGACTGCAATTGGGTGGCTTTCCAGCCACTTCCTTCATGGGCGGTGCCGGGCTCGAACCAGGGACCTCCTGCTTGTAAGGCAGGCGCTCTGACCAGCTGAGCTAACCGCCCGTTCCGGGGCTGAGGATAACCGCCGCGGGGGGCCGGGCGCCGCGGCGTCGCGGCCGCGGCACCCAGGCCGCGCCGGCGCGCAGGCGCCGCGTTGACCATCGCGCGCGAGACTGGACGCAGAATGGCCGGTGACGGCGGCGTCCAGAGGCCTCCCGCCGCTGCTGAAACGGCGGGTCGCCGGTGACGCGCCGTCGCCCGCCGGATGGGACAATCGTCAGCATGGATCTCGGCATCGAGGGCAAGGTTGCACTGGTCACCGGGGCCTCGCGGGGTATCGGCCGGGCGATCGCCGCCGAGCTGGTGGCGGAGGGTGCGGTGGTGGCCGTCAGCTCGCGGTCGCCCGGCGCGCTCGAGGCGACCGCGGGCGAGATCGGCGCGCGGCCGTTCGTGTTCGACAGCGGCGACGTCGAGGAGGCCGGCGCGCTGGTCGCGGCGATCGGCGACGTGCTCGGCCCGATCGAGATCCTCGTCACCAACACCGGCGGGCCGCCCGGCGGCGCCGATGCGCTGTCGTTCACCGAGGAGCAGTGGGAGGCGGCCTACCGATCGCTGGTGCTCTCGCCGATGGCGCTCGTCAAGGCGGTCGTGCCGGGGATGCGCGAGAGCGGCTTCGGGCGGATCGTCAACGTGTCCTCCTCGGCGGTGCGAGAGGTGATCGACGGGCTGATGCTCTCAAACGCGCACCGGGCCGCGACGCTCGCCGCCTGGAAGACGCTCGCGCGGCAGCTGGCCGGCGACGGGATCACGCTCAACACGCTGCTGCCGGGGCGCATCGCCACCGATCGGCTGGCCGCGCTGCACGGGTCGCTGGACGCGGCCGAGGAGGCCGCGCGCCGCGACGTGCCGGCGGGGCGCCTGGGCCGCCCGCAGGAGATGGCCAGCGCCGCCGCATTCCTGTGCTCGCAACGGGCCGCGTACATCACCGGCGTCGCACTGCTCGTCGACGGCGGCGCGACCCGCAGTCTCTGATCGCGCTGCCCGATCCAACTGCGAAGATCCGGCCATGGATACCGAGACGATTGACCAGGAGTACAACCAGCTGCAGACCGAGTTCCAGGACGTCGCGAACACGGTGCAGGAATTCGCCGCCAAGCTGCAGGCGGCCGCCCAGGGCGGCGATCAGAACGCGCGCGAGTGGCTGCTCGACCTCAAGCAGATCGCGCTTGACATCAAGGACGAGCAGATGCAGGTGACGGCGCTGCTGCAAGCCATCCACGGGTGGGCGACCAACCAGGCGCAGGCGGCGGCCGCGCCGCCACCACCACCCCCGCCGCAGCAGCAGCCACAGGCGACCTACCAGGCGCCGCCCCAGCCGGTGTATGTACAGCAGGGGCCCGGCATGTATGGCGGCGGTGGACGCGGCGGGTTCGGCGGCTTTCTCAACAGCGGCTTCGGCCGCGCGATGGAGATGGGCGCCGGCATCGGGCTCGGCCAGGACCTCATCAACAACATCTTCTGACGGCTCCCTAGGGTCGGGTGGGCGACCCTAATATCCGGCCACGCGGGCACGCCCACGAGGTATGGTCGCCGTGCTCGATTTCACACGGTCATGGCACCTGCATAAGGGTCGTCATGCGACACCCACCGAGGACGAGGACGACCATGTCTGATGAACCCCAGCAGCACGACGAGCCGGCGATCCCGGCCGACGCAGTCGAGGACCTTGCCCCCGAGGACGCCGAGCAGGACGTGAGCGGCGGCGCACTCAACGCTTACATCAAGTTCGACGGCGCCGACGGCGAGTCGACCAGCGACAAGCATTAGCGGAGAGGACAGCCATGTCTGATGAACCCCAGCAGCACGACGAGCCGGCGATCCCGGCCGACGCCGTGGAGGACCTCGCCCCCGAGGACGCCGAGCAGGACGTGAGCGGCGGCGCAGCAGTCGACTACTTCCTGAAGATCGACGGCGTCGACGGCGAGTCGACGAGCGATAAGCACTAGCGGAGAGGACCGCCATGTCGGATGAGTCACGACAGCACGATGAGGCGGCTCTGCCGGAGGATGCGGTAGAGGACCTTGCGCCGGAGGGCGCCGAGCAGGAGGTCAGCGGCGGGGCCGTGGATGCGTTCTCGAAGTTCAGCCCGTCGCCGACCAGCGACAAGGACGGCGGCATCCAGGTCGACAGCTTCTCCTGGGGCTCCAGCGCCGGTTGAGCGCCGCCCGCCGGATAACAGGCAACTTGGGCCGTCAGGGATGACGGCCCAACCCGCCGGATCGGGCCCGTGGCGCGCGCTGCGCACGGCGCTCATCGAGACCGGCTACCTGGAGCACGCCCGGACCGCCCGGTTCATTCGCGGCTCCTTCACCCGACCGGACGCGGTCCCGGCGGTCCTCCGCGAGCGCGGGCTCGATCCGCGCCTGGCCGGTCTGCTCGACCTGTTCGCCTACGGTGCCGAGCTCGGCGATCGGGCGGCCGCCAGGGCGCTGGCGCCGGCGACCCCGGGAGCGCTGGCCCGAGCCGGGCTGCTGGCGCGGCGCCGGCACGGCTGGCGTTCGCGGTTGGCGATCGGCGGCTGGGACGACGTGTTCGTCGTCGGCGACATTCCCCGACGCGGCCAGCGTCGTGACCACGTCGACGGGGTGACCAACGCGGCCGACGTGGGGCGGCGGCTGCTCGTTCCGGTCGGGAGTGGGCGCCTGCTCGACCTCGGCACCGGCTCGGGGATCCATGCGTTGTGCGCCGCCCGCGGGGGAGGCAGCGCGGTCGGCGCCGACATCAATGCGCGGGCGCTGCGCCTGGCCTCGATCGGGCAGCAGCTCAGTGACGTCGAGGACGTGCAATGGCGCCAGGGATCGTGGTACGAGCCCGTGGCCGGCGAGCGCTTCGACCGCATCATCTGCGTAGCTCCCTACGTCGTCTCACCGGACAACGAGTTCACCTTCCGCGACGGCGACCGATCCGGGCCTGATCCCCTGCGCGCCGTCGCCGCCGGGGCGACGTCCCACCTCGCCCCGGGCGGCTGTGCCCAGCTGATGTGCTGCTGGGGACACGGAGCCGAGGAGGATTGGGCGCACACGCCGATGAGCTGGCTGGCGCCGCGCGGCGCCGACGTGCTGCTGGTGCGCATCGAGGAGGCCGACCCGGTGCGCTACGCGCAGGCCTGGAACCGGCCACCGATGCGCACGCTGGCGCCGGTCCCCCACGACCGGGTGATGGCGCGCTGGCTCAGCTACTACGCGCGCGAGGGCTATGACCGGATCAGCTTCGGGGCGCTGTACGTGCGCCGCCGGGGCCGCGGCGCCCGATCGGGCAGTTCGCGGTCGGCGCTCGACGCGCGCGAGCGTGTCCCGGGGGACGCGAGCGGAGCGCAGGCCGGGCGAGCGCTGGCCAACCTGGAATTGCTCGCCGGGTGCCGCGACGACGCCGCGCTGCTGTCGCTGGCGCCGGCGATCCCCGAGGGCCAGCGGGTGGAGCAGCGCCTGCAGCACGACGGCAGCCGCTACCGGCTGCGCCGGGCGAGCGTCCGGTTCGACCACGGCCTGGGCGTGCGCGTCGACGTGACCGCGCAGGTGCTCGAGGTCGTGTACCGACTGGACGGGCGGCGGACGGTGGCGCAGGCGCTTGCTGACGTCGGGGTGCGGCGTGGCGCAGCGGGCCGCGCGCGGACGGCCGAGACGCTCACGGCGGTGCGCGAGCTGCTGGAGGCGGGGCTGCTCGAGGGGGCGGCGGGCGGGTAGGGCGGGCGGCGTTGCGGGCGGCCGCGGCGGCGCGGGCGCGGCGGCGCGGGCGCGGCGTGCGCTCTGCAGCGCGGGAGCGGCGGGGCCGGGCCGCGAGCAGGGGTGTGGTCGAAAACCAACGCCAGGGCGATCAAAATCGACCACGCCCGCCGGGCTGGGCCCGATCCGGCCGGCAGGAGCGCCGCGGCGGGGCCGGGCCGCGAGCAGGGGTGTGGTCGAAAACCAACGCCAGGGCGATCAAAATCGACCACGCCCGCCGGGCTGCGCCCGATCCGGCTGGCAAGAGCGCCGCGGCGGGGCCGGGCCGGGCCCGGCGCGGGAGCGCCGGCTCAGGTGACGAACAGCTCGACGACGACCGCTTGGGCGCCCGGCTCGGGGGCGGCGCCGGACGATCCGGCGCCTGCGGCGCCACCGCCGATGAGCTCGTGATCGGCCTCGGGCGGTTCGAGATCCTCGGCCTTGACGATCGCGTTCAGTCCGTCGCGGCCCTCGATGCCGAGGCGGCGATAGATGCGGGTCAGATAGGCCTCGACGGACTTCACGCTGTAGTAGAGCGAGTCGGCGATCTCGCGGTTGGACGCGCCGGCCGCGGCACGCTGGGCGATCGCCTGCTCGGTCGGGCTGAGCGCGGTGAGATCGGCCTCCGCGTCGGCGGTGGCATGGCTGGCGTCCACCAGAACGAGGCCGCCGGCGCCCCGGCCGAGGCAGCGCTCGAGCTCGGGCGCGCTCTCAAAACGCTGGGACGGACGCCCGGGGAAGGTGACGGTGCCCGAGATGACGCTGCCCTGCAAGACGTACTCGATGCGTGCGCGGCGCATGACGCGCCCTTCGCTGGCGCCCCATCGGATTTCGCTTACTTCTGACACGTGCCAAACACTCCCTTCGCGCAGTCGCGAGGTCGGACGGCCGGCCAGATGCGGCCACCGTCTTGCATAGGCTACGGCCTCAGCGGGAGACTATGTGAGGAAATGCCGACTGACGTGCGCATTCTAGGGTCCCAGGGGGCTGCCCTTGCCGTCCGTGCAGGCGCCTGACGCCGCCTGGGTGGCGCTGCTGCAGCGCCCGGCGGCGAGGGTGCAGCGGGAGCAGGTCGACGTGTGTGACCTCGTGCTGCTTGGCGTGCTCACCGGCGCCTGGGCGCGGTTCTGCGACGGCGTCCGCCGCGGGCTGGCGCTGGCCGCCGAGGACGGCGACGCAGTGGCCGCGCCCGACGTCCGGGCGGCGGCGACCAGCTTTCGCTACGCGCGCGGGCTGGTCAGCGCGGCCGAGTTCACCGCCTGGCTGCGCGAGCGCGAGATGACGCTGCCCGAGCTGTCCGCCGCGCTCGTGCGCGAGCTGTTGCTCCAGCGGGCGGAGGAGGACGACGGCGAGCGCGCCGACGATGACGCGCTCGCCGCGGTGCTGCGCGTCGAGGCGCTCTGCCGCGGTGTACTCGACACCCTGGCCGACGAGGCGGTCGACCGGCTCGTGGCCGCCGATCGGCTGGCTGACGAGGCCCCGGCACACGGCTCGGGCGAGCGCGTCGAGGCCGCGCTCGAGGCTGCGCTGCGCGAGAACGCCGCCGGGCTGCCAACGCTCGGCGCCGACGAGCTGCGCAGGCGCCTGCAGCGACTCGTTGCGCTGGACGCGGCGCTCGATCAGTTGCGGCGCACCGTCGCCACGCCCGAGGCGATCCGGCAATGCATGGTCGCGCACCGGCTCGACTGGCTGCGACTGAGCGGGGGCGAGCTCGGCCTGGCCGAGCTCGGGGCGGCCCGCGAGGCGCGAATGCTCGTGCGCGAGGACGGCCTGTCGCTCGCGGAGGTGGCCGAACGCGCCGGCGCAGCGGTGTGCACACGCGCGGTCTACCTGGAGGACGTACCCGCCGACGCGACCGCGGCGTTCGCGGCCGCGGCGCCGGGCGAAGTCGTGGGGCCCTGGGAGGAGGACGGCGGCTGGCGGGTGCTGGTGCTGGCCGAGAAGACGCCCCCGGCCCCGGCCGACGAGAACCTCGTGCAGAGAGCCACCGAGGAGCTTCTCGCGGGCATTCTCGAACGGCACCGAGCGGGACGAACCGAGCGGCTCTGTGTCCTCTGAGACCGAACCCGCGGGGCTGCTGGCCGACCAGCCGCTGCTGGCCGGACTGCCGGTCGAGCTGCGTGACCTGGTCGAGCGCTCGTTCGTCGACGGTGCACCTGCAGTTCGGCGAGGCGCTGTTCGAGCAGGGGGACCCTCCCGACGGCTATTACGTGATCGCCGAGGGCAGCGCCCGCGTGCTCAAGGAGGGCGACGACGGCGAGGAGGTCTCGCTCAACGTGCTCGGCCCGGGCGCCGCGTTCGGCGAGACCGCGCTGATCGAGGGCACGCCGCGCACGGCGACCGTGCGCGCCTCGAGCGCGCTCACGGTGCTGCGCCTGGACGGCGGCGTGTTCCGCGCGCTGATGCGAGCTGCACCCCGCCGTCGCCAGCGCGTTTCGAGATGTCCGAGCGCACGCGGCGGCTCAATGACTTCCTGCGCGTGCACTCCGCCTTCGCCGCGCTCGATCGCGAGGCGACGCTGCGAGCTGATCGAGCGCCTGGACGAGGTCGAGCTGGCCGACGGCGAGGCGGCCGTGCGGCAGGGCGAGCCCTCCGACGCGCTCTACCTGGTCGCAGGACGGGCGCCTCGGCGTGTGGATCCGGCCGGACGGCGACGAGGCCCGGCGGGTGCGCACGCTGCACAGCGGCGAGTTCTTCGGCGAGCTCGGGCTGCTCGAGCAGCAGCCGCGCAGCGCGACGGTGCGCGCCGAGGGTGCGGTGCACCTGCTGCGCCTGCCGGGCGAGCACTTCCACGCGACTGGTGGCCGAGAACCCGGCGTTCGCCGCGCGCGTGCAGGAGCGCATCGCGCTGTACCGCGCCCGCGATCGCGCGCCGCTGGCGGCGCCCGTCGGCGACGGCCGCTGCCACCGAGGCGACCGACGCCTGGACGCGCGGAGGACCCCGGGCTCGCGGTCACCGAGCACGGCGCCGAGGAGGCGACCGCAGCCGTACCGCGGCGAGCGGCGCCGGCGGTTCCCGTTCGTGCGCCAGATCGACCAGATGGACTGCGGCGCGGCCTGCGTGGCGATGCTGTGCCGCGGCTTCGGGCACGACGTGTCGATGACATCGATCCGCTACGCGGTCGGCACGAGCACCGACGGCACGACGCTGCGCGGACTGATCCGCGGCGGCGAGGAGATCGGCCTGGCGATGCGCCCGATCAAGTCCTCGCCCGATCGCATCGACATGCTGCCGCTGCCGGCGATCGTGCACTGGCAGGGCAATCACTGGATCGTGCTGCACCGCATCGACGGCGACAAGCTGCGTGTCGCCGATCCCGGGCGGGGGCTGCGCACCGTCACGCGGGCCGAACTCGAGGAGAAGTGGTCCGGCTACGCGGCGCTCGCCGCTCCGACGGAGCGGCTCGCGCAGGCGCCGCGCGGGCGGGCTTGATCTCCGCTGGCTGTGGCCGTTCGTCGCGCCGCACCGTCGCCGGCTCGTCATCGCGCACCGTGCTCGCGCTGATGGCCGCCGGGCTGGAGATGGCGCTGCCGGTGTTCTCGCAGCTGATCATCGACCAGGTCATCGGGCACCATCGCGAGACGCTGCTGTACGTGCTCGCGGTGGCGATGCTCGGCGTGATCGCACTCGCGGTCGGGGATCACGATCGTGCAGCGGTTCGTGCTCGCGCGCGTCGCGTCCCAGCTCGACGTCGACACGCTGGACTTCCTCTCCGTCGCGCCTGCTGCGGCTGCCGATGCGCTACTTCGAGAGCCGGCGCACCGGCGACATCGAGCGGCGCATCAGCGGGATGCGCCAGGTCCGCGCGGTGCTGATCCAGAACGGCGTGGCGGCGCTGACCGCCGTCACGCAGCTGATCGTCGCGCTGGTGATCATGTTCCTCTACTCGTGGTCGCTCGGCGCTGCTGTACTGCGCCTGCGCGCCGCTGTACGCCGGGCTGATGCGCTACTCGGAGAAGCGGCTGCGGCCCGTGTTCGACTCGCGTCGAGGAGGGCTCCGGCCGCTACCAGTCGCGCCAGATCGACGCGATCCGCGGGCATCGAGACGGTCAAGGCGATGGGCGCCGAGGAGGGCCTGCGCCAGCGCATGGCCAGCGAGTTCGGCGCAGCTGCGCGACAAGCTGTATCCGCGCCGACGTCGTGGCGATGGTCTACGAGGGGCTGGTCTCGAGGGTCACGCTTCCTCGTCTACGGGCTGTTCCTGTTCGTCGGCGCGCTGGAGGTGCTCAACGGGAACCTGAGCGTCGGCGGCGCTCGTCGCGTTCAGCGGCCTCGTGCTGCTGGCCAACGGGCCGATCACGCTGCTGCTCGGGCTGTGGGACCGCCTACAGCTGGTCACCGTGCTGCTCGGCCGCCTGCAGGACGTCTTCGAGCAGGAGCCCGAGCAGGGCCACGACCACTCGGGGCTGCGGCCGGTGCCCACGCTGGAGGGCCACATCCGCCTGCGCCGCGTCGGCTTCGCCTATCCGACGCGCGCCGGATCGCCCGATCCTGCGCGACATCTCCCTGGACGTGCCCGCCGGCACCACGGTGGCCCTGGTCGGACGCTCAGGCTCGGGCAAGTCGACGCTGGTGAAGTTGCTGTCCGGTCTGCTCGTGCCGACCGAGGGGACGATCGAGTACGACGGCGTGGACCTCGCGTCGCTGCGCTACAGCGACCTGCGGCGACGAATCGGATTCGTGCTGCAGCAGCCGTACCTGTTCGACGACACGATCGAGGCCAACATCGCCTTCGGCGAGCAGGATCCCGAACCGGAGAAGGTCCGCTGGGCGGCGGAGGTGGCCAACGCGGCGGAGTTCATCGAGCGACTGCCGCTCGGCTACAAGACGCGCATCGGCGACTCGGGCATGCGCCTGTCCGGAGGCCAGGCGCAGCGCGTCTCGATCGCCCGCGCCCTCTACCACCAGCCGCCGGTGCTCATCTTCGACGAGGCGACGAGCGCGCTGGACACCGAGGCCGAACGCGCGGTCAAGCAGAACATGGACCGGCTGCTCGAGGGACGCACCGCGTTCGTGATCGCGCACCGGCTGTCGACGATCCGCGACGCCGACATCATCTGCGTGCTCGAGGGCGGGCGCCTGGTCGAGCACGGCACCAACGAGGAGCTGCTGCGCCGCCAGGGCCTGTACGCCTACCTGCAGGCGCAGCAGCTCGACGCCTGAGCTACGGCGTGCCGAGCCGATTCAGCGGCCAGTAGGTGAAGAAGGCCTGGCCGATGATCCAGGAGTCCGGGACCGGACCCCAGAAGCGGCTGTCGTCGGAGTTGCCGCGATTGTCGCCCATCACGAACACGTCGCCCCGCGGGATGACGATCGACGTCGACAGGTTGCAGCCCTGCGCGTCACCGCAAGGGGCGATGTAGGGCTCGTTGCTGATCTCGTGGCCGTTGATGACCGGGTGACCGTCGAGGATCGAAAGGCGCTCCCCGGGAAGGGCGACCACGCGCTTGACGAAGTACGTCGTCGCCTCCTTCCCGTTGCCCTGCGGGCACGGCTCGGTGACCGCCGTGGGGACGGCACACTGCAGGGAGGTCGGCGGATGAAAGACGATGATGTCGCCGCGGTGCGGCGCGTGCAGCCGATACACCAGGCGGTTGACGAGGATGCGCTGGCCGATGGCCAGCGTCGGCTCCATCGACGCCGACGGAATCTTGAAGGGCTTCACGACCGCGGCCTGCACACCCTCGGCCAGGCCGAGGGCGAGCGCGCAGATCAGCAGCAGCTCCACGGCCGCCGCCACGGGGCGCGGCATCAGACGTTCCAGGCGGTGGCGCACTGAAGGTAAGCCTAACCAGGCTTCGCCCGCGTTCGGGGCGGATGCGGGGAGTGGCGCGTCCGGCTCGGCCGGCTCGGCCGGCTGGGCCGGCTCGGCCAGCGTGAGCGCCGGGTCGCTGTCGGGCTCAGTCACCGGCTACTTGAACCCGGAACGTGCCGATCAGCGTCTCGAGCTCGCGGGCGGTTCGCTCGAGCTGCTCGGCGGATGCGGTGATCTGCTGCGTGGACGCGGCGGTGCGCTGCGTGGACTCCGACACCTGGTCGGTGGCGCTGGAGGACTCCTCGGCAACGCTGGCGACGGCGTCCATCTCGTCCTGCATGCGGCGCGCGCTCTCGGCGATGTGGTCGGTCGCCGCACCGATCTCGCTGACGCGGTCGGTCATCTCCGCGACCGACGCGCCGATGTGCTCGAAGGCCTCCCGGGCATGCTCGACGGTGGTGGCGGACTGCCCCGTGCGGCGCGCGCCCTCCTCGACGACCGACACGGCGTGCCGCGTCTCGGACTGGATCCGCGCGACGATGTCGCTGATCGTCGACGCGGCCTGCTGGGACTCCTCGGCCAGCTTGCGCACCTCGTCGGCCACCACGGCGAAGCCGCGGCCGACGTCACCGGCGCGCGCCGCCTCGATGGCGGCGTTGAGCGCGAGCAGGTTCGTCTGCGCCGCGATCCCGGTGATCGTGCCGACGATCTGGCCGATCTGCTCGGACTTCTCGGCCAGCCCGGCGATCGCGCTCGTCGTCTCGCCGGAGGTCTCGCTGATCGCCCGCACGGCGGCGGTCGCCTCGGCGGCCGCGGCGATGCCACTCTCCGCGGCCTGGCGGGCGCGCTCGGCGGCCTCGGCGGTGCGCCGGGTGCTCTCCGCGCTGGACCCGGCCGCCTCGCTGACCTCGACGGCGAACTCGCGGGCCGCGGCGACGGAGCGAACCTGACGGTCGGCGCCCTCGGCAACCTCGCGCATCGACAGCGCGACCTCGCTGGTGGCCTGGCCGGCCTCGGAGGAGGTCGCCACCATCTCGGCCGACGCCTCCGCCACGGTGGCGGTGGTCCGCTGGATCGCCTGCACCAGATCGGCCACGTTGTGGATGCCCTCCCGCAGCGCGACGATGGCCGTGTCCTGCACGCCCTCGGCCTGCCCGTCGACGGTGAGGTCACGTTCGCGCAGGCCCTCGGCCAGCAGGCTGATCAGGGCGTGCTGCTCGTCCTGGCTGGACAGCAGCGCGGCCTGTTGGCGCATCTCGTTCTCCAGCGCCACCGCCATGTACACGAGCACGCCGGTCTCGAACCAGATGAAGCCGAGGTGCAGGAAGAGCTCGCCGGCGCCGGTGAGATTGTCCGTCGCCCACGGGAACACGTAGAAGCCATCGTGGCCGGCCT
This sequence comes from uncultured Solirubrobacterales bacterium, assembly GCA_963770405.1. Classification (GTDB taxonomy): domain Bacteria; phylum Actinomycetota; class Thermoleophilia; order Solirubrobacterales; family Solirubrobacteraceae; genus CAVQBJ01. The sequence goes on from CAVYPO010000006.1 coordinate 147,202, forward strand.
GCAGCAGATCGAAGCTGATGTGGTGCACGGTGACCAGCGCCGCGGCGAAGACGATCGGTCGCCAGTCGCGATACAGCAGCAGGAAGGCCAGCGCGGCGAAGATCTGGAAGTGCACCTCGAGCTTGCCGTGCATCTCCTGGATGAGCAGCGCGGCGTAGCACATGAACGCGCCGGCGACGACGAGGCGGCTGAGCAGGGTGCCGGCGTAGCGCTGGCAGATGACGACGGTGCCGATCGACAGGGTGCCCCCGCCGATGAGGGCGAGCGTCCAGGTGTCGTGCACCTGGGCCAGGAGGAGGGCGACCGGGAGGTGGAGCGCGATCAGACCGGACAGGACGCGGTCGGCGCGCTTTCGCTCCACGAGCAGCAGCTGCTCGGCGCGGGCATTGCTCGTGCTGGGGGCGGGGGTCATGACCGGGGCGCGATCGGAAGGCGGCGTGCGGCCGGGGGGCGGCGCACGGGCCTTGTTCGCGTAGTCGGCCGGGTGGGGGCGCGGCTTGAGGGGAGGCAGCCCAGAACCCCGACTCAGATGATCGCCAGCCGCAGCGCCCGTGCGCGAAGCGGCCGCCGGCGAAACGCACCTGCGGGCTGACCGCCTCGACAAACACGTCGCCCGGAACGCCGTGCGCAACCACCACGCGAGGCCTTCCGGGCGACGACTCGAAGGTCGCGCGAGACCTTCCGACCTTTGGCGCTTCCTAATTTACGCGGGGCATGTCCATTACCTCCGGTCGGAGTGGAACCTGCGCTTAGTCTCTCAAACCTACACGACACTGCGCAACCCCCCGCGATTCTGCGCTTATTTCCGCGTTCCGCGCGATACTTAGCGCCCGGCGTGGCTGTAGGCTCGGGGCGTCATGGCCGCTGTGCTGGGCCAACCCACCATTGCGGAGGCTTATTGCTGCCTGGGCGCAGTCGTGCTTGGGCACCGGCGCCGGTTACGTGGCGCTGCTGTTGCTCGCGTACCGTGACCTGCATACGGCGTGGGCGATCGCCGCGTGCTGCTGGCCGACTTCCTCCCGGCCATCGCCCTCGGCTCGTGGTTCGGGATGTGCGCCGACCGCTACTCGAGGCGGCGACTGATCGTCGGCGCCAACTTGTTTCAGGCCGCGGCATTCGGAGCGCTCATCTTCGCCCGCACTGCCTTGCCGATCATCGCGCTCGCGCTCGTCGCGGGCGTTGGCAATGCGATGCTGCGCCCCGCGCTGCGCTCGGCGCTACCAGGGGTTGCCGGCAACGCCAAACAGGTTGCCGCGGCCCTGTACGAGATGTGCCGCTACATCGGGATGACACGGGACCGGGCCTCGCGGCCGGCCTGTTCGCCCTGTCCGGCGTCGCGCTCCCACTCACGCTCAACTCCCTTAGCTTCTTGTCGCGGCCGCGCGATGATGGCCACGGTCGCTCTGGATCGACCATCGCCGTCGGCGACCACGCAGCGGCCGCGGCGGGCGGATCGGATAGTGCGGGCGGGTTTGACGGCAGCATTCGCTACGCCAGGAATCGCGGCGGTGGTGGGGTGCTCGGCCGGCTCGATCATCGCCGGCGGGCTCCTGAACGTGTGCGAACCGATCCTGGCGACCCATGTTCTGGGTGGCAGCAGCAGCGACTACGCGCTACTCGTTGCAATCTACGGCGCGGGCATGGTCACGGCGTCGGTCCTCGTCGCGCGGCGTGGCACAGTTCCCGACGGAATACTCGTCCGCCGCTACCTGGCCGCGCTCGCACTCACGGCTGTCGGCATGGCTGCGAGCGCATCGGTTCGCAGCATCCTGCCGGCAACGCTGGCGTTCGCGGCGACCGGCTATGCCAACGCGCTGCTGCTCATCAGCGAAACACAGCTGATTCAGGTCCGCGTTCCCAACGCGGTGCAAGGCCGGCTGTTCGGCGCCAAGGACACACTCGAGGGCGCGTGCTTTCTGATAGCACTAGTCGCAGCTGGAGTCCTCGTCGCGAGTACTGGTGTGCGATTCACGTTGACGATCGGCGCCATCGTTTGTGGAGTTTGCGCGCTCGCAGGCGTGTGCGCATTGCGTGGGGCCGCGCTGTGGCGCCCGACCGCGCTCAGCGCCGCCGGGCGCCGCAGCTATGCGGCAAGCGGCAGGTCGTCGTCGGATGCGACTATCGCCGGAGCGTCGACAAGCACGGTCGGCGCGGACACCACGTCTATCAGCGCCTGAACCACCACGGGGTCGAACTGCGAGCCAGCGTACCGCCGCAGCTCGTCGATGGCTGCCAGCGCGCTCATCGCGCGCCGGTAGGACCGGTCCGTGATCATCGCGTTGAACGCATCGCAGGCGCTGACGACGCGTGATTCGACCGGGATCGCGGTGTCCGCGAGCCCGTCGGGATAGCCAGTGCCATCCCAGCGCTCGTGCGAGCTGCGCACGATCACGCCGATGTCGCGCATCAGCCCGCCCGCTCGGTCTAGGATGCGCTGCCCCTCCACTGTGTGGGTCCTGATGATCTCCCACTCGCGAGCGTTCAGCGCGCCTGCCTTGTTGATGATCTCCTTCGGCACTGCCACCTTGCCAACGTCGTGAAGGCGTGCGCCGAACTCCACCTTCAACCGTTCCTCCGGATTCAAGCCCATTGCAGCGGCCACCTGCAGCGAAAGCTCCACGACTCCGCGACTGTGCTCGCCGGTATACGTGTCGTCGTGCTCAATGATGTCCCCGAGTACGAGCGCCATGCCGTGATACGCGTCACTCAGCTCGAGCGCCTCCCGAACGTGCGCGTTGCGGATGCGCGTCAGCATGGCGAACACGAGCAACAGCGGCGCGCAAAGCACCAGGCGCCACGGGGCCGGCGAAACAGCAAGCGCAATCATCACGCCGACAGGAACCAAGGCGATGTCCATGGCGTAGACGATGCGGATCTCTTCAAAGAACTCACGCACGCCGATGCGCTTGCGCGCCATCTCGAATGCGCCATTGGCCAGCGCGTCACCCAGCAGCTGGGTGGCAACCACGGCGACGATCAGCCCCGGGGAATGGAGGAGCGAGGATGAGCCGGTCGCACTCAGCACGATCCCTGGGCCAAGGGCGAACGCTCCCCACATCGGGGCCATCGCCAGACGAGACACCGGCGCGCCGCCGACCACGACGTCAATCGAGGTCTTGACGACAACCGCCGCGATGACGTACAGGGGGATCAGCGGCGCCGGTAGGACGGCGAGCGCCGGTATGAAGATCAACTCCGCCGCCATCGTCGCGCTCGAGCCAACCTGAAACAGCAGACGCAGCACGAACACCAGCATTCCGAGGTACAGGACGGTTACGGCAGGCGACGGGACGCGACCTGGCGGCACCACGAGCGGGAGTGCGAGGGCTCCGGCAAGCACAACGCCACTGACCGCGACCGTGGCGCGCAGATCCCTAGACGGTAGGCGCCGGGATTCGAGGTCGACGCCCATGCGCACGCGATCCGCCTTCGCAAGCATCTCTGACGCCATAGCGTGCGCATCGGCCGAACGACGATAAAAGTAATAGCGCGTCGCCAAAAATCCGCGGGTGATCGACATGTTGCGGCGGTTTGAGCGTTCGAGTCGAGCTCTGCGTAGCTTTTCCGACGTGACGGACCAGTGGGGTCGGCCGATGCGACGTACGTTGCATCGCCACCGGCGACGCATGTCGCGTGCCGGGCCCGAATCGGAGGCAGCCCGCGTCCGCCCGCGGCGACCGCCGGGCGCAATAAGGCGCGCATGATCGCCGAACCCTCGATGCAAGAACATCGGAACGCTCGGGGTATCGTCACGCCCCTCATGTGCGACCGTCGGCAGAGGGCCGCCGCCCCGGGGCGCCGGGCCGGGGCCGTCCTCGCGTGTGGCCTCATCGCGCTGCTCCTCGCGTGGCCTCCCGCCCGCGCGTCTGCCGACGCAGACCCTGCCAGCGACTACCTGCTGGTGTCGCCCGTCTTCTACCCCTACGCCCCGCCGACCGCACCCGCACTGCAGATGACGCTCGAACGGTTGGTCGGCGAGCTGCGGTCACGGGGGGTGCCCCTGGACGTGGCCATCATCGGTGAGCAGACCGACCTCGGGGCGGTGCCGAATCTGTTCGGCATGCCGCAGGCCTACGCCACGTTCCTGTACAGCGAGATCAGCTTCGCCAATCACCCGGCGCTGCTCGTGGTCATGCCAAACGGGTTTGGGCTCGCACGCGCCGGCCCGGCCAGCGCACTCGCCGGTCTTCATGTCGACTCCACACATGGCGCGAACGGCCTGGCCCGGACGGCGATCTTCGCCGTTCAGCGTCTCGCCGCCGCCGACGGCAAGCCGCTGCCGCCGATCGCAGTCCCGCCGGTGGACGCCCCCGTCTCGCACTCGGGACCCACGTGGCTGCTGTTTGCAGCACCAGCGGGGATCTTGTTGTTGCTCCTCGTCAGCGCCGACGTGCGCGCACGGCGGCGGCGCGCGCGGCGGCGGGCAGCCCGCGAACGCGGCCTCGTGGCCCTCGCGGCCGCGCCCCGCGCGGCCACCCCGGCAACTCGGCCGACCCGGCAGAACGCGGCGACCGCGCATGAGAAGCCGGTACCGGCGGCGGACGCCCCGACCCAACCGCACCCGACAGCTGGACTACAGGGCCCACGGCATGTCGATCGGACCCGGCCGACTCGGCCGAGCCTGGCTCCGGGTCACGCTCGGACTGCTCCTCGCCGGCTGCGCCGCCGACCATCCGCCAGCCCCGGCCCCGGCCCCGGCCCCGGCCCCGAGCGCCAGCGCAGCGGCACAGGCGCTCGCGGTCGATTTCGCGCGCACGCGCCCACCTGGGCCGGGCGCTCGCTTTGCCCTCCCGCCGTTCGGTGCGCTGGTTCGGAGCGCGCGTCCGATCGGACAGTTGCGCTGCTCCGTGGTGGCCACCGATGCGTACGGAGCGCACATCGAGTTGTTCGCCGACGATCACGAGGTGCCCGTGCCGGCCGGGATCGGCTGGGCTCCACCGCAACGGCGGGTCGGCGCCGTGGTCAAGGGCGGCCGATGCGCCTATCCCCTTCGCACCGACGACCCGACTGGGGTGGTCAGAGTCGACGCGAGCGCGCTCGGCGACACGCCGGCGACCCTGGGCGAACTGTTCCGCATCTGGGGTCAGCCACTGGGTCGTCAGCGGATGGCCGGCTTCGTGGCGCCGCCCGGCCGCTGGGTGGTCGCCTACGTCAGCGGGGAGGTGTGGCGCTCGGACCCGAGGCGCATCCCGCTCAGCCGCCATACGCAGATCGAGCTCGAGCTCGGAACGCCGGTCGAGCCACATCCCAGGTACCTATTCCCGCCTGGCCTGTAGGGCGCATATCGCCTGCGCCTGGGCGCCTGCGGGGAACCGGGCGCACCGGCCCTGCCGCGACGGCGTGGGGCCGGCGTGGGTGCGCGGCGACACGCAACACTGGTCGTCTCAGATCGGTGCGGCGACCCCCGGTTAGCCTCCCATGAGCGTTGAGTTAAGAGCCCTCCAGGCCCCCGGAAACGCGGCCCGGTCTGCGCCAGTATTCCCTTCGTGAGTTCTTATGAAGCGACCCCTTCCCCGCCGGTCGAGGACCTCCCGCGGGACGACGCGGCTCACACCGCGACCCTTGTCCGACCGGCCGTCGAGGCGCCGGGCGACGCCGCGGTGTGGACGGCGACCGGGCGTGAGGTCCCCGTGTTCTTCGATCACCATGGCCGTCGACGGCCCTGGGTGGCGGGCGCCGGTGCGCTGGCGGTCGTAATGGCCGCGGCGTGGCTATGCGGCCTGGTGGGCGGGGCCGTCGGCTTCGCCACGCTGCCCTCGCCGGCGACGGCCCTGCACGCCTTGTCCCGGGAGGGCCGGGAGATCGCGCTGGAGACGCCGCGGCGGCTGCGGGTGCCCGCGGGGCGGGAGTTCGCCGCCGGCCGCGAGTTCGCCGCCCACCACGACTTTGCTGGCCGCCGCGAGTTCGCCGACGCCCGCGGCGGCGACTCCAACCACACGCTGTAGCGAGGCTGTGATGTCGGCGAGAAACAACGCGGCCGCGCCGCCTTCCTCCCCCAACGCCCGCGCGATGCAGCGCGGGCGGTTCTTGGTGCTCGCGTTCTCGGTCACGATGCTGGTGATCCTGCTGTTGGTGGACGGCGTCACGACCAAGACGATCGGCGCCGCGGGCACCGGCGCGGCGACCACGGCGGTGGCGCCGCTGGCCGGCTCGAACCCGGTGCTGGTCTACAACGGCCATGGTGGGCTCGTCTCGCATGAGCCGTCGCCACGCTGGCGCATCGCCCTGAGCTTCGACGACGGCCCGAGCCCTGTATGGACCCCGAAGATCGCCAAGGTGCTGCTGGCCGAGCACGTGCCGGCGACGTTCTTCGAGGTCGGGGCACAGGTCGTCCGCTATCCCGGCATGACGCGGATGCTGCATCGCGACGGCTTCCTGCTGGGCAACCACACGTTCACTCACGCCTACCTGACCAGCCTGCCGACCTGGGAGCGGCGCCTGCAGGTGTCGCTGGCGGCGACCGCGATCGCCGGCCAGACCGGCATCATGCCGCGACTGCTGCGACCGCCGTACTCGTCGACCCCCGACGCGGTCACGCCGGCCGACATTCGTGCCTGGGCTCCCATCACGCGCAGCGGGTACGCGATCGCGCTGGCCAACTACGACACGAACGACTGGGCGCGGCCCGGGGTGGGCGCGATCGTCAACAGCGTGCTCGACGACCCGGCCGTTCGGCGCGGCGCCGGCGGGATCGTGCTTATGCACGACGCCGGCGGCAACCGGGCCGAGACCGTCGCCGCGCTGCCGCGGCTGATCGCCGGCCTGCGCCGGCTCGGCTACCGCTTCACGACGGTCGCCGCGCTGGCCAACATCCCGCTCGCGCAGGCGCAGGTGCCCGCCACGGCCGGCCAGCGCACGCGCGCGCAGATGTTCGACTTCATGCTCGGGTTGGCGGGCTTCGTCACCAACGAGCTGACGCGGCTGGTGCTCGCGGTGACCATCCTGGTCGGTCTGCGCATGCTCGCCGCGCTGGTGCTGGCGCGGGTGCAGATGCGGCGGGTGCGGAGCCTGCCGTTCGATCCCGAGTTCGCCCCGCCGGTATCGGTACTCGTGCCGGCCCACAACGAGGCCGCGGGCATCGGGCGCGCCGTGCGGTCGCTGGCGGAATCGGATTACAAGGGCCAGTTCGAGGTGATCGTCGTCGACGACGGCTCAACGGACGCCACCGCGCAGATCGTCGAGGGTCTCGGCCTCGATCGCGTGCGCCTGCTGCGCCAGGCCAACGCCGGCAAGGCCGCGGCCCTGAACCGGGCGATCGCGGCGAGCCGCCACGACATCATCGTCACCGTAGACGGCGACACGGTGTTCGAGCCGGAGTCGCTCAGCCTGCTCGTCCAGCGCTTCCGTGAGCCGCACGTCGGCGCGATCTCGGGCAACACGAAGATCGGCAACCGCCAGGGGCTGCTCGGCAAGTGGCAGCACATCGAGTACGTGATGGGGTTCAACCTGGACCGCCGGGCGTATGAGGTCATCGGCGCCACACCGACGGTGCCGGGCGCCATCGGCGCGTTCCGGCGCGAGGCACTGGCCGACATCGGCGGCGTCTCCGGGGCGACGCTGGCCGAGGACACCGACATCACGCTGGACATCGGGCGGGCCGGCTGGCACGTCGTGTATGAGCAGCGAGCGCGGGCGTGGACCGAGGCACCCGCACGCTGCGCGCGCTGTATCGCCAGCGCAGCCGCTGGGCCTACGGGACGTTCCAGTCGATGTGGAAGCACCGCGGGGCGCTGTGGGACGGCAACCGTGGGGCGCGGGCCGTGACGGTGCTCGCGCTGTTTCAGATCGTGCTGCCGCTTGCGGCGCCGCTCATCGACATGTTCGCGCTCTACAGCATCCTGTTCCAGGACCCGATGCCGATCCTCGCGTACTGGCTGGCGTTCAACGTCTTTCAGTTCACGCTGGCCTGGGTGGCGTTCGGCTATGACCGCGAGTCGCGTCGCGTCCTGTGGACGCTGCCGCTGCAGCAGCTCGTCTACCGCCAGATCATGTACCTGGTGGTCTACGACGCGATCGTCTCCGCGCTGATCGGCGGTCGGCTGAGCTGGCAGCGGGCCGAGCGCACCGGTCAGGTCGTCGTGGGCTCGAGCCCGCCGGCGTGACGCGCGGCGCCTTCTCGGCCGTCAGCGTCGTAGCCGTCGCGCTCGCCGTGGGCTGTGCCGGCGGCGGCGCGACGCGGGCGGCCGACGTCCGCGCGGCGGCGGCCGCCATCCCCGGCGTTTGCGGCGCAACGACGACGCCGACGAGCACCCCGGCGCAGACGCAGATCCCGCTCCAGGAATCCGGCGCGGTGCTGTTTCGGGTCAACCAGGTCGGTTACGTCGCCGGCTGTCCCAAGCTGGCGTTTGCGATGACGCGCGGCACCGCCGGATCACGCGCGTTCTCGCTGGCCGACCGCCGAGGCCGGGTGGTGCTGCGCGGCAACGCCGCCGGACCGCAACGCTGGAGCGCGCGCTACGTCGTGTACCAGCTCGACTTCAGCGCCGTCCACGTACCGGGCGTCTACTTCCTGCGCTTCGCCGGCCACGCCTCCGCGCCGCTGCGCATCGGCGACGCGGCCACGCTGTATCGGCCGCTGGCCGGCGACGCGGTCGCGTTCCTGCAGTCCCAGCGCGACGGCGCCGGCGTGATTCCCGGGCCGATGCACCGCCAGCCCTCCCATCTCGACGACGCCACCGCCGCGGTGTTCGCGATCCCGCACTACAACGCCGCCGGGGTGCTGACCGGCGGCCTGACGCCGACCGGCGGCACCGTCAACGCCGAGGGCGGCTGGTTCGACGCCGGCGACTACCTGAAGTTCGTCACCACGGCGAGCTTCACCGACTCGCTGCTGCTGTTCACCGCGCGCCAGTTCCCGACCGGCGTACCCAATCTCGGGGCGCTGCTCGCCGAGGCGCGCTACGGGACCAACTGGCTCGAGCAGATGTGGAACCAGTCCACGCGCGTGCTCTACTTCCAGGTCGGGATCGGCGACGGGAACGGCGGCTCGATCCTCGGCGACCACGACATCTGGCGGCTGCCGCAGACCGATGACGCGAGCGCGCGGTCGCCCAGCAACCCGGCGCACTATGCCGCACACCGCCCCGTGTTCGCGGCCAACGCGCCGGGCCAGCCGATCAGTCCCAACCTCGCGGGCGGCGTGGCCGCCGCGTTCGGGCTGTGCGCGCAGGTGTTCGCCACCAGTGACCCGGCCTACGCGGCTCGCTGTCTGCTCGATGGGCAGACGATCTACGACCAGGCCGATCTCGCTCCGCGGGGGGCGCTGACCAGCACGGTGCCCTTCAGCTACTACCCGGAGACCGAGTGGCGAGCCGACATGGAGTTCGCCGCCACCGAGCTGTATCTGGCCACGCAGCAGCTCGGCGCGCAGGTCCCGGGCCTGCCCCACCCGACTCCGGGGTATTACCTGATCGGCGCGGGGCACCTGGCCAACGACTACATGGTGGAGCCGACGGACGGCGAGGAGTCGCTCACCCTCTATGACGTGTCCACGCTGGCCGACTTCGATCTGGCGCACATCCTGCAGACGCCGGCGGCACAGCCCTTGCTCAACCCGAACCAGCTCGAGACCAACCTCCCCACGGTCATGTCCGACCGCCACGACCAGCTCGCGCTGGCCGCGCACCTAGCGCAGCAGAATCCGTTCGCGGAAGCCAACCCGGCGACCAACGAGGACACCGTCGCCCACGCGTTCGGCTACGCCACGCAGAGCACGCTGTACGACGAGCTGGCCGGGCGGCCCACGTTCGAGGCACTCGGACAGACCCAGCTGGACTGGGCGCTCGGCGCGAACGCGTGGGGTTCCTCCTTCATGGTCGGCGCCGGGTCGGTGTTCCCGCACTGCCTGGCCAACCAGATTCCCAACCTGTCGGGCTCGCTGACCGGACGGGGGGCGATCCTCAAGGGCGCAACGGTCGACGGACCGGTGACGCCGAGCCAGGTGGCCGGGCTCAGCTCGATCGGCGGCAGCCGGGCGTGCCCGGTCGGCGGCGCCGGCGACCCGTTCGCGGCGCAGGATGCCCACGGCTTCGCGTACCGCGACGACGTGCGCTCGTTCGCCACCTCGGAGGCCAGCGACGACGTCGCCGCCCTGGCGCTGCTGGCCTCCGCCGCCGAGGCCGCGCGCGGGTAGCCCGCCCACCGCGGTCAGCGCGGCAACTCGGCGGCGCTACACCAGCACGATCACCAACCTGATCACCAGCAGCGTGACGATCAGGAGCGTGTACGCGCGCAGCAGCACGAGGCCAAGGACACGCGGGCGCGTCTGGCCGGCGGGCTCGACCAGTTCGAGCATCGGCGTCGTCCACGTCTGGCGTTGCCAGGGGGTGAGCTGCTCGACGGGGGGACGGTGCGGCCCGGCCCGGATGACCGGGATGGCCAGCGCCAGCGCTCCGATGCCGAGCAGGCCGATCGTCACCAGGAGGGCATCGAGGACGCTGATGTGCGGCAGCACGCTGGTGATGGTCAGCATCGTCGACAGCCCGAGGATCACGGCGACGGCGGTGGCGCCGATGGCGTTGAGCCAGCGCGGGTTGGTGAGCGGGCCAAGCAACTGCTCGTCGTTGCAGAGCATCAGCAGCAGCACGAGCGTGCACGGCAGCAGGATGCCGGCCAGCGCCTGAACGAGCGTCGTGATGGCGCCAAGCGGGGCATCGGGGATGAGCACGGTGGCCGCCGCGGCGACGATGAGCGCCGCGAAGCAGCCGTGGAAGATCGTCGCGTCGCGAACACCGCGGTGCAGCGAGTGCTTCACGCCCAGCACCTCGCTGGCCGCGTAGGAGCTCGAGAGCGAGATGGCGCCGGCGCCCAGGAGCGACGCATTGAGCAGGGCCGCCGCGAACAGGGCGCCGGCCGGCGCACCGAGATGGGCGGCGAGCGCGTGGGCGATCACGCCGGCGTCGGCGAACTGGCCGGTGGCGGGACCGCCGTGGCTGAACGCCGCGGCGCAGATGATCATCACCGCGCCCGCCGCGACGACGAACAGCAGGGCACCGACCGCGGTGTCGATCCGTTCATAGGACAGCCAGCGCGGCGTGATGCGCTTGTCGATCACGTTGGATTGCTGAAAGAAGATCTGCCACGGGGCGATCGACGTGCCAACGAGGGCGACGAGCAGCAGCAGCGTGGAGCTGGCGGCCCGGCGGTCGAGCCCGGGAACGAGCCCGCCGGCGATCGTCAGCGGCCGCGGGTGATGCAGCACGGCGAGCCCGATGAGGATGACGTTGGCCACAACCAGCACGTACATCGCGCGCTCCCAGCGCCGGAAGCTGCCCGTCCCGGTCACCGCGATCAACGCGACGGCGGCCAGCGGCACCGCGATGTACTTGCTGACGCCGAAGTAGGACAGCGACAGCGCCACGCCGATGAACTCGGTGACGAGAATCGCGAAGTTGAGGACCAGCAGGTCGCCGAGCGAGAACGCGCACCAGCGGCGGCCGAAGCGCTCGCGAATCAGGCGCGCGTGCCCGCTGCCGGTCACCGCACCCAGGCGCGCGGCCATCTCCTGACTGACGAACAGCACGGGCGCCAGCAGCAGCAGCGTCCACAGTAGATGCACGCCATCGCGCTCGCCGGCCTGCGAGAACACCGACACCGTCCCGGCGTCGTTGTCGGCCGCCATCACGATCAGCCCCGGGCCGAGGACCGCGAGCATCGTGGCCAGTCGCCGCCGGCGCGTCAGCCGCGGACCGGTGTCAAACGAGGCGATCGTGCCCAGCGCGCCCTCGACGTCGCCCACGTGAGCGCGATCGAGCGCTCCGCGCCGGTCGGCCGACAGGCCGAAGGGCGGCGCGGTGGCCATCAGCGTCCCTCCACCCGCGTCAACGTCGGGGCGTGGGGCCGGCGGGCAATCATCGGACGGTCCGGCCGGCGGCGGCCCGTCGCGACGCCTGGGGAGCATCGCGCAGGGCGAGGACGTGCCGGCAGGCGTCCTCGAGCAGGTCACGGATGTGCTCGTCGTGCAGCGCGTACAGGCGCTCGCGCCCTCGCCGCTCCACGGTGACGGCCGAGTGATCGCGCAGGACGCGCAGCTGGTGCGACACCGCCGACTGCTCCATGCCGACCGCCGCGATGATCTGCGTGACGCTCAGGGGCCCGGCGCGCAGGCAGCCGAGGATCTGCAGCCGGCTGGGCGTGGCGAGCGCGAACATGGTCTCGGCGAGCTGCGTGGCAACGTCAGCGTCGAAGGGCGCAGTCGGGGCGGGCGGCTTTCTCGTCGGCATGCGTCCACTCGCTCGGCGGTCCGTGGGCATCAGCCATCCTACGGCGACGGCAGGGAGCAGGGACGCGCGCCCTGGCCGCGTAGTATATGCGCGAAGCGTTCATATGAACTCTGCGGCCTGGCGGTGCCACGCCGAGCCGGGCCTCCCCTCCTGCCGTGACGGTCCCCGACAACTCGCCAACGAGCCTCCAGCCAGGCATGCTCAAGCGCTTCGCGCTGGCCTGCGTGATCATCGTGGTGCTCACCGCGGTGGCCACGGCCACGGCGGCGATCGAGACCGTACGCACGGTCGCGGCCGATCTCGCCCTCGGTGGCAAGGCGATCCGATCGACCCAGCTCACGGCCGCGCAGGCCGGCGCGCCACAGACGATCCTGATCATCGGCGACGACCACATCGGCCCGACCACGACCTACTCCACCGGCGGGTCCGACAACGTCCACGGCGTCCATCTGCTGCACGCGGACACGATGATGCTGCTGCGGATGGATCCCAATCAGGGGCAGACCTCGATCCTCTCCATCCCGCGCGACCTGCTCGTCAACTTCAGCTACCACGGCCAGCAGTACACCGACCAGAAGTTCAACTCGGCGTACTCGATCGGTGGCGCCGACCTGGTGCTGAAGGTGGCCAAGGCCACCCTGCCCGGAATCACGATCAACCACGTGATCGATTTCAACTTCGCGTCGTTCCTCGGGCTCGTCGACGCGATCGGCTGCGTCTACGTCGACGTCGATCAGCGGTACTACAACCCGACCGGGGACAGCTACCTGGCGATCGACATCCAGCCCGGCTACCAGAAGCTATGCGGCGAGAACGCGCTCTCCTACGTGCGCTACCGCCACACCGACTCGGACTTCGTGCGCGTCGCCCGCCAGCAGGACTTCATCCGCCAGGCCAAGGAGCAGCTCGGCACCTTTGGGCTGCTGAGCAGGTACAGCGCGCTCGCCAAGGCATTCGGGCGTGCGATCTCGACCGACATCCGGGGCACCACCGAGGTCGCACAGCTGCTCGAGCTCGCCGTGTTCTCCACGTCGCGGCCGGTCCGCGAGGTGCCCTTCCAGGTCTCCAACGTCGACGACGTGCTCAACGGCATCGACTACGTCACCGCCACGCCGTATGACATCCAACAGACGCTGCACGATTTTCTCCACGAGAACCAGACCACGACGCTGTCGACCGCGGTGGCTGCGGTGGCCGCGACGCACGGACCACACCGCCACCTCAGCGTCGCCGCCCGCGACGCGCGTCTCGGACTGCTGCCACTCTCGAGCACAGCCGCGACGGCCGCCGCCCAGATCGCGCCGGCCGTCCCGTTCCCGCTCGACGTCCCCACCGTGCAGACCGACCCGGCGATCGCCAACGACTTCCACTCCTACGCCGTTCGCGACCAGCAGGGCGACCTCCATCACGGCTATCGCATCGACTGGCAGGAGGACGAGCTCGGCGGCTACTACGGGATCGAGGGCATGGACTGGACAACCCCGCCGCTGTTCGCCAATCCCACGCAGACCGCCACGATCGACGGCCGCCAGTACATGTTCGTCGACGACGGATCGCACATCCACGACGTCGGCTGGCGCGAGGGCCGCGTCCTCTACTGGGTCAGCAACACGCTACTCGAGGGCCTGACCAACGCCCAGATGCTCGCCATCGCCGAGTCCGCGCGGCCGTTGCGCTGATGCCGGCACGGGCATGTCGTCGGAGCTGCTGCGGTAGTACGCCTGACCGGCGTACTTTCGAACCCCGACCCGACCTCCCGGTTCGACGCGGCGGCGGTGGCATACGCCAGCCTCGACGGCGCCCGAGATCCAGGGTCCGAGGGTTGATGTCGCGCGACGGGAACGGTATGCATCGCCACAGAACCGTGCGACTGTGACGTCGTCGGGGACAATCCAACCGAAGGGGACGCATGGGTCTGTTCAAGACGGTCCGCGACGCGCAGAAGCAGTCGAAGGAATACAGAAAGGCAGGGAACGAGTGGCTGGCTGGCGATCCTGAGTCGCTCTCCCAACTCCCAGGGGCGCCCGCGGGGCTCGACGATCTGCTCCGATACCGCGACCTCTCGCAGAAGATCGCCACGGCTGGTGTGGATGCGCCGGCGGTCTTGACGGCCATCGACCGGGGTGCGCCGCTGCCGGGCGGCAATGGGCTCACCGCCACCTTCGGGGTGACGATCGCGCCAGCCGATGGCGACCCCTACCCGGCCGTGATCACGCAGCCGATGATGGAAGCCCAGCTCGACGACGTTTCGGTGGGGCAAGCGATCACCGTGCGCTATGACCCCGACGAGCCAACTTCGGCGCTCATCTACAGCTGGTGAGTCGAGCGCCATGGTAAATCTCTGGGATCGCGCCGCCCACAAGCTCGAGGCGTCGTTGGTCGACTCGGGGCGTCCCGCAAAGGCAACCGTGCTCGAAGCGCGGCAAGCGGCGACGCGACTGCAGGAGGCGGTCGGTTTCAAGCCGGGCGAACTGTTCGTCGCGTGGCTCGCCGCGCTTCGCGTTGAGCCGGAGGGCGAACCCGCCTTTGAGCTACGCCTGAAGATCGACGTGCGTGACACCATCACACTCGTGAGCGGGTTCACGCTTCAGGTCCTGTACGACCCTGCAGATCCCACGCGGATGACCGTGGACCCGAAGACCGTCCCGAGAACGACAGACGACGCGCTCGCCTGGTTCGCACGCGCTCACGCCGAAGCCGAGGGTTTCGATCTGACGGGGTTGGAGGGCGCGACAGGCCCGGAGATCGACGAGGCGGTCCGCCGCAGGCGCAACGAGGCGGTGAATCGGTCAATGGCGGAAAGCTTGAAGGCCCGGCGAGAGGGAACTCAGGGCCCGACAACCACGCCGCCCGCGCAATTCAGGGTCGACATCGCGACCAAGATCGAGCAGCTCGACCGGCTAAAGACGGCCGGGCTGATCGACGATGCGCAGTATCAGACCAAGAAGCAGCAACTCATCGACCGACGCTAGCCCACGAGGCAGCCCGCTGGTGAGCGCGCAGCGGACCACCGGTTTGCCGGGTCCGCCCACGCCGAGCTCTCGATCGAGTCGGCGACGGTCCGGCTGTGCTGCTTGCGGCGGCACGCAAGATCGCCCACCAAACAGGCGCGAAGCGCGTCATCCGCGACGTCAGTACCCCCAGGGGGAATCGAACCCCCGCTACGGGCGTGAAAGGCCCGCGTGCTGACCGCTACACCATGGGGGCGGGCACTCGGCCCAGTGTATTGGCGTCGCGGGTTGTCGGCCTCAACCGCTGGTCGCTGGCTGGCCGGCCAAACGGTCCATCTGGTGCCACAGCGATATTGCGTAATCAGACATAAAGGTCCACATCGCTTTCGCCGATAGGTGACGAGGTTGCTCGAGGCAAGACGGCCTGGGCAGCCGATGGTCAAACGTCAGGTCGGATCGGCCGCCGGCGATCGTCGGCGGGCGTCGGTGGACCCCAACTGTTCGATGCGCCCACGGTGATCGATGCGCCCAACGCCCAGCTGCCCATCCACGACCGATGCACCTGCTGCGCGGTGCGCGCCTTGACCGCATGAGCGAGGACGGCCAGACCACGGTGCTCGACGAGTTCCTCACGCAGGTCTTCTCCTTCCCCGACGCGGACGCGGCGCTGCGTTATGGGCTGAGCCGCATCACCCAGCTGCTCGACGCGACCGCGGCGGCGATCATCGCCGACGGCGAGGTCTCGGTGGCCGTCGGATTCGGCGGCAGCCCGCCGGCCCGTGAGCTTCGCGGCGCGATCAGCGAGGGCAGCAAGGTGGTCGAGCTGCCGGGGATCGGCGTCAGCCGGGTCGTGACGATGGCGCTCGACGACGCCGTCTCCGGTCACGTCGCGCTGGTGCGCCGAGGTAAGGCGGAGCTCGGCCAACCCCAGCTCGGTGAGCTGCGCGCAATGACGCGCGTGCTCGGCGTCGCGTCGCGGTCACTGCGCAGCCTCGCGGCGGAACGCGCGCTGCGCGCACACAGCGAGCAGCAGGCCGAGGAGAACGCCTCCCTGCTGGAGGCGCTCGGGGAGCGCCAGGCCCTGCTCGAGCGGCTCGGCAAGATCCAGCGCCTGATCGTCGACCGGGTGGTGCTGCAGGACGTGCTCGACGCGATCGTGTCCGGCGCCGGCGAGCTGCTGCACGACGAGATCGTCGTGCTGCGCCTGGTCGACACCGACGATCCCGACTGGATGACGACCGCGGCCAGCCAGGGCGTCGCCCGCCGCGCCTCCGACGGCCTGGAGCGCGATCGCATCGCCCACGGCATCGGCGGGCGCGCGATCCGCGAGCGGCGCACCGTGATCAGCCACGATTACCCGATCGATCCCGACGCGCTGCCCCACCTGCGCAAGGCCGGTCTGCAGGCCTCGATGGCCACCCCGGTGCTCGAGAACGGAGTCGTCGTGGGCAGCCTGACCGTGGGTAGCTTCCGCAAGGGCCGGCTGTATTCGCGCAGCGAGCAGGAGGTGCTGAAGGCCTTCGCCGAACACGCCAGCATGGCCCTCGCCGACCATCGCAATTTCGACTCCGCGGTGCATCGCGCTTTCCATGACATGCTCACCGACCTCCCGAATCGTGCCTTGTTCCTCGATCGACTCGAGCAGGCGATGCTGCGGGGCGAGCGCTCCGGAGCGCTGACCGCCGTCCTGTTCCTCGACCTCGACGGCTTCAAGCGCGTCAACGACAGCCTCGGCCACGCGGCCGGCGATCAGCTGCTCATCGAGGTGGCGGGGCGGCTGGAGGATTGCCTGCGCCCGTCGGACACCGCCGCGCGCTTCGGCGGCGACGAATTCGCGATTCTGCTCGAGGACCTCGAGCGCGGCGCGGACGCGACCATGGTGGCCAGCCGCATCATGGCGTCGCTACAGGAGCCGATCGTGCTGCAGGGACGCCGCGTGGCGGTCAGCGCGAGCATCGGCGTCGCGCTGCAGCGCGAGCAGGGCGAGGACCTGCTGCGCAATGCCGACCTGGCGATGTACCGCGCGAAGAGCCTCGGCAAGAGCCGCTACGAGGTGTTCGACCCGGCGCTGCACACCGTGGTGATGGAGCGCCTGCGTCTGGAGAGCGAGCTGCAGAAGGCGGTCGAGAACGAGGAGTTCCGGCTGGAGTTCCAGCCGATCGTCGAGGTGGAGACCGGCGCGATCGCTGCCGTGGAGACGCTCATTCGCTGGCAGCACCCCGACGACGGGCTGCTGTACCCGACCGACTTCATCGGCGTCGCGGAGGAGACGCGGCTGATCAGCGCGATCGGGCGCTGGGTGCTCAACGAGGCCTGCCGCCAGGCCGTGCGCTGGCAGCGCCGGTTCCCCAGCCCGACGCCGCTCGCCATCACGGTGAACCTGTCGGTCACGCAGCTGCAGCAGCCGGGGCTCATCTACGAGGTCGCCGAGGCACTCGAGCGGTCCGGCCTGGCTCCCGAGAGCCTGATCCTCGAGATCACCGAGACCTTGTTGATGGACAATGTCGACCTGATGGCCGAGACGTTCGACGGGCTCAAGCGGCTCGGCGTGCATCTGGCCGTCGATGACTTCGGCACCGGCTATTCCTCGCTGCAGTACCTGCGCCGCTTCCCGATCGACATCCTGAAGATCGCCAAGCCGTTCGTCGACGGCATCGCCGCGCCGGGCGGCTCGACGCTCGCGCGGGTGATCGTCGACCTCGGCCAGAGCCTCGGCCTGCGCGTGATCGCCGAGGGGATCGAGGAGCAGGACCAGGTGGTCGAGCTCGAGCGCATGGGCTGCCGCTGGGGCCAGGGCTTCCACTTCGCCTTCCCGCTGCGCGAAGAGGCGATCGACGCGCTGCTCGTGCGCGACCAGGCCATCGCCGGCTGGCCGCCCCGCGAGCCGCTCGCCGAGGGCACGCCGAGCGTCGCCGAGGTCCCCGTCCTGCACGCCGGCGGCGGCGAGGACGCGGCCGGCGAAGAGCTGCCGCCGCTTCGCCTCATCGCCGGCGAGTAGGTCGCGCCCCGACGCGCTGGGGGCGCGGAGTCGGCACGTCGGTGCGAGTCACCTTGTCGTCGCCGGGGGGCGCGCCCGGTATGGAAGACTGGCCAGGCGCGGCTAGCTCATCGGGTAGAGCACCGGACTTTTAATCCGGCGGGCGGGGTTCGAGTCCCCGGCCGCGTACTGCTACTGGTTGGGTGACTACAACGGCAGTCTCGAGCGCTCGATCTCGCGCGCCCAGCTCATGATTCGCGGGGCTCCGGGCCGAGTCAGCTTGCGCGTGGTTCATCGCCGCCGCGGTTGTGTCAGTCCTGGCCGACGAGCCCCAACCGTTGCGCCGCCGCCGCAGCCATCACGCGGTTTGGGACGCCCAGTTTGCTGAGAATGTGCGAGACGTGAACACCGGCTGTGTGCTTGCTGATGTGCAGGCGCTTTGCGATCTCCCGGTTGGTCAGTCCAGCCGCGAGAAGCGCGAGCACCTCCGCCTCGCGAGGCGTTAGCCCAAAGGGCATTACGGCCGATGCCTCGGCACTGCTTGGGACCTGCGCCGACCCGCTCGCAGGATCTGCCAGCTTCAGTCGCGCCCGGCGCGCGAGCGCGAGGATCTCGCGGCGTAGCGGCACGGCCCTCAACGTCGCGCAGAGCCGCTCGGCCTCGGCGAGAGCCACCCGCGCTGCGCTACGTCCGCCCGTGTCGGCCAGCAGCGCCTCGGCCTGTCTGTACAGGGCGTAGGCGACCGCGTACGGCGCCTCGCGGCCGCGCCACCGCACGGCCGTGTCCGCCCACGCCACCGGATCGCTGCGCCCGAATGCGAGGGTCAACTCCGCGCCACAACTGGCGCGGTGGGCTTCGGCCTCAGGCGGTCCGACCCCGCGCCAAGCCGACCGCAGGAGTGCGGCCAGACCGTCCGCATGCTGCTCGGCGCGGCGGCAGGCTTGCGCCGCGACGGCCGCGTCACCTAGCAGGCGGGCTCGCACCGCGCGTTCGGCCTCCACCCGAACGCCCATCGCATACAACGTCGGCGTGTGCAATAGCTCGGCGCCGTCTCCCACGGCTTGGAGGCCGGCCGAGATGTGCTCACCCGCAGCGTCGATTCGTCCGCTCCACAGCTCGAGCTCCGCGTAGCCGACGTGAATCGCCGGAACGTACTGCAACGGATCGACGTCGCGGGCGAGGGCCAGCGCCCGTGTGAAGGAATCTGCGGCCGCGTCAAACTCCCCTCTTGCCGTCTGCAGCCGTCCGGCGACGCTGCACAGGATCAGTTCGCTCCCCACGCCCAGAACAGGTCTTGCTGAGACGTCTCGCACGCGCTCTGCGACCTCATCCCACCGCCCCAACCGCAACAGGTCATCGCTGGCGTTGGCAGCCATGAAGCTGGCGTCCGACCCTGTCGCGCCCATACCCTCTGCGACAAATTCCCCCTTGAGCATGACCGCGAACGCGTCCGCGATGCGCCCCTGGAGGCGCAGCACCTCGGCGAGCATGGCGGTGGCCTGGACGACATCCCGGTGACTTCCGCCTTGTTCGGCAAGCGTCACCGCCAACGACAGCTGCTCCTCACCAGCGACCGGCTCGCCCATGAACGCGATCGAGAACCCACGCGCCGCCCGAGCCGCGCTTTCCTCAGCCCTTGTCTCCGACCCCCGGGCGTCGCGGAGCGCCTCCTCCGCCGACGCACGCGCCTCCCCCCAGCGACCCACGAGGATGTGAGCGAGCGCGACGTCTGCCCACGTGCGCATCCGCTGCGCCACCTCGCCCGGCGGCAAGAGGCGAAGCGCCTCGTGCAGAGCCTCGAGCCGGTCCTTGGCCTTCCAGTGGTAACGCGCGAGTCGCGCAAACAGCTCGGCGGCACGCAGCTGGTCGTCCTCATGGTCGAACATGCCGAGCGCCAGACGGCACAACGCCGCCGCACGTTCGTAATCACCGAACCAGCGCGCGGCCTCGGCAGCACGCGTGGCGAGATCGATGCGGTCGACCGCGAGCCCCTGCATTTCCGACAGATGCTCCGACGACAGTCGAAGCGCACGCTCAAACTGGGCCAGAGCC
The DNA here is from genome assembly GCA_963770405.1 of uncultured Solirubrobacterales bacterium. Taxonomy (GTDB): domain Bacteria; phylum Actinomycetota; class Thermoleophilia; order Solirubrobacterales; family Solirubrobacteraceae; genus CAVQBJ01. The sequence goes on from CAVYPO010000006.1 coordinate 167,403, forward strand.
TCGCCGTGCGCGTAGGCTCGTTCGGCAGCCAGCGCCGCGGCGATCGCCGCCGACACCGCCGCCGCCGACTCGCCGGCGGCCTCCCAGTGATAGGCGCGCTCGGCCGCCGTCGTCCCCAGGCCACGCTGTTCGAGCGCCTGGGCGACACAGCGATGCAGTTCCACGCGCTCGAGGGCAAGCAGCTCCCCGTACACAGCCTCGCGCAGAAGAGCATGGCGAAACTGAAAGTGGCCGGTTCGACGCTCATGCACCAGCAGGTGGCGATCTACACATTCACGCAACGCCTCGCGAAGCGCGAGCTCATCGCGCGGGGCACCCCGCGATAACATGGCTGCCGCCTCGATCAGTTCACCATCGACACTCCCACTCATCGCTGCCAGCAGACCCAACACCGCCTGGGTCGAGCGCGAAAGCATCCTTACCCGCGACAGCAGCGCATCACGGAGCGTGGCAGGCAGCTCATGATCACTCGCGTAGCCGCCGGCCAGCAGCTCCTCGGTGTAGAACGGGTTGCCCTCACCCCGGTCGAACAGTCGCTGTAGCAACTCAGGGGGTGGTGCGGCACCGAGGATGCTCTCGACCTGCAACTCGACCTGCTCCCTGGACAACGAGCGCAAGTCCAACCGACGGACCCGGTGACTCGATGACAGCCGCGTTATGACTGACTGTGCCGGATGCGCTGCATGCAGCTCGCTGGTTCGGACCGTTACGAGCACGCCGAGCCGCTCAGACCGCATCTGCTGGCAAGCGAACAGCAGGAAGTCACGCGTCGAAGCATCCGCCCAGTGGAGGTCCTCGATCGTGACCAAGAGCGGCGCCATCGCGGACAGGCGCCGAAAGAACAACAGCAGCCACCCAAACAGCTGTGCCTGGGTCGGCTCACCCTCGGCCGCCTGCGAAACGTCGGCTCCAAAGGGTAGGCCGGGGAAGGCGCGAGCCAGCCGGTGACGACCCGCGGCAGGGAGATCCGCGACCGTCCCGGTCATGACATCGGGTTCGATCTCCCCAATCGCTGCAGCGAGCGGCCCGTACGGGACCTCGTCCCCCGACAGCTCCACGCATTCGCCGAGCAGCGTCAACATCCCCGCGTCTTGAGCGTGCCGAGCCACCTCGCGAACGACGCGCGTCTTGCCAACACCCGCCTCTCCAGTCACGAGTGTCAAGGACGGCCGCGACTCACGAACATCTCGAAGCGCAGAAGACAACGCCGCGAGCTCGGCCGCCCTTCCCACGAACGCCCTGCTTGAAACCGCCCGGCGCGGAGCCAGCTCGCTGGTACTCATTCGGTCTCGTGATGACGGCGAAGCGCCTCGCGCATCACCGACGAGGGCATTGTGTGGTCATGACGCGCACGTCAGAAGGTGCTCAGCGCGGCTCGAGCTCCGGCCGAACCGTTGCAGACCTAGCCTGCCACCAAGGCCCGGCCCCAGCCGCCATCGTCCGTCCCTGTCCACTGCCGTCATTGCGTCCGCTCCCCCGCGTCCCACGTCCTCATCGGCGAGGCAGCGCCGCATAGCGCGGGCTGCCTTGTCGCGCTCGCAACCGTAGTACGAAATAACCACGTGGGCAAGCCGGCGGTGGGCTGAGCGCATCGCCGCCGGCGCCTTCGTACGTTGCGCGGTCAACGTCTCCGAATAACGCGGCGTGCGCGGCCAAGATAACGAGGTTGCGCGATGCGGGGCCTTACCGCCAGCTCGTAGGTTGTCGTCTCGACGTTGAGGCCCCAGCGGGCACGAGGTGAGGAAGCAGCGACCGTGACTGCAGCGACGAACAGGGAGGCCTGATGGCTGGTAGGCGAGACCAACACGGACAAGGGCGCCCGAGCCGGCGCAGCCGCCCTAACACCAACGAGAGGACCGAGCGCCCAAATGGCTCGCTGCGCCCAATGGTGTCCGCAGTGGTGGTCCCGCGGCCGGGACGCCCACCCCGGCCGCCCGGCTCCTAGCTGCTAGCCCGGGCCGGCCGCAAGGTCTTGCAGGGGGAACGCGCTCCGTCCACCCGACCTCGGACGAGGGCGCGCGTACCTATGCCCTCGGTCCCGGCGGGAACCGAGGGCATAGGTGACCGCTCCCAGCCGCCGGTACTCGCAGTGCGGGGCGCCGGCGACCGCCACCGCGGGTGCGCAGAGGTCCCATCGCGAACGCTCGGCCGACCTGCGACGGGTTGGCGCCGGCGAAGGCCGTGTCCCGAACTCGTGGGAAGGGCGCTAGTTGACATTGCGTGGCTTGGGCTGCGAGGATGCGCGTCGCCGGATCATGGATATAGGGGGCAGCGCTCCGGACGAGTGCGTGCCCGTCCGGCGGGAGCGCTCGCTGGGGCCTTCGGCGGCGCCCGCAGGACGACAAGGAAGGTTGGCCGTGCGGAAGCTGATTGGCTTGATGGTCTGCGTCGCGTTCCTGGGGTTGCCCGGATCGGCGGGGGCGACGGCCACGCCGGCGATCGTTGGGGGGACGCTTGTGACCGCGCCGGGATCATGGCCGTGGGCGGTCACGCTGGTCATCTACTCCGACGGGGAAGCGTACGAGTGCAGCGGTTCGTTGATCGGTCCGACGACGGTGCTGACGGCCGCTCACTGCGTCTACCCGGTGAGCGGCGTCCAGCAGGTGGTCGTCACTCCGTCGCGCTCGATCGGTTTCGACAGTAATCCGATCACCATTCCCCCGCCGTCGGAGACGGTCGGCCCCTCCGCCCTCGTGCCGGACCCTCTCTGGAGGCCGAGCAACGTGACGAGCAGCACGGACGCCGACGACGTGGCGATCGTGAAGCTGTCGGCCCCGCTTTCCGGCACGAGCTACCTCCCGGTGCTGCAGCCCGATCAGCTCGGTCCGTTCTCCGGGTTCTTTGACGCGCTGACGGCCGGCTACGGGATCACGAGTGGCAACGGGAATGACGCAGGAACCCTGTACCAGAAGGAGGTCACGGGGGTCCAGATCGACCCGACCTACCCCTTCGAGGTCGACAGCAGTGGGACATGCGAGGGCGACTCGGGCGGGCCGTTGATCGTGCCGACCTGGGGTGGGTCGCTGCCGGTCACGATCGACCCGACGGTCACCAACGGTGACTGGGCGGTGATCGGCGTCACCGACACGGGGCCGGACACCTGCACGGGGGCCACCCTAGATGCTTCCGTCGCGAGCTACGCGTCGTTCCTGCTGCCCTACGAGGAGCCGGTCGACTACGCGCCACCGTCGGTGAGCGGTGATCCGGCGGTCGGCAGCCAGCTGAGCTGTGATCCGGGGACGTGGTCGGTGGCGGCCGACTTCACGTATTCGTGGGAGACCGTCGGCGCGGGGGGCGCCACCGCGATCAGCGGGGCGCACGGGCAGACGTACACGCCGCAGGGCACCGATGCGGGCAGCGAGCTGGAGTGTCAGGTTCAGGCCGCGGCGACCGGGTTCGGCTCGCCGAACACCGCGACCTCCGCGCCCGTCGGCCCGGTCACGGCCACGGTCACCAACGGCGACTACTGCGGTACGGCGCCCGCTGGGGCCCCCACGGCCTCCGGCGCGGAAATACTGCCGTTCACCGGGGTGAGCAAGCCGGAGGGCGTGGCGGTCGACGCGGCATGGGGACGTGTTCGCCGTCGGCGGCACGGTTGTAGTTGAGCGCTTGGCTGGTGGTGGGCAGGTGACGTTGCCGTTAACCGGGCTGAGCGAGCCCTACGCCGTGGCGGTCGATGCGCATGGGGACGTGTTCGTCGTCGACGCGGGCAACGATGATGTGGTTGAGCTGCCGGCGGGCGGCGCGCAGGTGACGTTGCCCTTCACCGGGCTGAGCGACCCGGAGAGCGTGGCCGTCGACGCGGCGGGGGACGTGTTCGTCGCCGACACGGGCACGGACGATGTGGTTGAGCTGCCGGCGGGTGGCGCACAGGTGACGCTGCCGTTCACGGGACTGAGCGAGCCCCAGGCCGTGGCCGTCGATGCGCGCGGGGACGTGTTCGTGGGCGACGCGGGCCACGTGGTTGAGCTCCCGGTCGGTGCTGCGCAGAGAACCCTGCCGTTCAGCGCCACGGGCCCCTATGCCCTGGCGGTCGACACCGCGGGGGATATCTTCGCCACCGCCCACAGCACTGCTGGCTACATCGTGGTGGAGCTGCCGGCCGGCGGCGGGCAGGTGACGCTGCCGATCAGCGGGCTGGACCTCTCCTACGGCGTGGCGGTGGACGCGGCCGGCGATCTGTTCATCGCTGACACCAACGGACGCCTTGTGGCTGAGGTGCCGGCGGGCAGTGGGCCGACGGTGGTCAGCACCAGCCTGCCGAGCCCGCCGCAGCCGGTGATCGAGCCTTCGGCGTTGTGTGGCTCGCTGTCGGGCGAGGGCCAGTCCGGCGCCGACATCTCGGTCCCGGCGGGAGCGGGCGTCGCCGATCGGGGGGCGCTGTCTGGCCCGAACGCCGGCGCGGCGACCGGGACGGTCACCTACAACGTCTACTCCGATGAGGCGTGCAGCGATCTGGTGAGCGCGGGGACCCCGCAGGCGATCACCACGCCTGGCTCCTTGCCGGTCTCCCCGCTTCGGACGTTGAGCGCGCCCGGCACCTATTACTGGCAGGCGGTCTACAGCGGCGACACGCTCAACGACGCGTCGACAAGTCCATGCGGGGCCCAGGTCGAGACGGTTGTCCCCTTCACGCCCGGCGCGTTGATCGTCTCCGAGGCCCGGTTGAGCGGCCCGTCCAGTCAACCGGATGACTCATATGTTGATCTGTTCAACGCCTCGGACTCGGCCGTTTCGCTGAGTGGGTGGTCGTTGCTGGAGCAGTACGGTGACGGTCAGAGCGCCTCGGTTGCACTGAACGGGACCGTTTCGCTCGGAGCGGGCAAGCACTATCTACTTGCGACTCCGGACTACTCGCTCGCGAGTCTCGCGACCGAAGATCAGGATCTCGGGCTCGCGACGGGCAGCGGTGGTCTTGACGGTGTGGCGCTGCAGGCCCCCGGCGGGGCGGTCAGCGACAGCGTGGGCTACGCCGGTACGACCTATGCGCTGGGGACGGGCCTGACCCGGCCTGTCTATCCGACGGGGGATACCAGTGAGATCGCGTTCGTGCGGCGCTTCAGCGCCGGCGTGCCGGTGGACACTGGAGAGAATGTGGCCGACTTCGTGCTCGTGGCCCCGGATGCCGGGACCGCTAGCTACGGGCAGACCACGGTGCTCGGCTCTCCCTCGCCCTCGAACAGCGGTTCGCCGAGCCAGGTGAACGCGGTCGCCCAGTCCTATCTGCTGGACCCAACGGTCGGGGAGGGCGCGGCCCCGAACCTGGTGTACACGCCGCCCACGAACGGGCAGCCGGTGACTGCGAGCAATCCGGGGACGCTGCTGATCAGGCGCACGATCACCAACACATCAAACAGCAACGGGCTATCGCCGGTGACGATCACGCGGCTGCAGATCCGCATCACGGGCCTGTCGACCTACGGCGAGCAGTCTGACCCGGTGTTCGGCGATCCGACCGCGCCCGGGGACGCGGCGCTGCTGGCGGACGCTGGCGAGCCCGCCGCGTCGGTGGAGAACAGCGCGGGCACGTCCTCGCTCGCAGTCGCGCAAACCACGCTGAACCCGCCGGGCAGCGGATTGAACTCCACGCTGTCGGTAACGCTGCCGCTGCAGACGGGCTCAACCAGCGCGGTGGGCCTCGTTCCGGGGCAGTCGGTGAACGTCGCGGTCGCGTTCAACGTGTACCACGGCGGCCCATTCTCATTTGCCTACAACGTCGAGGATGACCTGCAGCCCTACCAGCCGCCGGCGGCCGTTACCACAACGACGAGCACTGCGAGCGCCTCCACCCCGCTGCCGCCCGCTGCGTCGGTGGCGCCGGCTGCGGTCGGCGGCGTGATCACACCGACGCAGGTCACGCTCTCCTCCCCGGTCACCGCGGCCACCGGCGCGACGGTGAAAGCGACCGCCGCCACCGACACCACCCCGAAGCCCAAGGCGAAGCTGACAAAGAAGCCCAAGAAGCACGCCAAGGCCGCGCATCACACGAAGGGCACATCGCCAGCGACGAAGAAAAAGCGCTCGCCGGCACGCCGCCACCACCCGGCTCGCAAGAGCAGCAGCCGGAGGGCCTAGCCATGCGACGCGAGCAAGACAGAAGCACGAGCACGCCCCACATCACCGGACTCGCGTCGACCGATGAGATGCGCGAGGAGGTGGCACGGCCACGTACCGGGTACGAGCGGCCCACGCTCACCGTTCTGGGCTCCGTCGGCGACGTCACGCGAGGCGGCAACGTGAGCGAGAACTCGGACGGCTTCGGGGCCGCCGGCGCGTCGGGCGTACTGTCCTAAGCGGCCAGTGCTTCTCGCGTCGAAGCGGTCTCCCGGCGCCCCTGTACGGAAGCGGTCGTGCGTGTCAGGCGCGCTCTCCGCGGTGGCTGTCGATCAAATCTCGGCGGGGTATGCCGCGGGGCAAGTCCTGGTCGGCACCGTTGGCTGGCGGACGGCGTTGGCGGCCGTCGGGGCGGTTAGGCCCCGACGGTCGTGAGCTGGTGGCGGTGGAGTTTGAGCAGGTTGTGCGTCGCGTTGACTAATCGCCACTCGGAGTTCACAGCGGAGCGCCCTCGTCGTTGGAAGCGCTCGATCTTGCGGTTGAACTTCAAGTCGGCGAACACCGGCTCGACAAGCGCCTGGCGTCTTCGATACAGCGCCGCGCCAAGCTCAGTGGCGAGCACCCGGCGCATAAACGCGTACATGCCGTCGTTCCAGCCCGGTCGGGCGCCGGCACGTTTGCTCGCGTCGGGCGGGACGAGCACCGGGGTGCCGGCAGCGGCGATGTTCTGCATCTGGACCTGATGCCAATAGCCGGCGTCCGCGAGCGCCACCTGCGGACGCTCGCTCACCCCGATCGCTTCCAGCTCGCGCTCGGCAGCGGTGATCATCGGTTCGAGATGCCCGAAATCCGGCGAGTCGATCGTGACCTCGGCCGCGATCACGATGTGGTTTTCGTTGACTGCGGCCTGCGCGTTATAGCCCTGCACCCAGCCCCGCGGGCTTTTCACATTCCGCGAGTCCGGGTCGGTCACGTTGATCTTTCCGGGCGGCTCCACCGGCGGCTCATATGGCTTGGAGGGACCACCTACCCGGTTTGCCTTCACGCCCCCGGCGACCCGCTCCGCTCGCCACGCGTCATACCCCTCACTCGCGACGCGCTCGACCGCCAGATCCTGCTGCATCCGCCGCTCGGCCTCAAGCAGCCGCATCGCCCGCGACCGCGGGATCGGCTTGGCGTGCTGGCGGCGCTGCTCATCAAGCTGATGGCGAGCCTCCCGCATCCAGCCACGCCGAGCCTGACGATGACCAACCATCGCCGCACGATCCAGCTCTAGCGGCTCGCTCGATGCTTCCGCGCAATCGTCGATCAGCCGATCAGCCACGGCCGCCCGCTCGGCGAGGCGGCGCTTAGCCTCACGCAACGCTTCCCGTCGCCCCTCGGGAGTCTGAAGCTGCTCGGGCAGCTCATCACCGCGAGCGTCTCCATACAGCTCGTCCTCCTCACGGTCGATCTGGTCGGCCTCTTCGAGGATCTTGCGCGCGAGCTGCTGATAGTCAACGCTTGAGAACCGGCTCGCGTTGGCATGCACCTTGGTCCCGTCGACCGCGATCACGCCGACCGACACCAACCCGGCCTCCTTGCAGAGCGACAGCACCTCGCCGAACAACCCCGCCACAGCAGCCTCGTGACGCTTGCGGAAATCCGCGATCGTCGAGTGATCGGGCACCAGATTCGCGGAGATCACCCGGTAGGCGACATCCTCGATGCACTCGCGCTCGATCCCGCGCGAGGACCGATTCCCGCGCGCGTACGCATACAACAACAACGCCACCATCATCGACGGGTCATACGCCGGCCGGCCGTGACCATCGCTGCGATACACGCGATAAAACGCGGTCAAGTCCATCTCCTCAACCGCCGCTAACACAGTCCACACCAGATGCCCCGCCGGCACCCAATCCCGCAACGACGGCGGCAACAAAAACGACTGATCCCGATCACAAGCAACAAAGTTCTGGGGCATGCCCAGAATCGTCTTAAACCCGCCGGACGACCCTTTTCCCGACAGCCACCGCGCGGAGCGAGACTGTCGTCTGCGGCGTTAGTAGGAGACCCGCGCGTTGTCGAAGGCAGGTCTGTCCTCGTGAGCGCAGCCGCCACCGGCACGATGTTTGCCCCCGTCAGTCAGCGCTTGAGATGTGGCTGTCCCAGCGGTCGTGGTAGGGGCGCACGCCGAAGATCCTCGCGAGCGCTGCCAGTGGCGGGAGGATCAGATTCTGGAGCCAGATCGGCGGGGAGGTGGCTCGGCTCTCGTGGCGGAAATGCCAGCAGGTGGCGCCGAGCTGGAGCGGATTCTTCGGTGCCCCGCGAGGGGTCGTCTTGCGCTCGGAGCCGAGGCCGCCGAAGGCCTCGAACATCTCCTTGGTGTGCAGCGCTGGATGGAGCTCGACCACGCCTTCGACAGCGACCGGTCCGGGGTTTGACTCCGAGTGACGCACGCCGATCGGCACGACGAGCGTCTCGCCCGGGCCGACGACGCGGGTGCTCACCGGCAACGGTGAAATGCGCCTGGCCCGCGGTTATCGCGAAGCGCTCCTCCTGACGGGGATGGACGTGCTCGGTGATCGAGCCGCCCGGCATGCTTCTCCAGTTGAATCGCACGACATCTTCGCCAGCGTCTTGCGGGGTCGCGGTGAACTGGACCGACTCACCGGTCGCCGGATTGGAGAACTCGCGGAACTGGGCGGCGGCGACGTCTGGGATGGTCATGCCGGCACGCTTTGGCGAGCTCCGTCAGAGCTGCCGTTTCGGCTGCGGTACCACGCGACGGTCGCGGCGAGCGCAGTCGCGAGCGGTGTGGTCTCGGTGCCGAACGTCGACTGGTACTTGGTGGTGTCCAGGATGAACGGCTGCTCGAACTCGTAGGAGAGCTCTACGAGCTCGCGGATTGTCGGGTTAAAGAGCCCGAGGGCGCGCACGGCCAGCTTGGGCACCGAGCGCACGCCGACGGGGTGTCCGACGTCGCCGGCGATGAGTTCGAGCAGTTGTCGGGTGGTGACGGTCTCCGGGCCGGGCAGGTGCCACACGCCGCCCACGGCGCGCTGGTCGGTGCCGAGGGTCGCCAGGCCGGTCGCGATGTCCGGGGTGTAGCTGTAGGTGTGGGGCAGGTCCGGGTTGCCGATGAAGTCAGCGCGTTTTCCGGCGATGGCGTTGCCACGAACGCGATCGTCAGGGCCGAGCCGGCGTGGATGACGCCTATGGCGACCGGGTCGGACGACCGGAGGGTCGCCGAAGGACTCGCGGTTCCTCGGGGGCTGCCGGACACGAATGCGATCGTCACGGAGATGCACGCCTTCCGCAAACGCCGGGGCCACGCGGCTACGCTTCGCGGCGATGGCGGATCGAGTCAGGCCGGCGCGTGCGGCGTCGCAGCCCCTGCGGGTGCTCCGCGGCGGGTGCATCGCGATCGTCGCTTTGATCGCGGTGTGGGCAGACGTCGTCGTGCTTCAGGCCGACACGCTCGTTCGCTACTGCACGCCGGCATGCGGCATACCGCAACGGCCGACGGTGCTCAACTGGATGCTGGCGCCTGTGCTCATCGCGGTGGCGATCTCTGTCGCGTGGATCTCACTCCGTGCGCTGCTCTCACGCCCTTGCCGTTCGCTGCGTCCAAGCGGGCTCGGCTGGCTCGGAATCGCGGCTGGCGCGGTGACGACCATGGCCGCGCTGACTGCGTTTAGCATGAGCAACCAACGCTGGCCGCCAATGATCTACCTCGTTCTCGCGACCGTGCTTGACACAACGTGGGTTCTCCGCGTCACGGCGCGACGCTGAGCCTGGGATAGACGGCGCGCGGCGTCCGCTTTCTCGCGGGAAGCGCTTTCGTGACGATCGCATTCTTCTCCGGCACCGCCTGAGCGCTGCGACTCCTTCTGAGCGACCAAGGACGCGGCCGCCGGGCACTCTGGCTCGTCGCCGCTACGCGCGGTGTCCTGGCGATTTGGAGCGTCGCCGATGCGGTCGTGCGCTCCGCACCGGTCGAAGCACGGAAGCGATCGCGCGCCAGGGCGCGCGATCCGCGCGAAGCGGGGAGCTATCGACGCGGGGTATCGATGCGCGCCCGCATCGTGGGATGCTACGCGGATGGCGTCCGAAGGCGGTGCGGCCGAGGGGGCAGAGCAGGAGTCGGTGGTCCTCGCTAGCTTCGAGAACCGCCACGCCGCGGAGCACATGCTGTTGTCGCTCGGGCGCGGGTTCCGCAAGAAGGCCCGCAAGGGCGGCGCGACCGTCTTCGTGGTGAGCGGAAACAAAGACGGCTCGCTGAAGCTCACTGAATCTCGGGTACTCGAGGCCGGCGATCTCACGGCCACGATGCTGCGCATCTCGGCGTCGTGGATGGTGGGTCTTTGGGGCACGCTCTCGACCCTGAAAGGCGCCAAAGCCGGGGCTCACGCCGTCCACAAACGGGAATCGCACGTCGGATCTGATGAGCAGCAGGCCCACGAGATCATCGCCGAAGCCGGTCCGAACGCCGCCATCGCGCTCGTCCGCTGCAAGGACGCAGACATGGGGCAAGCCGTCGCAGCCCGAGCTGCCGACCGTGGCCGCGATAGCTGGCACGGGTCGCTTCCGAGGTTCCTCGCCGGCCTGGACCCCGGCAGCAAGCACGACTGGGTCCGCTCCGCGCTCGACGAGCCCTCAAGCGCGAGCAGCTAGCAGGTCGGCACGCTCGCGTTGGACGAACTGCGGCAGCGCGCCGCGACGCACATGCTCGTCGCCGATAGCGCGCATCCGTAGACCGCGGGGCTGACTGGAGCCGACGATCCGACAACCGCTACCCCCACCCGACGTTGACACAGGACGTCTTTCATTTTCCAGCCGCGCTTCGGCGGACGACCGCCTCGGCGACCTTCCGATCGTGCGGCGGCGCGGCTGCCATCTGGTTCGTGCCTGCGCGACTCCCATATCGCCGGAGCGGTGGCCCACGCACAACCCGCGAAAAGGGCGAGAGCGATCGTGCCCGAGGGCTCGCGCCAATACCGGTGCGCACCGGCATGAGTCATCGCCGCAGCGGGACGACGCGACGTCCACGCAGCCAGCCGAGATTGCTCGATACTTTGCGCCGTGACGGCGGCGTTGCTTCTGATTGGGCCACCGGGCGCGGGGAAGACGTCGGTACTGGAGAAGCTGGTGACGCTGCTCGAGATCGAGGGGATCGGGTTCGGCGCGCTGGAGTCAGAGCAGCTGGCGTGGGGGTCGCCCTGGCTGGAAGGCGACTCGTGGCTTGCCCAGATTCGGGCGGTGATGGAGCTTCAGCGCGCGGCGGGGCGACAGCTCTTCTTGATCGCCGCCACCACGGAGACCAGCGCGGACCTCGCGGATCTGATCGACGCGATCGCAGTCGACTCCGTCGCGGTTGTGTTGCTCGTGGCGTCTGGGGACGTGGTTGCCGAGCGTCTGGCCGACCGCGAGCCAGACACTTGGCCCGGTAAGCAGACATTGATCGCGCACGCTCGGGACTTGGCGGAATCCATGACTGCGCTCGATGGCGTGAACATACGTATCTCGACCGAGAACCGCGCCCCCGAGGACGTCGCGACCGACGTGCGCGACGCACTCGAACAGCTGCGCATCGCGGCGAGCAGTTGAACACCTCCGGGCGAAATCCAGGACCGGTCCGGAACGTGCCGCTTGTCGCCATAGGACTCGTCGGCAAGAGAGCCGCCCGAGGCATCAAAGCGATCGTCGCCGCGCGGTCGGCGGCGCCTCGGTGGTAGTTCGAGTGTGACCGAGACGACTCGTGGCGTCCGTCTCAGCGCAGCGTTGCGGCCTGCGCGACGCCGCCCTGGAGCCAGTAGATGGTGCTCCCTGCGAGCGCAAGCGAGGTCGGCGAGATCGCACTGGAGCTGGCGATCATCCGACGTCCGAAGCTGTCGACGACGTAGACCTCGGTAAGCGTCGGGATGAGTTGTGGGGTACTCGGGTTGGGAACGCCGCTGGTTTGGCTGATCCAGGCGACGGAACCGTTCGCCGTCAGCACGAGTGATCTCACGCCGCCAAGGTCGTTGCTGCCCGGCCCCGTCGCCGCAAGAAACCCACGGTCCTTGCCGGTCTTGAGGTTCACCACGCAGACATACGACGTGCTCAGAGTAGGGTCGGAGACGCCGGCATTAAAGGCGGCGTACATGCCGCGCATCGTTACGAACGTTGCGAGCTGAACACCTCCCTCACCCGAGCTCCATACGGTGTAGGTCTTTCCGCCCCAGAGGCACCCGAGGAGATCCGAACCATCTGGCGGCGCCCAGAGTTCTCCGAGCGGATCAGATGCCTGCACACGCGTGCTGCGGGGCACGCACCGCTGTGGTTCATGAGCCTGAGCGGGTACGGACTGCGCTGCGAGTGGCCCAACGGCACTCAGGAACGTCAAAAGCCACAACCGATGTCGCACGCCGGCCAAGCTATCGGACGGGGAGGTCGCGCCAGTCCAATCGCTGACGCACAGGCAACGTCGCCTGTTCCGAACCGCCGCGCCGCCCGTCGGTGCGAGCTCCGTCAGGCGTTCACGCCGGAGGCGGGCGGCGGCATACTCGCTGCTCATGGCGGCTGTTGAGCTCGACCACGTAAGCCTGGTTGTCCCGGGCGATCTCGAGGCGGCCTGCGAAGGCTGGGGATGGCGTCTGTCGCCCGGTTCCGGACCGGAGCACGGGCGCGTGCATCTCGACGAGTGCTACCTGGAGTTGCGGCGGGGTGAACGGCTCGAAGTGGTCGCGGTGTTCTTTGGAAGTCCGAACGACGAGGCGTGCGGGTTGGGTGAGCGAGGACTCTCGCTTGGGCGTCCGCAGACCTACCGCGGTCACGACGGCGTCTGGGAGGACAAGCGCATCGATGGCCTGATCGCGGAGCCGCTGACGGTGGCGCTCACGCGGCGAGTCTCGCCGAGCGGTCCGTGGCCGCCGGCGCTTGACGATCCTCATCCCAACGGAGCCGTATCGCTTGACTGCGTGCACGTCAGCGGACAAATCGCCGGGCTGCAGCGGCTACCGACGCGCTCGCTTCTTGCGCTCACACCGGGACCTGGCGTCCCGCGCGTGACGGCGCTGACGTTCGGCACGACGGGATCGCCGCTGATGCTTCCTCTCCCCAGCGACACCATCGTCGATCTCGTGCACGTCGAAGCCCAGTAACGGGCTGCACCAACGGAGCTGGCTGGCGGGCGAGCGGCGGCGTTTCTGCGCTTCAGGTTTACGCGTCAAGGAACGGAGTGACCATCGCGAGCACCTGATGGGGGCGGCGGGTCATTCCCACGTGCGTTGCGTCCGGGAGGATTGCGAGTTGCGCATCCGGGATGAGGTCGAGCGTCTTGACTGCCTGTTCGATGCTGATGAAGTCCTTGTCGCCGATCAGGATGAGGGTGGGCGCGAGAATCGCCCGAAGGTCCTCGGGCGACCAGTCTTCGATCGCGCCCACCATCGCCGCTGCCCGAGCGATCAGGTCGGCAAAGCCATCGGGGCGCGGCGCAATCCGGCGGTACTCTGCCTCCCATTCTTCGCCGTCGGCTGCGGTCGGCATTCTGTCGGCATCGAGTTCTCCATCGAGAGCAAAGTCTCGGCGACACGTCGGCGTGGAGGCCAGCACGAGCCTTCCTACCAGGTCCGGATGGCGCGTCACGATCTCGAGGCTGACGCAGCCGCCGAGGCTGTACCCGAGCAGGTCCGCCTGCTCGATACCGAGTTGCCCGAGCAGGGTGACGATGTCATCCGCGAAGTTCTCGGGCGTCATCTCTCGGTCGATGTTCGCGGTATGTCCGTGGCCCTGCATTTCGACTGCGATGACCCGATGGGTCTCAGCCAGGGCCGGGATAAGCGGTCCGAAGCTCAGATCGATCGTGAGCGCACCTCCATGCAGGAGCACGAGCGGCGGGCCGCTGCCGTGGACCTCGTAGTACATCTGCAGCCCGTTAACGGACGCGTACCCTGTCGTCGACATAACCCCAGGATAGGCTCACCCGGCGCCTGCTCGGCCCCGCTCGAGCGAGGCGCCGGCGCTGTTCTCCTCTGTTCGTGAGCAGGACTGTGGGAGCTCAAGTCGGCGCAGCCGCGAGTCGTCGATTGGGGAACAGTGCGCGCGGGACGACGGCGTGCCTCCTCACGGGGGGAAGCGATCGTCAGCCATGTCATCGAGCGCAGCAGTTCGGCTGCGCCTATGTCGTCGCCGGAGCGATCGCCACGATGCCCGCCGATGCGACTTCTGGCGATTGTCTAACAAGCGAGGTGCGCGCGGGCGCACCTCGCGCGCGGTTAGGTTTACCCGGTGCGAAGGGGCCGCGCTCTACTTCTCGCTGCGGCCTGCGTGGTGGCGGGCCTGGCCGTCGTCGTGGCGCTCAACGCGGGAGGCGGTCGCGTCTCTGCGGCGGGCTTGCGGATCTCGTGCGGCGATGCGGGGCCACAGGGGGGCTTCCCGCCGTCGGCGCTGCGCGGTCCGCGCAACGCCCAGGACAGCCCGGCAGCGCCGGCGCGGACGCTGCGTCAGTTCCTCACCAGCTCCAACGCAGACGTTGTGTATGCGCTTCCGCGCTCTGGCTGGACCTTGCTGGCACAGGACGGCTTAGCCATCGAGTACGGCCAGGTGGACAACAGTGGGCAGGTCGGGACCGAGCTAGACGAGAACTACTCCCACGGCCACTGGATCGTTACCGGCTACGGCGCTTGCTCGCTGCAGCCCGTCATTGCCGGCTTTGATCCGACCGACTTCGCAGTCATCGGCCCCGCGTCCGCGACATCGCGCGCCCTCAACATCGAGGTCGACATCGAGACGTGCGGTCGCGGGCCGCACGACGGCTATGACCACTCGCTGATCTCATGGACCTCGACCCGCGTCGTGCTCACACCTTTGATTCGTCCACTTTCCGGACCCTGTGCCGGCGTGGGGACAAGCGTCTCGGCGACGGTTCCGCTCGGTCGGCCCCTGGGACATCGAGCGATCTATGACGGGAGCACCTATCCGCCAGCGCGGGTCGTGGTCATGTCCCCCAACAAGCTTCGGCTCTCAGGATGATCGACGTCGCCTCCGCACCCGGCAGCGGACGGCGTCCCACCGGGCAGTCGCGCAGCGGGTCGCTGACCGGCACGGTCTGGAACTATCGCCTTGACGACATGCCCGCCACCAACGGCGACCGCTTTAGACGCAGCCCCTGCCGGATCAGCTCGTACCTTCACGGCATCCGACGATCGCGATCGCGAAGAAGGCAGGTGCGCGACCACGGCGCCCGCGCTGTTCCCCAATGGACGACGGTCGCTGCTGCAGGGACTGGCGCCTGACCGTTCCGCATCTGGGCGGAGAGCGGAACCGGCCGGCATCCGGTCCGCTGAGCGCGTTGTGATGGGACCGCCGGGGCCAGCCGTTTCAAATCTGATTTATCTGATAACCTCCGGCCATGTCCCGAATGACAGCCACGGAAGTCGCCAGAAGCTTTTCTGAGGTCCTCAACCGGGTGGCGACCGGCGAAGAGGTCGAGGTGACTCGCAGCGGCGCCGCGGTCGCGGTAATCGGCCCGCCCCGTGCCCGCCTGATCACCGCCGCCCGACTCAGTGAGCTCCTCTCCGCCGCGCCCTCCCCAGACGACGGATTCGCCCAGGATCTTCGGGGCCTGCGTGAGAGCGCAGGCCCACCCGAGGATCGATGGCCCTCCTGATCGACACCGACCTGCTGATTGAACTGGAGCGGCGGGCCGGCGACGTGCAGGACCTGCTCGCTGGTGAGGAGAGCGCGATCAGCGTGATCACGGTCAGCGAACTGCTGCACGGTGTCCTTCGCGCGCGCGGCGCCCTCCGGGCTCGACGCAGCGCATTTGTCGAGCACATCCTCGCCGGACTGCAAGCGGTCCCGGTCACCGCACCCGTGGCGCGCGTCCACGCCGAAATCTGGGCGCAACTCGCCGAACGTGGCGAGATCGTCGGCGCCCACGATCTCTGGATCGCGGCCACGGCCATCGCACACGGATTGGGCGTCGCCACACGCAACACCTCCCACTTCGCCCGCATACCCAGCCTGCGCGTCGTCAGCCCAGCAAACTGAGCGGCCGGCTCAGCACCGCATTGCCAGCGAAGCGGGCCCTGACCACGCCATGGGTCGCTGTTCCCCTTTGCCCCGACCACGAGCTGTCCCATGCTGTTGGGCGGCGTTGTTCTGCTCTTGCCTAATGCAGGCCGACTGCACTGCAGATCCGGGAGCACCAATACCTCGGCAGAGCGGAGGGGCCCACGGCGAGACATAAAGCCGGCTGGGCGTAGCGGTGGGGTCCCGTCCGCGTCCTTCCGACGGAGGGACGGCCGTCTCAGGGGGACACGCCGAGAAGCGCGACAATCAAGTGCGTAGGCTCGCTTTGCCAGCTCGAGCGCCGAAACAGAGGAGGCGTCCCCAACCCCATGCTTGATCGAGTTGTCGCTACTAGACACGAGAATCGGATCGGTGGCCTGGCCGGCGCCGCAGCGTTGGCTGCTCTCGTCGGCACCGCCGCAGTCGCCTCCGCGCATACCACGCTGCCGCTCCAGGCGGTCGGCTGGCGGAACGAGACCCTGCCGGGGGCGGTTTGCAAGGCAAGCAGTCCGATCCGTTTGCATAACCACATCGCGGACATCTCGCACACTGGTTTCGGAGACGTCAACAGCTTCGGTTCAGACCCCGACCTCGTTCGAGTAGCGGCCGCGTACGACGTGACCTATGGCCAGCTTGGCGGCGTTGGCGCCGCGGCCGCGGTTGACGTCGCCTGCTCCAACAACGGTGGGACCGCGGACGGTCAGATCCGCTTTGCCGATGTCGTCTTCAGCGGCTCGGCCACTAGCGCGCGCCCGGTGGGTCTGATCACGCCTCGCCAGCCAAACAGCTCGAACGTGTCGCATGTGCCGCTGCTGGGGACGGTCAAGTGGGCCGACGGTCGGATCGTCGTCGCCGAGTACTGGTACGGGCCAAACGACCCGACCTGCTGCGCCTCCGGGCGTGCGACCACCACCTGGGCCTACCGCACCGGCAAGCTCACACCTGTCCGTACCGTGGTCACGAAACGACCGACCGGCTGACGCTACCCGTTGGTGCTCCGCCGCTGCTGCCAAGGCACCGCAGCCGCGACCACACGCCGTGAGCGAGCTCGTCGAGCACCGTGAGTCTGAGCGGGCAGCTCTAGTGAACGACGCGGAGGCGTGTCGGACCGGCGGAAGACGCCTCCTATCCACGGAAGGCACGCGCCGCGGCTAAGCGCCAACGCTGTACCGCAACGTGGCACCAGTCAGATTCCGCAAGTTGGCGCCACCTGGTGCGGCCCCCTCGTGCTGGCGGTTCGACTAGCGTGAGCCGCCGTGTACAGCCGGCTTCGATACTGGGCGCGCCCAGGCTTCCACACTGGTCCCGGCATGGGGTGCGGCTTCGGCAGTCTGCTCGTGCTCGTGGTTCTCGTGAGCGTCGGCGTCGTCAGGGGGATCTGGGTTCCCGTCATATTGATCGGGACCTACACGGCCTCGATGGTGGTCGAGGTCAGCTGGCGTTGGCTAAGCCGCGACGATCCTCGAGACTAGGCTCGCCCCCCGTCAGCAAACTGCATGTGCCAAAGCGTGACGGCCGAGCTGCCCGCGACCTTCCGAGCTGGCCCAAGGGTGCGACAAGGAGATGAGGTCAGCGGCGGGGCAACCCCGGTGACCCGAGCTGGACGCTCGTGGTACCGGCGCATCCTCATATCCGGGCTCAGCGGAGATGCACTGGTGCGCCCGTTCGGCGCTTTGCAGAATGCCGCGGCTGCGCTCACGCGCGCTTCAGCGTCTCGGTGTTCGGGGGTTTCCCTCGGGTGCGACCCGCCGGTGCCCGACTGTTCCGCATCGCCGGAGAGCACGACGGGGCCCGTCCCGCTGGGCAGACCACTCGAGGCGGCCCGATGCGCCACCAACGGACACCCTCAGACAGACGCGCCGATTCTCAGCAGAGCAGCTGTGGCTTGGGATAGTTGATATCCGGCCACTGCGACCACGCTGTCCATCCGTGACTCCCCGGCACCCCCTTGGCCCGAATCCACAGGTGGCGGTACACGACGGCACCGGCTGGCTGGCAGCGGCCGAGATCCGTCGCGCGAAGCTCGGTTGGGATGAGCGTTCCAGTCCAGCCGCCGTGAGCTCCGGGCGCATAGCTCTTGCCGTCTCCGATGGCCTGGGCGTGGCCCCAGCCTGCCCAGCGCACGTCGTAAACCACGCTGCCCGGATCACCGTTCGCGTTGACCACCTTCGGGGCGGCCGTTCCGAACCCCGGGGACGGCCCGCCAATGGTCTTGGCGTAGTGCACAGAGCCCAGGGTCGGAGGCTGCTGCGCAGCGCCAGCCACCGCCGCGCCCGCGCAGGTCAGCGAAAGCAGGATTCCGGCGGCCCCTGTCTGCACGCGGCGCATCATGGGATCGTACGCCGACCGCGGGCGATATGAAACGGAGACGGTATGGCGTACCCTCCGGTGGAGCGAGCGTGGCCACCGACGTCATCAGAGAACGACAGGTCGGCGCCGGGGAGCCGCAGCACCGCGTACACAGTCTTGTGATCCCATACTGATTGGCCATCAGGTGAGCGCACCACACCCACACGAGGCATCCCCATGAACGCACCCAACGACAACAGAGCTCCGAAAGGTCTACGCGGGTGGTGGCTATCTCCGCCCCGATCCGGCCTGCGACGCTTGCTCGCGCCCTTCGAATATCGCCACCTCCGCGCGTTTGGCGTCACGCGTATCGTCAGCGGCAGTGTCGCGGCCGCCGCGGGACTCGTGTGCCTCTCCTACAGCGCCTACGGATGGGCGGCCTTCTTCCTGGTCGTTGGGGCGCTGAATCTCGCGGGTGGCTCCTGGGAGCTTCGTATCGCTCGCTCCGCATCTGCCAGCAACTGAGCCTGGCCGCGGCCACCGGCCTGATCGCAGGCCCGGCCGCTGGGCTGGGGCGGCTCGGGTGATGGAGACTCACCGCGCCGTGGTGAACGGCGCCGAACTGATTCTCCAGCTGCGACCTGAGGACGACGCCGCGCGCCAAGAACTCATCCTCAGGCGCGATGTGACCTGTGCTGGGGCGACATAGCGTCCGATCCATTCACTGCAACCGGATCACGTGGAGGTCGCACCATGACGCTATTGCAAGCACGCACCGAGCTGGCGGCGATCGCCAGAGCGAGACAGCTGCGGGCCGCGGCCGCTGCCGCAACCGCTGTGCTGGCGATCACGGGGCTGATTGCGCCGACGGCCAGCGCCAGGAGCCAGACGCTTCATTTCTTTCAGGAGTCGGGGCCGACGAGCTGGTTCAACTCCGCCGGCCATCCGATCAACCTCAACCCGCCGGCGACCCTGCCCGTCGCCGGGGACCGCTTCTACGAAGGCGACCTCGACTTCGCCGGCACCGCGACGCATCATGCCAGGCACTTCACGGCGTCGGATGAGCTGACCTGCACGTTCACGAACGCCGACACCGCAGCATGCGACGTGGAGATCGCCATCGGCGGCTCGATGCTGCTCAGCAACGACGTCACCATGCACTTCAACCTGCCCAACAGCGCCGTGCCGATCAACGGGGGCACGGGCATCTATGGGGGCGTCCACGGCAGTTTCACCGATGTCAACCTGCCCAACTCGCAGAACGCCACCCTCACGGTGCGGCTGCCGTAGCGCGGGGCTTGCGGGCGCTGACGCGAGCGCGTCAGCGCCCGAGCAGATCGGGCGTGATGAACCCGGTCTCGTATGCCAGCACGACCGCTTGGACGCGGTCTCGCAGCCCGAGCTTGGTCAGGATGCGTCCGACATGGCTCTTGACCGTCGACTCCTCGACCACGAGCTCGGCGGCGATCTCGGCGTTTGAGCGGCCACGCGCGATGAGGCGCATGACGTCGAGCTCCCGGGCGGTCAGCGCCTTCAGCTGCGTCGGGCGTCTCGCCGGTCGCTCGCGCCGCGGCCGCGAAGCGCAGGATCATGCGTCGCGTGACGGCCGGGTCGATCAGAGCGTTACCAGCGGCGATGTTGCGGACCGCCCAACAGAGCTGCTCGGGCGGCACGTCCTTGAGCAGGAAGCCGCTGGCGCCGGCGCGCAGCCCCTCGAACACGTACTCGTCGGCGTCGAACGTCGTCAGCAGCAGGACGCGGCTGTCGGTCTCGGCAATGATCCGCCGAGCCGCGGTGAGCCCGTCCATGCCCGGCATGCGGATGTCGAGCAGCACGACGACGGGGCCGCGCTTGCGCGCCAGGTCGAGTGCCTCGAGACCGTCGCGAGCCTCGCCGACGACGGTCATGTCGGGCTCGCCGTCGATGATCATCCGGAACCCTGCGCGCACGAGCTGCTGGTCGTCCACGATCAGCACCGAGATATCACCCGTCGTCGCGTCGGCTGAGTCCACTGGGCCGGGGTCCTTCCTTCTCGTCAGTCAGGGCTACCAAGCGGCCAACAGGATCATCCTTGAGACGGATGGCAGCCGCATTGCCCAGGCGTAGCTTGGATCCTCATCGACGCTCGTCCGCTTGCTTTCGCGATCGAATGAGCGAAACAATGTGACCGAGAAAGGGGTACCCATGCTGAGCCACGCACGAGGTTGGCTTTCGGGAGCGCCGTTCGGACTCCGCGCATTCACCCGGCTGGACACGTTGCTGGCGCTGGCGCTCAGCGCGGCCGGCGTGGTCGCGGTGAGCGGCGTGAACGGACCCCCGGCTGATCCCCACGGGGGCTTCTGGCCGTGCGCCGCAGTGCTCCTGATGACCGCGCCGGTGAGCTGGCGTCGCGCCGCGCCCCTCGGCGCGATGGCGACGATCACGGCGGGCGCGCTGTTCAACGGCATCGTCGTCGGCACGTTCGTCCGCTGCGGCGGCACGCTCCCCGCCCTGGCGCTGGTCGTCTACTCCGTCGCGGCCCGCCTCCAGCTGAGGCTCGCAGTCGTGGGCGCCGCGCTGGCGATCGTGTCAGCGGTGACACAGACGCTGACCGATCCGCAGCTGAAGGGGTTCACGCCCGGCCTCATCGTGCTCGTGCTCGCGTTCTGGGGCGTCGGACGCCTGGTCCGCTCTCGCGAGGGCATGATCTCGGTCCTGCGCCAGCGAACCGACGAGCTGCGCGAGCAACGCGACCAGACCGCGCAGCTCGCGGTGGCCGCGGACCGCGCGCGGGTCGCCGAGAACCTGGACGAGATGCTCGGCGAGCGGATCGGGAAGCTCGCCGCGGACGCCGCGGCCGCGCGCGGCGCGATGGCCCAGACACCCGGCGCCGCGCACGAGTCGCTCACTGCGATCGAGCACGACGGGCGCCGGACCCTCACCGACATGCGCGAGATCGTGGGAACCCTGCGCGCCGAACCGGCTCTCGAACCACAGCCGTCGCTGGGCGACATCGAGGCCCTGCTCGAGCGCGTGCTCGCCCCGGATGCGCGCCTGATCGTCGACGGTGAGCGGCACACGCTTCCGGCCGGTCTGGAACTGTCAGCGTTTCGCATCGTTGAACGACTGCTCGAGCCCCTCGAGGCCATGACTGATGCTCGGGTGCAGGTGACGCTGCGCTACGCCCCGGACGCGCTCGAGGTCGGGGTGCGCGGGCGCGTGCGCTCCGGGGCCGACCTGCATACGACCCTGGCCACCGCTCGTGAATGGGTCTCGCTGCATGCCGGGACGCTCGAGTCGCAGGTACGCTCCGGGGTCTCGCAGACCAACGTGCGGTTGCCGCTGGTAGCGGCGCATGCGTGAGGCGCTGAGGAGGCTCGCCGCGGACGACGGCCGGTGGCTGGACCTGGCGGCGGCGGCCGTCATCGCCGCCCTCAGCGCGCTGTCGCTCGCGACCCGCCCGCCCGCGAATACGGCGCTGATGCTCGCGATGGCGGCCACGACGGTGCTCGGCTGTGGCGTGCTCGTGATCAGCCGCCCTCACGTGCTGGCCGGACCGGTCGCCTTCGGAGCCGCCTGCTTCGTTCCCGGGGTGCTGCTCGGCCCGCGGTGGTGGGATCCGCTGCCAGCGGCGCTGGGGTTCGAGTGCCTGATCCTGGCGTACCGGGTCGGCTCCCGAGTCGACGGCGCGTCAGCCGTCCTCGGGCTGGTCGCCGTCTCGCTCGGCTTCGGGAGCGGTGACCTGTCGGACCCTGTCGTGCTGGGCGTGTTCACCATCCCGGCCTGGGTGGGCGGACGGGTCATGCGGTCGCGCACCCGGCTGGCCGCTCAGCTCTCCGCGCGAGCACGTGAGCTCGAGCAGGAGCGGGAGGCGTTCGCACGAGAGGCGGTTCGCTATGAGCGCGCCCGGATCGCGCGTGATCTGCACGACATCGTCGCCCACAGCGTCAGCATGATCGTGGTACAGGCGGGAGCCGGGCGTCGCGCGCTCGCGTCCAACCCGGCAACCACCGCCGAGTCGCTCAGGCACATCGAGGGCGGCGCTCTCCAGGCCGAACGCGAGATCGAACAGCTGGCGGAGCTACTCGGGGAGCGTGATCCGCGCTCAGGCGGGGACGGTCTCGGATCGCTCGACGAACTCGTGCGGCGCGCGTCGGCCGCCGGTCTCTCGGTGACCTACCGATTCGCCGGGACTCACTACGACCTTCCGACGGCACTCGCCCGTGCGGCTTACCACGTCACCCAGGAGGGCATCACCAACGCGCTCAAACACGCCCCGAGCGCGCCGATCAACATCGACGTGCACTCGAGTGGCAGCGGCTTGTCAGTCACGGTCGAGAACGGGCCATCCAGCGGCGCGGGCTCCCACCTCGAGGACGCGGGGGGAGGCTACGGAATCGCGGGGCTCCGAGATCGCGTGAGCTCGCTCGGCGGGTCACTGCAGGCCGGTCCGACCACTGAGGGCGGTTGGCGCCTTGTGGCGCGACTGCCGCGGGCTCGAGCATCGAGTCCTCGGAGCGCGTCTGGACTCCCCGGTAGCTCGTGACGAGGTCGACAGCGGGATCCCCAACCGTGTCGCGACTGCGCGACACGTGAGCGCACCAGCGAGCAGCGCAGACATGCCGATAGCTGGCCGAGGCGCGATCTAATGCTGATCTGCCAGCCTCAGAGGCGATGGAGCACTGAGGTACTTCTCCGGCCAACGCGAGCTCGGCGACAGGTAGCCTGAGCTGGCGGCGCTGGGCTGTAACCGCCTCGCCGGCCGGGGGTTCCTGGAGGTAAGCGCCGGGGGGCGGGTCCAAATATCCCGATCGGAAGGACTGGAGATGCCGACGGCAGAGGAGCTCCCGCGGGCGAGGACCCCGGCGGCTGCAGTTGACCCCGGCGGCACGACCCGGGCAAGCGCCACCCTCGACAGACTCGAGACGGGTAAGGACACGATCCAGGTCGCTGTCGAGTCGACCACGACACACCTGGGCAGCATCTTCGGAATCGTGGTCGGCGCGGTGCACGACGTCACGCGCGAGGTCGGTGACTGGGCAACGGACCTCTTTGAGATCCGCGACGCCGCGCGGCGTGCGCGGGCGGACGCCGACAGCCGCTCCGAGCCCAGGGACTCGGTCCGTTAGCACCGTGGCCGAGCGCGTGGCCGAGCGCCACGAACAATCTCTCGCCCCCGGCCGTTTGCGGCAGGCGAGGGTTGCGGTCGCCGCCGCAGCGAGACGTCTCGACCGCCAGCCCGGGCTGGTGTTCGCCGCCAAGCTCGTGCGGGAGCTCCTTCCGGGGGACAGCCACTTCGGCGATCCTCTCTCCACGGCAGGCAAGGAGAAGGCCCAGCTCGTCGGGCGACGCCTTTCCGAGTCGACCGCCGGACGTCCGGGACTGATGCGGGAGGCAGGACTGAGCGCCCTGCAGGTCTGGCAGGCGCTCTCGGAGGCCCAGGGGCGCGGCCGCGGCGACACCGAGCTCGCGATCGTCTTCACCGATCTCGTCGAATTCTCCGCCTGGGCGCTCGCGGCCGGCGATGACCTCACGCTCGAACTGCTTCGCGATGTCGGCGAGGCGCTCGAGCCACCGGTCAAGGACCACGACGGCAGGATCGTGAAGCGTCTCGGCGACGGCATGATGGCGGTGTTCGACGATCCCCAGCAGGCAGTCGATGCCCTCTTCGAGGCGCGCGAGCGGCTCGCCTGGGTCGACGCACCCGGCTACCGGCCCCAGATTCGCGCCGGCATGCACGTCGGGCGGCCGCGAAGACTTGGCGGCGACTACCTCGGCGTGGACGTCAACATCGCCGCGCGTGTGGCCGAGGCGGCCTCAGCCGGCGAGCTTCTCGTCTCCGACCACGCCTTGGCCCTACTCGACGCGAGCACTCTCAAGGTTCGAAGGAAGCGGTTTTCCCGGGTCAAGGGAGTGCCAAGGGACGTGAAGACCTACTCGGTGGCTCCCGGGTCAGGGCGCACGCTCGTCGGCAGCGGTCCGCTGTCGTAAACGTCCAGCGCCCAGAGCTTTGACGCGGTTGCCTTTGCGCGCCTTCAGCCAGTCGGAGGGTCAACGGCAACGCTCACCCCGCGTGCGTCAATCCGCCAGATCCACGATGGCAGCGAACGACGCGACGACGCGGTCGCGTGCGATCATGCTCTCGAGACGGCGGACCACATCGGGGATGCGACCATGCGGGCGCTGATCCGCAACAAACGCGCCACAGCTCCGTTCTAACGGGCTAGCCGACGGCGCACCGGGCCCGGACGACGATTGCGAGGACGCGATGGCCAGACTGCGGATTCTTGTCTTGGGAGCGCTGGGCGCCTTGACGCTCGGAATGGCTCCAGGGGCTGCGGGTGCCGCGGCCGTGACCTTCGTGCAACCACCCGGCTCGCCGTTTGCCGCGACCGATCCGCCGTTCGTGCCCAACTCGGCCGCCGTTCTCGGAGGCATGGCTATCGGCGACTTCACGGGCAACGGAATAGACGATGTTGCCGTCACGGCCGGGACCGGCGTCCCGGCGTTCAGCCCCGGAGAGAGCGTGACCGTACTGTTGGGCGAGCGTCGCGGCGGACTCACGCCAGCGCCCGGCGGACCTGTCCAGATCTTCGGCGGCGGAGACGTCTCGGTAGCCGGGGCGATCGCAGCAGGCGATTTCACGGGCAGCGGACATCTCGACCTCGCGGTCACCGCGGACGGCACGGTCCGTATCCTGCTTGGCGACGGTCACGGCGGGTTCACGCTGTCGCCCACGTCGCTCCCCTACCAAGGCAGCGGTCAGACGTCTATCGCTGTCGGCGACTTCACCGGCAGCGGCCACCTCGACATCGCGGTCGTGACCACCGAACTGGTCGTGTACCTCGGCGATGGGAACGGCCATTTCACTCCGGCCCCTGGATCGCCGATGGCGGTCCCGGGGTACCCCTCGTCGATAGCCGCAGCGCCCTTCACACACGATGGCCGGGATGATCTCGCGATTACCGAGCCAACAATGAATGCGGTCGCCGTGTACCTAAGCGCGCCCGACGGCAGCTTCTCCCCGGCACCGGGGTCGCCCTACTCAACCGGCCAACAACCGGAGGGCGTGGCCGCGGGTGAGTTCAGCGACGACGGCAATCTCGACCTCGCGACCACCAACAGCCTCGACGACGACGTGTCGGTGCTGCTCGGGGATGGACGTGGAGATTTTGGCCCGGCGGCAGACTCGCCGATCGCGGTTCCGATCGGAGGGGGCGTGCCGGCCGGATCGTTGGGGTTGCCCGGGCCGATCGCCGCCGGCGATCTCACCGGTGGTGGCATCGCGGATCTCGCGGTCGCCAACACGAACGGCCCCTCGAGCAACGTGGCGATCCTCGTCGGAAACGGCCACGGCGGGTTCACGAACGCGAGCGGCTCGCCTGTGCCGGCGAACGGAAACCCGGACGCCATCGCCGTCGGCGACGTGACCGGTGATGACTTGCCGGACATCGTCGCGGAAAACCCATTCCTTGGGCGGGTCACAGAGCTCGACAACGAGTCCAGCGCTCAGCCGAACACCGGCGCCACGACGACCACGACCACGTCCACGACCACGACGTCCACGACCACGACGTCCACGAGCCCTGCGCCACCGCCGCCGGTCGTGTGCCGTGTCGCGAAGCGGCCGCGCGCGGTGGCGGGTCGGCTCCCGGCCAGCGCGTTCTTCAAGGCGCTCGCGGTCACCCGCAGTGACTCCCGCGAGCGCGTGTCGTTCACGGCCGTCCGACGGTCCGCCGTGCGCATTGCCAGTAGGTCTCGATCGGGCCGCTACCGGGTGATCCTTGCGGTCGAAACGACCCCCTGCGTCCGATACGTAGCGCCGCTGCCACAGGAGCACGGCTTCGTACTGATCGGAGCTTCGGTGACGGGCGGGGCGCTCACGCCGATCGTCAAGCGGTTTTAGCGAGGGTGGTGCGGAGCCACCAACCATCCCCCAAACGAGCGGTTGCCCCGTCGCATGTACGGCCACCCCGTGTGCGGCGTTCCTACGCGCCGATGCCGTAGTTGCTGCAGGTCGGCGTGAACGACGGGTCGTCGGGGCCGAGCTGGTTGAGGACGTCTTGCGCCGCGGGCGAGTCGCCGATTGCGAGGCCGATGTGACCGACCGGATCATTCGGACACTGGCTCTGTAACAGGATGTTCGTCACGTTCGCTCCCTTGAGGAACGTCCTGGTGTAGGGCGTGATGACGTGATCGTTGCTGGTCTCGATCACGACATAGCGCGGGCCGCGGAACCGTGTCGCCGCTCGCGAAGAGGCGGCGCTGAAAGCGCGATCCGATCGCCTGCTCTCCGATGGCGGGGGCGATCAGGCGCAACAGCGGGGGATCGCTTTGCACGAGCCACTGCAACCCCGGCGCGAGGAATTGCAGCACGCCTCCGATAGCTGACGGCAGCAACGGCGTCACGGCGCCGATCTCGGTTGCCAGCTGGGTGAAATCGCTGCCGTGGTTGCTCGGCGCGAGCGCGACGAAGGTGTGCACCTTGGCCGCTCCACCGAGGAACTTGATGTAGTAGTTCGGCATCATGCCGCCCTGCGAGTGGCCGACAAGATCGACCTGGGATGCGCCGGTCTGCGCGAGCACATCATCGACCTCGGTCGACAGCTGGACCGCCGAGCTCGCGACGTCGCCGAACGCGTTGAGACGGTCGCCGAGCAGGTTGGACAGAGCGTTATCGCCGTAATTGGACGCGTACACGCAGTAGCCGGCGTCCGACAGCAGGCTGACGAGCGTCCCGTACTCGGGAATCGCGGCGCCGGTGCCCTCGACGATGATGACCGGGTATGGATGCTGGACGCTCGGTCTGCACCCGGCGATATTCGCGCCGGGAACCACGTTTGGATTGGCGAACGCCGCACTGAAGCCCTGCACAAGCGCCGCACTGCCGTACAGGATCGGCGGCGTAGTGCTCGCGCCCGCCATCGCCGTGGGCACACCGACAGCCGCGATGGCAACCGCAGCCATCATTGCCGCGCGACGTGCCACTTGCCCCCGGCGCTTCATGCCGGATTCCCGCTCGCTGGACAGCAGGCCGCGATCGACCGTACGGATCCGGGTTGCCGCTCGCATGTCTCCCTCCCCGATTGCTGACCCGAGCGCAGCAGAGCGGGCCGCGCCACCACCTGCGATCTTTACCTCCGGGTCAAGGTCGCAGGGTGCCATTAGACACGACAGCGCTCAAGGCTGTCAACCCATGCTTATCTCGTCGGGCAAGATGCCCTGACTCACTATGCTCTGCGGCGTGAGTGTCGGGGCTTCCACGCGCGCGCGTCCGACGGACACCCAGTTGCTCGACGCCGCCTGCGAGGAGTTCAGCGAGCATGGGTTCCCTGCGACGACGATGGCACGCGTGGCGCGACGCGCGAACTCGACCAAACCGACGCTGTACGCGCACTTCGGCAGCAAGGACCAGCTCTTCGCCACCTTGCTGGAGCGCGAGTCCAACGCCCTTCGCGACTGGCTGTTCGACGCGTACGAGGCCGCCGCCACCCTGCCCGCGGCTGATGCGATTCGCGCCGACGTAAGCGCGTTCTTCGACTACGCCGCCGCGCACCCCAACGGCTTCCGGCTGCTGTTCGGCGCCGACAACACGGGGCTCGTGTCGTCGGTCCGCCAGCGCCTGTTAGATGAGATCACCGCCCAAATCGCGGGGCGCCTGCGTGACTACCAAGACGCCACTCGACCCGTGACCGCGGTTCACCTGCAGGTCGCCGCGATG
Source organism: uncultured Solirubrobacterales bacterium (assembly GCA_963770405.1). Taxonomy (GTDB): domain Bacteria; phylum Actinomycetota; class Thermoleophilia; order Solirubrobacterales; family Solirubrobacteraceae; genus CAVQBJ01. Next base: position 195,484 of record CAVYPO010000006.1, read on the forward strand.
GTCGTCGGCGTTGCCCTGCACGGTGCCGAGCACGCCATGGCCAAGCACCCGACCAAGATGGTGTCCTCCTCGAACCTGGCCGCGTCGTTCATCGTCGGAGCACTTCTCGGCCTCGACGCTACGACGCCGCAGACCAGCCGCTGATCGCCGTCGCCGCCGCGGGCGTCGCGGCCGTGCTGTGCGGATCGATGAGGATCTTGGCGTGACCGTCGGGATTGCCGAGCGCGGTGAATGCGTCCTCGACACCGTCGAGTCCCACCGTGCCGGTGATCATCGGGCCCGGGTCGACGTCGCCCTCGGCGAGCATCTGCAGCGTGTCCCGGAACTCGAGCGGCGTATAGCCGAGTACGAACCGCAGGTCGATCTCCTTGTTGATGGCCATCGCCGGCGTGATCTGGTCGACGCCGACGCACACGCCGACCACGACGACGCGGGAGAACAGCGGCGCGCCGTCGATGACGCTCTCGATCACGCCGGGCATGCCGACACACTCGAAGATGACCGGGTGCTTCGGCGCGGCCCCGAGCGCCTCGCCGAGGCGCCACGCGTGCCACCACCCGAAGGGGAGGCGCTCGAGCTTCTCGCGCGTGCCGACGGCCAGCTCGAGCGCGGAGGGAATGTCCACCAGGTGCCCGCGCCCCTTCACGGCAGTGAACGGTGAATCGCGGGCGGGGTCCAGGACGACGTCTGCGCCGCAGGCGGCGGCCAGCGCTCGGCGCCCCGGCGAGTAGTCGCTGGCCACGACCGTGCGCACGCCCTTCGCCTTCAGGAGAAGAATGACCGCCAGCCCAATCGGCCCGCAGCCGATGACGATCGCCACGGTGCGCTTGCCGACCTCGCCGCGGCGCACGGCGTGCCAGCCCACCGCCATCGGCTCCGTGAGCGCCGCGACGTCGGACCCCAGGCCATTGGGCACCGGCATCATCAGCGACTCCTGAACGAGCATCTGCTCGGCGTAGGCGCCCGGTGCGTGCACCGACAACCCGACGGTGTCCACGCCATGACTCCCGCGCAGCAGCGGCAGCGCAACGACGCGCGACCCGGTCGGCAGGCCTTTCCGGCACCCGGGTCCGTACTCGGCGACCTCGCCGCAGAACTCGTGACCGAAGACAATCGTCTCCTCGGACCGGGCGAATCGGTCATAGCCCGCCCGCGCGGCCAGATCGGCCCATGCGTCGCAGCCATGGCGGGCGTGTAGGTCGGACCCGCAGATCCCGCAGCGCAGCACGTCGATGCGCACCTGCCCCCGCCCCGGCGCAGGCTGCGGACGGTCGACCACCTCGAGCCTGGCGTCGTGGCAGGCGACGGCCCTCATCAGGCGAGCCGCCGGAGACAGAGGCCGATCACACCCGGCAGTTTCGCAGGCAGCCGACACTAAGGTTCGAACGGTGAAGGCCGATGACCGTGGCCGATGACGTCGACCTGGCACGGAGCAGTCGGCCGCCGGCTGGCGCTTCTCGGCGTCGCCACGGTGTGCGTGCTCGCGGGCGTGGGCTGCCCGCCGGCCACCGCGGCGTCCCGGCGCCCGGTCACCTTCTGGGTGTCGCCCGGTGGCAACGACCGCGCCGATGGGTCGCGGGCCCATCCGTTCGCGACCCTTGTGCGGGCGCGCAATGCCGTGCGGGCTCTCGCCGCCGCCCGTCGCCGTGCCGGCGTTCACATCTACCTGCTCGGCGGCGTCTATCGGCTGAGCCATGCGCTCGTGCTCGATTGGCGGGACTCCGGCGTCGCAACCGGCAGCGTGGTCTGGAGCGCCGCCCCCGGCGCCCATCCCGTGATCAGCGGCGCGATCCGCGTGGGGGGCTGGAAGCTGTATGACGCCGCGCGCGGGATCTACGAGGCGCGGGTTCCAGCCGGACTGTCAACTCGAGAGCTGTACGTCGACGGTCAGCGCGCCGTGCGCGCTCGCAGCGGGATGGATCCGCCCGGTTTCGTTCGCACGCGGACCGGATTCCGCGCGCCGAACGATGCGATGGACTCGTGGCGCAACCCCCGCGGCGTCGAGGTGGTCACGCTGACGCAGTGGAAGATGATGCGGTGCCCGGTGCAGGCCATCCGTGGCCGGGACATCATCGTGCAGCAGCCGTGCTGGACCAACGTCAACGTCTTCCCCTACCTGTGGTCGTTTCAGACCCTCAGCTGGCTGGAGAACGCCTACGCGTTGCTGCACAAGCCAGGGCAGTGGTACCTCGACACCACGGTACACCGGCTCTACTACATCCCGCTGCCCGGGCAATCGATGTCCGGAACGGACGTCGAAGCGCCGGTGCTGCAGGCCCTCATCGATGTCCGTGGAACGCTGCGACGCCCGGTCGAGCACCTCCGCTTCGAGGGCATCGGCTTTGAATACGGGACCTGGCTTGGCCCCAGTGGCCCAAACGGCTACGCCGCCGATCAGAGCGGATTCCACCTCGACGGGTACGGCCATCGGCCGAACCTGATCGGACACGATCCCGACACCACTCGCACGCCCGGGAACGTCCGGCTGACGTACGCGCGCGATGTCGCATTCGTGCACGACGACTTCCTGCATCTCGGCGGCGCCGGACTGGACTTCGCCACCGGCAGCCAGCACGACGCGATCATCGCCAATCGCTTCCGTGACATCTCCGCCGCCGCCATCCAGCTCGGCGGCGTGTCCAGGCTGGACGCTCACCCGTACAGCCCCGCGCAGGTGACGCGTGACAACGTGATCTCGAACAACCTTGTCAGCGCCACGGGCCGCGAGTACGAAGACGCCGCCGGGATCTACGTTGGCTTCGCCACCCGCACGTTGGTGGCCCACAACGACATCAGCGACGTGCCGTGGTCAGGCATCGCCATCGGCTGGGGCTGGGGTCTACTCGATCCCGGTGGGTACCTCGGGCTGCCCGGCGCGGTCCAGGGGCAGTGGGGCGATTACTCGACCCCGACCACGAGCAGCGCCAACCGGATCATGGACAACCGCATCCACGGCTTCCTGGGCGCCCTCTGGGACGGCGGCGCCATCTACACGCTCGGCCAGCAGGGCGCCTCGCCGCGCGACGGCGAGCTCATCGCCGGGAATGTCGCCTCGGGCAAGCGCCCGCGCGCCGGCGGAAACACGTTCTACACCGACGGCGGCAGCCGCTACGTGACGCTGCAACGCAACGTCTCGCTGGACGACCCCCCGGGCGTGACCGACTTCGGCCCCTGCGGCCTGCCCGACTCACTGGCCCTGTGCTCTGACCGGGTTCCCTACGGCAGCGATCGCGGCGGCTGCCGCCCGTACGGCGACATCACCTACCTCGACAACTACTTCAGCGACCCGACGCCGTTCTTCGGTGTTTGCCCCTATCCCCCGCATCCGGTCGACGTCGTCGACGACGACACCCACCTGATCTCCACGGCCGGTCAGGTGCCGCGCTCGATTCTCGACGCCGCCGGGTTGCAGCCCGCCTACCGGTCCAGCGTCGGCGCGACCGGCTGACCATTCGCGGGGTCGAGATCACGGGCGGCCCTCACCAACCGGCTGCGGCTCGGTTACAACGGAGCTCCGCGGGCGCCGGTCAGGGCGGTTTACGCGCTCGCGCCGTCCGCCGACGAAGCGACCGGTGCATTCGCCTCGTGCGGCGTGCGCTTCGGGCCATGCGCGTCGTGTGCGGCGCCGTGCGCTGCGGCGGGCGCACGGCCGGGATCGACCGCCGCGAGCACGACGGCGAGCGCGCAGCCAACCAGCGCGGCGGCCACCCAGAACGCCAGGTGGTACCCCGTGGTGAGAGCCGAGGCGATCGGCTGCCCGCTGGCCGTCAACGCGTTGCTGCGTGACGTGGAGAGCGTGGCGAGCACCGCCAGGCCCAGCGCACCCCCGACCTGCGCGGTGGTGTTCACCAGGCCCGAGGCAAGCCCGGCGTCCTGCGGCGTCGCGCCCGACATGGCGAGGTTCATCAGCGCCGGGAAGGCAATCCCGGCGCCGAGACCGAGCAGCAGCATCGACGGCGCGACCTGCGTCACGTAGTCGGCGCGCACCGGCGCCAGGGCGAACATGGCGAGGCCTGCGAGCACGAGCGTGAGGCCCGCGAGCAGCGCTCGGCGCGCGCCGAGCGCGACGAAGATGCGCTCCGAATACCGGATCGAGAGGGTCCCCATGGCGATCGTCACGGGGAGGAACGCCAGGCCGATTTCAAGGGCGTCGTAGCCGAGCACGCGCCGCAGGTACAGCGCGCCGAGGAAGAACATCGCGAACATCCCGGCGACGGACAGGATCTGGACCGCGTTCGCCGCGGCGACCGGACGTGAGCGGAAGATCCGCAGCGGCATCAACGGGTTCGCGGCGCTCGCCTCGCGCACGAGGAACGAGACCAGCAGCGTGATCGAGCCCGCCCCGAACAGCAGCGTGCTCGCCGACGTCCAGCCCTGTGTCGCCGCGGGGCCCACGATCGCGTACACACCGAGCATCAGCGCACTCGTGATCAGCACCGCGCCCGGGACGTCAGCGCCCGCGCGCACGCCGATGCCTGGCTCGTCGGGGACCAGCCGCCGCGCCGCCAGGATCGTGGCGACGCCGATCGGCAGGTTCACGAAGAAGATCCAGTGCCAGTTGATCGACTGCGTCAGCACGCCGCCCGCGAGCAGACCGACCGAGCCGCCCGCCGAGGCGACGAACGCGAATATGCCGATCGCCTTTGCCTGCTCGCGAGCGTCGGAGAACATCGTCACGATCATCCCGAGGATCACCGCCGACGTCATCGCGCCTCCGACGCCCTGGACGAAGCGCGCGGCCACGAGCCACCACGCGGCCTGCGCGGCGCCGCAGAGAAGCGACGCGCTCGTGAACAGTGCGACGCCCGCGAGGAACATGCGCCGGCGGCCGATCAGGTCGCCGACGCGTCCGGCCAGCAGGAGCAGGCCTCCGAAGGCGATCAGGTACGCGTTGACCACCCAGGCGAGGCTCGACGTCGAGAAGCGCAGGTCACCCTGGATCGAGGGCAGCGCGACGTTCACGATCGTCGCGTCGAGGACGATCATGAGCATCCCGACGCACAGCACGTAGACCGCCAGCCAGCGCGACCGGTCGCTGCTGCCGTCTGCGACGCCCCGCCGATGCGCGCGGGGCGTCGTCCGCGCGGTGTCGGTTGCGCCGGCGCTCACGCTCATACCGTCGCCGCCCCCCGTGCGAGCGCATCGGCGAGCTTGTCGAGCAGCTCCCTCGTTCCGTGCTCGCGCAGCTCCGGCTTGTCCTCGCCGTCGAGGAAGACACCCTGCTCGGTGTAGCGCAGGTGCGTCCCCTCGCCGTCCGCGAGCAGCTCGACGGTCGAGACCGAAACCGAGATCCGCACGCCGTCGCGATGCATGTTGTACGTGTAGACGATCCGTTCGTCCGGGACGATGTCCTCGTACAACGCGTCGTAGGTGTAGACCGCGCCCCCTGCCGCCACCTCGAGGTGCTCGCGGCCGCCCCGGCGAAAGTCGAGCTCGAGCTCGCCGCCCGCCCCGAACCACTGTCGTTTCGCGTTCGCGTCCCCCCACGCCGCGAACACGCGCGCGGGGGACGCGTCGTAGTCGCGCTCGATGACAAACGTCGAGTGTGCCGCTGACCTGTTGCTCATTGCGATCTCCTTCTCGATCTCGTCTGCTTTGACTCCCCGGACGGCCCGGACTCATCGGCGTCCCCGGCGAGAAACTCGCCGAGCCGGTCGAGCCGGGCCTCCCACGTCGCGCGCCGCTCGCGGATCCAGCGTTCCGCCGTGCTCAACGCGAGCGGCTCGATCTCGCAGGTGCGCACGCGCCCGACCTTGTGCGAGCGCACCACACCGCTGGCTTCGAGGACATGCAGGTGCTGTATGACCGCCGGCAGGGAGATGCCGAGCGGCCTCGCGAGCTCGCTCACCGACACCGGCCCGTCCAGCAGGCGGTCGATCATCGCCCGCCGGTTCGCGTCCGAGAGGGCGTGGAAGACCACGTCGACCGGCGGCTCCCCGGGGACGGCTTGCGTCGGCTGATACTGAAGCATTCGCTTAAGTATTGCACAGGTGCAAGCGCGGAAACCGGGCGGGCAGAAGCAGGCTTCGCGCCGGCGGCCAGCGTTTGGTCACGGTCAAGCGCGGGCGCGGGCGGGCCGATACCCGGCTCATGGACCCTGGACTGCGGCGCATGACACTCGCCGTCTTGGTGCTGACGTCGCTGCTGGCTGCGGTGACCATGGCCGGCCCGGCCGCCGGCTCGCCGATTCAGTACTGCGCCGAGATCCCGATCGTCGGCGGGATTCCGCCCTGGGGGTTCCACACGGGTGCCCCGATCACGGGAGCCGCCGGAAGCTTCGCCCGCGGTCACGGTGACATCGATCTGGCCGCCAACACCGTCTCCGGGATCCTCTGCCAGGTCGACCGCTTCCCCGGCCAGCCCGACCGCCTCATCGTCATGACCGTCGAGCACCACCTGATCTACCACTCGCACCACGCGGTGATGTGGGGGTTCCCCGGGAACGTCATGGAGATCCTCGTTCGGGTGCAGAGCAGCACGGACCCGAGGTGCAGCGTCGGCACCGTCGGCCGCGTGACCCTGTTTGCGAGCTATAACGGCGTGCGAAGCGACAGCGTCCAATTCATCTTCCCGGCCGCCTGCAACGATCACGACCACCTGTACCACGGCACGCAGGTCGATAACCAGGTCCCGCCGCTGTAGCCCGGCCGAGGCGCCCGGATAGCGGCGGGCTTGCCAAGCCAGCCTGGCGGCCCCGCACGTGCCACGACCGCGTCGAACCTCGGTAGGGTCTGCCTGCGCACATGGCCCGCCAGCGTTACAGCCTCCGCGACCGCGCCGTGCTCGTCACCGGCGCCGCACGCGGCATCGGTGCCGCCGTGGCCCGCGACCTCCACGCACGCGGGGCGCTCGTCTCGCTGGTCGGACTGGAGCCCGACCAGCTTCAGGCGCTCGCCGCCGAGCTCGGCGACCGGGCCATGTGGGTCGAGGCCGATGTCAGCGATCGCCAGGCGATCGAGGCGGCCGTCGCGCAGACCGTCGAGCGCTTCGGTGGCCTCGATGTGGTCATCGCCAATGCCGGCATCGCCCTCAGTGGCTCGGTGCTCGCCGTCGATCCCGATGCGTTCGACCGCCTGATCGAGGTCAACCTCCTCGGGGTGTGGCGAACCGTGCGCGCCGCGCTCCCGCACATCGCCGAGCGCAAGGGCTACGTGCTCATCGTCGCCTCGGCCGCCGCCATCGTCCACGCGCCGGGCATGTCGGCCTACAACACGGCCAAGGCGGGCATCGAGGCCTTCGGGGACACACTGCGCTCGGAGATGCGCCACCGCGGCGTCGGCGTGGGCGTCGCGTACTTCTCCTGGATCGACACCGACATGGTGCGGGGCGCGGACGAGCGTCCGGCGCTGCGCCAGGCACGCACGAGCCTCGGGCCCGCCGGTCGCAAGGCTCCGCTCAGCGACGCCGTGGGTGCCGTGGCCAACGGCATCGAGACGCGCGCGCCGATCGTCGTCGTGCCCGGCTGGCTGAAGGGCATGCTCGCCCTCCGTGGCGTGCTGACACCGCTCATCGGTCGCCTGGCGGCGCGCCGCTACAGCCAGCACGCGGACATCGTCGACGAGGAGGCCCGGCGCTACACGGCCGACGGCGCCGCCGCGGTGGGGCCAGGCGGTGCGGCCGGCATGGCGACCGGCAACCGCTTCGACGCCGGTCGCGACATCGATGGGAGTCCCGCGGAGGTCCACGCCGGACGCGAGTGACGGAGCTTCGGCCGGTCGCTCGTCAGCGCCACCGGCCGAGCGGCCTCCAGCCCCCCGGCGCCGCCCACGAGGCGGGAGCCGTCGGCCGCTGCGCCGGCGATCGCGCAGGCGCCGTCGCGCGCCGCCGCGACTGAATCACCCCGGGCGGCGATCGTCCGACCGCAGCGCCGGCCGGACGCCCGCGCACGCCGGCTCGCGCCAACCCGCCCGGTGACAGTTTCACGCGCGCTCCGCTCTGGCTGCGCGTGTTATGCAAATGTAATGATCAGGATCTTGACGCGGTCAGAGCGTCCTGTATATGGTTGCCCGCGGGCGGGAGGCCCTTGCCGGGACATCGGCAGGACGACGATGACGGCTCGCTGGAGCGGCGACGAGCAGCCCGAGCGAGCCGGGTTTGCGCCTGCCCGCGGTGTGTGGGCGGGACACACAACTCGCCGCGTTCCGCGCGGCGACGAGAGGAGCACGAATGCAGTCAAGAGTCGCCCGCCTGAGCGCGGGCCTGGGAGCGGTGCTGGGATGCATGGCGATCTTCGGTACCGCGACCGCCGCAGCGGTGTCGACGGTGTCGATCTGCGTGCCGACCACCAGCGGGCAGGCGGTCACGTCCGGGAGCTGCAGCGGCAGCGGGACCTCCGTGACCCTGCCGGCCTCGGCGACCGACCAGCAGACGCTGTACTCCATCCTGCCGTACACGACCTTCGAGTCCAGCGGAGTGGGGAGCGAGCCGACGATCCAGTTCCACGGAGCCAACGTGCAGATCGAGAACGGATCCGGGTCGACCTCGACCGACAACGGAGCCGGCAACCTGATCCTCGGCTATGACGAGGGCGCCGGGACGCAGAGCGGCTCGCACAACCTCGTGCTCGGCGAGGGCCAGGCCTACACGGGCTACGGCAACGTGATCGCCGGCGCGTCGAATACGGCCAGCAGCAGCGGGGCCGGGCTGTTCGGGGCGCAGAATACGACGGAGGGCCCCAACGACCTCATCGCCGGACAGCTGAACACGACGGTGGGCGCCATCACGGCCATCCTCGGCGGCGCCGACAACGAGGCGCTGGCGACGTGGACCTCCATCCTCGGCGGCAGCGCGAACATCTCGGGCGGCGGCACGCACAACACCCTGGGCCAGGGCTCGGCCATCGTGGGCGGCTACGGCAACCAGACGACCGGCCAGGACAGCTCGATCCTGGGCGGCAGCAGTGTCACGCAGTCGGGCCAGTACGGCGAGAGCTACTGACGCAACGCGTGGGTGGTGGCGCCCCGGCTCAGGCCGGGGCGCCACCACGCCTCACGGGACCAGACCGCCCACGCGATGGCCGGCCCGCGGAGGAGCGGGCACGCGGGAATCCCACCCACGAACCCGTGGGTTTTCCCGCATGAAATCGCCACCGAAGGGGCGTAGCTTGGCGCCCAAGATGCGCAACCCGGTCAGATCGGAATCCGAGGCCTTCCGCCTCACGATCGGCGGCGTAGTCACGCTGGTCGTGTCCGCGCTGCTCGGGTGGCTGCTGGCGCCGACGGTGGGCGTCGCCGCGCTGGTCGTGGTGCTCGTCGTCGCGCTGGTCGCCTACCTGCGCGCCGGCGATCCGGATCGCCGCACGCTCGGCGACGTGGCGCGCGAGCCGCACCCCCACGGCGCCGCCGCCGGCACGCGACACGTGCTGGTGGTCGCCAACGAGACGCTCACCGGCGACGAGCTGCTCGGGCAGCTCACCCGGACGGGCAGCGAGCGGGTCGAGGTCGACGTCCTCGCCCCCGTGCTCACGTCGCGCCTGCACGCCGCCATGTCGGACATCGACAGCGACCTGGCCGCTGCGCAGACGCGCCTGGACCGCTCGCTGGCCTGGGCGCAGGAGTTCGGGCTGCACGTGCGCGGCGAGGTCGGCGATCCGAGCCCGACCACGGCGATGGAGGACGAGCTGCGTGACTTCGGCGCCGATGAGGTGATCGTGGTCACCCATCCGCGCGAGCGCGAGACCTGGCAGGAGCGGGGCGAGCTCGAGCGACTGCGCCGCGAGCTGGACGTGCCGGTCATGCATGTCATGGTCGGCATGCGCAGCGACTAATCGAGGCCCAAACCGAGCTCGCCGCCGGGAACTGGCCCAAGCACCCGCCGCGCATAGTCGTTGACGAACACGCCCTCGGGATCAAGCCGGGCCCGCACCGCCTGGAAGCGATCCCAGTCCGGATAGCGCTCACGCAGCTGGCCGGCGGACTGGTAGTGGCGCTTGCCCCAGTGCGGGCGCCCACCGTACTCGTCCATGATCGACTCGACGGCGCGAAAGTACGTCTCGAAGGCCATGCCCTCGAACTGGTGCACCGCGACGTAGCAGGTGTCGCGACCGTGGGCCGTGGACAGGAACGCCTCGTCGCCGGCGGCGAAGCGGACCTCCAGCGGGAACAGGATCGGCAGCCGGCGGCGCTGCACCAGGGCGAGCACCCGCTCGATGGCGGACCGCGCGTGCGCGCGCGGGATCGCGTACTCCATCTCGGTGAAGCGCACCGCGCGGGTGGACGCGTACACCTTGTAGGGACGGTCCTCGACCTCGCTGGCCGACATCGCGGCCGCGATCATCCGGTTCAGGCGCGGCACCAGCCGGGGCACGCGCCGCCCGGTGCGGCAGACCGCGCCGAGCAGCCGATTCTCGATCAGCCCCTCTTGGATCTGGCGCTTCCAGGCCGGCGGCGGGGAGGGCTCCTCGTGGCTGCGCCGGGTGCGACGGGTGAGCGCGGTGGTCGTGTACGGGAACACGAAGAACTCGAAGTGGTCGTTGCCGTCCACGTGCTCGTCCAGGCGCGCCAGCGTGGCGTCCAGCGGCGCCGGCGCATCGTGGCGGTGCAGCGTGTACAGCGGCACGCACTGGATCGTCACCGCGGAGATGATCCCGAGCACCCCGAGCGACACGCGCGCCGCCAGGTAGGCCTCGGGATCCGCGTCGCTGCTGACCTCGAGCACCTCGCCGGCCGCCGTCACCAGCCGCAGTGCGACGACGCGAGCGGACATGTTCTGCAGGCGGGCGCCGGTGCCGTGCGTGGCGGTGCAGATCGCCCCGCTGATCGACTGGCGGTCGATGTCGCCCTGGTTCTCGAGGGCCAGCCCCTGCGCCGCCAGCGGCCCCCCGAGGGCGTGCAGCCGTACGCCGGCCTGCACGGTCACGCGCGCGCGCTGCGGGTCGACGTCGAGGATTCCCTGCATCCCCGACAGGTCGATCATCACCCCGTCGGTGAGGGCGCAGTCGCTGAACGAGTGACCCGCGCCGACCGCGCGCACGCCCTCGCCGCGCTGCGCCGCGCCGGCGACCGCGGCGCACAGCTCGTCCTCACTGGCCGGGCGCACGATCGCGCTCGGCGCGCAGATCTGATCACCGGCCCAGTTCTGCCACCGCGCGGTCATGTTCCCGGGCGCCGACACGCCGCCGCGAGGCCCGACGGCATGTCAGGCCGCACCGGCCAGCTCACGACCGACCGCCTCGGTGACGGCGACCGCGCGCGCGACCGTGTCGTAGTCGAGGTTCTCCGGCGTGTCCGACATCTGGTGGTAGTTGGACAGGCACTTGTGGCGGTCGATCGAGCAGAGCATCGCCGTCGGATAGCCGGCGCGGCTGGGGATGACCGAATCCGACGAGGAGCGTGCGCGCAGACCGCGGCGCAGCGGGTGGCCCACCCGCTCGGCGGCGCGGGCGACCAGGTCGCGGAAGCGGCGGTCGAAGTAGTCCTCCATGACGAACGGCCCCTCGCCCTCGATCAGCACCAACTCGGGCGAGCCGATCGTGTCGAGGTTGAGCACCCAGGTGCGCTCGCGGTCCAGCCGCGGGAAGTGGCGCGCGGCGAACCCGTAGATGCCGCCCTGCAGGACCTCCTCCGCCCCGCAGGAGACGAGCAGCACGCGCAGGCCGGGAATCGGCCGCTCGCGCAGGCGCTCGGCCAGCGCCACCAGCGCGGCCACGGCGCTGAGGTTGTCGTTCGCGCCGGGCACCACCGGGCTGCGGGCGACGTCGGCGCCCAGAGCGCTGGCCAGCAGCGACAGCGCGGTGCCGGCCGCGACCACGCCACGCCGGCCGCCCGCGGCCCCGAGGGCCACGAGCGCCGGCCCGGCGGTCACCGGCCACCACAGCGGCAGCGAGGTGTCCATGCGCTCGACGATCCCGGGGAACCGCTCGGCGAACCAGCGCTGGCCGGACTGATCGAATACCTGGCCCGTGGGCGCGGCGTCGTGGTGGGCCAGGACGACCAGCGTGCGCTGGCCCGCCGGGTCGCCGGCCGCCGCCACCACGTTCCACGTCGGTCGCGCGCGGCCGACCGCCCGGCGCCACAGGCGCGGGCCGTTGGACACGTCGTCGACGATCGCCGCGGCGGCCAGACCCGCGACGGCGCCGGCCGCCCGCCGGGCGCGTCCCGACAGCGCCAGGCCGCCGGCGAGCGCGCTGCCCACGGCCAGCGGGACCAGCTGTCGCGCGTAGCCGTCCAGGAACGTCTCCTCCTCGACGCTCGCACGGACGCCGGCGCGCGTCAGGCGCTCGGCGATCCACTGCGCCGCCTGCTGCTCGCCGGGCGAGCCTGCCCGCTTGTCCAGCGGCGCCAGCGTCTCGACCACCTCGCGCAGCGTCGCGTGCTCGTCGACGCGCAGCGCGGACATCGCCAGGTCGGCCATGGCGCCCAGCCTAACCCAGAGTTGGGACGTTTGTCCAGCCATGTTGTTAGGCTCCGCCCATCGCCTATCGCCCGGAGAGGAACCGCCCGTCGACCCTGGCCCGCCGCGACGCGCTGTTGCGCGCCGCCGCCGAGCTGGTGGCCGAACGCGGGGTGAGCGGCGTCACCCATCGCGAGGTCGCGGCGCGCGCCGGCCTGCCCCTGTCGGCGACGAGCTACTTCTTCGCGTCGATCGACGAGCTCGTGCTCGAGGCGCTGCGGGTGTTCATGGCCGAGTTCGTCGAGCGCCTCGACGCGGTGAGCCGGGCGATCGCCGAGCAGCGGCTCTCCCCCGCCCAGGCCGCCGACGGCCTCGTCGACGTCCTGCTGGCCGAGCCGGCGTCGCGCATCGTGGCGCAGTTCGAGGCCTATCTGGAGGTGACCCGGCGTCCGCAGCCGCCCCCGGAGGTCAAGCGGGCGATCACCGCCCTGGAGCGCCTGGCGGCGGCCGCCCTCGGCGCGGCAGGGGCCGCGCGACCGGCCGACGGGGCGCGCGCGTTCGTCGCGCTGATCGACGGGTTCGCCCTGCACCGGCTCGCGTGGCCGCGCGGCCGGGCGCGATCGCGAGGCACTGCGCGAGGCGATCCTGTCCCTGTTCATCGCCTACACGATGGACGCGCGCGAGCGCGCGGACTGGGCGGCGCGGCTGCGGCGCGCGCCGGCCGGCGCGAGCCCCGCGGCCGCGGCGTCGCGCCCGACCCGCCGCCGCGCGCGGGCGGCGGCGACCTCCGCCGGCGGGTGACCGATGTACGAGCGCTACGAGCGGGTCTTCGCCGAGCTGGAGCCCCCGTTCGCGTTCGTGGATCTCGACGCGGTGCGGGCCAACGCCGACGACATGCTGGCCCGCGCCCGGGGCAAGCCGATCCGGGTGGCCTCCAAGTCGGTCCGCTGCCGGGCGCTGCTGCACCGCGTCCTGGAGCACTCCCCGGGGTTCCGCGGGCTGCTCAACCTCACGTTGCCGGAGGCGCTGTGGCTGCAGGGACAAGGGCTGCGAGACCTCCTGGTCGCCTACCCGTGGACCGGGCTCGCCGCGCTGGGTGAGCTGGCTGCGCTGACCGCGGCCGACCCGGCGGGCGCGCCGGCGGTGATGGTCGACTGCGTCGAGCAGCTCGAGCTGATCGAGCGCGGGGCGCCCGCCGGCACCCCGCCGATCCGGGTCTGCCTCGACCTCGACGTCGGCTACCGGCCACTCGGTGGGCGGCTGCGATTCGGCCCCAAGCGCTCGCCGATTCGCACACCCGACGGCGCCGGGGCGATGGCCCGCGAGATCGCCCGGCGCCCGGCGCTGCGCCTGGTCGGCGTGATGGCCTACGAGGGCCAGATCGCCGGGGTGGCCGACGACGTGCCCGGGCGGGCGCTGCGAGAACCTGGCCGATCCGCGCGATGAAGCGCCTGTCGGCCCGCGACGTCGCGCAGCGCCGGGCGGCGATCGTCGCCGCCGTGCGCCGCGTCGCCGACCTGGAGTTCGTCAACGGCGGCGGCACCGGCAGCATCGCCTCGACCGCCGCCGAGGCCGCGGTCACCGAGATCGCCGCCGGCTCGGGCTTTTACGCGCCCATGCTGTTCCAGTACTACCGCTCGCTGCACCTGGCCCCCGCCGCCGGCTTCGCGCTGCCGGTCGTGCGAAAGCCCGAGGCGGGGATCGCCACCGCGCTCGGCGGCGGCTACATCGCCTCGGGCGCGACCCGCGCCGACCGTCTGCCCGTGCCGGTCGCGCCGGCGGGATTGCGCCTGGATCACCTGGAGGGCGCCGGCGAGGCCCAGACCCCGCTGCTCGGCGCGGCGGCGGCCACGCTGCGCGGTGGGCGACCGCGTCTACCTGCGCCACGCCAAGGCCGGCGAGCTGTGCGAGCGCTTCAACACCCTGCACCTGATCGAGGGCGGCCGGATCGTCGACGAGGTGCCGACCTACCGCGGCGAAGGACGGTGCTTCCTGTAGGGGCGCGGCCCGACGTGCTCCCGCCGGGGAACCGGCGCACGATGTAAACGGCGTGTTTAGCATCGCCGTTGGGATGAGCATCGTGGGGAACGGGGACGCAGCATCGGGCGCAAGGCGCGTCGTGGGCACTCCGGCGCCGGCCACCCGCCGCCGTGGAGCGGCACCGCCCCTTCGGCCGGGCTGGCGGACCGTCCCGGTCCGCGGCGCGGTCGCCCTGCTGGCGACCGTGGTGACGCTGCTGTCGGGCCTGGCGTCCCCGAGCGCGGCGGCGGCCGCCGGCCCGCTGATCACGAGCTGGACGGCCGGCGTGCTCGTACAGAACACAACGCAGTTCCCGGGCCAGCCGGCGTGTGACACCGGCGACGCGATCAACCGGACGGCCGGCAGCAGCGCGCTTTACGCGACCCAGGCCGGATCGCATCCCTACTGCGCGTTCACGGCGTTCACGCTGGACACCAGCCAGGGCAACGCCGATGCCGTTCGCGTCGACCTCCCGCCCGGCGTGGCCGTCAATCCCCAGGCGATCCCGCAGTGCCCGCAGAGCGACGTCTCCTCCAGTGGCGCGACCTGTCCGGCCGACACGCAGGTGGGGACCGCCGACGTCACGCTGGCCGACGGGCTGTGCGCGGCCTGCGGCGCGTTGCCCGTCTACAACATGGCGCCGGCGCACGGCGAACCGGGGGACTTCGCCTTCGATGTCTGTGTCGGCCTCGGCATCGGCTGCCTGCTGCAGGTGCGCACGGATCTCATTGCCGGCATCCGCAGCGCGCCCTACGCCGACCCCAGCGACGGCTACGGCGCCGCCGCCGACTACGGCGACTACTTCAAGATCGCGCCGGACGACACCGTGGCCCTGCAGTCGACGACGCTCGACTTCTGGGGGGCGCCGGAGGAGCACAACGGGGGCGGTGGTCCGGACAACGCCTTCCTGACCAATCCCACCGCATGCGCCGGTCCGCAGACGACCACGATCGACGTGACCACCACGACGACGAGCGGCAAGGCCTCGTTCACCACTCCGGTCGGAGCCAGCGGGTGCACGAGCGTGCCCTTCTCCCCGACGATCACCGCGACGCCGAACACCACGCAGCGCGACACCCCCGACGGGCTGAGCATCGACGTCCACGTACCCCAGGATGAGAACCCCGCGCACATCGCCAGCGCCAACCTGCAGGACGCGACGGTCACGCTGCCGCCCGGCCTGACGATCGACCCCTCGGCCGCCAACGGCCTGAAGGCGTGCACCGATGCGCAGTTCGGCGCCGGCACCGACAACGCCATCGCGTGCCCGGCGGCCTCCGCCGTGGGCACGGCCGAGATCGACACACCCCTGCTCCCGGCGCCGCTGACCGGCTCGATCTACATCGGACAGCCCGAGACCGGCAACCCGTACCGGATCTTCCTCGACGTGGCGAACGCCGCCAGCGGCGTGGACGTGCGACTCGTCGGCACCGCCACGCCGGACCCGAGCACCGGGCAGCTCACCACGACGTTCGCCAACAACCCGCAGGTGCCGTTCAGCGACTTCCGGCTCACGTTCAAGGGCGGCGCCACCGCGCTGCTGGCCAATCCGATCGCGTGCGGCCCCGCCACCACCACGAGCCGCCTGACCCCGTACTCGGGCAACGCCCCCGCGACGCCGACGAGCGTGTTCACGGTCGACGCCGACGGCGCCGGCGGCGCCTGCCCGGCCCCGCTGCCCTTCGCCCCGACGGTGTCGCCCACGGTGAGCCCCACCCAGGCGGGCGGCTACTCCGACCTGACGCTGAACGTCGCCCGCACCGACGCCGACCAGCCGCTGTCCACCATCACGCACCCAGCTGCCGCCCGGCATGCTGGCCAACCTGAACTCGACCACGCTGTGCGCCGAGCCCGCGGCGAACAACGGCACCTGCGCCGCGGCCAGCCAGATCGGCACGACCACGGTGTCGGCAGGCGCCGGGCCCGACCCCCTTTCGCTGCCGGGCACGGTGTACATGACCGGCCCCTACGGCGGCGCGCCGTTCGGCCTGTCGATCGTCGTCCCGGCGATCGCCGGCCCGTACGACCTGGGCAACGTCGTCGTCCGCGCCGCCGTCGCGCTGAACACGGTCAACGGCCAGCTGACGATCACCACCGACCCGCTGCCCACGATCGTCGGCGGCATACCGCTACGCCTGAAGAGCCTCGTGGTCAAGGTCGACCAGGCGAACTACCTCACCAACCCCGCGTCGTGCGCGGCTACGGTGATCACCGGCTTGACGACGTCGACCGCCGGCGACTCCGTGCCGTTCTCGAGCGGCGTGCAGTTCACCGGGTGCGGCAGCCTGGCCTTCGCGCCCACGCTGACCGTGAGCCCGAGCACCACCATGTGGGACGCGCCGCTGGGACTGGGCGTGGACCTGCACATACCCGCGGGCGACGCCGACCTGCAGAGCGCGGTGGTGACCCTCCCGGCCGGGGTGTCGATCAACCCAGGGGTCGCGAACGGACTGCAGGCGTGCAGCGATGCGCAACTGGGGGTGGGCACGAGCAACCCGGTCGCCTGTCCATCCGCGTCGCAGGTCGGCACGGTGACCATCACCTCGCCGCTGCTGCCGACGCCGCTGAGCGGTGCGATCTACATCGGCTCGCCCCAGACCGGCGACCCCTATCGGATCTTCCTGGCCGCCACCAGCGCGAGCTACGGCCTCTCGGTTCGCCTGGTCGGCACGCTGTCGGCCGACCCGAGCACCGGCCAGCTGACCACCACGTTCTCGAACCCTCCGCCGATCCCCTTCAGCGACCTGCAGCTGAACTTCAACGGCGGGCCCAACGCCGTCTTGGCCAGCCCGCCGACGTGCGGCCCGGCCACCACCACCAGCACGCTCACCGCATCGACCGGGAGCGTCGCCACCCCGAGCAACGCCTACACCGTCGACGTCAACGGGCAGGGCGGGGCCTGCCCCGCCGCTCTCGGGTTCTCGCCGACGCTGGGCGTGTCCGCGCAGTCAACGGCCGCGGGCGCGCTGGACAACCCGTTCACCGTCAGCTTCGCCAGCGGCGATCAGCAGCAGAAGCTCGACCAGATCCAGGTCACGCTCCCGCCCGGGCTGCTCGGGAACCTGGCCAGCGTGCCGCTGTGCGACGCCGCCGACGCCGCCCACGGCACGTGCAGCCCGCTCAGCCAGATCGGCACGGTGAGCGTCACCTCCGGGGTCGGCTCCGGCCTGCAGCTCCCGGGGCAGGTGTACCTCACCGGGCCGCCGTCCAGCGGCGTGCCGTTCGGGCTGTCGATCGTCGTTCCCGCCGTCGCCGGGCCGTACAACCTCGGCACCGTGGTGGTACAGGCCTCGATCAGCGTCGACCCCCACGACGCCCATCTGACGGTGACCAGCCAGCCGTTCCCCACGATCCTGGAGGGCATCCCCCTGCGCCTGAAGGCGGTGTCGCTGACCATCAACCGCCCCGGCTTCCTGTTCAACCCGACCAACTGCCAGGCCCGCTCGGCGTCCGCGTCGATCACCGGCACGGGCGGGGCGACCGCGACCCCCCAGGCCGGCTTCGCGGCGACCGGGTGCGGCACCCTCGGGTTCTCGCCCACCGTCAGCGGGACGATCACCGGCGGCACCGACGCGGCCACCGGCGCGGGCCTGACGGTCACGCTTGACCCCAAGCCGGGCCAGGCCAACCTGCAGCAGGTCTCGGCCCGGCTGCCCAGCATCGTCTCCGCACGTTTCAGCGTGGTCGGCTCGTCGTGTCCGGTGGCGACCTACCAGGCCAACCCGGCGGCCTGTCCGGCCGCGTCTCGCGTCGGCACCGCCGACGCCAAGACACCGCTGCTGCCCGACGCCCTGAGCGCGCCGGTGTACCTGGTGATCAGCGGCAACGGCAGCCTGCCGAGCCTCGACGTCCCCCTGACCGCGGACGGCGTCACCGAGGATCTCGCCGGCACGATCACGCTCACCGCCGGCGGTCTGGTCACGACCTTCCCCGGGATCCCGGACGTGCCGATCACCAGCTTCACCCTTCAACTGGCGTCCGGGCCCGGCTCCGCGCTGACGCTCAGCAAGGCCCTGTCGTGCGCCGCCCCGCCCAGCCTGGCCACGGCCCTCACCGGCCAGAACGGTGCGACCGTCAACGGCACGGTCAAGCTGCAGATCGGCGGCGGCTGCGGTGGCGTCAAGGCCGCGAGCGTGACGACGGGACCGTCGAAGTGGCTGAAGATCAAGATCCTGCGGGTCAGACACCTACGCAACCACGCCTTGCGCCTCGAGCTGCAGCTGCCGGCCAGCGGCAAGGTCGCCCTCAGCGCCCGCGCGATTCGCCGCGTGAGCGCGTGGGCGCCCAGGCGTCACCGTGACGTGTGGGTCACCGTCCACCTGAGCGCATACGGACAGCGGCGGATCCGCCACCACCGCTCGCTCGAGGTCAAGAGGGTGCGCTTCGGCTACCGCGCGCGGACCGGCCGTTCCGGCTGGATCGACAAGACCATCCGCTTCAGCTGAGCTTGCCGCCGCGCCGGCGTGGACATTTGCGCTGAAGCTAGCGGCGAAAACTGCCGATCTATGTATCGATCATGCGGGGGAATGGCAGCACCGAGGGCGAGCGCCCGGCGCCGTCATCGTCAGGGGCACACTTCTCGTGCTCGATGACGGCGGTGATGCTCGCCTACATCCACGACTTCGGCGGCGACGAGGCCGTCGCGCGGCTTCTGGCCGACTCGGGCGTGAAGCGCACGCCGGAGTACCTGCTGGACATCGGCAACTGGGTGTCCCATGAGGAGGCGGTGGCCCTGTGGGAGGCCGGTGAAGCGATCACCCGCGATCCGCACTTCGCCCGCCATCTCGGCGAGACCACGGCCGCGCGGCTGAACGCGTCGCCGGTGGCCGCCCTGCTGCGCTCGCTCGGCTCCACCGAGGAGACCTATCGCACCGTGACGGTGAGCGCCACCAAGTTCAGCGTGGTCACCGAGCAGGAGGTGCTCGAGGTGCGGCCAGGTTACGCGGAGTTCAGCTTCCGCAACCGCGAGGGGTTCCCGCGCAGTCGCCACCACTGTGCTTGGACGGAGGGGCTGTTCACCCAGACGCCGATCCTTTTCGGGCTGGAGGCGGCGACCGTGGAGCACGACGACTGCGCCGTGCTCGGCGCCCCGGCCTGCATCTACCGCGTGACCTGGGACCCCCAGTCGGGGGCCACGGCGGCGAGCAACACGGCGCAGGAGCAGGCGCTCAAGCAGCAGCTGGACGCGATGACCGAGCGGCTGCAGAGCATGTTCGCCACCGCCTCGGACCTGATCGCCGCCGGCGATCTCGAGGTCACGCTGGCCGCGATCACCGATCGCGCCGCGCTGGAGGTCCGCGCGCCGCGGTATCTGCTCGCGGTCCGGCCCGTGGCGGGCGGAGAGCTGCACCTGCATCACCGGGGCCTGAGCGAGGAGGAGGCGTCGAGCTGCGCCGAGCGCATCCTCACCGCGCCGGCCTGGGAGCTGCCCGAGTCCTGGCTGGTGGTGCCCGTGCGCTCGCACCGCCACTCCTACGGCCGCCTGCTGGCCATGTGCGAGGAGGGCGCGACGTTCTTCGAGCAGGAGCGCGAGCTGCTCGAGGTGTACGCGCGCTACGCGGCCACGGCGCTCGACACCGCCACCGCCCTGCTCGAGGCCAAGCGCCGTCACGAGCAGGCCAGCGCGCTGCTCGAGCTCGCGCGCACGCTCGCCACCGCCGGCACCAGCGACGAGGTCGCCCTGCGGCTGGCCGACGCGATTCCGTCGGTGATCGACTGCGACCGCGTCGGCGTGTACCTGTGGGACGAGGGGGCCGGCGAGATCCGCCGCCGGGTCGTGCACGGCGCCGAGGGCAACGACCGCGAGCTGCCGGAGTGGAGCCTGCTCCCCGATGAGAACAGCCTGCTGGCGCAATGGCTCGAGCATCCCGACCAGGAGCCGGTGTTCGTCGACGAGCACCGCGGCAACGACGAGCTGCAGCAGTTCTTCGGCGAGCTCGGCGCGGTCGCCTCCGTCGTCGTGCCGATCGCGTCCAACACGCGCTTCCTGGGCGCGCTGGCGGTGTCGGTCATGCGCGACCCCGAACGCCTGAAGTACACCCCCGACCTGCTCGACCGCCTGTCGGGCGTCGCCGCCCACGCCACGACCGCCCTGGAGAACGGGCGGCTCGTGGACAGCATCACCCACCAGGCGCACCACGACCCCCTCACCGGCCTGGCCAACCGCACACAGCTGCGACTCGACCTCGCGCGCGCCACCGACGGCCCGCCCGAGAGCGAAAAGCCGCTCACCCTGTTCTACATCGATCTCGACGGCTTCAAGCCGATCAACGACGAGCTCGGACACGAGGTCGGCGACCAGCTCCTGTGCGCCGTCGGCCAGCGGCTCGAGGCGGTCATGCGCGGAGGCGACGTGGTCGCGCGCATCGGCGGCGACGAGTTCGCGGTCCTGCTCGTCGGCGTCACCGATCCCGCCGTGGTGGACATGGTGGACCAGCGGCTGGCCGACGCCTTCACGAAGCCGTTCGAGGTCGGCGAGCGCGAGCTGCGCGTCGGCGCGAGCATCGGGCGGGCCGCGTGGCCGGCCGACGCTCGAAGCATCGACGCCCTGATCCGCCACGCCGACGCGGCGATGTACGAGGCCAAGCGCGGCCGCGGCCGCGGGCGCGGGCGCGAGCCCGGGCGCGTTCGCGCCGCATAGTCCAGCCCGGCACGCCCGCCTCGGCGGCGGCCCGTCGAGCGCCCTGTGCGAGGATCGTCGCGTGCGCACGCGAGTGACCCGAAAGCCTTGGTTCGGCCCCAAGCTGCACCTCGGCTGGGGCTGGCGGATGGCCAGCTGGGAGGGCCGGGTGACGTCGGCGGTGTTCATCGTCCTGATCGTCACGGCCGCGCTGATCTGGACCGGGGCGGCGCGCGCGGTGGCGCTGGTCGCGCTCCTCGTCGTGTTTCTCGTGGTCGTGCTGCTGACCGGCGACCCTCCGGGCGGCCCCCGCCCCGGCTCCGGCCCCGGCCCCGACTCCGGCTCCGGCCCCGGCTCCGGCTAGGCACGCCGGGCGCGCGCCCGGCCGGCGGACCCGCACCGCACGCCGGCAGGCATGAGCGTAAGGTGGCCATTGGTGCAACATCTCCACAGCGGTGCGACCAGGACGGCTGTCCTGACGGGGCTGCTGTTGGTGTTGGTCCTACCGCTGCGGCCGGCCATCGCGCGCGCCACACCGGCCCCGTCGGGCCTGCTGCTGACCGTGGCGGCCCGGGTCTGCCCGACGTACGACTCGATCGCCGCCAACCGGGCCCGCAACGACATCATGGAGAGCCTGCGCGATCTGGGGCCCGACACCACCTACTCGGCCGGCCAGCCGATCGACCCGACGATCGAGCAGACCACCCAGCCGGCCTGCCGGCCGCTGCCCGGCTGGCGCTTCACGCTCGGCACCGGCTACATCACGCGCGCGGTGAGCGGTCCGTGGGGCTCGCTGTCGATCGTCACGAACCCGTTCGACACGAGCCTCGTCACCCAGGCGCAGACCCCGCTGCTCGACGACCAGGGCAATCCCACCGGCCAGTCGCTGGCCGGGGCCACCACCGTCGCGCTCACCCCCCAGCAGGCGCAGATCGCCACGAGCCCCAACAGCCTGTGGATCCAGGGCGGGACGCCGTCGGACCCGATCCTCAACCAGCTCTACCCGGGCCAGTACGCCTTCGGGGCCCTGCGCTGCGCGATCGACAACCTCAACGGCGACAACGTGGAGTGGATCGGCTACCCGAGCGGCGTCACGCACGTGTTCTGCTACGCCTACTACGTCCAGCCGCCACCCACCGGCGGCACGATCGTGGTGCGCAAGCAGGTCAACGCGCCGGCCGGCACCTCCGACACGTTCAACTTCGACGGGAACGTCTCGTTCGCGCCCGGCGGCGACTTCAGTCTGGCCGTGAGCGACAACCAGCCGGCCCAGGAGTCGTTCATCCGGGCCGAGACGGGTCCCGGGGACGAGCCCTGGACCGTCACCGAGCAGCCGGCCGCCAACTGGCAGCTCACCAGCCTGCAGTGCGTCTCCCAGAACGGCAAGAGCTCGAGCGCCGTGTCGGGCGCGACGGCCTCGATCACGCTCAGCGCCCTGGACACCGTGACCTGCACCTACACCGACAGCTTCGTGCTGCCGCCGGGCACGCTCACGGTGCGCAAGGTCTCCATCGGCGGGGTTGGCGCGTTCCCCTTCTCGATCGAGCCCGCAGCCGGAGGCACGGCGACGCACGCCACCGCCACGACCACGGTGCCCGGCACCGCCGTCGACGCCGAGCCGGGCCCGCTGTCGCTGCCACCGGGCAGCTACCGCGTCACGGAGTCGCTGCCGAGCTCGGACGCCGGGCACTGGACGGTGGTGCGCGCGGTCTGCGACGGGCAGACGACGACCGGCTCCCCGCAGGCGACGGTCGATCTTCCGAGTGGAGGCGCCGCGGACTGCACCTTCACTGACGCCCTCATCCCCGCCGGGGCGATCACGCTCGACAAGGTCACGCTTCACGGGGTGGGCACCGCCGGGTTCGTCGTCTCGCCGGTCGCCCCGCCGGCGGCCGAGTATCACCAGACGGCCACCACCGTGACTCCCGGCGTCGCGGCGCGCGCACACGGCGATCCGACCGACCCCCTGCCGCTCGGCCGCTACGTGATCGACGAGACCGCGCCGGCCACCTCGGAGCTGACCGACGTGCAATGCGACGGGCGGCTCGTCGCGTTCTCCGGCGGGCGGGCGACGGTCGACCTGACGCCGTCGTCGCCCCGGACCGCCTGCGTGTTCACGAACACGCTCGGGGTGTCGCCACCGACGCCGACGGAGCCCACGGCGCCGACGGAGCCCACGACGCCCGGCGGCTCGGTCCCGCCACCGGCGGTGGCGCCGCAGGCGGACCTGTCGCTGACCAAGCAGGTCTCCTCGTCCACCGCCGCACCCGGACAGCATCTGACCTACCTGCTGACGATCGTCAACCACGGGCCCGATGACGCCACCGAGGTGGCGGTGGCCGACCGTCCGCCGCCGGGCCTGAGCGTGATCGGCGCGACGAGCGACCAGGGCAGCTGCCACACCGGCGCCATCATCGCCTGCGTGATCGGCCGGATGGCCCCCGGGCGCACCGTGCGCGTGGCCGTCCTGGCCACGGTCGACGCGGGAGCCCGCGGCGAGCTGGTCAACGCCGCCGTGGTCGGCGCCAGCTCCATCGACCCGAACCTCGCGAACAACGCGGCCAGGGCACGCGTGCGGGTGAGCTCGAAGACAGCGGTGGTCGTGCCGCCGTTCACCGGCTAGGCGGCGGGGCAGCGCCGGGCGCGTCCGCCCCCGCCGGTCCCAGGGGCGGCCATTCCGAGGCCAGCATCGAGTAGACGACCTCGTCGAGATAGCGACCCCGCACGCGCTCGGCCTCGCGCAGGACTCCCTCCGCGCTGAAGCCGAGCCGCTCGGGGATGGCCCGGCTGCGCCGGTTGTCCACCGCGGCGCGGATCTCGACGCGATGCAGCTCCCAGGACGTCAGCGCGTGGTCGACCAGCGCGCGCACCGCCTGCGTCATCAGGCCCTGCCCGCGATAGGGCTCGCCGAGCCAGTAGCCGATGCTCGTGCTCGAATGCCTCCAGTCGACGGCGTGGAAGCCGACCGATCCGGCGATGGCGTCGTCGCACACCACCAGCGCCTGGAAGCCGTTATCGTCGGCCGCCTGCTCTCGCGCGGCGCGGATGAACGTCCGGGTATCGCCGAGGCGCTCGTCGGCCGCCCACGGCAGCCACTCGCTCAGGGAGGCACGATCGGCGTCGATGCGCGCGTAGAGCTCCTCGGCGTCGGCGGGCTCGGGCAGCCGCAGCAGGCAGCGATCCGACAGCGTCAGCGGAAGCACCCGCTCAGTTTCGCCGACCGCCGCCGGCGGCGTCACCCGGCCCGCTCGGTCACCGGCGCGACCGCCGCGGCCGACGCCCGCACGGCGCGCGGACGCAGGATCAGCGACGCGGCGGCGCCGAGCAGCGCGAACGCCGCCACCACGAGCCACCCGTGCTGGAAGGCGCTGAGCACGTCACCGCGGTCGGGGCTGCCGATCACCGCCACGAGCACCGCCACGCCGACGGCCAGACCGACCTGGCGCAGCATGTTGACCACCGCCGAGCCGGTGGCGAACGACGTCGGAGGCAGCGAGCTCGCCGCCGTGGCCACGAACGTCGGCATCGTCAGCCCCACGCCGATCCCGGTGAGCAGCATGCCGCCGAGCATCCCGTCCACGTAGTCGGGATGCACGCCCACCGCCAGCGCCCACCACAGCGCGCCGGCGGCGAACAGGACCGATCCGGCGCCGATCACCGGCCCGGCGCCGAAGCGGGCGATGAGCCGCCCGGCGACCAGGAAGGCGATGAGGGGAACCATCAGCGGCCCCGGGGCCACCGCCAGACCGGTGCGCAGGGCCGACCAGCCCCACACGTCCTGGTCCCACAGCACGATCGACAGCAGCATCGCCCCGAAGGCCATCGAGAACAGCAGCGCCACCAGCGACGAGCCCGAGAAGCTGCGCACTCCGAACAGGGCCGGATCGACGAGCGGATTGGCGCTCGTGCGGCAGCGCAGGACGAAGGCGATGAGGACGACCGCGGCGGCGGCGAGCACGCCGATGGTGGTGACCGACCCCCAGCCCCAGGCGCCGCCCTTGACCAGTCCGGCGCTGAGCGCCCCCACCCCGATGGTGACGAGGACGGCGCCGAGCGCGTCGGGGCGCGGGATGTCCTGACCGGGCACCTCGGGCAGGCGCCGCCAGCCGACGACCAGGGCGGTCAGGCCGATGGGCACGTTGACGAGGAACACCCAGCGCCAGCTCGCCGCCACGAGCAGCCCGCCGATCACCGGACCGAGCGCGGCGGCCATGCCGCCGGTGGCCGTCCACGTGCGCACGGCGCCGGAGCGGTGCTCGGGCGGGAAGGCGGCGAGCACCAGACTGAGCGAGGTCGGGGTCAGCAGCGCCGCCCCGGCCGCCTGCACGAGGCGGAAGGCGACGAGCATGGTGACGCTGCTGGCGGCGCCGCAGGCCGCCGACGCGGCGGTGAACACGGCCACCCCGAGCAGGAAGCCGTACTTGCGCCGGTGGCGGTCGGCCAGCCGGCCGAACAGCACGAGCAGCGAGGCGTAGACGATCGCGTACCCGTTGAGCACCCAGGACAGGTCGCCCAGTCCGCGGGTGTGCAGGTCGACGGCGATGCGCGGCAGGGCGACGTTGACGATGAACAGGTCGAGGCTGGCGAGCACGACGCCGGCGCAGACGATGGCGAGCACGGCCCGCGGGGAGGTCCTTGACTGCTGACTTAGGGAAGGCATAGTCAGGAACCTAGCATGTGACTTAGCTGCGCGCAAGTCAGCTATCCTTGTTCCTATATGAACGACACCGTGACACTCACCGGACCGCTCAGCCCGCGCGGCGGGTGGACCGCCGACCGCTGCTCGATCGCCAAGGCGATGGAGGTGCTCAGCACCCGCTCCGCGCTGCTCATCCTGCGCGAGGCCTTCTACGGCACGACCCGCTTCGACGACTTCGCCGAGCGGGTGGGGATCTCCCAGCCGGTGGCCGCCGCGCGGCTGAAGGAGCTCGTCGACGAGGGGCTGCTCGAGCGCGAGTCCTACCAGGAGCCCGGTCAGCGCACCCGGCAGGGGTATCGCCTGACCGAGAAGGGAGCCGACCTGCTCCCGGTGCTCGTGGCGCTGATGCAGTGGGGCGATCGCTGGCTGGCCCCCGCGGGCGCGCCCGTGGAGCTCCACCACCAGGGCTGCGGCGAGACCGTGCACGCCGAGCTGCGCTGCGCGGCCGGGCATCGCACCGGCCCCGAGGACCTCGACCTGGTGGTCGGGCCCGGGGGGCGGACGCGGCGGCGGCGCGCCTGAGCGCGCCGCACACCCCCTGCCATCAGCCCTTCGCCTGGGTCAGGTCGTACACCGTCTGGCCGCCGATCGTCTCGGCCTTGAAGTGCGCCTGCACCCAGCTGGTGATGCCGGCCGAGGCGTTGCCGCCGCCCGGGGCCGCCGCCACCGCCGGAGGCGATGTAGTAGTGGATGTCGCCCTTGGCGACGTACTGCTCGAAGGCGGCGAGGCTGAGGTTGCCGCCCTGGTTGTTGAAGCCGCCGATCGCCATCACCGCGTCGCCGGTGGCCAGCTCGAAGGTGGCCGCGCTCTGGGAGCCCATCGTGGCGGCGACCCAGCGGTAGTGGCCGGCGTCACGTTTCAGGGCCTGCGTCAGCGCGCTGCTCACCTGGGCGCCCGCGCCACCGCCGAGCCCGCCGGCGCCACCGCCGATCGCGCCGCGCGCGGCTGACCCCGCCGCGCCCGCCGCGGAGCCGCGGCCGAACAGCTGGGGCGCCGACGTGGAGCCGCCGGCCGCCGTCGGCGGGGTGCCGCCGCCCGGGAAGCCGCCGCCGCTGCGGCGGACCGCCGGCGCTGGAGCCGCCGGGGAAGCCGGCGCCGCTCGGGGGACCGCCGGCGCGCGCCGCACCCGGGAAGCCGCCGGCGCGCGCGCCACCCGGGAAGCCGGCGGCGCCGCCGAAGCCGCCGCCCGGTCCACCCTGGCCACCCGCGCTGGCGGGGCCGGCCGAGGGGATCGAGCCGGTGTGCGCGGTGGTGACCGTCTGCGCCGCGTAGGCCAGCGGGCCGGCCATCATCGCGACGATCCCGAGGAGGACCGCCGCGAGGCTCGCGCGGCGGGCCAGGCCTCCCAGCGCCGGAGCGACAAGCAGCCCGATGACGGCCAGCGCCCCGGTGACCACGACGAGCGGACGCAGCCACGGCTCCCAGGCGGGCGTGCGCTCGAGCAGCGCGTAGGCCCAGGCGGCGCTGCCGCCGACGGCCAGCGCGGCGAGGACGCGCGCGGCGAGGCGTGTGGCGGTGCGGCCACAGCAGCGCGCCGCCGATCGCCGACGAGCGCGCCGATCGCCGGGGCCAGCGCGACCGTGTAGTAGGTGTGGATGACGCCCTGGCCGAAGCTGAACACCGCCGCGGTGACGATCAGCCAGCCGCCCCACAGCAGCAGCGCCGGCGCGGGCGCGGTCGGTGCGCGGCGCGCCGCGGCGCGACCCACAGCCCGACCACAAGCGCCAGCAGCGCCGCCGGCAGCAGCCACGAGGCCTGGCCGCCCATCAGGTCGTTGAACAGGCGCAGCGGACCGGTCGCGCCGCTGAAGTTGGCGCCGCCACCGCCGCCGCCGCCCGGGTCCGCTGCTGCCGAAGATCCGCCCCAGGCCGTTGTAGCCGGTGATCAGGTTGAGGATGCTGTTGTCCGGCGAGCCGTCGATGAACGGGCGCGAGCCGGCCGGCCACAGCGCCACGATCGCGACCCACCAGCCGGCGCTGACCAGCAGCGCGGCGCCGCCGGCGAGCACCTGCCCGATGCGGCGGCGCAGCCCGGTGGGCGCCGCCACCACGTACACGAGGGCGAACGCGGGCAGCACGAGGAAGGCCTGCATCATCTTGGCCAGGAAGGCGATCCCGATCATCACCCCGGCAGCCACGATCCAGCGCGTGCTGGCCCGCTCGATCGCCCGGGTGAGGCAGTAGGCGCCGGCGACGAGCATCAGCACGAGCAGGGCGTCGGGGTTGTTGAAGCGGAACATCAGGGCCGCGACCGGCGTGAAGGCGAAGATGGCGCCGGCGGCCAGGCCGGCGCCCGGTCCGAACCAGCGCTTGATGGCGGCGTACAGCAGCCCGACCGCGGCCACCCCCTCGAGCGCCTGGGGCACGAGCATGCTCCAGCTGCTGAAGCCGAAGATCCGGCCCGACAGCGCCATCACCCACAGCGACGCGGGCGGCTTGTCGACGGTGATGAAGTTCGACGAGTCCAGCGAGCCGAAGAACAGCGCCTTCCAGCTCTTGGTCCCCGCCTGCACGGCGGCGGCGTAGAAGGAGTTGGCGTACCCGGAGGCGCTCAGGTCCCACAGGTAGGCGACGGCCGTGACGAGCAGCAGGGCGATGAGCGCGGGGCGCGCCCAGCCCGGATCGGCCGCGCTCCTGTCGGCATCGGCGCGGGGACGGGAGCGCAGCGGGCGGGCGGCGGCGGCCGGCATGCGGCGCAGGGGTTGGAGGAGCTCGGTGGTGGTCATGCCGTCATGCTCGGCGCGCCAAGCTGTGACGGCCCCGTCGTGAAGCTGGGAATTGCCTGAGAGCACCGCAACGCCGGGGCGACGCGACGGTTAGAGGGGGCGCGATCGCCGTCGCGACGCGCTCCCGCTTGGGCGTCTGCGAGGCTACCGGAGTTCAATGCCGAAGATTGATCTGGGACAAAGGGACCACTCAGGCGCCCACCGCTCCGCCCGCGTGGCCCGCCGCGCGCGGTGGTCGGCGCTCCTGCTCGCGGCCGCCGTGATCCCCGCGGGCTGCGCCAGCTCGAGCGCGCAGACGCCGAAGGCACCGGTGGCCCCGCCGCTGAACCACAACGCCCGTCTGGCCGCCGCCAACCCGGTCACCGTCTCGCCGCTTCCGGGCACGCCGGACGCCTCGCCGACGACGCAGATCAGCTTCCTCGGCTCGGGCGCGCTGACGATCACCGGCGTGCACGTGGTCGGCTCGCACAGCGGCACGCACGGCGGTCATCTGCAGGCCTACTCGACCGGCACCGGCGCGAGCTTCCTGCCCGACGGCACGTTCACGGCGGGTGAGCACGTCACGGTGGCGGCGACCGTCAACGGCGCGCCGGTGCAGACCGACTTCACGATCGCCCACCAGGCCACCGTCAGCCAGGCGCAGTTCCCCGACAACCCGGGCGACCCGGCCCAGGTCCAGCACTACGCATCCGACCCCGCGCTGACGCCCTCCACGGTGACGATCACCACACCGGCCAGGGCGGGGGCGACGCCCGGCGACTTCTTCCTGGCGCCCTACCAGGGAGAGGGCGCTGCGGGTCCGATGATCGTCGACGGCTCGGGCAACCTTGTCTGGTTCCATCCCCTGCCGGCCGGGGACTCGGCGACGAACTTCCAGGTGCAGCAGTACGACGGGCAACCGGTGCTCACGTGGTGGCAGGGGCGGATCATCGCGGTCGGCTTCGGCGAGGGCGAGGACGTGATCGACAACTCCTCCTACCAGCAGGTGGCGGTCGTGCGCGCCGGCAACGGGTACCACGCCGACCTGCACGAGATCCGCCTCGGCGCCAACGGCACGGCGTGGTTCGACATCTTCGATCCCATCCACTATGACCTCAGCCGCTGGCACGGCTCCGCCAGCGGGATCCTCGAGGACTCCATCGTGGAGGAGGTCGACGTCAAGACCGGTCTGGTCATGTGGGAGTGGCACGCGCTCGGGCACATCCCGATCGGCGACTCCTACAACGGGGTGCCGGCCGGCAGCTACCCGTTCGACTACCTGCACATCAACTCCGTCGACCCGGGCCCGTCGGGCGACGTGCTCGTCTCGGCGCGCAACACGTGGACGATCTACGACATCGACCAGCACACCGGGGCGTTCCGCTTCGAGATCGGGCCGCGCTCGACGCTGCACCAGGGCGCCGGCGCGCGCTTCTACTGGCAGCACGACGCCGAGTGGCAGCCCGGCGGGCTGATCTCGGTGTTCGACAACGGCTCCGATCCTCCCAAGGAGAAGCAGTCCCGCGGCCTGCTCCTGCGGCCCGACTTCTCGGCCCGCACGGTCACGCTCGTCAAGCAGTTCGTCAATCCGACCCATGTCCTGCTGGCCTCCAGTCAGGGCAACCTGCTCACCCTGCCGGGCGGCAACTGGCTGATGGGCTACGGCGGCCTGCCCAACTTCACCGAGTACGACGCCGCCGGTCACGTGCTCTTCGATGCCACGCTCGGCAAGAACGTCCAGGACTTCCGCACCTACCTGTCGCCGTGGCAGGGCCACCCGACCACCCCGCCGGCGATCGCCGTCACGCACAGCGGCAGCGGGCTGACCGTGCAGGCCAGCTGGAACGGGGCGACGCAGGTGGCCTCCTGGCAGGTGCTGGCGGGGCCGGCGGGCGGGCTTGTTCCGGTCGGCAGCGCGCCGCGGCAGAGCTTCCAGACGACGATCCACGTCGCGAGCGGCGGGCCACAGGTGGCGGTCCGCGCGCTGGATGCGTCGGGCGCGGTGCTGGGGACCTCGCCGACCGTCGCGGGGTAGGGGCGGGCGCGCGCGGCGGGCGCCGGGGAGGTCTGGCGGGGCGACCCTACCCCGTGTTGCGCAGGCCGCCGGCGATGCCGTTGATGGTCAGGAGGCTGAGCCGGCGCAGGCCGTCCGGCGGCGCGTCGCCGTCGTGCTGCGAGGCCGCCCGCAGCCGCCGCAGCAGGTCGACCTGGATGAACGACAGCGGATCCACGTACGGGTTGCGACGCGCGATCGAGGCCTGCAGGTGCGGCTCGTGGTCAAGGAGCTCCGACTGGTCTCGCACGAGCGTCAGCTCCCGCTCGGTCAGGGCGAACTCCGTCTCGATCAGCGACCAGATGCGCTCGCGCGCCTCACCGTCGGGCATCAGCTCGGCGTAGCGGCGGCCGATGTGCAGGTCGGCCTTCGCGCAGGCCATCTCCGCGTTGGAGAGCAACGCGGAGAAGAACGGCCACTCGGCCGCCATCTCGCGCAGGAAGTCCAGACCGACGTCGGCGCGGGCGCCGGCCAGCGCGCTGCCCAGTCCGTACCAGGCGGGCAGGATGATGCGGGTCTGCGTCCAGGAGAAGACCCAGGGGATCGCCCGCAGGTCGTCGATGCCGCCCTCGGCCCGCCGTTTGGCCGGACGCGAGCCGAGGCGCAGCCGGGCGATCTCGTCGACCGGAGTGACCCATTCAAACCAGCGCACGAGATCCGGGTCGTCGTGCACGAGCGCGCGGTAGACGGCGGCCGAGCGGGCGGCCATGGCGTCCATGACCGACTCCATCCGAGCGTGCCGTTCGGTCGCCGGTCTCTCGCCGGCCGGGCCGGCCGAGGCGAGCACGGCGCTCGCCGCCAGCTCGAGCTCGCGGTGCGCCACGGCACCCGTGCCGTACTTGGTGGCCAGGACCTCGCCCTGCTCGGTCGTCTTCAGCCGCCCGTTCACGGTGCCCGGCGGCAGGGCGCGGATGGCCGCGCTCGTGGGCCCGCCGCCCCGGCCGACCGCGCCGCCCCGACCGTGGAAGAAGATCCAGCGCACGCCGTGGCGACGCATCACGTCGGCCACCGCGAGCTGCGCGCGGTAGGTGGCCCAGCCCGAGGCGACATAGCCGACGTCCTTGTTGGAGTCCGAGTAGCCGACCATCACCTCCTGCTCGTCGCCGACCGCGCGCAGGGCGGTGCGGTAGACCTCGCGCCCGAGCAGATCGTTCATCGTCTCGGCCGCCGCGGCCAGCGTGTCCCCGGCCTCGAACAGCGGCACGATGCGCAGCTGGGCGCCGGCCCCGCCGGCGGCGGTGAGGCTGCACTCCTTGCACAGCAGGAGCACCTCGAGCAGGTCGGCCGGGCCCTCGGTGCCCGAGACGATGTAGGACTGGATGGCCCCGCGATGCTCCCCGGCCAGCGCCGCGCGGATCATGCGCAACGTACGCAGCACCTGCTGCGTGGCCGCCGCGAAGCCCTCGATGTCGGTCGGCACGAGCGGACGGCGGCTGGCGATCTCGGCGCACAGCAGCTCGCAGCGCTCGGCGGCCGGCGCGTCCCGGTAGTTGTCGTGCACGCCGAGCGTGGCGAAGATGTCGTGCAGGGCGTCGCGGTGGCGGCGCGCGTGCTCACGCACGTCCAGGCGCGCGAAGTGAAAGCCGAACACCTCGACCTGGCGGATGACGTCGCGCAGGTCGCCGTCGGCGGCCAGCGCCGCCCCGCCGGCCCGGAGCGCCGCATCGGCGACCCGCAGCTCGGCGAGCAGATCATCCGGCGAGGCGTAGCCGTGCTCGGCGCCGGCCCGCGTCTGTCGCACGCGCTCGCGCATGAACGTGAACGCCTGCCGGTAGGGCTCGCCGGCGTTGCGATCCAGCAGCTCGCGCGCCAGCTCGGGGAAACGCGCCCGGCCGTCGGCCAGCAGCTCCGCCAGGCCCGGCGCGGCCCCGACCACCCGCTCGGACAGCGAGACCCGGCCGGCGAGCAGCTCGACCCGAGCCTCGAGGAAGCGCAGGCACTGCTCGCGCATCAGCTCGAGCGCCTGCACGGTCACCGACGGCGTGACCGACGGGTTGCCGTCGCGGTCGCCGCCGATCCAGGAGCCGAAGCGCAGGAACGGGGCGACGGGCACCTCGGCGTCCGGGTAGGACTCGGCGATCGCCTGCTCGAGGTCGCGGTAGACGAGCGGCACCGTCTCGGCCAGCGTGGAGACGAAGTAGACCAGGCCGGTGTGCACCTCGTCGAGCACGGTCGGGGCCATGACCCGCAGCTCGTCCGAGCCCCACAGCTCCTGGATGGTGGCGCTCAGGCGCGCTCGGGTCCGCGCGTCGGCCTCGGGGTCGGGCGGACGCTCGTCGAGGTCGCGCAGGCGGGCGAACACGCGGGCCAGCTTCTCCAGCGTCGTGCGCCGGCGGGCCTCGGTGGGATGGGCGGTGAGCACGAGCCGCAGCTCGGCTCCCGCCAGCAGCTCGGCCAGGCGCGCCGCGTCCACCCCCGCCGCCGCCAGGTCGCGCACCGCCTCGCGCAGCGACCCCGAGCGCGGCGCCGGAGCGCGGGCCCGTTCGTCGGCGCGCACCCGGCGAATGCGGTCGTTGGACTCGGCCAGGTTGACGAGCTGAAACCAGCGCGTCAGCGACCGCACGAGCACCTCGGCCGACTCGACGTCCAGGCTCGCCACCAAATCGCCCAGCTCGCGGGCGGCGCTCTCGTCCCCGGCGCGGGCCCGGGCGGCCAGCGCCACCGTCCGCTCATGCAGCGCGAACGCACCCTCGTGGGGATCGGCTCGGATGACCTCGGCGAGCAGGTCGCCCAGCAGCGCCTCGTCGTCGTCGAAGTCGCGCGTGGGCGCGGTGGCGGTGGAGACGCTCATGCCCCGGACGCTACCGGCGCCGGTACGCCGCCGCTCTCGACCGGCGGCGAACATCTGGACCGCCGCGGCTGGACAACCGGTCCAGGCGTCAGCCGGTCGCCACCCGCGGTCCCTACAGGTCCAGTGAGGCTCGGGGTCCCTCGCGCGGCCCCGGCACTTGCCGAAACGCGAACGCCTCCGGCTCGCGACCGGGCTGCACGAACCAGCACTCGCCGGTCATGTCGCCGGCGAACAGGGTCATCACCGCGCCGGCCACCGTCTCGGCCGGGATGATCGAAACGCCCTGCTCGAGCAGGGCCTCGCGGATCGGCGCGATGATCTGCGACTCGGCAAAGCCGGGGCAGACCGCGTTGAAGCGGATGCCCTCGCCGGCCAGGCCGGGGCCGAGCGAGCGGGCGAGGCCGACGACGGCGTGCTTGTTGGCCGCGTACAGCGGGTCGAAGGGCACCGCGGTCAGGCCGGCCAGCGAGGCGGTGGCCACGATCGCGCCGCCCCCGCGCGCGCGCAGCGCCGGCAGCACCGCGTGCGTGCCGAACACGACGCCGTCGAGGTTGGCGCCCATCGCGCGCCGGTAGAGAGCGAGGTCGAAGTCATCCCCGACGCCGCAACCGGTGGATACGCCCGCGTTGAGGAAGGCGTAGTCGAGCCCCCCATGGCGCTCCACCGCGAAGGCCACCGCCGCGAGGTTGGCGTCGAGGTCCGAGACGTCGGTGGCGACGAAGCTCCCGCCGAGCTCCGCGGCGACGCGCTCACCGCCGTCGCGATCGACGTCGGCCACCACCACCGCGGCGCCGGCCTCGGACAGCGCCCGCGCCGTCGCGTGCCCAAGTCCGCTCGCCGCGCCGGTCACCAGCGCGACTCGTCCTTGCATGTCCACTCGAATGCTCCTTTTTCCAAATTGGCGGCGTCGGCGCCAACCGGGCGACCGCGCCGATTGCCTAGTGGCGGAAGTGCCGGCGGCCGGTCGTCACCATCGCGATGCCGGCCTGCTCGGCGGCGGCGATGACCTCCTCGTCGCGGATCGACCCGCCGGGCTGGATGATCGCGGTGACGCCGGCGTCGATCGCCGCCTGCGGACCGTCGGGAAACGGGAAGTAGGCGTCGGAGGCCAGCGACGAGCCGGCGAGCCGGTCCGGCTGGGCCTCGCGCGCCTTCTTGATCGCGATCTCGACCGCGTCGACGCGGCTCATCTGGCCGGCGCCGATGCCGACCGTGGCCTCACCCTGGGCGATGACGATCGCGTTGGAGCGCACCAGGCGGCAGATGCGCCAGGCGAACAGCAGGTCGGCCCATTCCTGTTCGCTGGGCGCGCGCGCGGTCACGACGGTCATGTCCTCGCGCGTCTCGGTGACCGCGTCGCGGTCCTGCAGCAGGATGCCGCCGAGGACCGGCTTGGCCTCCAGCTCGGCGGTGAGCGCGGGCGGCGGGGCGCCGGCGTCCTCGAGCTCGAGCAGGCGGACGTTCTTGCGCGAGGTGAACACCTCCAGGGCCTCGTCGCTGAACGACGGCGCGAACAGCACCTCGATGAACTGACGGTTGAGCACCTCGGCGAACGCCTGGTCGACGGGCGTGTTGAGCGCGATCACGCCGCCGTACGCGCTGGTCGGATCGGTCGCGAACGCCCGCTGGTAGGCCTCCAGGCCACTGGCCGCGACCGCCGTCCCGCACGGGTTGTTGTGCTTGACGATCGCGCAAGCCGGCGCGTCGAACTCCTCGACGAGCTCGCGGGCGGCGCTCAGATCGAGCAGGTTGTTGAACGACAGCTCCTTGCCGTAGCGCTGGCGCACGCCGGCGAGCAGATGGCGCGGCGCGCCGACCTGCTCGTAGTAGGCGGCGCGCTGGTGCGGGTTCTCGCCGTAGCGCAGGTCCAGCGCCTTCTCGTACACGCGGGCCTCCTGGGCGGGGAAGTCCTCGCCCTCGCGGCGCGCGAACCAGGCGGAGATCGCCGCGTCGTAGCGCGCCGTGGTGGCGAACGCGCGGGCGGCCAGGCGCTCGCGGGTGGGCAGCGACAGGCGGCCGTCGCCGCCGCGCAGCTCCTCCAGGACGGCGTCGTAGTCGGCGGGGTCGACGACAACCGCCGCGAAGGCGTGGTTCTTGGCGGCGGCGCGGATCATCGTCGGGCCGCCGATGTCGATGTTCTCGATGATCTCCGCGTCACTCGCGTCGCCCCGCGCGACGGTGCGCTCGAAGGGGTACAGGTTGACGCACACCAGGTCGACCGGCTCGATCTCGTGTGCCGCCGCCGCGCTGACGTGCTCGTCGTTGTCGCGCACGGCCAGCAGCCCGGCGTACAGGCGCGGGTGAAGCGTCTTGACGCGGCCGTCCATCATCTCCGGGAAGCCGGTGAAGTCCTCGATCGCGCGGACCGGCAGATCGGCCCGGGCCAGCTCGCGCGCCGTGCCCCCGGTGGAGACGATCTCCACGCCGAGCTCCTGCAGGCCGCGGGCGAACGCCACGATGCCGGTCTTGTCCGAGACCGACAGCAGCGCCCGCGCGACCCGCACCTCGCCCGGCGCGGCGCGCTCCACCGCGTGGGGCACGTCGGTCGTGGCGTCGACGTCTGGCGGCATCACCACAGAGCCTACCCCGCCGGTGGGCGTCAGGGCGCCACGAGGACGCGCCGCGGGTTGGCCGGGTCGAGCGACAGCGCGCCGCGGGCGAACAGGCGCACCGCCTCGGGCAGGAGGCGATGCTCGATCGGGCGCAGCGCCGCCAGGACGTCCTCCGGGGCGCCGGGATCGTCCAGCTCGACGCTGCCCTGCAGGATGACCGGTCCGCTGTCGACGCCACCGTCGACGAAGTGCACGGTGACGCCGAACACCTTCACGCCGTAGGCCAGCGCCTGCTCGATGGCGTGCAGGCCGGGGAAGGCGGGCAGCAGCGAGGGATGGACGTTCATCACCGCGGACGGAAACCGGGCCAGGAAGTCGTCGCCCAGGAGCTCCATGTAGCCGGCGAGAACGACGAGCCGTGCCCCCTGCCCCGCGACCCAGTCGGCCAGGGCCGCGTCGCGCTGGGCGCGGTCGGGGTAGGCGGGGCGGGGGAAGCTGGCGGTGGGAACGCCCTTGTCGGCGGCCCGGGCGAGGGCGGGGGCATCTTCGCGGCTGGAGGCGACCGCGACGATCTCGGCCTCGCGGCCGTGCACGGTGTCGATGAGCGCCTGCAGGTTGGTGCCGGTGCCCGAGACGAGCACGGCGATCTTCAGGGGGCTGGCGGCCGGCGGCATGACCGGCGGGACGATAGCCGCACGGGCGGGGGTCGCAGGCGCCCGGAACCGGGCGGCGGGAGGCGCCGGGCACGCGCGCCGCGTCGACTGGCGATTTGAGTGCAGGCGGTCCCGTGCGCGCGCCCCCCACGGACCGGGGCGCACGACCAGGCCTGGTCGGCAGCCCGAAGCGGGGGGTGTCCGACAAAACCCCCTCTATAGGCACAGAAACGTCGGACACCCCCTGGCGCGGCCCCACGAACCGTGAAACCACACGCCCGGCCCCGTGTGACCCTCCTCACACACCGCCGGTCCGATCCGAGCTATCCCATGTGTGTGCCGATGCCGACCGCGTCCTCGAGGGAGGCGGGTGCGGCCCGTACCGACAGTACCTCGCAATCCCACGATCCGATCGCCGAGGTGAACTGCCGATGTTCATCACCCTCCTGACCCTCTGTTGCGGCGCCTTCGCGCTCGCCACCGCGCATCTCTCCCGGCGCGGCGGCGCCGAGCTGATCGCGCACCGGCCGTACGAGAACGTGCGCGACGGGCTGCCGCGCTCGGCGCGGTCCACCACCGTCCTCGATCTGTCCTAGGCGTCGCGACGGCGGCGGCGGCCCGCCGCCGCCCCGCTCAGCGGTAGGTGAACTGGTCGGCGCTCGACGTCGCGCTCGTCCCCACCCGCGTGGTCACGGTCACAGCGACCGCGCCCGCCGCGTGCGGCGGCGCGAGCGCGATGACCAGCCGGCTCGACAGCGCCAGGAAGAACGCCCGGTGCCCCGAGCCGAAGCTCACCGCGGTCGCGTGCGAGAGGTTGGTGCCCGAGATGAGCACGATCGAGAACGGGCCGCCGCTG
Organism: uncultured Solirubrobacterales bacterium; assembly: GCA_963770405.1. GTDB lineage: Bacteria > Actinomycetota > Thermoleophilia > Solirubrobacterales > Solirubrobacteraceae > CAVQBJ01. The sequence continues at coordinate 232,761 of CAVYPO010000006.1, forward strand.
TTCGGGGACACGCCGGAGACCACCGGTGCGTTGCTCGCCTTCACCGTCAGCGTGGCCGGCGGGGTGTCGACCGTGCCGGCCGGATCGGTGATCGCGGCGCGGAACTGATCGCCGCTCTGGGCGGCGGTCACGCCGGCCACCGACAGGGTCTCCGTCGTCGCCCCGCCGTCGGCGCTGTCGTTGGACCACGTCGCGCCGCCGTCGGTCGATACCTGCCACTGGATCGACCAGCCGCCGGGCAGCGCGGCCCCACCGGGCGCGGCCGAGAACGTCGCCGTCGCGCCGGGCGCGACCGTCTGGCTGGCCGGCGCCGGCACCGCCAGCACGGTCAGCGTCGCCGGGTACACCAGCACCCCGGTCGTCGCGGATCCGACCTGCGGCTGGTAGCGGTTGCCGCTCTCCGAGACGGTCGTATCGGGGATCGTCAGGGTGGTCGACGTGGCGCCGGCGATGTCGGTGAACGCCGTGGACCCGCTCGGTGACACCTGCCACTGCACCGGCAGCGCCGTGTAGCAGCTGCCCCCGTAGGCGACGCTCAAGGTGACGCTCTGTCCGGCGAGCACCTGTGGGTTGGACGGCAGCGCGGAGACGGGTGGCGGGTAGTCGACGAAGATCTCCGCCGCGCTGCTCGCCGTGCTGCCGAACACGTTGGTGAAGACCGCCCGGTACTCGCGCGAGTCGGTGTTCTGAGAGCCGACCAGGGTCAGGCTGTCGGTCGTCGCCCCGGTGTCGGTGGTGTCGTCCGTCCACGTCGAGCCGCCATCGGTCGAGACCTGCCACTGGACGGTCGGTGAGGGCGTGCCGGACGCCGCCGCGGTGAGCGTCACGGTCAGCCCCAGACACGGGTTGGCGCTGCCCGGCTGCTCGGTGATCACCGGCGGGGCACCGACGGTCAGCGTGGCCGCACTGGTCGTCACCGTGCTCGTGGAGTAGGAGAAGAGGGCCCGATACTGGTCGCCGTTCTCCGACGACGTCACGGGCGAGACGGTCAACGTATCCGTGGCGGCTCCCGCATCGGTGGTGTCGTTGGCCCATGTGGCGCCGCCGTCCGTCGAGACCTGCCACTGCACCGTGCCCAAGGCGTAGCACGGCGCCGCCGCGGTGAAGCTCGCGCTCCCACCGGCCGCGACGCTGGTGCTGAGCGGCTCCGTGGTGATGGGCGGGCCGGCGTCCACGGTGAGCACGGCGCCGTTCGACGTCACGCTGCCCTGCGCGTTGGTCAGCACCGCGCGATACTGGTTCCCGCTGAGCGCCACCATCGGGTCCGACACCGTCAGCGTGTCCGTGGTGTTCCCGGCGTCGGTGGTGTCGTCGGTCCAAGTAACACTGCCGGCGGTCAAGACCTGCCACTGCACCGTCGGCGTGGGGATGCCCGTCCCCGCAACGGTGAAGGTCGCCGGGGTGTCGATGCACATCACCGTCTGGCTCGTCGGTTGCGACGTGATCACGGGGACGCTGCCCCCGATCGACGTCACGGTCAGGGTCGCCGGCGCCGTGTCCACGGATCCGTAGGAGTCGGTGATCTGCACCCGGAACTGCTCGCCGTCCTCGGAGAAGCTCGTGTCCGCCACGGTGAGGGTGTCGGTCGTCGCTCCGGCGTCGGTCGTGTCGTCCGACCAGGTCACGCCACCGTCGGTGGACTCCTGCCACTGGACGGCCGAGGCGATCCCGAGATCCCCCTGCATCGTGAGGGTCGCGGTGTCACCCGCTGTCACCGTCTGGCTCGCCACCGTCGGCAGCGCCAGCACGTCCACGCCGTACTCCTGCCCGACGGCCGATCCGCTGGCGCTCGTGAACACCGGCTCGAGCAGCTCACCGCTCTCGGCGCCCGCCGCCGTGAACGTCAGCGTCTCGGAGTCGGCCCCGACGATCGGCGAAAAGGCCGACGAGTCGGAGGGCGCACTCTCCCACTGCACCGTGGTCGGTCCGGTCAGCGACGGGCAGGGACTTCCGGCGGACAGGGTCACCTGCTGGCCGGCGTACACGCTCACGTCCGGCACCAGGGGCAGGCACACGCTGTCGGCGCCCGCCGGCGCCGCGAACGTCGCGCCGACGAGCACGACCGCCAGGACGGCGAGCGCCGCCACGAACAGGGCGGACCAACGCCGGCCACGACCCATCACCCTTGCCCCCATGACACCCCTCCCGTGTCGACCGTCCCGCCCGCCGGCGCAGCCGCACCTCCGGACCCGTGCGGCGGACCCTCTCGTACACACCGACGTTTGTCAAGACCCGGCGAGCAACCCGACCGAGCGGTGAGGAATGCCGGCGCGGTGCCTAGGCCCGAGCGGTGACGAGCGGCAGCTCGAGCGCGTACTTGCCGCCGGCCGAGTCGGTCCCGTCCAGCGGGTACTCGCCGGTGAAGCAGGCGTCGCAATGGTGCTCGCGCAGGCCGCCGATCGCCTCGTAGACGCCCCCCAGCGAGATGTAGGCCAGCGAGTCGCAGCCGAGCTCCGCGGCCACCTCCGCCGGCGTGCGCTCGTGGGCGATCATCTCCTCGCGCGTGGACATGTCGATCCCGTAGTGGCAGGGGTGGCGGATCGGCGGCGCGGAGATGCGCATGTGGATCTCCGCCGCGCCCGCGTCGCGGAGCATCTGCACGATCTGGCGGGTGGTGTTGCCGCGCACGATCGAGTCGTCGACCACCACCAGGCGCTTGCCGGCCACGACGTCGGGTAGCGGGTTGAACTTCAGGCGCAGGCCGTGCTTGCGCAGCTCCTGGCCGGGCTGGATGAACGTGCGGGCCACGTAGCGGTTCTTGACGAAGCCATCGTCCTGGGGCAGTCCGCTGGCGCGGGCGAAGCCGCGCGCGGCGGGGTTGCCCGAGTCGGGCACCGGGATGACGAGGTCGGCGTCGGCCGGCGCCTCATGGGCGAGGATCTCGCCCATGCGCCCGCGCACCACCTGCAGCACGCGGTCGTTCATGCGCGAGTCCGGGCGCGCGAAGTAGATGTGCTCGAACACGCACATCGCCTGGCGGGCGCCGTCGACCACCTGGGTGCTCTCCAGGCCGTGCTCGCTGAGCGACACCATCTCGCCGGGACGCACGTCGCGCTCCAGCCGCGCGCCGATGATGTCGAACGCGCACGACTCGCTGGCCACGCAGTACTGCGGCCCGCGCTCGGCGGGCGCGCCGTCGCCGGCCGGCGCGTCGATGACCCCGAGGGCAAGGGGCCGCAGACCGTGTGGATCGCGGAAGGCGATGACCCGGTCCTTGGTCATGACGACCGTGGAGAAGGCGCCGCGCAGCCGCGGAAGCACCTCGGCGATGGCGTCCTCGACGCGCTCCGCGGGATGCGTGGCGATGAGGGCCGCGATGATCTCCGAATCGGAGGTGGAGGAGAACGTGACCCCGCGCTCGGTCAGCTCGGCGTGCAGCTCGACGGCGTTGATGAGGTTGCCGTTGTGGGCGAGCGCGAGCTCGCGCTGCGAGCCGTGCGTGCCCTCCGAGCGCTGGACCGGCTGGGAGTTCTCCCAGGCGTTGGAGCCGGTGGTCGAGTAGCGCACGTGGCCGATGGCGAGGTCGCCGGCCAGCGTGCGCAGGTCGTTCTCGCTGAACACCTGGTTGACCAGGCCGAGCTCGCGGCGGGTCATGATCTGCCCGCCGTGATCGGCCGCGGCGATGCCGGCCGACTCCTGTCCGCGGTGCTGCAGGGCGTACAGCGCGAAGTAGGCGAGACGCGACACGTCGTGCCCCGGCGCGTAGACGCCGAAGACGCCGCATTCGTCCCGCGGTCCGTCGCGGTGATCGAGATCGAGGTGATCAGGGCTCATCGTGATCCCAGCGAATGGCCACCGCGTGCGAGCGCCCCGAGAAGCGTGGGACGTACCGGCAACCGACCCACAATCTAGCAGGAGGTCCGCCGGTCAACGCCGGGCTTTCGTGCGCTGGGAGCGCACGGAATGTGGCTTGACCGCCCGCGACGGACCCGCTCACGCGAACAGGGCGGCGAGTGCTCCGGCCGCCCGCTGCAGCTCGGTCAGCTCGGCCGACAGCGTCGTCGCGCCGGCGTCGATGCGCAGCGCCGACCCGCCGACCTCGCCGAGCGTCACGACGGTCGTATGCGCCGCCAGCCGGCGCAGCGCGTCCGCGGAGCCCGACACCACGAAGCCACCGGGCGACTCGCCGAACAGGGCCGGCAGCGCCTTGGCGTGGCCGGGGGTCAGGCGGGCCGGATCGACCTCGACGCTCGCGCCGCGGCCGCCGGCCAGCGCGCACTCGGCCAGCGCGACGGCCAGCCCGCCCTCGGCGATGTCGTGGGCGCTGGACAGCGAGCCGTCGCGCACGGCGTCGCGCACGGCCTCGATCGCCGCGCGGACCGCGCCGAGGTCGAACTCGGGCAGGCGCTGGGGCAGCTCGGCCCCGGCCAGCTTGGCCAGCTCGGAGCCATGCAGGTCGGGCGTGAACGGCCCGGCGAGCGCGATCTGGTCGCCGTCGGCGAGGAAGCCGAGGCCGCCGGCGGCCCGGGCGTCGGGCAGGCGCCCCACCATCCCCACGACCGGGGTCGGGTAGATCGGGCCCTCGCCGCCCTCGTTGTAGAGCGAGACGTTGCCGCCGACGACCGGCACGCCGAGCGCGCGGCAGGCATCGCCGAGGCCCCGCACCGACTCGGTCAGCTGCCAGGCGATGTGCGGCTTCTCCGGGTTGCCGAAGTTCAGGCAGTTGGTCAGCCCGAGCGGCTCCGCGCCGGCGCAGGCGAGGTTGGCGGCGCACTCCAGCACCGCCTCGACAGTGCCGCGGTAGGGGTCGCAGGCGACGCGGCGACCGTTGGCGTCGATCGAGATGGCCAGCGCCGGCACCGGCTCGCCGCCGCCGGCGTCGCGCTCGGGATGCAGCATCAGCACGGCGGCGTCGCTCTGGGCCGGGCGGCGCGCCGTGCGCGACTGCACGACGCAGTCGTACTGCTCGAACAGCGGCCGGCGCGAGGCCAGGTTGGGGCTGCCCAGCAGGGCGAGCAGCACCTCGCCGGGGTCCTCGCTGTGCAGCGAGCGCCGGGGCGCCGGATACAGCTGGGCGGGCGGCGCCTGCGGGTCGAGGTCATACAGCGGGCAGTCGTCGACCAGGGCCGCCACCGGCATGTCACCGACCACCTCGCCGTCGGCCAGGACCCGCATGTGACCGCCCGCGGTGACCTCGCCGATCACCGTCGCGCGCGTCTCCCAGTGCTCGCAGACCGCCAGGACCTCGGCCACCCGTTCGGGGGCGGCGACGCACAGCATCCGCTCCTGGGACTCGGAGACCATGATCTCGAACGGCTCGAGGCCGGGCTCGCGCAGCGGCACGCGGTCGACGTGGATGTCCACCCCGACCTGACCCTTGCTCGCCATCTCGGCCGCCGAGGACGTCAGGCCGGCGGCGCCGAGGTCCTGCAGGGCGACGAGCAGGTCGCGATCGAGCAGCTCCAGCGAGCACTCGAGCAGCTTCTTCTCCTCGAACGGGTCGCCGATCTGCACGCTCGGGCGCTTGGCCGCGTCGTCGGCGCCGAGCTCGGCGCTGGCCAGCACCGACGCGCCGCCGATGCCGTCGCGCCCCGTGGAGGCGCCGAACAGGATGAGCGCGTTGCCCACGCCGGCCGCGGCCGAGCGGATGAGCCGCTCACGGGGGGCCAGGCCGAGGCACATCGCGTTGATGAGGCAGTTCTGCTCGTAGGGGCCCTCGAAGTAGACCTCGCCACCAACGGTCGGCACGCCGATCGAGTTGCCGTAATGGCCGATCCCGGCGACGGCGTGGTCGAGCAGGTAGCGCGAGCGCTCGCTGTCGGGCTCGCCGAAGCGCAGCGAGTCGAGCACGGCGATCGGCCGCGCGCCGACCGCGAACACGTCGCGCAGGATCCCCCCGACGCCGGTCGCGGCGCCCTGGAAGGGCTCGACCGCGCTCGGGTGGTTGTGCGACTCGACCTTGAAGGCGCACACCAGCCCGTCACCGACGTCGACGGCGCCCGCGTTCTCGCCCGGCCCCATGACGAGCGCCGGGCCGTCGGTGGGAAGGGTGCGCAGCAGCTGCTTGGAGTGCTTGTAGGAGCAGTGCTCGGACCACAGCAGCGAGAAGCAGGCGAGCTCGACCTGGGTCGGCGCGCGGCCCAGCTTGTCCACGATCAGCGCGTACTCGCTCTCGGTCAGCCCGAGCTCCAGCGCACGCGCCAGCCCGGGAGCGGAGCCGAGGACGCTCGCCTCAGGCACGAGCCAGCGGGCGATCCGCGTTCGCGCTCGCCGTCGCCATGGAGGCGAACAGGGTGAGGCCGTCGGCCGAGCCGGTGAGCGCGTCGACCGCGTGCTCGGGGTGCGGCATCAGGCCGAACACGTTGCCGGCCCGGTTGCACACGCCGGCGATGTCCTGCACCGAGCCGTTGGGGTTCTCCCCCGGGGCGTAGCGCAGCACGATCTGACCCCGGGCGTGCATCTCCTCCAGCAGGGCCGGGGGCGCGTAGTAGCGCCCCGTCGTGTGCTTGACCGGGATGGAGAGCCGCTCGCCCTCCGCGCAGCCGGAGGTGAACGGGGTGCGCGCGTTGACGACCTCGAGCTCGACCTGGCGGCAGACGAAGCGCAGGCCGGTGTTCGGCAGCAGCGCCCCGGGCAGCAGGCCAGCCTCGCAGCACACCTGAAAGCCGTTGCAGATGCCGAGCACCAGCCCGCCCTCGTGCGCGAACTCGGCGACCGCGTCCATCACCGGGGCAAAGCGGGCGATCGCCCCCACGCGCAGGTAGTCGCCGTAGGAGAACCCCCCGGGCACGATCACGGCGTCGACGCCCTGCAGGTCGCGATCGGCGTGCCACAGCAGCACCGCCTCGCCGACGCGTGCCGCCGCGAGCTGCGCGTCGACCTCGTCGCAGGAGCCCGGGAAACGCACGACGCCGAACTTCACCCCGGCGTGCCTCCGGCCGGTTGGGCAAGCGCGGCCAGCGGCGCGCCGTCCTCGCCGAGGATCTCGTAGTCCTCGATGAGCGGATTGGTCAGCAGGCGCTCGCACATCGCCGGCAGCTGTCCGGGGTCCTGCACGTCGAGCTCGACCAGACGGCCGACGTGCACGTTGCGCACGCCGTCGAAGCCGAGCGCCGGAAGGGCCCGCTCGACGACCTGTCCCTGCGGGTCGAGGATCCCGGCCTTGGGCCGGACCAGGACGCGGGCCCTCACGACCGCGCCGGGGCGTCGGCGGAGGCGCTCGCGCCGACGCGCGCCAGCCAGGCGTGCAGCGGCTCGCCGGTGATGCGCTCGTAGGCCTCGGCGTACAGCTCGCGGGTGCGCGCGACCACCTCGTCGGGGATCGCCGGCGCCGGCGGCGACTTGTCCCAGCCGGTGCCGGCGGCCCAGTCGCGCACGTACTGCTTGTCGAAGCTCGGCTGAGGGCGACCGGGCTCGTAGCGGTCGGCGGGCCAGAAGCGCGAGGAGTCGGGCGTGAGCACCTCGTCGCCGAGCGTGAGCGTGCCGCCGGCGTCGAGACCGAACTCGAACTTGGTGTCGGCGAGGATGATCCCGCGCTCCAGCGCGTGCTCGGCGGCGCGGGAGTAGATGGCGATCGAGACGTCGCGCAGCCGTTCGGCCAGCCCCAGATCGCCGAGGGCGCTCACCGTCGCCTCGAAGTCGATGTTCTCGTCGTGATCGCCGATCTGCGCCTTGGTGGCCGGCGTGTAGATCGGCTCGGGGAGGCGGTCGGACTCGCGCAGCCCGGCCGGCAGCCCGATGCCGCAGACCGCGCCCGTCGCCTGATAGTCCTTCCAGCCCGACCCCGACAGATAGCCCCGCACGACGCACTCGACGGGCAGCATCTGCAGCTTCTCGACGGCCAGCGCACGGCCGCGCACCTCCGCCGGGACGTCCTCGGTCGTCGACACGAGGTGATTCGGGATGATCTGCTCGGTGAGCCCGAACCAGAACACCGACAGCCCGGTCAGCACCGCGCCCTTGCCGGGAATGAGCGTCGGGTGCACGACATCGTAGGTCGAGATGCGATCCGAGGCGACCATCAGGACGCGATCCCCGAGGTCGTACATCTCGCGCACCTTCCCGGCGGACAGCAGCGGCAGCTCGAGCGTGTCTGTGGTCACCGCCGTGATGCTATCGACGAAGACGGCGCTCGTCGCCGCCCGATCGCCCGCGCAACGAACGGGTATCTCAAGGGTTACATCGCCGGGGCCGAAATCCCCTAGTAATGCTTCATAATTCCCGGCTTCGGCGCGACTGGGTCAGGCGCCGGCGCCACGACGGAGGGAACGTCCAGATGCAACAGTGCACCGCGGTGGCCAGCGTCACCGGCGTGGAATCCGCGCCCGTCACGGGTCGGGTCGACCGCCACACCCGCCGGGCCTTGCCCGCGGCGGCGCTCGCCATCCTGCTCCTCTCGGCGGCGGTGCTCGCTCCCCGCGCCTCGGTGTCACGCCTGGACGGCCCCTCGTCACCGCCCGGCGGGGTGGTCAGCTCTCGCTCCGGCGACTGGGCACGGCTGACGTCGCTGGAGCGTCTGGCCATCTCACGGGGCATCGGGGCCGACCAGTCCACCTACTGGGCGACCGCCACCGGCACCGCGCTGACGGCACACAACGGCGCGCAGCACCTGTCACTGCGGTTCGCCGCCGGGGGCGTGACGGTGGCGACGGCCGCCGGGCGGGTCCGGATGTCGCTGCAGGGCGTGCGCGCCGACGGACGCCCGATCGCGGCGGCCACCGCAGCGCCGCGAGCGTGGGCGAACCGCGTGTCGTACGCGCGCGGCGCGGTGACGGAGTGGTACGCCAACGGGCCGCTCGGCCTCGAGCAGGGTTTCACCGTCTCGCGGGCCGCCGCCGCGGTTACGCGCACGCTCACCGTGGCGCTCACCCTGCACGCGAGCGGCGGCCTGCTCGCCCGCGCTGCGCGCGGCGGCCTCGACCTGCTGTCCGGCCACCGGCTCGCGCTGCGCTACGACGGCCTGCGCGCCGTCGACGCCACCGGGCGCACGCTGCCCGCGTGGATGACCCTGCACGGCTCGAGCGTGGTGCTGCACGTCCGCTCCGCCGGCGCGCGGGGCGTCGTGGTGATCGACCCGATCATGCAGGCCGGCACGCTGCTGGCCGCCGATGGCCAGTCGGGCGACGGGCTCGGCAATGCCATCGCCATCTCGGGCACGACCATCGCCATCGGCGCCGCGAACGCCACCGTCGGCGGGCAGTCGGATGCCGGCGCGGTGTACCTGTTCAGCGAGCCGGCCGGGGGCTGGACCAGCGTGAGCAGCGCGATCAAGCTGACCAATGCCGCCCCCGCGACGGGCGTCACGCTCGGAACGTCGGTAGCGATCTCCGGCAACACCGTGCTCGCCGGGGCCCCGGGCGCCACCGTCGGTGGCGTGCAGTCGGGCGCCGTGTACCTGTTCAACGAGCCGGCGAGCGGGTGGGCGAGCGAGAACGAGACCGGCGTGCTGACCGAGCCGAGCGCGAACGCCGGCGACGAGTTCGGCTACGCGGTCGCCGCGTCGGGCTCGACGGTCGTGGTGGGAGCCCCGCTGTCGGTCTACTACTCCGGCTCGGCCTACGTGTACACCGAGCCGTCGGGCGGCTGGGCGAGCGAGAGCCCGGCGGCGACGCTGACCACGAGCGCTCCGGGCCTGAACGGCCTTGGCTTCGCGGTCGCCATCGACGGCTCGACGATCGCGGCCGGGGCGCCGCTGTCGAACAACCTCGAGGGCCAGGTCGACGTGTTCGCCGAGCCCTCGGGGGGCTGGGCGGACGGCACCCAGACGGCGCTGCTGAGCGCCTGCGACCCGACGACGGTGAGCACGTGCCCGGCGGGCTCCCCCACCCCCGGCCAGGGACAGGGCATCGGCCAGTCGGTCAGCGTGTTCGGCGACACCGTGATCGCCGGCGCGCAGGGCACGACCGTGGGCTCGAACGCCGGGGAGGGCGCGGTGTACATCTTCGCGCGCCCGTCCTCGGGCGCCTGGGCCAACGCCACCGATTCGGCCTTCCTGACCGAGCCCAACGGCGCCGTCGGCGACGCGTTCGGTTCCGCGGTGTCGATCTCCGGCCCGTTGATCTTCGCCAGCGCGCCAACGGCGATGGTCGGCGCGAACGCCAATCAGGGGGCGGTCTACGATTTCATCGAGCCGTCGGGCGGCTGGTCGAGCGCGGCCCCGGCCACGGAGCTGACCGAGAGCTCGGGGAACGTCGGTGACCAGTTCGGCACGGCTATCGCGGTCGCCGGAGGCACGCTGGCGATCGGCGCCGATGCGGCGACGATCAACAGTGCGACGTCGCAGGGCGAGTCCTTCGTGTTCGGCGGGGTCCCCGTCGCCTCCGACTCGGGCTCGGGCTCGGGCTCGGGCGGCGGCTCGGGCAGCGGCGCCAACGGCGGGCCGCCCGGCTCCACCGGCGGCGGCTCCTCCGGCTCGCGCTACTACGCCACCGTCCTGTCGGTCAGCGGCGGCGCCGGTCGCGCGCTGGTGTCGCTGAAGTGCATCCAGACCGTCAAGTGCGTCGCCGCCAACGCGCAGCTCGTCGTGGACGAGAAGCTCCAGGGCAAGAAGGTCGTGGCCACGCTGGCCAAGTCCCCGGCGAAGGTCAAGTACACCTACAAGCACGTCGTCATCGGCGCGAATCACGTCACGCTGGCCGCCCGCGCGCACACGACGCTGAGCGTCTACCTCAACGCGGCCGGGCTCGCCCTGCTGCGCTCGCACACGAAGATGCCGGTCGGGCTGAGCGTCACCTCGACGGGGCGCACGCTGCGCCTGGCCACGGTCACCATCACCCGCCCGGTGCCGGCGAAGAAGAAGGCCAAGAAGAAGTAGCGCCGCCGGCGCGTCAGGCGATCTCGTCCAGGCGCCCGACGATCTCGCCGGCGTGACGCGTGAAGTGCGCGTAGTCGAAGATCGCGTCGAGATCGAGCGCCCGCGTGCGCTCGTCGGCGGCCAGCAGCTCGCGCAGCGGGACCCCCTCGGCCCAGGCGCGCTGGGCGGCCTCCTGCACGATCCGGTAGGCCTCGTCGCGCTCCAGACCGGACGCCACCAGCGCCAGCAGCACCCGCTGGGAGAACAGGGCGCCATGGGTCAGCTCGAGGTTGGCCGCCATGCGCTGCACATCGACGGTCATCCCGCCGGCCACGCGCGTGGCCAGGCCGAGCATGTAGTGGATGAGGATCGTCGAGTCGGGCAGGATCACGCGCTCGGCGCCGGAGTGCGAGATGTCGCGTTCGTGCCACAGCGCCACGTTCTCCACCGCGGCCTGCGCGTTGCCTCGCAGCACCCGGGCCAGCCCGGAGATGCGCTCGGTGATGATCGGGTTGCGCTTGTGGGGCATCGCCGAGCTGCCCTTCTGGCGGCCGGCGCGAAAAGGCTCGGAGGCCTCGAGCACCTCGGTCCGCTGCAGGTGGCGCACCTCGGTGGCGAAGCGCTCGAGACCGGCACCGGCCAGCGCGATCGCCTGCAGCAGCTGGGCGTGGCGGTCGCGGGGCACGACCTGCGTGGAGACGGCCTCGCGGGCCAGGCCGAGTCGCGCCAGCACGCGGGCCTCGAAGGCCGGATCGGTGGCCGAGTAGGTGCCGACCGCGCCCGACAGGGCGCCCACCGCGACCTGCTCGAACGCCTCGGCCAACCGGCGCGTGTTGCGGTCCGCCTCCAGCGCGAGGCCGGCCAGCTTGATCCCGAACGTCGTCGGCTCGGCGTGCACCCCGTGCGTGCGCCCGACGCACAGCGTGTCGCGGTGCTCGCGGGCGCGGGCGACCAGCGCGGCCACGAACTCCCGCGATGCTGCCGACGATGACCTCCCCGGCCGCCTTCAGCTGCAGGGCCAGGGCGGTGTCGAGCACGTCGGAGGAGGTCAGCCCGAAGTGGATCCAGCGACCGGCCGGACCGGCCGCGGCGGCGAGCACGTCCACGAACGCGGCGACGTCGTGATCGGTCTCCTTCTCCCGTTCGTTGACCGCGCCGACGGTGAACGTGGCCGCCCGGATCGCCTCGAGCTCCTCCGGCGACGGACCGCGACCGTCACCCAGCAGCGCCGGGAGCTCCTCGGCGGCCGCCACCTCGACGCGCCGCCAGGCCTCCATGCGGGCCTGGTCGGTCCAGAGGTCGCCGAGCTCGGGGCGGGTGTAACGCTCGATCATGCGCCCGGCGCTAGGCCTGCAGGATCTGCGCGGCCAGGATCGCCGCGTTGCGCGGGTTGTCCAGGCCGACGCAGGCGACCGGCACGCCCGGCGGCATCTGCACGATCGAGAGGATCGCGTCGAGGCCGCCGGCGGCGGTGAGTCGGCCCGACAGCGGCACGCCGATCACCGGCAGGTCGGTGTGGGCGGCGACCGCGCCGGGCAGCGCGGCGGAGATGCCGGCCCCGGCGATGATCACGCGCAGGCCGCGCAGGCGCGCGTTCTTGGCGTAGTCGGCGACGACGTCGGGCTCGCGGTGGGCGGACATCACGCGCACCTCGTGCATGATCCCCCGCGTGCCGAGCTCCTCGCCCGCCTTGGCCATCGCGTCCATGTCGCTCTTGGAGCCCATGACGATGCCGACGAGCGGGGTGCCGGCGTCGAGCTCGTCGAGCTCCTGCGCGACCTGAGCCTCCTCGGAGGCGAGCGCGGCGGGATCGGTCATGCCCGCTCCTCGGCCAGCGCCGCGGACCGGCGCAATGCCGACAGGGCGATGTCGCGGCGCATCTGCATTCCCGGGAATCGAATCATGTCGGCGGCAGCATACGCGGCCGCGCGCGCCGCACCGACGTCGGCGCCCAGCGCGGTGACGTTGAGCACCCGCCCGCCGGCGGTGACGAGCTGCCCGTCGCGCAGCGCGGTGCCCGCGTGCGTGACCTCGATCCCCTCCGGGACGTCGTCCAGGCCGCTGATGGGATCCCCGCTGGAGGAGCCCTCCGGATAACCGGCGCTGGCCAGCACGATGGTCACCGCCCAGGACGCCGACCACTGCAGCGCCGTATCGCCGAGCCCGCCGGGCTGCGACGCGCTGACACACAGGGCGAGCAGATCCGAACGCAGGCGTGGCAACAGGGCCTGGGTCTCGGGGTCGCCGAAGCGGACGTTGAACTCGATCACCCGGGGGCCGCCGGGCGACAGCATCAACCCGGCGTACAGCACACCGTGGAAGGGCGTGCCCTGGCTGCGCATCAGGTCGACGATCGGCTGGTGCACCTGGGCGATGATCTCCTCGACGTCGGCGCGGTCGACGTCGGGCAGGGGCGAGTAGGAGCCCATCCCGCCGGTGTTCGGGCCCTCGTCGCCGTCGCGGATGCGCTTGTAGTCGCGCGCCGGTGCCATCGGCACCGCACGCACGCCGTCGCACAGCGCCAGCAGCGAGAGCTCCTCGCCCTGCAGGCGCTCCTCCACGACGGCCGCCGCCTCACCGCCGAAGCGCCCGTCGAGGAAGATCTCGCGCAGGGCCCGGTCGGCCTCGTCGGCGTTGGCGGCGACGGTCACGCCCTTGCCGGCCGCGAGGCCGTCGGCCTTGATCACCACGCCGCGGTCGCCGATGAACGCCGCCACCGCGTCGCGGCCCTCGGCCAGGCTGCGCACCGAGCGCCAGGCGGCGGTGGGGACGTCGGCCTGGACCATGACCTCCTTGGCGAAGGCCTTGGAGCCCTCCAGCCGCGCCGCCGCCGCGGACGGCCCGAAGGCCGCGCGGCCGCGCTGCGTCAGCGCGTCGACCAGACCGGCGACGAGCGGCACCTCGGGACCGACGACGGTGAGGTCGACCGCCTCGCGCTCCACCGCGGCGACGAGCCCGTCGACGTCGTCGGCGGCGACGTCGATCAGGCGCGCGGCGGCGGCGATGCCGGCGTTGCCCGGGGCGCAGAGCAGCTCCGGCTGCTGCGGCGAGCGCGCCAGCGCACGCACGATCGCGTGCTCACGACCGCCTCCGCCGACGACAAGCACCCTCATCAGCACGCCTCCCGGCGGCTACAGCGAGGCGATGAAGTCATCAACGGGGATCGCGGTCAGCGTCTCGAAGCGGCCGCTCCCGCGCGAGCTGAGCTCCAGCGACACGCGGGCCATGACGTTCTCGTCGGGCGCCTCGACGATGCTGACGAAGTCGACATGGCCGAGCGTGGCCCACTGGGCGGTCACGCGCGCGCCGAGCTGCTCAACCTCCTTGTTGACCTCGCGGATGCGCTGCGGGATTGTTCTTGACCGTCTGCACGCCCTCGGGGGTGAGGGTCGTGAGCATGATGAAGGTCGGCATTGGGGGCCCTCCCGTCGAGTTGGTGTTCCGCGCATGCACCCCGTCCGGGGCGCGAGCCGGCCGGCGGCGCCGGGTGGACGCGTCAGCGAGGCCGTCTCACCCGAACGCTACCCTGCCCGGGCGATGAGAGACGCGCGGTCGGCGGGGAGGCCTCGACGAGCGCTTCCGCTGGGCGGCGCAGCGGTGGCCATGGCTGTGGCCGCCCTGTGCGCGGCGTGGGGCCTGGCCCTGATCGCCCCCGCCGGCGCCCAGGTTGCCTCCCGGCGCGCCGCGGACGCCGCGCCGCTCAGCTCGGGGGGCCTGCTCGCCCCCTCCGGCGTGCCACCGAGCCCGACGAACGCCGGCGTCACCGGCCCGGGCGGCGCCGCCGGCCCGGGCGGCGCGACCGGCCCGGGCGGCGCGACCGGCCCGACCGGCGTCACCGGCGTCACCGGTGCCCAGGGCGGCCCGCAGCTGAGCACCGACCTGCCCTGCTACCTGGCCAACCGCGTCGTCCAGCTCAACGGCACCGGCTTCCCGGCCTCGACCACCTACGCGGTGACCCTCGACCAGGCCGGCGCCGGCTTCGGACACACCTCGGCGACCGGCGCGATCTCCGGCACGCTGACCAGCCCGGCGCTGCCGGCGGGGGCCACCCAGGCCACGCACCAGGTGATGGTGCTCAGTCCCGGCGTGACGGCGACCACGCAGTTCGACGTCACGCAGTTCGGGGCCAGCTACGCCCCGCTGACCGGCGATCCCCGCACGCTGCTGGTGCGCTACAGCGTGTTCGGCTTCGGGCTCGGCCCGTCGGACCCGAACGATCCGAGCGGTGCTCCGGCGCCGGTGGCCGTCTACCTGCATTACGTCGGCCCGAAGGGGACGGCGATCCGCACGGTCGAGATCGGCGTGACCTCTGGACTCTGCGGCAGCCTGCCGCTGACCATCGAGCACCACCTGTTCGGCTTCTCGCCGGTGGCCGGCACCTGGCATCTGCAGTTCGACACCGCCCGGCGCTACTCGGCCGCCAGCGTGCCGCGGGTCGTGCACATCCTGACCATCCGCTGAGGCCCGCGCGCCGCCGGCCGGCGGCGACACGCGGGCGCAGCGTCAGGCCGCGGCCGGCGTGGGCGCGGGCGCCTTGGCCAGCACGATCTGGCCCTCGGCGGCGTCGACCACCACGCGGTCGCCTTCGCCGTAGGTGCCGTCCAGCAGCGCCAGCGCCAGCCGGTCGACGACCTGCTTCTGGATGACGCGCTTCAGCGGCCGGGCGCCGTAGGTGGGGTCGTAGCCGAGGTTGCCGATCAGCTCACGGGCCGCGTCGGTGAGCTCGAGCTGCGATGCCGCGCTCGGCCAGGCGCTCGACGACGCGCGCGACCTGCAGGTCGACGATCTCGCGAGATCTGCTCGCGGTCAAGCGGCGCGAAGCGCACGATGTCGTCGAGCCGGTTGATGAACTCGGGCTTGAAGTACTCGGTCAGCCCGGCGCGCAGGTCATCGCCGCTCACCGGAATGTTCGAGGTCATGATCAGCACGGCGTTCTTGAAGTCCACCGTGCGGCCCTGGCCGTCGGTCAGGCGGCCGTCGTCCATCACCTGCAGCAGCACGTTGAACACGTCGGCGTGCGCCTTCTCGATCTCGTCCAGCAGCACGACGCTGTAGGGCCGCCGCCGCACCGCCTCGGTGAGCTGGCCGCCCTCGTCGTAGCCGACGTAGCCGGGGGGCGCGCCGACCAGGCGCGACACGGAGTGCTTCTCCATGTACTCGGACATGTCGATGCGGATCATCGCGTCGGAGCTGTCGAACATGAACTCGGCCAGCGCCCGCGCCAGCTCGGTCTTGCCGACGCCGGTCGGCCCGAGGAACAGGAAGCTGCCGATCGGGCGATCGGGGTCCTGCAGGCCGGCGCGCGAGCGCCGCAGCGCCGTGGCGACGGCCTCGACCGCCTCGTCCTGGCCGATGACGCGCTCGTGCAGGCGCTCCTCCATGTGGATGAGCTTGGACACCTCGCCCTCGAGCAGGCGGCTGACCGGGATCCCGGTCCAGCGGGCGATCACCTCGGCGATGTCGTCGGCGTCGACCTCCTCCTTGAGGAACACCGGTCCCTCGCCGTCGCGGCGCGCGCCCTCGGCCGCCTCGTACTCGGCGAGCCGCTTCTCCAGCTCGGGGATCTCGCCGTAGCGCAGCTCGGCGGCGCGCTGCAGGTCGGCGTCGCGCTCGGCGCGCTCGGCCTCGGTGCGCGCCTCCTCCAGGCGCTGCTTGACGTCGGAGATGCCCTGGATGGCATCCTTCTCTGACTGCCACTGTGCCTTCATGGCCGCCGAGCGCTCGCGCAGGTCGCCGAGCTCGCGCTCGATCGCCTCGCGCCGCTCCACCGAGGCGGCGTCGGTCTCCTTGCTCAGCGAGGTGAGCTCGATCTCGAGCTGCATGATGCGCCGCTCCACCTCGTCGATCTCGGTGGGCAGCGAGTCGATCTCGATGCGCAGCCGCGACGCGGCCTCGTCGATCAGGTCGATCGCCTTGTCGGGCAGGAAGCGGTCGGCGATGTAGCGCTGCGACAGGGTGGCCGCCGCGATCAGCGCGTTGTCCTGGATGCGCACCTTGTGGTGCACCTCGTAGCGCTCCTTCAGGCCGCGCAGGATGGCGATCGTGTCCTCGACGGAGGGCTCGCCGACCATCACCGGCTGGAAGCGGCGCTCCAGGGCGGCGTCCTTCTCGATGTGCTTGCGGTACTCGTCCAGCGTCGTCGCGCCGACCGCGCGCAGCTCGCCGCGAGCGAGCATCGGCTTGAGCAGGTTGGCGGCGTCGACGGCGCCCTCGGCGGCGCCGGCGCCGACGATCGTGTGCAGCTCGTCGAGGAACAGGATGATGCCGCCCTGGGCCTCGGAGACCTCCTTGAGCACCGCCTTCAGGCGATCCTCGAACTCGCCCCGGTACTTGGCGCCGGCGATCAGCGCGCCGATGTCCAGCGCGATCACGCGCCGGTCGCGCAGCGACTCGGGCACGTCGCCGGAGACGATGCGCTGGGCCAGGCCCTCGACGATCGCCGTCTTGCCGACGCCGGGCTCGCCGATGAGCACCGGGTTGTTCTTGGTGCGGCGCGAGAGCACCTGGATCACGCGACGGATCTCGTCGTCGCGCCCGATGACCGGGTCGAGCTTGCCCTGCTCGGCGGCCTTGGTCAGGTCGCGGCCGTAGCGCTCGAGCGCCTGGTACTTGTCCTCGGGGTTCTGGTCGGTGACGCGGTGCGATCCGCGGACGTCGGCCAGCGCCGACAGCAGTCGCTCATGGTCGGCCCCGACGCCACGCAGCGCCTGGCCGGCCCCGCCCTTCTCCTCGGACAGGGCGAGGAGCAGGTGCTCGGTGGAGATGTACTGGTCGCCGAGCGCGCCGGCCTCCTTCTCGGCCGCGCGCAGCACGCCGACGAGCTCGGACGACGGGCCGCTGGAGTCGGCGCTGCTGCCGGCGCCGAGCGTCGGCAGCTGGTCCAGCACGTCGTTGACGGTGGCGCGGATCGGCGCCACGTCGGCACCGAGCTTGGCCAGGACGGGCAGCACGACCCCGCCGTCTCCGGCCGCGCCCGCGCCGGACTGCTCCAGGAGCACGGCCAGCAGATGGGCGGGGGTGACCTGCGGGTTGCGCCGCTCCTCCGCGAGGCGCGCCGCCGCGGCGAGCGCCTCCTGGGACTTGATGGTGAAGCGGTCAGGTTGCATCGGTGGGTTCTTCTCTTTCAGTGCTTGGGATATGGAAAGGGGGTTCGCGCGCTCGATGCCCGCACGAGCGCGGTGCTGCGCGGGGGCACGGGGACGAGCTCGGCCCGGAAGGAGCGACGCACCTTCTCCAGCTCGTCGGCCAGCTCCAGCTGTGCGCGCTCGGCGTCTCGCTCGAGGCCCTCGATGCGCGTGCGCATCCGCTCGATCTCGCCCTCCAGCTCGAGCACGCGCTCGACGCCCGCGAGGTTGAGGCCCAGCTCGGCGGTCATCGCCTGGATGCGGCGCAGGCGCTCGACGTCGTGCTGGGAGTACAGCCGCGTGCCCTTGGCCGAGCGCTGGGGCTCGATCAGCCCCCGGGCCTCGTACATGCGCAGCGTCTGGGGGTGCATGTGCGCCAGCTCGGCCGCCACCGAGATCATGAACACGCCGCGATCGGCGTCCACCTGCACGCTCATCGTCGCGCGCCGGGCGGGTGCGCGGCCGGCCATCACGACTCACCCCCGGCGGAGCCGCCGGTGGCCGCGGCCTCGCCCGTCCCCGGTGGGGGGAACAGCGGCGCGCGGGGGTCGCCGTTCATCACCTTGGACAGCGCCGCCACGGCCGCCTTCTGCTCCTTGTTGAGCTTCTCCGGCACGTCGATCACGAAGCGGTAGTGCAGGTCCCCGCGACCGCTGCCGCCCAGGCGCGGCGGGCCCTCGCCGCGCAGGCGCTGCACGGTGCCGTGACGAGTGCCGGGCTTGACGCGCAGCTTCTTGCGCCCGTTGAGCGTGGGCACCTCGACCTCGGCGCCGGCCAGCGCCTCGGGGATGGTCAGCGGCACCTCGACCTCGAGGTTGTCGCCCTTGCGTGTGAACACCGGGGACGGGGTGACGTGGGTGATGACGTACAGGTCGCCGGGCGAGCCGCCGTTGCGGCCGGGCTCGCCCTTGCCGGCCAGGCGGATGCGGCTGCCCTCCTTGACCCCGGCCGGGATGTTCACGCGGTAGCGCTTGACGGTCCGCACCGCGCCGCGACCGGCGCACGTCGGGCACGGGCTCTCGATGACGGTGCCCGAGCCGCCGCAGCGACCGCACGGCTGGGAGATGGAGAACATTCCCTGGCCCTGGGTCTCGATGCCGCGCCCCTCGCAGCGGGGGCACACGGTCGGGGTGGTGCCCGGCTTGGCCCCGGTGCCGTTGCACGTGGCGCAGGTGGCCGAGGTCGGCACCGACAGCGGCACCTGCGCGCCGCTGACCGACTGCTCGAAGCTGATCGTCACCTCGGCCTGCAGGTCCATGCCGCGCTCGGCGCGCGGCCGCTGGCGCTGACGCCCGCCGCCGGCCCCGCCGCTGCCGCTGCCGCTGCCGCCGAACAGGTTGGAGAGGATGTCGCCCATCGCGCCGGGATCGAAGTCGAAGCCGGCGAAGCCGCCCTGACCGCCGGCGCCGCCGCCGAACGCGAACGGGCCCGAGCTCGAGTCGTACTGCTTGCGCTTCTCGGGATCGCCGAGGACGTCGTAGGCCTGGGAGATCTCCTTGAAGCGCGCCTCGGCCTTCGCGTCATCCGGGTTCTGGTCCGGGTGGTTCTCGCGCGCCAGCTTGCGGTACGCCTTCTTGATCTCCTCGGGCGACGCCTTCTTGTCGACCCCGAGCGTCTTGTAGTAGTCGGGACGGGCAGCCATGACGGTCCCTCAGGCCGCCACGACCACGCGGGCCGGTCGCAGGATGGTGCCGTTGGCGCGGTAGCCGGCCTGGTAGACCTCGACCACGGTTCCCGCCGCCGCGCCCTCCACCGGGGTGTGGGCGACGGCCTCGTGCTCGACCGGGTCGAACGGCTGGCCCTCCGGCGAGAAGGACTCGATGCCCAGGCGCGCGAGCGCCCCGACCAGGTCGGTGTGCACCAGCCGCACGCCCTCGAGCAGCGGATCGTCGTCGGCCGCGGCGCTGAGCGCCCGCCCGAGGTTGTCCAGGGCCGGGAACAGCTCCTTGGCCACACGCGCGATGCCGCGGGCCTCGGCGGTCTCGACCTCGCGGGCCTTGCGCTTGCGGAAGTTCTCGAAGTCGGCCTGGGTGCGCTGGGCCAGCTTGAGGTACTCGTCGCGCTTTTGGATGGCGTCTTCGAGTTGATCGAAGTCGGCCTCCACCTGCTGCGCCGCGGCCTCGGCGGTGTCCGACGCCGACGACCCGGGTCCCTCGACTTGCTTGCGCGGGACTTCAGGGTCAGTGGTGTGGGACAAGGGGTCGGCGTCGGTCACCGCCGATGCCTCTGCCCCCACGTGGGTCACCGGGATGGATGAGTCCGCCGCTGCTCCACCAGCGCTGCTCGCAGGGGTTGGCCCGCCGGACGAGTTGGGCTTGGGCGGGTCCTCCGCAGACGCGCGGGGGGAGACGCCTGAATTCGCGTTGGGGCGTGAGGGGGTTCCACCCGTGCCCTGGGCGTTCAGTGATGGGGAGCCGGGGTTCGGGGCGGACGCCCCGGCGGCCCTTTTCTGGGCCGCGGGGGCGGCCGATCCGGGCCCCGGCGCGAATCCACCGAGGCCCCGACCGAAGCCGGTCACGTAGCGATTGAACGGATCGAACGGACTCACTTGGACTCCTCGACCACCTCGGCGTCGACCACCTGCTCCTCGGCCTCGGACGCCGCGCCGTCGCCGCTCGGGGCGCCATCGGCGCCCGCGCCGTTGCCGGCGGCCGCAGCCTGCTGCTGGGCGCGCTCGTACATCGCCTCGGAGACCGCGTGGAAGGCGCTGTGGAGCGTCTCGGTCTTCGCGTTGATGTCCTGGGGGTCCTCGGAGGTCAGGGCGTCACGGACGTCCTTGATGGCCGCCTCGATCTTCTCCTTGGACTCCGCGTCCACCTGGTCGCCCAGGTCCTTGAGCTGGCGCTCGGCCTGGTAGGCGGCGTTCTCGCCGTTGTTGCGGGCCTCCGCCAGCTCGCGCGCCTTGCGGTCCTCGTCGGCGTGCGACTCGGCGTCGGTCACCATGCGCTTGATCTCCTCGTCGGAGAGGCCGGAGCCCGCCTTGATCTCGATCTTCTGCTCCTTGCCGGTGCCGAGATCCTTGGCCGAGACGGACAGGATCCCGTTGGCGTCGATGTCGAAGGCGACCTCGATCTGCGGGATGCCGCGCGGCGCCGGCGGGATGCCGGTGAGCTGGAACTTGCCGAGCGACTTGTTGTAGGTGGCCATCTCGCGCTCGCCCTGCAGGACGTGGATCTCCACCGAGGGCTGGTTGTCCTCGGCCGTCGAGAAGATCTCCGCCTTGCGGGTCGGGATCGTCGTGTTGCGCTCGATCAGGCGCGTCATGACGCCGCCCTTGGTCTCGATGCCGAGCGTCAGCGGGGTGACGTCGAGCAGGAGCACGTCCTTGACGTCGCCGGCGAGCACGCCCGCCTGGATCGCGGCGCCGACGGCGACGACCTCATCCGGGTTGACGCCGCGGTGCGGCTCCTTGCCGGTGAGCTCCTTGACCTTCTCCTGCACGGCCGGCATGCGGGTCATGCCGCCGACGAGGACGACGTGCTCGATCTCCTTGACGCCCTTGTCCTTGGCGTCGTCGATCGCCTGACGCACCGGCGCGACCACGCGGTCGAGCAGGTCGGACGTCAGCTCGGCGAGCTTCGCGCGGGTGAGGCTGGGTGTCGAGGTGCTTCGGGCCCGACTGGTCGGCGGTGATGAACGGCAGGTTGATCTGCGTCTCCTGCGTCGTCGACAGCTCGATCTTGGCCTTCTCGGCCGCCTCGTAGAGACGCTGCAGCGCCATCGGGTCGGCTCTTGAGGTCGATGCCCTGGTCGCGCTTGAACTCGGCGACCAGCCAGTCGACGATCGCCTTGTCGAAGTTGTCGCCGCCGAGGTGGTTGTCACCGGCGGTCGCCTTCACCTCGAACACGCCGTCGCCGATCTCGAGCACGGACACGTCGAACGTGCCGCCGCCGAGGTCGAAGACGAGGATCGTCTGGTCGGACTTCCTTGTCGAGGCCGTAGGCCAGCGAGGCCGCGGTCGGCTCGTTGATGATGCGCTTGACGTCGAGGCCGGCGATCTTGCCGGCGTCCTTGGTCGCCTGGCGCTGGTCGTCGTTGAAGTACGCCGGGACGGTGATCACGGCGCTGTCGACCGGTCTCGCCGAGATACGCCTCGGCGTCGTTCTTGAGCTTCTGGAGGATCATCGCGCTGATCTCCGGCGGGCGAGTACTGCTCGCCGCCGGCCTCGACGCGCACGTCGCCGTTCGGGCCCGAAACGACCTTGTACGGGACGATCGTCTCCTCCTCGCGCACCTCGGCCTCCTTGCGGCCCATGAAGCGCTTGATCGAGAAGATCGTGTTCTGGGGGTTGGTCACTGCCTGGCGCTTGGCCACCGTGCCCACGAGCCGCTCACCGGACTGCGGTGAAGGCGACGACGGACGGCGTGGTGCGTCCGCCCTCGGCGTTCTCGATGACGGTGGGCTCGCCACCCTCGAGGACGGCCATGCATGAGTTGGTCGTCCCGAGGTCGATTCCGATGGTCTTGCCCATGAGTTGAGGACTCCTTGCTGTGATGTAGATGCTGCGGTTGTCACTGACCGGCCGGGGTCGACGCGACGGACATGGCGATAGGACCCAAAGTCACGTCAACAACGCCGGTCATAAAATCTAAGTGACATTATGGCAGATCTTCTTCGGGACGCAAGTAGGCTCTGCTCGCGACCCGGGGCCGGGAAGACGCCGGGAGCCGGAGCCGGGCAGGCGCCGCGGGCCTGGAGCCGAGAGGACGCCGCGGGCCTGGAGCCGAGAGGACGCCGCGGGCCTGGAGCCGAGAGGACGCCGCGGACCTGGAGCCGAGAGGACGCCGCGGGCCGGCCGTCGGAGTGGCGCTGCTGACCGGCGCCGGCGGCCGGGCGCGCCTGGCCTATCAGGGGGGCTGAAGCGGCCGGCCGCCTACGCGGCGGCGCCCGGGCCCGGCGCGCGCAGCACCAGCTCGAGCTCGAAGCGCGCGTCGGGATCGTCCAGGGCCGAACCGAACAGGTCGCGCAGGCGCGCCAGGCGGTAACGGACCGTCTGCGGGTGCACGCCGAGCTGCGCGGCCACCGCGGACACGCTGCCCTGAGCCCGCAGCCAGGCCACCAGCGTCGCCTGCAGGCGCTCGCGCGGACCCGGCCCGAGCGCGAGCAGCGGACCGAGCCGGCGCCGCGCCAGCTCCTCGGTCAGCGACGGCTCGCGGGCGAGCAGCAGGGCGACGAGGTGCTCGTCCACCGCCAGCAGGCGGCCGGACGGCAGCACGCCGCCCTCGACCAGCGCGAGCGCGTCGCGGGCGAGCACGAAGCTGCGCCGCGCGTCGGCCAGCGACGCCGGCGGGCCGAGCGCTGCCGAGTGCTCGCCGAGCGCCTGGGACAGCTGCTCGCGGCGGCCCGGCGCGGCCGGGTCGGGCACCAGCGCGCAGGTCAGCTCGCCCACGCGACCGCCGATCACCCCGGCGCCCAGGCGGGCGCTCAGCGCGCGACACGTCCTGCTCGCGCGTGCACAGGACGGCCAGCACGCGCGGCGGCGCCCAGGCCGCCGAGGCGGCGCCGCGCCGCCAGCGCGCCCGCGTCGGGCGGGTCATCCCCGACGATCAGGCGAACGAGCCGCTGGCGTAGGCGCTGCTGCTCGCCCGCGACCTCGGCCTGCGCCTGGGCGTAGCCCTCGACGGACTCGGCCGAGATCTCGTCGATGTAGTCGAACATCGACTCGGCCAGCAGCGACACGGTGGCCGCATCGGCCCCCGCCGCCCGCGCGGCGGCGGACATGCGACGCCAGGCGACGCGCGCGCCGACCCGGTAGGCCGACTGCAGCGCGTCGAGCCCGCGGCCGGCCGCCAGCTCGCCGCGACCGAGGCCGGCGTAGACCTCGCGGTGGGCGAGCGCCTGGCGACCCGGCCGGCCGATGCAACTCGAGGAACTGGCTGCAGGGCCTCCTGCACGCCCGCCTCGCAGGTTCTCCCCGAACGCGCCCTCCAGCGGCCGGCGGTAGTCCGGGACGACGCGACCGATCTCCTCGATGATCTCGGCGGCGATCGCCGGCAGCTCGGGGGCGATCGCGCCGGCCAGCGCGAGGTCGAGCCGCTCCCACGGACGCTCCAACCCCGACGTGGCCGACGGCGGGGCGATTCCGGACGCCCCCCTTGTGCAGAAGTCCACAAGATACAGCCTACCTGGACGTGGCCAATCGCGATGAGAATTCGCGCGTTTGTGCGCGTATTCGTGGCGGCATGACCAGAATCGAGCGCAACGTCAACATCGCCGCCGTCGTGATCCCGTTCCTCGGGACGATCGTCGCGGCGATCCTCCTGTGGGGCAGCTTCCTCGTCCGTGCTGGACCTGGTGCTGTTCGCCGTGATGTACGCCCTGAGCGCGCGTCGGAGTGACGGTCGGCTTCCACCGCCTGCTCACCCACCGGGCGTTTCAGACCTACCGCCCGATCCGCTACGCGCTGGCCATCATGGGCTCGCTGTCGCTGCAGGGTCCGGTGATCGACTGGGTCGCCGACCATCGCAAGCACCACACGTTCACCGACGAGGAGGGCGACCCGCACAGCCCGCACGCCGGCGCCGGCGCGGGCCTGCGCGGGATGATGCGCGGGCTGTGGCACGCCCACGTGGGCTGGATGTTCGAGACGCAGGGCCAGGCGTCGTCCAGGCGCTTCGCCCGCGACCTGGTCGAGGATCCGGGGATGCGGCGCATCAACCGCAACTTCCCCTGGATCGCGCTGGCCAGCCTGGGCGTTCCGTTCGTGCTCGGCTTCGCGCTCAGCGGCGGGGTCGCTGGCCGCCGGCCTGTCGGCCCTGCTGTGGGCGGGCCTCGTGCGGATCTTCCTCGTCCACCACATCACGTGGAGCGATCAACTCGATCTGCCACTTCTTCGGCTCGCGGCGCTTCGACATCGACGACAAGTCGACGAACGTGTTCTGGCTGGCGCTGCCCGACGCTCGGCGAGGCGTGGCATCACAACCACCACGCGTTCCCGCAGTCGGCCTTCCACGGGCTGCGCTGGTACGAGCTCGACCCCTCCGGGTGGATAATCCTCGGTATGCAGCAGAATCGGCCTGGCCTGGGACGTCATCCGCGTGACACCCGAACGCGAGCGGCGCAAGCTGGCGGTCGCGGGGCCGCAGCAGACGTGAGCGTCCGGCGACACGCTCGCCGGGCCCGATGCAAGCCCCGCCTGCGCGGGGTGTCCCATCAGTACGCCTTCTTCGCCTCGCTGGCCTGCGGCGTGGCGCTCATCCTCGGCGCGTCGGGCGGGCGCAGCACGACGGCCGCCGCGATCTACGCCGGCGCCGTGTCGGCGCTGTTCGGCACCAGCGCCCTGTACCACCGCGTGACCTGGCGCCCGGGCGCGCGGCGCTGGATGCGCCGGCTCGACCACTCGATGATCTTCGTGCTCATCGCCGGCACCTACACGCCCGTGGCGCTGCTCGCGCTCAACGGCTCGCTCGGGCGCACCGTGCTGATCGTCGTGTGGGCCGGCGCGGCGGCGGGCGTCGTGTTCAAGCTCGCCTGGATCGACGCGCCCAAGTGGCTGTTCGCCGCCGTGTACCTCGCGCTCGGCTGGGTGGCGGTCGTGACGGTCGGCCAGCTGCCCGGGGCCGATCGGCTGGCTCGGCCTGGCCGGGCTGGCCGCCGGCGGCCTGCTCTACACGGCCGGGGCGATCATCTACGCGCAGCGGGCGCCCGAACCCGTTCCCGGGGGTGTTCGGCTACCACGAGGTGTTCCACGCGCTCGTCATCGCCGCCGCCGCGCTGCACTACGCGGTGATCGCCTTCGTGGTGCTGCCGCGGGGGTAGCCACTGGCCCCGGATGGACCGTCGCCGAGCACCGGGGGCGAACCGGCCGGGTCGAGTTCGCTGCGCAGGCGCCGATAACAGCGGCAGCGCACATGTTCAAGGCGAGGGGAACACTTCCGATGTCCGTACACGAGCACGCGCTCGCGCTGCTCGACGCCAACTGGCGGCAGGGCGAGCAGGACGGCGTGCCCTACGGCTTCTCGGTGCCCAGCCCGAGCACCTACCCGTGGCAGTGGTACTGGGATTCGTGCATGCACGCGATCGTCCGCGCCCGCGCCCAGCCCGACCGCGCCCGCATCGAGCTGCAGACGCTGCTGGCCGCCAGCCGTGACGGCTTCATCGGGCACAGCCGTCTTCTGGGGTCAACCGCTGCACCGCCGCAAGCGCTTCCGCTACAACGTGATCGGCCGCGGCGACGGCGCGACGGGCACGATCCAACCGCCGATGCTCGCCTGGGCGTGGCGCGCCGCCGTCGGCGAGCCCGCCGAGAACCCGGCCATCGCGGAGCACCACCGCTGGCTTCGTGACAACCGGGCCCTGGAGGACGACGGACTGCTGTGGCTCGTGCAGCCCGACGAGTCGGGGCTGGACGCCAGCCCGAAGTTCGATCACGTGTGGGGTCCCTACGCCCAGGGCACCCCGCTGTTCCCCGCCCTGATCGCGCGCAACCGCAGGCTCGGGTTCGACATCCGGCGCGTCCAGGACGCCGGACGCCCGGTCGTGTGCGAGGTGCTCACGAACGTCATCTGGTCGCTGTCCGAGCAGGCGCTGGGGCGCCCGTCGCTGACGCGCGCCCTGATCGACCGCTGCTACGACCGCGAGCTCGGACGATTCCTCGATGACGCGCGCAACCCCTACCGTGAGTGCGCCCGGGAGCATGTGCCGCTGACGTGGGACACGCTCGCCCCCCTGGCCCTCCCGGACCTCCCGGAGGACATCGCCCACCGGCTCGTGCGCCAGTTCCTGATCCCCGGGGTGTTCGCCGACTCCGCCTGCCCGCTCGTCGCCGTCGCCGCCACCGACCGCGCCTACTCGCTGCGCGAGCACTTCTGGGGCTTTCGCCGCCACTGGCGCGGGCACGCCTGGATGAACACGCTGTGGCTCGTCGGCCTCGGCCTGCGTCGCCTGGGCTACGACTCGCTGGCCGAGGACCACGTCGCGCGCATGGGCGAACTCGTCGCCCGCGAGGGGTTTCGCGAGTACTACCACGCGCGCACAGGGCGAGGCCTGGCCGCTCGCGACTTCGGCTGGTCGACGCTTCTGTGCGAGATGGACGACCCCTCCCCCGGGTCGCTCACCAGCTTCCTGCCCGAGCCGGGCGCGATCGCCGCCTGACCGCTGCCCCGGGAGCGCCTTCCGCTTTGCGCGGCGGTGGTGCCGGCCGCTGCGCTGATTGGGCGCCGGCCGAGCGCCGGCGATGGCCGTCGGACTCGATCGCCGCGCCCCGATCCGCGCACCGCTCGGGTCGTTTGCCGTCACCGGCCGGGGCCGAACAGGCCCCGGCTCGGGCACATCCGGGCGAGCGCGCACTCGTCGCAGCGGGGGGAGCGCGCGTGGCAGGTGCGCCGGCCGTGGCGCAGGAGGTTGAGGTGCAGCTCCAGCTCGGCGCCGGGCGGCGTGAGCGCGAGCATCTGGTCGTGCTGGACGTGCAGCGGGGCGGCCGCGTCGAGCAGGTGCAGGCGACCGCCGACTCGTGACACGTGGGTGTCGACGGGGACGTCGCGCAACCCGTAGGCGAACAGGAGCACGCAGGCGGCCGTCTTACGCCCGACGCCGGGGAGGGCGACCAGGTACTCGCGGCCGAGCTGCACCGGGGCCTCGCGCATCCAGTCCAGCGAGAGCTCATCGACGCCGCCAGCGCCGTCCAGCGGCGGGTCGGTGGCGGACACGGCGCGCAGGATCTCCTGGATGCGCGCGGACTTCACCCTGGAGATGCCGCCGGGGCGGATCGCCTCCTCGACGAGCTCCACCGGGGCGTCGCGCACCGCCGCCCAGCCGGCGAAGCGGTCGCGCAGCCGCAGGAAGGCCACGTCCCGGTTGCGGTCGTTCGTGCTCTGGGAGAGCACGGTGAGCACCAGCTCGTCCAGCGGCTGACCGTGGGGCGGCGCGAGCACGGGGCCGTAGACCTCGCGCAGGCGGGCGCGCACCGCGGCCACGCGCCGGCGCGTCGGCGCCCGCCAGGCGGGTCCCTGCCCCGAACGGGGTGCCCCGCGCGGACGGCGCCCCGAGGGGGGCGTGGCGGCGCGGGCGCGGCGGGCGGCGGGCATGGCGTCAGAGTTATAGCCGTCGACTATGCTCGCCAGCCCGTGACCGAGGTGAGTGAGAACAACGGCCAGATCGACGAGCTGCCGGTGTTCTGGCGCAGCGCCGGGGACGAAGATGCGCCGGTGCTGTACCTGCACGGGGTGCCCACCAACAGCGACGACTGGGTGCCGTTCCTCCAGGCCGGCGGCGGCCTGGCGCCCGACCTGCCCGGGTTCGGGCGCTCGGGCAAGCCGGGCAACTTCGTGTACACGATCGAGGGCTACGCCGACTTCCTGGAGCGCTACCTCGATCTGGTGCAGGTCGACCGCGTGCGGCTGGTCGTGCACGACTGGGGGGCGGTGGGGCTCGCGTTCGCCCAGCGGCATCCCGAGCGCGTGGAACGGCTGGTCGTCATCGACGCGGTTCCCTTCCTGCCCGGCTACCGCTGGCACCGGGCGGCGCGGCTGTGGCGCCGCCAGCTGATCGGCGAGCTGGTGATGGGCAGCACCACCAAGTGGGTGCTGCGACGGGCCTCGCGCGAGGGCAACGTCACGCCGGGTCCGCTGCCCGAGTCCTGGGTGGACAGCGTCTGGGATCACCTCGACCAGGGCACGCAGCGGGCGATCCTGCGCCTGTACCGCAGCGCGCCGCCGGAGGTGCTGGCACAGGCCGGCGCCGAGCTGTCCTCGCTGACGATGCCGGCGCTCGTGCTGTGGGGGGAGCAGGACCCCTACATCCCGGCCAGCTTCGCCGCCGCCTACGGCGCCGCGCTGCCGGCCGCCGAGGTGCGGCTGGTGCCCGACGCCGGGCACTGGCCGTGGCTCGACCAGCCCGCGCTCGTGGAGCAGATCGTCGCGTTCGCCGGCGGCGAGTGACGGCGGACGCCGCGTGCGCGTCGAGGGGCATCCGCTCGGCAGGCTCCCGCCGTGGCTGCTCGGCGTCCTGCTGGCCACGCCGCTGGTCATCGTGTACGAGCTGGTGCAGCCGCCGAGCGCCGACCTGGCCGCCGCCACCTACCGCAGCGACCTCTTCGCCCGCGTCGGCTTCACGCTGTGGGACGACGGCTGGTACGGCGGGCACCACCTGCCGGGCTACTCGCTGCTCGCGCCCGCGCTCGGCTCGCTGATCACGCCGCGCGGCTCGCTCGCGCTGGCCGGCATCGCCGCCGCCGGCCTGTTCGGCCTGCTCGCCGCACGCGGCTTTCCGGGCGGGGCGGCGCGAGCCGCCACGGCCTGGTTCGCGATCACCTTCGCCGTCGAGCTGTGCTCCGGGCGGGTGCCCTACGACCTCGGCGTGGCACTCGGCCTGGCCGCGCTGCTTGCGCTCGCGCCGGTCGCCGATGGCGGCGGCGGCGAGCGCAGCGCCTCGCGCCGGGCCTGGGACGACGGGCCATCGGCGCGCTCGCCGTTCATCGCGCGGGCGCGCCGCCACACGCGCTCGTCGTTGGGGTGGACCCGCACGGTGGTGGCGCTGCTCCTTGCTGCGGTGACCGCGCTGGTCAGCCCGGTGGCGGGCGCCTTCCTCGCGCTCGCCGGGGTGGCCGTCGCGCTGGCGACGCCGGCGCGCGGACGGGGCCTGGCCTTCGCCGTGGCCGCCCTTGTTCCCGTGCTCCTGTTGCAGGTCGTGTTTCCCGAGGGCGGCTATGAGCCGTTCGCGCCGTCGGCCTTCTGGCCCGCGCTCGTGGCCACGCTCGCCACCGGGGCGCTGCTCGCGCGCGAGGGGCGCCGGCTGCTGGCCACCGGCGCGGCGCTGTACGCGGGCGCGCTCGTGCTCTCGTTCGCCACGCACACCGCGATGGGGGGTAACGCCGCGCGACTTGGTGCGCTCGTCGCCGGGCCGCTGCTCGTCGGCGCGCTGTGGGACCGGCGCATGCGGCTGCTCGCCGTCGTCGCGCCACTGCTGCTGTACTGGTCGGTGATCGCGCCGGTGCGCGACCTGGCCAGGCTGATCGGCGACCCGTCGGTGCACGTCGCCTACTACGCGCCGCTGCTCGGCGAGCTGGCTACCCGTGCGCACGGGCAGCCGCTGCGCGTGGAGATCCCGCTCACCGCCGCCCATTGGGAGGCCGACTACGTGGCCGAGCGCTTCTCGCTGGCGCGCGGGTGGGAGCGTCAGCTCGACACCCGCGACGCCGCGCTGTTCTACGAACCGACGCTGAGCGCCGCCGCCTACCGGGCGTGGCTGGCCGACAACGCCGTCGCCTACGTGGCGGTCCCGGACGTGCGCCTGGACGCCGCCGGGCAGCCGGAGGCGAAGCTGATCGCCGGCGGGCTGCCCTACCTGGCGCCGGTGTGGCGCTCGGCGCACTGGCGGCTGTACGCGGTGCGCGGCGCGACCCCGCTGGCCGGCGCGCCGGCCAGGCTGACCGCGCTCGGCAGCGACGGCTTCGCGCTCGCGCTGCCGCGGGCGGCGCGGGTGCAGGTGCGCGTCCGCTACACGCCCTACTGGGCGCTGATCGCCGGGCGGGGCTGCGTCGGGCCGGGGCCCGGCGGGTGGACCGCGGTGTCCACGCCGGGCCCCGGACGCGTCGTGGTGGGCATCCGCTTCGCGGTCTCGCGCATCCAGTCGCACCAGACCCGCTGCGTCGATTAGGCTTCAGCGGGTCGATGGCCGCCCGCCTGGACTCCCTCAAGGCTCGTCTGCTTCCCCACGGGTGGCTCGATGTCCTGCGCCAGCTCGCGCTGCTGGGGGTCTGCTACGTCGCCTACACCATCGTGCGGGGAATGGTCGAGGGCCGTGCCAGCGCCGCCTTCCAGCACGGTCGCGAGGTGATCAACTTCGAGCGCACGCTGCACGTGTTCGTGGAGCCGAGCATCCAGGCGTGGGCCACGAGCAGCCACTTGTTGATGACGGTCTCCAGCTGGATCTACCTGAACGCGCAGACCTCGGTCACGCTCGGGGCGCTCGCCTACCTGTACGTCGTGCACAACCGCCACTTCTACTTCGTGCGCAACATGTTCGTCGTGGCGATGGTGCTGGCGCTCGCCGCCTACTACGTGTTCCCGACCGCGCCGCCGCGCTTCTTCCCCGAGTGGGGCTTCATCGACTCGGTGTCGGACTTCACGCGCGTCCACACCAGCTCGAGCGGGCTGAGCGGATCGCTCGGTGGATCGCTGAACCCGAGCGGCCTGGTGAACCTCTACGCGGCCGTCCCCTCGATGCACGTGGCGTTCGCGCTGATGATCGCCGTGCCGCTGGCCAACCTGTCGCGCTGGCGCATCGTGCGCGTGCTGTGGTGCCTGTATCCGCTGCTCATCACGTTCGTGATCATCGTCACCGCCAACCACTTCATCTCCGACGCGATACTCGGGGCGGTGACCGCGGGCGTCTCGGCCGCGGCCGCGCTGGCGCTCGCGCGCTGGCGACCGGCGGCGTGGCGCTTCGGCGCAGAGCCGGTGAGCGTCGGCGCCACGGGCTGACGGCCTGATGCCCGACGAGGCAAGACCGACCCGGCCGCGTCGCGACAGCCGCGGGCGACCCCGGCGCGAGCGCGGCGCCGTGACCGTCGCGCAGCGGCGCGAGGAGATGCGCGACCGGCTGATCCAGTCACGCCTGACGCCGAACGCGATCTCGCTCACCGGCCTGGCGCTCAACGTGGTCGCCGCGGTGCTCGTGTGGCAGCAGTACTTCTTCCTCGGCGGGATCGCCTTCATCGTCGGCTCGATCATGGACACGCTCGACGGCCGCTATTCGCGGATGTCGGGCAAGGGGACCCCGTTCGGCGCCTTCCTGGACTCGACGCTGGATCGCGTGGAGGAGGGAATCGTGCTGACGGCGGTCGCCTGGACGTTCGCCAGCGAGACGAAGGCCGGCCCGGCCGCCGCCGTCGTGATCGCCGTGCTCGCCTCGCTGATGGTCTCCTACACACGCGCGCGCGCCGAGGCGCTGGGCGTCGAGTGCAAGGTGGGTCTGGCCACCCGCCCGGTTCGGGTGGTGATCCTGTCGATCGGCCTCATCTTCGCGCGGGGCGCCGGCCTGGGGAACTTCGAGTTGCTGCAGCCGGCGGTGTACGTGCTGGCGGCGCTGAGCACGATCACGGTCTTCCAGCGCGTGTGGCACGTGTACCGCGAGCTGTCGACGGGCCCCACGACTCCGTGAGCCCGGCGCGGCCGCGCGGCTCGCGGGCGAGCGCCATACCCCGTGCGGGGCACACCGTCGGCGCGCGCGTGCTGTAATCGCTGGTCGATCCGCGGGTACATTCACCCGACGTCCCCTGTCAGCGCCGGTGCCGCCCCTGGCACCCGACGCCGAGCGGCGCCGAGACGCGGCGCTCTCCCCCCGAGGGCGCCCGAGCCCCGTTCTCCCAAATCCAGGAAGGCACCACCAATCGTGAGCATCACCAACGGCAAGCAGACGAAGGCCGCCGCGAACGGCGCCTCCGGCAACGGCGCCGCCCGCTACCAGAAGGACAAGGTGCGCGTGGCGATCATCGGCGTCGGCAACTGCGCCTCGGCGTTCGTGCAGGGCGTGCACTACTACGCCGATGCCGACCCGAGCCAGCGCGTCCCCGGACTCATGCACGTCGACCTCGGCGGCTACCACGTGAGCGACATCGAGTTCACCGCCGCCTTCGACATCGACCGCACGAAGGTCGGCAAGGACCTCGGCCAGGCGATCTGGGCCGGACAGAACAACACGATCAAGTTCGCCAAGGTGCCCAAGCACCTCGGGGTGCCCGTGTATCGCGGCATGACCCACGACGGCCTGGGCAAGTACCTGTCCCAGAAGATCACGAAGGCGCCCGGTCCGACCGCCGACATCGTGCAGATCCTCAAGGAGACGCATACCGATGTCGTCGTGTCCTACCTGCCGGTGGGCTCCGAGCAGGCCACCAAGTGGTACGTCGAGCAGGTGCTCGAGGCCGGCTGCGGATTCGTCAACTGCATCCCGGTGTTCATCGCCCGGGAGGAGTACTGGGACAAGCGCTTCAAGAAGGCGGGGCTGCCGATCGTGGGCGACGACATCAAGTCCCAGGTCGGCGCGACGATCGTGCACCGCCAGCTGGCGCGGCTGTTCGGCGACCGCGGGGTGAAGATCGTGCACACCTCGCAGCTGAACGTCGGCGGCAACATGGACTTCTACAACATGCTCGAGCGCGAGCGCCTGGAGTCCAAGAAGATCTCCAAGACCAACGCGGTCACCTCGATCATGGAGAACACGCTGCCCGCCGACGACGTCCACGTCGGCCCGTCGGACTACGTGCCGTGGCTCACCGACCGCAAGTGGGCGCACATCCGCGTCGAGGGCCAGGCCTTTGGCGACGTGCCGCTCAACCTCGAGCTCAAGCTGGAGGTGTGGGACTCGCCCAACTCGGCCGGCATCGTCATCGACGCCGTGCGCTGCTGCAAGCTCGCGCTCAACCACGGGGTCAGCGGACAGCTGGACGGGCCGTCGTCCTACCTGATGAAGTCGCCGCAGAACCAGCGGCCGGATGACCTTGCTCGCGAAGATACCGAGCGCTTCATCGCGCGCTACGGCGGGCGACCCGGGACGGTGCCGAAGGGGGCCGCCGGGGCTCGCACGGCGGCGTCCGGGTCCGCCTCCGCATCGAGGGCCGCCACGCCTCGGGCGCGCAAGGCGGCCAAGGCCACCAGGGCGCCGAGCGCGCCTTCGCGCGCGAAGGCGGGGTCGTCTGGGCGTTCGAGGGCTGCACGGTAGCGGCGTCCTGAGGCGTCTGCGGGCCGGCCGGCAGCGGGCGGCCGGGCCGCTCGGGGCGTCTAGCGGGCGCCGCGCGCCCGGCGCGGGTTGCGGCTGGCAGGGCGCGGCGCGGGTTGCGGCGCGCAGCGCGCGGTGCGGGTTGCGGCTGGCGGGGCCCGGCGCGGGTTGCGACTGGCAGCGCCGGCGCGGGTTGCGACTGGCAGCGCCGGCGCGGGTTGCGACTGGCAGCGCGCGCGGCGTCGCGCGAGCGCGCCCCGGGGGGTGACCGACCTTTCCGTGCCTATACGGGGGGTAATGTCGTTCACCCCCTCGCCAATCACCCCTCACACCGCCCGCTCGAGCGCCGGGCAGGCGCCCGGTCACCGCGCGCTCGAGCGCCGGGCGCCTCGCCCGCCGAACGCCCGGCGCCTCACACCGCCGCTCCCGCGCCCGGCTCGCGCCACATCGCCCACACCTTCGGGCCGCGCGGCAGGCGCAGCTCGCGCACGACACGGAAGCCGTGGCGCGCGTAGAAGTCGATGTTGCGCTCCTTGGACGACTCGAGGTAGGCGCCGACCTCGTCGGCGTCGCACTGGCTCAGGATCGGGCCGAGCACCGCCGAGCCGAGCCCGCGTCCCTGCGCCGCGGCTCGGTACCGAGCACGGCGAGGTACCAGTGGGCGGGATCGGGTGGATGGCGCCGCTCGATGCCGAGCAGGCCGGCGCCCACCAGCGGCGTCGCGACCAGCGGGCCGGATGCGCGAGCAGGCGCGGGCGCAGCAGGGCCCGGGCGAGCGCGACGTCCTCCGCGGGCGTCGTGCGCCAGCGCTGGGGCGGCGCCCACAGCGCGGCGCTGCTGCGGTCCGGCGTCGTCCACACCGCGCCGTGGCCGACGAGCTGGCGCAGGCGCGCGCCGTGGAAGCGGACGAGCGTCGGAGGGCCGCAGGGAGGCGGCGCGGCAGGACCACATCGCCACCGGGTCATCGTCGAACGCCCGTGCGAGCATGGCGGCGAGCGCGGGCACGTCGGCGTCGCTGGCGGGACGCACGCTCGTGGTGGCAGACGACACCGGGGAATCGTCTCAGCTGGTCGGCGGGGGCGGCGATCCGGGGCGATTGACTCCGCTCGGGCATACTCCTACGGCGATGGCGCCGCGCTTCTCGATCGCCCACGTCACGCCGTACCCGTGGGAGGCCCAGCACGAGATCAACACGTTCGTGCGCGAGGCGGCGGGCGAGCTGTCCGCGCGCGGGCACCGGGTTCTCATTCTCGCGCCCTCGCGCTCGTCGACCGCCATCAACGATTCGCGCCGCGCGCTGCGCGACGCGCGCCGCGAGCCCGAGCGCCTGCTCGCCGGCACGGACGACGGCGAGCCGCGGGTGCTGGCGGTCGGCGAGGTGCTCGACGTGCCCGGCGCCGCGCGGCGCCGCCCGCCGGCGCTGCCGATCGACGTGGCGCGCACCGTGGAGGAGGTGCTGCGCGCGGGTGCCGCTCGACTTCGTGCACGTGCACGAGCCGTTCGCGCCGAGCACGTCGAGCTCCGCGCTGCGCCACTCGCGCTCGCTGAACGTCGGCAGCTTCCACGCGCCCACCGAGCACCTGCTCGCCACCCAGCTGGCGCGGCGCTTCGTCGAGCTGTTCCTCGGGCGGCTCGACGCGCGCACGGCCAGCTTCGCCGCCACCGCCGACGCTCATGGCGCGCCACTTCCCGGCCGACTATCGCGTCGTGCTGCCCGGGACCGACGCCGCCGGCGTGGCCGGTCCGCCGGCGCGCACCGCCCGGCGAGCCGGTCGAGCTGCTGTTCGTCGAGCAGGAGGAGCGCGCCGCCCAGCGGCTGCTGCTGCGCGCGCTGCGCCGCCTGCAGCTGCACACAGCCGTGGCAGGCGACCGTGCTGAGCACCCGCGGCGCGTCGACGTCGACCCCGCTGCGGGCGCGAGCTGCGCGACCGCGTGCGCTTCGTGATCGCCGCGGAGGCGAGAACGAGGGCAGCGGCGAGCAGCAGCTGCTCGAGCGGCGCCGACGTGCTCGTGTGCGCCTCCGACGGGGTGGCGCCGGCGCCCGGCCTGCTGCTGCGAGCGATCGGCGCCGGGCGTGGTGCCGGTGGCCAGCCGCCTGCCCGCCTACGAGGAGGCGCTCGGGGACGGCGAGCGGGGGCTGCTGTTCGAGCCCGGCGACGCCGACACGCTCGCCGGCCAGCTCGCGCGGCTGATCGACGATCGCGCCGCTGCGCGCCGCGCCTGCGCGACGGCGGCGGCCGGCTGGCGGCGCAGAGCTGACCTGGACGCGCGTGGCCGACGAGCTCGACGAGGTGTACGAAGCCGTGGCCGCCGCGCCGGCACGACCGCTGCGGGCTCGCCGGCGGTCCAGCCGCCGCCTGGAGGGCCGGCCGCTCATCGACGTCGACCTGCACATGCATACCGACCATTCGAGCGACTGCGCCACGCCGGTCGAGGTGCTGCTGGCGACAGCCCGCGCCGAGGGGCTGGGGGCGATCGCCGTGACCGACCACAACGAGATCTCGGGGGCGCTCGAGGCCCAGGCGAAGGCCGATGGAGTGAAGGTGATCGTCGGCGAGGAGGTCAAGACGGCCAGCCAGGGCGAGGTGATCGGGCTGTTCGTCAACGAGAAGATCCCGCGCGGGCTGACGCTGGCCGAGACGGTGGCGGAGATCAAGCGCCAGGGCGGGCTGGTGTACGTGCCGCACCCGTTCGACCGGCTGCATGCGGTGCCCGACTACGAGCACCTGCTGACGATCCTCGACGACGTCGACGCGATCGAGGTGTTCAACCCGCGGGTGGCGATCGGCGCGTTCAACGAGGAGGCGGCCCGCTTCGCGGCCAAGTACCGGATCGTCGCCGGCGCGGGCTCGGACTCGCACGTCGCCCAGGGGCTCGGCTCGGTGCGCATCCGCATGCGCGACTTCGACGGTCCCGAGGAGTTCCTCGAGTCCCTGCGCGAGGCGGACATCATCACGCGGCCCACCAGCCTGCTCTACGTGCAGGCGCTGAAGTTCCTGCAGACGAAGGCGACGCCACCGACCGCCCGGCGGGCGCGGCGGCTGCGCCAGGTGAGGAAGGCGACGCGCACGCCCTGACGGTCGGCGGCGTCGGCACCCGAGCGCAACTTGCGATGCACGGCCAAGGACAACCCAGCGAGCCGTCAAAGCTTGGGGGGTCGATGCCCGTGACCGATGACGAGATCCGCGAGAAGTACCTCGAGCGAGCGATCCGCGAGCTCAACACCCTCACTCGCGAGCTGCAGGCCTGCCCGCACTGTCCGCGAGGCAACCTGACGCCGGTGCTCGGCTCGGGGCACCCGCAGGCCGACGTCATGCTGCTGAAGTTCGCGCCCGATGCCCTCCGAGATCGAGGAGGGCGTCGCCTTCTACGGGCGCAGCGGCAGCGCGCTGATGAAATCGTTCAAGCGTCTGGGCATCGACCCGCTGACCGTCTACGGGACGCTGTGCGTGAAGTGCCCGGTGCAGTGACACCACGCTCGCCGACCCCGCGTGCATGGCACGGGTGGGCGAGGAGGTCGCGATCGTGCAGCCGAAGATCGTCGTCGCGATGGGCGACGACGCCTTCGACGCGCTCTGCGACCTCGACCTGCCGCTGGCGCGCCCGGTGTCGCGGCGCGTCGGCGAGGTGCAGACGCTGACGCCGTCGATCGACCTGCTGTGCGTACCGGACATCGACCGTTCGCTCGATGACGAGCTGTCCAAGCGCGAGTTCTGGTCCGCGTTCCGCGTGCTCGGCGAGTGGCACGCCGAGCTGCCGCCGTACTGAGATCCAGCGCTCGCACCCGCACGCGACGCGTGCGCCCGCGGCTGGCGATTCCCGCGGATTGCCTACGGGAAAGCCGCGAAGGTTCTGGGTCGTTGGACTGATGGCCAGCCGCCTTCGCTGGCCCATATTTCGACGGGCAATCAACGTTCTCTCTTCCATCCGCGCCGCCCGCCGGCGCCCAGACCCGGAGGCAACATGCGTTCCTTCCTGAACAAGATCACCCGCCTGACCCCGATCGCCGCCGGCTTGGCGATCGGCATGATCGCGCTCGGGATCGTGTCGATCGTCGGCGGCAGCTACGACCACTCGGTCGTGACCAATCAGCTCGGCCCGCAGAAGATCTACTTCCCCAAGCCCGCGGAATGGCCGGCGCTGAAGCCGTACGCCGGACAGCAGGTACTCACCGGCCAGCAGGCCAAGCTGTACGCCAATGACCAGATCGCTCCCGACATGAACAAGATCGCCGGTGGCCAGACGTATTCGCAGGTCAGCGAGGCGTGGATCGCCGGTGGCATGAAGAGCGCGACGCTGGCCAGCCAGCGCACCACGCTGTTCATGGGCGAGACGCTGCGCGGCCTGTTGCTGAACGCCTGGGGATGGGCGCAGGTCGGCAGCATCGCGATCCTCGCCGGCATCCTGCTCATCGTCCTCGGGAGCATCCTGTTCCTGCTGCCGGTGCTCAACTGGGCGCTGAACATCCGGCCGGCAGAGCGCGAGGCCCGGGAGCCGCGGCGAGCCGCGCAAACCGCGGTGCCCGGGGCGACTGCGTAGCCGCGGCACCCAACCAGCAGGCCGTTGCCGTCCAACGGATCGGCGGGTGCAGGAAGCGCGCCCGGCCCCACGAACGGACGGCGCGCGCGCCAGGCGTTCCTTGGAGTCGGAGGCCCGTTCGGGCCCTCCGGCTCCAAGCGTCTGGTCGGGCTCGGACTTTCGGCAAACTGCGGAGCCCGCCCGCGTCGTTTTCCACGATGGTCAACTCGGCCGCGTCTGGCACAGTGAGCTGCGACGTTGCCTTCAGGCACGCCGCAGCGCCGGCCCTCGTTGGGTTGAGGACCCCCCAAGCCGCCCAGCCCAACGAGGTCGTCGGCTGCCTGTCGTACGGGGCGCCGCGGCGCTCAGGCCTCGAGCACGATCTTGCCGAGCTTGCCGCCCGCGGCGAAGCGCTCGTAGGCGTCGGCGGCCCGCTCGAGCGGATACGTCGCGGCGATCGGGACGCGTGAGCGCGCCCGTATCGAACAGGGGCAGCACGGTGTGCTCCACGCCTCGAGCCGTGAGCGCCTTCTCCTCGAGCGGACGGGCCCGCAGCGTCGAGCCGAAGATCCGAGCCCGCTTGCCCATCAGCGCGAGCAGGTTCAGCTCGCCGGTCGCGCCGCCGCCCACGCCGATGACGCTCACCCGTCCGCCGACGGCCAGCGCCTTGCAATCGTCGGCCAGGTTCGGTGCCCCGACGAGCTCGAGGATCACGTCGAACGGACCGTGCTCCGCGAAGCCCTCCGGGCGCGATCACCTCGGCGCCGAGCGCGCGCACGCCGTCCCGCAGCGCCTCGTTGCGCACCGTCGCCGTCACCCGCGCGCCGAGCGGCGCGGCCGAGCTGGATCGCCGCCGTGCCGACGCCACCCGCGCCGCCGTGCACGAGCAGCCGCTCCCCGCCGAGCAGCCGCGCCTGCGTGCACAGCGCGTCGTGCGCGGTGCGTGAAGACCTCGGGCAGACCGCCCGCGGCGGCCCAGTCGAGTCCCGCCGGCACCGGCATCAGCTGCCGCTCGTGGACGGTGGCCAGCTCGGCCTGCGCCGCCACCGCCGACGATGGCCATGACGCGATCGCCGACGGCGAAGCGCGTGGCGCCGGGCCCGCGGGCCAGCACCTCGCCGGCCAGCTCCATGCCCGGGATGTCCGGCGGGGAGCCCGGAGGCGCCGGGTAGCGTCCGGCCCGCTGGTGCAGGTCGGCGCCGTTGATCCCGGCCGCGCGCACGCGCACGAGCAGCTCACTCGAGCCGGGCTCGGGATCGGGATGCTCCTCGACGAGGATCTCGCCGTCGCGAATGATGGCCGCGTGCACGGCTGGGAGGCTATCGAGCGCCCGAACGAGACGTTCCGAGCGCGCAGGATCATGCGCGTGGCCACGGCCGCCGCGCGCTGCGGCCCGCCACGCCGTCGACCGGGGTCAGCCCTTCCTGTCGAACAGCGCGACGCACTCGATGTGCGGCGTCTGCGGGAACATGTCGACCGGGCGGACCGTGCGCAGGCGCCAGCCGGCCTCCACGAGCTGCGCGGCGTTGGGCGCCAGCGTCGTCGGGTTGCACGAGACGTAGACGATCCGCGACGGAGCGGACTCGATGAGCCGGCGCACGACCTTCGCCGACAGGCCGGCCCGCGGCGGATCGACGACCAGGACGTCGGGGCGCCGGCGCGCTCGGTCAGCTCGCGCAGCGCCAGGCGCGCGTCGCCGGCGAAGAAGCGCGCGTTGGTGATCTCGTTGCGCTGGGCGTTGGCGATCGCGTCGGCGATCGCCTCGGGCACGATCTCGAGGCCCCACAGCTCGCCGACGCGCCGGCCAGCGTCAGCCCGATCGTGCCGATCCCGCAGTAGAGGTCGTACAGGCGCTCCCAGCCCTGCAGGTCGGCGTAGCTCGCGCGGCCACGGCGTAGAGGACCTCGGCCATCTCGGTGTTGGTCTGGAAGAACGCCGCGGGGGAGATGCGCAGGTCGAGGTCGCCGAGCCGCTCGGCGATCTCCGGCGCGCCGTCGACGATCTCGGTCTCGCCGCCGCTCGTCGTCTCGCCGCGGCGCTCGATGCTGCGTCCACAGCAGGCCATGGCACGTCGACGCGCCGGGCCAGCGGCGCGAGATCGAGCTCGCCGGCGGAGGTGACCAGGCGCACCTGGAGCTGGCCGGTGCGCCGGCCCTCGCGCACGACGAGGTTGCGCAGCAGGCCCTCGCCCGCTGCGACGGTCCTAGGCGCGCAGACCCTGCTCACGACACCAGGCCAGCACCTCCAGGCGCAGCGCGTTGGCCGCGCTCGGAGGCGAGCAGGCAGTCCTCCATCGCCACGATCTCGTCGAAGCGCCCGGGCGCATGAAAGCCGCACACCAGCCGACCGTCGGCGTCCTCGCCGAAGGAGTACTCGAGCTTGTTGCGGTAGCGCCACTGCTCCACGGCGGGGACGATCTCCTGCAGCTCGAAGCCGTCGAGACCGCCGATCCGGCGCAGCGCCTCGACGCACCTGGCGCCTGCTTGATCTCCAGCTGGCGCTCGTAGGGGATGACCTGCCAGGGCGCGCCCGGATGGTCGGCGAGCGCCGGCACGCGGTCCGGCCCCGGCTGGAGCAGCGACACCAGGCGCGCGTGCGCGTAGCTGCGCTTGCGCTTGGTGATGACCGCGCGCACGCGATCGCCCGGCACGCCGCCGGAGACGAACACGACGTAGCCGCCGTCGTGCATCCGCGCGACGCCCTCGCCGCCGAAGGCGAGCGACTCGATCGTCACCTCGACCTCCTGACCGCGCTCGGGGCGCGGCGGCGCCCCTGCGGGGTGGAGGGCCGCGGCGTGGACGCGCCCTGGTCGGCAGTGGCAAGGGTGTCGGGTGAGATGGTCATGTCGTCAAGGGCGGGTGGTGGCACCCCGGCGGGGGCCGGCGGGATGTCGGAGGCGCAGCCGCGCCGGGGCGCGGGCGCGGATGGTGCCACTAGGATGGCAGCCCGATGGACGTCGACGGGTACTCCGCCCGGGCGGAGGCCTTCGCCACGGAGCTGGCGCGGCGCTACTACCGCCAGTACGCCGGGCTGCAGACGAGCGGATCGCTCGCCGCGCTGTACGCGCAGGACGCGCGGCTGTTCGACGCCGAGATGGTCCAGTGCCTGCGCGAAGCGGCGGCCCGCGCGGACGATCCGGCAAGCCACCGCCGGCTGGCCGCGCTGCTGCGCTTCGCCGTGGACGGGCACCTCGGCCGCGCGACGGCGGCGTTGGAGGCGGAGCTGGTGCGACGCGAGGGCGAGGCGCGGGTCGGCGGCGCTCCGTCTCGGCGAGGTGGCCGGCGCCCTGGCCCGCGAGCCCGACGCCCGCCGGCGCGCGAGACTCGAGGACGAACGCTGCCGGGTGATCGAGGCGTCGCTCGTCCCGATCGCCGTGCCGCTCACCGAGGCCCGACACGCGGCGGCGCGGTCACTCGGGTGGCCCTCCTACGCGGCGATGTACGGCGAACTGACCGGCATCGACCTGCCTGACCTGCACGCACAGGCGGTGCGCTTCCTCGCCGCCACCGACGACGACTTCGCGGCGATCGTCGCGCCCCCGGTGCGCGACACGCTCGGCCTCGAGCTCGACGAGCTCAGGCGCGCCGACCTGCCGCGGCTGTTGCGAGCGCCGGCGCTGGACGAGCATTTCCCGCCGGATGGGCTGGCCGCGGCGCTGACGCGAACGCTGGCCGGGCTGGGCATCGACCTGGCCGCCCAGCGAAACGTGGTGCTGGATCTCGCCCCCCGAGCCGCGAAATCGCGCCGGGCATTCTGCGCGCCGGTGCGCGTCCCACAGGAGATCTATCTCGTGCTGGCCGCCGTCGGCGGCTGGGAGGATTACGCCGCGCTGCTGCACGAGGCCGGCCACGCCGAGCACTTCGCGTGCGCCGACCCCGCGCTGCCGTTCGAGTCGCGACGCCTGTCGGATCCCGCCGTCGGCGAGGCGTTCGCGTTCCTGCTCGAGCAGATCGCCGACGACCGGCGTGGCTGCGGTCGCACGGCGTCGATGCCGCGGGTCCCGGATCCGGAGGGGGCGCCGACGGCGTTGCCCGCACCCGCCGGCTGCTGCTGCTGCGCCGCTACGCCGCCAAGCTCGGCTACGAGCTCGACCTGCACGGCGGGCGGCTGGCCATCGCCGACGCCGCGCCAGCGTACGCCCAGCGCCTGTCTGCAGGCCCTGCGCGTGCCGTGGCCGTGCGGCGACGTGGCTCGACCGACCTCGACCCGGGCCTGTACGTCGCGCACTACCTCCGCGCGCTGGACGCTCGCTGAGCGCGCTGCGCGAGCTGCTCGTGCAGGCGCTTCGGCGTGGAGTGGTTCCGGTCCCCGTCGGCCGGCGAAACGCTGCGGGCCTGGTGGCGGGACAGCCACGGGCTGACCGCCGAGGAGCTGCTCGCGCTGGCCGGCGGGCCCCACCCCGATTGGGTGCGGCCCCGAGCCGCTGGACTTCGCCGCGCTCGCCGCCGGATTTCAGATCGCGTAGGCCTACCGCAGCGCGCGTTCGATCGCGTCGAGCACCGACTTGCGCTTCGCCGTGCGACGCTCGCGGTCGCGGACCTTGCGCAGCTGGGCGCTGTCGAGGTCCTCGAGGCGCTCGATGATCTGCGCGGCGCTGAGGTCGTCGTAGCCGAGGATCGGAAACGCCGGCCCGAGGCTCGCGGCGCGGCGGAAGCGGTCGAGCTCGCGCACGATGCGATCGGGCGTCAGCTGCGTGCCGGCGCGCAGACTGGCGTTGACGACGTCCGACGGGCTCTGTCCCAAGCAGCTGTTCGATCTCCCCGCGCAGCTGCTCGATCTCGGCCCGCAGGTCCTCGGCCTGGCTGCGGCCGATGCTCACCAGCCGCGCCACGAGATCGTCGGCGTCGGTGTGGGTCAGCCGCCCGCGCGCGACGGCGTCATCGAGCGTGTCCTGCAGGCGCTCGGCGGTCAGCAGCACGCCGCGGGTCAGGAAGTCGCGAACGTGATTGACGGTGGTGGTGAAGGCGTCGTCGGCGGACGACGCCCGACCGCCGACGCGCGCGCCGCCCGACGGCGGCGCGGGCTTGGCGGCGGGCTTTCTCGTCGCGGCGGAGGGGGTGGCGGGCCGCGACGTGGTCACCGCGGCCCCGGCGGCGCGCGTCCCGCGGGCGGGTGCCGGCTTGGCGGCGGCCTTGCCGCCGGCGGCGCGGGCGCTCGCGGTCTTGGCGCGCGACGCCGACGCGCCCGCCGCCTTGCTCGCCGTCTTCGTGCGCGACGCCGACGCGCCGGCCGCCTTGGTCGCCGTCTTGGCGCGCGACGCCGATGCGCCGGCAGCCTTGCTCGCGGTCTTCGTGCGCGACGCCGACGCGCCCGCCGCCTTGCTCGCGGTCTTCGTGCGCGACGCCGACGCGCCCGCCGCCTTGCTCGCCGTCTTGGCGCGCGAAGCCGGCGCGCCCGCCGCCTTGCTCGCCGCCGGCGTCTTGGCGGCAGCCCCCTCCCCGTGCTGGCCGCGCGCTTGGTCGCGCCGCGCTTGGTCGTGGTCGTCTGAGCTGGCGTGGAGCGGGCCGGGCGTGCGGATGACTTCGGCTGGGGCATCAGGTCTCCTGAGATGAGGGCGCGCTTGTAGCGATCCGCGCGAGGCTAGCGCACATCGCCGGCCATGGCGACCGGTGCCATGGTGCCGCTACCGACGGCGTGAACGCCGTCGCGTGCTCAGCCCGCGGGGAGCAGCCACTCGAGCAGCGCCTTCTGCGCGTGGCGGCGATTCTCCGCCTGATCCCAGATGCGCTGGCGCGAGCCGTAGAGAACCTCCGCGGTGATCTCCTCGCCGGGATGCGCAGGCAGGTCGTGCAGCGCGATCACGTCATCGCGCGCCTGGTCCAGCAGCGTGTCGTCGACCCGGTACGCCGCCAGGTCCGCACGCCGCTGGGCGGCCTCGGCCTCGTCGCCCATGCTCACCCACACGTCGGTGTAGACGGCGTGGGCCCCGGCCACCGCCTCCTGCGGATCCTCGGTCAGGTGCAGCGCCGCGCGCGCCTCGTCCGGGAGCGCAAGGTCGGACTCCAGCTGATAGCCCGGCGGGGCGGCGATCACCACCTCGACGCCGGCCAGCGTGCCGAGGATGGCCAGCGAACGGGCGACGTTGTTACCGTCGCCGACGTAGGCGAGCCGCAGGCCGGCCAGCGTGCCGAACGTCTCGCGCAGCGTCAGCAGGTCGGCCAGCGCCTGGCACGGGTGATGGCCGGCGGTGAGCATGTTGAACACGGGGATCGACGCGTGCTCCGCGAGCTCCTCGAGCATGGCGTCGGGGCCGGTGCGCACGCCGACGGCCGCGACGTGGCGCGAGAGGACGAGCGCCGTGTCGCGGATCGACTCGCCGCGCGACAGCTGCAACTCGTCCGCGCGCAGCACCACGGGCTGCCCGCCCAGCTCGTGCACGCCGACCTCGAAGGACAGGCGCGTTCGCGTCGAGGGCTTCTGGAAGACGAGCGCCAC
Source organism: uncultured Solirubrobacterales bacterium (assembly GCA_963770405.1). Classification (GTDB taxonomy): domain Bacteria; phylum Actinomycetota; class Thermoleophilia; order Solirubrobacterales; family Solirubrobacteraceae; genus CAVQBJ01. The sequence goes on from CAVYPO010000006.1 coordinate 277,229, forward strand.
GCTGCGGCCGCGCAGCGCCGCGGAGGATCGCGGCGCGGCCTTCAGCTCCGCCGCGCGCGCGAGCAGCGCATCGAGTTCGGCGGCGTGTCAGCTCGGCGCCGGTGAGCAGGTGGCGCGGCATCGGAGGCGCCAGTCTAGGGAGCCGGGTGAGTCCCCGTGGTGCGGGCCGCGCATCCACGCGGACACCGGTGCCGTATAAACGTGCTGTCGGGTGCGCGGCGCCACACCGACGAGGGGCGCGTGTACCGATTTTGAGAAAGGATCTTCGCGCCGCAGCGTCATTGTTCAGTGCGCGGCGTCGCCGCGGCGACGACAACCCGCCCCGTGAGAAAGGATCGCCCTGCCATGAACAGAGTCCTTCCCGTCGTACTCGTCGGCAGCGCCCTGGTGTTCGCGGGCTGCGGTTCGAGCAGCTCGAGCTCGAGCAGCTCCGCGAGCTCGAGCGCCGCCGCACCGGCGACGGCCGCGACGAGCGCCGCCGCCGCGGCGTCCGGCGCCGTGCAGAGCGGTCTCGTCAACGTCAAGTACCAGAACATCGCCATCAACCCGGCGAACATCACCGTCAAGGTCGGCACCACGATCAAGTGGACCAACTACGACACCGGCGTCAACCACAACGTCACCGCGCTCAGCGGTCCCGCCTCGTTTCACTCCGCCGACTTCACCGGCGGCGGCACGTTCGAGTACACGGTGACAAAGCCGGGCGTGATCAAGTACCAGTGCACGATTCACCCGGCGAGCATGAACGGCACGATCACGGTGGTGAAGTAGCGCCGCCGCCACGGTCCGGCCGCGCGCCCGGGTGTCCGGGCGCCGGTCGGTCGCCTCACCCGTTGCGGCGCAGTCCGCGCAGGCCGTACCCGCGCAGCATCATCAGCGTGCGCTCGCCGAGGGTGCCCGGTCGCGGCAGGATGCCGAGATCGACCGCCGCGCCGTAGGCGTCGTAGAACGCGCGGATCCGCCACAGGCGCTCCCGGTGCGGCTCGAGCTCGCAGTAGAAGACGATGTGCAGCACGAGCGCGTGCCCGGACGGGGGTATGCCGTCGAGCTCCCCCAGGTGGGTGCCGACGAGCTTGGCCGGGGCGGCGACGCGCCGGTCGTCACCGAGGCGCTCACCGGTGCGCTCCAGCCGAACGTCGGGCAGCGCCGTCCAGACCCGGCGGGCATGCTCGCCGAGCTCGTCCGGGCCGTAGCGCGGCGGATTGGTGAGCGGGTCCTCGTAGTGCACGTCGTGCGCGCACAGCTCGACGAACGCGGCGAGGTCGCGCCCGCTCCAGGCGGCCTCCCAGCGATCGATCAGCTCGTCGTGCACGCGGGACGTCTACAGCTCGGCGAGACCTTCGCGCGGCGAGGAGGCCTCCGCGTAGCGCCGCCGGGGAATCCGCCCGGCACCGAACGCCCAGCGCCCGGCCAGCACGGCGGCGCGCATCGCGTGCGCCATGCGCACCGGGTCCTCCGCACGCGAGATCGCGCTCGCGCAGAGGACGGCATCGCAACCGAGCTCCATGGCCAGGGCGGCGTCCGAGGCGGTGCCGACCCCGGCGTCGAGGATCACCGGCAGGTCGACCGCCTCGCGGATGAGCGACAGGTTGTACGGGTTACGGATTCCCATGCCGCTGCCGATCGGCGATCCGAGCGGCATCACGGCCGCGCAGCCGACGTCGCGCAGGCGCCGGGCCAGGACCGGATCGTCGGTCGTGTACGGCAGCACGACAAAGCCGTCGTCGACGAGCTCCTCGGCGGCGCGGAGCAGCTCGGGCGCGTCCGGCAGCAGCGTGTCCTCGTCGCCGATCACCTCGAGCTTGACCCAGTCGGTGTCGAACGCCTCGCGCGCGAGCCGGGCGGTCAGCACCGCATCGCGCGCGGTGTGACACCCGGCGGTGTTCGGCAGCACGTCCACGCCTGCGGCATCGATCACGTCGGTCAGCGACCCGCGCGCCTCGGGATCGATGCGCCGCAGCGCCACGGTGACCAGCTCGGCCCCGCTCGCGTCGATGGCCGCGGCGAGGGTCTGCAGGTTGGGGAAGCCGCCGGTGCCCAGTAGCAGGCGAGAACGCAGCGGGCGCCCGGCGATCACCAGCGGCTCGTCGCTCGGCAGCGCCTCGCTGCCGGAAAGGGTGGAAGGCTCCTGCGCCATGCCGTCCAGTGTTGCGCATTGCCGCCGCGGCGGTCCGCGCCGCCACGCGCTCGCGGCGCGTGCCTGCGCTATCCGCCCTGCATGGCCGTGAGCACCTCCACGCGCGCGCCGTCGGGAACCACCCGGGCATCCCAGGCGCCGCGCGGGACGACCTCGCCGTCGACGGCCACGGCCACGCCGCGGGCGTCCGACGGCACGCCGAGCGCGGCCACCACGGCGGCGACGGTCTCCCCGGCCTCGACGCTCGAGGGCTCGCCGTTGACGTGGATCACGCCGGCACCGGCTCGAACCGGGCGGGGGCGCATGTGCGCGCCAGCTCGCCCGCCGGCTCGCCGAGGACGGCCGCGGTGACCAGGTCGGCGGTGAGCGGCGCGAGCAGGATGCCGTTGCGGTGATGCCCGACGGCCCATACGAGACCCTCGAGGCCTCCCGGCCCGATGGCCGGGAGGTTGTCCGGGGTCCCCGGCCGCAGGCCGACCGCGATCTCCTCGATCACCAGCTCGGTGACCCCGGGCACCAGCTCGTACGCGTGACGGAGCAGCTCGTACATGCCGCCCGCGGTCGCCGTGACGTCGTGGCCGCGCTCCTCCATCGTGGCGCCGAGCACGTAGCGACCGTCGTCGCGGGGCACGAGGTAGCCGCCCGGATAGCGCACGACGCGCCGCAGCAGGCCCGGCCCGGCCGGGTCGCGCAGGCGCAGCGTCTGCCCCTTCAGCGGGCGCACGGGAATGCGCAGCGGCTCGGGGATCCCCTCCAGGGCGTCCGTCCAGGCGCCGGTGGCCACGACGACGCGCTCGCAGGCCAGCCGCTCATCCCCGTCCAGACGGAGGCCGCACACGCGCCCACCGGCGGAGTCGAGCGTCAGGCCGGCCACCGCCACGCGCTCGCGCACCCTCACGCCGGCCCGCTCGGCGGCACGGCGCAGCGCCCGCAGGACCTCGCGCGGGTCGACGCTGTGATCGTCGGGGATCTCCAGCGCGAGGCGCAGGGTCGGGGCGAGCGCCGGCTCGAGCGCCCGCGCCTCGCTGGCCCGCAGGCGCTTGGTGACCAGGCCGAGCGAGTCGCGGAGGCGATGCTCGCGCGCGAGAGCCTCGGCCTCGTCCCCGTCGCGCGCGAGCATCAGCGTGCCGGTCCGGCGCAGCGCCACCGGGAGCCCGGCGGCCTCGCTGCAGTCGGCCGCGAACGCCGGCCAGCGCCCGGCGGCGGCCAGGCCCAGCTCGAGCGCGCGCCGGCCGGTGATGCCGTACTCGGCCTCCGACACCGGCGCCAGCATGCCGGCCGCCACCGAGGAGGCGCCGCCGCCGAGCGAGCCGCGCTCGAGCAGCGTCACCGACGCTCCGCGCTGGGCCAGCCGCCACGCCGCGGCCAGCCCGATGACGCCGCCGCCGATGACGGCGACGTCGGCGCTCGGGGTGTGTGACGCCTCGGACACGAGCCTGGTCCGATCGTAGTACGCCGGCCGCGGCCGGGGCTCGGCCGGGCGCGCGCGAGCCCCCACGGGATCCCGGGAGCTCGATCGTGCCTGCCAGACTCCAGGGCGTGTCGACGATCACCATCGGCGCCCAGCGGCGCGAGCGACTGGCCCGGTCGCGCCTGTACCTGGTGTGCGACGGCGCGCCGGGCGGGCGCGCGCTCGCCCCGGTGCTCGGCGCCGCCGCCGAGGGGGGCGTCGATGTCGTGCAGCTGCGCGACAAGCAGCTCGACGACGGCGCACTGCTGTCGCTGACCGTGGCCGCGCGGGCCCTGTGCGACGAGCTCGGGCTGCTGCTGATCGTCAACGACCGGCCGCTGGTCGCGCTCCGGGGCGGCGCCGACGGCGTGCACCTGGGGCAGGACGACCAGCCGGTCGCGCTCGCGCGTGAGCAGCTCGGCCCGGACCTGCTCATCGGCCTGTCCACGCACACGCCGGCGCAGATCGACGCCGCCGCCGGCGTGGACTACATCGGCGTCGGCCCCGTGCACGCCACGCCGACCAAGCCGGGGCGCCCCGCCGTCGGCCGCGAGCTCGTCCGGCATGCCGCCGCGCACGCCGGCGTGCCGTTCTTTGCCATCGGCGGAATCGACGCGGGCAACGTGGGCGACGTCGTCGCCGCGGGCGCCCGGCGCGTGGCCGTCGTGCGGGCGATCGCCGAGGCGGCGGACCCGCGCCAGGCGGCGCGCCGCCTGCGCGACGCGCTCGACCGGACCGACCTCCCCGACGGTGATGGCGCCGACTAGCCGCAAGCGACGGCCGCGACCGTCAGGGTCCCGGGCCGGCGGGCCGCGCGACCAGGACGGTCTCGCGGCGGGCGCGAGCAGCGCCACGGCCACCGCGCCGGCCGACGCCGAGGCGGCCCAGGCCGGGCCAAGCCGGCGCGAGCGCGGCGAGGCCCGTGACGAGCTGCTGCGGGCCCAGCTCGAGCCGCTCGCGCCCGGAGAGCGCCCGGTGCCGCTGCTGGTGGCGGTGGCCGTGGCGGCGATCCTCGCCGTGGGGGTGCTCATCGGGGCGACCACCCAGCACGACCTGTCCAGCCACGGGGGGTCGTTGATCGGCGGTCTGTTCCTGGCCGGCGCCTTCGCCTGGCTGGCCGGCGCGATGTTCAACCGCCGCTACTTCGCCGTGCTCGGCTTCGAGGCGCTGATCGCGTTTCAGATCATCGTCAGCTGTCTCGCGCTGACCGTGGTGTCCTCGCTGGTGGTCGCGCTCGTGCTGCTGGTCGTCGTCGGCCTCGGGGGCTGGCTGTTCTGGAAGCTCGTGCGCGTCATGGGGCGGATCCAGGTCACGAACATGCGCAACCTCGCGGGCGAGGACTGAACGCCGCGCGCGGAACGCCGCGCGCGAGGCACGACGGGGCCGCGCGCGGCCGCTTGTTAGGCTGGGCCGCGCAATGGCCGAGTCCTCCTACGACTGCATCGTCATCGGCAGCGGCCCCGGCGGCTACGTCGCGGCGATCCGCGCCAGTCAGCTGGGAATGAAGACGGCCGTCGTGGAGAAGGACCGGATCGGCGGTCGCTGCCTGAACTACGCGTGCATCCCCGCGAAGGCCGTCCTGCGCAGCGCCGACATCCTCACCGAGATCCGCGAGGCCGGCGACTACGGCCTGAACGTCGGCAGCGTCGAGGTCGACTTCCCGGCCGTCCAGGCCCGTCGCGAGAAGGTCGTGTCCACCCTCACCGGCGGCGTGTCCGGACTGTTCAAGAAGAACAACATCGACGTCATCGAGGGGCACGCCTCGGTCACCGACGACGGGAACGTCCGCGTCGGGGGCCAGTTCGACGGCACCGAGATCGCCGCGTCGACCGTCATCGTCGCCACCGGGTCGGTCAAGCGACCGATCCCGGGCACCGAGTTCGGCGGGCGGGTGATCGGCACCGAGGAGGCCTGGGCGCTGGCGGAGCTGCCAGCCGCGCCTCGCCGTCGTCGGCGCGGGCGCGTCGGGTGCGGAGATCGCCTCCGGCTACGCGCGGCTGGGCTCCGAGGTGCTCCTGTTCGAGGCGCTCGATCGCGTGCTGCCGACCGAGGACGCCGACATCTCCAAGCTCGCCGAACGCGGCCTCAAGAAGCAGGGCATGCAGATCTTCACCGGCACGTTCGTCGAGAACGTGCAGGCCGGCGACAGCGGGGTCACCTTCTCCTACGGCGACCAGACGGCCGAGGTCGACTACCTGGTGATCGCCGCGGGGCGCGGACCCGACGTCGAGGGACTCGGGCTCGCCGAGGCCGGCATCGCGCTCGAGGACAACGGACTGGTCAAGGTGGACGGCGCCCTGCGCACGAGCCTGAAGGGCGTGTACGCGATCGGCGACCTCGTCCCGGGCCCGGCGCTCGCCCACAAGGCCTCCGACGAGGGGATCATCGCCGCCGAGGACGCGGCCGGCCTGCAGACGCATCCGATCGCCTACATCGACATCCCGCGCGCGACCTTCTGCACGCCCAACGTCGGCTCGTTCGGCCTCACCGAGGCGCAGGCCCGCGAGGAGGGCTACGACGTCGTCGTCGGCAAGGTGACCTACGGCGCCGTCGGCGGCGGAACCGTGTACGGCGACCGCACCGGCCTGGTCAAGCTCGTCGGCGAGAGCAAGTACGGCGAACTGCTCGGCGGGCACATCATCGGCACGCGCGCGACCGAGCTGATCCAGGAGCTCGTCAACGTGCGCGCGCTCGAGGGCGGCTACGCCGAGGTCGGGCGCATCATCCACGGCCACCCGACGCTGTCCGAGGCCGTGCTCGAGGCCGGCCGCGCCGCCGACGGCTGGCTCATCCACGGCTGAGGCCGCGCACCCCGCCACCGGCCGGGCGTCGCGGGGTTAGCCTGAGGTTGCCATGTCGACGCCGCGGACCGACGCCGCCTTCTATTTCGACCTGGCGAGCCCGCTCGCGTATCTGGCCGCCGAGCAGGTGCTTGCCGGCCTCGGCGGACCGGCCGCGTGGCAGCCGGTGCTCGCGCGCGAGCTGCCGGGCGCCGAGTCGTTCGACGCCTTTCGCTGTGCGGCCGAGGCGGACGCGTTCCGCGAGGACGTGGCCCGCCGCGCCGGGGCACTCGGCCTGCAGCCGCTGCGCTGGCCGGCGACGCTTCCCGTTCGACAGCGAGCTGGCCATGCGCGTCGCCACCTATGCGAGGGAGATCGGGCGCACCGTGCCCTTCGCCCAGGCCGCGTTTCGCCAGGCGTTCGCCGGCGGCCACGACCTCTCCGATCCCGACTACGTCGTGATCGCCGCCGCCGCCTGCGAGATGCATCCGCGCGCGGTGCTGGCGGCGGCGCGAGCGCGAGTCGATCGGCGAGCAGCTGCGGGCGGCCACCGCAGCGGCGGCGCGCGACGGCGTGCGCGACGTGCCGGCGGTCCGCGTCGGAGAGCGCGTGTTCCACGGCGAGCGCGAGATCCCCGCCGCCCGCGCGGCGATCGACGGGCACGTCGCGGCACCCGCTGCGGGGTGGGGGCCGGCGCCGCGGTGAGGGCCGACCGCGTCTACCGGGTGCTGCACACCCGCGGCGGGCCCGGCCCGGCGCTGCTGGCCGAGCCCGATCGGGTCGACCTCGTCGAGGTGGTCGAGATCGACGGCGGCGAGGTGGTCCTGTTCTGGGACGCCCTGCCCCGTGAGGCCAAGCACCTCGCCCGGCGCCTGCAGGCCGACCTGCAGGCGCTCGAGGCGGAGGAGTTCCTCACGCGCTGGAGCGTCTCCGAGCCGGACGACGCCAGCTGATTCGGCGGACCCCTGCGATAACGTGGGAGCCGGATGGCCGAGCGGGTGGCACCACCGGATGCGCACGGCGGCGAGGACCCGCCGCCCGGGGTCCCCGAGCCCGACGTCGCCCGCGAGTGGCTGAGCACGATGATGCTCATCCGCCGCTTCGAGGAGCGCGCCGGGGAGATGTACGCGAAGGCGAAGATCGGCGGCTTCCTGCACCTGTCGATCGGCGAGGAGGCGACGATCGTCGGGTCCGCGCGCGCGTTGCGCGACAAGGACTACCTGATCTCGACCTACCGCTCCCACGGCCACGCGCTCGTGCGCGGCACGCCGCCGGAGAACGTGATGGCCGAGCTGTTCGGCCGCGTGGACGGCGTGCTCGCGCGGGCGCGGCGGCTCGATGCACATGTTCGACCTGCAGCGGCGCTTCATGGGCGGGTACGGGATCGTGGGCGGCAACCTGCCGATCGCCGCCGGCTTCGGCCTGGCCGCGGACTACCTCGGCACCGAGGACGCCACGCTCTGCACCTTCGGTGACGGCGCCTCCAACCAGGGCACGTTCGGCGAGACGATGAACCTCGCCGCGCTGTGGCACCTGCCGGTGGTGTTCCTGGTCACCAACAACCAGTTCGGCATGGGTACCGCGCTCGAGCGCCACTCCGCGGTCACCGACCTGCGCGTCAAGGGTGAGGGCTTCGGGGTGCCGGGCCTGCGCTGCGACGGGATGGACGTGGTCGACACCTACAACGTGGTCGGCGAGGCGCTGCGCGTGGCGCGCGAGGAGCGCCGGCCGATGCTCGTCGAGGCGGTCACCTACCGCTTCCGGGGCCACTCGATGGCCGACCCCGAGGAGTACCGCACGAAGGAGCAGGTGCAGGAGTGGCGCCGGCGAGACCCGATCGAGCTGTTCGCCCAGCGACTGCTCGAGGCGGGCGCGCTGGCCGACGGCGACGCCGAGCGCCTCGACGCCGAGGCCACCGCCCGCGTCGACGCGGCCGTCGCCTTCGCCGACGCCTCGCCGCTGCCGGCGCCCGACACGCTCTACGACGACGTCTACGTGCTCGGCGACCAGGTGCGCGGCTGGTACTCGGTCGACACGACGCACCCCGAGAGCGGCGCGCCCGCGCAACCGGCGCCGTCGAGCACCGGGGAGATCCCCCAGCAGCTGAGCAGCGCCCTGGAGGCGAGCGAGGATGCCTGAGCTCGTCGCGGAGGTGGCGCCGTGGCGCTGATGCGCTACCGCGAGGCGCTCAACGCCGCGCTGCGCGAGGAGATGCAGCGCGACGAGACGGTCATGCTGATGGGCGAGGACATCGGCGTGTTCAACGGCGCCTTCAAGGTGACCGCCGGCCTGCTCGAGGAGTTCGGCGAGAAGCGCGTGCGCGACACGCCGATCTCCGAGAACACGATCGTGGGGATGGGCGTCGGGGCGGCGATGACCGGGCTGCGCCCCGTCGTGGAGCTGATGACGATCAACTTCTCGCTGCTGGCGCTCGACCAGATCGTCAACCACGCCGCGCACATCCACTACATGTTCGGCGGCCAGGCGAACGTGCCGCTGGTGGTGCGCATGCCCCAGGGCGCCGGCCACCAGCTCGGCCCCACCCATTCGCACTGCCTGGAGGCGATGTTCCTGCATGTCCCCGGCCTGCTCGTGGCCACGCCCTCGACGGCGGCGGACGCCAAGGGCCTGCTCAAGGCGGCGATCCGCGACGACAACCCGGTCGTGTTCATCGAGCACGAGTACCTCTACGGGCAGCGGGGTGAGGTGCCCGACGAGGAGGACCACGTGCAGCGCTTCGGCGAGGCGGCGATCCGCCGCGCCGGCGACGACGTGACGATCATCGGCGTCTCGCGCATGGCGGTGACGGCCGAGAAGGCGGCCGTCGACGCTCGCCGAGGCGCACGGCGTGGAGGCGGAGGTGATCGATCCGCGGACGTTGCGGCCGCTGGACCTCGACACGATCCTCGCGTCGGTGGCGAAGACCAACCGCTGCGTGATCGTCGAGGAGGGCTGGCCACACGGCGGCGTGGGGGCGAACCTCGCCGCGCTCATCCAGGAGCATGGGTTCGACGATCTCGACGCACCGGTGGGACGCGTCACCGGCGCCGACGTGCCGATGCCCTACTCGAAGGCCCTCGAGGAGATCGCCTATCCCCACGAGGCCCAGGTCGTCCAGGCCGCGCTGGCCACCCTGCGCGATGCCTGACGTCGGGAGGCGACATGCCTGAGGTGGTGATGCCGCGCCTGTCGGACTCGATGGAGGAGGGCACCGTCCTGAAGTGGCTGAAGGCCGATGGCGACGAGGTCCACCGCGGCGATGAGCTGGTGGAGATCGAGACCGACAAGGCGGCGATGGTCTACGAGGCCGACCTCGACGGCGTCCTGCAGATCGTGGCGGCCGAGGGATCGACGTTGCCGATCGGTTCGATCATCGCCTACGTCGGCGGCGGTAGCGAGAACGGCGGCGGTGCGGGCTCCGCCGCCGAGACGCCGACGGGACAAGGCCGCGCCGACACCACCGCACCGCCCGCCGGCCCCGCCACGGTCACGGCTGCCGCCCCGCCGGCCGTCCCCGCCGCCACGGTCACGGCAGCCGCCCCGCCGGCCGTCCCCGCCGGCGCGGGGAGCGGCGACGACGGCCCCTCCGCGGTACCGGCCGGCGAGCGCGTTCGAGCCTCGCCGCTGGCCCGTCGCATCGCGCGCGAGCTCGGGGTGCAACTGCGCGGGCTGCCCGGCAGCGGTCCCGGCGGGCGGGTGGTGCGCGCCGACGTCGAGGCCGCCGCCGCGCGCCGGGTCCGCTCCCGTTGCCGGGCCGACGACGCCGCCCCCCGCGGGGCGGAGGCCCGCCGAGACGCCGCCCGCGGAGCTCGGCGCCCCCCGCGCGGGGGCCGTGGCGGCCAAGGGCGAGGTCGTGGTGGCGGAGCTGACGCGCACGCAGCAGGTGGTGGCGCGCCGGATGGCCGAGTCCAAGGCGACGATCCCGGACTTCACGCTGGACATCGAGATCGACATGGAGGGCGCGGTCGACCTGCGCGCACAGCTGAAGCAGTTGGGCCGCGAGGTGGTGCCGACGTACAACGACATGGTGGTCAAGGCGTGCGCGTTGGCGCTGCGCGAGTATCCGCGCGCGAACGGCAGCTACCGCGACGGGCGCTTCGAGCTGCACTCGCGCGTCAACGTGGGCGTGGCGGTGGCCGCGCAGGACGCGCTGGTCGTCCCGACGGTGTTCGACGCCGACGTGAAGTCGCTGGCGGAGATCGCCACCGACGACGCGCGCGCTGGCCACGCGGGTGCGCGACGGCGTCGTCACGCCGCCGGAGCTGTCGGGCGGGACGTTCACCGTGTCCAATCTGGGCATGTACGGCGTCACGAGCTTCACCGCCATCATCAACCCGCCGCAGGCGGCGATCCTGTCCGTCGGCGCGCTCGCGCAGCGCGCCGTCGTGCGCGACGGGGCGCTCGCGGCCCGGCACACGATGAGCGTCACGCTCGCGTGCGATCACCGGATCCTCTACGGCGCCGAGGCGGCCGAGTTCCTCGCCCGCGTGCGCGACCTGCTCGAGCGCCCGCTCGCGCTGGGGTTCTAGCCGGGGGGCTACTGCCCGGCGAAGTCGCCGGGGCGGCCCAGGAAATAGCGCACGTTGGGGGCGGAGTCGCTGTCGCGGCGGACCACCGGCGGCGAGTGCGACGTGTCGATGAACAGGCACAACGCGGTGGCGGGGTCCGCCGCCGGCACGCACGTGCGGTAGAAGTCGGCCGCCAGCTGGACGGTGTCGGCGCGGGTGAGGTTGCGCCGGTATGCGGGCGCGTCGGCGTCGACGTAGCTGCGCAGCGCGAGGGCCTGGGCACGGAAGGAGCGCTGGGCGGCAAGGACGGCCGGGCGATGCAGCAGCCCGGTGACCAGGGTGCCGGCGGTCACGAGCAGCAGCGCCGCGGCGCCCGCGTAGTCGCGCGCCACGACGCGGGGCAGGTCGCGCCGGCGGCGGCGCAGCGCCAGGCTGAGCAGCGGCCCGAGCACGGCGACCGCCGCCAGGTTGAGGAAGCCGGCCTCGATGAACGCCGCGCCCACGCTTGTCGACGAGCCGTCGATCGGCAGCAGGTGGAGCAGCACCGTGTCCACGAACAGGCAGATGACGAACGTCGGCCACATGACGGCGCCGCGCAGTCGCCAGCGCCAGCGGGTCCAGGTGGTGTGCGCAAGCTCGTGCGCTCCCATACAGGCAGGGTACGGACCGCCGTACGCCCGTCGAGAGCGCAGGCACGGCGGCGCTACCCTGGTGGGGGCGATGAGCGTGTCCTCGTCAACCCGAGAGCTGTGGGTGTGCCACCTCGGCACCGTGGAGTACCGGCGCGCCGTGACCGCACAGGAGCACGTGCGGGCGCTGCGCCAGGCCGAGCAGCTCCCCGACGTCCTGCTGACGCTCGATCACCCGCCGGTCTACACGCTCGGGCGGCGCTCGGGAACGGACGACCTGCCGATGGGCGAGGAGTGGTGCCGCGACCAGGGGATCGATGTCGTCGACCACCGATCGCGGTGGCCAGCTCACCTACCACGGCCCCGGCCAGCTCGTCGGCTACCCGATCATGCGCATCGACGACGTGCATCGCGTACGTGCGCACGATGGAGCGGGCGATGATCGCCGCGCTGGCCGACGAGCGGCGTCGAGGCGCAGGTGCGCGAGGGCCTCACCGGCGTGTGGGCGGGCGCGCGAGAAGATCGGCTCGATCGGCGTCCACGTGTCGCGCGGGGTCACGACGCACGGGTTCGCGATCAACGTCGAGAACGACCTGCAGCCGTTCGCGTGGGTCGTGCCCTGCGGCCTGCCCGACGTGACGATGACCTCGGTCGTCGCGCGAGCGCGGCGCGCGAGTCGGCCTGGCCTGCTTTCGCCGCCACGCCGCGCCGCCGCTTCTGCGAGGCGCACGGCCGGCGCCAGCGGCTCGTCTCGCCGGCCCGGCTCGGCCTGCCGGACCTGCCCAACGCGCCGAGCCCCGGGCGCGCGGAGCTGCCGGGGCCGGCGACGCTAGCCTTGCCCGCGATGAGCGAGCTCGCCCCAGCGAGCGCGCGCACGTCACCCGCTCGCGCGCCAACCCGGGCGGCATGGACGTGCTCACGGTCCACGGCGCCGACGTGCGGCCGCTGCGCGAGCGCAAGCCGCCGTGGTTCAAGGTGCCGCCGCCCGGCGGCACCCGCTACCGCGAGCTCGTCGAGCTGATCCGCGAGGAGAACCTGCACACCGTCTGCCAGGAGGCCAGCTGCCCGAACGTCGGCGAGTGCTGGGAGCGCGGCACGGCGACCTTCATGATCCTCGGCGACATCTGCACCCGCCGCTGCGGCTTCTGCAACGTGCAGACCGGGCAAGCCGACCTGGAACGACCCGCTCGAGCCGGCGCGCGTGGCGCGCTCGATCGCGCGGATGGGACTGCGCCACGCCGTCATCACCTCGGTCGACCGCGACGACCTCCCGACAAGGGCGCGTGCGCCTTCGTCGGCGTCATCCGCCAGGTGCGCCACCAGGCGCCCGGACTGCCAGATCGAGGTCCTCACCCCCGACTTCCGCGGCCAGGAGATGCCGCTGGCCAAGGTGATCGCCGAGCGCCCGGACGTCTTCAACCACAACGTCGAGACCGTGCCGCGCCTGTACCCGGTGGCGCGCCGCGGCTCGCAGTTCGAGCGCTCCTGCCGCGTGCTGGCCAACGCGAAGGCGATGGGCGGCGAGGAGGTCGTCACCAAGTCCGGCCTGATGGTCGGCCTCGGCGAGACCTTCGAGGAGATGGTCGAGACCTTCGCCGCGCTGCGCGAGCACGACGTGCAGGTGCTCACCGTCGGCCAGTACCTGCGCCCCTCCGAGCGCCACCTGCCGGTCGTGCGCTACTGGCACCCCGACGAGTTCAAGGCGCTCGAGGAGGCCGCCTACGAGCTCGGCTTCGAGCACGTGGCCGCCGGCCCACTCGTACGCTCCAGCTACCACGCCGATCAGCACGTGCCCCAGGCGCGGCCTGGGGTCGGCCCGCTCGCCGCCACCGCGTAGGCTTGTTTCTCCCGTCTGCGGGGGTGTAACCGCCGCACCGAATGTTCCCCGTCACCGACAACCTCCGGCTCAACCGCTTCCCGATCGTGACGGTCGGGCTGATCGTGGCCAACGTGCTGGTGTACCTGCTGGCGGTGCGCCACGGCGGCAGCCTGTTCGGCGGGCCATCGGCGCAGACGCTGCTCGATCTGGCGGCGATCCCGCGCGCGCTCACGCACGCCGGACGAGCACTGCACGCTCGCGGCGGGCGGTCGCGGCGACCGCGTGCGCGGCGCAGGCCGCGCCGCGCGGCGCCCTGCCCACCGTGGCTGACCCCGCTGAGCTCGATGTTCCTGCACGCGAACGCGCTGCAACTGCTCGGGAACATGCTGTTCCTGGCCATCTTCGGGCCCACGCTCGAGGACTCGCTCGGCCGCGTGCGCTACGGCGCGTTCTACATCGTCGGCGGCCTGGTGGCGCTCGGCCTGCAGGTGGCCATCGATCCCGACCTGGCCGCGCCGACGCTCGGCGCCTCCGGCGCCATCGCCGCGGTCCTCGGCGGGTACGTGCTGCTCTATCCGCGCGCCCGGGTGCTGACGGTCTCGCTGATCGTGCTGTTCTTCACCGTCGTCGAGCTGCCGGCGCTGGCGCTGCTCGCGCTGTGGGCCGCCGAGCAGGTGTACTTCGCCGCTGCCGGGCTCAGCGATCCGGTGGTGAGCGGCGGCGCGGTCGCGTACTTCGCCTCCCTGGGCGGCTTCCTGTTCGGGTGCGCGGTGATCGGGCGCCTCGTCATCGAACGCAAGGCCGTTCCGCCCCTGCCGGGCGGGTCGCGGCGCCGCGCGCTGGCGTGAGCGGCGCACATGCCGGTCCCGCCCGCGCGGGGTCGGGGCGGCCGAGATCGCGGTCACAATGGGAGACGTGTCCGCCCGCACCGTCGTCCTGGTCATCGTGTTGGTGTTCATCGTGGGCTTCGGCTACCTCACCTTGAGCGCGATCGCCAGCGGCGGCTTCGACGTGCTGTCGGCGATCTCCCTGCTCATCATCGCGCTGTTCCTGTTCGGCGCCGTCGGCGCGCTGTTGAGGCCGCCGCCGGAGTGACGCAGACACCGTTGATCGACCCGCGCTCGCGGCGCGCGCGCGAGCGGGCGCGCCGGCGGCGGCGGCTGCGCCGCCAGCGCGACCTGGCGGCGGCGAGCGCCGCCGTGCTCGTGCCCGTGGTGGCGCTCGGGCGCCCGCTCGGCTGATCGTCGGGCGGTGGCCACCGGCGCCGATCCGCCGCCAGCGCGCGCAGCGGCGCGCCCGGCGCCACCGGCTCGCTCGCCGCTCGGGCTGGCGCTCGGGCACGCCTCCGCTGCGCGCTGAGCGCCGGCGGCGCCCCCGCGGTGGACGTCGCGCTGCCCGGCGCCCCGCCGCGCGGCCGGCGTGCTCGTCGACCTCGACGACGGGCCAGTCCTGTGGTCGCGCAACGACCGCGTCGCGGATGCCGATCGCCAGCCTGACGAAGATGATGACCGCGCTGCTCGTCGTCGAGCACACTTCGGCGGACGGCCGTGCGCTGGTCACCCGCGAGGCGGTCGACCAGCAGGGGTCCAAGGTGGGGCTGCTGCCGCTCGGGCGCCGCGTGCCGGTGCGCGCCCTGCTCGCCGGGCTGCTGCTGCCCTCGGGCAACGACGCTGCCATCGCGCTGGCCCAGGACGTCGCCGGCACGGCGGCGCGCTTCGTGGCGCTGATGAACGAGCGGGCCGCGGCGCTCGGCATGGGCTGTACGCGGTACGCCTTCCCGAGCGGGTTCGTGGACGCCGGCAACTACTCGTGCGCGGACGACCTCGCCGAGCTGGCCAGCGTCGACATCCGCCAGCCGCGGATCGCGTCGCTGTCGCGGCTGGCCACGGTGGCGGTCCCGCTTCCCGATCAAGGGCGGGCGCCTGTTCCTGGCCAATAACAACCCGCTCGTGCTCGCCACTACCCGGGGATCACCGGGCTGAAGACCGGCTACACGCTCGCGGCCGGCGAGTGCCTCGTCGCCACCGCCGGCGCGACGGGGTGCGCCTGGTGGTCGTCTGCTGCACTCGCCCAACCCCGGGGCGCAGGGCCAGGCGCTGCTCGACGCGGGCTTCGCCGCGGTCGCACGCGGCGCACCGGCGGGTGGGGGTCGCGCGGCGCCAGGCGCGGCTCTCGCCGCGGGCTGAAGGCCCGCGACGCCCGCGGCGGCCGAGGAGTAGCGTTGCCCGGAAGCTATCGACTGGCCAGTCAGCCAAGGAAGGAGGAACGGTGGATCTCGACGATACCCCCGACCAGGCCGCCTACCGCAGCGCGGGTGCGCGGGTGGCTGGAGGAGCACCGGCCGCACGCGCCGGTCCTGGACGGACCCGACGCGCTCGAGGAGGACGAGGCGATCGCCGCGCGGCGGGCCTGGCAGCGCGAGCTCGCCGAGGGCGGCCTGGCCGGCGTCACGTGGCCGGGGGAGTACGGCGGGCAGGGGCTCGGCCCGATCGACCAGGTGATCGTCAACCAGGAGATCGGCCGCGCCGGCGTGCCGGGGATCCTCGACGTGATCGGGATCGGCATGCTCGGCCCGACGATCATCGCCCACGGCACCGAGGAGCAGAAGGTGCGCTACCTCGGACCGATGCTGCACGGCGACGAGGTGTGGTGCCAGCTGTTCTCCGAGCCGGCCGCCGGATCGGATCTGGCCGCCGTCCAGACGCGCGCCCGCCAGCAGGAGGACGGCAGCTGGCGGCTCTCCGGGCAGAAGGTGTGGACCACCAACGCGCAGTTCGCCTCCTACGGGCTGCTGCTGGCCCGCACCGACCCCGACGTGCCGAAGCACAAGGGGCTGACCATGTTCATCGTGCCGATCGACGCCGAGGGCGTGACGGTGCGCGGGCTGCGCCAGATCTCCGGCGAGGCCGAGTTCAACGAGGTGTTCTTCGACGACCTCGCCGTGCCCGCCGACGCCGTCGTCGGCGGGGTCGGCGGCGGCTGGGGCACGGCCCTGACCACGCTCATGTTCGAGCGCGTGACGATCGGCCTCGGCAGCCAGGGTCTCGGCTACAGCTCCGACCGCTTCGCCCGCGCGATCGCCGCCGACGCGCACGCGCGGCGCGACCCGAGCGTGCGGCGCGAGCTGGGCGAGATCGCCGCCGACCTGTTGGCGGTGCGATTCACCGGCTACCGCACGCTCACCGCGCTGCAGCAGGGGCAGATCCCCGGACCGGAGGCCGGCCTGGCCAAGGTGACGATCGTCAGCGGCGCGATCCGCGCCGGCGATCTGATCGCCGACGTGCTCGGCCCGGACGCGCTCGCCGAGGGCAATCCCTGGGCGTACATGATCTCGTTCCTGCCCGGCCTGAAGTCGGCGGGCGGCACCGAGGAGATCCTGCGCAACACGATCGGCGAGCGCGTGCTCGGCCTGCCCGCCGAGCCGCGCCTGGACAAGGGCGTGCCGTTCTCCGAGTTGCGGGCCGCCACCGAGGCCGCCGGCTCGACACCGGCCGGCGCGACCGAGGGAGGACGGCGATGAACCTCGCATTGTCAGACGAGCAGGTGCTGCTGCGCGAGGCCGCCCGCGGCACGCTCGCGCGCGCCAAGACGGTCGAGGCCGCGCGCGCGGTGCTCGACGGTGGCGAGCTGCCCGACCTCTGGCCGACGGCCGTCGAGGCGGGCTGGCCGGGGCTGCTGATCGACGAGCAGCAGGGCGGCGCGGGCCTCGACGCGTTCGACGCGATGCTGGTGCTTGGCGAGGCCGGGCGCGTGCTCGCCGGCGTGCCGCTGCTCGGCCACCTGCCGGCGACGTTCCTGCTCAACGCGGCCGGCGATGCCGATCTGCCGGCGCTGGCCGGCGGCGAACGGCGGGCGGCCTTCCTGCCGGCGCGCCCGCCGGGCGACGTGCTCGACCAGTGGACGGTCGACCCCGAGCGCGGCAGCGAGCGGGCGCCGGCGCCCACCGCCCGCGTCGGCGGCGACAGCGCCACGGTGAACGGTGCCCTGTACTGGGTGCCCGACGCCCCGGGGGCCGACGTGCTCGTCGGCATCGCCATCGACGAGGACGGCTCCCCGGTCGGCGTGGCCATCGACGCCGCGCAGTCCGGCGTCACCGTCGAGGCGGTCCAGCGCTACGACGCGACGCGGTCGCTCGGGCAGGTGAGGCTGGCCGACGCGAGCGCGCGTGTGCTCACGCTCGGCGAGGACGAACCGGCCGCCGCCTGGTACCTGGCCCAGGCGCTGCTGGCCGCCGAATCGCTCGGCAGCGTCGAGGTCGCGCTCGAGGTGTCGGTCGCCTACGCGAAGGACCGGCACACCTTCGGGCGGCCGATCGGCTCCTACCAGGCGATCAAGCACGGCCTGACCGAGGTGCTGCGCCGGATGGAGAACACCCGCTCGCTGTGCTACTACGCCGGCTGGGCGCGCGGCGGCGCGCCGGCGGAGTTCGCGCTGGCGGCCAGCGCGGCCCGCAGCTCCGCGGGGCATGCGCTGGACTACGCGGCGCGCGAGATGATCTCCGTGCACGGCGGCATCGGCGCCACCTGGGAGCACGACGCCCCGCTGTACTTCCGCCGCGCCCAGCTGTCGCGGCGCCTGCTCGGCGGGACCGACGACGCCACCGATCGCATCGCCGGGGAGCTGCTGCGCGAGGCCGACGCCGCGGTCGCCTGAGCGCGGGCCGTCACCCCGCAGGGGGTGCGGCATCCGGTCGAGCGGGTCGAGCGGTCGCACCCCGTCAGGGGTGCGACCCGACCCGCTGCGGTGCGGCGTGCGTGCCTGCGGGCGGCGGGTGCCGCCGCGGCGGCCGCCTGCGCCTGCGCCTGCTGCAGCGCGGCGAGCACCGGTGCGCCGTAGGCCGCGTAGACGGCGTAGACGAGGCCCTGGTCGAGGCCGCAGTTGATGCAGAACCCATGCTGGGACCAGCCGATCGCGCGCGCCAGGACCTGGTCGGCGTAGGTGACGCCATCGGCGTCGTGCCCGTAGTAGTCGTAGGCCGCCTGCCACGCCGAGTCATCGAGCGCCGTGTTGGCCCCGTCGGAGTACAGCAGCCAGGCGGCGGCCATGATCGCGTCGTAGTCGTCGTAGATCGACGGGTGGGCGGCCGTCTCGTGATCGTAGCCCTGCGGGCGCGGGGCGAAGCGGTACGCCCGGCTGACCAGCTGCCAGGTGGTGACGGGTCCGTTGGTGACGTTGAACTGCATCGGCCCACCGCAGCAGTGGGCGAAGTTGAGACCGTGATAGGTGCTGGGCGCGGTCGAGAAGTCGGTCTCCTGCTTGTGGATCGAGGCGATCAGCAGCCAGTTGACGCCAAAGGTGGCGGCGGCCCGCTCGTAGAGCGGATAGAAGCGCGACTCCCAGCTGGCCGGGACGTGGATGCTGCTCCCGCGCGCGAAGGGACTGGCGACGAGGGACTGCTCGGCACCCGAGGGCTGCGCGACGATCGCGCCCGCCGGGTTGGCCGGCGTCGTGGCCGCCGTGGCACCCCCTGCGGGGTGAGGGCCCGCCGTGGGGGTGCTCGCCAGCACCACGATCGGCGGCGGCGCCGGCAGCGCCGCCGGTTCGAGAGTGCGCCAGCCGCCGGTGAGCACGAGCGCCAGCAGGGCGACGCCGGCCAGGCACGTGGCCACCGCGACGATCAGCGGGCCGTGCTCGGGATGGGGCGCCGGCGGCGGCGCCACGGTGATGGAGGGCGTTTCCAGACTCATTGCGGCCCGTCGTGGTACCAGGACGGGATGAACGCGAGGTTAACCGAGTTCGGACGCCGCCCGCGATCGCTTGAGGCACGGCCGGCCGCGCGGTTGCCCGGCCCGCGCCGCCGATCGGTCCTATCGTGGGCGACGGAGGCGGGCTCCGCCCCAGAGGGTGGCGATCGCCCCGCACGGTCCGCAATCGAGCAACCGGAGGAACGCATGCAATACGTCAACCTCGGTGCCACCGGTCTGCGCGTGTCGCGCGTGTGCCTGGGCATGATGAGCTTCGGCAACGACAGCGAGCGCGCCTGGGTGCTCGACGAGGACGCGGCCAAGCCGATCGTGCGGGCGGCCATCGAGGGCGGGATCACCTTCTTCGACACCGCCGACACGTACTCGAAGGGCGCCAGCGAGGTGGCGACGGGCCGGCTGCTGCGCGCCTTCGCGACCCGCGACGAGCTCGTGGTGGCGACCAAGGTGTTCATGCCGATGACGCCGGGTGAGAACGGCGGCGGGCTGTCGCGCAAGCACATCCTGTCCGCGATCGACGCGTCGCTGTCGCGCCTGGAGATGGACTACGTCGACCTGTACCAGATCCACCGCTGGGACAACCGCACGCCGATCGAGGAGACGATGGAGGCGCTGCACGACGTGGTGCGCGCGGGCAAGGCGCGCTACATCGGGGCGAGCAGCATGTTCGCCTGGCAGTTCGCCAAGGCGCAGTCGGTGGCCGACCGCCACGGGCTGACCCGCTTCGTGTCGATGCAGAACCACTACAACCTCGTCTACCGCGAGGAGGAGCGCGAGATGATCCCGCAGTGCGTCGACATGGGCGTCGGGGTGATCCCCTGGAGCCCGCTGGCCCGCGGGGTGCTGGCCGGCAACCGGACGCGCGGCGGCGAGCGCCGCACGACGCGCTCGGACAGCGACCAGTTCACCGACTACCTGTACAACCAGCCGACCGACTTCGACGTCGTCGAACGCACCGCGGAGGTCGCTCAGGCACGCGGGGTGCCGCCCGCGCAGGTGGCGCTCGCCTGGCTGCTGGGGCGACCCGGCGTCACGGCGCCGATCGTCGGCGCCACGAAGGTCGAGCACCTCGCCGACGCGCTGGCCGCCGAGACGCTCACCCTCACCGAGGACGAGGTGGCGCGGCTGGAGGAGCCCTACGTGCCCCACCCGGTGCTCGGGCACGGGTAGGGGGTGCCGGAGGCGGCCATGTGGCCGCCGGAGGTGGGGCCCCCGCCGGCCGCAGGCCGGCACCGCCTCAGGGGTGCCGGAGGCGGCGGTGGGGCCGGTCAGTGGATCCCGACGATGCCGGCGCAGACCCAGTTGCTGGCGCCGGCGCCGCCGTTCCACAGCTTGGCCGCGATCTGGTCCTGCTCGGCCTTCGGGGCCAGGTAGGCCGCCGGACCCGAGCCGCCCTCGCCCGCCCAGGTCGAGGGGATGATCTGGTAGTAGCCCGATGCGCCAGCGCTGTTGGGAGGCAGGTCCTGACCGCCCGACTCGCACTGCACGATCGGCCAGGGGATGACGAAGCTCGTCCCGGACGGCGCGGTCGACGTCTCGGCCGGCGCGGCGAGGGCGGCCAGCTCGGACTGCAGGCGCGCCTGCAGCTGGGATTCATCGCCGCGGGTGCGCCGCAGTTGCGCGAGGTCGAGCGCGCGCGCCTGGGCCAGCACGGCCTCGCGCTGCGAGAGCGCCGATTGGATGCTCTGCAGAGCGGCGCTCTCGGTCGCGGTCGCGGCCGTCGCCTGCGCCTGGGCGATGCTCAGCGTCCGCAGCCGAGCGACGGAATGCACGGCGGCGGCGCGCGCTGCGCGCGTGGTGTTGGTGATCTGCCCCTCTTCGTCGCTGAGGCGACGCAGGAAGTCGAGGCGCTCGAGCAGGTCGCTGAAGCCGTGGGCGTCGAAAACGACCGTGACGAGGTCGGGGCGGCCGTATTCGTAGTCGGACAGCAGCCACTGCGCGAGGTGCGCCTCATCGCGCAGGTAGCGCACGTGCAGGCGGGCGGAGAGCTGGCGCTCGGCGACGAGCTCGACACCGAGCTGCGCCAGGCGAGCGCGCTCGGCGGCCAGCTGCGCCTCGATCTCGGTGACGCGGCCGGACAGGATCGCCAGCTGGGCGCTGACGCGCTGGATGAGCGCCGACGCGCTCCCGGCCGCCGACGCGAGGCTCTGCTCGCGGGCCTGATCGGCGGCGATCCCCTGCTGCAGGGACCCGACGCTCGGGCGCGCCGGGGCGGCCAGCAGGAGCGCCGCGATGAGGGCGAGGATGCCGGCGAGCGGCAGGAGGGGATACGTGGCGGGACGGCGCATGTCGGGGCGGGACACGCAGTCTGGTCGGCGGCGGCCAGCCCACGCGCGGGGAGGTTCGCGGCGTCGGGGCGCGCGGCGAAGCACTCGAGGGTCGGCGCGCGAGGCTAACAGAGCGCCGCCAGCCCGCTGCAAGGCGGCTGGCAACGTGAGCGTCTGCAAGCGTGCGTGCAGCCGTAAAACGCTTCTCATGTGGCCACAACGCAGGACACACGCTGCGGGGCAATACTGATCGGGACGACCATGCGCGCCCGTCCCGTCCTGCTCACCAGCCTGCTGTGCGCGGCCCTCGCGGGCTGCGGCAACAGCTCCGGGGCGTCGGGCGCGACACCCGCGGCCACCGCCACGCCGCAGCAGGTCGCGTGCGCGCAGACGGTCGTCGGTGCCGCCGAGGGCATCGCCCGGCGCGTCTATGCCGAGGACGCGAGCAGCACCAACGAGCGCATCGATCTCGCGCTCGTGCTGCGCTCGCCGGCGTTGCGGGCCGCGGCGCTCGCCGACGACGCGGCCGCGGCGCGGGCGGCGGCACACGCCCTCATCGCCACCGGTCACGTCGCGCGCCTGCGCCTGACCGTGGCCGGGCGCGTGCTCGCCGACGTCGGGGCGACCCCGGCGCTGGCGCCGGTGTCGGGCGTGCTCGCCGACGCCGCCGGCACGCCGATCGGCACCGTGCTCATCTCCACCCAGAGCGGGACGGGGTTCATCGCCTCCGCCGACGGGCTCGGCGGAGGCGGCGTGTCGCTGCGCAGCGGCGGCCACGTGCTGGCGGGATCCTCGCCCACCGGGCGCCTCGCGCTCCCGCCGCAGGGCGTCGTGCACGCCGGGGGCACCACGTACGCGGTCGGGTCGTTCGCGGCCAGCGCCTTCCCGTCCGGCAGCCTGCGCGTCACCCTCGTGCGCTCGCTGGCCAGCACGGCGAGCAATTGCGGCACCACCCCGTCGGATACGGTGCGTCTCACGCTCGGGCGCGCCGTGGCGCAGGTCTACACCAGCGAGGCTCGCGGGGGCGCGCTGGCGCAGCAGGCGCAACGAGTCCAGGGCGACGCGGCGCTGCGGGCCGCGGTGGCGGCGCACGATCCGGCGGCCATCCATGCTGCCATCGTCGGGCTGCTCAACCAGCACATCGTGCGCGTGCGCGTGCTGGCGCCCGGCATGGCGCCCGTCGACGTCGGCGGTCCGTACGTGCTCGGACCGCTCGCGGTGCCCCTGCGTCAGGGCGGGCGCACGATCGGCACCGCCGTCCTGTCGGTGCAGGACGTCCTCGGGTTCGTGCTGCTCTCGCGGCGGCTGGTCGGCGTGCAGATCGTGGTCGCGCTCCCGAGCACGCCGCCGGTCACCGCCGCCGAGCAGCAACTCGTCGCGAGCTCCTCGGTGCGCATCGGGGGCTACCCGGTGGTCCTGCGCGGCGGCACGCAGCCGAGCATGAGCACGCTGGCCGATGCTCCAGCGTCGCTCCCGGCCGACGGGACGGTGCGCGTGGGCGGGCAGGCCTACTCGGTGTTCTCGTTCACCGCCGAGGCGTTCCCGAGCGGCCCGCTGCCCGTGTGGGTGCTCGTGCCGGCGTCGTAGGCGGGGCGTGCCGGCAGCGGTGGGCGATTTCGCCCCCGATCCCCGCCCCGGGCGTCCCTATCCTGTGTGGCCATGACGTCCGGACGCCGGCCGGTGCACCCCGACGGGCCAAGCCCCAGCCGCTGAGACCGATGGACCTCGAGCAGTCGCGCAGCCGGCGCCACCAGCGCGAGCGCGAGCAACGCCGGCGACGCCGGCGGGCCGCGCTGGGCGCGCTGCTGGTCGTCCTCGTGGCGGCGGCGGTCGTCGCCGTGTTGAGCCGCAGCGGAGGATCGAGCACCACCGGCGGGGCCGCACACCCGACCGCCGCGACCGCGGCGGTGCGGGGCGCGCACGCGCCGCGCAGCGATCCGAGCGGGCTGCCGCCGGCCACGCCGGCCAGCGACGCGCCGGGCGGCCCCCCGGGGCACGATCCCGTGCCGATCCTCATGTACCACGTGATCAACCCGCCGCCCGGCGGGGCGCCGTTCCCCGGCCTGTACGTCGCGCCGTCGGAGTTCGCCGCCCAGATGCACGCCCTCGCCGCCGCCGGCTGGCACGGGGTCACGCTCGACCAGCTGTGGGCCTACTGGCACCGGGGGGTGCCGCTGGGGCCGGGCAAGCCGATCGTGATCAGCTTCGACAACGGGTACGAATCCCAGTACACGCACGCGCTTCCCGTGCTGCGGGCGCTGCGCTGGCAGGGCGACCTGAACATCCAGCTGACCGGGCTTCCCCCGTCGCAGGGCGGCATCTCCCACGCACAGGTCCGCCGGCTGCTCGACGCCGGCTGGGAGCTCGACACCCAGGGCATCAGCCACGCCGACCTCATCACGCTCGACGCGGCAGAGCTGCACGAGCAGGTGGCCACGGCGCGGCAGCTGCTGCAGACGCAATACCACGTGCCGGTCAACTGGTTCTGCTACCCGTCCGGGCACTACGACTCGACGGTGATCGCCGCGGTCAAGGCGGCGGGCTTCGTCGGCTCGACGACGGTCATCCCGGGCTGGAGCAGCTCCGGCGAGGACCCGTATCGCCTGTCGCGCATCCGCGTGCTGGGCGGGACGAGCCCCGGCGCACTGCTGGCGCTGATCGACGGCGTGCGCACCAATCCGGCCCCGCCCGGGGCCTACAGCGGCGCGTGACCGGGGGGTCCTGGCCGGCGCGCGCCGGCGAAGGCGGACGGAGCGATAGGATTCCCCGCCGATGCCGCATCACGTCTCCGTGACCCACGTCCCCGGCTGGGGCTCGTGGAGCTTCAACCCGATCATCGCGCTGGCGCTCGTCGCCGCCGTCGTCACGTACGCGCGCATGTACCGCCGCGCCAGCGAGCGGGCGGCCACGCCCCCCAACGCGGGCCACTGGGTGCCCTACGCATTCGGGATCCTCGTGCTGGTGATTGCGCTGTTCTCGCCGCTGGACGACGTCGGCGACCGCTACCTGCTGTCGGCGCACATGATGCAGCACGTGCTGCTGGCCGACATCGCGCCCGCGCTGCTCGTCCTCGGCCTGCGCTCGCCGATCCTGCCGCTGGGCCTGTCGCGCAACGCTCTGCTCGCCGTCGCTCCGGGGGGCCGCACGGCGACCAGCCGCTTCTTCGCCATCGCCACCTCGCCCTGGGTGGCCCTGCCGCTGTGGGCGATCGCGACCTGGGTGTGGGCGATCCCGTCGCTGTTC
Organism: uncultured Solirubrobacterales bacterium; assembly: GCA_963770405.1. GTDB lineage: Bacteria > Actinomycetota > Thermoleophilia > Solirubrobacterales > Solirubrobacteraceae > CAVQBJ01. The sequence goes on from CAVYPO010000006.1 coordinate 301,764, forward strand.
GACTACACCGCCACGCATCCGTTCCTGCACGTCATCGAGCACACCACGCTGTTCTACACCGGTCTCGCGCTGTGGTGGCTGATCATCGATCCGCTGCCCACCGCCCGCCAGCGACCGAACGGCCAACGGCTGGCGTTCCTCGGCTTCAGCCGGCTGGCCAGCGCCTTCGTGTGCGTGCCGCTGACCTGGCTGGCCACCACCGAGTACCCGCTGTACGCCAACGCGCCCCGCAGCTACGGCCTGTCCGCGATCGCCGATCAGCACCTGGCCGGCGCGAGCATGTGCTTCGTGGAGATCGCGGTGTTCGGACTGGCCTTCGTCGTCGCCTTCATCAGCATGCTCGACCGCTCCGAGGCGCGCATGCGGCTGCTCGAGTCCGCCGGCACGCCCGGCGAGCAGTACTGACGCGCCACGGCCATCCGGCGCCGCGCGTCGGCTCAGTAGCAGAGGGCCGTGCTACCGCTATCGCTGGAGAGGTGCCCGACCGCCGAGCATGACGACTCGCTCTGGACGCTCCAGGCCGGGTCGACCGGACTGAGGAAGTAGGGCGGCGACTCGTCCTCCAGGCGGGTGTCGTACTTGTAGACCTTCAGGTAGCCGTGTCCGTTGGTCGTGCCGACGGTGCCGCGGTAGTACTGCGCGAGCGCGCCGTCGATGGTCAGGTTGCCGAGCGCGGCCCCGCAGTCGTAGTTGTCCACGATCCAGGAGTCGGTCGTGGTGAGGATTGCCGCGTCGATCGTCGGATTGCTCAGCGAGCTGCTCGCGTTGCTGGCGTTGCTGTCGGCGTCGCAGCTGGTGACCGAGCCGCCCTGGAGAACCTCGTGGTAGACGCGGGCCCAGTTCTGGGGCACCAACCCGAGCAGGGCGTTGCTGGTGCCGCTGGTGAGGTTGCCGGTGATGACGACGTCCTGCGAGCTGGCGATGGTCAGCGAGGTGTCGTAGGTGCCGGACACGAAGACCGTGCCGCAGCCGTACCCCGTGCCGCCCGACTGGTACTCGGTGTAGGTCTCCGACGTCGGGATGTAGGTGTAGGTGCAGGGCGAGGTCGACGACTGGGCCACGTAGATGACGCCGTTGGCCGGCATGTTCTCGGGCGTCGGGGTGCCACCGTCGACGTTCGCGTTGGTGACGGTGTAGGTGCTCGCCGAGGTGCCGAGCGCGATCTTGGTGACGCCGTTGTAGACGGTGCCGTTCTGCTCGGCCAGCGCCTCCAGCGTGTCGTTGGATTGCGGGATGTCCAGCGGTTTGTAGGAGGTCTCCAGCGTGCCCTCGCCGGACACGGTCCCGCCGGGCGAGTTGACCTGCGGCGTGTCGGGGGCGCAGCCGTTCTGCGTGTTGTCCACGACCCCCTGGGTGTAGATCAGGTCGGTGGGCGTGCTGCCCCACCGGGGCTGCCCGCACACGTACAGGTAGTCGTCGCTGAACATCGGCCCGTCGATGTTGTCGCCCGTCACCCAGTTGATCAGCAGGCAGTCGGTGTCCTGGTTGTGGCTCTGCGCGGTGACGATCTGCTGCACGTTCAGGCCGACGCAGTCGGGCGCGCCGGAGCCGTTGTTGCCCAGCGACGGATTCTGCTGCTCGAACTCGGTGAAGTAGACGTAGTTGAGGAAACTCTCGTGCTTGAAGGTCACGACGATCGAGCGTGCCACCGGCTGGGTGCTGCCGCTGTTGACGCCCGAATAGCCGTTGAACTGGACGCGGAACGTGCCGGCGGAGGTGACCATCGAACCGGTCGGGTTGCTCGTCGAGCACGCGCTGTAGCCGGGCGCGGGGATCGGGGCATAGCTGTAGCTCTCGTCGCCGCTCGTCGAGTCGGGGACGGCCACCGTGCCACCGCTCGAGTAGCTCGCGCTCGTGGGACACGTCGTCCAGTAGTTCGGGTTGGCGTTGAGCTGCTGCAGGTAGGCGGCGATCCCGGCCTGAGCGGCGTACGTCGCCTTCTTGGCGTCGAGGTCGCGGCGGGCCAGCGACGCGTCGGTGCTCGTCGCGGTGAGCACCGCGGTCATCAGCAGCGAGGTGACGAGCATCACGCCGATGACCAGGTACATGGTCACCCCGCGCTCGTCGCGGCGCAGCGAGTGGGACAGCCGGCGCAGATGTGGCATCACTGACATGGGTAGGGCACGTTGGTCGAGGACGGATCCTGCAACGGGGTGAGGCGCAGGTCGACCTCGTCGTTGACGATGTACGGCGCCGCCGACTTGTTGTTGGGCGTGCTGGACGTCGAGTCGGTCCCGGCGCCGACGACCTGGTAGTTGATCGCCACCGCGGCGACGTTCGGCGCGATCGCCGCGGTCAGCGGGGAGACCGGCGTCGTGGACAGCTGGTAGTTCGAGCTGTACTCGTAGTACTGGAAGATCGGGGTGGACCCGTTCTGGCTGATCGTGCCGAGGTTGTTGACCTTGCCCAGCGTCGTGACCGTCGGCGTCGACGAGTACGTGAACGTGGACGGGGTCGTGCCGCTGGTCACCGTCCAGGCGGTGTCGGTGAAGGCATTACTGGCGTACTGCAGGTAGTGCAGGGTGATGGTGTCGCCGCTGGCGGGCTCGGTCGCGCCCGTCGCCGCGGTGCTGTCGCTGATCGACCAGAAGGCCAGGTCGTTGGCGTCGCTGTTGAGCTTGACCGTCGAGCTGCCCGGCTCGGATAGGCCGAACTGGATCGGGCCCCACGTCGTACCGTCGGACTGCAGGCCGCCGGCCTGGATGCACGAGTACTGCAGCTCGTTCTCCATGTAGGCGGCCGCCTGGCGGCCGAGCTGGTTGGCACCGACCTGATCGGTGACGCGCCCGACGATGCGGGTGGAGAGCTCGAGCAGCGTGAAGGCGCCCATGGCCACGATGAGTCCCACCACGAGCGACACCAGCAGCTCGACCAGGGTCATCCCGGCCTGGTCTGCGGCGAGCCGGCGGATCTCGGTGGCGGCGAGCATCAGCACGTCCCGCTGGTGGCGACGGCCTCGGACAGGGTGGGCGTGCTCGCCGCGCTCGTGGTGTTCGTGACGCTGCTGGTCGCCGCCGCGCTCGTGCTCGTGCTCGTCGTGGTGTTCGTCACCGTGGTGGTGGACGTGCTCGTGTAGACGGTGGTGCTCGTGTTCGTCACGGTGCTCGTGTGGGTCGTCCAGCCCCCCGGCCAGTTCCAGTCCGACGACGTGCTGACGCTCGTCGACGTGTTCGACGTGGTGGACTTGCTCGTGGAGGTGCTCAGGCTCGTGGTCGTGCCGGTATGGGCGACGAGCCACTGCGCACAGACGCCGTAGGTTCCTGAGGGCAGCGGCTCGGACTCGGTTGCCGTCGCAGTTGTGGAGGTGTTGTTGACGAGGTTGGTCGCCACCAGGGGGTAGCTGGTGCCACAGCCCGAGTCCGTGAACCGCACGCCGCCCAGCGTCGAGGTCGTGTTCGACGTCTGCGGGCTCGTGAGCGCGACGAGGGACAGCGCCGGCAGCAGCAGCGAGGCCGAGACGGACCCGCCGGCCGGGACGGAGGCGGGGGACGTGACGAGGCTGTCGGAGTTGCACGACCCGGCGTACACGACGTAGGGGGTCGTGAACGGGAACAGCCCCGACACCGACGAGGAGCTCTGGGCCGAGGCCGGAGGCGTCAGGGCACTGTTCTGCAGCACCCAGGCGGTCGAGCCGCCGCCGTAGCTGGAGACCGGGGTCTGCGTCCCGTTCGCGGCCACGGCCTCGAACTGCGTGGACAGCGACCCGCCCTGGGCCATCTCGAACGAGACGTTGGTCGTCTGGCCGGCCAGCAGCGTCTCGTTGAAGCTCGGATTCGCGTTGCCCGTGGTATCGATGTATCCGTCCCCGGTCGGGCCCGCCGCGCTGACCGTGTAGGTGCCGACCGTCAGCCCGTAGAACACCGCGCAGCCGCTGGAGTCGGTCGTGAGGGTCTGGTTCGTCGACGATGTGTTCGCGTCGGTGCCGACGACGTTGATCGTGATGTTGCTCACGGGGTTGGCGTTCTCGTCGAGGACCTGGACGACCATCGAGCTGCCGGACGAGGCGGAGATGACGCCCTCTTCCTGGACGGGGTGCAGGGCGCTGCTTCCGTTCCAGCTGACCGTGCTGACCGTCTTGATGTAGTCGGCGTTGCCGGAGCCGCTGGCCGTGCAGCTGGAGGTCGTGCCGGTGCGGGCGACGTAGGACGCGGTGTTGGTGATCGTGTACGCCGTGCCATCGAGCGTGACGTTGCTGGTGCTGCCGGCCGAGCCGGCGGCCACGAGCGTGGCCAGCTGGCTCAGCTGCTCGCCCCGCAGCTGTCCCTCGGCCTGCTGGGCGAGGGCGTCGGCCTGGGAGTGCTGACGCTGGTTAGCGCTCTCGTGGCCGAACACGGTCAGGCCGCTGACCACGCCTCCGGCGATCACCAGCAGCAGCGCGGCGCCCACCAGCACCTCGATCAGCGTGTCGCCTCGCTCGTGCGCGGCGGCTCGGCGCAGACGGCAGATCAAGCCGGCGCGCATACGCGCGAGTGCCACAGCGGCGCGTGACCTGGTGCGACCCCGAACGGACATGTACCGGGCGGATCGGCAGCGCCCTCCAGGCCCTTGAACGGCTCTGCGGAGAAATGATCAGATGGGCCAGACGGCCGTGTCTCACCGCTGCGCAGAACTGCGCAACCCGGCGCCGAGACCCGCGGTCACGGGGCCCTGCCGCGGCCGGGCGACCCTTCTGCCGCGAGCGGGATGAGGAACTCGACGACGAGTCGAGCGCCGGCGGCCAGGACTCTCGCTGGGCGCGGCCCCTGCCGAATGACGACCGATCCCCATGCGCGATCGCCGCCGCGACAGAGAAGAGGCTCGACCCCGCGGACGGCGCGCGCCCGCGCTCGGGCGCCGCTGCGCCGCCGCCCTGCCGGGGCTCGCACTCGCCGCGACGGCCGTGGCCGTGCTGGCCACCGGGGGCGCGGCCCGGGCCTCGCAGCCCGCGAGCCGCGCGCTCCTGCCGCGTCCCGGCGGTCCGGTGGCGGGCGCGTCGGTGACCGCCACCCCGCGCGGCGGCCGCACGCGCGTGTACTGGCCCGGGGACGGCTGGCTGCCCCTCGGCGCCGCCGCCGCGCTGCCGCTGGGGACGATGTTCGACGCTCGGCACGGAACGGTGCTCGTGACGAGCGCGCGCAACGCGTACGGCGCCACCCAGCGGGAGAGCGTCAGCGGTGGCGGCTTCGCCGTCACGCAGACGATCGGACCGTCGCCGCTGACCCGGCTGACCCTGTACTCCAGCGGCCGCGCCAGGTGCGCGTCGGCGCACTCGCCAACGGTCGTGCGGCGGCTGTGGGCGGACGGTGACGGGCTGCTGCAGGTGGTGGCGGCGAACGTGACGGCCACCACACGGGGCGCCGACTGGATGATCGCCGATCGCTGCGACGGCACCGAGGTGAGCGTGCTCGCCGGGCAGGTGACGGTGCGTCGTACGCGCGCGCAGGGCTTCGGCCACCGCCTGGTCGAGGTCGTGCACGCGTGGCGAACCGTGCTGTTCGCCGGCCCGCCGCCGGCCGCGTCGGGCGCCCTCCCGGCGCTCAGGTCAGGCGTGGGCGGCAGTGTGCCGAGCACGCCCGCCCCGGTGCCGGCCGCACCGGCCTCTCCGAGCGTGCCGAGCGCGCCCGGTCCGTCGCCGGCGCCCGCTCCCGCGCCAACGCTCACGCCCGGGCAGCAGCTCGACGCGCTCGTCGCCACCGTCGGCACGCTCGGGTTGACCGGCCAGCCGGGAGGAGATCTCACCGGAGACCTGCAGGCCGCCCAGACGGCGCTGACGTTCGGAACCACGAGCGCCACCTGCACGGCACTCGGGACCGTCGGTCAGGCCATCTTCGAGAACGCCGGCGCGCCCGCGGGCGCGATCGGAGCCGCCACGGCGACGTCGCTGCTCAGCGCGACGGTGGCGATCGACGCGGCGCTCGGCTGCTCGGCTCCCAATGCGGCCGACCTGAAGGCGAGCTACGAGCTGCTCAGCGCGATCGGTGGCCTCGGGTCGCTCGGCATCGACGCGAGCACGGCGACGGCCATCGCCGGGCTGGTCGAACAGACCGGGGAGGCGTTCGTGATCGGCGACGACAGCGACGGTTGCAGCGGCCTGGAGTCCCTCGCCGGCTCGGTGGGGCTGGTCGAGCTCGGGGGAGGCTCCAGCGGCGGGCTGACCGTCGCGCAGGGGAACGCGGTGACCGCGGAGATCACCGAGATCCAGACGCAGCTGAGCTGCTCGACGGCGCCCCCGAGCGGCGCGTAGCGCCGCTGCTCCCCCGCGGCTCGGCCGATGTACGAACGCTGCGGCCAGCGACTGCAGTGGCCGACGCGCGCGGTCGACACCGTTGGTGACGCCCCCTCGTCGCACCGCCCATGAATCCCTCCCCGCACCGGCCGCCTTCTCATCGTCGCAACGCGCTGATCCGCGGCCTGCGCGGGAGCGCGCTGGCGCTGGCCGCCGCCCTCCTGCTGCCGGCCGGCGCGCAGGCCGCGGTGACCACGTTCGGCAGCCCGCTGTCGGTGCCGGCCACCAAGGACACGGCGCAGAACCTCAACTACACCGGGTCGAACTTCGCCTACGGGACGAGCGTCATCCACATCAGCCACGACGGCGCCGACACGGCGCTGTGGAACACGGCACTGCCCGGCGGCGCCACCCCGAGCGCCCCCGAGGGCGGTCAGATCACCTCGATCCGACTCGAGGGCTGCGCCGTGCAGGCGCCGGGGGCCCCGCCGCCGCTGACCCAGATCCACTTCCAGGCGCTCACCCCGACGCCCGGGGGCGGCGCCCAGGTTGACGTCAGCAGCCAGCCGTTCACGATCCCGACGTGCGGCGTGGCCGGCGCGAGCGCGCGCACGGTCTCGTCGTACAGCCCGACGAACTTCTGCGTCAACCGGGGCGACATCGTCGACTTCAACGACGAGGGCGGCTTCGACCCCACCTTCTACCGCAGCGGCGTGCAGTACCGCGTCATCGGCGCGGTGGCGGGCGCGACGATGGATTCCTTCATCGCCAACAACGGCACCGACAACGGGGCGACGCTCGCCACCTCGCAGGTGACCGCGACCAACGGCTTCGCGCGCAACCCCCACGAGGAGCTGCTGCTGCAGTCGACGCTCGCCACGGGCGTCGACGCGACACCGCTGTGCCCGGGCGGCCTGTACGGCGAGCCGGGCATGCCGGGCGGCAAGCCGGCGCTGGCCTTCGGTCAGGCGACCGCCGGGGTCGATCACGCCGGGGACGTCCCGATCGCGGTCTACTGCGACCTGGACGGGCGCCCGTGCACGGGCACGCTCGTGCTGCAGGCCGGCAGCGCCACGCTCGGCAGCGTGCCCCTGTCGGCCCCGACCGGACAGGTGTCGGTGTTCCACGTCCACGTCGGCACGGCCACGATGGCCGTGATCCGCAAGCGGGGGCCGATCCCGATCGTGGCGGTGGCCCGCCTGAGCGGCGCGGCGTCGGTGTCTCACCCGATGCAGCTGCGAATCTAGGCCGCCGCGGCGGCCGCGGCCGGGGACCCGACGCGCGGGTCCCCGGGTCTCACGCCGGGCCTCAGCCGGTGAAGCGCGGCACGATCTTCTTGACCGGCGCGTTGTGGCTGAAGGTCAGGCCGTCACTGGACGCCTTGCCGCAGCTGTTGGTGGCCTTCGCGGTCACCGAGTGCGTGCCGTAGCGCGTGCCCGCCAGCTTGATCGACAGCTGGTAGCGACCGCCCGAGATGTTCGGCTTGGTCAGCGTCTGGACGGCGCGCCCGTCGAGGGAGAAGACCACCTTCTTCAGGCCGCCGCCGGTGACGATCGCGTTGACCGTCTGCCCCTTGTTCGTGGTCGTCTGCTTGATCTTCAGCGCCGAGGCGACGCAGACCGGGGACACGCCCCCCTTCGGGACGTTCGCCAGCACCGAGCTGCGCTGGGGCGGCAGCGGGCTGCCGCCCGGCGGCGTGGCGGTCACCTGCGCCACGTTGACGTACGTCGGGTAGTCGGCGGCGACGACCACGTGCGAGCACGTCCAGGTCGCGGTGCCGCCGACGACCAGCGTCGTCCCGCTGACGGCGCCGGTCGGACCGGCGATGGAGGTGCACATGGTGTCGACGAGCGCCAGGTTCAGCGGCTCGTTGCCGGTGTTGGTGACGACGACCTGGTAGTCGATCTGCTGCCCGATGTCGGCGACGATCGGGGCCGTCGTGAACGCGGCGCCCGAGCCGTTGATCGCCTGCAGCTTCGTCAGGGTGAAGCTCGGCGTCAGCGGCGGGGATGGCGGCGAGTTGACCGTCAGCCCCTCGTTGGGATCGGTGCACCCGACCGGGCCGACCTTGACGTTGTTGGCGTCACCGCTGTAGGTGGCCACCCAGTGGTAGCTGCCCGCCGCGGTCGGGGTCAGCGAGGGCGAGGTGTAGCTGCCGTCGCCGGTGACCGCCACCGTCTGAGTCTGCAGCGGGGTGCTCGAGGAGCAGGACGCGTCGTTGGGGCCGTACAGCGCCCACTGCAGCGTGCCCGTCGGGTCGTACCCGCCGCTCAGCGTCGCCACGTCGGCGACCGACGCGCCGAGCGTGACCGACGCCGGCGAGGCGGACGTGGTCAGCGCCGGCGTGGCCGGCGTGACCGTGACCGTCTCCGTGGCGTCGGCGCAGCCGCTCTGCAACGCCGGGTTGTTGGCGTCGCCGCTGTAGCTGGCCACCCACACGTACGTGCCGGTGCCGGTCATCACGACCGACGGCGAGGGGTAGTCACCCGCGCCGTTGACGGTCGCCTTGACGCTCTGCACCGGCGTGCCGGTGCACGTGCCCGGGTTGGGCCCGTACAGGTCGAAGGTGATCGTGCCCGTCGGGTTGTTGCCCGACAGGTGCGCGACGTCGTGCACCGGCTGACCGACCGTGACCGTCGGCGGGGTCGCCGTGGTGGTCAGCGCGCCGATCGTCACCGCCTCGTTGGGATCGGTACACCCGACCGGGCCGACCTTGACGTTGTTGGCGTCACCGCTGTAGGTGGCCACCCACTGGTAGCCGCCCGCCGCGGTCGGGGTCAGCGAGGGCGAGGTGTAGCTGCCGTCGCCGGTGACCGCCACCGTCTCGGTCTGCAGCGGGGTGCTCGAGGAGCAGGACGCGTCGTTGGGGCCGTACAGCGCCCACTGCAGCGTGCCCGTCGGGTCGTACCCGCCGCTCAGCGTCGCCACGTCGGCGATCGCAGTACCCAGCTTCGCGGTGGCCGGCGTGGCCTGCGTGGTCAGCGCCGGCGTGGCCGGGGTGACCGTGACCGTCTCCGTGGCGTCGGCGCAGCCGCTCTGCAACGGCAGGTTGTTGGCGTCGCCGCTGTAGCTGGCCACCCACACGTACGTGCCGGTGCCGGTCATCACGACCGACGGCGAGGGGTAGTCACCCGCGCCGTTGACGGTCGCCTTGACGCTCTGCACCGGCGTGCCGGTGCACGTGCCCGGGTTGGGCCCGTACAGGTCGAAGGTGATCGTGCCCGTCGGGTTGTTGCCCGACAGGTGCGCGACGTCGTGCACCGGCTGACCGACCGTGACCGTCGGCGGGGTCGCCGTGGTGGTCAGCGCGCCGATCGTCACCGCCTCGTTGGGATCGGTACAGCCGACCGGACCCACCTTCGCGTTGTTGACGTCACCGCTGTAGGTGGCCACCCACTGGTAGGCGCCACCGACCGTCGGGGTCAGCGGCGGCGAGGTGTACTGGTGGTCGCCACTGACCGGCACGCTCGCGGTCTCCAGCGGAGTGCTCGAGGAGCAGGACGCGTCGCCGGGGCCGTACAGCGCCCACTGCAGCGTGCCCGTCGGGTTGTCCCCGCCGCTCAGCGTCGCCACGTCGTTGATCGCCGTGCCCAGCGCGGCGGCGGCCGGCGAGGCCTGCGTGGTCAGGGTCGGCGTGGCCGGCCCCACGGTCACGGTCTCGTTGGCGTCGCCGCAATGGCCGCTGACCGGGTTGTTGAACTGGTCACCCCCGTAGCTGGCCACCCACTGATAGGTGCCGACCGTGGTCGCGGTGACCGGGAGGGAGGTGTACTGGCCGTCGCCGGTGACCGAGGCGGTCACCGATGGCGGGTTGGGGTTCGAGCAGGTGGGGTCATCGGGGCCGTACAGGCGCCAGGTGATCGTTCCGCTCGGACGGTCCCCGCCGGTGAGGCTCGCCACGTCGGTCAGCGGCGAGTTCACCGTGGCGCTCGCGGGCGTGGCGGTGGTGGAGATCGCCGGCGAGGACTTCGGGCAGTCACCGACGGTGAACACGCCCGACGCCGAATCCGCGGTGCGATCGCGCGTCTGCGCCGTCGTCCACTGCGAGGACGCCGCGACGGTGCCGTCGAACGGAGGGATCGCGAAGGTCATGCTGTAGAAGGAGCCCGGGAAGTTCACCTGGCCGGAGAACGTCACCGACGGGGTGGTCTCGCCGTGCGGCGTGTAGGAGATGGAATAGGTCGGGCTGTTCAGCCCACCGTTGCCGCTGCCGCTGGAGGCGAAGTCGAGCCAGTTGACGGTGACCGAGCCGCAGCTCACCGAGGCCGAGGCCGTGTGCGCCTGCGCCGCGGTGGCCAGCACCGCGAACAGTGCGGCGGTGAGGACGAGAACTTTGCGCAACATCGGCTGGTGCTCCTTACCGTTGGGTGAGATGCGTCATGGCTCCGACTGCGCGAGGACGACACGCCCGCGCGGGTCCCCATTCGCGCCGTAGCGGGGGCCGACACTCTAGACCGTGACGGGCTCGGGCGGCGCTCCGGGGGGTGCGCTCGGGCTGAGGTTTGCCGCGGTTTGGGTAGGGATGAGCGAGTTGCGGTCGCGCCGACGGCTCGCCCAGCGGCGCGAGCTTGAGCGCGTGCGCCCGCCACTGGACGGATGTTCGAGGCCCTCGCCGCGCTGAACAGGCCGCGCCGCGAGCGCCTCCGCGGGCTGACCGCGCGGGCGGCGCGGTCAGTTGATGATCGACACCGGCGTGCCGACCGACATCAGCCCGTACAGGCGGACGATGTCGCTGTTGCGCAGGCGGATGCACCCGTGCGAGGGGTTGCCCGGGATCAGCTGCGGCTCGTCGGTGCCGTGGATGCCGACCACGCCGCCGCCGGGCCAATCGGTCTCGGTCGTCGAGTAGTCGCTGGTGCCGAAGGCATAGGGACCGTAGGCCGCGTCGCCGGCGACGCCGAACTTCTCGCGGATCCAGAACGTGCCCGTCGGCGTGGGCACCGACGGGGCGCCGACGCCCGCCGGCGCCGAGAAGATCGCGGTTCCGTGGTGGTACAGCGTCACCCGCTCGGCCGCCAGATCGACGACGAGGTGCTCGGTGTTCAGCTGGGGGATCTCCAGGTCGTCGAGCGGCACCCAGCCGGTCCCGCCGTTCGGGCGTCCGGGGTAGGCGACGCGCGCCCAGTCGATGCCCGAAAGCGTCTCCCGGTCCAGGATGATGTACACCTCGGGAAAGCCGTCCTCGGTGAACTCGTGCAGGTGCGTCAGCACCTGGGCCGAGCCGCTCGGCGCCGTGTGGATCGCCGCGTTGGTCAGCGGATTCGCCCAATAGGTGACGGTGCGCTCGTTGGACACGGCGATGACGCCGGACGGCGCCGGCGACGACGCGCCCGGGGACTGGGCCGAGACGCCGGCGGGCAGCGCACAGGCGCCGACCGCCATCAGGGCGGCGACCAGCGAAGCGGACCGAACGAACGAGCGCGGGGAGCGCGGCACGGGAGGGAATGCTAGCCCATCGATCGACGGATTCCGGCAACACCGCCTGGCGGCCGCTACGGTGACGCGCCGTGAGCGAGACGAGCGAATCGCGGCTGCGCATCCTGGCCGAAGCGGCATTGAAGCTCGTTCGCAGCGCACCGTCGGGGCAGCTGGTCCTGGCCCGCCTGGCCGAGGCGCTCGATCCGCGATGGCTGCCCGCGGCGTGGAGCGAGGAGCTGGGGGCCGAGCTGGCGCGCGCTCACGCCCAGGCCGGCGAGCCGGTCGCGTTCAAGTCCATCGAGCGCGCGCTGCGCGACGCCTGGGGCGCTCCCGCCACCCGCGTGCTCGACGAGCTCGACGGGGAGCCGGCGGCGGTCACCCCGATCGCCCAGGTCCACCGCGGCGAGCTCGACGGCGAGCCCGTCGCCGTGAAGGTGCTGCGCCCGTCGATCGCGACCCGGGTGCGCCAGGACCTCGTGCTGCTCGACGCGCTCGCCCGCCCGCTCGGCGCCGCGCTGCCCGGCCTCGACGCCGGGCGCGTGCTGTCCGAGGTGCGCGAGCGGGTGCTCGACGAGCTCGACCTCGACAGCGAGGCCGACGCCCAGCGGCGCGTGCATCGCGCGCTGCGCGACCACCCAACGCTGCACGTGCCCGCGCCGCTGAGCGACCTCGGTCACCACACCGTCCTCGTGACCCCGTGGCTGCCGGGCATCCCGCTGGCGGGCGCCGCCGGACCCGACCGCGACCGGGCGGCCGCGCTGTACGTCGCGTTCGTGTTCGGCGCGGCGCACTTCGGCCTCGCGCACGCGGCGGCGGGCCGTCACGACGCCCTGCTGCTGGCGGACGGTCGCCTGGCGGTGCTCGACTTCGGCGCCGTCGGGGTCACCGACCCGGCGCGGATCGCCGCCACCGCGGACGCACTCGACGCCGTGCACGACCGCGACGAGGCGCGCTTCGGTGAGGCGCTGGCGCGCCTGGACATCCTCCCTGAGGGGCCGGCTCGCCAGGCGCTCGGCCTCGCGGTCCACGGGCTCGGCCCGTTCGCCGACCCCGGGCGGGAGCGGCTCGACGTCGACGCCGTGATCGCCGCTGACCGGCGCCTGGCCGAGCGCTCCGGCGAGGTCGCACGGCTCGCCGCAGCCGTCACGCTCGCACCGGGCGACCTGTGGCCGCTGCGCGGCGCGGCGGGCGTCTTCGGATCGATCGCGCTCAGCGGTGGCGCCACGGCGGACTGGCTCGCGCTGGCGCGCCGCGCCCTGCGCGACGGCTGGGACGCCGCACGCGAGGTCGAGCGCCATCTCGAGCCGGCGTGACGCGCACCTCCGAGTCCGGCCCGGCGAGCGTGACGGGCGCGGCGCCAGCCCGCGCACGGTAGGCAGCGCGGGCCCGCGCCGTCAGTGCATCGCCGGATCGTCGGCGGCGGTCCGCGCATCGGCCGCGCCGACCGTCCCATTGCCGGCGTCGGCTTGCGCCGCGCCGCGACCCTCCGTCCCGCGTTCGGCGGCGGCGCCACGCAGGCTGAGGAAGACGTCGACGATCGCGGGATCGAAGTGGCGGCCGCGCTGGGCCGCGATCTCGCCGAGCGCACGCTCGCGCGTCCACGCCGGCTTGTAGGGACGGTCGGCCAGGAGCGCGTCGTAGACGTCACAAACGGCGCAGATGCGCCCCACGAGCGGGATCTCCTCGCCGTGCAGGCCGTCGGGGTAGCCGCTGCCGTCCCAGCGCTCGTGGTGACTGCGGGCGATCGTCTCGGCCATGCGCACGAGCGGCGACGGCGAGTTGGCCAGGATCTCGCTGCCGATCACCGTGTGCTGGTTGACGATCGCGCGCTCGCCGGCCTGCAGGGGTCCGGGCTTGAGCAGGATGCGGTCGGGGATAGCGACCTTGCCGACGTCGTGGAGCATGCTCGCGTGGCGCAGCAGATCGGCCTCCTGGGGATCCAGGCCAACGGCGAGGGCCAGCTCCTGGGTGAGGCGACCGATGCTCTCCAGGTGGCGGCCGGTCTCGAAGTCGCGCTGCTCGACCGCCTGGGCCAGGCGGCGGATGATCTCCAGCTGGCTGTCCTGCAGCTCGCGCGTGCGCTCGCTCACCCGGCGCTCGAGCAGCTCGTTCTCGGCGCGCCACGCTGTCACGCTCCCGACTGTCCATGACGTTGCCGGCCACCAGCACGGCGACCGTGCCGACGGCGAGCGCGAGCAGCGGCGCGGCACGGGCAGCACCACCCCCGCGTCAAAGGCGAGCTGGGCGACGCCGCGTAGACCAGCCCCGCGGCGACGGCCACACCGGCGATCGCCGGCGCGCCGCGCCAGCGCAGTCGGCTCAGGGGCGCGACGAGGCCCAGGCACAGGATGCACAGGATCGACGAGGGGACCGAGGCGTCGGCCAACGGGAAACCGTGCACGGTGGTCCAGATCGCGTTGGCCCAGATCTCGGCGCCGGACATCAGCTCGTCGCTGGTCGTGGGCGTGGCGTACACGTCGTGCAGCGTCGGGTCGGTCACCCCGACGACGACGATCTGCCCGCGCAGCGCGGACGCCTTCACGGCGCCGTCGAGGACGTCGGAGAACGAGTAGGTCGGGAACGTGCCGGCGCCGCCGCGGTAGTCGATCAGCGCGCCCCGCCCGGGAAACGCCTGCGGGGAGACGGCCCGCCCGGTGATGTGCTCGTCGGCCACGACGGCCAGGCTGTCCAGGCGGCCCGTCTGCAGCGGAAAGCGGTCGATCACCCCGTCGTCGGAGACGAGGTTGCTCGATCCCGGGAGCGCGCCGATGGCGGCCAGGCGCGCGTTGCCACCGAGGATGTTCGTCTGCCCCTGCGGGCCCTCCTGCGCGGTGGCAAGTACGGTGCCCGGGGCCCGCGCGACGGCGTCGTACAGGGAGAGGTCCTGCGCCGGCACGGTCGGTTCGGTGAACTGCACGTCGTAGACGATCTGCGCCACGCCGTCCGCTCGCAGCCGGTCGATCATCCGGCCGTGCAGCGAGCGCGGGAACGGCCAGCGCAGCGCGAGCCGGTTGAACGTCCGGGAATCGACGGCGACGATGGCCACGCCGCGTGGCGCGGCGGTGGAACGCAGCCCGAAGCGCATGTCGATGCTGCCCTGCTCCAGCCCCGACAGCCACCCGGCGGCGTAGATGACGACGCCGACCGCGAGGGCCAGGAGCGCGGCGGGGGCGATGCCCAGCCACGCGCGCGACCTGGGCCGCTGGGCTCCCACCCCGAAGCGGGCGCTCATCGGCCGCACCGCCGGCGCCAGATAGGACTGCCCGGCGTGCAGCAGCACCCGCCGGCGCACGTGCCGGGCGGTGACCAGGACGAGCCCCCGCACCACGCGGGTGAGCGTACCGTCGCAGCGATCGGCGGTCAGCCACAGCGTTCCCTGCACGGTGCCAACGCTGTCGCGCCCGTGCGTGCTGAAGTCCCCGCCATTGTCCGAGGACCAGAGCTGGCGCACGACGCGGGAGCGGGCGCCGCCGGCCTTGCGCGTCGCGGCGATGCGCGCGCCCTTCGAGGTGGGGGCCGCCCGGCCGAGCGTCGGACAGCCGCGGAAGCGCCCGCCGAGCAGGGTGATGACGACGCGGCCGGCGCCCGACGACGGCTGCGCGATCGCGAACAGTCCACCGGACAGCGCGATCGTCTCGGCCGCGCCGGCGGCCGCCCTCGTCGCGGCGTCGCGGGCGGACCGCGCGGACCGCGCACGCAGCGCGGTGAGCTTGACGATGCCCTCGCGGGCGTCCACCGCGGAGCCGAACGGCAGCACCGCCCGAGCCCGCAGCGCAAAGCGCGCGGCGGCGCCGCGCGCGTGCACGTACACGGTGCCCGACACCGGCCCGCTGGCCAGTGAGCGCCCGGCCACGACGCCGGCCAGCGAGAGCGGGGCGAGGCTGACGTGATCGAGTCCGCCGTCGACCGCGTCGGCACGGAACGTGCTGGTCGCGGCGGGCACGCCGCCGCGCGCCCCGGATCGGGACGCGGCCAGCGGCTCACCGGTCGAGACGGCCAGCGCGGTCGTGCTCGCGGCGGCCGTGCTCGTCGTCGCGGCGGCGGCGGCCGCGGGGGCGGTGCTGAACGTCGCGTCGGGGCCGTCGGTCGTGCCGCTGGCGTTCGTGGCGACGAGGCGATAGTGGTAGGTCGTGCCCGGAGCCAAGCCGGTGACGGGCGCCGACACCGGGGACGCGCCCGTGCCCGGGGTCGCGGTCTGGCCGGCGGTCTGTTCGCCGTAGGCCGGCGTCAAGCCGTACTGGAAGTAGTAGGTGGTCGGTCTGCCCGTTGGTCTGCACGTCCCCGAGCAGCGTCGCTCCGGTGCCGGTCACGGCCGGCGCCACGCCGGGCGTCACCGTTGGCGCGAAGGCCAGCTCGCCGATCGCAGCGGGGTCGCCGGGGAAGGTCAGCCACAGCGCACCGTCCGCCGCGGCGACGAGGTTCCACGCCGCGATGAAGGGGAACGCCGTGCCGATGACCTCCTGCGAGACCACTCCGGTGGCGCTGATCGCGGCGATCGCCGGCGGCTGATCGAGCACGCCGTCGTCCAGCCCGTACGGCTCGGTGACATAGATCTGGCCGTCGGGCCCGGGGGCGATGCCCTGCGGCAGCGGCGCCGGTCGCGAATTCCGTGACCGACCCACCCGGCGTGATGCGCGCAACCCCGTCCAGGGCGCCCGACTCGGCGAACCACAGGTTGCCGTCGCCACCGGCGACGATCGGTACGGCGAGCCGGTTGCGGCCGCGTACTCGGTGATGGCGCCCTGCGGGGTGATCCGCCCGATTCGCCCGTCGGCCTCCGTGAACCACATGTCACCGTCGGGGCCGGGGGCGATGCCCTGGACGCCACCGCCGCGCGTCAGGCCGGCCCGGTACTCGGTGAGCTGGCCCGGCTCGGTGAGATGGCCGATCGCCCCACCCCCGGCCGTGTCGGTGAGCCACAGGCTGCCGTCGCTAGCCACGGCGATCCCCACGGGACTCACGCCACTGAGTGGTGGCGGGGAGAACGGCGCCTGCGACTGCCCGTAGTCGGTCACCGACCCGGTCGGCGTGACCCTCAGGATGTCGGACCCCGCGATCAGCCAGACGTCGCCGTCGGGGCCGACCGCCAGGGCCAGCGGCGGCGAGGTGAGGCGCGCGGCCAGCGCCGGCATCGGCTGCTCGGTGATCGTCCCGTCGGGGGCGATCCGTCCCAGCGGCGTGCCCGGCGTGTCCTGGGAGAACCACACGTCGCCATCGGGGGCGGCCGCGAGCGCGACGGGCCCTGCGGCGGCGGGAAGCCCGGCGGTGAAGATCTGCAGCGGCGGGATGGCCTGCGCGTCCGGCGCCGCCACGAGGACGCACAGCGCCAGCGACGCGATCAGTCCGAGCGGAAGGTAGGGCGGCAAGCGCCGGCGAGGCATCTGGGCAGTCTCCCCACGCTGGTCGTTGGTGCGCCTCCGCGACCCCGCACGGCCGACGCCATCTGACGGCGCACGGGCGAAATGGATGGTCAATGCAGCCGCCACCACTCTACTCGCCGTGAGCGCCCGGCAATCCGATTCGGGGCCGCGAAACCTACGCAGAACTACGCATTTCGAGACCGAGCGCTGCGCCCGCTCGACGGCCGCGGGGGGTCAGTGAACGAGGACCTTCAGCGCAACCACCACGAGACCGAACCCGGCGCCCACCACCGCGGTCCAGATCGTGCGGGCCGGGGAGTGTCCCACCCGCCAGCCGGCGACCGCGCCGAGCGCGAACAGGGTCAGCACCCCCACGGCCACCGACACGGCCGACGCCTGGGCGCGGGAGAGCACGCCCAGCGCCCCGAGGCCGAGCACGAACAGCGTCGGCAGGGCGACCGCGAGCATGGTGGACTCCGCGGCCAGCATGCGCGCGGCGGTGTAGCGGTCGGCCGCGCTGGCCAGGGCCTCGGCGTACACGTGCGCGGCCCAGAACACGACGATCGTCCCGGCCACGGCGGCGAGCGTCTCCACCGGGGGCGACGGCTCGTGCACCTCCAGCGCCGCCACCACAGACGTGACCACCACCTGGCCGTAGATCGCCGCCGACAGCGGGCGCAGCGCGGTCCGCGGCTCGTCCACCGATGCCTGGGCCGGCGGCATCTCCCGCTCGCTGTCCACCGCCGGCGCGTCGCTCATGCGCTCTAGTATCCGTCTCCTGCGCAAGACGGTCATCTCGATGCTTGCCGCGGCCGTCATCCCGCTTCCGGTCGGCTGGCCGCACCATCTGGCGCTCGGCGTGGCCGACCCGCCCAACGACGCGGCCGCCCTGCGCCAGCACGCTCCGCTGGATCTGCGCTACCAGTACCTCTCCGGCGGCGTGAACACGGGCGGCGGCTGGGCCACGTGGAACCCGGACGGGACCTTCGCCTCGCTGTACGTCACCGAGTCGCTGCGCGCCCACATGATCCCGGTGCTCACCTACTACCAGCTGCTGCAGAGCGCGCCCTCCAGCGGCGCCGGCGAGTCGGCGCGCGACATCTCCAACCTGCGCGACGCGGCCACCATGAGCGCGTACTGGAGCGACTATGAGCTGCTGCTGCGGCGGGTACGCCAGGCGGCGGGAAACCGCCTTGTCGTCGTGCACCTCGAGCCCGACCTGTGGGGCTATCTCGAGCAGGCCGGCGACGTGGCGCTGGCGCGCGGCCTGGCCCAGCGGTTCATCGCGCTGCGCGACCAACTGGCGCCCAACGTGCGGCTCGCCTGGCACCTGAGCGTGTGGGGCACGGGCGAGGACCCGACCTACTCAAAGCCGTCGCTGGCGCACATGGACGTGCTGGCCGAACGGTCGGCCGCGTTCTACGAGTCCCTGCACGCCCACTTCGATCTCGTGTTCAACGACGTCACCGACCGCGACGCCGGCTTCTACCTGAAGATCGAGGGGAACCCGAACACCGCCTGGACGGCGGCCGATTTCGCGCGCCACACACGCTACATCTCCACCTTCACCCATATCACCCACACGCCCGTCGTCTACTGGCAGCTGCCGCTGGGCAACAGCAGCCTGAACAACACCTGGACGCACTTCCGCGACAACCGCGTGCAGTGGTGGCTCGGCGGCCAGAGCGCCGCGCACCTGCGCGCCGAGCGGGTCGCCGGCGTGATCGGCCTGCTGTTCGGCGGGGGCGCGGCGGGCACGACCAGTCCGCAGACCGATGGCGGGCTGTTCTTCCGGCTGGCGGCGGCCTACCTGGCCCACCCGCTCGCGCTGGGGTAACGCGGCGCGCTCAGGAACGGCCGTGGGATGCCGACGAGCGCGAGTGGCGCCCGCGCTTGACGTCGTACATGGCGGCGTCGGCGTGGCGCAGCAACGCGTCCAGATCGGCCACCTCGGCCGGCCACACGGCCCGGCCGATGCTTGCGCGGATCATCAGCGTGTGGTCCTCGATGAGGAAGGGGGCATCGAAGGCGTGCTCCAGCCGGGACGACACGGCGCCGAGCTGGGCCTCATCGCCGATCCCGTCAACGAGGATCGCGAACTCGTCGCCACCGAGCCGGGCGACGCTGTCGTCGCCGCGCACGCAGCCGAGCAGGCGCTCGGCCACCCCGCGCAGCAGCTCGTCGCCGATCTCGTGGCCGAACTCGTCGTTGATCGGCTTGAAGCCGTCGAGGTCGACATAGAACAGGGCGATCGGGCTGTCGGCCTCCCGCGCGCGCTCGGTCGCGGCCGCCAGCTCCTCGCCGAAGGCCAGCCGGTTGGCCAGGCCGGTCAGGCGGTCGTGGCGCGCCTGGTGGGTGATGTGGTCGACCAGGCGCCCGTTCTCCAGCGCCGTGACGGCATGGGCGGCGACACCCGAGAGGCGGTCGCGCAGCTCCGGGGTGGGCGCCAGGCGCTCGGGGTCGTCCCCGCAGACGGACACGATGACGCAGCCGAGGAAGCGGTCGACGGTGGCGATCGGCACGGCGACCGAGGCGACCGCCCCGATCTCCTGCAGCGGCTCGCGGATCGGCGAGGTCTCCAGGTCGATGAAGTACGGCTCCGGGTCGGGGTGCTCGAGCCAGCGGGCGAGCTGCGGCACGTCCTCGGGGCGCGACGGCGTCGCACCGGCGGGCACGTTCGGATCCGAGCCGTCGGTGGCGTTGATCGCCTTGCGTTCGAGCGCACCGGCCTCCTCGTCCCACAGGTACACGCTGACGCGATCGCAGTCCACCACGCCGGGGATGGCGTCGGCCAGGCGGATGGCCACGTTGTCGCTGGTGCCCGCCTCAGCCAGGCGGCGGGCCAGGTCGAGCAGCGTGCGCGCCTCCTCGTGACGGCGCTGCGCCTCGTCCTGGCGCATGCGCGCCTCCAACAGGGCCGTCGCGCTGTCGAGCGCGGTGGCGGCGTAGCGCGCGTACAGCTCGAGCAGCTCGCGCTCCTGGGGAAGGAACTTGCCGCCGGGCTGATACACGGCGACGAGGCGTCCGTAGTCGTTGCGATGCGAACGCACCGTGGCCACGCACCAGTGCTCGGGCAGGTCGCTCGGATCCTCCAGGAAGATGCGGTGGGCGACCATCCGCGCCTCGTCGTCGTCGAAGCCCTTCTGGTGGCGCAGGAGGTCCGAGTCAGGGGTCGGGCGCACCGCCAGCAGGTACTTGGGCGCGCGAACCTGGTGCGCGGCGCGATCGGTGATGCGCGCCAGCGTCTCGTTGAGGTCGCCGGTGGCGATCAGGTCGGCCGCGGTCTCGAACACGCTCTGCAGCCGCTCGCCCATGGCCTCCAGCTGCTTGCGCAGGATCGAGACCTGGGCGGCGTCGGCCTCGTCGCCGCCGGCCCCCGGGTCCCAGCTGATCTTGTAGACGCAGTCGGCGGCGCCGAGCGCCTGGCAGGAGTCGTGGTCCACGCGCGCGGGGGGCAGGCCGAACAGCGCCGTGGATTGGCTGAGCATGCCGGTCGTCCAGTCGCAGTGCAGGCGCTCGCGCACGAACCCCGGCGCCGCGACCGCGCGAACCTCGGCATAGCCGGCCCGCGCCTCGGTGGTCTCGAGGTCGGCGGCGATGCTGAAGCGGTGCGAGGACACGTTGGCCAGGCGCAGCAGCTCCTCGGGGGAGCCCAGGGCCCGCAGCGTGGTGGCGGTGGAGGAGGAGCCGAGCACCCGCACGGCGTCCTCGCCGACGTGGCGGGCGAAGTTGGGGTCGCGGGTGATCGCCTCGCCGGCGCGCCACAGGGCGAGCGCCTCGTCCATCGTGACCCAGTTGCCGATGTCGGTGAGGTAGGCGAGGTCGCGCGGGCTGCGCGCCTCGGTGAGCAGGCGGTGGACGCCGGTGTCGCCGGCGACACGATGCACGCGGGCGATCAGCGTGGCGGTCAGGGCGCAGCTGAAGGCCTGAGCGGTGTCGACGGCCTGAGGCGCAGGCTCGGGTCGGGCGTCGCTCATCATGAACGTCTCATCGACAGAAGCGCCATTCTTTACAGCATCGGGTGCCCCGGGTGGACGACCATCCGCCATCCGTCCAAGCGGCCGCCGAACGCCGGAGGCGGTGGGCTGGACGCACGGGCACTCTTACGGGCTTCTCAGGCGGCGCTCAGGCGGCGCTGATGACCGCGGTCGATCATCTCCTGGCCACCCCACCACCATTGAGGAGACCGACCATGTCCATCATCAAGCTCGCACTCGGACTGCTTCGGCGCCGCCGGCGCGCTCGCGCTGCTCGCCGTCCTCGGGTCGATCGCCGAGGGGCCCGAGTCTGAGCCGCCACCGGCTGAGGGTTTCGCCGGCGGCGCGACCAGCGATGCGAACAGCCGCTCCAGCGTCTGCTGCAGGGTCCTCGGTCAGGCCGGTGTGGATCGCCGACGGCTGGATGATCGTCGACGACGGCGCGCTCAGCCAGCCGAAGCGCTCCGACGGGTGCAGCGCCGCGAGGGCGCCCGCGGCGGGCTCGCCGCCCGCGATGTCGCACAGCGCCTGCAGGTGCGGCCGGACCTCCTGCGGGTCGAGCGCCGGCGCGATCGCCGCCAGCCGCGCGGCATCCAGCGCCGACGCGCGCGGCGAGGAAGTCGCGCTGGCGGCAGTAGACGATCACGCCGGCATTGATGCGCTCGCCGCGCGGCAGGCACGGCACGACACGCACGATCACGTACTGGAACTCAGTGGCCATCATGCGCCTCCGCCGGCTCGGGCACCGCCGCGCGCGCTCGGCCTCGGCCACGAACGCGCGCGGCGTCGCGCAGGCGCTCGCCGAAGAAGCGCCGCCAGGTCGGCCCGGCGGCGCCGGCGGGTCCTCGCCCGAGCCATAGCGTCGGGCACGAGCGCGATGGCCGCGCCATAGCGCCGACCGCGCGGCGCGCAGCCAGGCGCTCGTCGGCGGCGGCGATCGCCGCCGCGCGCGGCGAGCAGCACGTGCTCGGCGATGCGCGGGAAGCGGCTCGTGCGCGGTGTCGCGCCAGCGGGCGCTCGCCGTACTGGCGGTACAGCGCCGCGCCGTGGTCGATCATCCACGGACGGCCGTGCCAGACGAGCAGGTTGGGGTTGCGCGGCGTGCGATCGACGTTCGTGGTCAGCGCGTCCAGCCACACGATGTCGGCGGCCAGCGCCGCGTCGATCGTCTGCCAGCGCCGCCGGCGTGAACGGCAGCGCCCCGGGGAGGAAGTCGACGCCGAGGTTGACGCCCGCGCTGCGCGGCCAGCAGCTCCTGGATCTCGGGGTCGGGCTCGGCCCGGGCCAGCTCGGCCGGCAGCGACGAGCGCGACGAGCTCGGGCACCGGCAGGCCGAGCGCGCGCGCCAGCTCGCCGACGACGACCTCGGCCACGAGCGCGCCCGGGCCCTGCCCGGCGCCGCGGAACTTCGCCACGTACAGCCCGTCGTCGTCGGCCTCGACGAGCCCGGGCAGCGAGCCGCCCTCGCGCAGCGGCTCGACGTAGCGGGTCACCCCGACCTCACGCAGCGCCGCCATCGGCCTACGCCGCCGCCGCTCCGTGGCGCAGCCGGTCGCGCAGCGCCGCGAAGTGCACGTACTCATAGGCCACCAGCACGCCGAGGATCGCGGTAAGCACGGCGAGCGTCGCCAGGGCCGGCACGGACACGGCCAGCGGCAGGACGGCAACGCAGGCGATCGCGGCGATCAGCCGCTGACCACTGAAGCGATGCACGTTGCGCCAGCGGAAGGCGACGTGTGCGAGCAGGTAGACGGCCGTCCCGCCGAGCAGGGCGCTGGCGGGCACCAGCGCGAGGGCGTCGCCCGACATCGGCCGAGCGTCTCCTCGAACCCGAGCGCCACGAGCTCGACGCCGGCCACGAGCGGGAGGTGCAGGTAGGAGAACGAATCGCGCGCGAGCTCGTTGCGCTCGCGGCCCGCCGCGGCGCGTGCGGCCAGCCGCCGGGCGGCCACGAGCGCGACCACGTCGAAGTAGAGCCACCACAGCGCCGCCGACGACCGCGGTGCCGAGCACGCGCGGCCACCACGACGCCGAGGTGGATGTGCGCGTGGGCGGCGACGCCGATCTCGACGATCGACTCGCCGAGCGCGATGAGGACGATCAGCCCGTGGCGCTCGGCGAAGTGGCCGGGCACGAGCTTCCAGCCGTCGGCGCCGAAGAAGTACGGCCCGGCCATGTCCAGGCCGAGCGCGAGCACCCACAGCGGCCCGCGCGCGCCGCCGCCCAGCGAGCGCGGCCGCGAGCAGCAAGCCGATGCCGATCAGCGTGCTGGCCGGCGAGCCCGACGACCGAGCGGCGCAGCTGCGGGTCGTCGCGGCTGGCGATGAGGAACAGCGCGATGTGCGCGCCGCGCACGACGCCGTAGGCGCAGGCGAACAGCAGGGCGCCGCTGCCGAAGGCGGTCGGGCACGCAGATGGCGGCGACGAGCAGCGCGCCATCGCGACGAAGAAGAGCAGCCGGACGATCCCCTCCTCGGGGTCGATCACGCTCGTCAGCCAGGCGTACCCGGTCCACGCCCACCACAGCACCCCGAGCACGAGCAGGCCCTGGGCCACGCCGGCCCAGGTCGGGTGGTCGACCATCAGTGTGGTGCACTGGCGTGATCGCCAGCACGAACACGAGGTCGAAGAACAGCTCGAGCGGAGTCACGCGCTCCTCGTCGCCGCGGAGCACCGCGGTCAGGCGGGGCAGGCGAGAGCGGGTGGCCGTGCTCACGGGGCGATTCTCTCAGGCGCACCGTCGGGGCCGCGCGCGACGAACCGATGCTCCGCGGATGGCCGTCAGTCGCGACCCATTGCTAAAGAAGTCGTGTGCGACGGCCGAAGTGTCAGTCAGCTCGGCCGCCGCCGGGCCAGCCCATCCACGAGCGCAGGGGGAGTCGCAAGGTGTCCATGTTCGCCCGCCGGGCCAGGGGGCCCGCCGTCCGTGTCCCGACGCCGACCCGGCGCGACAGGCGACGGCGCCCCGCGCTGGCGGCGCTGGCCGCGCTGGCCGCCGGTCTCGGGCTCGGCCTGACCGCGCCGGCGATGACGCTGGCGGCGAGCACCGACCAGGCGGTCGCCTACCAGCTCGACGCCACGCACGACGGCGACATCACGGGCTCGGCGATCACGGCGCCCCTGTCGCAGGTGTGGTCGATCTCGCTGCCGGGCGCGATTTCCTATCCGCTGATCGTCAACGGAGTGGTGTACGTCACCGCCGCCACCACCGGGAGCACCGGAACAACGCTGTACGCGCTCAACCAGGCCACCGGCGCCACGCTGTGGTCGGAGCCACTCGACGGCACGAACGAATGGTCGGGCCTGGCCTATGACGCCGGCCAGGTGTTCACGCTCAGCAACGACGGCGTCTTGACCGCATTCGAAGCCGACGACGGCAGCACCGACTGGAGCGACCAGATCGAGGGCTCGTCGTTCAGCAGCGCGCCGACGGCGAGCGCTGGCACCGTCTATGCCGGTGGCAGCGGCGCGCTGTACGCGATCGACGAGGCGAGCGGCGACCTCAACTGGTCGGCCACGGTGGCCAACGGCGACGAGAGCTCACCGGCCGTCGACTCCAGCGGCGTGTACGTCAACTACGCCGGCAACCAGGACTACGCGTTCGGCCCCCTGACCGGGACGCAGCTGTGGCACTACAGCACCGGCAGCGAGGGTGGTGGGGGCAAGACGCCGGTCGTCGCCGCCGGTTACGTGTTCACCCGGGACGCCAGCGGCGACCTGCTGCTCAACGAGAGCACCGGCACCAGCGCCGGCACCTACACCTCGACGCCGGCGCCTGCCGTCGGCGGCGGGTACGCCTACACGCTCAGCTCCGGGACGCTCACCGCCACCGCCAGCTCGGGGCTCGGCAGCACCGCCTGGACGTTCACCGGCGACGGGCACCTCGACACCGCGCCGCTGATCGTCGGCAGCCTCGTGCTCGAGGGCTCCTCGACCGGCAAGCTGTTCGCCGTCGACGCAACCTCCGGCTCGACCGTATGGTCGCTGTCGGGCTCGGGTCCGGCGATCGCCGCCCCCGACGAGCAGAACGGCACGCAGCCGCTGACCGGGCTCGGCGCGGGTGAGGGCACGCTCATCGTCCCGGCCGGCAGCACGCTGGTGGCCTATGACGGCGCCGGCGTCGGCTCGGGCATCCCGTCGAACACATCACCGCCCACCGTCGCCGGCACGGCGAGCACGGGCGAGCTCGTGGCCGCCGACGTCGGCATCTGGAGCGCCCTGCCCACGAGCTACACGTATCAGTGGGAGCGCTGCAACGGGTCCGGCGGCGCCTGCACGAACATCAGCGGCGCCACCGGCGAGTCCTACGCGCCCGGCGACGACGACATCGGCTCCACGCTGCGCGTCAGCGTGGTGGCCACGAACGGCAGCGGCAGCGCCTCGG
Organism: uncultured Solirubrobacterales bacterium; assembly: GCA_963770405.1. Lineage (GTDB taxonomy): Bacteria > Actinomycetota > Thermoleophilia > Solirubrobacterales > Solirubrobacteraceae > CAVQBJ01. The sequence goes on from CAVYPO010000006.1 coordinate 327,108, forward strand.
CCGTGACCTCGGCGCCGTCCACCGCGGTGGCGCTGGCGCCGCCGTCCAACGTGGATTCCCCGACGATCAGCGGCAGCGCCGTCCAGGGTCAGACGCTGACGGCCACGCCGGGCACCTGGACCGGGGACCCGACCAGCTACGCGTACCGGTGGCTGCGCTGCACCGCATACTCCTGCACGTCCGAGTCGGGCGCGACCGGCAGCAGCTACGTCGTCGGCTCGGGTGACGTCGGCTATCAGATCGAGGTGGAGGTGACGGCGACCAACACGGCCGGCGCGTCGGATCCGGCCGACTCGTACCCGACGAGCACGGTGACCGGGACATCGACCTCGACCACCACCGGGTCGACGAGCCCACCGGCGAACCTCACGGACCTGCCCCTGACGGTGCCGTCGATCACCGGCACGCCCAGGGTGGGTCTGACGCTGACCGTCTCGCCCGGGGTGTGGAGCAACCCGGCGGCGACGATCACCTTCCAGTGGCAGTCCTGCGCCGCGGCGAACGTGTGCACGAACATTGCCGGAGCCACCGGCGCGCAGTTGACCCTGACCGCGGGACTGGTCGGCACCACGCTGCGGGTGCTCGTCACCGCGACCGCCCTCGGCCGCAGCGTCACCTCGACCACGGCGTCGACCGCGCCGGTCACCGCCGCGCCACCGCCGCCGACCGCCGCCCAGGTCGCGGCCGCGGCGCTGGCCGCGCTGGGCATTCGCCTCGGCGTCGTCACCCACGTCTCCGACCTCGTCCACCACGGCCTCAGCGCAATCGTCCACTGCACGGCCAGCTGCAAGGTCACGATCGCGCTCGTCACCACGTCCAGGGACCACGGGCTGAAGGGCACGATCGGCGGGGCGACGGCGCGGATCCGCGCCGGCCAGACGCAGGTCGTCGTCGGCACGGTGTCACGACGCTACGACAAGGCGCTGGCCAAGCTGTCGCGCCTGTACCTGCAGGTCAGCTTCGAGATCGTGCAGGGACACTCAACGCGCCGCTACGTCGACGTGTTCTCGATCAAGCGATAGGGGGTGGGCACCGGCCTCCCTCCTATCGTGAGGCCGATGCACATCGAGGAGGCGATCCGCACCCGCCGCACGCACAAGGCGTTTCGGGCCGAGCCGGTGCCGGCGGCGGTCCTGGACGAGCTGTTCGAGCTGGCCCGCTGGGCGCCGAACCACCACGTCACCAACCCGTGGCGGTTTTGCGTCGTGGGCGAGCGCACGCGCGACGAGCTGATGGCGCTGGCCGAGACGCACAAGCCGGGGGCGGCGGTCAAGCTCGCCCGGGCGCCGACGCTGGTGGCGGCGAGCGCGATGCTGTCGGGCGAGCCCGCGCAGGACCGCGAGGACCTGCTCGCCACCGCGGTGGCGGCCTACATCGTGCTGCTCGGCGCGCACGCCCGGGGCCTGGCCGGCTACTGGCGCACGGTGCCGCTGCTGGACGAGCCCGACGGTCGTGCACTGCTCGGCCTGGCCGCCTCGGAGTCCCCGGTCGGGCTGCTGTACCTCGGCCAGCCGGTCGAGGCGCAGCGCGTTCCCGAGCGCGCGCCGGTCGACGACGTCGTGCGCTACCTGCCCTGACTCACAATTCGGCCAGCCGGCGATGCAGGAAGCGCCGCTCGGGCTCGGCGTGGGCCAGCGCGAGCGCGCGCTGGTAGGCCTCCCGCGCGTCGTCTGTTCGGCCGAGGCGGCGCAGCAGGTCGGCGCGGGTGGCATGCAGGTAGTGGTAGCCGTCGAGATCGAGCGCGTCGACCAGGCGCAGGCCCTCCTGCGGCCCCCGTGCCGCGGCGACGGCGACGGCGCGGTTCAGCGAAACCACGGGGGACCCGGTGAGCTGGGCGAGCTCGCCGTACAGGGCGGCGATCTGCTCCCAGTCACGGGGCTCGTCGCAGTGCAGCGCAGCGATGGCCGCCTGCAGCGCGTAGGGGCCCCGCCCGCCGAGCGCGATGGCCCGGTCCAGGCGCCGACGTCCCTCGTCGATCGCCGCCGCGTCCCACAGCGAGCGGTCCTGATCGGCCAGCAGGACGAGCTCGCCGTCGCGCAGGCGGGCGGCACGGCGGGCGTCGTGCAGGAGCATGAGCGCGAGCAGGGCCTGGGCCTCCGGCTCGTCCGGCATCAGGTCGGCCACCGCCCGGCCGAGGCGGACCGCCTCACCGGCGAGCTCCTCGCGCCCACCAAAGCCCTCGTTGAAAATGAGGTAGACGACGGCCAACACCGCATCGACGCGCTCGGGCAGCAGGTGATCGGGCGGGACGCGGAAGGGGACGCCGGCCAGCTTGATCTTGCGCTTGGCCCGCACCAGGCGCTGGGCCATCGTCGCCTCGGTGACGAGGAAGGCGCGGGCGATCTCGCCGGTGGACAGGCCCCCGAGGGTGCGCAGCGTGAGCGCCACCTGCGCATCCAGCGCCAGGGCCGGGTGACAGCAGGTGAAGATCAGCTCCAGGCGCTCGTCAGGAATCAGCTGTTCATCCATGTCGTCGTCGACGGGCTCGGGCAGCGGCAGCAGCTTCGTCTTGGCGGCCAGGGTGCGCTCGCGGCGCAGGCGGTCGACGGCCAGGTTGCGCGCGGTGGTGGTCAGCCAGGCGCCGGGGTTGGCGGGCTGACCGTCGCGCGGCCAGCGCTCGGCGGCGCGGGCGAACGCGGCCTGCGCGGCCTCCTCGGCGAGGTCGAAGTCGCCGAGGAAGCCGATCAGGGTGGCCAGTACGCGGCCCCATTCGCCGCGGAAGATGCGTTCGAGCTCGGTCAGTGCTCCACCAGCGGTCGCACCTCGATCGCCCCGCCCAGGCGCGCCGCCGGGATGCGGGCCGCCAGCTCGATCGCGGCATCGAGGTCGTCGGCCTCGAACAGGTAGTAGCCGCCGAGCTCCTCCTTCGTCTCGATGAACGGGCCATCGGTGGTCAGGGTGCTGCCGTCCTGGACGCGCACCGTGGTCGACGTCGCCGCCGGCTGCAGCTGGGCGCCACCGCCGATGCCGGGGACGTCGTTTATCGCCATGTATTCGGCGGTGATCGCGGTTCGCTCCTCCGCCGAACGCGAGTCCCAGTCGTTGTTCGTGTAGATGAGCATCATGTAGCGCATGTCGATCCTCCTGGCTTGACAGTGTGATCGTTGCAACGACGAACGGGCAAGGTCCAGATCGACAGGGGCCATCACCGTGGCCCACGCATGGCAGGAATCGTCCGTAGGTTGTCATTGCTGCCAGAGCGCCGATGCACGATCATCGTCGCCATGGACGTCAAGCGCATCGCCATCGTCGCCTTCCCGGACGTACAGGCCCTCGACGTGTTCGGCCCGCTCGAGGTGTTCACCGCTGCCGACCGCACCGCCGGCGGCGGGCGCTACGCCGTCGAGGTGCTCGCCAGCAGCGGCGGGACGGTTCGGACGTCCAGCGGCGTGCGGCTGGCGCCGGATCGGGCCCTGTCGGCGGCACGCGGGCGGTGGGACACGCTGATCGTGGCCGGCGGCATGGGCGTGCGGGCGGCCACCGAGGATCGCGCGCTGGTGCGCTTCGTCGAGCGGGCCGCCGGACGCTCGCGGCGCGTGTGCTCGGTCTGCACGGGCGCCTTCCTGCTGGCCGAGGCCGGGCTGCTGGCCGGGCGGCGGGCGACGACGCACTGGTCCGCCTGCGCCGCGCTGGCCCGGCGCCACCCCGACGTGCTCGTCGAGTCCGACCCGATCTTCGTGCGCGACGGGAACGTCGCCACCTCGGCCGGCGTCACCGCCGGGATGGACCTGGCGCTCGCGCTCGTCGAGGAGGATCTCGGCGCGGACGTGGCCCGCGAGGTGGCGCGCTGGCTCGTGCTGTTCCTCAAGCGGCCCGGCGGGCAGTCGCAGTTCAGCGCGCCGCTGCAGGGGCCCGCCGCGGCGCGGCCCGCGCTGCGTGAGCTGCAGGAGTGGATCCCCGGGCACCTGGACGAGGACTTGTCCGTCGACGCGCTGGCCGAGCGGGCGTTCATGAGCCCGCGCAACTTCGCGCGCGCCTTCAGCCGCGAGCTCGGCGTGACCCCGGCGGCCTACGTCGAGCGGCTGCGGGTCGAGCGGGCGCGGGCGCTGCTGGAGTCGAGCGATGCCCCAACGAAGGCGATCGCCGCCGCCTGCGGGTTCGCCACCGTCGAGACCCTGCGCCGCGCGTTCCAGCGCCACGTGGGCACGAGCCCCGCCGAGTACCGCAAGCGATTCGCGCCCACGCTCGTGGGCGCCTAAACCAGGGAGACGACATGGACATCGCCATTCCGCTGTTCGACCGCTTCACCGCGCTGGACGCCGTCGGGCCCTACGAGGTGCTCTCACGCCTGCCCGGCGCGCGCGTGCGCTTCCTCGCCGCCGAGCCGGGGCCCCTGCGCACCGAGAACGAGATGCTGGCCATCACCGCCGACGAGCGGCTGGCCGACCTCACCGAGCCCGACGTGCTGGTCGTGCCCGGCGGCTTCGGCACGCGCCCGCTGATGGCCGACGAGCAGATGCTCGAGTGGATCCGCCACGCCCACGCGCATTCGCAGTGGACGACGTCGGTGTGCACCGGCTCGCTGCTGCTCGGCGCCGCCGGGGTGCTGCGCGGCTTGGAGGCCACCACGCATTGGATGGCGCTCGACACGCTGGCCGAACTCGGTGCGCGCCCCGTGAGCCGGCGCGTGGTCGAGCAGGGCAAGGTGATCACCGCCGCCGGCGTGTCCGCAGGGATCGACATGGCGCTCACGCTGGCCGCGCGGATCGCCGGCGACGACGTTGCGCAGGCGATTCAGCTCGGTATCGAGTACGACCCTGAGCCACCCTTCGCGTCGGGCTCGACGCGCACGGCGCCGGAGGCGATCGTCGAGCTCGTGCGCGCGGCGGCGGCGCAGTACGCGTAGGTCGGCTGCGCTCACGCGAGGCCGTCGATGACCAGGACGACGCCGTCGGTGGCGGCGAGGCGGTCCCTGGAGATCTCCTGGTACTCGGGCGACCGCGCCCAGCGGTCGAAGTGGGCGCGGTCCTGGAAGGCCATCAGGATGACCTTGTCGTAAGGCCACGATCCCTCGACGACGTCGGGCTGCTCCTGTGCGGCCAGCAGCCGGCCTTGATACTGGGCGAGCGCGGGCAGAAAGCCGGCGACGTAGCGCTCGTAGCGCTCGCGGTCGTGGATCGAGATCTGGGCCAGCGCGTAGACGGGCATCGGGAGGTCGAGCAATCCGCCAGCGCGGGCCCTTCGTATGGAGCTAGCCGGGCTCGAACCGGCGACCTCCTGGGTGCGATCCAGGCGCTCTCCCAAACTGAGCTATAGCCCCGAGACGCTCCGAATGGAGCGGCCTTCGACGGCACAGTCTAGACCGAACCGCGGAGGCCGAGGGGTTCGCGGCGTTGGATCGATGATCGTCGAAGGCCGCCGGAAGCGACCCCCGGCCCGTCTACGCTGCTACAGCGGAGGGACTCGTGAAGGGCCCTCGCTGACTCCGGCCCCTGCCGGTCGCTCATGAGCTTTCGCCGCCGCCTGACCATCTTCTTCGTGATCCTGGTGATCGTGCCGATGATCGCGGTAACGGCGGTGCTGTTCCGGCTCATCGACACGAACGAGACGGGCAAGGCGAACGCCAACCTGGCCGCGCGCGCCAATGTGGCGGTCGGTCTGTACCGGCAGGACGGCGACAGCGCCGCCGCGGTCGCCGCCGCGGTCGCCGTTTCGCACGATCCGACCCTCGACCGCGCCCTGACCGCGGGCGATCTGGCCGCCGCATCCGCGCGAGCGCGGGCGCTCATCGGCAGCAACGGCATCGTCCGGATCACGCTGCGGCGCGGGTCGAGCGCGGCGTTCGACGTGGGCGATCCCAGCGCGGTGGCGCCGGTAGCCCAGGAGCTGTTCAGCGCCAGCCATCAACCCCTCGGTGAGCTGATGGTGTCGACGACCAGCGCGAAGGCGTTCGCTCAACAGGTCAGGTCGTTGACCGGGCTGCAGGTCGTCGTGAGCTCGAACCGTGCCGCGCTCGCGTCGACGCTGCCGGCGGCGTCGTTCGTCGCGGTGGTCGTGCCCGCCGGCACGAGCGACGTGACGCTGGACGGCGTCCACTACCGGGTGCACACGCTGACGGCCGGCGGGTTCGGCGAACGGCTGCGGATCGCGGTGTTCGCCGACCTCGCCCCGATCCAGCCGAGCGCCACCAACAGCCGCCTGCTGGCCGGGATCCTGATCGGGATCTTCTTTCTCATCGCCGTGGGGTTCGCCGTGCTCGTCTCGCGGTCGCTGCAGATGCAGATCGAGGGGTTCCTCGACGCCGCACGGCGTCTCGGCGGCGGCGATTTCTCCGCCCAGGTCCCGATCGTGGGGCACGACGAGTTCGCAGAGCTGGGCGAGGAGTTCAACAAGATGTCGCGCCAGCTCGAGGAGCGTCTGCAGGAGAACCGCGAGCAGCGCGAGCGCCTGGAGGGCGCGCTGCGCCGGATCGGGGAGACGTTCGCCTCCAACCTCGACCGCGACGGGCTGCTTGAGATCATGCTGCGCACCGCCGTCGACGGCGTCGGCGCGCAGGGCGGACGGGCCTGCATCCGCAGCACCGCGGGCGAGATGCAGGAGCAGGTGCGGGTGGGCACGCTCAACGGGCACGAGGCGGCGCTCGCGGCCGTGGAGACCGGCGTGCTCGAGGCCGGCAGCCCCACCCAGCTCGACCTCGACGGGGTCAGCGCGCTCGGGCATCCGCTCGCAGCCGAGCACCGCCTCACCGGGCTGCTGTCGGTGACGCGGACCGATCGCCCATTCACCGAGGCGGAGCGAGGCCTGTTCGACTACCTGGCCGGCCAGGCATCGGTGTCGATGGAGAACATCGACCTGCACGAGCGCGTGCAGCGCCAGGCGGTGACCGACGAGCTCACCGGCCTGTACAACCACCGCCGCTTCCACGAGGCGATCTCCACCGAGGTCGAACGGGCGAAGCGGTTCGACCAGGACCTCGGCCTGGTGATGCTCGACATCGACGACTTCAAGCAGGTCAACGATCGCTTCGGCCACCAGCAGGGCGACGTCGTGCTGCGCGAGGTGGCGGGCATCGTTCGCCGGTTCTCGCGCGAGATCGACGCACCGGCTCGATACGGGGGCGAAGAGCTGGCCCTCCTTCTTCCCGGAACCAACCTCGAGGGCGCCTACCAGCTGGCCGAACGCGTGCGCCAGGGCATCGAAGCGCTCCAGCTGACCGTGTCCGGACAGGCCGAGCCGGTGCACGTCACCGCCAGCGTGGGCGTCGCCGCATTCAGCGCGGACCGCGAGTTCGGGCCGCGCGAGCTGATCGCCGCGGCCGACGCGGCGCTGTATGAAGCAAAGCGTTCAGGCAAGAACACAACCGTCCGGGCGAGGTAAGGTTTCAGTTCGCGATGGGACTGCTTGACGATGCCATTCGCGAGCACCTCGAGCTCAAGCGGCTTCGCGGTGCCGACCCGAGCGACGTGGCGCGCCTCGAGCGCGAGGCGCTCGGACCCGTGCGACGCGGCGCGGCCGGCCCCGAGGATCTCGCCGGCGACGAGACGCTCGCACCGCCACCGGCGGAGCCGTTTGACGCCGAGCGCGCCGCCACGCACCCGCTCGTCGACGAGTCCGCCACGCTCATCCCGGGCGGCGAGCCGAGCACCGTCGGGCAGGACACGGCGGAGATCGACATGGAGAGCGTGATCGCCGCCGAGCCGTTCGAACCGCCCGCGGAGCGCCAAGAGGCCCGCGAGGACTACCCGCCGCGCGAGGAGCCATCGTCGGCCGAGCATCGCGAGCCCTACGTGCCGGCCGACGCGCCCGCCGCGTCCGCCGCGTCCGCCGCGGCCGAGGACCAGCCCTACGTGCCGGCCGAGCCCGAGGCCGGCGAGGCGCAGCGCGCGCCCGAGGACGAGGACGTCGAGGACGTCCTCGAGGAGACGCCGAGCTTCCTGCAGCAGACGCCCGAGCACGACCGGCTGTGGTTCGAGCAGCAGCCGCCGCGCGACTTCGACTTCGACAAGTAGCGGGTAAGGCCGGTCAGCTGATGTAGCCGCGCAGTCGCGCGGCGGCGACGACGCGTTCGATGCCGACTGCGTAGGCGGCCAGGCGGGCGGTGACCCGGTCGTGCTCGGCGCGGGCGCGGATCTCGACGAAGGCCCGGCGCATGATCTCCTCCAGGCGAGCGTTGACCTCCGACTCGTCCCAGCTGAAGTGCTGGCGGTTCTGCGCCCACTCGAAGTAGGACACGACCACGCCGCCGGCGTTGGTGAGGATGTCGGGGATCACGGTGATCCCGCGCTCGGCGAAGATCGCGTCCGCCGCCGGCGTCGTCGGCGTGTTCGCGGCCTCGAGCACGACCGTCGCCTGCACGTGCGAGGCGTTGCCGGAGTGCAGCACGCCCCCCAGGGCCGCCGGGATGAGGACGTCGCACTCGAGCGTGAGCAGTTCGTCCGGGGGTAGCTGCTCCACCTCGGGATGGTCGTGGGCGTATTCGGGGACCCGCCCGCCGGCCAGCGTGAAGGCATAGAGCGCGTTGGGATCGATGCCCGCGGGGGCGCTGATCGCGCCGTGCACGTCGCCGACGCCGACCACCACCGCGCCGACCTCGGCGGCCAGCCGGGCCACCCACGAGCCGACGTTGCCGAAGCCCTGGATCACGATGCGCGTGCCCGGGCTGGGCAGGCCGAACTGCTTGATCGTCTCGCCGAGCGTGCAGACCACGCCGCGGCCCGTCGCGGACTCGCGCCCCGCCGAACCGCCGAGCGCGATCGGCTTGCCGGTGACGATCGCCGGGCTGTAGCCGTTGAGCTTGCCGTACTCGTCCATCATCCAGGCCATCACCTGCGCGTTCGTGTTTACGTCCGGCGCGGGGATATCGCGGTCGGGGCCGATCAGCTTGCTGATCCGGTCGATGAACTTGCGGGTGACGTCCTGCAGCTCCTCCGGCGTCAGGCGGTCGCCCGGGCAGTCGACCCCGCCCTTCGCTCCGCCGAACGGGATGTCGACGATCGCCGTCTTCCAGCTCATCAGCGCCGCCAGGGCGCGGATCTCGTTGATGTCGACCGTCTCGTGGTAGCGCATGCCGCCCTTGTATGGCCCGCGGGCGGCGTTGTGCTGCACGCGATAGCCGGTGAACACGTGCACGTGGCCGTCGCTGACGCGCACCGGGATCTGGACGGTCACCTCGCGGTACGGGGTGGTCAGGACCACCCGCACGTCGTCGTCCAGCCCGAGGTTGTCCGCGGCGAGCCGGAAGTTGTGGTTGACCGTCTCGAGGGCGGAGAGCTCCCCCGAGGGCGTTGGCTGCGACTGCGGTGGCGGGGGTTCGATGGCCATTGCTAGCGGCGCGCGACGCCGCGTCGTCGAGGCGAGCGGGACCGACCCACCCTCGAGCCCTCGCGCCACACGATGGTGATCCTAAACGGGCAGGTGGAGGGCATCGACACGCCACGGCGGGGGCTTGCGTCGGCCGGCCCGCTCTGGACGGGTCGGCGGCGGTTGGCGGGGGCCGCTGCGCGGGGTTCGCCGCGGGCGCGGGGCGCAGCCGCCGCGGCTACACTCGGGGCCGAGGGGCCATAGCTCAGCTGGGAGAGCGCCTGCTTTGCAAGCAGGAGGTCACCGGTTCGATCCCGGTTGGCTCCATGGGGTGATCTCCTAGACGTTATGGGGCGATGTCCGCGCGGGTTAGCGGCCGTGCGCGGTCACCGCGTATAGCGTCAGGCTGGTGGTCGAGCCGGTTGCGCGCGGGTCGGTCGGTTCCAGTGTGAGCGTGACGCGGAGCGCCCGAGCGCGGCGCAGGACGGACCGAGCGCGACCGTTGAGGTTCAGCGCGACGGCCTGGACCTTTCCCGGCGGCAGGGTGACAGTCGTGGCCGCCAGCGGACCGGGGCTCGGGGCGGACGATGTGAGACTCAAGTGCTCACCGCACGGCGCGGTCGTCGCGCAGCGTATCCAGGCGGTGACCGTGCGCGAGATCTGGCGCGATGTGACGTGCGTGACCGTCGCGACGGAGATCGGCGCTGGCGCTGGCGTGAACGTAATGGTGACCGATGCCTGCGCGCCGAGTGGGGCGGGAGTGATCGTTCCGCCTGGCGCGTAGGAGCCACCCCCGCCGCCACCGCCTCCTTGGGCGAGAATGTACCCCGGGTTATCGACGGTCATGTCAGGCGGTGGGGGCGTGTCTCCGCCTCCACCACCACCCCCGCCGTATCCCCCGCCGCCACCACCACCGCCGCCGGCGGGAGGGGATCCCGCTGCTCCGGCCCCGCCACTGGTCGTGTCTCCCCCCGCGCCTGCTGTGCCGTCAGGCTGTGCGGCCGATCCGCCGGCGCCGCCGACCCCGCCCGCGCCGGGTTGTCCGCCGCCGCCACCAGCGAGGGCGGCGTTGCAGAACGACGTGGTTTGCCCGACGACGAACGGTTTGAGCACGTAGCAGAGGCTGCCGCCGTTGCCGCCGGCAATTCCGCCGGCGCCGCCGAGAGGCGGGGAGAGTGACGGCGTGAACGCTCCGTTGACATACGGTGCCGGCGAGCCGCCGCCGGCGGCGCCGCCGGCCACGATGAGGCGGGAGGACGGGTCCGTGGTCGCCCGGACGTCTGAGGCGCCGCCGCCGCCAAACCCGCCCGGGGAGCCGCCGGCGCCACCGCCGTTGAAACCTCCGGCCGTCCCTGACGCGCTCCCGCCTACCAACACGTACAGCGTCTGCCCCGGGGAGACGGCGATCGTGTCCGTGGCCTCGCTGGCGTTCCCGCCGCCCCCAACCGCCTGCACACTCAGCGCGGTCACCCCGACTGGGACCACGAAGGTTTGCGGTGCACTGGTGAAGCCGAACGCCACGCTCACCGGCGCTGGGGTCGGTGCGACCGCCGACGCAGCCGACGCCGCGACCACGCCGGGCGAGCCCAAAGCCAGCAAGCAACCGACGACCCGCGAGATGCCTCTGATCACGCGTGAACCATATCGTCGGACCATGTGAAATATCGACAGGCCGTGTGAACGCGATCGCCCCGTGCGTGCCCTGGCGAGCGCTCGCCCGATCGAGATCGCACGACGCGCCGCTCGCCTTCCGTGCCGGCGCGAGGGTCGCCTTGGACGAAGGATCGACGCTCTACGTGATCGCACTTGACCGACTGGCTGCCCCGACCGATGCAGCGTGCAGCCGATGTCGCTTCGCGCCCACCGTCGACCCCACCCCGCGCTTGCGATCGCGTGCGTGTCGCTCGCGCTCACCGCGGCATCCGCCGCGGCGGCAGCGGCTGCCCCCTCGCCGCACCTGACGAGCGCCGGTTGGGCGGCGTTTCAGCGGCTCAACGGGTCCACCGTGACGACGGCATCCAGTTGCAACCAGATCGCCGGCGGATCGACGGACGCCGAGGCTCGTGGCTTCGTCGGACTGTGCGTCGATGCCGTTGGCCTTGGCGACTGGATGGGGCGGTTCGTCGACCGCTGTGGATCCTGGGGCGCGGGCGGAGTCGACTCGGTTCTCAACAGCGCCAACTCCGCGACGAAGGCGGCGTGCGCCACCGACGTCGCCGGCATCGCCACGAACTACTCGGCATCGGCCGCCTGGCAGCGCTGGTACGTGGCGCAACTCGCGCCGGGTGGATGCCAGTCGGCCTTCGCGTCGAACGGCACCCACGAGGCCAACGCCGCCGCGGTGGCGTCGCGAATCGCCGGCGACCTGCGCTCGGGCGCTTCGCCGAACCAGCTCGATGCCGATGGCCGCAGCTGGGGGAGCGCGGTGGCCGGCCTCCTGGGCGCGGTGCCGTTCGCGGGCTTCGCTTCATGCAGGCCGTAGCCGAGCTGGCAGCCTGAGACAGGTCCCAGCGCCGCCGTTGGCCAGTGGGCGGGCCGGCGGTCGTAGAGGTACGTGGCCCAGAGGTCGGCCGCACGACGCTCAAGGTCGCGCCGCCGCCGCCGATCTCCCGATAGTGAGCATCGACAGCACGATCGGTCGCATCGACCAGATCGTTCAGTTCCAGCAGCAGATCCTCGATCCCGCCGCAGCCACCCAGGGCTCGACCGCAGCCACCGGAGGCACGGCGGCCGGCGCCGGCACGACTGCGGCGGCCGGCTCGACCGCGCCGACCTTCGCCGCTGCCCTCGCCGATGCCGAGGCGACGTCGAACGCCACGAGCGAGGCGGCCGGGCTGTCGGAGACGAGCGACGACACCGACCCGTCCAGCGCCGGGGGCGCCGCCCTGGGCAGCGCCGAGCTCGACCCGTCCTCGTCGGCGCTGCCGCTCGTCTCATCGCTGCTTCCGACCGCCGCGTCCTCGTCGGGGCTCGGTGCCGCAACGGCGCTCGCCAGCCCCTCCTCGGCGACGGCCACCTCGGGGGCGAGCGGCGGCACGGCGACGAGCGTGTCCGACCCCCGCGTGCAGGCGATGATCCAGCAGGCCAACTCGCTCCTCGGCGAGCCCTACGTGTGGGGTGGCGGCCACGGCGGCTGGGGACCGCAGGCCGGGTACGACTGCTCGGGCTTCGTGTCGGCCGTCCTGCACGCCGGCGGTTACCTCAGCTCGCCGCAGGACACCGAGACCCTGCCGTCGTCCGCCGGTATCGAGCCCGGCCCCGGGCAGTACGTGACGATCTACGACCGCAACCAGCCCGGCCAGGAGGGCCACGTGATCATCGACATCGCCGGCCAGTTCTACGAGTCCGGCGGCGAGGCCGGCACGTGGGGTGGCGGCGGCGGCGTCGAGAAGATCGGCACGCCCTCGGCCACGTACCTGGCCACGTTCAACGACATCCTGCACCCGGCCGGTCTCTGAGCCGGCGCCAGCTCACGTCACCAGCACGCCGCCGTCCACCACTAGGTCGTGGGCGTTGACGCCCGCGTTGTCGAGCAGGAACTGGGTGGCGTCGGCGATCTCGTCCATGGTCACCAGCCGCCCGATCGGCGTTCGGGGAATGTGCGGGTGGTCGGGCACGTCGCGCCACTTGGGGCTGTCGCCGACGACCCCGGGGTGCAGCGCATTGACCCGATGGGGCGCGATCTCGATGGCCAGCGTCCTGATCAGGCCACTGACGCCGCCGTTGAATGTGGTGACCATCGTCGACCCGGGATACGGGCGGTCCTTGGCGATGCCGCCGAACAGCACCACCGAGGCATCGGCCGAGAAGCGCGGGTGAAGCACCCGGACGACCTCCGTATAGCCCACCAGCTTCACGGTCACCGATCGCACGGCCTGCGCGATGTTGAAGTCGCGCACCGTGTTGACCGCCTGCTCGATGGCGGTGATCACGACGTTGTCGACCGGACCGACGTCGGCCAGGGCGTCGGCGATCGTCTCGGGGCTGGCCAGATCCAGCGCCACCCCCCTCGCCGTCGGACCGAGTCCCCGCGCCACCGTGTCCGCGGTCGCCGCATCCCGGCTGCTGATCAGCACGTCGTCCCCGCGGGCGGCGAGACGCTGGGCGATCACCAACCCGATACCGGAACTCCCGCCGATGATCACTGAATGAGCCACGTGTCGCAATCCTGTTCTGAAGGTCGCGGATCGCCGCCCGTACGGCACGACCCTGAGTACGCCGCAGCCAGCCTACCGCCAGCCGGCGGGCGCTCCGGCGTTCGGACCACGATGCGGTTCAGGGCAGCAGCACGATCTTGCCGTGCGTGCGGCGCTCGGCCAGATCACGGAAGGCGTCGCGCACCTGCTCGAGCGGGTAGGTGCGTGCGATGGGGATCTCCAGGTCGCCGTCGGCCACCAGGCCCACGAGCTCGGCCAACGTCGCCGCGGTGCCGATCGCGTGGGTGCCCTCGCCGTGCACGCCAAGTCGCTCGACCGCCTCGAAGTCGATGATGGTGTTGATCCGGTCGGGAGCCACGCCGAGCTCGATCGCCAGGTCGACGTAGCCGCCGCCGAACGTGTCGATGAAGGCGTCGACCGCGCCGCCGGCCGCCTCGCGGATCCGCTCGGCCTGCCCCTCTCCATAGGTCACCGGGACGACGCCGTGGCGGCGCAGCCAATCGTGATTGTGCTCCCCGGCCAACCCGATCACCGTCGCCCCGGTGCGACGCGCGAGCTGGACGGCGACCGAGCCCACCCCGCCCGCCGCGGCCGAGACCACGACCGTCTCGCCGGGCTGGGGAGCCACCGCCTGAACCGACGCGTAGCCGGCCATGCCCGCGACGAACAGCGACCCGGCCACCTCCCAGGAAACCGTCGGCGGCTTGGCGGTCAGCTGATCCGCCGGAGCCACCACCAGCGCGGCGTGGCTGGCCCGCTGCTCGGTCCAACCCAGCACCTCGTCGCCCGGGGCGAAGACGGTGACGCCCGCGCCGACGGCCTGCACCACCCCGGCAAAGTCCGTGCCCTCGCCGGAGGGGAACGTCGCCGGCCAGCGCGAATGCAGACGCCCCTCGCGGATCCCGATCTCGCCCGGGTTGATCCCCGCGGCCCGGACCGCCACCAGCACCTCGCCCGGACCCGCGACAGGGTCCTCGACCTCGCGCACGTCCAGCACGTCAACCCCGCCGTACTCATCGAACCGCACCGCCCTCATCTCATCTCCTCTCCCGCTGACGCCGTACCGCTCCACGGTAGCGTCGACCAGCACGCGGCCAACGGCGGCGCGGAGGGGGCGGCGGCGGGCGCCGGCAGCGCGGCGAGCAGCGCGGCGATGGGTTCGCGGCGCGGCGTGAGTCCGTCTTCTTGGTTCATAGTGATCGAAAATGACGGACTCGCGATCGCGCCTCGGTCCGAACGGATCGCGCGTCAATCCGAGCGCATCGCGCGCGTCCGAGCGGAGCGCGCCGAGCTCCGAGCGCGCCGCAGGCTCGGGCCCCGGCGAGCGCGACCGAGCGCAGGGCGCGCTCGCGCAGCCCGAGGAAAGGATCACGATGCTCGCCTACCTGACGCTCCGATCCGGCCGCGGCCGGGCCCGCGAGGCACGCCGCCGTTCCGTGCTGATCGCCGTGGCCGCACTGCTCATCGGGACGGTCGCGATGCGACTGCGCGGCTACCGGATGGGCGGCAACATCGTGGTGCGATGCCACGCCGGGCACCTGTTCACGACCATCTGGGTGCCGGGGGCGTCGCTGAAGGCGGTCCGGCTGGGCTGGTGGCGGCTGCAGCGCTGCCCGGTCGGCCAGCACTGGTCGATCGTGCATCCGGTCAGAGATGCCGACCTGACCGCCGAAGAGCTGCGCGCGGCGCGCGCGAATAAGGACATCCGAATCCCCTGACCCTCGACCGGGCCGGTCACGGATCCGGCCGCGGGCGCAACGGTGAGGTGGATGCCCGAAACCGGGGTCAGGACGACGCCGAAACCGAGCTCAGGACGACGCCGAGCTCGAGCTCGCCGACGCCCCGGCCGCGGCGTCGGCGCCCACGAGGTAGAGCACGCCGTCGCGTTCGACCACGCCGTAGGTCTGCAGGCGCAGGCGGCCGACCGTGCCCTTGACCACCCCGGCGACGGGCCGGAACACGCCCTGCGGGCCGCGCGTCATGGCGCCGCTGCGCACGTCGAACCGCGCCGCGTGCAACGGGCACTCCAGGCAGCCATCCTCGGTGACGTGGCCCTTGGCGAGATCGCCGCGCAGGTGCCGGCACACCGGAGACACCGCGAAGGGCTCGCCGCCGGCCAGTCCCACGGCGACGCGCCCCACCGACGCCCGCACGGACGTCACACCGGTATCGGGCAGATCGGCAACGGCGATGAGACGCTCGTCCACTGCGTGCACCCTAGCGCGGCGACCCGGTCCCGGGAGCTCGACCGCAGCGGTCGGAGACGCCTCATTGGCCGAAAGGGACTAACGTGAAGGCATGGACGATGTCGAGATCAGCGCACTGCTCACTCGATTGGCACGTCCGCATGCCTCCGGCGGCGTGGTCGTCGAGCGCGCCGCCATCCTGGCCGAGGGCGGCGACTTTGCCGGCGTGATGCGGTGGATCACCGCGCACGACGGCACCGCCGAGGCGCCACGGTCCGCGCCGGCACGCCACGGCCTGCACGGGGCGAGGCTGACGCACGGCAACGGGACGGAGGCCAGCACGCCGCTGCGCTTCGTGTTGCCGCCCGGCGCGCTGGTCTGATCCGCGGACGCTCGCAGCGGCGCCCGGTCCGGACGCCAATGAGCTACTTCATCGGGACGGTGACGTCGCCCTGCTCCTTCAGCAGCTGGTCCCAGGTCCCGAAGCTCATGCAGAACCGGCCCTCCACGCCCCAGTCGGTTCCCCAGCTGTTCCAGAACCAGACGAGCTGCTGGTCGGCGTCGATCTCGTCGGCGACGATCTCATGGCCGCCGCGGACCGTGGCGCCGGGCGCGATCTCCACGACGCCGGTGCTCGGGTCGGGGGTATCGAAGCTGGTGTACCAGTTGATGCCGGTGATCACCGGGCGCAGAACGAGCGCCTGCAGCGCCTCATCGACGCCGAAGGCGTGCTGGTAGGAGCTGATGAGACCCATCTCCTTCGCCGCCTTGCACACCATCAGGCCGCTCCCGCCGGGATCGTTGGGCGGGTACGGCTTACCCTCGAGCTGCGTCTCGAGCTCGTACAACTTGACGGCGTTGTCCTCGGTCAGTGGCGCGCCGCCCTGAAAGTCCGGGGCGGAGTCAAGCGCGCCGCACAGCGCGTTGGCCGTGCACGAGCCGAGCTGGCCCTGGTTGAGCGGCAGCCCGGTGGCCTGATGGGTCACGCTCGTGACCGCCGGTGCCCGCTCGGCCTTGAAGGCCAGTGAGCGCGGGTCGTGCTCGACGTGGCGCCCCAGTCGCCTCCCCTCGACGCGCTGCTCGGGAATCTCGATGGTGAGGGTCTCATCGGAGGCCATGTGATCTCCTTCCGTTCGGAAGCGGTGACCGGTGCGTCAGGGACGCGGCCCCTGACCCTCACCACGGTAGTCCCGGCTCGGCTCCCCTGTCAAACGCATTGCTCTGCCGCGTCTGAGCGGCCGTCAGGCGACGTTGACCGTGACCGGCGGCGAGGCCCCCGGCGCGCTGTACACCCCGGCCGGCACGCTGGCCACGCAGCGGTAGGCGCCGGGGCGCGCCGGGTTGAAGGTGACCGAGAACGCCCCGTTGCTCGTGGCCAGGTGGTGCACGGACTGGTGGGCTCGCCCGCCGCTCAGCGCCGGGGTCGAGACGGTGACGAGCACCCGCTGCAGCGCCGGTGAGACGGTGCCGCTCAGGATCACCGGCGCCCCGACCGCCGGCGCCGTCGAGGATGCGGCGAGGGCCAGCACCGGGGTCACGCTCAGGCTCAACGGCTCGGACACGCTGGCCGGCAGGCCGGGCCCGCCGGGGAACAGCGCGCGCAGGGCGGCATTGAAGCTCAACGGCAGCGAGGCGGCGAACCGCCCCTGCGCATCGGTGGTCGCCGCGGCGACGGTGGTCTCGAGCGGCGCGGCCGGCGAGCCATCCAGGGCGCGACTCTGCAGCGCGACGCTCGCCCCGGGGACCGGGGTGCCGTCGAGCGAGGTCAGCGCGCCGCTCAGGACGGCCGGCCCCGGAGCCGCAAAGGTGAGCGCCGCGGCGGCCAGGGTCACGACGAGCGGCTGGCCGGCGAGCGCCTCGGCGGCCTGGCGTACCACCGGCAGCTGGGCATAGAGCGCGTTCCCGGGGCAGTCGGTGGCGTCGCCGTCACGGTGCCCGGCGATGCGCGGGAGCGCGACGAGCGATCCGGGCGCGAACTGGCTGTAGGCCGCGCCATCGGCGGCCAGGCGCACGCTGACCCGCCCCGTCGTCGGCACGCCGTGCAGCGACAGCTTCCAGGCCAGCAGGTTCTCCAGAGCGGCGAGCGCCGCGGCGGACGCCGGCGCGACGCTGAAGTCGCCCAGCACGGCCACGCCGGTCGACACGAGGTTCCATCCCCCGGCCTGCGCGCCCACCACCGGTTCGTCGATGCCGCCGGCCCGCGCCTCGAACGTCCGGCCGAAGCCGTCGATCACGAAGTTGTAGCCGATGTCCCTCCAGCCGCGGACCTGCACGTGGTAGGCCCAGATGGCGCGCAGCATGGCCGGCACGTCGGCGCTCGCGTAGCCGTTGGGATTCTCGGTGTGATGAACGAAGGCCAGACGCACCGCGCCGTAGACCGCTCCGCCACGCGGAGGCGGGGCCATCCCTTGTGCCCAGGCGTCACGCGCGATGATCGGCGGCTGCCCGGGGCCGGCCGGCAGGGGTGGACCGGCCAGCGGCAGCGTCGCGGCGGCGGTCGCCTCGGCCGGGGTGGACGGGGCCGTGACCAGGTGCACGACGACGTCGCGCACCGGCCGGTCGGCCCGCAACTGCAGCCGCCGCGCCGGTCCCGTCCACACCGGGTCGCCGAAGCGGGCCGCGATCGGGGCGACGCGATCGGGACCGTGGCCGGTGGCCGCCGCGTTGGCCCAGCCGCCGTCCGGGGCGCCGCCGGCCGCGACGGTGCGCAGCCACAGGCCGGGATGCCTCGGCGCGCGCCATTGCACGCCGACCAGGTCGAAGTCCAGCGGCGCGAGCACGAGATGCGTGCCTGCGGCCAGGTCGCCCACGGGCAGCGCCAGGACGCGCGGCGCGGCGGCCGCCGGCGCGCCCTCCGCCGTGGCGCCGATCCACATCGGCGGCGCAACCGTCAGCGCGCCGGATCCGGCGGCGGCGATCAGGAGCGAGCGCCGGGTGAGCCGCGGAGCGGTCATCTCCCCACGGAACACCGCGCGGGCCGCGGCGGAGCGGCGGCGGGGGCGAATCTGTCGTGCCGTGTGATCACTGGCCGGGGTGACGTCCGCGGTCGCCGGGATCCTCCGGCGCGGCGCTCCCCCACTGTGCACACCGCGCCGGCGGAACTCGTTGGCAGCGCCCGGCGACCCGTTGCGGCGGCCTACTCGCCCTGTGCGGCGATGGACACGTCGCGCCAGCGCTCCCACGTCTGCAGGCGCTCGGTGTAGCGGCGCTGAGTCAGTGCCAACGCCGTCGCGCCGAGGAACACGCGCAGGGGCGGCGGGTCGGCATCGACGACCGCGAGGATGGCCTGCGCGGTCGCGGCCGCCCGCCCACGCGGCAGCTGCACCCGCCGCTGCGCCATCCGCTCGCGCAGCGCGTCGTAGACGGGCAGCGGGTCGGCGTGCGCCGCCGAGGCGCCGCCCCAGTCGGTGTCGTAGGCGCCCGGTTCGACGAGGGTCACGTGGATGCCGAACTCGGCGACCTCCTCCGCGAGGGCCTCGCTGAAGCCCTCGAGCGCCCACTTGGACGCGTGATAGACGCCGACGCCGGGGAACGCGGCGATGCCGCCGAGGCTCGAGACCTGGACGATGTGACCGGCGCGCTGCGCGCGCAGGTGGGGCAGCGCCGCCTGGGTGACCCACAGCGCGCCGAACAGGTTCGTCTCGAACTGCGCGCGCGCCTGCTCCTCGGTGACCTCCTCGATCGCCCCGAACAGCCCGTACCCGGCGTTGTTGACCACGACGTCAAGGCGGCCGAAGTGCTCGTGCGCCCGCGCCACGGCGTCGCCCGCCGCCGCGCGATCGGTCACGTCGAGCGCCAGCGCCAGGACGGCGTCGCCGTAGCGTGCCCGCAGCGGCTCCAGGGCGTCGGGGTGGCGGGCGGTGGCGGCGACGCGATCGCCGCGCTGGAGCGCCGCCTCGGCCCAGTGGCGTCCGAACCCGCGCGAGGATCCGGTGATGAACCAGGTCTTCGTGGCCATGGCGGACCGGGACTCAGCCGGCGACATCGGCCGACACGGCGTCGGTCGCCGGCTCGTCCTCGGCCGCGGACGCGACCGGGACGAGCCCCGCCGGCGCCGGCTCGGCGAGCGCCCGCCGCCACGGGCGCGCGACGACGAACCAGGTCACCGCGGCCGCCCCCAGGACGGCGCACAGCACCCAGCCGAGGGCGGTCGTGCCAAGCCCGACGTACTTCAGCCCCGACGCGAAGATGACGAACGTGATGACCGGCCGGATGTAGCGGTCGGGCACGGTCGACGAGAGCAGCGATCCGACGAACACCGCCGGGACGCTGCCGAGGATGAGCGACGCGGTCACCCCGAACTCGACGTGCCCGAAGGCCAGCGCGCCCAGCGCGGCGGCCATGCGTGAGCGGGACCGCCTGCGTGAGGTCGGTGCCGACAAGCTGACCGGCGCTCAGCGTCGGGTACAGGAACAACAGCAGCACGACCATCAGCGAGCCCGAGCCGACCGACGTCATCCCCACGATCACGCCACCGATCACCCCGATGGCGATCGTGGGCCAGGGGCGCGGGCGGATCTCGTGCACGGCCGCCGCGCGCACGCCCGCGCCGCGCCGGTCGATGAGCATGCGCAGCACCATCGCGGCGGAGCCGACGAGCAACGCGATGCCCAGCGCCACCTCCACGCGCTGCTGGGCGGCGCTCGTCTGCCCGAGCCGGTGCAGCAGATAGGCGCCCAGCACGGCCGCAGGCACCGACCCGATGACCATCCAGCGCACCAGCTTCAGGTTGACCGTCCCGGCGCGCAGGTGGACGCCGGCGCCGATCGGGCGCATCACGACGGCGGCCACGAGGTCGCTCGAGATCGCCGCCGACGGGGTGACGCCGAACAGCAGGATGAGCATCGGCGTCATCAGGGCGCCCCCGCCCGCGCCGGTCATGCCGACGAGCAGCCCGACGATCGCGCTGCCGAGGACGATGTAGGGGTCGATGTGAATCACGCGGGATGGCGCTGGTCGCGGGGACCCGAAGGAACGGTCATCGTAGTGGTCCGGCGCGCGGCGGCGACCGTGGCGGCCCCGGCGGCGCTACTCTCCGCCCATGACCGAGCCGACCAAGCCCGAGATCACCGTGCCCGACGAACCGCCGTCCTTCCAGCTCGAGCTCGAGGACATCAGCGTCGGCGACGGCGAGGAGGCCACGGCGGGCCAGATCGTTGAGGTCCACTACGCCGGCGTCTCGTGGTCGACCGGCAAGGAGTTCGACGCCTCGTGGAACCGCGGCAGCACGTTCTCGTTCAGAGCTCGGCCAGGGCGACGTGATCCCCGGCTGGGACGAGGGCGTCGCCGGCATGAAGGTCGGCGGTCGACGGCGCATCACCGTCCCGCCGCACCTCGCCTACGGCAAGCGCGGCGCGGGCGGCGTGATCGCCCCCGACGAGACCCTCGTGTTCGTCGTCGACCTGCTCGGGGTCCGCTGAAGACGCACCCGCTGCGTGGCCGATGCACGAAGACGAGCAGGACCGGCGCAGCGCGCGCTGCTGCCCGAGCCGATTCCCACCGCGCTGACGCGGGCGTGTACGGGTCGCCTGGCCCGCGGCATGGTGAACCGTTTCATGGCCGACCACGCCGCCGCCCCGAGCGCGTACCCCGAGGTCCACCACCTCACCAGTCCGCTGCGCGCCGCCGCGCCGGCGCGCGGTGACGCCGATGCCATCAACCTGTGGGCCGGCCAGGCCCACGAGCTGGCGGATGCCAGGCCGGCGGGCGACATCGTGCGCCAGCTCGGCGCCCACGCCCGCCGGATCGCCGCGGCGGTCGCAAGCCGGCTCGGTCCGGTGGACTAGGCCAGCGGCGCCGACGGCGGGACGCAACCGCGGCGCGCCCAGTCGCTCGGGGGCGTCGCGCGCCGCGGTCGCCGGGCGCAGGCCGGTCGCCCGGAGCCGCGCGGGCAGGCGCGAGATCGCCCGCGTGCCGGCGCCGGGCGCTGGCACGAATGAGTGACAAGGCACCGCGACCGCCCCCGCCCCTCGGGCCGTCGCGGCCCGCGCCGCTCGCTCGGTGAGCGGTCCTCGGACATCGGGTCAGATCACCGCGGTGCAGGGCTCGTCGAACGGTACGTACATGTCGCTCCTGCGGTTGGCGTGGCGCGCCCGAGGGTCGGGCCGGCCGAGCCGGCGCCGGTGACACTAGCCCGTCGACTCCTGGCCGACAACGGCGGGCGGGGCGGGCTGCGCAGCTTTGCGCAGCCCTGCGCAGCAATGACCGGCCGCGAATCGGCGCCTGCAAGCCCGCGAGCGCGGGCGACCTGAGCGCTTCGCGCCGATCTGGACGGATGGACGAGGCGTCCCCTGGCGCCGAGCCAAAGCCACCTCGTGGCGCGTTTACACTGCACCGCTCAATTGCCCCGCTCACGCCGACGCCGGTCCCCCGTGCCGGCACCAGGAGGTACATCCATGCCCCGTCAGCTCATCGCCGGTCCGATGGCCGCCGCGCTCGCCAGCCTGGTCGTGGCGGCGCCCGCGGGTGCGCTCAACCTTCCGTTCCAGGCGCCGCCGACGTCGGGCAAGGTCGTCACCTGCTCGAACAACCACGGCCTCAAGGTGGCGGGCCGGCTGCCGGTGCACTGGACCGTGCAGGCCATCAAGGGAGCCCATCCGACGAGCACCGCGCTCAGCTGCAACCAGGCCTATGCCGTCGTGAAGGCCGGCTTCTCCTTCCTCGGAGCCAACGCGGCCAAGTCGCTCGGCAAGACCAAGCGGGTCAACGGCGTGACGTACACGTTCGATGAGCAGCCAATCGCGCGGGGGGCCAGCGGGCCGACGTACGCCTGGGCCGGCGACTCCACGGTGATCAACCTGCAGATCCCGACCGGCGCGTAGGGCAGCGGTCAGGTGCCGGGGCGCGACGGTGCCCCGGCGACCACCGAGACGACGACGCCGGCGTCGAGCGCGACCCGCGCCGACAGGAGGCCGTTCGCCGGGTCGCCGACGTGAGCGACATAGCGATCGTGGTGCGGATCGCCCGCGCTGAGGTCGGCCACCACGAGCGCGCCGGGGGCGAGCCGCGGCGCCACGAGCCCGAGGATCGGCAGGTACAGGTCGTTGGAGCCGTCGAGGAACAGCAGGTCCACCGCCGCGGGCAGGTCGGCGAGCGTCAGCTGCGCATCCCCGGGGCGCAGCTCGACGAGGTCCCCCAGTTCCGCCTCGATCAGGTTGGCTTCGGCCAGCTGGGCCTTGCGCGGCAACAGCTCGGTGCTGATGAGTCGACCGGCCCCGAGGTCGCGCAGCGCCGCCGCCAGATAGATCGTGGAGACGCCGAGCGATCCACCGAACTCGACGATCAGAGCCGGACGGCGCGCGATGGCCAGCACCCACAGCAGCTCGCCGACGTCGGCGCTCACCGCCAACGGCGCGTCGCCGCACAGCTCAGCCCGTTCGAGGCCGTACACCTCGGTGCCCAACCGGGACTCGCGCTCGGCCACGCGACGCTTCCCGGGCCCGTCCCGGGCCGCGCCCTCGGCGCGCAGCCGGGCGAGCACCGCCGTCACGGCGGGCGAGCGCAGGGCGGAGTCCGGCTGGCCGATCATCACCGTGGCGTCAGCGCGTCAGCGACGCGCACGCGGCCGGGCTGCACCACCGAGGCGTGGACCTCGCTCGTCATGGGCAGTGAGGCGCAGTCCCGTGACCAGCGTCACCGACAGGTGGGTCACCGTTGCGCCGGCACCGCTTCACCGTGGGGGCGCCTCAGGCGCCGGGTGCCAGCTGCAGGGCGCCGCTGTCGTACGTGACCCCGACGGGCTCGAGCACGACGCGCCGCGGGCCGGCGCGCACCACGCCGGCGAGCAGGCGCCGTCGTAGCCGGTCTGCGCCGCCGCCTCGACGACGCCCGCGCCGGCGCCGGCGCGGCAGTAGACGGCGAAACCGCAGCCCATGTTGAAGGTCGAGTAGGCCGCCGCGGGCGACATGCTCGGCGTCGGCTACGAGCAGGTCGAACACCTCGGGCACCGGCGGGCAGCGCGTGGATCTCATAGGTGAGCTCCTTGACCGGGCGCATCAGCTTCAGCAGCCCGTGGCCGGTGATGTGGCTGAGGTAGGTGACCGGCAGTCCCTCGGCGGCCAGGCGCTCGACCAGGCGCGCGTACAGCACGCGACGGATCGAGCAGCGCCTCGCCGAAGCGCCGGCCGCTGGCCAGCGGCGTCGCGTAGCCGTCGGGCAGGCGCGAGGCGACCAGGCGCGCCAGCGAGGAGCCGTTGGCGTGCAGCCCGCTGCTGGCCACGATCACGATCTCATCGCCCGCCGCCAGCGCGTCGCCGAGGATCGGCTCGGCGCCCGCCGGCAGTGCCCCGATCGCGCTGCCGGCCAGCTCGATGTCGCGCGCGTCGACGAGCTCGGGCAGCGACGGCGACTCGCCGCCGCCCCAGGTGGCGCCGGCATCCGCGCATGCCCGGTACCACCCCTCGAGCAGCTCGGCCTGCCAGTCCTCGCGCCGGTACCAGTCCGCCGAGCCGGTGGCGAAGTAGGCGTTGACGACGAGCGGGAGGGCGCCGACGCAGCAGAGGTCGTTGACGATCGCCGCCACGGTGTCGTAGGCGACGTCGGCGAAGCGGTTGACGCCGAGCGTCTCGGCCACCTGGCGGGCGATGATCGACTTGGTGCCCAGGCCCTCGACCACGAACGCGAAGTAGCGCCCGTCGAGCTCGAACACGAAGGCCGGCTCGCCGCGCGAGGCATCGTTGGCGGTCCCTCCCCGCGCGGCGATGAACGGGGACGTGTCCAGGGCCCGGGCGAGCGCCAGGCGCTTGCCCGCGTCGAGCGTGGTGTAGTCGACGCCGGCCTGCCGGTAGGCGGAGCCGTGCTCGTGCTGGGCCGCCGCGCCGGCGGGCTCGCGGTCGTCGGGCGGCATGCTCATCGCGCCATCGCCGCCTGACCACGCCGCCACCGCCACGCCCGCAGCAGGGCGTCGAAGGCCGACTCGCCCCGCGCGCGCAGAGCCGGAGCCGTGTCGAGCTCGACCTGCGCGATCGTGCGCCGCGTGCAACGCCACGACGTCGTCCTGGAGGTTCAGGTTGTAGTCGTCGGCGTATTCGTACAGGTAGGTGATGCGCGCCGCCGGAAGCCCCCCGAGCGTGGCCACGCGCAGCGGCTGGATCTCGGTCACGTAGTGGGCCTGGCTGGGGATGCCGACGACGCCGAGCAGGATGAGCTGCACCGCGGCCGCGCCGAGGTTGCTCGACAGTCGCAGCATGCGCGTGGCCAGCCGCTTGGGATACAGGTAGATCGACAGGCCGGTCCCACCCGCCGGCGGGATGCCGTCGGCGTTCAGTGGCGCCGTCGAGCTCAGCGAGTACTCGGTGATGGTGAACCCGGCGATGCGTGGGTGGGTGATGCGAGCCCGCCAGCTCGCCGGGTACGTGGCCTGGAACAGCGTGTCGCGCAGGGTGCGGCGCGCGGCGCTCCTGGCGGCCGTCGCCATCGGGGCAGCGCCACCGGGATGCGGCGTGGACGGAGCGCCGCGCACGGGGGCAGCCGCGGCGAGCGCGACGCTCGTCAGCACCGCCACGGAGGCCAGCAGCGGGCCAATCGAAGCTGATCCGCTCGCGGCGCGCATCCCGGCATCTAACCACGCAGGCTCCCGGCCAACCGGGCGCGGCGCCCGATGCGGGTGGCCGGCGCGCGCCGATCGACCCCGCGCGCGTCTGGACGGTCGGGCCAGGTGGCCCTGGCGCGGCTGCTGCCGCCGGTCCATAGACGCCCGACGAGGTCGGGGCCATCCTTGACGTCAGCTGAACCCGACCCACGTTGCACTCTCTCCTCCTCTTCCGGCCGGGCGGTTGCGACCGCCCGGCCGGTGGGTGGTGATGGCCGGGCCAGCCGCCAGGAGCCCCGTCGGATCATCGGAAATGGAGGACCGGGAGCGTGGTCAGCCAGGATCGCAACGGCCGCGCACCCGCGCGTCGCCCTCGTGCTGCCCGGAGGCGGCGCCCGGGGCGCCTACGAGGTCGGCGCGCTGTCGGTGCTCCTCCCCGCGCTGCATGCTCGCGGCGAGCACGTGTCGATCCTGTGCGGCACGAGCGTGGGGGCGCTGAACGCGGCGTTGCTGGGCTCCCTGGCCGCCGAGCCGGTGGACACGCAGGTGCACGAGGCGCTCGATCGCTGGCGCACGATGCGCAAGG
Source organism: uncultured Solirubrobacterales bacterium (assembly GCA_963770405.1). GTDB lineage: Bacteria > Actinomycetota > Thermoleophilia > Solirubrobacterales > Solirubrobacteraceae > CAVQBJ01. The sequence goes on from CAVYPO010000006.1 coordinate 352,806, forward strand.
GCGACGTGATCGCGCCGATCATCGGCCCGCGCAGCCTGCTCACGGTGGCGCGCCTGCTCGGCGAGGCGCTCGAGATCCCCGGCCTGCGCCTCGGCAGCCTGCTCGACCCGTCGCCGATCCGCGGCAACATCCAGCGCTGGATCGACTGGCTGGCGCTGCACCGCAACGTCCGGTCGGGGGTCATCGACGCCGTCTGCGTGGTGGCCACGGCCCTGTCGACGGGCGCCTCGGTCGGCTTCGTGGAGACCCGCCACCGCGCACCGCGCAACCGCGCCGGCGACGACATCCGCTACGTGCGGGGCGCGCTGAACGGCGAGCACGTGCGCGCGTCGGCGGCCATCCCCCTGCTGTTCCCGCCGGTGAAGGTCGACCAGCCGCTGGCCGCCGCCGATCACTACGTCGACGGGGGCACGCGGCTCAACAGCCCGATCAAGCCGGCGCTGGCGCTCGGCGCCGAGCGCGTGATCGTCATCGGCTTCGAGCCGTTCGGGGCCCACCCGATCCCGCCGGCGCGCACGGGGCCGCCGCGACTCGCCGACGTGGCGGCGAACGTGATCGACGGGCTGCTCGTCGACCAGGTGCGCAGCGACCTGCACCGGCTGGCCGCGATCAACTCGTTCTTCGTGGAGGCGCCGACGAGCGGCACCTCGCGCTCGGCGCTGGCCTACCGGACGGCGGCCGGGCAGCATCCCTACCGCCGGGTGTCCTACGCGCTCGTCGCACCGTCGCGGCCCGGGGAGATCGGGGCCCTGGCCGAGCAGGTGTTCACCGAGCGCTTCGGCGGGCTGCGCGGGCTGCGCGATCCGGACTTCCCGCTCATGTCACGGCTGCTCGGCGGTCAGACCCGCAGTCGGGGCGAGCTGCTGTCGTTCCTGCTGTTCGAGGGCACCTTCGTGCAGGCGCTGATCGAGCTCGGGCAGCGCGACGCCGAGCGGTGGCTCGCGCGTCACCCGCGCTTCTGGTGCAGCGACGCCACCCACGACCTCGCCGTCGAGGCCTACGACGAGGCCCGTGCGCGCGAGCAGCAGACGCTCGACGAGTTCCGCGAGATTCGCCGCCGCTGACGCGCCGGCCGCGGCGGCGCCGCCGTCACTTGCGGACGACGATCGTCCCCGCCATCCAGGGATGCAGCGTGCAGGTGTAGCTGTACGAGCCCGCGCGCGTGAAGCGCACCGTGTAGGTGCCGCTCGACTTGGTCGGTGAGCTGCGGAAGCCCGTCGCCGTGACGTTGTGCTGGGTCGAGCCGTCCTCGAACCGCCAGGTCACCGAGTCCCCGCGGTTGATGGTCAGGCGCCCCGGGTTGAATGCGTAGTTCTTGATGACCACCTGGCGGGTGGCGCTGGCGGCGGCGCGATGACCGCCGGCCAGGGCGGCGGCCGGCAGCGCGATGGCGACCGCCGCACCGAGCACTCCCAGGACACCGACGACCCGCCGCATTGCGGTCAGTGTAACGGGGGCCCCGCGGCGGTCGGCGCGGTTCCCCGGCCGGGTCGGCCGGGGTCCTCGGGGCGGTCGGCGCGGTCCCCCGGCCGGGTCGGCTCGCGAGCGTCAGGCCGAGGCGGCCAGCGAGCCGCTCGCGTCCGCGCCGGCAGCGGCGGCCGCGCCGCCGAGCCGCGCGGTCATGATCTCCAGCGCGTCCGGGCTGCGATCGACGAGCACGAACCGGCGCCCGAGCTGGCGGCACACGGCGCCGAGCGTGCCCGACCCGGCGAAGAAGTCCAGGCACCAGCCGCCGGGTCGCGACGAGGCCGACACGAAGCGCCGCACGAGTCCCTCGGGCTTTTGGGTCGGGTAGCCCGTGCGCTCGCGACCGGTCGTGGGCACGATCGTGTGCCACATGACGTCGGTGGGCAGCTTGCCCCGGGCGGCCTTCTCCGGCGTGACCAGTCCCGGCGCCATGTACGGCTCGCGCTCCACCGCGTCGGCGTCGAAGTGGTATCGCCGCCGGTCGCGCACGTACACCAGGATCGTGTCGTGCTTGGCCGGCCAGCGGTTGCGCGGCTTCGCCCCGTAGTCGTAGGCCCAGATGATCTCGTTGAGGAAGCACTCGCGGCCGAAGATCTCGTCGAGCAGCAGCTTGCAGTAGTGCGCCTCGCGATAGTCGATGTGGAAGTACAGCGTCCCGTGCTCCGCCAGCAGCGTGCGGGCGTCGCGCAGGCGCGGGGCCAGGAAGTCCAGATAGTCGCTGAAGTCGTCCTCGAAGGCCCGCTGCCCGAGCGCGCGCGACCGATAGCGACGACCGCCGAATCCGGTCCGATCGCCGCCCGCCTCGTCGCGGCGCACCGCCAGCCGGGTGTGACGCTGCTCGCGACCGGTGTTGAACGGCGGATCGATGTAGATGAGATCGAACGCCCCGGCGGGCAGCCGCGGCAGAATCTCGGCATTGTCGGCCTCGATGACGAGGTCGTCGTCCAGCGCCAGCGGCGACGTATCGCCCGCGACGGCGCGAGCGTCGAGAATGCGCATCGCCGGGACGCTAGCGGCGGGGGCGGTCGGGCGGGGGGCGGAGACGCGCGGGCGGCGGAGGGGCGGCGACAGACCGGCGCGGCGACCGGGCGCGGCGAAGGAGCACGGCGGCGACGTGACGGCGCGCGACAGGTGCGACTCGCGGGGGGTGTGGTCGATTTACCACCCCCTGGCGTGCGCAATGTGCCACACCCCGCACCGGCAGGCGCCCATCCCCCAGGGGCGTGGTCGATACACCACCCCCTGGCGTGCGCAATGTGCCACACCCCGCGCCGGCAGGCGCCCATCCCCCAGGGGCGTGGTCGATACACCACCCCCTGGCGTGCGCAATGTGCCACACCCCGCACCGGCAGGCGCCCATCCCCCGGGGGTGTGGTCGATACACCACCCCCTGGCGTGCGCAATGTGCCACACCCCCGTCGCGCGGCGGCCTATCGCTGGGGGCGCACCCCGGGTCCCGCGGGGCGCGGGGCGCCCTACGAGGCCTTGACGACCGCCGAGGTCGCGAGCACCGCGCCGGTGGCGCCGAGGGCCTGGACGCGGACGTAGGGTCCGGGGCTCGGGGTGGGGATCGCGGTCTCGAAGCCGCTGCGGGCGGCGGTGGCCACCGCGGCCAGGGCGCCGGAGGACGCTCCGGCCAGTACGCGCCAGCTGGCGACGGCGGTGGCGCCGTTCCAGCTCGCGTAGACGGTGAGAGCGTGGTTGGCGGTCGTGCGGGCGGCGACGTCGGGGGGGCGGGCCGGCGTGCCCGACCAGCGGAAGCGGTAGGCGCGATAGGACTGGTCGGCGGGGGGCATGTGGGCGTCGAAGAGCAGCTGGCCGGTCGGTGAGTACTCCGAGAAGTACGGCTGGGGGCCCCAGCCGATGAAGGCGTCGCCGTTGGGGAGGGTCTGGTAGTTGCCCTGGCTGCTGGACGACAGCGGTGCGTTGTGGGTCAGCTGGCTGACCAGGGTCGCCGTATGCCTGGCGCCGTTGAGCGCGACGACGATGGCGCGGGACTGGTGCTCGATCACCGGCGAGGCGCCGTTGTCGAAGATGCTGATGTCGCCGTTGGCGAGCATCGCGGCGTCGTGCTGCCAGGCCGTGGTCGTGCCCTGGCCCATCTGGAATGACGAATGCTTGCCGCCGAGCTCCCACAGGACCTGCCCGGTGGTCGCCACTGAGCTCGTAGACCGCCCAGGTGCTGCGTGAGGACACGAGCACGTTGTTGCCGGACAGCTGCTGCACCGAGTTGATGTGGAAGGCGTCCCAGGGCCAGGTGGTCGTCGCCGTGGCGGGGGTCTGGTAGCTGTTGCGCAGCGGGACGTGGTCGATGCTGTGCCACTCCTCGCGCACGAGGCCGGTCTTCAGGTCGAGCTGCTCGAACACGCCGTCGCTGACCGCCGCGTCGCTCGGACCGCCCTGCGAGGACAGATTGCAGTGCAGCGGATCGAACATCGTCATCAGCGCCGTGTCGTCGGGTCCGATCTCGAAGTCGTGCAGGTCGGCCTCGTAGCCGTTGCCGGCGTAGATCCGGGCGATCGTCTGGTAGGCGCTGTTGACGACGACCTCATAGCCCTCGCCGAAGCCCTGCTCGGGGATGCCGCCCTCCCAGAAGGTCAGCACCGGCGCACCGTCGTACTGCTGGACCTGGAGGTTCGTCGCCTCGATGCCGAACGGGAGCGGGTCGAACCACACCGGCTGACCGCTGTTGTCGACGATCTCCGGCCCGTCCTGCCCGGGACCGGAGTACGGCGCGATGAACACGTACCCGGGGGCCGTGTTCGGCGCGTCGGTCGTCACCGTGACCGTCGGGGGCTGCAGATCGGGGCGCGAGACGAAGTGCTGCACCTCGCCCGCCGTCCCGGCGGGCTGACGCCCGGCGCCACCGACCGGGATCGGGTCCGGCGTGCCGACGGTGAAGCCGTAGGCGAACTGGCGGGTGGCGCCCGAGGCGCCCACGTCACCGACGACCGTGACGCGCTCGCCGGGGGCGAACGGGCGGTCGGGCACGTAGCTTGCGCCGTCGCCCTGCGAGTACGGCTCCAGGCGTCCGGGGTGACTGCCGGTCCGCGAGCCGCTCGCCGAGACGTTGCTCAGCTGCGACGCCGCCACGCCGAGCAGGCTGATCTGCGTGCTCGGGGAGGCGTCGAGCGAGTCCGGCAGCGGCGAGGCCTGGATCACCGTGCCCGGAATGACGTCGGAGCGGTTGAGTGCCGAGGGGACGCAAGCCGGGGCTCCCGCGGCCTGCGCCGCGGCGGCGCCGAGGCCGAGGTCGCCCGCGGGGCCCGGCCAGGTGCCGAGCAACAGCGCCAGGGCGCCGGCCACGAGGGCGAGGGCGCGAGAGCGCGCGGCCAGGCGGGCGAGCGCTGTCGCGCCGGCGCGGCGGGCGCGCGTGCCGGGCGGCGTGACGGTGGTCAAAGGGAGAAGCCGATCGGGCATTGGGACACGTTCGCCAACACCGACCTCGCGCCGAAGATGCGCTGCGCCGGCCGGCGCGCGGCGATCAGCTTACGGTGAGGGTGCCCTGCATGCCGGCCTGGCGGTGGCCCGGAACCGAGCAGTAGAACACGTAGGTGCCGGGCTTGAGCACCAGCGACAGGGTGTGCGAGCCGCCCTGGAAGGTGGGCGTCGCGGCCAGGACCGTGCTGCCCTGCGCGATCGTCATGTTGTGCATCAGGGGGGACATGTTGCTGAAGTTGATCGTCACCCGCCCGGCCTTGGCCTGCAGCGTCGGCTTGGTGTAGGCGAGCACGCCGGTCGGATTGGCGCTCTCGGTGAGCGTGCTGGAGGCCGCCGGGGCGGACGGCGCGCTCGAGGCCGGTGCGGGCGTGCCGCCGGTGGCGGCGGGCCCGGTGCCCACGTTGCCGCCGGCCGCGGTGCCACCGACCACGGCGGCCACGGTGTTGTGCTCGCCGCCGGAGGTGAGCACGGCGGTCGTCGCCGTGAGGACCACCAGCACCGCCGTCACGGCCATCACGAGTCGCTGCGCGCCGTCGTTGCTGGGAAAGTCCGGCCGGCGCAGGCCGATGGCCAGCGACACGATCACGGCCCAGAGGGCGAGGGCGCCGCCGGCGAGGTAGAAGGGGACCTTGCTCTTCTCCGTGGCCAGCACCGGAGCGAGATGCACGAGCGCGCTCAACATCGGAGAGACGAGCCTAACCGATGCACCCGCGGGTATGCTCCCCACCGCCGCATGAACCCCGACCGCCCCCGCCTGCTGTGCCTCGTCGAGATCCCCAAGGGGAGCCGCAACAAGTACGAGTGGGACGAGGAGCTGCAGGCGATCACCCTCGATCGGTTCCTGTTCTCATCGGTCGTGTACCCGACCGACTACGGATTCGTGCCCGACACGCTCGCCGAGGACGGCGACCCGCTCGACGCGATGGTCGTCGTGTCCGAACCGACGTTCCCGGGCTGCGTCATCGCCGTGAAGCCGATCGCAGTGTTCAAGATGCGCGACGACAAGGGAGTTGACGACAAGGTGCTGTGCGTTCCGCTGAAGGACCCCAACTGGAACACCATGGAGACGCTGGACGACCTGCCGCTCGCGCTGCGCGACGAGATCTCGCACTTCTTCTCGATCTACAAGCAGCCCGAGGGCAAGGTGGTCAAGGTCGACGGCTGGTACGACCTCCAGACCGCCGAGCGCACGATCGACGAGGCGCGCGAGCGCTGGCACCGACGGGAGGCCTGATGGACGCCGTTCGCACCCCAGACGAGCTGCTGACCGATCTGCCCGACTTCCCGTTCGCCCCGCGCTTTCGCACCGTCGAGGACGGGCTGCGGATGGCCCACCTCGACGAGGGTGACGGCGCGCCGGTGGTGTTCATGCACGGCGAGCCGACCTGGTCGTTCTTGTGGCGCAAGGTGATCCCGGCCGTCCGCGACGCCGGCTTTCGCTGCATCGCCCCCGATCTGCTCGGGTTCGGGCGGTCGGACAAGCCGGTCGACCTGGACTGGTACAGCTACGACCGCCACGCCGCCTCGCTCGCCGCGCTGCTCGAGGATCTCGACGTGCGCGACGCGACGATCGTCGTGCACGACTGGGGCGGCCCGGTCGGGCTGCGCGCCGCCGTCGAGGCGCCCGAGCGGATCGCCCGGCTGGTGATCCTCGACACCGGCCTGTTCACCGGCCACCAGCGCATGACCGACGCGTGGACGCAGTTTCGCGACTTCGTCGAGCGCACCGAGGACCTCCCGGTGGGGTTCCTGGTCAAGGGCGCGTGCCTGCAGGACCCCGGCGACGCCGTCGTGGCCGCCTACGACGCGCCGTTCCCCAACGTCGCCGCCAAGGCGGGCGCGCGAGCGTTCCCGCTGATGATCCCGCGCACCCCCGACGAGCCGGGCGCCGCCGCGGGACAACGGGTGCTGGAGGCGCTGCGCGAGGATCACCGGCCGACGCTCATGCTGTGGGCCGACTCCGATCCGATCCTCCCACTGAGCACCGGGGAGCGTTTCGCCGAGGCGATCGGCCGGGAGGCACCGGAGGTCGTCGCCGGTGCCAGCCACTTCCTGCAGGAGGACCGTGGCGAGGAGATCGGCGCGCGCATCGCCGAGTGGCTGACCGCCGGCTGAGCCACCGGTCACCGATCGCGCGACGGCGGCCGCGCGCACACCGCGGCCGGCACCGTCACAACTGCACGGCGGCCTGCGCCGCGACTTTCGGGGCCGAACGGCGGTTATGACTGCACACGACGGACCGGGGCGCCCGTTGCGGCGCCGTCCGCCCAAGGGCGGGCCGCGACCCGAGGGCCCGGCGCCGCCATGCCGATACCGGGCTCCCGCGCCGGCGCTCGGGCACACCGACCGAAGGAGGAGGCCATGTCCCTTCGCAGCGTCCTGCACCATCCTCGCCTGCGCGCCAACCGTCGCGCCGCCGTGCTCGCCGGGGTGGCGATCGCGGTCCTGGCGGCCCCGATCGCGATCGCCGGGACGATCCAGGGCGGCCAGCGCAATCCCGGCGGCTCCAGCCTCGCCTACAGCCAGTCGACGCAGATCATCGGCTCCCTGTCGGGCTACGCCGCGCGCGTATCCAACTACGGCACCGGCGGCGCAGTCATCGACGGCTGCCGCGGCGTCACCGGCGGCCCGGCCTGCGTCGAGGTCGACAACCTGAAGACGGGCCAGGCGTTCGACTTCCTCAGCTCGGGCAGCGTCGGCGGGACGATCCACCTGGCCAACCCCAACGGTGCCCCGTTCACCACCAACGCCACCGGCGTGGCGACGGGGCTGAATGCGAACTACCTGCAGGGCAAGGCGGCGTCGGCCTTCCTCGGCGCGACCGCCCAGGCCGCCGACTCGGCCAAGCTCGGCGGGGTGCCCGCGAGCAGCTACGTGCAGACGAGCCAGCTGAGCAGCCAGGTGTCGAGCCAGCTCGGCGGCTACGCCCAGACGAGCCAGCTGCTGTTCGCCGTCGTCTCGCAGAACGGGTCGCTGGGCGCCAACCGCGGCGCCACCGCGTCCGCGGCAACGAACAGCACGAGCTACACGGTGACGTTCTCGGCCAACGTGAGCCGGTGCTCGTACACGGCCTCGCCGGCCGGTCCGGCGCTGACGAGCGGGGCGATCGGCGTCGCCAGCGATGCGGCCAACCCCGACATCGTGGACGTCAACGCCCCGGCCGCGTTGCCGCAGGGCTTTCATCTGCAGGTCATCTGCTGAGTGGTGACGGGTGGACTCCGGCGAACGCGAGCAGGTGGTCGGCTTCCTGAGCACGACCGATCGCGCGGTGGCAGGCGAGGTCACGTCCGTGGCCCTGAAGCCGGCCGACGGCGGCACCCGGGCGTGGGCGATCACCGACCCGCGCCGGCCGCTGCTGTGGGACGCCAACCACCTGTACGTGCAGGAGCGGCGCGGCGCGAGCGCGGAGGCGCTCGCGCTGGCCGCCCGCGAGGCGCTCGGACGGGCCGGGTGCGAGGCGGGCGGCATCGTCGTGGCGGAGGACACCGAGGGGGAGCTGCTGGCGGACGACTTCGCCGCGCTCGGCTGGCGGGTCGCGCCGTTGCTGCTGATGGTGCATCGAGGCCCCGTGCGCCTGCCGGCGGCCGGGGCCGCCCGCGCCGTGAGCGAGGAGGAGGCACGGCCCGCGCGCCGCGCGGTGATCCTGGCCGAGAGCTGGGCCAGCGAGGAGGTCGCCGACCAGATCCTCGACCGCGACGCGCTCATCGCGCGGGTGCTCGACGGGGTCAGCTACGGCGCAGAGCACGATGGGGCGGTGGCGAGCACCTGCGTCGCGCTGCGCCGCGGCGCCGTGGCGCAGATCGACAACGTCGGCACCGTCCCCGCCGCGCGCCGGCGAGGGCTCGCGCGCGCCGTGGTCTCGCTCGCCACCGCGCAGACGCGCCAGCGGGCGGAGGTGGTGTTCCTATGCGCCGACGCCGACGACTGGCCGCGCCACCTGTACCGGCAGCTGGGTTACGAGCCGGTCGGCGTCCTGCACCGCTTCCTCCCCGTCTTCCCCGATCTCGCCGACGGGTGAGCGATCAGGGGTAGACGCTCAGCTCGTTGACGTCGACCGTGACGAGCGGCGAGCTGGTCGTCGTGGCGGTGGTCGACGCGGTGGACGACGTGGTGGAGGTCGTCGGCGTCCCCGTGGTCGACGTTCCGGTGGACGCCCCGCTCGCGCTCGGGGTCGAGCTGACCGCAGCGCTGGCCGCGGCGCTGGCCGCAGCGCTGGCCGCGCTTGCCACCGTCGCCGGCAACGACGCGACCGGCCCGCCCTTGGCCCCAAGGATCCACAGCACGAGCCAGCGATAGCGGTGCCCCTTGGCCAGGAGCGTGAAGGTCTGCTTGCGCTTGACCGCGACCGGGGTCGTGAGCCGGGTCCAGCCCGACGGGCCGATCGTGGCCGGCGCGTGCGCGCCGGTGGCGCCGAGGATGACCAGCGTGGCGCCGGGGGTGTCGGTGACGAGCTTGAGCGTCGCCACCGACTGCGCCGACTTCAGGTCGACGAGCAGCCCGGCGTCGCCACCGGGCACGGGCACGGTGGGCACCTGCGCCGACCACGCGGTGGTGGTGTCGCCGTCGATGGCCAGGCTGGGGTCGCCGAAGTTCTCGGGCGAGAAGCCGTTCGGGTTGTAGTCGCTGGTCGCGTCGGAATCGAGCAGCAGCGGCGTCGGCCCGGACGCCGTCTGCGTGGTGGCGGTGCTCACGCTCGTCGTCGGGGCGGTGGTCGTGCGAGGCGGAGGCGTCACGGTGGGTGCCTGGGTGGTCACCGACGCGGCCGGGGGCGTCACGGTCGGCGCGGTCACCTTCGGGACGCTGGACGTGGGCGTCGCGGCGGGCGGCGTGACCACGGGCGGCGGCGTGGTCGTACCGGTCGGCGGGGCTGTCGTCCCAGCGGCCGGGGTGGTCGGGCCCGTGGCCGGGGTGGTCGGGCCCGTGGCCGGCGCCGGGGCGCCCGGGCGCGCCACCGCCGCGACGACGATCCGCTTCGGCGGCGTGCGCAGCGCCGCGTAGGCGGCACCGGCGGCGGCGATGACCAGCACCCCCGTCAACGCGGCGAGCATCACCCCGGCCCGCGCGGGTGTGCGGGAACGCAGCGCCCCCGGCGTGGCGGCGCCGCACTCCAGGCACCAGTCCTGGCCGTCGACGAGCGCGGCGCCGCAGTGCGTGCACTGGCGCCCCGGCGTCGGCTCCGCTCCCGGGCTCGTCGCCCCGGGGGCCGGCGATGCGGGTGATTCGGCAGTCGGGGTGGTCACGGCTCGGCTTCGATTCTGACAGCTCGACGCGTCATCTTGGGGTGGGTGGCCCGCCAGGGACGATGTCCCGGGCGGTCGGTGCGCAGGGCGCCGTCGAGCTCGAGCTGCCAGTAGTAGCGGGTGAAGGTCATGCCCTCGTTGAACACGCCGACGTGCGGGTCGACGCGCTCACCGGCGGCCAGGGCCACGATCAGCTCCGGGTAGGTGCGCCCCGGGCGCGGCCGCGTACATCGGCGCCGGGAAGGCGCCGCCGAAGCGCGTGTTGACGTCGGTGATGCCGAGGCCGATCTCCTCGTCGCGAAATGCCTGGACGGTGGCGGGCCCGCGCACCCGCAGCCGTTCCATCACGTTGCGGCCGAGCTCGATGAGCTCGTCGTCGCGGATGACCGCGCCCTTGATCGACTCGCCCCCACGCGACTCGAGCATCGTGCGGGGGATCGCGTTCAGGCAACGCCCCTCGCGATCGCCCAGGCAATCGATCGAGAACTCCGGCCCGCGCATCGCCCGCTGGACCATACCGGCTCGTCGACGTAGTCGACGAAGAAGCGCGCCTGCGCCTCGTCGTGGGCGAGATGGATCGAACGGGCGCCGGAGCCGCGGCGGGGCTTGATCATCACCGGGTAGCTCCCGGGCGCCTCGCCCGGGAGCACCGTCGGCGGCGACGGGAGGCCGAGGCGCCCCAGCAGCAGGTGCGTCTCGTACTTGTCATACGTGGCCGTGGCGATCTCCGGGTCGGGCACGAGCGCGGGCAGCAGGCCGTCGACCCGCGCCTGCGCCAGCACCTCGATGTCCAGGTCGGTCAGGGGGATCACCGCGCCGACGTCGTGCTCGGCGCACAGCCGGGCCAGCGCCGGGACGTACTCGGGATCGGCGATGCGCGGCACCGCGGCGCGGACGGTCGCCGCGTACTGCGCCGGGGCGAGCGGGTTGGGGTCCGCCGCAACGGTCGTGGTCAGCCGGGCGAACGAGGCGACGATGTCGTAGCGCTTGCCCACGCCGGTGAGGAGGATCGCGGGCGTCACGAGGCTCGCTCGCCACCCGCGGTCGCGTCCTCGACGGCGGCCTGGGCGGCGGCCTCCCCGGCGCCCTGCGCGGCGGGCGCGGCGGGGCCCGCGCCCGGAGCGTCCGGGGCGGCGGCGGGCTGCCAGCCGCCGGTCTGACCCTTGTACAGGCCCTCGCCGCCCGAGGACGACCGCGACGGTCCGCCACAGGATCCTCAGGTCGAGCGACAGCGAGCGGTGCTCGACGTACCAGAGGTCGAGCTCGATGCGCTCGCTCCAGGGCAGCGGCGGTGCGGCCGTTGACCTGGGCCCAGCCGGTGATCCCCGGCCTGACCTCCAGGCGGCCGCGCTGGCGCGGCGTGTACTGCGCGACCTGCGCGGGCACGGTCGGGCGCGGGCCGATCACCGCCATGTCGCCGCGCAGGACGTTGACCAGGCTGGGGCAGCTCGTCGAGCGAGGTGCGGCGCAGCAGCGCCCCGACGCGGGTGATGCGCGCGTCGTTGTGCGTTGACCGCCAGGCCGGCGCCGATGTGCTCGGCGCCCTGCACCATCGTGCGCAGCTTGAGCACGTCGAACTCGCGCGCCGTGCCAGGCCGACGCGGCGCTGGCGGTAGATGCCGGGCCGGGCGACTCCAGCCGGATCGCGATGCACGGCGAGCGCGAGCAGCGGCGCGCTGACCACGAGCGCGGCGCCGGCGACGAGCACGTCGAGCGCGCGGCGGATCACCGCGTCCCCTCCGCCGCGTCCCAGCCCGCGGGCGTGCCGTGGCGCGCCCAGTCCCACAGCCCGGCGGCGAGCGAGGCGGTCGTCAGCACGTAGTAGCGGGCGACGAGCAGCGGGCGCGAGCGCAGCGCGCCGGCCGAGCGCCGCGGCGAGCGAGGATGCGCGAGCTGGACGACGAGCGTCGCGACGTACAGCGGGCCCGCGCCGAGGAGCACGAGCGCGAGGTTGGCGAGCAGCGCGACGGCGTGCAGCGCCGGCGTGGCGTAGCGCAGCAGGCGGTGGGAGACGATCATCGCCGCGTAGCGCGGCGCCGTAGCCGCGCGGCGAGAGCATGCCGCCGCGCAGGACGATCGGCCAGGCGTGGCTCATCATCCGCCGCTTGCGGGCGAACTCGCCCTCGATCGACGGGACCATCTTCTCGGTCGCCCGCGCCGCCGGGACGTAGACGGCGCGCCAGCCGCGCTTGACCATGTTGAAGGGGAACGAGAGGTCGTGGCCCATGACGGGGTCGACGACGAGGTAGGCCTCGGCGCGCGTCGCGTAGATCGCGCCGTTGCCGGCCGTGATCGAGGCCAGGCGCGACTCCAGCGCGCGCACGGCCATCTCATAGCGCCAGTAGACGCCCTCCTGGTTGGTGGCCGCCGCGCCGCTCGCCGCCTGCACGAAGCGGACCTGGCCGCAGGCGTAGCCGACGCGCGGGTCGGCGAAGGCGCTCGACCAGCCGCGTGCAGCGCGTCGGGCTCCCACAGCGCGTTGGCGTCCGAGAAGGCGACGATCTCGCCCGCGCGCGCGCTCGCACGCCGGCGTCCTGGGCGCGGATCTTGCCGCCGCGCGGGCAGCTCGAGCACGAGGTCGGCGCCGGCCGCGCGAGCGCAGCTCGCCGTGGCGTCGTCGCAGCCGTCGCAGCGCGACGATCACTCAGGCGCTCGCGCGGGTAGTCCAGCGCGAGCAGCGTTGGCGACCTTGTCGCGCGATCACCGTCTCGCTCGTCGTGGGCGGCGACGATCAGCGAGACCGAGCGGCGGGCAGCTGCGGCGTCCGGGGCTCGCCGCGGGCGCGGCCGCGGTCGCGGCGCGGCGCGAGCACGCGGGCGAGCGCGCGCCAGCGCGAGCGCGTAGCCGAGCTGCGTCCACACGATCAGGGCGGCGGACAGCCAGAAGAAGATCTCCAGAGCGCGCGCATCGGCGGCCATTGTCGCGGACCGGCGGGCGCGACGGCCGGTGCGAGCGGTGTTCGTCACGGCGCGCTCGCAGCGACTCGTACAGGGCCAGCGTGCGGCGCGCGATCGCGTCCCAGGAGTACGGCCCGGCGGCGGCGGCGCGGGCGCGCGCGGCCATCGCCGCGCGGCCGCTGGGGTCGGCCAGCAGCGCGCGCAGCGCGGCGCGCAGGGCCTCGGCGTCGCCGGGCGGGACCAGGCGCGCCGCGCCGGTGCGGCGAGCTCGGGGAAGCCGCCGACGGCGCTGGCCAGCAGCGGCGTGCCGGTGCCGAGCGCGGTGAAGGCGACGCCCGACTGGTCGATCTCGCGGTAGGGCAGCACGACGAGGTCGGCGCGCGCGAAGAGGCGCGGCCGACTCGGCCTCCGAGACGAAGCGCGGGACGAAGCGGACGCCCGGCGGGGCGCCGCGCGCGCAGCTGGCGCCGATGTCCATGCGCGGCATGCCCGACGATCCACAGCTCGGCGCCGCTCGATGCCCTCCCAGGCCTCGCAGCAGGACGTCGAGGCCCTTGTAGGGGCGCAGCAGGCCGAAGAAGAGGACGACCGGCGCCGTCGCGGCGGCGCCGGCAGCTCGGCGGCAGCGCTCGGCGGGCCACGCCGGGCGCGGCGCGAGCGCGCCGTGGGGGATGACGTGGACGCGCTGCGGGGTCGACGCCGAGCTCGCCGACAGGCGCTCGCGGCCGTGCTCGGAGTGGACGACGACCGCGTCCATGCGCTCGTACAGGCGGCGCTGGGCGCGCAGCTGGCCGGGGCGCGGCTCGCGCGGCAGCACGTCGTGCGCGGTGAGCACGAGCGGGCGGCCGCGCGGGCAGCAGGTGCACGTCGAGCGGCTGCACCGTCAGCCACTGGAAGTGCACGACGTCGGCCGCGGCGCGCGGCGTGGCGGTAGCGCAGCATGTCCGGGCACGTGCTCGGCGAGCTTGAGCGCGAGCGCGGCGCGGCCGCGCGGCCCGGCGCGGCGCGCCGCCGCGTGCGAGCGGCGGTAGAAGCGCTCGACGCCGCTCGTAGCCCTCGGCCGGCGGCGACCTCGCCGTAGGCGAAGCGGCTCGTGTGCAGCTCCACCTCCGCGCCGGCCGCGCGCCAGCGCGCGGCAGAGCGCGTCGTCGTAGGGCGGCGTGAAGGCGGAGGGGTCGACGACGTGGACGCGCATGCGCCAGGACAATAGGCGGCATGCCGCGACGCCCGCGCCACCCCTCAGATCGAGCTCTCCTACTGCGTGGTCAACACCTCCCAGCGCGACCTGCTGCTGCGCGGCCTGGACGCGATCGCGCGCGAGCGCGAGCCGGCCTGCCGTTCGCCACCGAGGTGCTCGTGCTCGACAACGGCTCGCGCGACGGCTCGGCGCAGGCCGCCGGGCGCATCCGACGGTCGACGAGCTGATCGCGCTGCCGGCAGCGGCGCGGCAAGGGGCTCAACGACTCCGAGCTGCTGCGCCGCGCGCGGGGCCGCTACGCGCTGCTGCTCAACGAGGACTCCGAGCTGCTGCCGGGCGCGACGCTCGCGCTGCACGCGGCGCTGCAGGACGATGCCGCGGCGGCGCTGCGCCGGCGCGGCGCTGCGGCGCCCCGACGGGCGTCGCGCAGCCGTGCGCCTGGCGCTTCCCCGGCGCCGCTCACGGCGCTCGCCGCCGCGCTGTTGCTGCACCGCCGGCTGGTCGTGCAGAGCCGCGGGGCGCGCACGCGGCGCGTCGACTGGGCGCAGTCGGCCGCGCTGCTCGTGCGGCGCGAGGCCGCCGCGCAGGTCGACTACCTGGACGGGGACTTCTTCGTGTACTCCGACGAGGTCGACTTCCAGCTGCGCCTGCGCGACGCCGGCTGGCACGCGCTGTACGTGCCGGCGGCGGTGGCCGTGCACCACGAGCAGCTGTCGACCGACGCCGTGCCGGAGCGGCGGATCGTCGAGATGTCGCGCAACCGCGACCTCTACATGCGCAAGCACCACTCGGCGGCGGCGGCGCGGGCCGTGCGCTGGCTGACCGCGTGGACCTACGCGCTGCGGGCGCTGGCCGCGCTCGTGCTGCCCGGGCCACTCGGCGGCGCGCTACTGGCGCCACGTCACGGCGACGCTGTGGCCGCAGCGCGGCGAGGGGCTGCGCGAGGCGGCCGAGGCCTACAACCGGGCGGGGCGCAGGCCGGGCGGTCGCGGACGGCCGGCGCGAGCGCGGTGCAGCTGCACGGCCGCACGGTCCTCCCCAGGCCGCGACTCGCCGTGCAGCGCCCGCAGGCGCCTCGGCGCGGCCGCGCCGCCCTGCGACGCAGCGCGCGCACGCGTGCGCGACTGCTCGTTCTGGGCGGGAAGAAGCGCGTCAGCACGAGCAGCGCCGGCACGAACGCCAGCCAGGCCGCGCGCGTGACGAGGCCGACGAGACCACTGGTGGGCAGCAGCAGCTCGCCGCGACACGCTGACGCCGGCGAGGATGGCCGCCAGCAGCGCCAGGCGCCGCCACTCGAAGGCGACCCGGAACAGGTTGCGCGTGAGCAGGTGAAACACGACGAGCATCACCACGTAGGCGCCGCACAGCGCGATGCCGGCGCCGGCGATCCCCAGATCCGGCGCCGCCGGCGGGGACGAGCAGCACGAGCAGCAGCACGTTGGCGACCAGGCCGGCGCGCCGCCGCGGGGAAGTTGCGCGAGGTGACGCGCGCGCGGCCGGCGATCACCAGCAGCACGAGGTACAGGCCGTACAGCGACCAGCCGAGCGCCAGCCACGGCAGCGCCCGGTAGCGCGCCGAAGAACTGCGGCGCGAGCAGCAGGCGCACCATCCAGCGCGCCGAGCAGCGCGACGCCGGCGACGACGACGCCGGTGCCGAGCAGGAAGTAGGTGGCGACGAGCGCGTACAGCCGCGCCGCCTCCGCGTCGCTCTCGACCGAGTAGGCCAGCGGGGGCCAGGCGTACTGGAATCCGCGCACCGCGACGAACACCACGGTGGCCAGCTGCACGCGCGCCGGCGTAGAGGCCCGCCGCCGACGGGCTGACCGCGCGCAGCAGGTAGAAGCGGTCGACGACCTGCAGGCGCGTACACGCTGGCGTCGGCGGGCACCGTCGGCAGGCCGAAGCGCAGCATCGGGCCGAGCTCGTCGCGGCGGACGCGCCAGCGCGACGCGCCCGCGCAGCACCAGGCCCCACAGCCCGAGCACGACGATCGCCGAGGCGCCGAAGTTGCCGAGCAGCAGGCCCCGCGCGCCCTGGTTGGCGAACACGACGAGCGATGACGGTGAAGACGACCGTCATCGCCACGTTGCTCATCGAGGCGATCAGGTACGCGCGGGCGCGCTCGTCGACGCGCAGCTGCGCGTAGGCCATCTCGAGGTTGGTGAACGCCCACAGGCCGACGACGGCGCAGTCGAGCAGCAGCGGGTCGTGAAAGCCGAGCAGCCAGTCGCGACACCGTCGCGGCGTTGGCGGCGACGAGCACGGAGGCGACCGTCGTCGTCCAGGCGACGGTCGCCGTCGCGCGTGCGCGCCAGGCGCGCCCGGCGGACGGGGTCGTCGTCGTCGTAGTAGAAGCGCACGAACGCCTCGCCGACGCCGAGGCGCAGCAGGATGCTCGACGAGGATGACGGCGGTCAGCAGCGAGTTGGCGGCGCCGTAACCGGCCGTGCCGACGTGGCGCGTGTACAGCGGCAGCGTGAAGACCGCGATCGCCTTGGCGACGATGTCCGCCGCCTGGTAGGCGGCCCCGGTGGTGACCAGCCGCCTCAGGTAGTGCGCACGCGACGCTCCGCGCGCTAGGCGGCGCCGGGCGCCGCCGCCAGCGGCGCCTCGCCGTCGCCGCCCGCCGCGGTCGCGCGCTCGGCCACCGGCTGCCGCGGGCCGCGGCGGCGTCCGGCCACGGGGCGCCGGCGAGCGCGAGCGCGCCGCCGATCGCGAGCAGCGTCCAGGTCACCGGGTCCTCGAGGAAGTCGGCGTAGACCATCGTGTGCAGCACGAGCGCGGCGAAGCGCGGCGGCGAAGCGCGATGCGCGCGCGGCGAGCGCCGACGCGCGCCGGAACAGGCGGCCGAAGGCGGCGACGCAGCAGCGCGACGTAGACGAGCAGGCCGATGATACCCTGCTCGGCGGCCACCGTGATCGGGATCGTGTGCGAGGCCGACGTCGCCGAGTCCGCGCTGGCCGACAGGTAGTGGTCGAGGTACACCGGTCGAGAAGGAGCCGGCGCCGTAGCCCTGCAGCGGGCGCTGCGCGAACAGCTTCAGGCCGTTGCGTGATCAGCGAGTAGCGACCGCTCGTGGCGTTGTTGGCCGAGCTGCGAGCCCGCTCAGTCCGAGGTGCGGTGTGCGACGGCGCGACGAGCACGACGATCGCCGCCAGCGCGGCGATCGCCACGCATACGAGCACGGTGTCGCGCACGTTCCAGCGGTACGCCGCCAGCACCGCGAGCCCGAGCAGCAGGGCGGCGATGCTCGACTGCGAGAAGCTCGTGACGATCCCGGCGAGCAGCCACGCCAGCACCACCGCGCCCGACGGCCACGTCGCGCCGACGCGCGCGTCCACAGCACGATCGTCGTCACGAACAGCATCACGAGGCCAGGAAGCGACCGTAGATGCTCGGGTCGAAGAAGAGCGAGTTGACGCGGAAGTAGTTGTCGTAGTTGTTCGCCTGCACCACCTTGGGATTGAGCAGCAGGTGCTTGGTGGCGTACTCGATGAAGCCCACGCCGCTGAACAGGACGGCCTCGACCACCGCGATGGCCAGGCCGGTCAGCAGCAGCTGGCGCGTCCAGGGCAGGCGGCGCAGCAGCGCGAACAGCAGCGCGAACGGCACGTAGAAGAAGACGAGTGTTCTCCAGGCCCTTGCTGAAGTCGGCCGAGTAGACGCTCTGCACCGCGTACAGCACGACCGCCGCCAGCAGCAGCCACTCGAGCCGACCCGGAGGCGCCTCCGGCGCCTCGTCGCTGTCCCCGCGCAGCCGCGGCAGCGCGTACGCGAGCACGCCGGCGCCCACCACCACGTACAACGGGATGAGCAGGTTGCTCGTCGTGCCACCGGTGGAGATCGGCAGCCGGAACGGCAGGCAGGCGATGGCGGCCAGCGCCAGCGCCGTCGGGCGGCGCGCAAACCAGGCGCACAGCGCGGCGACCAGCACGACCCCGACGACGATCGCCGCGCCCGCCTCGGCCGGGTGTGCGCGCAGATGCGCCACCTGAGAGGTGTGCCACACGTCGGCCAGCAGCAGCGCAGGCGTGATCACGATCGCGCCGAGCATGGCGAGCGCGCGGAGGCGGTCGGACACGCGGGGCGGGCGCGCGAGCACCCCGACGGCCGCCAGCAGCGCGACGGCGACCACGCCGAGCTTCTCGATCACCGCGCCGGCCCCGTGAACCGTGGCCAGCACGGGCATCAGCGCGCCGCTCATGCGCCGGCCCTCCCGGCCGCCAGCAGGCGGAAGGCATTGGGCGAGTCGATGGTGCGCCGCTCGTGCACGAGGGTGATCTTCAGCCGGTAGCTGCCCGGAGCGACGAGCGGCCCCGACTCGGTGGCGGCGCACGTCAGCGCCGTGGGCGCCGGGCACGGCCCGCTGTGCCCGTTCCAGAACACGCGCAGGCGGCGGTAGCGACGCTGCGGGTGGTCGGTGATCACGGTGGCCACGACGTCGCCCGCCCCGTTGACCACCGCGACGGTGACCTCGTCGGTGTTGGCGTCGTGGAACGACATCATCTCCGTCGGGCCCCCGGCGGCCGCCGTCGGCGCGAAGGATGTGGTCAGGCGGATCTCCTGCACGACGGTCGGCGTGTGCTTCAGGCGCTGGGTGAGGAAGAACGCCCCGAAGCAGGCCAGCACCAGCAGCGCGAACACGAGCGCCGCCAGCGGCTGCGCCGGCGCGGCGCCGCGTGGCGCGGACGCCGCGCGGCCGCCGACGGGTGCCGCCGCCTCGCTCACTGCGCGCCGAGGCCGAAGCGCAACACGGTGTCCGCCCGCAAGCCCGAGGCGCAGCGTCTCGAGCGACAGCACGTCGTCGGGCGCGATGTTGCCGAGGTTGCATTCGCTGCCGAGATGCTGCAGCAGCCACACCTGCTGGTCCTTGCGCGGCGCCTCGAAGATCAGCCGGTCGGGATCGACCGCGTGGACGATCTCGTCGATCAGCCCGGCGCGCACCTCGCCGTCGGCGCGGTAGATGCCGGCGGTGCCGGACTCGCGCGCCTCGGCGATCACCTTCCAGGCCCCGGCCTCGCAGCTCGCCCTCGATCTGCTCGACCCACACGTACGGGGCCATGATCGACGTCGGCGTCCTTGCTGCCGACCTCCGACAGCACGGTGAACTCGCCGGCGAGGCGCGCGATGAGCTCGCGCTTGCGCTCGGGCGCCAGGCTGATCGTGCCGTCGGAGATCTCGACGTGGCGCAGCCCCAGGGCCGCGGATCCAGTCGACCATCTCCTCGAAGCGGCCCTGGCGGATGGCCAGCTCGGTCAGCGTCCCGCCGAGCACCACGGGAATCCCGTGCTCGGCGTAGCGCGACAGCTTGGCCTGCAGGTTGCCGGTGACCAGCGACGTGCCCCAGCCGAGCTTGACGATGTCGACGCTGCCGCCGGCGACCTCGACGAGCCCGTCGACCTGGGCCAGCGAGAGGCCATGGTCGAGCACGTGGGTGAGGCCGCGGTCGCGCGGCTTGCTCGAGCGCGGCGGCAGATCGAGGAACGCGCTCATCGCCAAGGGGGTGCGGGACGCCGGCGCCGCTGCGCCGCGTGGACGGTGTGGCCCACGGCCTGCCTGTCCGCCATCAACCGGTGGCGCCCGTACCGCTCCCGCCGGTCGTCGCGCCTCCGACCGAAGCCGCCTGGTCCATACCCGCCACCACCACGACCGGCGCCGAGCCCGAGATCGAGCGGATCGGCGCGGTGATCGGCGCGACGGCGCTCACCCCGAGCACCTGCGCGACGCCGTTCGCGTCGGTGCGATCGCCGGTCGCGTAGTAGACGGTCGTCGTTGCGGTCGACCCCGGATTGGCGGACTGCGGGGTGGCGTTGTTGTACCCGTTCTGGGTCAGGTCGCCGGCGAGATGGTGGGCGAGCCCGTTGACCCCGGTGCCATTGAGCACGACGACCGCCAGCGTGGCCGGGTTGCTCGCGGGCGCCGCGCTGGAGTGATGGGCAGTGCCGTGCGTGACGGCACTGCTGGAATGGCTCGACGCCGTGGCCGCCGTGGGCGAGCTGGAGCCGCTGCCGTGCAGGACGACGAACAGCACCACGAGCACGACCGCCGCGACCCCCACGATGGCCAGGATCGCGATGCGGGCGCTCGAGCTCGAGCCCTCCGATCGGGAGCCCAGCTCCTCGAGGCGAGCCTCGGCAGCGCCCGGGCGCCCGCCGGCGGCGGCGCCGATGCCGCGACGCGGCGGCGAGACCGGAGCGGCCGGGCGGCGGATGGGGCGCACCGGCGGCGGTGAGGGCAGCCCGCCCGCGGGGCCATCCGGCGGCGTCGGCGGCAGCGACGACGTCCGACCGACGGTGCCCGCCGCACGCGCGGCGGCGGCGGCCGTGGCCGGTGCCGCCGCGAACGCCTCGGCGGCGACGCCGGCCGGCACGTCCTCGTCGCCGGCCGGTTCCGCGCCGTTGCCGGCCGGCTGTGCCACCGCGGCGGTCTGCTCCGCGGCCTCCACCTCGCCGGCCACCTCGGCGGACTCGAGCTCGGCCTCGATCGGCGTCAGCGGCCTGGGCAGGTCATCCGACGTCGCCTCGCCGGACGATGCAGCAGGGGCACCGACGAGCGGTGAGGTGCCGGGGGCGATCGCGGGCGCCGCCGGGGCGTCGCCGCTCTCAGGCGCCTGCGGGGCTGCGGACGACACGGCGGCGGGCGCGTCGGGCGAGGCCGTGGCGGCGATCGCGGGCGCCGGCGACGCAGGCTGACCGGGTGTCGCCGGGCGCGGGCGCGACGACGCCGGGCACGGGGGTGGCGGCCGGCTGCGCGACGCTCTCGCCCGCCGGCGGCGCTCCCGCTGCCGGGGCTCCGGCGACCGCCGCGGGCGCAACGCCAGGGAGCGCCGGTCCGCCCGGGACCGCGGGCGCGGCGGGATTGGCCGGGGCCACGGTGCCGGCCACGCGCGACGCGACCACGGCGGTCGCGGCGCGCACCGGCACCACGGGACGTGGTGCGGCGGCCGGGCGCACGCGGGCGGCGGCCTCCTCGCTGACGCGCTGTTCGAGCTCGGCGGCGCGCTCGGGGGCGCGGCCGGCCCACTCGCGCAGACGACGCACCTCGCGCGCCTGGGCGAAGTAGAGCAGCGAGAGCACGGCGAGCCCGACGATCGACGCGAACCCGGCGTACGCCCCGTACTTCGTGATCGATCCCGAGATCGAGAGCGCGAGGACGGATACCGTCATGAGTCGCGCGTCCGCAGGAGGGGCGACGCGGCGGTGGAGGCGTCTCGGGGGGCATCGACCTCGACGACGGTGCGCGCGCGGCCGCGGGGACCCGAGACCGTCGCGGTGGCGACGTCCATGCCGCTGCGATGACGGACCGCGGACAGCTCGGCGACCTTGGCGGCGAGCGCCGCGGCGTCTCCCTCGAGCACGAGCAGGTTGATCTCGGCGAACATCGACTCCACCTCCTCACGGGACAGGGGCTCGCGCTCGGCGAACAGGATCTTCTCGGCGGCGGTGGGCTGGGGGCGCTCGTACACGTTGAACAGCTGCTCCTCGAGCTTCTCGCCCGGACGCGGCCCGATCTCCTCGATCTCGATGTCGCGATCGGGATCCAGGCCGGAGAGCTCGACCATCTGCCGGGCCAGGTCCTCGATCGACACCGGCTCGCCCATGTCGAGCACGAACACGTCGGTCTGGCCGGCGGCGCGATCACTGGCGAGCGAACCCGCTCGGATGATGAGCTGCACGGCCTCAGGGATCGTCATAAAGTAGCGCCTCATCCGCCGGTCGGTGATCGTTATCGGCCCGCCGCGCGCGATCTGACGGCGGAAGATCGGGACCACGCTACCCGAGGAGCCGAGGACGTTCCCGAAGCGCACGACCGCGTAGCGGGTCCCGTCGAAGCGCGAGGCGGCGGCCTCCAGGGCGAACTCGGCCAGCGCCTTGGAGGCGCCCATGACGGTCGCCGGCGCGACCGCCTTGTCGGTGGAGACGAGCACGAAGCGCGCCGTCCCGAGCTGACCGGCGACGTGGGCGACCACCCGCGTGGCCAGCGAGTTGTTGCGCACCGCCTCCACCGGGTTGGCCTCCATCAGCGCGACGTGCTTGTAGGCGGCGGCGTGGAAGACGACGGTCGGGCGGTACTCGGCGAACACCTCGCGCATCCGCTCCTCCTCCTTGCAGTCGGCGAGCACCGCGGCGAGCACCTGGGGCTGGACGTGGCGGTCGTCCTCCAGCTCACGCTGGATGCGGAAGAGGTTGTCCTCGGCATGGTCGACGAGCACGATCCGCCGGGGGCGCACGCGGGCGATCTGCCGGCACAGCTCCGAGCCGATCGAGCCGCCGGCGCCGGTCACGAGCACCGTCTCGCCAGCCAGGTAGCCGCCGACGCGATCGAGGTCCATGTGCACCGGGGCGCGGCCGAGCACATCCTCGACGCGCACCTCGCGGACCTGGCGCACGACGGCGCCGCCGCCGCTCTGCAGCAGCTCGAACACCGTCGGCAGCGTGCGCACCGGGATGCCACGGTCGCGGCAGGCCCGGACCACACGCGCGCGGGTGACGCCGGGGGCCGACGGGATCGCGATGATCACCTCGTCCGGCTCGGCCTCGTCGAGGATGCGCGGCAGATCGGACTCGGTGTTCCCGCGCACGCTGACGCCGTCGATGCGCACCCCGCGCTTGCGCGGATCGTCATCGACGAAGCCGACCGGGTGCAGGCGCAGCGCCGGGTTGCGCACGATCTCGCGCAGGACGAGCCGGCCCCCGTCCCCGGCGCCGACGATCAGGACGCTGCGGGCATCCTTGGGCGCGCGCAGGCCACCGAGGGAGCGGCGCTCATACACCGTGCGGACGAGCATGCGCCCGCCAACCAGGCACACGAGCGTGAGCAGGAAGAACAGGGCGATCACCCCGTTGGGCAGCTCGACGACGCTCGTACCGTGGCGCGCGGACGCGCGCACCACCGGCCGGATGATCGCCACGGCAACGTAGGTGAGCAGCGACAGCGTGACGACCGCGCGCACGATCGCCTCGTAGTCGCGCTGGCCCGCATAGCGCCAGCGGCGCTGGTAGGCGCGCGACAGCACGAGGACGAGCATGCCGAGCAGCGGCACCCACCAGATGGTGCGCTCGCGCAGCGTCTCGTAGTAGCCGGTCGGGCCGTGCTCGAAGCGCAGCTGGAACGCGGCGTAGTACGCGAACGCGACCAGGGCCCCATCCACCACGAGCTGCGGCAGCGCGTGGCGATGCAGAGGAAAGGCCGCCGAGCGGATCCGTCGGCGCATCCGGCGAATTGTAGGGGCGCCGACGGGCGCGACGGTGCGCGGGCCGTGAGGGGACGCCGGGCGCGGTCAGCGGCCGGAGCCCAGCGCGGTGAGCAGCAGGTCGACGAGCAGCTCGGGATCGCGGCGCACACGCGCCGGCTGACCGGCGCCGCCGGGGTCCGGCGAAACGGCGCGCTTGGCGTCGAGCGGGAGCTCGTCGACGTCGTCGAGCTGGCGCAGGCGGCCGTCGGCGATCAGCCGCTCGTCGACGGCGCCGAGCCGCCCCTCGAAGGTGGTCCACACCGGCGTGCCGAGCGCCACGGCCTCGCGGTTCATCGTGCCCCCGGCCGAGACGACGAGATCCGCGAAGGCGATCAGCGACTGGGCGTCGATCGCCCGGCTGGGCACGATGAAGCCATCGGCGGCGGCCAGCTCGGTCCGCTGGGCGGCGGTGCGCGGAAGCACCACCGGTTGGGCGCCGCCGGCCGCCGCCGCCGCCAGCCGCCGCAGGACCGCCGCGAAGCGATCGTTGGCGAACCGGTGGTAGAGCGAGACCTCGGGCGGGGTGCGCACGACGAAGATCGGGCGGGCGGGGTCCAGCGCCAGTTCGCCGAGCACCGCCGGGTCGGGCTCGAAATCGGCCAGGTAGTACTCCTCCTTCAGACCCGGATAGGCGTGGATCTTGCCGGCGGCGCCGTAGCGACGCAGACGTTGCGCCGGGATGGCGTCCGGCACCACGACCGCGGCGGCCAGCCGGCAGTTGACGTTGTGCTGAACCGTCGCCCACTCGTAGTCGAACATCGTGGCGCTCGGCACGCCGAGCAGCCGCGCGGCGACGGTGACGTCGTTGGAGCCGTGCCCGAGGGCGAGGTCGAAGTGCCGTCCCCGCGCCCAGCGCGTCAAGGCCAGGGAGCGCTGCGCGAGCCCCACCGCCTTGGCACCGAGCCGCTCGCCGCGATGATGGCCGATCGCGGTGTGGGCGATGCGCTCGCGGTCCAGCAGCCCGAGCGTCTGGGCGAAATCGCGGGCCGTGACCTGCACCTCGGCTCCGCGACCGCGCAGACGCTCGATCACCGGACGCATGACGAGGACGTGGGGGCTGTTGGTCAGGTCGACCCAGACGCGCATGGCGGGGCGCACGCTATCGTTGCTGCACCGATGCTCGTGCTCGCGTCGATCAGCGAGTCGGTGGTGAACGCGACCGCGCACCTCGTGCGTGACGGCGGCCTTCCGGCCATCTTCCTGTTGATGGCGCTCTCCTGCGCCTGCATCCCCGTGCCGTCCGAGGTGGTGCTGCTGTTCGCCGGCTTCGCCGTGGCCGACCCCACGCAGAGCGCGTCGCAGCACGAGCTGACGATCATCGGCGTGGTGGTGGCCGCGATGGCCGGGAGCATGGTCGGGTCCTGGGCCACCTACGGCATCGGGCGGGCCGGCCGCCTCGAGCTGCTGCACCGCCACGGCCACTGGCTGCACATCGGCCCGGCACAGATCGAGCGCGGCGACCGCTTCTTCGCCCGCTACGGCGACGCCACCGTCCTGTTCGGGCGCCTGATCCCGTTCGTGCGCGCGTTCGTCTCGCTGCCAGCGGGCATCTCCGGCATGCGCGTCGTGCGCTTCAGCGTGCTGACGTTCGTCGGGTCGCTGCCGTGGGTGATCGCGCTCACGCTGGCCGGCGACGCCGTCGGGAGCGACTGGACGTCGATCCGCAGCGGGTTCGAGTACGTCGACTACGTGATCGTGGCGCTGATCGTGGTGGGGGCCGGCTACGTGGTGTGGCGGCGCACCCGCGGCGCGCGCCCACAGGACGGCGCGCCACCGAGCGAGCCGCTCGACGCGCTGCCGAGCGAGAACGTCGACGTCGTTCGTTGACGGGCGCCGCGGTGCGCCGGCGACGGCAGCGCGGTCGTCTCCGCCAGATCGGGCCCGCCGAGGACCTCTCCCCCGCCCATGCGGCGCTGCTCGGGCTGCTGCACGGCCCCGCCGAGCTGCTGCCGATCTCCTCCTCCGGACACGTCGCGCTGCTGCCCTGGCTCGCGCGCTGGCCCGAGGCCCGGGCGGACCCGGGGCTGCGCAAGGCGCTGGAGGTGGCCCTGCACGCGGGCACGGCGGCCGCTCTGCTGCTCAGCCTCCGCCGCGAGGTGCGAGCGGCCGCGCGCGAGCTCGACGCGCGGCGCGCCGGCGTGATCGCGCTGTCGCTGCTGCCCCCCGCGGTCGTCGGCACGCGCTTCGGGGACACCATCGAGCGCCGGCTCGGCACCCCGGGCACGATCGCCGCGGGGCTGATCCTCGGCTCGGTGGCGATGGCGGTCGCCGACGCGCGGTCGCCCGGTGGTCGCCACCAGCGTGACGCGGTCGCCGCCGACGGGCTGGCGCTCGGACTGGCCCAGGCCGCCGCGCTGATGCCGGGGGTGTCGCGCGGCGGCGCGACACTCGCCGTCGCGCGGGCGCGAGGCTTCGACCGCCTCGACGCCCACCTGCTCTCGCGGGACGTCGCCCTGCCGGTAATCATCGGCGCGACCGCGCTGAAGCTGACCGACCTGCACCGCGTCGGCGTCGGCGCGCGGACGCGCTGGGCGATGGCCGCCGGCGCCGGCGCGGCGTTCGCCTCGACGCTGGCCAGCACCCGCGTGATCGCGGCGGTCCAGCGCAGCCGCTCGCTGCTGCCCTACGCCGTGTACCGCGTGGCGCTCGCGCTGCTCGTGCTCGCCCGCTTGCGCCGCGACCGCCTTGACCGCTGACGGCCACTGACGGCCGCTGACGGCCGCTGACGGCCGCTGACGGCGGGCGATCAGGGCAACGACCACACCTCGCCGCCGAGCTGCCGTTCGGCGCGTACGCGCCACTCGGTGGCCAGGCGCCACAGCTCGGCCGCCGCCGCGGGCCCCGGAAGATCGCACAGCGACGCCAGCTCCGGCGTGGCCAGGCGGCCGTGCTGGCGCAGCGCCTGCTCGATCGACGGCGCCGCGGCGGCGGCGGGTTGCGCGCCGGCGGTCAGCAGCGCCTCCGTCCAGGCCCGCGGATCGAGCAGCGCCACACCACGCAGCTGCGTCGTCGTGCCGTCACCGGCGATGAGCTCCAGACGCGGGAGACCGTCCTCGCCGCCCGCGCGGGTCCGCGCCAGCTCGGCCCCGAAGGCCTCGAGCACGGCGTGCGAGCCGAGCCCGAGCCGGAAGCGGTCGACGTCCAGGCCGGAGACCTCGCGCGCCACCTGCAGCAGCGCCGAGGCGTCGTCCAGCGGTCGGCGCTGCACGGCCACGGCCTCGCGGGCCCGGCGCAGGTAGGCGCCGGCCAGCCCCTGCTCGCCGGCGGCCACGACCGCGATGCAGGCGGCGAAGGATCCCCGGGGCGGGGCGTCGAGCCACAGGCGGGGATCGACGGGCATGCCGGTGGCGGCGGCGGCGTCCAACCAGGCCCGCATGGCCCGCAGCGGCGAGTCGAATTCGCGTGCCAGGCCGCCCATCACGTAGGTGAGCGAGAGCCCGGCGGCGAACTCGCGCTCGGCGCGCAACCGGGCCGGTTCGGCCGCCCACGACCACGCGCACATCGGGTCGGTGTAGTAGAAGGCTTCCACCGCGCTCACGAGAGCGCACAATTACAGACTGATGGCTCACACCCAGGCTCACCGGTGGCCCCGGAGGCGCGCTCACCGTGGCGCGCAAGCCGCCATGCGCGATCACCCCCCGGACGGCACAGGCGCCGCGCGATGACCACTCCCGTGGGCACGACGGTCAGCGGTCGCTACCGGCTCGATGCCCGCATCGGCCACGGCGGCATGTCGACGGTCTACCGGGGGTTCGACGAGGTGCTCGAGCGCGCCGTGGCGGTCAAGGTCATGGACCGCGAGATCGCCAGCGACTCCGATCAGCTGGAGCGCTTCCGCCGCGAGGCGCGGGCGGTGGCTCGGCTCAACCACCCGCACATCGTCACCGTCATCGACGCCGGCGAGGACGACCGGATGGCCTACATCGTGTTCGAGTTCGTCGAGGGCGAGAACCTCAAGGACCGGCTGCGACGCGAGGGGCCCCTGCCGATCCCCGAGGCGGTCGCCTATGCGATCGAGATCGCGCGGGCGCTCAGTGCCGCGCACAGCCGCCAGATCGTGCACCGCGACGTCAAGCCCCAGAACGTGCTGCTCGACAGCGAGGGCAGCGCGAAGATCACCGACTTCGGGATCGCGCGCACGCTCACCGAGGAGGGGCTGACCGCCGACGGGCGCGTGCTGGGGACCACCGACTACGTCTCGCCCGAGCAGGCGCTCGGCCACCCGGTCACCGGCCAGTCGGACGTGTACTCGCTCGGCGTCGTGCTGTACGAGATGCTCACCGGCGAGGTGCCCTTCCACGGCGATTCGCCGGTCGCCGTGGCGATGAAGCACGTGCGCGAGGAGCTGCCCGACGTGCAGCGCCGGCGCGCCCACGTGTCGGCGGCGCTCGCCGCCGTGGTCGAGCGAGCCACGGCGAAGGACCTCGGCGTGCGCTATCCCGACGCGGCCACGCTGGCGTCGGACCTCGAGGAGGTGCTGGCGATCGAGACGGCCCGCAGCGGGCAGGCCAGTGGCGAGGCAACGATGGTGCTGCGCTCGCTGCCCAGTCCGACGCGCCAGCGCGTGCCGGTCACCGCCCGCGTGCCGGTGCGGGTGCTGGTGGCACTCACGCTCGTCGCCCTGGCGGCCGCCGGCGGCGTCCTCTACTGGCTCGAGCATCACACGCACCGCGGGATAAGCCCGCCGCCGGTGGTCGTCGTGCCGGCGCACCTCACGGCGGTGGACCTCGGCCAGAACGCCGCGCACGACTACAACCCGTTCGGCACCGGCCCCGAGAACGCCAACGAGGACAGCTACGCGGTCGACGGCGACCCGAACACGACCTGGAGCACCGAGCAGTACTACGCCGGCAACCTCAAGCACGCCTCGGGGGGTGTGGGCGTCGGGATCTACCTCGACGCCGCGCCGGGCGTGATCGGCAAGGGGCTGGAGATCCTCACGCCGACGCCGGGCTTCGCCGCGCAGGTGTACGCCGCCAACCAGATCAACAACCTCCCCTACGGCGACACGACGCCGCTCACCGCGCGGGGATGGACCCTCGTCGGCGGCGCCGGCTCGGTGCGCAACGGCGACCAGATCACGCTCAGCACCGGCGGGCGGCGCTTCCGGTACTACCTGCTGTGGCTGACCACACTGCCCCCCGGCCAGCAGATGGCCTCGATCGCCGAGCTGACGCTGTTCCAGCTCAGCGGCTGAGCCCCGGTGCCGCCGCGCATCAGAAGCTGAACCGCGCCCGGTCGGCGTGGCGCTCGAGCGCGAGCCGGCAGAGGCGATCCACGAGCTCGGGGTAGGGACGCCCGGAGGCGGCGAACAGCTTGGCGTAGACGCTCGTGGGGGTGAAGCCGGGCATGGTGTTGAGCTCGTTGACGAGCACCCGCTCCCCGTCGACGAAGAAGTCGACGCGCGCGAGCCCGGCGCAGTCGGCGGCCACGAACGCCTGCACCGCGAGCTCGCGCACGCGCTCCACGGCCGGCGCCGAGATGCGCGGGGGGATGACGAGATCCATGCCGCCGGGGGTGTACTTGGCGGCGTAGTCGTACCAGTCGCCGGCGATCACGATCTCCCCCGGTTGCGAGGCGAACGCCGGCGGCTCGCCGTCGCCGATCTCCGATCGCAGGCGACCGAGCACCGAGCACTCGACCTCCACGCCGGAGGCGAAGCCCTCGACGATGACCAGCGGGTCGTGGCCGAAGGCGCTGTCCAGCGCCGGCGCGAGCTGCGCCGGATCGCCGACCTTGACGATGCCCACCGAGGAGCCCAGGCGCGCCGGCTTGACGAACACCGGCAGGCCGAGCGCCTTTAGTTCGGTCAGCACCGGTTCGCGCTCGGCGCGCCAGCGCCCCTCGCGCAGGGCGGCGTACGGCACCTGCGGCAGGCCGGTGGGAGCCATCAGCTCCTTGAACAGGACCTTGTCCAAACACACCGCGGAGGCGGTCACGCCGGCGCCGACGTAGGCGACGTCGAGCAGCTCGAGCAGGCCCTGGACGGTACCGTCCTCGCCGAAGGGCCCGTGCAGCGCGGGAAACACCACGTCGGCGCCGAGCAGCCCGCCGCCCGGCCGCACGGCGAGGACCTCCTCCGCGTGGCGCCACGTGCCGTCGCGCTCGGCGACGACCCACAGCACCTCGTGGCCCGCCTCGCGCAGGCCCTCGGCCACCGCACGCCCGGAGGCCAGCGACACGTCGTGCTCGGAGGAGCGCCCGCCGGCGATGACCGCGACGGTCAGGGCGTCGGGCCGGCTCACGGGACGACCACGCCGGCCGCGGGCGCCAGGTTGGCCTGCGCGGGGCTGGGCACCGCGGCGCCGGCCGCGGGCGCGGGCGAGCTGGTCGTCGTCGAGGCGGTCGTCGTGCTTGCCGTGGTCGTGCTCGATGCCGTGGTGGTCGAGGAGCTCCCGCTGGAGGTGCCAACGGTGATCGTCACCGTCGACCCCTGCTTGACGGTGCTCCCGCCCCCCGGGGTCTGCGCGACCACGACGCCGGCCTGAGCCGGGTTGGTGACCGGCCGCGGCTTGCCGGTCTTGACCGTGAAGCCCGCGCCCCCGAGGTCGGCCCCCGCGGTCGCCGGGTCCAGGCCGACGACGTTGATGAGCACCAGCTGCGAGGGCGCCTTGGCCACGGTGAGATTCACCGCGGCGCCGGTGGGGATGAGCGACCCGCCGGCGGGGTCCTGCGACAGCACCGTCCCCGGCGTCTGGGTGGAGCTCTGCGAGGTGACCGTCCCGGTCTTCAGCCCGGCGCCGACGAGGGTCAGGGCGGCCGCCGTCTCGGCCTGGCCGGTGACGTCGGGCACCTGCACGGTCTGCGGGCCGCTGGACACCTGCAGGGTCACGCTGGAGCCCCGCTGCAGCGAGGTGCCGGCGCGCGGGATGGTGGTGATCACGTGTCCGAGCGGAACGCTCGAGCTGGCCGTCGTCTGCGCGACGGGGTGAAAGCCGGCGGCGGTCAGCGCCTGCTCGGCGGCGACGCGGGTCAGACCGGTGACCGCCGGGACCGAGGCGACGCCGGGACCGGTGGACACCGACACGATGACGATCGAGCCCTTGTCGCGGACGCTCCCCCCGCTCGGCGTCTGCCCGACGACCCCGCCCGCGGCGCACAGCGTGCTCGTGGCGGCGACCGGCTTGGCCGTCAGCCCGCTGTGGCGCAGCTGCGCCACAGCGGTGGCCTGGGGCTCGCAGCGGGCGAGCGTCGGGACCGTCACCTGGGTCTTCTGCAGCAGCAGCGCGGCCGCGACGCCGGCGATCACGAGCACCAGCACGCCGCCGGCGATCCACCACCAGCGGCGGCGGCGGTCCTGCTCGTCCTCCGGCTCGGGCTCGGGCTCGTCCAGCGGCGGGACCGCCAGCGCCGGGGACGGGGCAGGTGGCGGGTGGGCCGGACCCGTGGCGGCGGCGACGGCCAGGAGCGCCGCCGGCGCCTCCAGCGCCGCGAAGCGGGCCGTGGCGCCGCCGTCGGGCTGCAGATGCGCACGGACGTCCTGCAGCGCGGCGATGAACTGGTCGGCGTCGGCGAAGCGCTCCCGCGGGTCCTTGGCCAGCGCGCACAGCACCACGGCGTCGAGCTCCGGCGGCACCGCGGGATTGACCGCGCTCGGGGGCATCGGCTGCTCGGAGACCTGCTTGAGCGCGATCGTCACCGCCGTCTCGCCGTCGAATGGCAGCGAGCCGGTGAGCAGCTCGTACAGGACGATCCCGATCGCGTACAGATCGGAGGAGGCGGTGACGGCGTGCCCCTGCGCCTGCTCGGGCGAGAGGTACTGCGCGGTGCCCATGATCGATCCGGTCTGCGTCATGTCCGAGGCCCCGGCGCGGGCGATGCCGAAGTCGGTGACCCGGACGCGTCCCTCCTCGTCGACGATCACGTTGTGGGGCTTGAGGTCGCGGTGGATGATCCCGCGCTGGTGCGCGAAGCGGGCGGCGCGCAGGATCTGGATGACGTAGTCGATCGCCGTGGCCGGGTCGAGCGCGCCGACGCGGCGCACCAGCGTCTTCAGTGACTCGCCCGGCAGGTACTCCATCGCGATCCAGTAGGTGCCGTCCCACTCGCCGCGGTCGAACACGCTGACCACGTTGGGGTGCGACAGCCCGGCGGCGCTCGAGGCCTCGCGGCGGAAGCGCTCCACGAACTCCTGGTCCTCGGCGAAGCGGCGCTGCAGGATCTTCAGCGCCACCTGGCGTCCGAGCTGCAGGTCCTCGACCAGGTACACGTCGGCCATGCCGCCGCTGCCGATGCGCGAGACGACGCGGTAGCGACCGTCGATGATGGTGCCGGGATCAGGCATTGGCACCCAGCAGCGTCTGCAGGACGTCCTTGGCGATCGGCGCGGCCACGGTGCCGCCCTGCCCGGTCGAGCGCTCGATCGTCACGGCGATCGCGTAGCGGGGATCGACCAGCGGGGCGTAGGCGATGAACCACACCTGGCTCTCGCCCGGCGTCGACGTCTGCGCGGTGCCGGTCTTGCCCGCCACCTGGATGCCCGAGAGGGCCGCCGCGGTCCCCGTCCCCTCCTTGACCACCTGGGCCATCATCAGCGCCGACCTCGTGCGCGGTCTGGGGCGACATCGCCCGGTCGATCACCCGCGTCCCGTTGGTCGACACCGTCTGGCCGTCGCGAGTTGACGACGCTGTCGACGAGGTGCGGGCGCCACCACCACGCCGTTGTTGGCCACCGCCGCGGCGACCATCGCCATCTGCAGCGGCGTGACCTCGAGGTGGTCCTGGCCGAAGGCCATGCGCCCGACGTCGACCAGCGGGCTGGTGGGCGACACCAGGCGCGTGCGCCCGCCCACGTCGAAGTACTCGCCGCTCGGGCGGACCTCGTTGGAGGGAAGGTCGATCGGCGGCTGGCCGTTGAAGCCGAGCCGGTTCATGTAGTGCGCCATCGTCGCCTTGCCGAGCTGCACGCCCACCTGCGCCCAGACGGTGTTCACCGAGAAGGTCAGCGCGTCGGTGAGGGTGATGTTGCCGAAGCTCTGGTTGCCGTCGTTCTCCAGCGGCACGCCGGAGATCACCTTGGGCGAGTCGCCGTTGAGCACCGACGTCGGCGTGAAGCGCCCGCTGTCCAGCGCGGCGATGTCGGTGACGACCTTGAAGGTCGAGCCCGGCGGGTAGCCCGACTGGGTCACCCGGTCCAGCAGCGGCGCGGTCTGGTTGTCGCTGTTCAGCTGCGCGAAGCGCGGCGGGCTGAGCGTCGAGGGGTCATAGCCGGGGACGCTGGCGAACACCTTGATCGCGCCGGTGTGCGGATCGAGCGCCACGACCGCGCCGGGCTGGCCGCCGAGGTCGCGCAGGGCAACGCGCTGGGCGGCCGGGTCCAGCGAGGTGTTGACGCTGTCGCCCTGTGGCCGGCGGCCCTGCAGCTGGTCGAGGATCGCGCTCAGGCCGGTCGACGTCGTGCCGTTGAGGTAGTTGCTGTAGGACTGCTCCAGGCCCGGCCTGGCCGATGGTCGATCGACGAGTAGCCGACGGCGTGCGCGAAGAGGCCCGTCGGCGGGATAGCGGCGCGAGTACAGCCCGTCGGCGCCGCGCACGCTGCGCGCCAGCACGGTGCCGTCGTCGGCGAGGATCGGCCCCCGCTGGATGCTCTCCTGCGCGAGCAGGCTGCGCTGGTTGAGCGGGTTGTCGCGCAGGCTGGCGGCGGAGAAGACGGTCCAGCGCGAGGTGAAGCCGATCAGCAGGGCGAACATCACGATCACGAGGCCGTACAGGCGGACGATCGGGCGGTTCATAGGCGGCGGCGACTCACGAGGCCCCCGCGATCTTGCCGAGCTCGAGCTGGCGCACGAGCGTGCTGGCGTCGTTGACCGAGCGCAGCGAGTGATCGAGCAGCGTCCGCCGGCGCGCGAGCGGGATCGTCGATGCCGGCACCCCCGAGACGTAGTACTGGCTGTAGAGCTTGACCCCCAGCGGCAGCTCGTAGGGGAGCCCGGAGAACACCGCGACGAAGCCGCGGTTGTCGGTGCCGATGAAATACACGGCCTGGGTGGCGAAGTAGAGCGCGAGGACGAGGATCGCGAGCACCGAGGCGAGGAACAGCGACGGCCCGAGCCAGCGGCGGCGGCGGCGCGGGCCGTCGGCGGCCGCGCGGCTGGCGCGGGACACGCCGGGGCGCGAGCGCACTGGGGCGCGGCGACGTCGGCCGATGGCGATCGCCCGCGGGGAGACGGAGCGACGTCGGCCAGCAGGCACCGATCCGAGCCATCGGCGCGAGGCCGGCGCGCCGCCCCGTCGGACCCGCGCCGCAGAGGCACCTGGGTCGGCCCCGGCGTCGAGCCCGGCGGCGCGGGCGACGATCTGCGTGGCGTGCGCCGACCGCCTCGGACACGCGCGTCGGCTGATCGAGCTGCACCGTCGCGCGGGTCGCCGACCTCCTCGAGGCGGAACAGCAGGACGGTGATGTTGTCGCGTCCGCCGGCCGCGTTGGCCGCCGCGATCAGCGCCGCGCCGGCCGCCCGCAGGTCGGCTCTCGCGCCGCAGGATCTCGCGCCACGCGGCCTCGTGGACCATCGAGGTCAGGCCGTCGCTGCAGAGCAGGTAGACGTCGCCGGCGCGCCCGCGGTGCGTGCGCGTGTCGACCTCGACCTCGGGCTCGGGCCCGAGCGCGCGGGTGATGATCGAGCGCTGGGGATGGTCCTCGGCCTCCTCGGGCGTGAGGCGGCCCTGGCGCAGCAGCTCGTCGACGAGCGAGTGGTCGTCGGTCAGGCGCAGCAGCTCGCCGTCGCGCAAGCAGATAGGCGCGGCTGTCGCCGACGTGGGCGATGGCGATCTCCTCCGCGCCGACGTAGACCGCGGTGAGCGTCGTGCCCATCCCGGCCTGCTCGACGTTGGTCTGCGAGCAGCTCGTGGATGTGGGCGTTGGCGGCCCGCACGCGTTCGGCCAGGCGCTCCTCCGGCGGCGGCGTCCGTCGGCGCCGAGGCCGTCGGCGAACGTCTCGACCGCGATGTGCGAGGCGACCTCGCCGGCCTGGGCGCCGCCCATGCCGTCGGCGACGACGAACAGCGGGACGCGCGCGAGCAGCGAGTCCTCGTTGTGCCGGCGCTGGCGACCGGTGTCCGAGGCGGAGAAGCTGTCGGCGACACGCAGCATGTCAGCTCAGAAGAGTGGCAGGCGGGGGCGCGGCGACGCCGCCTCCCTCGCTCGGGGCTCAGTCCTCATACGTGAACTCGCTGTCGCCGATGCGCACGCGATCGCCGGGATGCAGCGGGCGCGGCCCGTCCAGCAGCTCCTCGTTGAGATAGGTGCCGTTGGTCGAGTCGAGATCCTCGATCACCATCAGGTTGCCCTGCGTGTAGATGCGCGCGTGCGCCCCGGAGGCGAACGGATCATCGAGGCGGATCTCGGCCTGCGTCGCCGCGGCCGAGCACGGCACCCTGCTCGAGGTCGTAGATCATGCCCGGATCGTGCCCGGGCGCGCGCTCGACGACCAGCCGCGGCTCGGCGCCGACGCGTGCGGCGCGGCCCGCCCGACGCGGCGGTACAGGCCGGTGGCGTCGGCCCGCCGGCGGGTAGGCCGACGGGCCGCTCGGGCCGGCGCAGGTCCTGCAGCGCGCTGCGCGACACCCACAGCAGGAACAGGTACATGACGGCGATGAAGCCGAACTTCAGCGCCACCGACACCGGCTGCAGGCTCACGGCTCACCTCGATCCGCACGCGCATGCACACGGCGAACCTACTATGGGTGCGCTGCACCGGCGGTGCGCCATCGCTCTAGCGCTCCTCGAATTGCAGCGTCGTGGCGCCGAGCTCGATGCGGTCCCCGGGCTGCAGCAGCTCGCAGTGCTCGATCCGCGCCGGCCGTTGACGTGACGCCGTTGGTCGAGCCGAGGTCGACGATCAGCCAGCCGTCGCGGCCTGACGCTCAGCTCGGCGTGGCGGCGCGACACGTTGCTGTCGTCGAGCACGATGTCGCACTCGCGGCTGCGCCCGATGACGCCGCCCCGCGGCGGCACGAGCATGCGCCGGCCGTCGACGACCAGCAGCGCGCGCGGCGTGCGGGCGGCGTCGATTGGTGGTCAGCGGGCGCGCGATGGCGCTCGGAGGTGCTGTAGATCATCGTGTGGCCGTGCTCGCCCTGCTCGGGGTCGCCGTCGTCCTCGTGGGCGGCGCGCACCAGCCGCGCCTGGATGCCGAACTCGCCGAGCGACAACTCCTCATCGGTCGCGAAGCTGATGATCGGGCGCGAAGCCAGCGACACCTGCTCGCGGCGCGCGTGCTCGAGCAGGTACGCGCCGAGCTCGTCGATGACCTCGTCCTCGACCTCGGCGTAGCGCTCGCGGTCCTGGGGTGAGAGGTACACGACGTACTCGTTGGGGACGTACACCCGCGAGACCGACACCGTGCGATGCTCGAGCATCTCGCGCGCCGAGCTTGTGCGCGATCTGGATCGGCTGCACCTCGGAGCGGAACACGCGACCGAACGTCCCCTCGACGAGGCCGGAAAGCATCTCCTCCAAGTGTCTGAGCACGTTCATGACGGATGTCCCGGGCGCGCGATCCGCAGTCCGGCCCCGTATCGTCGCGCGTCCATGAGCGAGAAGGGGCGGTGACGGCGGGGCCCGGCGACGGCTGCCGTGCCGACGCCATGCTACGTCAGTCGGCGGGCCGGGTCGGCCCGCTCGTCGGGCCGGGCGTCGTCCGGGGCGTCCGGGGGGGCGTCCGGGGCCTTGTCTCGGGGGTGGCGGACGGTCATGGCGCGCCTCTCGCGGCGCGGGCGGTGACGGCCAGCAGGCCGGCGAGGACCGCTCCGAGCACCAACCCGCGGGGCGGCGCTCCGGCCACCGCAGTCAACCCGCCGCGGTCGATCAGCGGGGCCGCGGACGCCAGCGCCGCCGCCCACACGGTCGCAGCGACGACGTCGACGGGCGCGTGCCGGCCACGGACCACCCACGGCAGCACCGCCGCGCCGGCCGCCCACAGCACGGCCCCGAGCAGCACGCCGGTGGTGAGCAGCGGCGCGAGGCCGTGGTGCGCCGCCGACGCGATCGAGCTCTCCCAGACCGCCCGCGGCGGCGTGCCGGGCGCCGGACCGAGCCACAGGTGGCGGGCCAGCAGTGGCTCGGCGAGCACCAGCCACCAGTAGCCGAGCGCACCGAGGGCGGCGCGCCGCGGCCAGGACGTGAGCTGCCCGGCCAGCGCCGGGAACGCGGCGGCCAGGCCGGCGAGACCGAGAAGGGGCGCCAGCGCCGGCGCCGGCCACGCCGGCCCCGGGCGACGCAGCAGGATCGGCACCGGGAGCCGCCGCGGCCGCGACGAACAGCGCACTGCCGGGGTCGTGGGCCGCGATCAGCCACCCGCATACGGCGAGCGCGGCGGCCCACCACCCGAGCCGTGGCAGCAGGCCGACACCCGCGGCGGTGAGCAGCGCCGCCGCGAAGGCCATCTGCTGGGTTGCGCCGCCCAGCCCGTACAGCGCGCCCGCCACGAGGGCGCCGGCGCCGGCGCCCTCGAGCAGGCGCGCGGGCGGGCGCAGGGGGGCGGCCGCCCGTTCGCGCGGCTCGGGCTCGACCGCGGGCACGTGCGGCGGGCGCACGCGCTCGGGCCCGGCCTCGGCCGCCGGCCGGCCGCGCTCGGCGTCGACGGCGCGCAGGCGCAGCCGTCGCGGTGCCCGCGAGCCCGGCCGAGGCGCTCGCGCCGTGTCGCCTCGTCGAGCGCCGGCGGGTCGCCACCCTCCCAGGCCACCGTCGGCCAGTCCATCGGCGCGCGCGCGGACGACGCCGGCGCGACGGCCGGCGAGGGGTGCGCCCGGGTCACGCCGGTGTCACCGTCCCACGACTGCGTCCCGGCGAAGTCGTCGTCGAGCCGGTCGTCCTCGGGCGGCTCGACATCGTCGGGCCAGCGCTCGGCCGCGTCGCCGGCCCGGCCCGCGCCACGCCGGGCACGCAGCCAGCCCCGGCGTCGCGGGCGTGGCGTCGAGGCCGCCGCGAGGGCGTCGCGCAGCTCGCCCAGATCGGCCCGGTACTCGGCCACCGGATCGAGCGCCACGTCGATCGCCGCGACGAGCTCGCCGGGGAGGTCGGGACGGTACTCGCGCAGCGAGGGCAGCTCGGTGCCGATCTGCCGAGCGGTGGCCGCCGGGGTGGCGCCGCGCACCGGGTTGACGCCGCTGAGCGCCTCGAAGCAGACGAGCGCGCACGAGTACAGGTCGCACTCCACCCCCACCTCGCCGCCCTCGGCCTGCTCGGGAGCCATGTAGGCGAGCGTCCCCATCACGTCGCCGGTGCGGGTGAGCGGATCCTCGCCGGTGATCCAGGCCCCGCCGAAGTCGGCGAGCTTGGCGGCGGCCGGATGCGGCCCGGGCGGTCGCCGGCACGAGCACGTTGTGGGGCTTGACATCGCGATGGATGACGCCGCGCTCGTGTGCGTGGGCGAGCGCGTCACACAGGGACAGCCCGATCGCCAGCACGGCCTCGTCGGTCAGCTCGTCGCGCTGCACGAGCTGCGCGAGCGTGGCGCCGTGCACCAGCTCGGACACGAGATAGAAGGCGTCCTCGTCGGCGGCCGCCTCATAGAGGGCGACGATGGCCGGGTGCGCGAGGCGCGCGCATGCGAGCGCCTCGCGCGTGACCCGGTCGGGCGAGGCGCCGGGGGCGAGGACGATCCGCTTGACCGCCACCTCACGGTCGAGCCGCTCGTCCTGGGCGCGCCAGACGGTGCCGAAGCCACCGGCACCGAGGCGCTCGAGCAGGCGGTAGCGGTCGAGCACACGCTCGACCGGCGGGCGAGCGGACGCGGGCGCGGGCGTGCGCCGGCCTTCACCGTGGGGCAGGGTGTGCAGCGAGTGCACCTCCTTCGCGTTCGCCGTCCCCAACCCCCTCCTGCCCCAAGCGCAGGAGTGCGCGCGATGATGCAGAACTTGCATCCACGCCGGCATCCCCGGCGCGGGTCATACTCTGACCCTCGCCTTCACCCCTGCTAGGAGCGTCTTTTGTCGTTCTTCGACGACGACGAGCCGCCCGCCACAGCCACCCATCAAGCCAGAGCACAGCGCCCACGCCGTCCCGCGACGGCCGCCGGCGCGCGCGGCCGACCACCAGACGTACCTGGTCCGCCGGGGCGTGGCGTTCGGCGCGGGGTTGATCCTGCTGTTCCTCGTGGTGCTGTTGATCTCGAGCTGCGAGAGCAGCGCGCGCCACGACGCGCTGCGCAACTACAACAACGACGTCGTGCAGATCGGCCTGCAGTCGCAGGCCGTCGGCGGCGCAGTTCTTCAATGTCCTCGGCAGCGCGCAGGGCAAGTCGGCGGCGCAGGTCGAGCCGGAGCTGGCGCAGCTGCACGCGCCAGGCCCAGCAGCAGGCCAGCACCGCGAAGGGCCTGAGCGTTCCGAGCGGCCTCAACGCCGCCCAGTTCGCCCTCGATGCTGGCGCTGGACATGCGCGAGGAGGCGGTGGCGGACACCACCAGCGCGATGCCGGTCGCGCTCGGCGGGCTCAACACCGCGGGCACGGCGCTCAAGCGCATCACCGGCGACATGCTGCGGATCGTCGCCTCCGACGTCGTCTTCCAGGATCGCGTCACCCCGCTCATCGCCCAGGAGCTGAACGCCAACAACATCTCGCCGGCGGCCCTGCCCTCCTCGGTGTGGCTGAACGACCTCAGCTGGCTGCAGGAGGGCACGGTGGCCTCCCGTCTGACCGGCGCGGCCGGGACCGGCACCAACGGCACGGCGCTCGCGCCCGGCACCCATGGGCACGCCCTGATCAGCGTCAGCGTCGGCGGCACCACGCTCAACCCGGCGCCGGCGGTCAACAACATCTCCGGCGGGGCCAATCCGACCTTCTCGGTGACGTTCGACAACACCGGCGAGAACAACGAGACCGGTGTGGGCGTGCAGGTGTCGGTGGCCGCCGAGGGCCAGACGCGCTCGGCCACGAAGACCGTTCCCCTGACCAAGCCCGGCCAGACCTACACGGTGCCGGTCACGGTGGCGGGCGTGCCGCTGCAGGTCCCGGCGAGCGTGACCGCCTACGTGCTCCCCGTCCCCGGCGAGAAGAACGTCGCCAATAACCAGGGCAAGTTCCCCGCGGTCTTCAGCCCGTAGCGAGCGGCGGGCGGGGCGGGCTCGGTGACCGCGGGCCGAGCGGCTAACTTGTGCCCGAAGTGGACGCCACGATCACCGACACGCAGGGCATCGTCGCGATCGCCGCCGCAGCGGTGGCGGTGCTCGCCCTGGCCGGCTGCCTGGCGCTGGCGCTGGCGCTGCGCCGGCTGCGCGCCGCCCAGCGGGTGGTGCTGGGCGAGACGGGCGCCAGCGACCTCGTCGCACACGCCGCCGAGATGGACGCCGCCTTCGACGCCCTGCGCGACTACGTGGCCGAGGTGGCCGAGCGGCTCGACGGGCGCCTGACGGCCGCCGGAGACGGATCTGCGCGGAGCGATCGCCCACCGCGCGCTCGTGCGCTACGACGCCTACAACGAGATGTCCGGCCACCAGTCGATGTCGATCGCGCTGCTCGACGCGACCCGCTCGGGCATCGTGCTGTCGTCGATCCACCACCGCGACCAGGCACGGCTGTACGCCAAGCAGGTGCATGACGGGCACAGCGAGCTCGAGCTGTCGCCCGAGGAGTCCGAGGCCGTGCGCATCGCGCTGGCGAGCCCCGCAGCGGATGGACCCGACAACGGCGCCCGCTGAGGGCGCGCACCCCCTGCGCGGTGGGGCCCCGCGCGTCGGCTACCTGGGCCCGCGCGGGACGTTCAGCGAGACGGCGCTGCGCCTCGGCGTGGACGCGCAGCGCGTGCGGCCGGTGCCCCTGGGCAGCATCCACGAGGCGGTCATGGCGGTCCAGTCCGAAGCGGTCCGCTGGTCGATCGTCCCGATCGAGAACTCGATCGAGGGGCCGGTCACGGTCACCCTCGACGCGCTGGCCGGCGAGGCCAGCGACGTGCGCATCGTCGGGGAGCTCGTGCTCCCGGTGCGCCAGTGCCTGATCGCGCACGCGCCGGTCGACCTCACCGCCATCACGACGGTCGTGTCTCATCCGCAGCCGGCCGGCCAGTGCGCCGGCTTCCTGCGCGAGCATCTGGCCCAGGCGACGGTGCGCAGCGCCAACTCGACCGCCGAGGCGGTGCGCGTCGTCGCCGAGGCCGACGAGCCGAGCTGGGCCGCCCTCGGCCCGGCGCTGGCGGCGGACATCTACGGATGCGTGGTGCTGCGCGAGGGCGTGGAGGACCGCCATGACAACGAGACCCGCTTCGTGTGGCTGGCCCGCCACCCCGACGACCGTCCCCCCGACCCGGCGGCGGCACCGGGCGGCGAGGCCCCCTGGAAGACGTCGCTGGTGTTCTGGGGCTCCGGCGCCGGCCACCCGGGGTGGCTCGTCGCCTGCCTGAACGAGTTCGCGTTGCGCGACGTCAACCTGACCAAGATCGAGTCGCGCCCGCAGCGCTCCCGCCTGGGCAACTACATGTTCTTCGTCGACCTCGACGGCGGGGAGGCCGCGCCGGCGGTCGCGCAGGCGCTCGCCGCGCTGCGCGGGCACTGCGACGCGGTGCACGTGCTCGGCTCCTACCCGGCCGCGCGGTAACGCGACTTTCAATCGCGCCGGCGGGCCGCCCCGCTACACTCCGGGCACCGTGGAGAGCGCTGTTCCACCGGCTCCAGCACAGTCCACGCCGTCCGATGAGCACCGACGGCGTGGGCGTGACAGTGGCCGGGTGCTCGTTCTCAATGCGACGTTTGAGCCGATCAACGTGTGCTCGGTGCGCCGTGCCGTGGTGCTGGTGCTCAAGCAGAAGGCCGAGCTGGTTGAGGAGGGGGCGTGGGCGCTGCGCTCCGAGCGCGCGACGATGTCACGCCCCGCGGTGATCCGCCTGGTCAGCTATGTGCACGTGCCCCGCGACGCGCACCGGCGCAAGATCACGCGCCGCGCCGTGTTCGCGCGCGACGGCTGGACCTGCCAGTACTGCGGGGCCCGCTCGAACCTGACCGTCGACCACGTGATCCCGCGCTGCAAGGGCGGCGACTCGACCTGGGAGAACATCGTCGCCTCGTGTGCGCCCTGCAACCGGCGCAAGGGCGACCGCCTGCCCCGGCAGGCCAACATGCATCCGCGCACAACTCCGCGCCCGCCGAGGGCGGAGATCTTCATCACGGTGGCCTCCCCCACCATCCCCGCCACCTGGCGGGCGTACCTGCCCGCCGCGGCGTAGCGCCGGCCCGCCGACGACGGCGCGACACCGGCTCTCCGGTGTCGCTCGGCCGAGAAACGGCGAGGGGCGCCGGCTCGACTAGCCGGCGCCCCTCGGCACATCACTGACTGGATGATCCAAGGCGGTCTGCTGCTGCCGGAGGGACCACTGCCGGCGACCGTCTCGGGGTGTCCCGGGTTGGATTCCGCTAAGCGGTCCAGCCTCCCGACCTAGCGGCCGGGCACCTCCAGGGTCCCGCGAGTTCTGTCAGACAAGGTTAGGACCACCTCCTTTCTCTGGTACGGCCAGAGTAGCGGAAGGCGCTGACAAGACCTAGCGGCGGCGGTCAGTCTTCGTCGGGTTGCGCCGGGTCGACGACCTCTTCCGCGTCGGCGGACCCCAGGTCGGGCGCTCCGTCGGATCCGGCGACGGTCGGCGGAGCGTCCTCGGCCACCGGCGCCGCGGTGTCCTCATCGTTCTCGACCACCAGGGCGATCGCGCTGACCACGTCCTCATCCTTGAGGTTCATGACCCGGACGCCCTGGGAGGCGCGGCCGTAGCGGTTGATCCCGCGCACCGAGGTGCGCTGCACCATGCCGCCGCTGGAGATGAACACGAGCTCCTCGTGCTCGCGCACGACCAGCGCACCGGCCAGGCCGCCCTTGCGGTCGGTCAGGGTGATCGTCTTGACGCCCATGGCGCCGCGCTTGGTCTTGCGGTACTCCCCGATGCTCGAGCGCTTGCCATAGCCGTTCTCGGTGACGACGAGCAGCTCCTGATCGTCGCGCGCGACATCCATGGCCAGCACGGAGTTGCCCTTCTGGGAGACGTTCATGCCTCGCACGCCGGCGGTGTCACGGCCCATCGAGCGCACGTCGGACTCATGGAAGCGCACCGCGTTGCCGTCGTGGGAGACCATCAGGATGTCGTCGTCGCCGCTCGTCCGCCGCACGGCGACGAGCTCGTCGTCGTCGTTGATCTTGATGGCGATGATGCCGTCGGCCTTGATCGGGGTGTTGTAGGCCAGGAACTCGGTCTTCTTGACCATGCCCTTGCGGGTGGCGAAGATCAGGTACTTGCCCTCGGTGAAGTCGCGGGTGGAGAGCACCGACTGCACGCGCTCGCCCTCGCGCAGGGGCAGGATGTTGACCAGGGCGCGCCCCTTGGCGGTGCGCTGCGCCTCGGGCAGGTCGTACACCTTGGAGCGGTAGATCTTGCCCCGGTTGGTGATGAACAGCAGGTAGTCGTGGGTGGAGGTGATGAACAGGTGCTCGATGAAGTCACCGTCCTTCATGTCCATCCCGGTGATCCCGCGCCCGCCGCGGTGCTGCTGGCGATAGGTGGCCAGCGGCAGCGACTTGATGTAGCCCGAGTGGGTGATCGTGATGACCATCTGCTGGTCGGCGATCAGGTCCTCGATGTCGATCTCGTCCCCGGAGTGGGTGATCTCGGTGCGCCGCTCGTCGCCGAAGCGCTCGGAGATCTCCGTCAGCTCCTCCTTGATCACGGCGAGCACGCGTGACTCGTCGCCGAGGATGTCGCGCAGCTCGCGGATGCGCTCGGTGACGTCGGCGTGCTCGGTCTTGATCGAGTCGGCCTCCAGGGCGGTCAGCTGCGACAGGCGCAGGTCGAGGATCGCGGTGGCCTGGATGTGGCTGAGCTGGAAGCGCTC
This sequence comes from uncultured Solirubrobacterales bacterium, assembly GCA_963770405.1. Taxonomy (GTDB): domain Bacteria; phylum Actinomycetota; class Thermoleophilia; order Solirubrobacterales; family Solirubrobacteraceae; genus CAVQBJ01. Next base: position 396,089 of record CAVYPO010000006.1, read on the forward strand.
CACCAGGTGCTCGCGCGCGGTGTCGCGGTCGCGCGACCCGCGGATCAGCTCGATGATCGCGTCGAGGTTGTCGAGCGCGATCAGCAGGCCCTCGAGGATGTGGGCGCGCGCCTCCTTCTCGGACAGCTCGTGCTTGGTACGCCGCACGATCACCTCGCGCTGGTGCGCGACGTAGTTGTGGATGACCGAGCGCAGGTTCAGCGTGCGCGGAACGTTGTCGACCAGCGCGACCATGTTCACGCCGAAGGTCGTCTGCATCGGCGTGTGCTTGTAGAGCTTGTTGAGCACGACCTTGGGGATCGCGTCGCGCTTGAGCTCGATGACCAGGCGCATGCCCCGCTTGTCGGACTCGTCGCGCAGGTCGGAGATCTCGGTGATCTTCTTCTCGTCGACGAGGTCCTTGATCTTCACCATCAGCCCCGTGTCGCCGCCCTTCTTGACCATGAAGGGCAGCTCGGTGACGACGATCGCCTCCTTGCCGTGCGACAGCGGCTCGATGTGCGCGCGGGCCTGCACGCGCACGCGACCGCGCCCGGTCTCGTACGCGTCGCGGATGCCGTCGCGGCCCAGGATGATCCCGCCGGTGGGGAAGTCCGGGCCCTTGATGTGACGCATCAGGCCCTCGGCCTCGAGCTCGGGGTCGTCGATGTAGGCGATGGTGGCGGCGATCACCTCGCGCAGGTTGTGCGGCGGGATGTTGGTGGCCATGCCCACGGCGATGCCCGACGCCCCGTTGACCAGCAGGTTGGGGAAGCGCGACGGGAGCACCAGCGGCTCGCGCTTGGAGCCGTCGTAGTTGGGCACGAAGTCGACGGTGTCGGCGTCGAGGTCGCGCAGCATCTCGGTGGCGATGCGCGCGAGGCGGGCCTCGGTGTAGCGCATGGCCGCGGCGGGGTCGTCGTCGACGGAGCCGAAGTTGCCCTGCCCGTCGACGAGCATGTAGCGCATCGAGAAGTCCTGCGCCATGCGCACGAGCGTGTCGTAGATCGCCGAGTCGCCGTGCGGGTGATAGTTGCCCATCACCTCGCCGACGATCTTGGCGCACTTGGAATACGAGCGGGTCGGCCCGAGGCCGAGCTCGTTCATCGCGTAGAGCACGCGGCGGTGCACCGGCTTGAGGCCGTCGCGCACGTCGGGCAGCGCGCGCCCGACGATCACCGACATCGCGTAGTCCAGATACGCGGTGCGCATCTCCTCCTCGAGCGCGCGCGGCTCGATGTTGCCGCCGCCGATCACGTCGGTGCTAGCCATGCGATGTCACCTCCTTACACATCCAGGTTGGCCACGGCTCGGGCGTTCTCCTCGATGAACTCGCGGCGCGGCTCGACCTGGTCGCCCATGAGCATCGAGAAGATGCGGTCGGCCACCGCGGCGTCCTCGAGGGTCACCTGCGCAAGTGTGCGCGTGGCGGGGTTCATCGTGGTGTCGCCGAGCTGATCGGCGTTCATCTCCCCGAGCCCCTTGAAGCGCTGCAGCTTGACGCCCTTCTGGGCGACGCTGAGCACGGCGGTGCGCAGGGCCTCGAACGAGGGCGCATCCTCGCGCGCGTCGCCGAGGCGGACATCGAACGCCGGCGTGCCGGCCAGCTCGACCAGCTGCGCGTGCACGCGGGCGAGCTGGCGGTACTCGGTGGAGTCGAACAGCGTGCGGGCCAGGCGATGGGTGCGGGCGAAGCCCGTCTTGACCTCGACGGCCTTGACGCGGATCTCCAGCGGGTCGCTGTCCTCCAGCTGGGTGGCGTGCGTCTCGCCGACGATGCCCTCGCGGGCGAGCAGCTCGACCGCCGCGTCGGCGCTCATGACCTGCTCGCCGAGCAGCGAGGACTCCTCCAGGAACGTGACCACGTCGTGGCCGTGGTCGGCGCGCATCGCCGACGCCCAGCCCTCGTACTGCTTCAGCAGTCGGGTGAAGCGCTGCCAGCGCGCCTCGGAGAGCTTGAACGGCGTCGCGTGGCGGTCGAAGATCTCGATCCTGTCCCACTTGTCCGACAGCAGGATCTCCTCGAGCTCTGAGTCCTTCTCGATGTAGCGCTCGCGGCTGCCCTGCTTGATCTTGTACAGCGGCGGCTTGGCGATGTACACGTAGCCGGCCTCGATGAGCTCCTGCATCTCGCGGAACAGCAGCGTCAGCACGAGCGTGCGGATGTGGGCCCCGTCGACGTCGGCGTCGGTCATCAGCACGACCTTGTGGTAGCGGGCGTTCTCGATGTTGAACTCCTCGCGCACGCCGGTCCCGATGGCGGTGATGAGCGCCTGGATCTCGGTGTTCTGCAGGACCTTGTCGATGCGGCTCTTCTCGACGTTGAGGATCTTGCCGCGCAGCGGCAGGACGGCCTGGGTGTTGCGGTCGCGGCCCTGCTTGGCCGAGCCGCCGGCGGAGTCGCCCTCGACGACGAACAGCTCGGCCAGCGCCGGGTCCTTGACCGAGCAGTCGGCCAGCTTGCCCGGCAGCGTCGAGTTCTCCAGCGCGGACTTGCGGCGGGTGAGGTCGCGGGCCTTGCGCGCGGCCTCACGGGCGCGGGCGGCGTCGATCGACTTGGTGATCACCGAGCGCGCCTCGCTGGGGTTCTCCTCCAGGAACTCGGCCAGGCCGGTGTTGACGATCGACTCCACGAACCCGGCCATGCCCGGGTTGCCGAGCTTGGTCTTGGTCTGACCCTCGAACTGAGGGTCGCGCAGCTTGACGGAGATCACCGCCGTCAGACCCTCGCGCACGTCGTCGCCGGACAGGCTCGTGTCCTTCTCCTTCAGCAGCCCATGGTCACGTGCGTACTTGTTCAGCGTGCGCGTCAGCGCCGAGCGAAAGCCGCTGAGGTGGCTGCCGCCCTCGCGGGTGCTGATGTTGTTGGCGAACGAGTGCACCGACTCCTGGTAGGAGGCGTTCCACTGCATCGCCACCTCGACCGCGCCCTCGTCGCTCTCGCCGTCGAAGTACACGACCTTCTTGTGCACGACGTCCTTGTTCTCGTTCAGGTAGGCGACGAAGTCCTGGATGCCGCCGTCGTACTGGAAGGAGGCGGCATGACCCTCGCCGCGCTCGTCGACGATCGAGATCTTCAGCCCGCGGGTCAGGAACGCGGTCTCGCGCAGGCGCTCCTCCAGCGTGCGGAAGTCGAAGTCGAGCGTCTCGAAGATCTCGGCGTCGGGCAGGAAGGTCACCGTCAGGCCCGTCTCCTCGCCGGCGGTCAGCGGCGCGCCCTGCTGAAGCTCCTGCTGCTTGGCCCCGCGCGAGTACTCCTGGCTCCAGTGGTATCCGTCGCGGCGAACCTCGACGAGCAGTTGCTCGGACAGCGCGTTGACGACGGAGACGCCGACGCCGTGCAGGCCGCCGGAGACCTTGTAGCCGCCGCCCTCGCCGAACTTCCCACCCGAGTGCAGGACGGTGAGCACGACCTCCACGGCCGGGCGACCCTCCTTCTCCATGATGGCCACCGGGATGCCGCGGCCGTTGTCGACGACCGTGATCGAGCTGTCGGGGTGGATCGTGACGCTGACCTCGGTGCAGTAGCCGGCCAGGGCCTCGTCCACGGAGTTGTCGACCACCTCGTAGACGAGATGGTGCAGGCCGAGCACACCGGTCGAGCCGATGTACATGCCGGGGCGCTTGCGCACAGCCTCGAGGCCCTCGAGGACGGTGATGTCCTGGGCGTCGTAGCTGCCGCCGCGCATGTTCGGGTCGTTGACCCCGTTGCGCTCCGGCCCGCCGGCCGAGTGGTTTCCTTCGTTCGCCAAGAAGCCTCCGATGACGTGAGAACGCCCCGGATTTCCGGGTGCCGAGCACCGCGGACCGGGGCGAGTTCGGGTAGACAGAACAATAGCACACCGGGCCCCGGAACCCGGACCCCACAGCGATCCAAAATGCCTGCAAATGCGGGAAAAAGGGTGTCCCGCACGCGCGCGCCGCACGGCCCCCGCACGGCGATCGACACGCGCTGTCCACACAGTTGTGGACAAGCCGTCACGGACGCGCTCAGACCGTCCGGCAGTGAACCCCGTCGAGCAGCGCCTCGCCGAGTGCCGCATTGAGGCGCGCGACCAGCTCCGGGCCCATCATCTGCAGCTCGGCCGCCCACACCGCGGCGTCACAGGAGACCGTCAGCACGCCGTCGCGCTCGGCCGTCGGATGGGCCGCGCCGGAGATCGTCTCGCCCACCGCGGCCGGCCAGCAGGCCTGGACGCGGGCGAGTGTCGTGGCCGGCGCCAGCGCCTGCTGCAGGCGCTCCACGGCGAGCGCCACCGGGCGGGGGGCGCGGCGGTGGCCGGCCGGCGCACTCATGCGGCCAGCACCTCCTGCAGCACCGCGCCGTCGGCCACCCGCAGCCGGGCGACCCCCGGCGCGTCGGCCCCCGGCACATGGGCGAGATCGGTCGTCGTGATCAGGCTCTGACCGTCGCGCGCCAGCTCGGTGTACGAGGCGCTGGCGGCGGTCGGCGTCGAGCTCGCTCATGACGTCGTCCAGCAGCATCACCGGGGCGCGACCGCGCGACTCGGCCAGCGTCTCGCGCTCGCTCAGCAGCAGGGCCAGCAGGGCGAGCCGTTGCTCGCCCTGCGAGCCGTAGGTCCGCAGATCGTGGCCGTCGCGCAGCAGGACGAGGTCGTCGCGATGTGGGCCGTGGGCGCTGAAGCCGCGGTCGATCTCGCCGGCGCGGCGCTCACGCAGTTCGGCCACGAACGATTCGGCGTCAGCGGCGCTCGACCGCGGTCGGTATTGCAGGGCGGCCGCGCCGGACAGGCCGAGCGATTCGGCCTGGAGGGGAAATCTCGGCGCCAGTAGCTCGGTCGCCGCGGCGCGGTCGGCCGACAGCGCGACGGCATGGCGGGCCAGCTCCTCGTCCCACGCATCCAGGCTCGCGGCGGCCCCGCGCCCGGCGCGCAGGCGCGCCAGCAGCGCGTTTCGCTGGGCCAGCGCCTGGGCGTACGCGCGGCGAGTGGCGGCGCGCAATGGCCACAGCGCGCCGACCACCTGGTCGAGGTGGGCGCGGCGCAGGGCGGGAGGGCCCTTGATCAGCTCCAGCCGATCGGGAAGGAACACGCTCACCAGCGGGACGATCGACCACGTCGACCAGGCGGTCGACGTCGGCGCCGTCGAACTGCAGGCGCTTGGGCTCGCCGGGGGCGAAGCCGACACTCAGCTCGTGTGTCGTCTGCGGCGCCTGCAGGTCGCGCGCGCGGACCTGCACGCGCGTGACCCCCTGCCCGAAGCGCACGACCTCGCGCTCGTTGCTCGTCCGGCACGAGCGGCCGGTGCAGCCGAAGTACACACCCTCCAGAAGGTTCGTCTTCCCCGCCCCGTTGGGGCCGTGGAGCACATTCAGGCCGGGGCCGAAGCCGACCTCGGCGCGCTCGTAGCAACGAAAGTCGCGCAGGCTGAGCGACGTCACGAACATGAGGAGACCACGCTCACCACGGTAGTGGACGCGGCGTGCACGGCCCGGCGGATCCGGCCGCTAGACGTTGAGCCTGATCGGCATGATCAGGTAGACGAAACCGCCGTCGTCGGCCGACTCGATCAGGCCGGGGCGCAGCGGGCTGATGAGCTTGACCAGCAGGTCGCCGTCGTCGACGCTCTCCACCCCATCGCGCAGGAACTCCGGGTTGAAGCCGATCTCGAAGCGCTCGCCCTTGAACGGCACCGGCAACACCTCGGAGGCCTCGCCGACGTCGGGGGTCTGGGCCGAGACGGTCAGCTCGCCCTCGTCGAAGGTCAGGCGCAGCGGGGCGTTCTTCTGCGCCAGCAGGCTCACCCGGCGCACGACGTCCGCCAACTCCGCGCTGGAGATGCGCAGCTCGTGCTCGACGGCGTCGGGCAGCAGCTGACGGTAGTTCGGGAACTGACCGTCGATCAGGCGCGACGACAGCACCACACCGCCGACCTCGAAGACGGCCTGGTTGTGACCGACGCTGACGGCCAACTCCTCCGCCGCCACGTGCTGGGCGATGCGCGCGAGCTCCTGCAGGGCGCGGGCCGGCACGTTCGCCTCGAAGCTGCCGGCCAGCGGCGTCTCCAGCGCCGTCTCCATGACGCTGAGCCGGTAGGAGTCGGTGGCCACCATGCGCAGCTCCTGTCCGGAGGCCGACACGAGGATCCCGGTGAGCACCGGGCGTGTCTCGTCGCGCGATGCCGAGCGGGCGACCTTGCCCACCGTGTCCGCGAACGCCTGGGCCGGGACGCTGACCCGCGACTGCTCGTCGGGAGACGGAAGCGGGGGGAAGTCGTCGAGGCGCAGCGTGCGCAGATGAAACGTGGCTGAGCCCGAGACGATCTCGAGGTCCTGCTCGGCGCTGCGCAGCTCCAGCGTCACCGCGTCGGCGGGCAGCGCCCGAACGACGTCGAGGAAGAGGCGGGCGGGAACGACGACCTCGCCGGGGCGCTCGACCTCGGCCTCGAGGGGAACGCGCAGGCCGACCTCGGTGTCGGTGGCCAGGAGCTCGGCGCTGGCGCCGGCCGCGAGCTTGACGCCCGACAGCGCCTGCACCGCGCTGCGCGTCGAAGCCACGCGCGTGACGGTCTGCAGTTGCGCGATGAGCTCGGGGGTACGGAGGGAAAGCTTCACAATGATGATCTAGGAGAAGAAGGAGATAGGGGAAGCAGTAGGTGTGGGGATGTGGACAAGTGCCGCCGGGCCGCCAGGTTGCTGGGCGTTGGCGCCGGGGCGACCTGTGGACAGGGGTCAGGGGAAGTCTCTCAAGAGCTCCGGTCGGCAGGGTTCTCGCCGAGGCGGGTGAGGAGGCTGTGGACGGTGTGGCGAGCCTGTTCGTCGCTGGCGATGCGCTCGGAGGTGCGCCGCCAGGCGTGCAGAACCGTGGTGTGGTCGCGGCCTCCGAACTGACGGCCGAGGGCGGGGAGGGACTCGTCGGTCAGCTCGCGGGCGATGTACATGGCGACCTGGCGGGGCCAGGCGATGCGCGTCGCGCGGGTGGGCGAGAGGAGCTCGTCGGGCGGTGAGCCCGAAGTGCTCGCACGCCGCCGAGGTGATGGTGGCCACGGACGCGCGCGTCGGTGCCGGTGCCGGGTAGAGGGTGTCGAGCACCTCCTGAACGAGGGCGGGGGACAGTGGGCGTCCGGTGAGCGAGGCGAAGGCGACGACGCGGATGAGCGCGCCCTCGAGGGCGCGCACGTTGAGGTCGACGCGCTCGGCGATGACCTGGAGGGCGCAGGGATCGCTGAGTGGGACGTTGTCCTGGTGCACGCGCTTGCGCAGGATCGTGAGGCGGGTGGCGAGGTCGGGGGGGCGGATGTCGGCGACCAGGCCGGCCTCGAAGCGCTCGCGCAGGCGGTCCTCGAGGTCCTCGAGGTCCCGGGGCAGGCGGTCGGAGGTGACGACGAGCTGGCTGCCGATGTCCGAGAGGGCGTTGAAGGTGTGGAAGAACTCCTCCTCGGTGCGGGCCTTACGCTCGAGGAACTGGACGTCGTCGACGAGCAGGACGTCGACGCGGCGGTAGCGCTGCTTGAAGTCGTCGACCGATCCGCCACGCAGCGAGGCGAGGAACTGTGCGGTGAAGGACTCGCCCGTCGTGTAGCGGACGGTGAGCTCGGGCGCGTGCGTCGCCAGGAAAGTGGCGATGGAGTGCAGGAGGTGCGTCTTGCCGAGGCCGGGCGGACCACAGAGGAAGAGGGGGTTGTAGGCCTGGGATGGCATCTCGGCGACCGCGAGCGCGGCGGCGTGGGCGAGACGGTTGCCGTCGCCGATGACGAAGTGCTCGAAGGTGAGCTTGGGGTTGAGAGCGGGCTCGCGCAGGCGTGGGAGGGGATCGACGTCGGGTGGTGTGGAGTCGGGAGAGCCGGCGCGCGCGAAACGCGCGGTGCCGGGTCGTGGCCGGGTGGAGGACCGCTGATCGGCAGGCGATGAGATCGACGGTGACCTCCGGCCCGAGCGTGGCGGCCACGCACGTCTGCAGCAGGCGACCGAAGCGGTCGGCGATCCAGGAGCGGGTGCGCTGTGGTGCTGCGACGATGAGGCGGCCGTCGCGCAACTCGACGGCATCCAGGGGCTCCAGCCAGATGCGGTAGGTGGATTCATCGACCGCCCGCGCGAGGTGCGACTGCACCTGGGGCCAGATGTGGTTCAGGTCGTTGGACACGGCAGGCGACGACGCGCTCCTCCGAGCGTGGCGATGGACACTGTGGGTGGGGGGATCCGCGGGGGATCCGGCGGCCGCGACTATACCCAAGGCATCCGGCGCGGCCGAGCCGCCAGAGGGGACGTACTCGCAAATGGCGGGAAAAAGCTCGGGGGCCAGCGCGGGCTATACTCGGGTGGCCGTCGCGGGCGCTGAGGGCTGCGCGTGGGACGCCCAGAGAGCTTCAGATCATGAAACGCACCTACCAACCAAAGAAGCGCAAGCGCGCACGCACGCACGGCTTTCGCGAGCGGATGCAGACCCGGGCCGGCCGGCTCGTGCTCAAGCGACGCCGCGCGAAGGGCCGCAAGCGCCTCACGGTGTGATCGTTGCGCTTCGCCGGTGGCAGGAGCGCGACCCGATGAGCGCCGGCGCAGCGATGGAAGGCCTCAGCCGGGACCGGCGATGACCACGCGCGCCCGCCGTGGGAGGTTGTCGCGCAGCGCGGAGTTCGACCGCGTCTACCGTCAGGGGCGCTCGGTCGGCAACCGCCATCTCGTGCTGTATGCGTTTCCAACCGGCGAGGCCGACCGCCCGCGCCTGGGCCTTTCGGTCTCCCGCAAGGTCGGCGGCGCGGTTGATCGCAACCACGTCAAGCGACTGCTGCGCGAAGCGTTTGCCCAGCGCGAGGCGCTCGTCCCCAATGGGCAGGACCTGGTGATCATCGCGCGCCCTGAGGTGCGGGAGTTGGCCGAGCGCGAGGGTCTCGAGGGTGTCGAGGGCGCCCTCGATGAGCTGTTCGTGCGCGCCGGCCTGCTCGACAAGGGGGCAGCCGCGGTGGAGACGGCTTCCGAGGATGAGGACGATGGGGTGGGGGACGCTGTGGAGTGGGGAGCATGAGCGCGGGCGCTCACACGCATGCGCACGGCCGCGCGCACGACCATCACGGCGACGAGCCTGCTGCCGACGCGGTCGGGTCCGACCGCACGGTCGGGGGGCGGTTCGCACGCGCAGCGAGGGCCGTCGTGGTGGCGCCGATCGTCGGGTACCAGCGCTTCATCTCTCCCGCCCTGCCGCGCCGCTGTCGCTATGAACCGACATGCTCGCGCTATGGCGTACAGGCGATTCAGCGGTACGGCATACTGAGGGGACTGGTGCTCGCAGGCTGGCGCTTGCTGCGCTGCAACCCCTTCAGCCCGGGTGGCTTCGACCCGGTCGAAGCGCAGACGCTGTTCAAGTCGCACGCCGGCCGTCCCGCCCGCTAGCCCCGAGCGACCGCCGACCTCTCCAACGCCAACTCCCTTGCTCCTCGCCAACATCATCCAGAGCGCGTTCGGTCCGATCATCGACGTCTTCGCGGCGATCCTTGTGTTCCTGCACAAGCATCTCGTCGGGGGGAGTTGGGGTCTGGCCATCGTCGGCCTGACGGTGCTCGTGCGCCTGGTGCTGCTGCCGCTGACGATGAAGCAGTTCCGCTCGATGCAGAAGATGCAGCAGCTCGCGCCACAGCTGAAGGAGCTGCAGGCGAAGTACAAGGACGACAAGCAGCGCCAGTCCGAAGAGACGATGAAGCTCTACCGGGAGAACAACGTGAACCCGTTCGCGTCGTGTCTCCCGCTGGTCCTGCAGCTGCCGGTGCTGATCTCGCTGTTCTACGCACTGCGCCAGAACCTCAAGACCGACATCTGCGGGCCCGAGATCGCCGCGCACTTCCACGTGTCGAGCGTGAGCAAGTTGACCGCCAGCCAGATCCAGAGCGTGAGCTGCAACCAGGTGGCGCCGCACTCGGCGAGGTTCCTGTTCATCCCCGACATCACCGCGCAGGCCACGGGCGTCGTGCTCGTCGTGCTGCTGGCGCTGTACATCGGGTCGCAGCTGGCCTCGACGCTGCTGATGTCGGCCAGCGCCGATCCCAATCAGCGCCGGCTGATGATCCTGCTGCCGCTGGTGTTCACGGCGTTCATCTTCCGCTTTCCGGCTGGTGTGCTCGTCTACTGGATCACCACCAACCTGTGGACGCTCGGCCAGCAGTACTTCGTGCGCCGGTCGATGGGAACGCCGCCACCAGCGCCAACGGGCAGCAACGGCAGCGGCGGCGGGGGCGTGCTGGCCGGGCTGCTGCCGGGGCGCAGCGCAGAGCCGGAGCCGGAGCTGGCCACGGTGGGCGCGGAAGGCACGGCGGTTACGAAGGCACGCGCGGCGGCCCCAAGCACGCCCCCACCCCCACCACCGCGACGTAAGAAGAAGCGATCGGGTCGGCGGCGATGAGCGTGGAAGCGGACGCCACGGACGCCGGATCCCCCGTCGAGCAGCTGCAGGAACTGCTCGAGGAGATCGTGGATGCCCTGGGGCTCGAGGCCCGCGTGGAGGTTCGCGAGTCGCCCGGCGAGCTGAGTGGCAACGTTGAGGGGGAGGGCGTCGGCCTGCTGATCGGACGCCGCGGCCAGACGATCGACGCCGTGCAGCACCTTGCGCAGCGGATCGTGTTTCAGGGTGGGCCGGGCGACACGCGCATCTCCATCGACGCGGACGGGTACCGGGCGCGTCGCCAGGCCACGCTGGAGGGCGAGGCCGACGAGGCCGCCGACGAGGCGGTGCGCAATGGTGGTCCGGTTGAGCTGGAGGCGATGCCGGCCTCCGAGCGGCGCATCGTGCACGAGTACCTGCGCGAGCGCGGCGACGTCGAGACGTACAGCGAGGGCGAAGAGCCCGAGCGGTATCTCGTCGTGGCACCCGCGCGCGGTTAGCGCACGTCGGGTGGGCGGCCGTGTGCGCCACCGCGGCGGCGCGAACCGGCGCTGTGATCGCCAGCGCCGGGCCGAATGTTTCACGTTTTACTCGGCGGTGAAACAATCCCCGGCGTGAGCGAGCTCAGTGATTTCGAGCGCGGCGTGGTAGTCGGGATCCTCGTCGGCGAGGGCTCGTTCGGGGGCGACGGCAAGCAGCCACAGGTGACGCTGCGCATGCACGTGCGGCACGAGGCGCTGTTTCACTGGCTGGTCGCGCGCTTTCCCCGTTCGCGCCTGTACGGGCCATACGGCCACGGCGGTCGCAGCTACTACCAATGGATGGCCCGCGGGGCGGCACTGGTGGACGACGTGCTTCCAGTGCTCGAGGGCGCGCTCAACGAGGACATCGATGCATACGCAACCCAGCGACTGCGCGACATGCAGGAGCGCTACGGCGACTTCATCGAGCGCCGGCGTGCGCTCGGTGCCAGCGAGGACGACGGCAGGGCATGACCACGGGGGGTCCCGTGAGTCGTGGTGTGGCAACGGCGCCCCTTCCGGCGGCGGCACGTTCGCGCCTGGCGGAGCTGGTTCGCCGCTATGACCTGAGCGATGTCCAGGCGGCGCAACTGGGGGCATTGCTGTCGGTGATCGCGACCGACGATCGCGCGCCGACGACGGTGCGAGACCCGGGGCTGGCGGTCGACCAGCACGTGGCCGATTCGCTGGTCGGCCTCGAGGTCGAAGCGGTCACCGGCGCCCGGACCGCCGCGGATCTTGGTGCCGGCGCCGGCCTGCCCGGGCTGGCGCTGGCCGCCGCCCTGCCAGCCTGCCGCTGGGCGCTGGTGGAGAGCGTGTCGCGCAAGGTCGCGTTCATGGACCGGTCGGCGGCGGCCATGGGCCTGTCCAATGCGGTCACGGTCAACCTGCGAGCGGAGGAGTGGCAGGAGGGACTGCGCTCTCATGACGTTGTGACGGCCCGCGCGGTGGCGTCGGCGCCGGTGGTGCTGGAGTACGCTGCGCCGCTGCTGCGTCTCGGCGGCTCGTTGGTCGACTGGCGCACCGGACTCGAGCCGGCCGAGCGCGCCGCCGCCGCCGCCGCCGCGGGCGTGCTCGGCCTCGAACTCGTCGCCGAGCGGGCGGTGACGCCGTTCGCCGCGGCTCATTCACGTTTGCTCTACGTCTACCTGAAGGTTCGGGAGACGCCCGATCGCTTCCCTCGCCGACCCGGAACCGCCCGCAAACGGCCACTCGATGCGTCAACAAGAGGTTGAGCGTTAATGGTTCGGAGTCGAACTGACCCGGTCGTCGCCCGGGAGCCGACCGCAAATCCCGCTAGCTTCTGTGCCATGGGCACGGTGTACGCGATCGCCAACCAGAAGGGCGGCGTGGGCAAGACGACGACGGCGGTCAACGTCGGAGCCTGCATCGCGGAGGCGGGATACGAGACCCTGCTGGTCGACGTCGACCCCCAGGCCAATGCGACCGTCGGGCTGGGCCTCGCCCGCTCCACCTCGCCCGCGCTCTACGACGTACTGTCCGGCGATGCCGCTCCCACCGACGCCGTTCACCGATCCTCCATCGAGCGCCTGCATGTACTCCCCGCCGGGGCGGGCCTCGCGGGCGCGAACGTCGAGCTGCCGCGCTTGGCCGGGTCGGAGCGCCGGCTGCGCGACGCCCTGGCGCCATTGCGCGACCGCTACGCCTACGTGCTGCTCGACTGCCCGCCGTCGCTCGGCCCGCTGACCGTCAACGCGCTCGTCGCCGCCGATCGCGTGATCGTCCCGGTCCAGACGGAGTACTTTGCGCTGGAGGGCCTCGCCGGACTGCTCGACACGCTGGCCCTCATCCGCCGCGAGCTCAATCCCCGCCTGACGGTGGCCGGCATGCTGCTCACGATGCACGACGGGCGTACTCGGCTCGCTCGCGACGTCGAGCGCGAGGTCCGCGAGCACTTCCCCGATCTCGTGTTCGACACGGTGATCCCGCGCAGCGTGCGAGTCGGCGAGGCGCCGAGCTTCGGTATGCCGGTCACCCACCACGACCCGCACAGCGCCGGGGCAGAGGCGTACTTCGAGCTGGCCAAGGAGGTGGCCGCCCGTGGCTGATCGCCGCCGGGGGATGGGGCGAGGACTGGCCGCGATCCTCGCCGTCTCCGATGACGATGCGCCAACCGACGAGCTGCGCGAGCTGCCGATCGATCTCGTCGAGCCCAACCCGCGTCAGCCCCGGCGGCGCTTCGACGACGCCGCGCTGGCCGGCCTGGCCGACTCGCTACGAGCCCGCGGCGTGATCCAGCCGATCCTCGTTCGACCCCGCCCCGACGGCACGTACGAGCTCATCGCCGGAGAGCGCCGCTGGCGTGCCGCCCAGCTGGCCGAGCTCACGACGATCCCAGCACTCGTGCGCCCACACGACGACGCTTCGGTGCTCGAGCTCGCCCTGATCGAGAACATGGCCCGCGAGGACCTCAACCCGGTCGAGGAGGCGCGGGCCTGCGCCGCGCTCGTGGAGGAGCTCGGTCTGACCCGCGAGGACGTCGGCCGCCGGGTCGGCCGGAGCCGCGTCGCCGTGTCAAACCTGCTGCGCCTGCTCGACCTCCCCGACGAAGCGCTCGAGCTGCTCGAGCAGGGGACGCTCACCGAGGGCCACGGCCGCGCCCTGCTGCTGGCCGAGGATCACGCCGCGCGCCGGCGCCTCGCGCGGACGGCTGCGCTGGAGGGCTGGTCGGTGCGCACCCTCGAGACGCGCGCGCGCGACGCCAATGACTCGCCCGGTGCCGCCGACCTACGCCGCGCTCGCCCCCGCGCGGGCGCGCATCCGGACCAGGTCGCCGCCGCGGCCGAGATCGCCGAGACGCTCGGCGCGGCACTCCGATCCGACGTACGCGTGCGACCCGCGCCGGACGGGCGCTACCGCGTGGAGCTGCACGTCGGCTCGCCCGAGGAAGCGGCCGCGATCGCCGCGCGCGTCGGGTCGCCCGTCGCGGGCTGAGCCGCCGCTGGCCCGGGCGTGGGCCTGTGATCGCAGGCAGTCTGCGAGAGGGCGCGGGCCGCTAGAATCGGCGGTCGCGCCGATACGGTGCGCGAGGGCGATTAGCTCAGTCGGTTAGAGCGCTTCTCTGATAAGGAAGAGGTCCCAGGTTCGAGTCCTGGATCGCCCACTGGAAGGCGGTGCATACAGGCTCGTTGTTGGGGCACGGCGGCGTTGGTGGCGCTACTGCGACGCGACTCCAGTGCCCAATTGTTGAGTCGCTGGCACAAACTGCGGTCGCACGCTTGTGCTCTGCGGCCGTCGTCTTGGTGGCCTTCGACCCGGTGGCGTCGCAGACGACGCCTGCTTACGCAGGGCATAGCGGTCGCGCCCCGGACGCATTGTGAGAGCCCCGAGTTTCGTCCATTGCGGAACAGCGCATACGACGGCCGCTGGCGCCCGCTCTTTCTACGGATGCGGTCGCGACTCGGGTACGGGCAGCCCAACCTGGACGGTGGCCGTACGCTTACGCGATACACACGACGACTTCGAAATGTCCGTGAGCTGGCGCCGCATCGCACGCGGCTCCCGCGCGAACATCGATGATGTCGTTCCGGCGAGCACGCATGGACATGTACCAGTGACGGACGCCTACGAGCCCTATGCGACGACGCGCGCCGCGATGCTGTCGCCCAAGGGCGTGCTGCACGCAGTCCTGGCCTACACGGTCGACTTCATCTCTCGCGGCGACATCGACGTGGGGTTCACACTGAGCGGCGGGGCGATCGCACCGGATGGACGATCGGCCGACCCGGCTGTGTGGCCGGACTGGGTTGCGGCGTGGCGCTCGATCGCGGAATCGAGCGACGCGTCAACGACGGGCCAGTCCGCCGACGACCAAGGATCAGTCTCTGTCCAGCACGGGTTTCGAGCGCTCCATGTCTTTCTTGTCCGCAACTACGAGCCGATCCACGAGACCCCGATGAGCCGGGTCCGCGCCGATTGCGAGGCGGTATTCAGCCAAGCTCCCTGCGGCGCAGCCGTGTGGAACAACTGGCTCGAAGCCGTCACCGCGGGTGAATCGGCAGATTTCACGTTTCGCCTGACCCGCCGGGCCGACGAGTAACACGTCCCCCCGCTGTGCCGCACGAGAACCGCGAGGTAGTTCAATCCCGGCTGCCCTAACCGCGTGAACGCAGTCGCGCGACCCAAGGCCGACCAGACGCCTGCTCCGGACGAGACTCGGCTGCTCCAACGCGTAGCGGCGGACGCCTGCTCACGAACAAGGCAGAACTCCAGCGGCCCCCGGTGCTCGCGCCTGGCGATCGTCCGATGCGGGCGCGCGGCGACTCGTCGTCGAGTGTTCTGCTCTGTCGGGCGAGAAGGGCTGTGGCTTGGGTCCGGGAGAACTCGCTGTCTTGCCGTAGGTGGGCGCGACTGCGGGTATCGCCGCCTCGCGTCAGGACGGCTCAGAGGTCTGGCGCGCCGCGCGCTTCGCCGCCGTGCGGGCTGAACGCAACAACATCGGTGAATCGGTCACGTCATTACAGTGGCCGGGCAGGAACCGCGATCAGCGGGAGAGATCATGCGAGACCTGACATACATGCGCCCTCACGGGCGACCGAGCACGTGGGTCCGGGTTTGCCTGGGAGTCGGGCTGCTGGTCGCGTTCGTAGCGCATCCGGCGTGGGCACGGTCGGCGAACCGCTGTCTGGCCAGCGGGGATGGGCCGATCTACTCCACCCAGAGCTCACGCTGCTGCAGAACCAGAACCTCGTCAGCGAAACGGCATACCTGGTCTGCTGGAACCGCAACGGGCAGCGTCGAGTGATAGCGCGCGTGCTATCCGGCCGCGGCCCCGTCACCGGCGAGCCGGTGACGTTTCATCAACGTCTTTTGTTTAGCGGGAGCCCCGGCGCCGGCGGCGATTCGCTGTGTCCGTTGCGCTCACGTTGGCACGCCCCGCCCCCGTCACCTCACAGCGAAATCAGGGGGCGGATGCTTCGATGAGCGCGGTCGTCGTGCCCACGACCTTTTGAGTAGTGCCGCCACTGGCGGCGGTGGCGGCGCCGGCCGCTCCGACGGCGGCGCACGTCGCCGGCTCCGGGCACGACACGGAGCTGATGGCGGCGTACCAGCCGCTCGGAAGGGGCAACGGCGCGTCGGCCGTGACCCGAGAGCCGTTCCATTCGAAGGCGACCGGTTCGCCGGCCGTCGCGCGGGTGACACCGGGCAAGCTCACGAGCGGGCTACCGGTCAAGCTCACGAGCGGGCTGACGAACGGGAACTCGGTGTTGATGGAGCCCATCACGGTGCAGGCGGGCGTCGCTCGGCATGAGACGGCCGTGAGGATCGTCGACCCGGCGGCGCTCGGGACGGGCGGCTGCGTCACGGACCAAGTTCCGGCGCCGAAGGTGGCGACGATCGGCTGCTGGAAGAGGGACAGGGTGCTGCCCACGGCTGCGCACGACGCGGCGGTCGGGCAAGACACGCTCGCGAGGGAGCCGTTGAGGCCGGACGGCAGCGAGATCTGCTGAGCCGTCCAGGACGTGCCGTTGAACGTCGCCACCAGCGGCGGCGCTTCCGAATTGCTGTTGACGTCCAGGTTGTTGATGACGATCCCGACGGCCACGCAATCGGTCGCGGTGGGGCACGAGACCGATGAGAGCCAGTCGGAGGCTCCGAAGCCGCCGGTGGTTGGATTCGGCACCTGCTGCACGGTCCACGTGGTGCCGTCCCATCGTTCCGCGAAGGCCAGCCCGATCACCCCGGTGGCTGTCTCCTCCCCGACGGCCTCACACGCGGTGCTCGAGGCGCACGACACGGAGGTGAGCACGGCGGACGTGGCACCGGACGGGGTAGGCGTCGGCAGCACCCGCCAGGAGGTGCCGGTCCATTCCTCGGCCAGCGGCTCGTACGATGTGGCCGCCCCGGGCGTCAGGAACGTAGCGTACGCGCCGCCGACGGCCATGCAGGTGGTCCGTGTCGGGCACGACACCGACGACAGCGACGACGGCAGGCCGTCGGGCGCCGGCGCCGCCTGCCGGGCGAGCGTCGCACCGTCCCAGCGTTCGACGAGCGGTGCGAGCAGCGGGGCTGCGCTCGGGTCGACCGCGGCGCCGACGGCCGTGCAGGCGGTCAGAGACGAACAGGAGATTCCCCCGAGCTGCGACACCGTCGTCCCGGTGGGCAGCGGGGCCGGCACGTCGCCCCACGTGGCGGCACCGGCTGCCGCCGCGTCGACGGTCAGGATCAGGAGCGCAGCCGTAATTCCCAGAGCTGTGGCGCGCAGCTTCATCTCCGGGCGATCCTACTGGGCGGCGCCCGCGCGGACTACCTAAATTCTGGACGGTCGAGTGTCCAGTCCTTGACCTTCGCCGCGGGAACGCTGCTTACAGCCAAATCTCGAGCTCGAGCTCGTCGTGGATGTCGATGCCTTCGTCGCCGACGAACGGTATCGAGGGCTTGACCCCTGGGGCCTCGTCTGCGGCGCACCCCTCAGGAAGATCACCTCTTGCTACTAACTCGCGTCGGAAATATATACTTCGCAAACCCAACGGGTTTAGGTTCGTGATCCACGCGGCGCACGAGTCGAGGGCTGAGCGCCGCTACTTCTGACGGTCTGGCGACTGCTCGGTCTGACTAGACCGGGGCTTGCGCGGCGGCTTCTCCGTGGGCGTGACCTTGAGTGCAGCCCGTACGGCATCGTCAAAGGGAGCGTCGATCTTCAGGCGCCCTTCGCGTGGCCGTGGCTCCTTCTTACCTTCGGTCACGCCGGCATCACCGGTAGCGGTTCCTGCGGTGACTGCGGCTCGTGGATCGGGAACGGCATGGTCGCCGTCCAGCGCTCTAGCGGCGTGTCGTAGGTATGGAACTCGCTCGCTCCGACCGACTCGGCCGACGCCAAGTGGATCGCGTCCATCGGCTTGAGTGCTCGCTGCTCGACGATCCCGATCCTGATCAGTTCGCGCGCCCGCGAGGCGATCAGCTCGTGAAACTCCACGACGGCAATCGGCGACGCGGGCGTCCACAGCTCGGCGATCGCTTTCTCGACTTCCGAGTCGAGCACGCCGCCGCTCTTCTCGCTCGCGACGAAGGCGACTTCGACCTGGCTGACAACAGACGTGATGAGTTCGATGTCCCCGGCGCGCGAGCGGCGAAACAACTCATCGATGGTCGGGACTCGCTCAGCGTCTCCGTCGAGATACGAGATCAGGACGCATGAGTCCCAGTAGATGACAGGCGCGTCACCCGGCATCGCGCAACCGTCGTACACGGTCCTCTGCGCGGGGTTCGTCAGGCTTCCTGCCAAGAATCCCTCGCGCACGCGTGTAGCCGGCTGGATCGCCTTCCTCCGTGAGGCCGAGCGCCCGAATCATGGTGATGCGCCGCACCGAGACAGGACGCCCGGTGGCGTCGCGCGTGACCAGCCCCTGAACGGTGGCGTACTTGTCCCACGCGTCGCGGATTTGGTCCTCCTGCCCATCAATGAGGTAGCAGGACACCGGACGGTCGTGGAGCCTGTCGTACAGCGTGAAGCGGAGACGGCTCCGACTGGACAGCGTCTGAATCCGGCCGGTCACCGCACCGTACGCCTTGCGGACCGCCGGCTCAGTCTGCGTCTCGGCAGTCTTCTGCGGCCGATGACGGACAACGGCGTCGGCCTCCGCAGTCTCAAACCGGATCGCCGTCACTCCGCTGTGGACGCCGAGAATGGCCGCGATGCCCTCAGCCTCGCGACGGATCGTCTCGGGGAACGGAATCGTCTGATGCTCTTGGAGCGCCCGCCCGACCTCAAGGTACGAACTGACCACTTGTTCGGCTTGCTCGGGTCGGTAGCCATTCAGGCTGACCGGCCTCGCCGTCGTGATCGCGCTTCCGTAGTCCAGCTCGGCTATTTCCCATTGAAGGCCCGGAGCGCGGGCGGCTTCCGACAGCCCCGCTACGAGTCGCGCGAGACGCGTTACCGCGTCCGCAAACTCGTCCAAGCGGACGGTTTCGCCGTCTAGGGCGAGCGTCACCGTGTGGTCCGCCATCGTCCGGGCTACCGTGAGTCCGCGTACATCAGTCGTCTCCCCTGGCTTTGAGCGAGTGCCCGCATGGTCCGCTGCCCGTCGGACAGGTGACGGGTGCTGTAGCGGAAGTCGAACTCGTTCAGGTAGCGGTGCAGGTGGGCCGGGCTGATGCGGTGATACGTGCCGTTGACGCCGCGCTTGAGCGTCGCGAAGTAACCCTCGACCGTATTCGTGTTGACTGCGCCGCGAGCGTATTCGCCAGCGCCGTGGGCCACCGTCTCGTGGCTCGCGAACTCCTTGTCGAGACCTTCGTAGCTGCGCCATTCGTCGGTCATGATCGAAGCGTCGCGCTGGACATGATCGCGAATCGCGCCCTTGAGGTTGGCGGCGTCCACCCGAGCCACATGGAAGCTGCGCGCTCGACCATCGCGCTCGACGAGCGTCAGGACCGCTGCCTTGTTCGTGTCGCCCGGCCCCGGTCGCCCGACTTTGCGCTTGCCGTCAGGACCCTTCCGGCGCTTGCCACCGATGTAGGTCTCGTCAGCCTCGACCGTTCCCGAGAGGAGCGAGTTGAACTCCGGATCGCGCATCGCCTCGCGGATGCGGTGGAACATGAACCACGCGGTCTTGTAGGTCACGCCCAGCATCCGGTGGAGCTGATGGGCGCTCATGCCCTTCTTGGACGCGCAGAGCAGGTAGAACGCCAGTAACCACTTGTTCAGCGGGACGTGGCTCGCCTCGAAAATCGTCCCGACCGTGACGGTGTACTGCCGGCGGCACGCAGCGCACTTCCAGAGCTTCCGCGTCTTGTGCGGCAGCTTGTACGGCGGTCGCTCCGACTCGCCGCAGTGGGGGCAGACGGGACCATCCGGCCAGCGGATCGACTCCAAGTAGTCGGCCGCCGCGAACGCGTCCGTGAACCGCTCATCAAGGTCCCCGAGGCTCAGTTCAAGATCTTCCACGCCTCGTAGACTACGCGAAGGCTATGGGTTTGTCAAGTATATAATTCCGACTCGCGTTAGTGGATGAATTGTTGGCCGTTTTGCCGCCGTTACTCAGACGACCCCGGCGGGCGCGTCGCGCGCGGAGGAGACGCCCGTCGCGGTCACCTGTAGCTCGGACACGACACCGCCGCATCCCGCATACGAGCGGCAGCCTCGTTGAGCGTTCTCACGGCCTCCTACGCGGAGTTCACGACGAACACGAATCGCCCGGTCGGAGAGGCATGGGCAGCGGGAGCCAGGGCGAATCGGCCGCGGACACGTCTACATTTAGAAGTCGCCACTGGAGTGCTCCCAGTCCGCTTCCCGCCGTCGGGCTACCCGAGGTCTCTTGCGCTTCTTCGGCGTTTTGCGCAGCCGTTGATTTGGAGGATGTCTTCGTCTACAACCGCAGGTCGTGGAGCACCCCGATCAGCGTCGGCGGCGCAGAGCTCCTCTCCGTATCTTGTGTGTCGCGGTCCTTTTGTGTTGCCACGGGGTTGAGCGACGCGTACGTGTTCAACGGCGTTTCATGGGCGGGACCGGTGCCTATCCACGAGAGCGGGAATGGCATCCTCGTCTCGTGCGTCTCGCCTGACTTCTGTGTCGCGGCAGCCGACGGAACCCTCTATCGCTTCAATGGCACCAAATGGGACCACGGAACAACCGTCGATCCTTTAGCGGCCCACTTCGTCTCCGTGTCGTGCGCAACCACCAGCTTCTGTGTGGCACTCGATCTTTCAGGAGCGACCTTCGTCTACGACGGAAGGTCCTGGGCTGCGTCTGCCGTCCTCAGCTC
The DNA here is from genome assembly GCA_963770405.1 of uncultured Solirubrobacterales bacterium. Taxonomy (GTDB): domain Bacteria; phylum Actinomycetota; class Thermoleophilia; order Solirubrobacterales; family Solirubrobacteraceae; genus CAVQBJ01. The sequence continues at coordinate 416,645 of CAVYPO010000006.1, forward strand.
TGAGGAAGGGATGTATTGGGTGTCGTGCACGGCATCGATGTGTATCGCGGTTGGCAGCGGAGTTAGGGGCGGTGCGGCCTACGAATACAGGCCCGCCCGCCAACAACGGAAACCGCCCGGAAAGACGGGACTTCTCTCGGTGACGGGGACCGCGTCGCTGGCCGCGTACGCCCGAACGCGAGTCCGGATCGCTCCCACCCCCGCGGAACGTTCTGGCGCGGCGCCAACCGAGAAGGGCTGGCCAAGACGGGCCATCCATACCGACTACGCTCGACCCGCTGGGGTCGCGACGGAGGTCACCCCGGCGCAGGACAGATCGTGATGCGCCAGGAGGCTACGCCTCATTTCACAGCCGCAGGGTCGGGCTTGGACCGCCGACTCGAGCGATCCCGGCGTGACCCCTACGGCCGCGATTTCGACCACCTGACGCGTGGCCCCGAGGTGACTCGTGATCACCCGGAGCAGCCACCGCCGCCCCGACCCCGCGATCGCTTTCGCCACGGGTCGGTCCCAGACCTCACGATCGTTCCGGCGACAACGCGCTCGCCCGGATCAGCTCGGACCTACACGGCACCCGACGATCGCAATCGCCCGAGAGCAGAACACGGCACCGGCACCGGCGTCAGTCCCGCTTGGGACGAACGGGAAGTGTGTGCGTGGGTCCCGGCAGTTGTTCTGCTCGGTGTGGATGCAGGCGTGAGTGCCCACGCCCGCGTGTAGCAGTCTGTAGCATCAGGTGCTACGATGAGCGGATGGCGAGAGAAATCTCAGTTCGCGATCTGCGCAACCACACGGCGCAGGTCGTGGCTGCGGTGCGTTCGGGCGAGCGCCTCTCGTTGACGGTCAACCGCACGCCGGTAGCCGACATCGTGCCGCACGCTTCCGATCGCAGCCCGTGGATTGCCTCCTCGGCGTTGCGGCGAATCCTCGAGGAGGCAGGGGCCGACGAGGATCTGCTTGACGATCTCGCGGATGTGCGCGGATCCCTCGTCGACGAGCCGTGACCCGCGCGGTGGCCGACACGTCGGTGTTCATCGCGCGGGAGGCGGGACGCCCTCTGGGCGAGCTGCCAGACGAGATTGCGGTGTGTGTTGTGACGGCCGCCGAGCTGGAGCTCGGAGTACTCCGAGCCCGAGACGCGCCTACCCGTGCGAGGCGGCTGGCCACACTTTCCAGAGTGCGCGCCGAGTACCCGCTGCTTGAGATCGACGATGCAACGGCCTCGGCCTTCGCGCGTATCGCTGACGAGGAACTCCGCGCCGGGCGCAAACTACGCCGCCACGACACCTGGATCGCAGCCACCGCGGCACGACACGGCGTCGCTGTCGTCACCCAAGACAGCGACTTCACGGCGTTCGCGTCGGTGCCCGTCATTCACGTCTGAGCACCGGCTCGCAAAATCGGCGGCAGCTCTGCATCCGAGCGAATACAGAACGCGACCCGCGAGTCGATCACACGCCCGCAATGGACGACCCACGGGTACGCCGGACGGCGATGTCCGGACTGCCGCTCACGAAGAAGGCTGAACAGCGCCGATCCCCCGCGCACGCAGCCGGCCGTCGTCCGAAGCGGGGACGCGACCCGCGGCCGCTAACTGTTCCGCCTCCGGCAGACAGCAGCCACGCGAATTGGGGTTGGGGGATGGCGGCCTGGGGGCCGCTTCCCGCGGCGAGTGCTGAGAAGGTGGCTCGCCGGTACGGCGCCGTGCAGGTCATGATCTAGACGCGTTCCACGTCCTCGTGTGCTCTCCGATCTGGTTCGCGGAGCATATGGCGGCACTCGAGGTTGACGAGCGATCCAACCCGGGGCCGCGCGGTGGCCTGACGGGGCCGCCCTAGCGATCGCCGCGCGACCCTCGAGGTTCGCCACGGCCGCGCCCGGCGGCGATAGGCTCGCGCCAGAGCACTGACACCACTTCACGGAGGCAGACGATGACCGACGAGCACGAGCACGACGAGACGCCGATCGATCCCGAGGCCGTCGAGGACCTCGCCCCAACCGGCGACGAGGACGTGTCCGGCGGCGCGACGATGGTCGAGCAGCCCACGCACGCGAACGAGATTACGGCGACCTGGGTCGAGGGCGGCTGACGGTCAGTCCGCGCGACGCCCGACGAGCACCGCGAACGGGCGCTCGCGAAACGGGGAGTCGACGTCGACGAAGCCGGCCTCGCGCAACCTGAGTTCTCCAACCGCCGAGCGGGTGAAGATCGGCGGCCTCGTGCAGCTGACGGTTCGGGTGAAGCCCGCCGCCACGGCCCCGCTGGACGAACGCCGGTCGCATCCACTCCGCCGGCGAGGACGTCTCCTTCCCCAGGAGCAGAACAGCGGCGGGTGCTCCTATCGGCTGGAGCTCGTCGTCCCAAGCGGGCGTCTCGAGCGTGACCGTCGATTGTGCTGCTGTTGCGCGAAAGCAGAGCCGGGCGCAGCCCTCGTCTTTATCGACCAGGTGGCAGTGCGGCTCGGCCTCCGGTGTAACAACAGACCCAATCGGCGTGCAAACATGTAGGTCCGGCAGCGCGCGATCGCCGCCGGCACAGCAAGCAAGCGCTCTGGACACGGACGGCATGCACGGCAAGAGCCGGACAGCAACGCGGTGGCGAGTCGCGGTGATCGCGACGCTCCTGACGGCGGTCGGCTTGGCCGCCTCACTGCTTGGGCCCGCGAGTGCGCAGGCCACGAGCACGCCGTGGGCCTTCTACGGCGGCTCCCCGTTGGAGGCGCCCAATTCCACGTTCTCGCTGGACGTCATCAACAACACGGGCTCCACGCAGGCGATCGGCTTCCTCGGCAGCACACGCACGATCGCGGCAAACTCCGGCACGGTGCTCACGAACCCCTGCGCCGGCGGGCCTGCCTGCCCGGAGTTCGCCGACATCGCCGCCTCCACACCGGACATGGTCGTCACCGCGCAGGGCGAACTCGACAACAGTGATGGCTCGTCGACCGGCTTCTACCTCTCGCCCGCGTCGTTTGAGCTCATCGGTCCCGACGGCACCGAGTACCAGGCGATCGAGTCACTGAGCGCCAGCCAGTCGACCGGACTGTCGGGGCTAGGCGGCGGCATCGACACCCTCGAATCCGACAACACCGGCTTGCAGGCCCTCCTGAACCCGCTCGGGGGGCAGCTCGGCGGCCTGTCGACCTCGCTGACTTCACTGAGTGGCCAGGTGAGTGGACTCGGCGGTCAGGTCGGCGGCCTGTCGACCTCGCTGGCTCCACTGAGTGGCCAGGTGAGCGGGCTCGGCGGTCAGGTCAGCGGCATCAGCACGCAGCTCACAAGCGCGGTCTCCAACAGCGCGCTCGCCGACAAGGTGGCCGCGCTGCAGAGCGAGGTCGGCACGCTGGGCTCGGAGATCGCCACGCTGACCAAGGAGCTGGCGCCGGCGGGAAAAGCCAACGCGAGGGCGAAAGCGAAGGCGCCCCGCACGCGCAAGAAGGCCTGAGGTGCGCCGCCTCGTGGCGTGCTGCCGCACGCCCCTGGCGGCTGTGGCCCGGACGCCTCCCGCTGACCCTACCCTGCAGGCACGCCGGCGGTGCCCGAAGCAGGCCTCCTTTACGCAAGAACAGAACACACGCGACCAGGCCGGTCGGCGACCGGCGCTCGTCCTTTGGGGAACAGTGCGGGCCGGCGAGCGGCGTGCCTGCCTTCTTCGCGAAAGCGGTCGTCGCTCAAGTCCTAAGGTTCGCGAAAGCGCTCAGGCGTGGTCGCTATCAGCGCAAGGCAGGTCGGTCGTCCGAGTCCGACGGATATTCGCTTCGCGGCGCGGACGCAGGCCTACGGCATCGCCACACGCCGGGAAGCACCTGGGGTTCAGGCCCTCGCGGTCTGATGCTGCCCCATTCGCCGCGCCGCTGACAATGTCGCGACCGCCGCCACAATTGAGGTGATGAAGAAGCCCGCAAAGAGCGTCTGCCACCAGTGGTTTTGATCGGCGGAGACGTGAGGATCGCAGGCACAGGAGAGGGTCGGATCTTGACGGTCATAGACGACTGATAGTGCCTGTCCGATGTGAAGGCTCGCCGCGTCGGGCTGAATACTGGCCTGCGGGTAGCTACCACCGGTGTAGTCGTGCTGACTTACGCGGTAGCGGTACAGGAAGCTGTCGTGGTTGCTCGGGTCAGAGAGAGTGACGACACCCTCCGTGCTGACCGGGTGGGCGGCGATGCGAGCGAAATCGTCCTGCTGTGAGCTGTCGAGAGTGTGGATGCCGGCCGCGGCCGCCAGCGCGAGGAGCGTCCAGATGAGTCCGAAGAGCGCGATGACTCGGCGCGGCGGCTGGCCGAACCACGGACCGCCGGCAAAGGGGGCCGTGTTCATCGCGCGAACGGTGGTACCGGCGCTCGACAGCCTGGGTGGTCGTCGCTGGGCGACGTGTGGCCGCTGTGAGGAGCGCGCTCGTCGCGACTCATGGCGAGCGGCTACTCCGTCGCTCCGCGCAGAGCGTTCGCAAGCTGTGAGGCCCGCGCGATCGGCATCAGCACGTCGTCAGTCAAAGGAACCTTGCGGCAGCGATTGATCGCCTCGCTCGCCTCGTTGGCGACCACGGCCATCGGCGCGGTTGCGCTCACCGTCACGCGCCCGCGCCAATCCCGATGGATCGAGCTCCCAGTCGCCTTGTTGATCGCCTTACGAGACGATCAGCCTCATGACCGTCTACGCGAACATGACCGGGCCTGACCCGCGTCGGCCGGGCCGCTTCGAAGAGCCCAGCCAGCTGCTCAACAAGCGAAGCCGGATCAACATCCATCGTTGCGCGTCGCACAGGCTCGGTATCGGATATCGGGGCTGATCGGATTAGCCGCGTCCGGTGTCAAGGCCTCGGACCGCACGGCGAGTCCGACGCCGCAACCGCGCGAAACCGGCCGCGCGACCCCATCACGCCACGGACGCCCGCCTTGGACGACGCGCGGCTGCGCCAGGTGGGGTAGCTCGCTGCTCCGCATCGCTGGAAAGCAGACGGGTCTGCCAGTGCCTCCGCCGGACTCTCCGCTCGAGGAAATCAGCCGCGCAGGTGGTGTCAGCGACCACAACAGGCCGTCCTCGGTGTCTGGACACCTTTCTCCAACCTTCCTCGATCGAGATGTAGAAGGCCGAGGGACCGCTTCGCCTGAAGCGGCCACTGTGCACGATGGGTTCGTGCACAGTGGCGCCGTCATCGGCCCCCGACCGTCGTGGGGCCCGGAACTCCGCGACGCGGCAGGCGAGCGAGCGCGTACCGCGCCGACTCGCTGCGCTATTGAAGGCTCGGGCTGGACTCGTCGGCGGGCCTAAGGATGTCGGCCGCTCCGCCGCTGACCTCGGCGGACGCGGCCTCGTCGACATCGAGGTCGTCGATCTCCTCGGCCGCTGGCTCGGCCGGCGCCAGCTCGGGGTGTTCCTGTTCGGTCACGGTGGTCCTCCGATGCTCGTGGACGGGTACGCCGCCGATCATCCTTTGCGCGGACGCCAAAGGCAACCCGCGAGCGACCCTACGAACCGCTCCCGAACTCGGCGGGCGACGCGGTGCATCCCGTGGGCGCTGCTCTTCGCGCGAGGCGGCCGCGCCCACGTGGGGCAACATCTCCACGCGACGTCGGCCGTGCTCACGATCAACGTCGAGGGCTACCTCACCCATCAGCGCGTGCGACTCGTCGCCTACGCATCGACCGCCACGCGCTGCTCTTCCGCTTCACCGGCGGCCTCCGTTGAGCATCTATTCTTTTCGGGCGCCGATGACCGACACCGATACCGTCGACGAGTTTGAGCTCCCGCCGCGCCACTGGCGGCCGAGGCCGATCAAGCGCAAAGGCGGAATCCGCGTCGTGATGTTCTTCCAGCCAATGGGCGGCATGGTCACGCACAACGAGATGTGCGACGTCCCCGCCGATCAGGCTCAGGCCATCACAACCTGGCTCGACCGTCACATCCGCCGCCGGTAGCGCGACCGCTCGACGCCTGCATCGCCAAGAACGCAGAACACCAACCGCGCCCACCACACGTCCCCGCATTGGACGACTTCAGCGGCCGGTGTGCTGGTGTGCTGGGCGCTCGCAATGCTCTGGCGAAGCAGGAGTGCTGTTGAAGGCGACGGTATTTCCGTGTGTATACTGGTGGCATGAAGGTTGTGAAGGTCAGGCGGGTTGGTAATAGCAACGTGGTTTCGATCCCGCGCGAGCTTGAGGCGCGTGGCTACGCGCCTGGGGCGTCGGTGCTGATCGAGGAGCTCGAGGGCGGCGAGCTTCGGATCCTGCCTACCGAGAGCGTGAGCGAGCGGATCCGCGCCGTCGGGCGCCGCGTGGTGGCTGACCACCCGGAAGCCCTGCGGATTCTCGCCGAGCACGACCCCGAATCACCCGGTCGATAGATTCCGGTGGGCGAGGACGCGGCGCCGGGCGAGCAGGTCTACCTCGACGTCGACGACGCGCTTGCGTTGTACGCCGCGATCATCGGCGCACCGATCAGCAGGCGGCCGACCAGCTCCGCGACCGCGCTGGGCTCCAGGGCGCGCTGGGGCGGCCGCTGTCCTACGCGCGCTACGAGGATGCAGACCTCGCACTTCAGGCGGCCGTGTTGGCGCACGGGATCGCCGAGAGTCAGACGTTCATGGATGCCAACAAGCGCCTGGCGCTGGTCGCGATGCTGACCTTCTTGGAAGTCAACGGCTTCGTCGTCGACGCTGCCGATCAGGAACTGGCCGGCTGGATTCTGAGCCTCAGCACCGGCACCCCGCCTGCGCAACTGGCCGAGATCCTGCGCGACCGTCTGCGGCCCGGGTCCTGAGCCTTGCCTGCGCCGGGTGAGGCGGGAGCGTGGTGACGCTCCCGCCTTCGCCATGCCCGCAGACTCAGAGTTCCAACCCGGCGCTGGCAGGCATCACGGGCGCCCGGCGGGAGTGGACGGCCGCAATGATCTCCTCGGTATCGATCCCCTGCAGATAGATGCTCGTCGTGCCGAGGTTGGCGTGCCCGAGTTGACGCTTGGATGATGTTCAGCGCCAACCCCTCGCGAGCAAGCTCCAGCGCGTGCGCGTGCGCGTGCCGTAGCTGGTGCGGCGCGAAGCGCCGCCTCACGCCAGCCAGCGAGGCCATCCGCCGGAAGTCGCGGCGCACTGCAGTCGTGGTCCACGGTCGTCCGCGGGTCGGGCCCTCGACGACGCAGAACAGAGGGCCTGCGGGCAGCTTCACGCGTTCGGCCAGCCAGGGCTGCAGTTGCCCCCACGCCCAATCATCCAGGCCGACCTCCCGCCGGCGCCCGCCCTTGCCGTGACGCACGACTACCGACCCTCGACGCGCATCGAGGTCGTGCTCGGACAGATCGATGGCTTCCTGCACGCGAAGCCCGGCACGCCACAGCACCACGATCATCGCGCGCAACCGCACGCCACTGGGGTCATCACCGGCGTGACGCATCACCGAGATGATCTCGGTCACGCTCGGGGGATCGGCCGGGTAACGCATCCCCTTGTTGCGCGGCGATCGTCCCGCGTGATAGCCCGGCATCGTCGCCGCAGAACGTCGGCGGCCAGCCGAATCGAGAACCGGTACGTCAGACATGGCGCCTCCTTGATCACATGGCACGCCCGCACGCCGCCGGCGCGCTCTCAAGCGATCCTCACATCCCTCGACGGACGCCCGCTTCCCCAGACGAGTGCAGAAGCACGACGAGCCCGCACGACCCAACAAGAACTCGTCCAGAGCGGAACACTGGTCCGCGGCGATGTCCGGACTGCCGCTCACGAAGAAGGCGGAACAGCGCCGATCCCCCGCGCACGCAGCCGGCCGTCGTCCAGAGCGGAACCGATGGGTCGGCCACGGCGTAGCTCCTGCTCTGCCGGGCGAGCAGAGCCGACTGCGAGGGGTCGCGCTGGTCCCACAGGCGCCATGCTTCGCATGCGGTGCACTCATAGGATGACTGGACCGTGGTCCCCGAACACGTGAGATCGGCTCGCCTCACGGGTGGCGACTATCCGGGCCACGAAGTGCATGTCGAGCCTGGACAGGAGACGCTTCGGCTTGGACCACCGTTTCTCGTGCTCACTGACGGCAACCCTTCACCGCGGGAGCGCGAGCGTGTGATGCGCACGGCGTCTGACTACCGCTTCTCACGCGTGGAGGAAAGCGCGCTCGGGCCGCGGGCGGTGTTCGAGTTCGTTTCGGACGTCGAGGTTGCGTCAGGCGACGACGGTCGGACGACTTGAGCGGCGAGGCCTAGCTGGGTGAGCCCCGCGACCCCGAACTGCGGCGGCGGTCAAGCGCGTTCACTCGCCAGCCGCCGACGATCAGCACGAGCAGGCAGATCCCAGTGAGCCTTCACCCGATGGAGTTGAAGCTCAACAGCACAAGAAAGGCGATCCCAAAGGCTCCGAGAGCGATCCGCATCGCAAGCAACCGAGTCACGTTCGACAGAGTACTCGCCGGCGCCCGGCCGGACGCCTGCATCGCCAGTAAGCGGAACGTCCTGCGCCGCGCTCGCCCGATCGCAGTTCGTCCGTTGCGGAGTCTCGTCCTGGCGCCGCGTTGGTTCTGCGTTGTCAGCCCCACAAGGCAAAGGGCAGGCACACGGCAAGCGGGAATAGAACGAAGAAGCCAAGCCCCACGGGTGTGAGCCGCCCGCTGCGCACACTAGTCACGGCGGCAATCAGTTCGAGGAGGCCAGGGGCGAGGGCGACGGCCCAGACGAGCGTGACGCTCGGCGAGCCGCATGAGCTACCCGTCGTGTCGTCGAGACCGCACGCGGCGGCGCCGAGCGTCGCGAGAAGGCCTGCCGAGACTACGGCGACCGTCCCGATCACGCCGATCGACGCAAGCGTGACGGTCTTCAGTGCCGTCGCCGATGACTTCATCCCTGATCGACGCCCCCGAGCCACTCAGCCGATCGTACTGCCGCCCAGGTTCCCCGATCACGTGCGCGATACCTGCGTCTTGCAACAAGCGAGCGCATACAGCCGCAACTCACGCGCTCTTCGGAGGGCCCGGGGGATCAACGACGCGAGTGATCCGGCAGGAATCCCGTGACACGCTGACGCCTGCGGTCGACTGTTCCGCATCGATGAAGAGCAGCACCGCGCCGACCCCGTCGTGCGGGAGGAGCTACTCGTCCGTTGGAGAACAGTGGCGGCGCAGTATTGTCGTACCCGCTGTCGTGCGGGAGCGGCAGTCAACCTGGACGCGTCTCGTTCGCGCGGTGCGAGGTCGAGCAGGTCGCTGGCGATTGGGTCGGTGTGGATCCTGCGCTGGCGTCCAGCGCGGACGGCGACTGATCGCTGACTACCGGCCGACCCGAGAAGCGGTGAGACCTGTGAAGGACCGGCTCGTCGCTGTGCGAGACTCGGATCATGCTTGATCACGTGACGATTCGCGCCGCCGATCGTGGCAATGCCGAAGCTTTCTACAGGTGCGTCCTTGGCTCCCTCGGGATCGAACCGACGTATTCCGGAAGCGATTTCGTCAAATGGGACGACTTTTCACTCGTTCAGGCTGACAGCGATCATCAGCCCACGCGACATCTGCACATCGGGTTCGTGGCGTGGTCGCGGGAGCAGGTCGATCGGTTCTGGCAGACGGCGATCGCCGCCGGCTTCAGAGACGACGGGTGCCCCGGCGAGCGTAAGCAATACAGCCCCGCGTACTACGGCGGCTTTCTGCTGGATCCCGACGGCAACAGCGTCGAGGCGGTGCACCATGAGGATGTGCGTCGCGGGGGCCACATCGATCACCTGTGGATCGGCGTTCGCGACCTGGACGCTTCGGTCGCGTTCTACGCAGCTATCGCCCGCTACTTAGGATTGAGAGCAGGGCGGCGCTGGCCCGAGGGCGGGCAGCAGTTCCGCGGGGCGTGGGCGAGCTTTTCGCTGATGCAGGACGGCAGACCCGCGACTGAGGGGGTGCATATCGCCTTCCCGGCGCCCGACCGCCAAACCGTCAATGACTTCCACGCGGCCGCCACCGCCACCGGATGTCGCGATAACGGACCTCCGGGAGAGCGATCGCAGTACGGCCCGGGCTCCTTCGCCGCCTACGTCCTTGACCCGGACGGCAACAACGTCGAATCGGTCTTCCACCGGGGATCGTCCTGAGCGCTCGACGCCGCGGGCGCGGTCGCACCTTCTCTCGCGTAGAGGCGCGAGCGAGCCCAGGTCAGACCCGCCCTGCACGATCGGGGAGCTGGTCGCGTAGCGACCGCGGATGCACTGCGGCCACGCTGCGGCCGTTGGTCACAGCACCCGCCTTCGCGGCAGCAGAACGCTCATAACCGGCCCCGCGCTGTTCCGCACCGGGACGACGAGCTGTCCAAAGGTCCGGTCGTGCTCTTCTGCTCCTGGGCTGAAGGCAGAACAGCCAAACACGAAGGTCCTCGGCGCGCCCGCGCGCATCGGAAACCAGAACAGAAAGGATCTTCCGCTCGGTGTGCTCCAGTAGCGTCGACCTTCCGCGCGATGGACGAGCCTAAGGCACCGATGGAAACGACCAATAGCAGCGATGTAAACCGAGCGCTGCGCGAGATGCTGTGGCCAGCGTTGAAGGACGCGGGGTTCGTCGAGCGGACCGCGCGAACGGCGTGGCGCCGTCACGCCGATCGCATTGACGTCGTGAACTTCCAGTCATTCAATGCCTATCTCGCCCAGCAAATCGGCGCGACGACGTTCACAGCTTGTCGATGACTTAGAGCGTGCGCTGTCGGAGCAGGGCTAACCAAGGCAGTTCGAACGAGCGAGCCGAGCGGGGTTGCGCTTCACGCCGCGCGAAGACCTGTCTTGTCGGGATTCGCCGGCGCAGCGTTGCCCGGATGCCGACACGCCGATCACGGCCACAACCAAGCAAAGAGCGCGCGCACGGCACTGAGAATGGCCATGTCGCCGCCGGTGGCGCAGGCGGCCTGCGCTACTGGCCTGGTACCTGCACCGTGAGCGTGATCACCGCGACCCCGGCGGGGATGTTTCGCCCGGCGTGTGTGCTCCTGGCTGGTGCGGCGAGGGCGTCGTTCTGGCTGGTGTCGACCTCGCCGCTGATCTCCCACCCCTGGGGTGAGTCTCCGCTGAACTCGCAGAGGCTTGTGGTTGTGCCGTAGATCTCGGACGTCGGCGTGTTCAGATCGGCGCCGGGCCAGGAGCGCAGCGCGGCGATGAGATCGCGACATGCGGTTTGCCCGTTTGAGCGAGTGACCCAGGTTCGGGTCGAAGTCGGTGGATCCACGAGGCCGAGATAGAGGAAGCCTGACCCTGGCGCCGGCAGCTGAGTAGCGATCGTGCCGCGGCCGTAAGAGGCAGGCATCGGAAAGGCCGCGACGATGAGCGCTCCTCTGGAATTGGGTGCGAGCGGGTGTGTCGCTCCACGAGCGCAACACCCAAGAGCACCGGTACTGTGGCGAGCGCCGCCACCGCAGCACGCGTGCTGAGGGCCGGTTTTCGCTTGTGCAGGAAGGCGAGCTGAAGCAGTGTTAGCAGCGAGAGAACGAGTGCCAGGAACCCGAGCTCCAGTAGCGGGGTGTTCACCCAGGCCTTGAAGTTCGAGTCAGACGTCGGCTCGAAGCTCAGGACGGCCCAGAACCCGGTCCATGTCGCGGCGAGGCTGCCGATCAACGCGGCAAGCAAGGCGACGATCATCGCGAGCGCCGCGGCATAGGTTCGCCATGGCGGCGGACCCGGCCCTGTGTCCATGCTCGAGGCGGTGTCGCTCATGTACAGCGCTCTATCGGCCTATACCCAGACGGCGTGAGACGGTCGCAGTCGCCTGGACGGGTCTCAGGACGCGACGCACGCTGCGCGGCGGGGCTGGCCTGCGCAACGGAAAACGGCTGTCCATCGGACCCGGCAGCGCCGCGATTGCCGGTTGCGACCGCGCGACGCCGGGCGCTTGCATGGGGACGACCGCCGTGCGCCTCGGCGGAGCTGCTCGCTGTTCCGCTCGCGAAGAGCGCAAAACAGCGCCGACGCCGACCCAGGTTCCAGTCCTGGCTCGCCCATCGGGAGCAAAGCCTGGTATCAGGCGGTGTTCGAGCGCATCGGGCCTTCAGCCTGGGAGGTCGGGTGTCAGCGCGGTGACGGCAGCGGGGATGTTCGCCGCTTGCCCATCGCGCGCCGCGATCACCTCGAACGTCTTCCCACGGGCCTCGGGGGCATGAAGCAACTGCGTGCAGAGTCCGGCGAGGTCGGCACGTGAGATCTGGCCTTCTGCGGTATCGCCCTGCGACACGGCCAGCGGTTCACCGCCTTCCTTGTCTGTGAGCCAGCCCGAACGGATGATGCAGTAGGGGATCCCCGATCCTCGAACGATCTCTTCGGCCTTTGCCTTCCATCCCAGGCTCGTCGGCTCCACATCCTCGTAGTGCTCCGGGCGGCTGGCATAGATGGTGGAAATGAAGACGACAAGCTCGACATCCGCGGCAACCGCCTGCTCGATGAGGTTGCGCGTACCGTGGTAGTCGACCAGTTCGGCGCTGTTGGCGCGCTCCGCGCCGCCGCAGGTCGCGATGATCACGGCGCGGGCACCGGCCATCGGCTCCCTGAGCGTCTCAACCTGGCGAACGTCCGCGACGAACTGCGGTACCTGCGAGGGAAGAACCTGCTCGGCCTTCGCGGCATCTCGTGCCAATGCGCGAACGGGGGTATGGCGTTCGAGCAGGTGATCGACGATCAGACGACCCGTCCGGCCGGTGGCTCCGACGACCACGACCGGGCGCTGAGGCGTTCCCGGAGTCGCGACGTCACGCGACCGCGCTCGCCCGGTACGCCAACGGCCCGTATCGCCGAGCGTCGCCTCCGTCACCCGACTCACGAGCACCTCGCCACCGCTCACCGCGGTACGCGTCAACTCGAACTCACCGAGATCCTCGCGCACGTAGTCAGCGGCAAGCTCGTCAGATGAGTCGGCGGCCCTCTTGTCGTGGAAGATGCTCACGACCTGCACCGTCGCGTCGCCCGTGTCGAGCGCGAAGTACGCAACGAAGCCGGGCTCCTGACTGATGGCCGGGACAAACTCCTCGTTCACGCGGTGCATGAGCGAATCGATCGAACCCGCGCCCATCGTGTAGCGGCGCACACTCGCATACATCGCCTCTCCTCCTCTGTGGCTGCCGAGAAACGCTACTCCCGGTGCGAACGCGGCCAACCGGCCAAACTACGGATCGTGGGGAGCAGCTATTGGCGTACCGACGAGTGTGCGGTCGAGCTCAGGCCGCGCTTCGGAGCATCCGGTGTGACGAGCTCGCGCGGCCGCTCTCGGGCCTGGGCTGCGCTTGGCTGGCCCAAGCGCGCCCGCAGCTGAGTAGTCTTCCCCGGCGTGGAGGGCGCTCAGGTGGGTGGACGGCACGGCGGTAGTGACGGGCGCACTGGCGCGTGGGAGCGGTACGCCTGGGCCGCGGGGATCCTGTTCGTCATCGCGCTGGTGGCCGAGATCGTCGTCGCCGTTGGGGTCGAACTGAGCCAGAACGACTCGGCGGCGAAGATCGCGAACGGTCTTCACGCCCACGAAACGCGGCTGACCGTGATCGCATGCCTGTCCATCGTGTATGCGGTCACGTTCGTGATCTACCTGAGCGCGCTGCACAACCTGCTGCGCGGGGACAGCGATCGCACACGGCCCCTTGGTTCGTTGGTGCTGGTCGGCGGAGTGCTCTTCGTTACCTTGCATGCCGTCAGCGACATCGGTATCACCGGATTGGTCGCAGCAAAGCTCGCGTCCTACGGTGCCCAACACGACCCGGGTGTGTCCTACACGCTGTACCTGACGACGTTCGCGCTGGAGAGCGTTGGCGACGTCTTCGGCAGCCTGTTTGCTTTCGCAACAGGCGCGCTTGTGCTGAGGAGCGGGGTCTTGCCGCGCTGGCTCGGCTGGGTGTCGATCCTCGCCGGGAGCCTGCTCTTCCTTCAGGGCTTCGGCCTCGGCGGCGTCATCGCCTCGTTCGGGCTCGTCCTCGACCTCATCGGGTTCTTGCTCCTGCTGGTCTTTGTTCTGGTGAGCAGCGTCATCTTGCTCATGCGTGACAGCGCGGCGCCCGACACCGCGGGCGCAATCACGTAGACAAGCAGTTGATCCCGAGCCGTGGGCGCCGGGCCGTGGGTCGGCGGGGCCGGCCACCTGGCCGTGGTCCCTGCCGTGCCTAGCCGTTGATGCCGCGGCCGAATAGCGTTTCCCCGAAGCCGCCGGCACCGTCACCGCTGACCTGGAACGGCGGCGTGCGCGGTGGCGTGAAGCGCTCGATGAGCTGTCCCGACGCCCCGATCCATTGGACCTGTGACGGTGTGGTGTAGCTCGCCGCCTCGCGCCGCAGCTGCGTGAGGCGGCGTTGCTGCTTCGGCGTGGGCTTGGGAGCGCCGCGCACGACGCGGATGCGATCCTGCAGAGTGACGATCGTGTTGACGAGCGCTTGCGGGACGGCCGGCGGGTCCGCCGTGAAGCAGTTCCCGGTCACCGATGCCGTCATCGCAACGCCGCGGTAGGTCAACGACACCGACGCGACGCCGTCGGGGACCAGACCGGCAATCCTGTCGCGACCGCCGGGCGAGCCTGGGGCGCCCCCGGTCGTCGGCGACGGCAGCTCCCCGAACGCGTAGCCGCCGCTGAGGGCCCGGAAGGTGTTGCACAGGAACGAGTACGCCGTGGCGGTGGCCAGCACCAGGCAATACGCGGGCAGCCTGGCCAGCGCGCGTTCCTGTGGGACAGCCCGCTTGATCGCGGCCGGCGCATTGCCGTTCGGGAAGGCGCACGCGATCGACAGCGACTGATCGACCAGTTCGCCCGTGACCAGGAACACCCCGCTGGTGCCCGGGCCGGCGCCCAATCGACGCACGTACGCCGGGTCGTATCGTCGAAGTGCGCCGGCGAGGCCCTGCAGCGCCAGCGGCGGCAGCGCGTCGCTCGCTGTGGCGGCGCGCCCTAGCACGGCGAACGGTGAAAGCTCAGCCGGAGGCGGAGCCTGCGTGTCGGCCGTCGGCGCGCTCGGCGAGCCGTTGCACTGCGCCGGACGGCTCGCGGCTTGCGCGACGCCCTGGGCCGGCACGACGAGGGCTGCCAGCACGACGGGGAGCGTCAGCGACCTCACCAAGACGCGGACTCTATCTCCGGCGCCGACGCTCGTGTTCGTGCGACGGCTTCGAACCCACGTCGGGCACGCGTCGCGTGACTCGCCGGGCTAGCGTTACGGATGTGAGCAGCCGGCGCCCGGAAGCGAACACGCCAAGCGATCGGCCAGCGTCTGCCACTGCGCCGGCGGTGGCAACGGTGCTGGCGGCACCGCGGCGACCCCGTAGCCATAGCGACCGCGGGCAAAGAATGCGTCGGTCTCGGCAAACCCAAGGGGATTGACCCAACGCACGTCGCGGACACCCGCGGGCGCGCCGGCTGGATGCTGCGTTGGCGTCGAGGCCTCGTGCCGGCAGCGCAAACTCGACTCTTGCACGACAAACTGCTCGGCCGCCTGGGGGCTGGCAAACAAGAACGCGGTGTCGACTTCGTCGTAGCGGTCGCTACCCCACCATCGCAGCTCATACCCGGCCTCAATCCCCGCTCGCGCAGATAGAGAGAGCCTATGCGGGGGTGTCGGGGGTGCAGCAGTCCAAGCAGCTGCGGGCGAAGTGAAGCCCTCTTCGTAGATCGCAGAGCTGCCTGGCGGAATCGCGGCGACGAGCCGAGCGCGAAGATCCGCGCGCTGGTCGGGAGCGTCCAGCACCGCCGGAACAAACCATCGCGGACACGCCGATGCGCTCTCGGAACTAAGCGCTGCGAACAGTCCCGGGCGATCCGCAGCGGCATACCACGCACAGACGGCGAGGCAGCCCAACAGCAGCCCCAGTGGCAACCGGGCGTTCCACGCGTGGCGGCGAGGTTGCGCATCCATTCTGCGCGGCGTATCGACAGCGCCCAGACTGTTCTACAGCGCCGAACGCGGTCCCGGCATCGACCGCGACACGGCTGTTCGGTCTAGCGAGCCGGCGGACGACCCGGGTCTCGCTCCCGCCCAGGCAACCGGAGGCATCCCTTACCGGCAGGACGGCCAGCGGGTCAAGCATGAACGCCGGCCTGCGGCGCCCGCGCCCGACCGTCGTCCCGACGAGCCGGCTAGCGCGCGACGCGATAATGGAGGTCGACGACTCCCGAGCTGAAGGTGCGGGTCTCGACGAGTTCGAGATCCACCCGGCGCTCGTGCTGCGGAAAGAACGGAATGCCACCGCCAACCAGCACCGGGTAGACCCTGGTCCGGTACTCGTCGATCAGACCCAGCGCGGCCACCTCGGCGGCGAGAGCCGCGCCGCCGATCGCGATGTCGCCCTCCTCCGGCTCGGCTCGCAACCGGTCGATCTCCTCCGCCAGGCCGCCGGAGGCCAGGCGGGCATTGCCCTGCACCGCAGTGAGCGTGGTGGAGAACACCACCTTTGGGAGCGGCTTCCAGATCGCGGCCCACTCGAGCATTGAAGCGTCGAGGGACGGATCCTGGTCGGCGGTCTCCCAGTACAGCATCGTCTCGTACAGCCGTCGTCCCAACAGGTGGACGCCGACCTGTCGTATCTCGTCGGTGACGAAGCGAAAGACCTCCTCGTCGGGCTCCGTCCAGTCGAAGTCGCCGTCTGGCCCGACGATGTAGCCGTCGAGTGACACGCCCATCGAATAGGTCACGCTGCGCATCACAAGTCCTCCTCGGTAACGGGTTCGACCGTAAGACTGCCGGACGCCGCAGGGCTCATCGCGGCTCGCGGGAGCCCCTCGGATAGCCACCGGAGCAGCACCACCGCGCCCCAACGCCCACGGTGCTGCCAGCACCGGCCGCGACGACGATGCCGGACCGTCAGCTGAGCTCTCGCTCGAGCTTCGATTCGCACATGTCCACCGATGCCCGCGTGCCTGGCGTCTCGGACGTGTCCATCGCGCTGAACGCCCGGCTGCCGGCCTCCATGTCCTCGGCAGTTGCAAAGTACTGGAGGACCACCGCCGTCTGCTGCGCCTGGTCGTAGAGCATCTTGAGGCCGGTCGCGGGCACGCCCGGAGGGGGCCCTCCGGACTCCTCGATACGAGCAAGAACCCCATCCATCCGCTCCGGGCTCACATCGGTGAACCTGACGACACGTACGTGCACGGCAGCACCTCCTCAGATCGCGTTGCCTCGACCATAGTGCCCCAGCACCTCGCCGCGCTACCTCAAGCCGAGCGCAGTGGAGGCCGTCCCTTGACGCCGGACAGACGGCTGCTCATCGGCCGTCCAGTTGGTCGGCAACCGCCGCGACTACCGGCACTCGACGGCGTCGGCGACCGCGAGATGTCGCCCGTCACGGCTCTCACTCGCGCAGCCATGTGGTCATCGCGGGGTACGGCCGCACGTCGGGCTCGCGCGCGTCGGCGGCCGTCACCGTCAGTCCCGCGTCTGCCAGCCCGCTGACGCCGATGTACACGCCGAGCGCGAAGCCTTGCAACAGGCCACGGGCGTGCCCCCGATAGCCGCCATCGTGGAAGACGACCGCCGGATCCAGCTGCAGGTGAAGCGCAGCGGCGTAGGACCACGCAATCGCCTGAATCTCCAGTTGCGACAGATCGAGTCCAACGCTCGCCTCCGGGTCGCCGAAGCGGCGCCGAGCCTCCGGGGGAAGTACGGCAAGGTGGCCTGCCTCGTGCAGGAGGTCGCCGGGGTAGGCCAGCGCCGCGTCGTCGACCAACAACCCCCCGTCGCGCACCGCGATCCCCGGCAGGAAGCTCCCGTCAGGCACCGGCGAAGCGGTCACCTCGAGGCCAATGTCCCTGAGAAAGGCGATGATCGTGCCGGTGAGCGGATCTGCGACCGTCGACGGATGATGACGCAAACGGCGCCTCGCTCGTCGAGGCGTACGCCCAAACGCTGAGCCCTAACCGCGCCGCATGCACGCCGGGACGGCCGCCAGGTGCCTGGCGTGTCTAGCGCAGCACGACGTGCGGGCGCCTCGCGTCACACCCCGGCCAGCGCCGATGGCGCGGCGGTCTCGGGCACCCACGGCGCGCGGGTGAAGCGCAGCGCCGGGTCCTCGACGGGGCCCTTGCGCAGGTTCTTGACGTCCTGGTGGTAACTCATGGCCACCGCCCACGGCGCCTGCGAGCCCTGCTTGGGCCAGTCCTTGATCGACCGCTGCACGTAGCCGGCTCCGAAGTCCAGCATCGGGCGCGTGGGCATCGTCTCGTCGTCATTGTGTGGCGTGCACGCCTGGTATCCGTGCTCGTCCATGTAGGCGATCAGGCGGCCAAGGTGCTCGCAGACGATGTCGACCTTCAGCGTCCACGAGGAGTTCGTGTAGCCGAAGGCAAAGGCGAAGTTCGGCACGTCGCTGAGCATCATCGCCTTGTAGATCATTCTGCTGCCCAGCTCCACGTCGGCGCCGTCGACGCTCAGCTCGATGCCGCCCAGGGCAAGCAGGTTCAGGCCGGTGGCGGTGACGATGATGTCGGCGGGCAGCACCTGACCGGACTGCAGCTCGATGCCGTCCTCGGTGAACGTCTTGACCTGGTCGGTCACGATCGACACGCGGCCGCGGCTGAGCTCCTTGAACAGGTCGGCGTCGGGCACGGCACACAGGCGCTGGTCCCACGGGTTGTAGCGCGGGTTGAAGTGGACGTCGACCGGATAGCCCTCGGGCAGATGGCGCCTGACCAGGCCGGTGAAGATTCGGCGCATGAGCTGCGGATGGCGCTGGCTGAGGCGGTAGACGGTCCGCTGCAGCCAGATGTTCTTGCGGCGCGTGAGCCAATAGGCGGTGCGCGCCGGCAGGAAGCGCTTGAGCGTGTTGGCGATCGGATCGCGCTCGGGAACCGACACGACGTACGACGGCGATCGCTGCAGCATGGTCACGTGCGCCGCCTCGTCCGCCATCGCCGGAACCAGCGTCACCGCGGTCGCGCCGCTGCCGATCACCACCACGCGCTTGCCGGCGTAGTCGAGGTCCTCCGGCCAGTGCTGGGGGTGCACGATCGGGCCCGCGAAGCGCTCCTGCCCATCGAAGTGCGGCGTGTAGCCCTCGTCGTAGCGGTAGTACCCGCCGGCAAAGAACAGCCAGTCGCACGTGAACGCGACGCTCTCGCCGGTGTCGGTGCGGGTCGCCTGCACGGTCCACCGCGCCTGGTCGCTCGACCAGGAGGCGCGCAGCACGCGATGGCCAATGCGGATGTGCCGGTCGATGCCGTTCTCGGTAGCCGTCTCGCGGATGTAGCGCAGGATCGACGGGCCGTCGGCGATCGCCTTCTCGTCCCGCCAGGGCTTGAACTCGTAGCCGAAGGTGTGCAGGTCGGAGTCCGAGCGGATGCCCGGGTAGCGGAACAGGTCCCACGTCCCGCCCGTCGCCTCGCGCGCCTCGAGGATGACGTAGCTCTTGCTGGGCTGCTCGGTCGTCAGGTGGTAGGCGCAACCGATGCCGGACACGCCGGCGCCGACGATGAGCACGTTGAAATGCTCCACCGCGGTTTCGGGCTCCGTCGACTGCTCCACTGCTGGCACGGTCATCGTCTCGCGCTCACTCTCGTCGGGTGCCCTCAAAGGGTGGCTGGCCGGCGAGCGATTGCCTAGGGCATTTCGCCCAATTATCATAGCCGCACATAGGCGCTACGCCTATCCTCGGCTATCGTTGCCGCATGGCCTCGAGCATCGCCTGGGACCCGCCGAGCGACCGCGTCGCCGCGCTCATCCGCGAGGGCGTCAGTGCCATGCTCGCCGATCCTGACGCGCTGTTCGCCGAGGTCGACGCTGCCGTGCTCGCCGCCGCGCCGCGCCAGATCGCCGCCGACCCGGCGATCACCGCCGCGACGATCGCCAGCGACCACGCGAACATCGTGCACTGGGCCGACGCGAACTTCCGTCGCCCCGGGGCGCCGGTGCCGGCCAACCTGAGCCCCGAGGTGCTCGACCTCACGCGCGACATCGTGCGCCGCGGCGTGGACGACACGGCCCTGAACACGTACCGCATCGGCCAGAACGTGGCCTGGCGCGCGTGGATGGCGCAGGCGTTCACGCTCACCGACGACGCCGACGAGCTGCGCGAGCTGCTCGACGTGACATCGCGCTCGATCTTCGCCTTCGTCGACGACACGATTGCCGGGATCCAGGAGCTGATCGATCGCGAACGCGAGCAGTTGATGCGCGGTATGCACGCGGAGCGCCTGGAGACCGTGAACCTGATCCTCGAAGGCGCGCCGGTCACCAGCGAGCGAGCGAGCGCACGGCTGCGCTACGAGCTTGACCGTCGCCACACGGGCGCGGTGATCTGGAGCGAGACCGAGGTCCCCGATCCGGGTGAGCTCGAACAGGCGGCCGACGCCCTCGCCGGCGCCTGCGGCGCGGGCGCCCCCTTCACGGTGGCCGCCACCACGCGATCGCTGTGGGTGTGGTGCGCCGACGGCGACGCGCCCCGTCTGGACGCCCTGCAGGCGCACCTCCGCGACGCCCCGGGCGTGCGCATCGCGCTCGGCACCACAGCCGCCGGGATGGAGGGATTTCGGCGCGCCCATCTCGACGCGCTGGCGACGCAGCGGCTGATGCAGCGGATGCCCCGCGAGCTGCGGCTCGCCAGCTACCAGGACGTGCAGCTCGTCGCGCTGGCCACCCAGGACGAGGAGGGGGCGAGGGAGTTCGTCACGCGAACGCTCGGCGACCTCGCCACCGCCGACCCCGAACTGCGCGAGACGCTGCGGGTCTACATTCGTGAGGAGTTCAGTGCCTCGCGGGCCGCACGGGCGCTGTACGCGCACCGCAACACGGTGCTGAACCGCCTCGCTCGCGCGCGCGAACTGCTCCCGGTGTCGCTGGAGGGCCACGGCCTCGCCGTCGGGCTCGCGCTGGAGATCGTGCACTGGCTCGGTCCGCGGGTAGCGGCACGATCCGAGACGCCGTAGCCGGGGCCTCGCGCCGGTGGCGCTGCCACGCCCCGACGGCGCGTTCTGCTGCGTTCCCCCGGTTCGACGGGGACGACCCACCGCTGCGGTCGACGGTGGCGTCAGCGCAGGTCGTCGATGACGTATGCGTCGGCTCGACAGTAGCCCGGCTCGTTGGGCCGGAGCATGACCACGCCCTGGATCGACGTGCGATATCCGCGAGCCAGGAGGCGGCGGTACGCGTCGTGGCGGGCGGCGTTGACGCCCGCCACGATCCGTTGCACGCCGCGCTCGGCGGCCAGGTGCTCGCACGCGCCCAGCAGTCGGTCGAACAGGTCCCCCGCGTCGGGTCGCGGGCGCACCGCGCCGAACTTGACGAAGCAGGCATCGCTGCCCGCCTCGCCCGCCCCGCAGTGGCACACCCCCAGCCCGGCGAGCTCGGAGCCGTCGAACAGCAGCACCGTGTCCCCGAGCGCCTGACCGTCGGTCGCGCGGATCTCGTGTTCGACGTCGAGCCCGTCGAAGATCGCGCTGGTCACCTCGCGACATGCGGCCAGGACGCCCGGTCGCTCCGAATGGGGGATCTCCGAGTAGGTCGAGAACCCGGCGGGAGCGTCCGTCGACGAGACCGGCCTGGCCATGACAGGCGTCAGATGCTGCGGCCAGAACCCGAACTTCTGGTACAGCCAGATGTGCTTGGTGCTCTGGGGAAACGTGAAGAGGCCCGCCTGACGCACCCCCCAGACGTCGAACAGATCCACGACCGGCTCCAGCAGGCGGCTGGCGATCCCCTGCTCCCAGAGGTCGGGCCGAACGGTCAACGGCCCGAAGAACCCGAAGCTTCCCCACCGCGTCGCGAAGTTCGAGCCGACCACCTCGCCGTCGCGCTCGGCGACGAACGCCCAGCCCGGTTCGGCGGCGAAGCGTGAGCGCACGTAGTCGGCATCGCCGAACACCATCATCGGGTCCGGCGCGCCCAGGAAGGTGCCGAAGGCCATTCGCATCACACGATCGGCGACGTCCAGGTCGCGCGCTTCGAGCGGGCGGATCGTCACCTCGAGGGAGGCATCAGGTGATGGGTGCTGTACGCCGGACATTCGTGGGCTCCTCCGATGTCGATCTCGGTCGCTCGGATGATGCCAATCGTGGCCAACACGGCAACGCGAGGTTGTCCTTGCCGTGCGGCAGCCGGCAGCGCAGCGGCGCTCGGCAGCGCCTCCGCCGCCCGGGTGTCGCCGCCGCTTTGGCGCCCCGCCGGCCGACGTCGGCGCCGAAGTCAGGCCGTATGCTGCGCGCGTGACCGGGCGTCGAGCGGGTGAATCCGGTGCGGTCCCCGGCTGGTGGCTTGACGAGCTGGCCACCGCGGGGCGCGAGAACCTCGATGCCGGCCACGTGGCTGGTTACGACGCCAAGGAGGACGCGAGCGCCGCTGCGGAGGTCCGGCTCTGCCGGCGGCTCGGCGTGAACGCCGACTCGCTGGTCGTCGAGATCGGGACCGGGACCGGGCAGTTCGCGATCGCCGTCGCGCCCGCGTGTGCGCGGGTGGTGGCCGTCGACGTGTCGCCGGTGATGCTCGAGGCGCTGCGGGCCAAGCTCGACCGGGCCTCGGTGGAGAACGTCGATGTCGTCCAGGCCGGCTTCCTCAGCTACGAGCACCGCGCCGGCCCCGCGGACCTCGTCTACTGCCGCTACGCCCTCCATCACCTACCGGACTTCTGGAAGGCCCTCGCCCTGGAGCGCATCCACCGCATCCTGCGACCGGGTGGGGTCCTGCGGCTGTGGGACGTCGTGTACAGCTTCGACGCGGACGAGGCGCCGCAGCGCATCGAGGCCTGGTGTGCCTCCGCCGGCGCCACGGCGAACGACGGCTGGACCCGGCCCGAGCTGGAGGAGCACGTCCGCGACGAGCACTCGACGTTCAGCTGGCTGCTCGAGCCGATGCTGCGCCGCAGCGGATTCGCGATCGAGCACGCCGACTACTCCGACGACGGGATCTTCGCGCGCTATGTGCTGCGGCGAGCCTGACCTCCGGTCGGCGAACGACACTCCCGTCGCGGTCGCGGTCAGCTGCCCTGACCGGCCCGGACAGGGCACCCCCGGCTGTGGGATGCTGCGCGCCATGATCGTCCGGGCGCAGGCCGGCCAGGTGTGAGACGGCGCGTGCCGTTACCGCGCACCGCCGCGGGATCGCCGCGCGCCGTCGCGGCGTTCGGCGCGGCCGAGCTGGCACTGCTCGTCCCGCTGCTCGGCCTCGAGCGGCGCATGCGCCGCACCGGGGGTCCCGGCATCATTCCCTTCGAGGTCGCCGGCACCCGCGAGCGCGCCGGGCGGATCGTTGAGCAATGGGGTGCGGAGGGTGCCTCGGCGGCCCGCGCATCGCTGCTGCTCGACTTCCCCTTCCTGGTCGCCTACAGCGGCGTGCACGCGAACTGGTGCGCGATGGCGCGCGACGTGCTCGCGGAGCACGACCACGCTCGCTGGGCCGGCTGGGGAGATGCGGTCGTCGCGTCCCAGATCGTGGCCGGCGCGTGCGACGCGGTCGAGAACGCGTCGCTGCTCGGGGTGCTGGCCGGCGACGTGGACACGCTGCCTCGCGTCGCCCGCGCGTTCGCGCTCGCGAAGTTCGCGCTGCTCGCCGTCGGTTGGGTCTACGCCGCGGCCGGGCTGGCCAGCCACCTGCGGCGCCACTGAGGCCGGCTCACACTCGCTCGAGCTGCGGCGGCTCGGCCGCGGCGGCCGGCGCAGCCGCCGTGGCGTCGGCACTCGTGCCGACGCCACGCCGCAGCTCGATCTGCGGGATCAGCCAGGAGGCGAGGAACGCGATGAAGCCGATCGGCGCGGCGATCACGAACACCGTCTGGATCGACTCGGCATAGGCCGCTGCCACGCCGTGATGGACGGCCTGCGGCAGCTTGTCGAGGATGGCCGGGGTCACGCTCGAGCTCGACAGCCCGGCGGGGAGCCTGGCGTGGCCGAGGTGCCTGACCAGGTTCCCGACGAGGACGTTGGAGAAGATCGGCGCCGAAGATCGCGGTGCCGAACGATCCGCCGATCGACCGGAAGAAGGTCGCGCCCGACGTGGCCACGCCGAGCTCGGAGTAGGGAACCGCGTTCTGCACGATGAGCACGAGCACCTGCATCACGCAGCCCAGGCCGACGCCGAGCAGGAACATGTACAGCGCCGCCACGACCAGGCTTGTCCCGATCGTCACCTGCGAGAGGAGCACCAGCGCCGCGGTGATGAGCGCGGTGCCGACGATCGGGAACACGCGGTAGCGCCCGGTCCGGGTGATGACGAGCCCCGATCCGGTGGAGAAGAGCACCAGGCCGACGAGCAGCGGCAGCAACTGCAGCCCCGAGATCGTCGGCGACTCGCCGTGCACGATCTGGAAGAACACCGGCAGGTAGGTGACCGCGCCGAACATGGCAAAGCCGACGACGAAGCCGACGACGCTGGTGACCGAGAACGCCCGGATGCGAGAACAGGTGCAGCGGCAGCACCGGCTCGACCGCCCGGCGCTCGACCAGGACGAACACGACGAGCAGCACCGCGCCCGCGACCCCGAACGCGACGATCGGCGTCGAGCCCCACGGATAGGTCGTGCCGCCGAGACTGGTGAACAGCACCAGGCAGCCGGCCGACACCGTCAGCACGGCGGTCCCGAGATAGTCGATGACGTGGTGCACGCGGCGGAGGTTGCCGGGCACCTGGATCGCCACGACCGCGAGCGCGACCGCGCCGATCGGCAGGTTGATGTAGAAGATCCAGTGCCAGGACAGCTGATCGACGAACACGCCTCCGAGCAGCGGACCGATGATGCTCGCCACGCCGAACACCGCCCCGAACAGCCCCTGGTAGCGACCGCGTTCGCGCGGCGAGACGATGTCGCCGACGATCGCCTGCGCGCCGACCATCAGCCCGCCGCCGCCGAGACCCTGCATGGCCCGGAACACGATCAGCTCGGTCAGCGAGCGGCTCAGCCCCGACAGCGCCGAGCCGAACAGGAAGATGACGATCGCCGCCTGGAAGAAGAACTTGCGCCCGTACTGGTCGCCGAGCTTGCCCCACAGCGGCGTCGACACGGTCGCGGCCAGCAGGTAGGCCACCACGATCCAGGCCAGGTGCGAGGCGCCGTGCAGGTCGGCGACGATCGTGGGCAGCGCGGTCGAGACGATCGTCTGATCGAGCGCCGCCAGGAACATCCCCAGCATCAGCGCGCCGATGATGATCAGCACGCGGCGGTGGCTGAGGTTCCGCGATCGGCGCCTCGTCCGGCGGTGCGGCCGACGTCTCGCTCATCTGATCTCGACTCCTCGGGGCTGCGCGCGGGCGGCGAGTACGTCGACTCGCAGGGCGCTCATCGCAGCATAGGCCAGCGCCACGCCCGGTCCGCCGCGCGCGGCGGACGCCACCGCCCGGCGCGCGCGCGGCGTGCGGCCGCGCGCCTCAGAGCGTCACGGGCGTCTGCGACCCCGAGGGCGCCACCGGCCGTCGCAGCCCGCTGCGGTCCCACACGCTCCAACACGGCGAGTGGCCGTCCGCGCGGGCCTCGGGCTCCCGCCGGCGCTCCACGGTGGGAGTCAACTGTGGGCTCTTGCTCACGCCGTACCAGCTGCGCGCCACGAAGCCGGCGAACAGCACCACGTACAGACCGCCCCAGTAGAGGAACGGGCACAGCAGGATCGGGCGGGGCAGCGTGCCGTGACGCAACGCGTACACCCCGGTGAAGACCACCACGAGCAGGATGGCCGTCTGGGGCAGGGTATGACCCCAGTACCAGCGCGCGTCGGTGTGCTTGCGGGTGACCTTGTAGACCGGCTTGCGCTCCGGGCCGCCGAGGATCGCCTGAATCGAGGCCTTGATGAACACCGGCGCCAGGCCGCTCCAGATCGTCCGCACGCGCCACAGCTCGCGGATGGGGTTGCGCTGGCGACGCCGGCGGTCGTTGTACGGACGGTTGATCGCCAGAAGCCACGCCTCGGTGGCCAGCGCGAGCGGGAGGATGTGAATGATGAACGTCCAGTCGCTGGCGATGAACGGCTCGTAGCCGAGCAGCGCGAGGCTGATGCACGGGACGTACACGAGCAGCGTGAACGAATGCAGGTAATACAGCAGCAACTCGTAGAACTGGGCGCGCTGTCGCATGTTCAGGCCCGACAGGTCGCCCCACACCATCAGGCGCACGGTGTCGATGGCCCAGGTGCCGCGCTGCTTGTAGACGTTGGGAACGTCCTCCGGCGAGTGTTGACCGACGGCGCCCACGATCGGCAGATAGCAGCTGCGCCAGCCGCGCCGTAGCGCCTCCACGCCCGACTGCAGATCCTCGACCAGGTTCCAGGTGGGGAACAGGCCGATGTCCTGCAGCGCCGTCCGTCGCCACACCAGGCCCGAGCCGCACGGGAAGGTCGCGTTGGCGGCGTTGCGCGAGAGCATCTGGCCGCGGTAGAACATCGACTCGCGGTTGTTGAACGGGTCGCCGGCGCTGACCTGCGTCTCCTTGATGGTCTGCACGAACGCGAGGCGGCGGTCGTGCTCGAGCTGTCCGATGGCGTGGCGCAGGAACGCCCGCGAGCCGATCTCGTCGTCGCAGTCGCGTGTCTCGATGTAACGCACCTCGGGGTGCTCATCGATGAGCATGGCGGCGGCGGAGTTGAGGTTGCCGGCCTTGGCAGCTCCGTCGCGACCCGGCGCGAAGCGGTCGGGCGGCGAGTGGTACACCACCGGCCAGTCGCGCAGGGCTGCCCGCAGCGCCGGGTCGTGACCGTCGTCGCTGACCACGATCACCATCCGCTCGCGCGGCCAGTCCTGGTCGAGCACGGACGCGATCGTCCGCAGCACCATCGGCACCGGCTCCCCGCAGCAGGGGATGATGATGCCCACGGTCGGCTCCCGGCCGTGCGGCAGCGGACGGGGCTCGGGCACCGCCCGCCACCAATGGTTGAACGCGCTCAACAGGGTGGTGGCGCCGGTCAGCAGGTTGGCGACGAAGAACGGCCAGGCCAGCCACGGCAGACGCCCGTTGAGCGTGGAGAACAGCCACGGTAGATAGATGAGCATCGACAGCGCGTACGTCAGCGCCGCGCCGCGCACCACCCACTGACCGCTGATCCGCGGGTACTCATCGCCGAACGCCCTGGCGGCCTTGGCGATCGGGCTGGACGGCGCGATCGCGTCGGCGGGCAGGCCGTCCAGCCAGGGCTCGGCGTCGGGTGCGATGGGTTCGGCAAGGACAGTCGACATCACCTCGACATCGACCGCAGCGCGTGCCCGCGCCACCGTCGCGCCCCGGGTTCGACGAATCTGCGGTGCTGGCGCTCAGCTCGAAGGGGTGCAGGGCAGCCTGGCCACCGCTGCGGCCGGCAGCGCCAGCCGCCGCGCCGCTACAGCCAGGGCCCGCGGCCGCCCTGGGCCCCGTACGGCGGCCCGAACCGATGCCGTCCGGCGTACGTCCACGGGCCACGGTGCAGGCGGTGCCGGTGCCCGAGAAGGAACAGGACAAGGACCAGCGTCGCCCACAGCACGGTGATGGCGACCAGCGTCGCCACCGCCACCAGCGCGACCGGGATGGCCACGAGCAGGAGCGCGGGATGGGCCTGGACGGTGTGCATCGCCCGCTGCGGGGTCGAACGCCCGCCGCCGAGGCGGTGGCCGGGCAGATCGCTGATCGTCGCGTTGAGCTCGGCGTAGGTGCGCGCCCGCAGCGCCGTGGCGACGCGGTGCTCGAGCTCGTGCACCGCCAGGCGCCCCTCGGCCGCCGCCCGGCGCAGCCGATCGACGATCTGCTCACGATCGGCGTCCGACGCTCTCAGGTCTGACCGTGCCACCGCTGACCAGGCTAGCGCGCGGCGCTGCCGGCGGCAATCACGACCACGCGAGGGCTATGGGAGCGTCAGGCCGGTGAAGCGCTCCACGCGGTTGTTGCCGGTGTCGGCGACGTAGACGTTGCCCTGGGGGTCGACCGCCACGGCCGTCGGATCGCCGAACTCGCCGAGGTCCGAGCCGTTGGCCCCCCACTGGCCGAGGAAGTCGCCGCGCGGGTCGAACGCCTGGATCCGGTCGTTGCCCGAATCGGCCACGTAGATCACCCCGGACGGTGCGATGGCCAGGCCCGATGGCGCCAGGAACTGGCCGGGTGCGCTGCCCGCGGTTCCCCACTGGCGTACGAGGGCGCCCTGCGCGGTGAACTCCTGGATCCGGTCGTTGCCGCTGTCGGCGACGTACAGGTCGCCGCTCGCGTCGACCGCGACGCCGGTCGGCTGGTTGAACTGGCCGGGCGCCGAGCCGGCCGAGCCGATGCTCAGTGGCGCGCCGCCCGGCGGGAGCTCGATCACGCGGTCGTCGCCGGTGTCGGCCACGTAGGTGGTGCCCGCGGCGCCGATCGCGATACCCGCGGGCGCGTTGAGCGAGACGTCGGCGGGTCCGCCGTACGCCGACAGGAACTCGGCATCGGCGGCGTAGCGCAGGATCCGGTCGCTGCCGGCGTCGGCGACGGCGATCAGACCGCTCGCCGGATCGACGGCCACGCCGATCGGGCTGGACATCGCACCGCCCGTGACGGCCGAGCCGACCCAGCTGGTGGCGAACGCGCCGCTGGCGGTCGAGAAGACGTCGAGGCGATAGCTCGCTGCGTCGGCGACGAACAGCCGCCCGGCGGCGTCGACGGCGAGACCGCGCGGCTCGTCGAGCACGCCGAGCGCCCGGCCGGGGACGCCCCAGGTGGCCTGCAGCGCACCGGTGGGGCCGTAGCGCACGACCCGGTTGTTGGCGCTGTCGGTCACGTACACATCGCCGGCGGCGTCGGCGGCCAGCGCGCGCGGGTGATCCAGGTTGCCCGTGCCGTGCCCGAGCGTTCCCCAGGCCGAGACGAAGCCAAGCGTCGCGCTCAGCTCCACCACGCGATTGTTGTTGTTGTCGGCCACGTAGACGTTGCCGTCGGCGCCGACCGCCACGCCGTAGGGGTTGGCCAGCGGGCCGCCGGCGCCGAGCGACGCGGTCGAGCCGAGGTAGCCGCCGTCGAGGTCGAAGCGGTCGATGCGGTCGTTGTCGTCGTCGGCGACGAGCAGCGCCGCGCCGTCGGCGGCCAGCCCGTGTGGCCGGTCGAGCTGGCCGGCCAGCGGCCCGGGGCCGCCGAACGCGGTTGCGCTGCCGCCGTCGAGGTCGAAGCGCTCGATGCGGTCATTTCCGGTGTCGGCCACGAACACGTAGCTGCCGATGACGGCGATGCCGCCACCCGGCGGATCGCCGGGGATGCGCGACGCCCCGAACAGGAACTGCCCGACGCCCGAGCCCGCGCTGCCCCACATCGCCAGCAGCTGGCCGTTCGCGCCGAACTTCTCCACGCGATCGTTCGCGCTGTCGACGACGAACACGTCGCCGGCCATGTCGAGGGCCAGCCCGCCGACCGGGCCGAACTGCCCCGGGGCGCTGCCATATCCCCCGAACTCGCCGAGGAACGCCCCGGCGGGGGAGAAGTGCTGCACGACGCCCGA
The DNA here is from genome assembly GCA_963770405.1 of uncultured Solirubrobacterales bacterium. Taxonomy (GTDB): domain Bacteria; phylum Actinomycetota; class Thermoleophilia; order Solirubrobacterales; family Solirubrobacteraceae; genus CAVQBJ01. The sequence continues at coordinate 445,930 of CAVYPO010000006.1, forward strand.
AAGCTGATCGGCCACGTATACGTCACCCTGGGGATCGACCGCGATGGCCTCGGGGAACCGCAGCACCCCCTCGGCCCGCTGGCCGATGATCGTCGCCGCGGCGTAGGGGCACGGGTTCGCGCCGGGACACCCGGCGGCCGCCGCGCCGGTGACGCTCGCGGCCCACACGGCGGCGGTCATCACGGCGAGGATGGTGGCGATCCGGCGCACGCAACGAAGATCGCCACGCCGGACCGCGTCGATGTTATGAATCCTCGATCGCTGGACGACTGTTGGGCCGGCGCGCCGACGCACCACTCGAACCGGCGGGTCGTCACGCCGCCCTGGACTATGCTCGACGGGTGATGTTGCGCTCCGGTGGGGTTCACGCTTTCGGCCGCGGCGCCGTGTTGTCGGCGGCGCTGGCGCTTGCCGCCTGCGGCAGCTCGGCGCCGAGCCATTCGGGGGACTCCGCCGCGGGGAGCTCGACCAGCGGCTCCGTCACCGCAACCACCGGTTCGGGCGACCCCGCCGGCCGGTCGGGGGCCACGACGTCCACAGGCGCGGCCGGGCAGGCCGCCTCGATCGTGGCCGTGCTGCACGCGCCCGGGCACACCCCGAAGGTCGGCAACTGGCCGATCACCATCGACCTGACTCGTAACGGGCATCCCATCCACGGGCACATTTCCTACGCGTTCCTGTTCGGGGGGCAGGTCGTGTCCACCCAGCCCGTGGGAACCCACTCCCCCGACTTCGTCGGCGTCTTTCACGACATCATCACCTGGCCGGCCCGCTCCGCCGGCCTGCCGCTCACCTTCCGCGTGGTGATCACCACCCCCTACGGGGTGAAGGACGTCGACTATCCGGTGAAGGTCTCCCCCTGACGCGGAGCGCCGGGCCCCGGAACGGCGTCCCGCCGGCCGGTCGATAGCGGCGCCGAGGGTCGAGGTTGACACTGATCCGGCACTGCGCGCCGTGCCGGGCTGATGCAGACTCGCCCCACCTGATGGCGATCGCGAAGCGAAGGAGAATCAGATGGGCCTGTTCGGCAAGATGCGCAACCTCACCGGCTCGGTGCCCAGGAAGCTGCTCGAGCAGGGTCTGCTCGGGCGGGGCATCATCACGGACGTCAAGCAGACCAGCGTGAGCACCGGCGCCGACTTCAACCCGGCGCACGTGTGCGTGTTCACGGTCGAGGTCCAGCTCGACAACGTCCCGCGCTACATGGCCACCTGCCGCCAGGCGGTGCTGGCCACCGTGCTCCCGCAGCTGCTGACCGGCGGCGCGACCGTCGCGGTGCGGGTGAACCCCGACGACCACTCCGAGATCGCGCTGTCGCTCGGCGAGGCGCCGCCCACGGTCACGATGGCTGCCAGCGGCGACCCCAACACCAGCTCGGCGGCCGACGTGCTCGAGAACGGCGAGGACTGCCGCGCGGTCATCGTCCAGTCACAGCCGCTCGGGACACGCAGCCAGGCCGGCAAGGACATGTACGCCTTCCTGCTCACCGTGATGGCCGACGGGCGCACGCCCTATCAGGTGCAGGTGGGCAACCCCGTGCCGGCGGACGCGGTGCCGCTGGTCTATCCCGGCAACACGGTCCCCGCCAAGCGCCTACCCGATCGCGGCGATCAGTACATCGTCATCGACTGGGATGCCGCGCTGGCCCAGGCGACCAGCCAGGCCGCACATCCCTAGACGGCGCCGCGCGGCGCCGCCTACGGGCAGGTGCCGCGCGTGCGCTGGTAGATCGACCGGGCCGCCTGGATGAGCGGCCCGGTCAGGTCGCCCGCCGAGCGCGAGTCGCCCTCGACCAGCAGGCACGCCCCCTCGACGAACAGGAGATTTCCGGCGCCGCCCTGCCCCTGGGTGGTGGTGAACCCGCTCGAGCCCGGGACGCCCGGCGCCGCGAACTGGTTGATGGTTCCGCCCGAGGACAGTGTGCTCTCGGCGTCGCGAAGCTCGTCGGTCAGCTCCGCCCGGGCCGCGGCCGGCGAGCCGAGCGCGATGACCGTGGACACGCCGGAGCCCGGAACCCCGCTGGCGAGGCTGAGGTGCTCGACCGCCGCGCCCCGAAAGCGCTCCTGCTGCAGGCGGACGATGTCCGCGTCGGCCTCGGTCGCCGACGACTCGCCGGCGACCAGGCTGCTGGCCGTCGCATGGTCCACCGGCGCGCTGCCGACGAAGCCGGGCTCCTCGTCGCCGCGCACGGTGTAGCCGTCCAGCGTGGCCGCGGCGACCGTCGCAGCCGCCGCGGGCGTGGAGGACGACGGGCTCGTGGCCGTGGAGGATCCGCAGGCGGCCAGGAGCGCCGCCGTGATCAGAGGTGCGATCGCGCGCGCGAGCATCGGGCGGAACCCTCGCAGATCCGCCGAGTCGATCAGGCGCTGCTCGACTCGGCCCAGATGTTGATGTCGGCGTCGTGGGCGTAGCGATCGATCTCGGCGAGCTCGCCGGCGTCGAACTGGAGGTGCGCGAGCGCGGCGACGTTCTGCTCGAGCTGATCGACGCTGCTCGCGCCGATCAGCGTCGAGGTCACGCGTTCGTCGCGCAGGGTCCAGGCCAGCGCCATCTGGGCCAGGCTCTGTCCCCGGCGCTGCGCCACGTCGTTGAGCGCACGGATCCGCCCGAGGTTCTCCTCGCTGAGCCAGGGGCGTGACAGCGACCCGTCCCGGGCGGCGCGCGAGTCCTGCGGAATGCCCTGCAGGTAGCGGTCGGTGAGCATGCCCTGGGCGAGCGGCGAGAACGTGATGCAGCCGACGCCGTCGCGGCCGAGGACGTCGAGCAGGCCCGGCTCGATCCAGCGGTTGAGCATCGAGTAGGACGGCTGGTGGATGAGCAGGGGGGTGCCGAGCTCGTGCAGGATCCGCACGGCCTCCTCGGTGCGCGCCGGCGAGTAGGAGGAGATGCCCACGTACAGCGCCTTGCCCTGGCGCACGGCGGTGTCCAGCGCCCCGAGCGTCTCTGCCAGCGGAGTGCGCGGGTCGAAGCGGTGCGAGTAGAAGATGTCCACGTAGTCCAGGCCCATCCGCCGCAGGCTCTGGTCGAGGCTGGCGAGCAGGTACTTGCGCGAGCCGTGGTCCCCGTACGGCCCGGGCCACATGTCGTAGCCCGCCTTCGTCGAGATGACCAGCTCGTCACGGTAGGGCGCGAGGTCCTCGGCCAGGATCCGCCCGAAGTTCGACTCCGCCGAGCCGTAGGGCGGCCCGTAGTTGTTGGCGAGGTCGAAGTGGGTGATGCCGAGGTCGAACGCGCGCCGCAGGATCGCCCGCGCTCCCTCGAGTGGGCGCTCGCTGCCGAAGTTCTGCCACAGCCCGAGCGATATCGCCGGCAGATCCAGTCCGCTGCGTCCGCAGCGGCGGTAGCGCATGGCGTCATAGCGATCGGCGGCGGCGACGTGGGGCAAGGCGGCGAGTATCCCACCGCGGCCGCCGATCTCCACACGGCGGCCGTCATCCCTTTCGGAGGATGTGCGTGCGCCCGCGATGGCCCACCGTGGAGTGCCGGGCCGCGACGCCGTTGCGCCCCACGCCGATCCCACGACAGACCGGAGGTAGCCACTCATGCCGCTTGCCATCTCCACCGGCGGGATCGGGCTCCTGGGCGTGATCTACGTGGTCCTGCTCATCACCCTCGGCGTGCTGTCCATCCGCAAGGGCCACTGGGTCATGTTCATCATCGGGATCTTCATCCCGCTGTTCTGGATCATCGGCGCGCTGCTCCCGCCGACGCGGGCGCGCGGCTCGGCCTACTGACCCCGCGACGCCCGGCGCTTCGCAGTGGTTCGCATCGCCATCCGATTCGGCACCTCGCTCGCGGGCATCCTGGTCGGTGTGCTCGTGTCCAGCGCGGCGCTGAGCCGGTTCTCGGTCAGCGCGGCGGCGGTGGTCGAGGTGACGCTGCTGTTCTGGTTCGTGCATCTCGGGGTCACGTTCCTGGCCCTGAAGGTGCTCGTCCGTCAGCCGTCGATCGCGCTGGCGGGACTGCTGGCGCTGGCATCGACGATCGTCGCGCTGGCCATCGTCAACGTGATCGTCAGCGGGCTGACCATCCACGGCGCCTCTACCTACGTGTTCGCGACGCTGATCATCTGGGCGACGACGGCGATCAGCGACGCCGTCGGCCGGCGGATGATCCGCGACCGCCGCGCCGAGCGCCGGGCCGCGCGGTAGGTCCGGGCCGGCCGCGCGCCGGCCGCGCAGCACAACCGCGGGCGCGCCCTCACGGGTCCTTGACGACGAAGTTGGCGCTCATCTTCACGGCGTTGACGGCTCCGGTGGCGCCCGCCTGCAGCGTGGTGCCGACGGTGATCAGCACGATGCCCGGGATGAACAGCGCCCGCGAGCCGAGCATGAGGATGCCCAGCCGCGCCACGAGGTACGGGGGCGTGCACAGGGCCACGCCCATGGTCACGCCCACGGCGCCCGCGGCCATCTTGTCGCGCCGGGAATGCCTCGGCTTGACGCCGATCAGCCTCGAGGGCACGGCGACGTAGCAGACCATCATGATGCCGATGACGATCCCGAGCGAGATCCCGAACCAGGGACGGCCCGCGCGGGTCACGATCGTCGTCGAGGCGCCGAGCAGCAGCCCGACGATGCCGCCGGACGTGAGGATGACGCCAAGGTGAGCGCGGGCCTGCGCGACGCCGGGACGGATCTGCGGCGCCCCCGGCCGGCTGACCGCGAAGGCGAACACGGCGTTGAGGAAGAACGCGCCCGCGGTCACCGCGGCGATGGCCAGGATGATCGGGATGAGCACCGGGCCGCGCAGCACGTTGAACGAACGGCCGCGCAGGGCGTGCTGCTTGAGGTCGAACAGCGCCAGCCAGATCCACATCGCCGGCAGGATCTGCACGAGCGTGAGCCGCCAGTTGGTGAACAGCAGCCGCAGTCCGCGGAAGACCATGGCGATCCCCCCGACGAGGAAGGCGAGTGGAGCCAGCATCGGCCGCGAGCGGCTGACGCGGAGGACCATGTCCTCCACCATCGCGTCGTCGCCGTCGCGCACCGCGCGCACGAAGCGCCGCGCTGCGGCTGCTGCGGCCGTGCGACGCCGAACGCGCTCCGAGCTCGGCGCCGCGGACCTGCGGCCGATCAGGCGTGACCTACGCGAGCGCCTTGGCCTTCAGCGCGTTGAACTCGGCCTGGTCGATGACGCCGCTGTCGAGCAGCTCCTTGGCCTTGGCGATCTGAGCGGCCGGATCGCCGGCGGCTGCGGTCGCCCGCACGTAGTCGTCCATCTGGGCCTGTGCCGCCTGCGCCTGCTTCTGGTTGCGCTCGGCCATCCCCCCGCTGTAGGCGATCAGGTAGATCAGCACACCGAGGAATGGGAGCACGATGACGAAGATCACCCAGAGCGCCTTGATCCAACCCGACATGTCGTGGCGACGGAAGATGTCCACGAACACCGTGATGGCGATCCAGATCCAGATGACGAAGCAGAAGAAGATGATCATCGTCCACAGGATGTTCAGGAACGGATAGTTCGTCGAAGCAAGGATTTCCATGTGTGTGCCCTCCTCGGGCGCTGGCCGGATCGAACGAGGCCGCTCGCGCCGCCCGTCAATGCCTGACGTAGGGTTGGTCTGAATGGGCTGCGCCGAGAGCCAGCCCGGCGAGCCGGAGCCATGCAAACACGGGGGAGGCCCCGTCACGTCACCCGAATCGGGTGAACGGCCGGTCTGCCGTGAGCCCCGCCGGGGGTCAGGCGAGCTCGAGCGCTCGCTCCCGGCTGCGGCGCCGCAGCACACCGCTCTCCCACCATACCGCTCCGACCACGATGGCCAGCGGGACCAGACCGGCGAGGGCGCAAGCGCGTGATTCATCACATCGCGCGCTCGCCCGCGCTGCTCAGCGGTTGACCGCCGACATGTCGGCGTAGCGCTCGCCTTGCGCCGTCCCGATGGCGTCGAGGCGCCGCCGGTCCTCGTCGCTGAGGCTGATCTCGAGCGCCGCCGCGTTCTGCTCGAGATAGGCCAGACGCTTCGTGCCCGGGATCGGCACGACGTCCTCGCCCTGGGCGTGCACCCACGCCAGCGCGATCTGCGCCGGGGTCGCGTCGTGCTCCAGGGCGATCTCCTCGACCAGCTCGACGATCGCGACGTTCGCCTCGAGGTTCTCGCCCTGGAAGCGTGGCTGGGCCCGCCGGAAGTCCCCCGGGTCGAGGTCGTCGACGGAGCGCACGGCGCCGGTGAGGAACCCCCGGCCCAGCGGGCTGTAGGCGACGAAGCCGATCCCGAGCTCGCGCACGGTCGGGAGGATCTCGCGCTCGGGCTCGCGCGCCCACAGCGAGTACTCCGTCTGCAGCGCGGCGAGTGGATGGACGGCATGGGCGCGCCGGATCGTGTCGGGGGCGGCCTCGGACAGGCCGATCGTCGCCACCTTGCCCTCCCCGACCAGCTCGCTCATGGCGCCCACCGTCTCCTCGATGGGCGTGTCGGGGTCGACCCGGTGCAGGTAGTAGAGGTCGATGTGATCGATCCCGAGTCGTCGCAGGGAGGCCTCGCAGGCCGAGCGCACGTACTCCGGCCGTCCGCTGATGCCGCGCACGGTCGGATCGGCGGGGTCGCGCACGATCCCGAACTTGGTGGCCACGATCGCCTGGTCGCGCCGGTCGGCCAGCGCGCGTCCGACCAGGAGCTCGTTGGTGTGCGGGCCGTACATGTCGGCGGTGTCCAGGAACGTGACGCCGAGCTCGAGCGCGCGATGGATGACCGCGATGGACTCCGCGTCGTCGCCCGGGCCGTAGAACTCCGACATGCCCATGCAGCCAAGGCCCTGGCGCGATACGCGCAGACCCACTCGTCCGAGGGCGACGGTCGGTATCACGGGGTGTCTCCTTTGCGGTTGGTTGGCGGGTGGTCAGCGGCGGCGAAACCGCGAGCCGCGCGTCCGCTGGATGCGCAGGGGCTCTCCGTGCCCACGACTGCCGGCGGGCGCGGTGGCCTTCGGTTCGTCGTCCCGGGCCGTGCCCGTGCTCGGCCGCCACTGGCGCACCGCCTCCGCGCGCGCCTCCCGGGCCAGGCGATCGGCCTCGCGCTCGGCGGGCGACGGGCGAAACACGAAGTACCACAGCCCGGCCAGCAGCAGGTAGCCGATCACCATCGAGACGAGGGCCAGGGCCCCGATCGCCACGCTGTTGCCGGCCAGCGAGTCGCCGCCCAGGGCGATGGGGGCGGAGAGAGCGGCGTCCGGCCCGAGCATGTCGCCAGATTACCGCGCGTCCGGCCTCCGGTGCGCGTCTTCGGGGGCGCGAGCTACAGGCCGGGCCAGTGGCGGACGACGAAGCCGGCGTTCGTCGGTCCGGAGACCGGGTCGGGCCCGGTCTGCCAGCGCGTGCTGAACACGCCCGTGCGTCCCGCCGTGTCGTAGCGCAGACCGTCGACGAACATGTAGACGTGGCCGGCGCTGGCGTACACGGTGAGCCAGCGACCGGGGCCCGGCGCGCCCCAGCTCTCGAGCTGGCCGGACGTCTCGGGAGCCGACAGCAGGCCGCCGGCGGCCAGCGCGTAGCTGACCGAGCCCGAGCAGTCGTAGGCGCTGTCGACGAACGAGGCGTGCCCACCGCCATACACGTAGGGGAAGTCGGTGATCGCGTTCGCGCCGGCGATCACGCGTGCGATGACCGCCGGGACGCCGACCGGGGGCTGCACGGTGCCGTCGCCGGCGATGGCGTTCGCGCTGGCGGGCGTGCTCTGCTCGGCGGCCACGGCTGCGTTCATCGCCCGCAGCTCGGCGCGCACCTGGGCATCTGAGGGTGCGCCGGGGGCCACCATCGCCGCGGCCGACGAGGGGGCCACGGCGGGCGCGTGGTGCACCGACGGCGGCGCCGGGGCGCTGTAGGCGGCCTCCGGATCGGGCTGCTCGGCGACGATGCCGCCGTGCGCGGCGCCGGCGGCCGTGGTGGCGTGCGCCCGCGCGACGACCGCCGCGCCGGAGACGCGGTGGGTGGTGGCGCCGCTGCCCGGGGAGACCGCGTGGGAGCGTGCGAGGTCGGGGGCCGTGGCCACGGTGCGGCTGGCCGCGGCGGCGCTCGCGGCCGGCAGACCAGCGGCCCGGTGCGGGCCGGCGGCACCCACGCCGCTGCCCGACGAGCTGCCGCTCATCAGCAGCACGGCGGCGCAGACCGCCAGCAGCACGGCGACGAAGCCGCCGGCCAGCGAGTAGTTGCGAAGCCGAGACTCCTGGCGGAGCCGCGGGGTGGCCGCGTCGGTGCCGGGCATCAGTCCAGACAGGCTAACGGGACGAGGCGCGGCGGGTGGCCGATGGGGCACCGGAGGCTGCGCTAGCCTGCCGGCAATCGGAGGTCGTGAGGTGCACACGAGCGATATCGGCGCGAAAGTGCGCCGCCTCAAGCGGCCGCGGCTGATCGGCAATCTCGCGACGGTCGTGGTGACCGTCGCGTTCTCGTACTTCGCGATCCGCGGCGTCGACCTGCACGACATGTGGCAGGCCCTGCGCACCTGCGACTACTGGTGGCTGATCCCGACGCTGATCACCTTCGTCGTGGCCACCGGGCTGCGTGCCCTGCGCTGGCGCTCGCTGTTCGCGCCCGGCCGGCGCCCCGGCCGCGGCGTGGTCACCGACGCGATGCTCATCGGCTACCTGTACAACAACATCCTGCCCGCCCGCGCTGGCGAGGCGGCGCGCGTCGTCGTGCTCGGCCAGCGCAGCGAGGCCGGGCCGGCCGAGATCGTCGGAACCGTGGCGCTCGAGCGCTTGTACGACGTGGTGGCCATCCTGCTGATCTTCTTCGTGGCCGAACCGTGGCTGCCGCACGTCAGCTGGTTCGGCACGGCCGCCGTGGCGGCGGTCGCGCTCGCGGCGGCGATCGCGGTGGCGGCGGTCGTGTTGGCGATCTACGAGGACCGGCCCCTGCGCATCCTGCTGCGCCCGCTCGGGCGCCTGCCGCACTTCTCGGGGGAGCGGCTCGAGCACACGATCGAGGAGCTGGCCCACGGGCTCAGCGGGCTGCGCCACCACGGCGTGGCCTTCGAGGCGTTGCTGTGGACGGTGGTCGCGTGGCTGATGTCCGCCCTGTCGGCGTGGCTGCTGACGTTTGCGTTCTCCCTGCACCTGCCGTTCACCGCCGGCATCATGGTCGTCGTCGCGATCGGCCTGGCGATGATCCTGCCGGCGCCGCCCGCGGCGGTCGGCGTGTTCGAGGGGGCCGCACTGATCGCGTTGCACGCCTACGGCGTCTCGCACACCGATGCGCTTCCGTACGCGCTCATCCTGCATCTGACCAACTTCATACCGTTCATCCTCGCCGGAGCGCTCGTGCTCCAGCACAACGCGCGCCACCCGGTGGCGCGCCGGCGCGGACCGGTGGACGGTCCACCGGTCGGCGGCGACAGTCCGAACGAGGTGCTCGCGGCCCACTCGACGCCCGTCGGGCCCTGACAACGGGCACCTATACTCTGGCTTTCACCCCCCTGGCGGAGGAATCGCGTGCAGGAGATGGTCATATACGGCGTGAGCTTCGACATGGTCGGCAAGCAGCCCATCGTGTTGCTGAAGACCGTCGACGGCAACAAGTTCCTCCCGATCTGGATCGGGCACCCCGAGGCGGCCTCGATCCTGATGAAGCTGCAGGGGGCCAACACCCCCCGCCCGATGACCCACGATCTGCTCTGCGAGATGCTCGGCGAGCTCGACGTCAAGTGCACCCAGGTCGCCGTGACCGAGCTGCGCGAGAACACCTTCTTCGCGTCGATCACCCTCAGCGTCAACGGGCGTGAGCTGGAGATCGACTCGCGGCCCAGCGACGCGATCGCGCTGGCCGTCCGGGCCGGCGCCCCGATCTTCGCGGCCGAGGAGGTCATCGCCGAGTCGGCGATCGAGTTCGAGCACGACGCCGAGGAGAGCGAGGACGTGGTCGAGAAGTTCAAGGAGTTCCTCGATCACGTGACGCCCGAGGACTTCGCCGCCGGCGACTCCTAGCCGGCGTGCGCGGCCGGGCCGGCGGTCGGGGCGGGCCTCAGGGGGTGCGGGAGGTGGCGGCGCGGGCGCCGTCGCGGAGGGCGGCGCCGGCCAGCATGCGCTCGATCAGCTCGTCGAAGTCGATCTCCGCCGCATCGGCGGCGAGCGGCAGCAGGCTCGTCTCGGTCAGCCCCGGGATGATCTCGGCCTCCAGCACGTACAGCCCGGCGTCGACGCGCTCGTCGAGGGGCTCGCGCTCGGCGGAGCCGAGGATCGGCCCGCGCGCGGACGCCACTCCATCGTGCTCGAGCATCAGGTCGATGCGGGCGAAGCCGCGGCAGCCGAGAACCCGGTAGGTGTCCAGGGCCACCTGCTGGACGCGGCGGCTGACCGCCGCGGGCAGCTCGGCGGGGCACACGAACGTCGTGCGCCCGATCTCGTAGCGCGACTCGAAGTCGTAGAAGGCGTCCTCACGAGGGACGGCCTCGACGATCGGCAGCGCGATCGGGCTGCCGCCGTCGGGCGCCTCGATCACCGATACGGCCAGGTCGCGCCCGGCCACGTAGCGCTCGAGCAGCACCTTGCGGTCGTAGGAGAAGGCGGCGACGAGCGCGGCGGGAACGTCCGCGGGCGTGCGGGCGAACTTGATGCCGAGCGCCGAGCCCTGGCCCGCCGGCTTGACCACGATCGGGAAGGCGAGCCGCTCCTCGATGGCCGGAAGCGCCGCGCCCGCGCCGAGCTCGCCGAAGGCCGTCTCGTTGAACGCGAAGAAGTCGGGGGTGGGGATCCCGGTGTCGCGCAGCACATGCTTGGCGATCACCTTGTCCGCGCAGCGGATGCAGGCCGACACGCCGGAGCCGGTGTACGGGATGCCGAGGATCTCGAGCAGCTCCTGCACCGTTCCGTCCTCGCCGTCGCGGCCGTGCAGCGCGATGAACGCCGCGTCGGGCGCCTCCTCGCGCAGTCGCTCCACGAGGTCGGCGCCGACGTCGATCGGGAGCACGTCGTGGCCGAGGCGCTGGAGCGCGTCCTCCACCCGGGCGCCCGAGCGCAGCGAGACGCCGCGCTCGAGCGAGCGCCCGCCCTTGAGCACGGCGACGCGGCTCACCGTGCGCGGTCGCTTCCGGGGACGGGCCAAGCGGATCCTCGCGGGCGTTCGTTCATCGATCCTCGCGGCGGCGGGCCGAGCCGGAGCCGCGCTCGCGCCGCGGCAGCTCGACGACGTCGGCGAGCGCGGGCGCGCTGGCCGACGCATCCTCCTCCGTCACGGCGGGCTCGCCGGGCGACGACGGTGCCGGGGCGCGGGTTCCGGTGAGCGTGCCGTACATGGCCACCTGCGTCTGGATCACCTTGCCGATGCGGCGGATGCCCTCGCGGATGGCCTGCTCGTCGACGCCGGAGAAGTTCAGGCGCATCGAGGAGCCGCCGCGGCCATCCAGGTACGCGGCACGCCCGGGGACGAACGCAACGCTCTCGGTCTGCAGCGCCCGGGCCAGCAGGTCGGTCGTGTCGATGTAGTCGGGCAGGGTCACCCAGATGAACATGCCGCCCTGCGGTTCGGTCCAGCTCGCCTCCGGCGGGAAGTGCGCGGCGAGGGCCTCGAGCATGGCGTCGCGCCGGGCGCGGTAGAGATCGCGCAGCGTCTGCACGTAGTCGCGCCAGTCGCACTCGGCGAAGTACGTCGCCACGAACAGCTGGTTCATCGGGGAGGAGCACAGGTCGGCACCCTGCTTGCCCAGGTTCAGCTTGGCCAGCACGGGTCCCGGGGCGACGGCCCAGCCGAGCCGCAGCCCGGGCGAGAGGATCTTCGAGAACGTGCCGAGATAGATGACGAAGTCCGAGGCGCCACCGCGCCGCGCCGATGACGCGTCGAGCGAGTACAGCGTCGGCAGCGGCTCGCCCTCGTAGCGCAGGAGGCCATACGGATTGTCCTCGAGCACGAGCAGCTCGCGCTCTCGCGCCACCTGCACGAGGCGCTGGCGCCGCGGCAGCGACATCGTCACGCCGCCGGGATTCTGGAAGTTGGGGATCGTGTAGATGAACTTCGGGCGGCGCCCCTCGGCCTCGAGCCGGTCGAGGGTGGCCTCGAGCACGTCGATCGGCATCCCGTCGGCGTCCATCTCGATCTGCACCACCTCGGCCTCGTAGGCGCCGAACGACGGCACCGCCCCGGGGTAGGTCGGCGCCTCGGCGACGACGACGTCACCCGGGTCCAGCAGCGCCTTGCACACGAGGTCGATCACCTGCTGCCCGCCGGTGGTGACGATCACGTCGTCGGCGTCGACCTCGGTGCCCTCGGCCGCCATCACCTGGATGATCGCCTCCACGGTGCCGGCCATTCCCTCGGTCGGTCCGTACTGCAGCGCCCGCGCGGTGGAGTCGACCGCCACCTTGGTCATCAGCTTGGCGAACAGCTCCGGCGGGAACGTCGAGGTGTCGGGCAGGCCGCCGGCGAGCGAGATCACGTCCGGGCGCTCGGTGATGGCCATCAGGTCGCGCATGGCCGACGACTTCATCGCGCGCGTGCGAGAGGAGAACAGGCGCTCGTAGCGCACGAGCTCGCGTCCGCTGTGGCGCGAGCGCCGCCCGCCGCCGGGTGGCAGCGGTCCGGATCCGTCGGCGGCCGTCATCGCAGTGCTGTTCGCCGCCGCCGCGCGCGACCCTCCGGGGGCCGCCCGGCGCCGCCGGTGGGTGGCCGCACCCGGACCGTGCCGGGCACGAACGGCGCGGAACGTCCGTCGTCTATCGTCATGGCCCCTCGGACCGTAGCGCACAACATGCATCTCGTCTTCTACATCGGCCTCGGCGCCGGCCTGGCCATCGCCGCGGGCATCCGCCCCTTCCTGCCCGCGTTGCTCGCCGGTGCGCTGGCCTCCGGCGGCGCCCTCGGCGTCGACTTCGCTCATCACGGCTACTCGTTCCTGCAGTCCAGCGGCTGGCTGCTCGGGGTGACGATCGCCTTCGTGGCCAGCTACGCGATCCAGATCGCCGTCGGCCCGGAGCGGTTCGCCACCGGGCCGATCGGGTCGGCGTTCGCCGGCCTGGCGATCGGGGTGGGGGCACTGCTGTTCGGCGCCACCCTCGGCGATCACGGCTACGCCGTGTGGGCGGGCGTGGTGGCCGGGGCCGCGTGCGCCTGGCTGGCCGATGCGGCCCTGCGGCCGGTGGTCATGCGCGCCCGCGCTCGCCTGCCCGACGCGGCGTCGCGTCACGCGCTCACGCTCTATCTCGACGCCACCTCGCTGCTCGTCGCCGGGCTCGTGGCGCTGCTGCACCCGCTCGGCTACGTCGCCGTCGCGCTCGCCCTGTGGCTGCTGCTCAGCGGCCGCCGTCGCGCCGGCGAGAAGTACGCCGGCCTGCGGATCCTGCGCCGGTAGCGCCCGATGGCCTCCTCGCCGACGGCCCCGAAGCTCGTGCTGTGCGTCATCGACGGGCTGAAGCCGTCGATGCTCGAGCGCGCGGTGGCCGACGGGCGCGCCCCGACGCTGCGCGCGCTCATGCGGCGGGGGGTCTACATCGACGACTGCGTCGCGGCGTTCCCCTCGGTCACGCCGGTGTGCGCCGCCTCGATCGCCACCGGGGTGTGGCAGGACGAGCACCTGATTCCCTCGATGAACTGGTACCACCGCGACGAGGCGCGCTACGTCGAGTACGGCTCGAGCCTGCGTGCGGCGCAGCGCTTCGGGTTCGCCCGCCAGCTCACCGACACCGTCTACAACATGAACCGCGCGCACCTGTCGCCCGACACGCTGACCGTGTTCGAGCGCCTCGACGACGCCGACGTGCGGACCGCCGGCACCACCTACCTGATGTACCGGGGGCGCTATCAGCACGAGCCCCAGCGCGACACCGCGCTCACCCGGCTCGCCTCGCCGCTCGTGCGCTACCCGGTCATGGGGCCGCGCGAGCTGTTCTATGCCGACGTGTTCGCCAGTCGGCGCACGGGTTGCCGCTCGCAGCTCGGCATGCCGGGGATCCGCGACCGCCACTCCGGCTGCGTCGGGGCCTATCTGGTCGAGCACGATCTGTTCGACTTCCTGCTGCTGTCGCTGCCCGACAACGACTGGTACTCGCATAAGAACGGGCCGCACGCGCAGGTGGACTCGATCGCCGAGGCGGACCGGCAGCTGGCGCGGGTCATGACGGCGGGCGGCGGCCTCGACGCCTTCCTGGCCGAGCATGCGGTGATCGTGATGGCCGACCACTCGCACACGCTCGTCGAGCGCACGGTCTCGCTGCACAAGGCGCTCGAGGAGTTCGAGGTGCTGCGGCCCAACGACGGCAATCGCGAGCGGGCGACGATCGCCGTCTGCCCGGCCCAGCGCTCCGCCCTCGTCTACGTCCTGGACGAGGAACGCCGCGCGGAGCTGCTGCCGCGCATCGTGGAGCGCTCGCTGGCGCTCGAGGGCGTCGACCTGGCGATGTGGCTGATCCGCGACGACGACGGCGCGGCCACCGAGGCGGTCGTGGCCAGTGGCACCGTGAACGGCGCAGGCGAGCACGGTGAGCTTCGCTTCGCGCCGGGCGGCGGGTGCGCCGATCAGCGCGGCGCGCGCTGGGACGTGGAGGGGGACCTCGCGGTGCTGGACGCGCGGATCGAGGACGGGCGGCTGCAGGCCCCGTCCTACCCGGATGCGCTCGCGCGCATCTGGGCGGCGCTGCAGTGCCCGACCTCCGGTGACGTGGCGCTGTCCTCCGGGCCGGCCTACGAGTTCCTGGACTGGGGCGGGCAGGGCCACGTCGGCGGCGGCAGCCATGGCTCGCTGCACGCGAGCGACTCGCTCGGGGCGCTCGTCTTCTGCGGCGTCGGTCCGCAACGGCGCGAGGAGCGCGAGCAGTGGGCGATCGCCGACGTCGCGTCGCTCGCCGAGGCGCACTTCGGAGTGCCCGTGGGGTGACGGGCCACCGCCACGCGGGGGCGCTGGCCCGGCGACTCGCCGCCGTCGCGCTGGCGCTGATGGCCGTTGCCGCCGCCGCGCCGGCCGGCGGGCCGATCGCCGCCGCGGGCGCCTACACCGTGCTGACGGCGGCGGACAACAGCACGCCGATTGCGGTGAGCGACTCGACGCTCCCGCCCCCGGAGCACCGGCTCAGCGCCGACGAGGTGCTGGCCATCGCCGCCCGGGTGCCGGCGATTGCCCGCCTGCGCGTCCAGTACCCGGGCTCCTACGCCGGGGTGTACCTGAAGGGCAACGACCGCTGGCAGGTGAGCACGTTCACCCGCGACGGGGCCAAGGAGGTCGGGCAGGTGCTGATCGCCGATCGCACGGCCCGCGTGCTCGAGGTGTGGACAGGGTTCCAGGTCGCCTGGACGATGGCGCGCGGCTACCCGGGGGCGTTCGGGGAGGCCGTCAACGCCTGGTACGTGTGGATCCCCCTGACGCTGCTGTTCTGCTTGCCCTTCGTGGACCGGCGGCGCCCGTGGCGCCTGCTGCACCTCGACCTGCTCGCGCTGTGCTCCTTCTCGATCTCGCTGGCCTTCTTCAACCACGCCGACATCGGCCTGTCCGTCCCGCTGGCCTATCCGCCGCTCGTCTACCTGCTGGTGCGGATGCTCGTGGTCGCACGACCGGGACGGTGGCCGGGGCCGGCGCCGCCGACCGAGCCGCTGCACCTGAACGTGTCGCCCGCCTGGCTGGCCGTGGCGATCGTGTTCCTGGTCGGCTTTCGCATCGGCCTGAACGTCGCCAACTCCAACGTCATCGACGTCGGCTACGCCGGGGTGATCGGGGCCCATCGCGTCGTGCACGGGCAGCCGCTGTACGCGGGCTGGCCGGCGAGCAACCCGCACGGCGACACGTATGGACCGGTCAGCTACGAGGCCTACGTACCGTTCGTGGCCCTGTTCGGCTGGAGCGGACGCTGGGATGACCTGCCGGCCGCTCACGCCGCCGCGATCGTGTTCGACCTGCTCGCGCTCGCGCTCTGTTACCTGCTCGGACGGCGCGTGCGCGGCCCGACGCTCGGCCTGGCCCTCGCGTTCGCCTGGGCGGCGAACCCGTTCACCCTGTACGCGCTGGAGTCGAACACCAACGACGGACTCGTCGCCGCGCTGGTGCTCCTGGCCGTCCTGGTGGCCAGCGGCCGGCGGGTTCGCCCCGCGGCGCGGGGGGTGACCGCGGCGCTCGCCGGGCTGACCAAGTTCGCGCCGCTGGCGCTCGCGCCGCTGCTGGCCACGCACGGCCTCTCCGGGCCGCCACGGGCCCGCGTGATGGCCGTCCTGCGGTTCGCGGTCGCGTTCGCGCTGTGCGCCGCGGTGGTCGGGATCCCGGCACTGTCGCACAGCTCGCTGCGCGCCTTCTGGGAGAGCACGCTCGTGTATCAGGCCAATCGCGGCTCGCCCTTCTCGGTGTGGGGGCTGTACGGAGGGCTCGCCCTCCCGCAGGCGATCGTCGAGGCGGCGGCCGTCGCCCTCGCGGTCGCCCTGGCGGTGGTGCCGAGACGGCCCGACACGGTCGGCCTGGCCGCCGCCGCTGCGGCGATCCTGCTGGCCCTGCAGCTCGGCGTCGACCACTGGTTCTACCTGTACATCCCGTGGTTCGCGCCACTGGTGATGCTGGCGCTGCTCGGCCGCTACCGCCCGGTGGAGGGCGACGAGGAGCGGCTGCTGCCGTTCCGGATCGGGGCGCCGCCGCCGGCCGCCACCGCGGCGCCCCCGGCGGAGCAGCAGCCGCAGCCGGCGGCGACGCCGACTACCCGGGCCGCGGCAGCAGGACCTGTTCGATCGTGTCGGCTCGCCGACGCGTGGACGCGCGCACGACGACGCCCATCAGCCACGGGTCCTCCTCGGAGGTCTCGAAGCGCACCGGCATATTGGTGAGCATCGCCTCGATCGCCTGCTCGCGCTTGACGCCGATGACGCCGCCGCGCGCCCCGGTCATCCCCACGTCGGTGATGTACGCCGTCCCGCCCGGCAGCACGCGCGCATCGGCCGTCGGGACGTGGGTGTGCGTGCCGACGACCGCGGTCACGCGCCCGTCGAGGTGCCAGCCGAGGCCGATCTTCTCGCTCGTGGCCTCCGCGTGCATGTCGACGAGCACGTGATCGGCTCCGGCGCACTCGCCGAGCGCGACCTCGATCTCGGTGAAGGCCGGGCGCCCGGCGCGCACGTAGAGGTTCCCGCTCAGGTTGATCACGCCGAGGCTGACGCCGTCCCGCGTCACCGTGCACACCCCGTGCCCCGGCTGGCTGCGCAGGAAGTTGGCCGGGCGCAGGATGCGTTCCTGACTGTTGAGATAGGGGTAGATCTCCCTACGGTGGTACGTGTGGTTGCCGAGCGTGATGACGTCGACCCCGGCGGCGAACAGCTCATCGGCGTTCTTCGGCGTGATCCCCAGGCCTCCGGCCGCGTTCTCGCCGTTGACGACGACGAACGTCGGCGCGTACCGCTCGCGCAGCAGCGGCAGACAGTCGAGCAGCGTGCGCCGGCCGATGCCCCCGACCAGGTCTCCCACGAACAGGACCGTCGCCGGGGCCGGCGCGCCGTCCTGCGTCGCCTGTCGCTCAGCCATACTGGGCCCATGATGGGACTGCTGGCCCACGGGGGAGGCGCGCGGCGGTGAGCGAGGAGCGCGTCCGCGCCACACCGGTGCCGGTCGACGAGGCGTCGCCGGCGGGGCCCGAGGGCCCGACCATCGAAGCCGCGCGCGGCGACGCTGCGCCCGGTGCGTCCACGCCGAGCAGGCCGCCGCCCGCCGGGGAGCACGCGCTCACCGAGGGGGACGGCCCGCAGGCGCCCGCCCGACCGGCTCCGCGCACGCTGATCCCGCGCTGGGTGCAGCTCGTGCTGCTCCCCTTCGCCGTGCTCGTGCCGTGGGTGATCCTGGAACGTGCCAGCAAGGTCCTGCTCCTGTTCCTGGTGGCGGGGCTGATCGCGCTCGTGCTCAATCCGCTGGTGGCGCTCGTGCGTCGGTCCGGCGTGCCGCGAGGCTTCGCGGTGCTGCTCGTGTACCTGCTCTTCTTCCTCGTCGTCGCCGGCATCGGGGTCCTGCTGGCGAACCCTATCTCCAACCAGGTGACCACCTTCGCGCACAACCTGCCGAGCATCGTCCGCCACGCCAATAGGACGCTGGCCAACCTGCAGACCAGTCTCAACCACGACGGCCTGCACGTCCAGTTCATCAAGCAGGGCGAGACGGCGCTGCAGACCCTGCAGGACAAGGTGAGCAAGGCGGCCGGGTCGCTCGTCTCGTTCGGCGGCGGGCTGCTCACGAGCGCGGTGAAGACCGGCTTCGACATCGTGATCGTGTTCGTGCTGTCGATCTACATGCTCGTCTACGGCCCGCGGATCGGCGAGCTGGCGCGGCGCGCGATGCCCGACGGCGACGGAACGCCGGCCGACGACTATCCGACGCTCATGCAGCAGGCCGTCTCCAGCTACGTCCGCGCGCAGTTGGCCTTCAGCCTGATCATGGGCACCACCGCGGCGATCGCCCTGTACATCTTCGGCGTCATCGGCCTGTTCCCGCCCGGCAAGACGTACGCGATCGCCTTCGGCGCCTTCTTCGCGGTCGACGGAGTTCATCCCCTACATCGGCCCGTTCCTCGGCGCGCTGCCGCCGATCCTGGTGGCGCTGTTCACCGACCCGATCACCGCGCTGTGGGTGGCGCTGCTGTTCCTCGGGCTGCAGCAGCTCGAGGGCCACATCGTGGCTCCCCAGATCTTCGGCCACTCCCTGCGGATCAACCCGTTGCTGGTGATCTTCGCGCTGCTGGCCGGCCAGCAGTTGGACGGCATCATCGGGGCGCTCGTCGCGCTGCCGACTCTCGCGCTGATCCGCGAGACGGTGCTGTACCTCAGTCGTCATATCGCGTTCGAGCCCTGGCAGAAGGGATCCGGTCCGCTGCTGTGAGTGGCTCCGACCCGGTGAGCTCGCTCGGCGCGTCCGCACCGGGTCCGCCTGTTGGCGGGGCGCGAGCCGGCGAGCCGGTGCTGCAGGCGGATGGCGTCGCCAAGCGCTACGGCGACCGCGAGGCGCTGCGCCCGCTGACGCTGGGGCTGCGGGCGGGCGAGCTCACCGCGCTGATCGGCCCCAACGGCGCCGGCAAGACGACGCTGCTGTCGATCCTCGCCGGCGTCATTCGCCCCACCGCCGGCACGGTCAGCCTGCCACCGCGCGAGTGTCGGCTGGGTTCCCCAGCAGACCGCCCTGTACTCGCGGCTGACGGTGACCGAGAACCTGCGGCTGTTCGCCCGTCTCGAGCGCGTGAAGGACCCGGATTCGGTGGTGGCGCGAATGCTCGAACAGGCCGACCTGACCGAGCGGGCCGGCGACGAGCTGTCGCGCCTGTCGGGCGGCAACCGCCAGCGCGTCAACATCGCCATCGGGCTGCTCGCCGATCCCCCGGTGCTGCTGCTCGACGAGCCCTCGGCCGCGCTGGACCCGCGTCAGCGCGAGCGGCTGTGGCGGTTCGTGGAGTCGCTGGTGGACGCCGGGACGAGCGTCGTGTTCTCCACCCACGAGGTGGCCGAGGCGGAGCGCTATGCCGACCGCGTGCTCGTGCTGGCCGACGGCGAGATGCTGTTCGACGGGCCGGTGGCCGGGCTCGCCGCGCAGACGGCGCAGGGCGGCGGTCACCGCGACCTCGAGGCCACCTTCGTGGCCTTCCTGGCGGAGCGCGGACACTGATGCGCTCGCTGCGCTGGCTGCTGCTCGAAGGACGTGCAGATCCTGCGCCGCTCGCCGCTGCTGGTCGGGCTGCTCGTCGTCTACCCGATCGTCATCTCGCTGCTCATCGGCCTGGCGCTGTCGCGTGGCCCGGCCAAGCCGCGGGTGGCGATCGTCAACCTGGTGCCGGCCGGACAGACGATCGACATCGGCAGCCAGCAGATCGACATCACCCAGTACGCGTCCCACCTGTACTCGAACATCGTCCCGGTGCCGGTGGCCACCCGCGCGGAGGCCGTCGACAAGGTCCGCTCCGGCGACGTGGTCGCCGCGCTGGTCATCCCCGCCGACATCGTCCAGCGCCTGTCCTCGGGCCTGCAGCAGGCCGACGTCGAGGTCATCTACAACGGCGACGCGCTGACCGCCAGCTACGTGCAGTCGACGATCAACAGCGCCCTCGGCCAGGCCAACGCCGCGCTGTCGGGCGAGCTCGAGAAGGTGGCGGCACAGTACATCGACCTGCTGCTCAGCGGGGGCCAGCTGCAGGCGTTCGGCAACGACATCTCGATCCTCGGGCTGCAGCGGGCGAAGTCGGCGCTCGACGGCGTGCTGGCCCACACCGCCTCGCCGGCCGATCGCGCGGCGCTCGGGCAGGTCGACAACTTCGCCACGCTGGCGGTGGAGAACCTCGGGCTGAGCAAGGACGTACTGGCCAGCGTCGGGGAGCCGGTGCGGCTGCACGAGACGACGGTCAGCGGACGCCGCACGCCGCTGGACACGTTCGCGGTCGCCGTGGCGGTGAGCGTCTCGCTGATGTTCGTCTGCGTCCTGCTGGCGGCCGGCGCGCTGGCGCTCGAGCGCGAGGAGAACACGTTCCCCCGGCTGGTGCGCGGGCTGGTGTCACCGGAGTCGCTGATCGCCGAGAAGGCGCTGCTGGCCGCCGTCTGCGCGTGGGCGGTGAGCCTGGCGATGCTCGCTGGCATCGGGGCGTTCGTCGGCCTGGACTACGGCCGCGCCGGGCAGTGGATCGTCGGCCTGGCCGCCGGCGCCATCGCCTTCGGGGCGATGGGGGTGGCGCTCGGGGCGTTGGCGCGCGAGGTGCGGGCCGCGTCGCTGCTGGCCATCCTGCTGTCGCTGCCGCTCGCCTTCCTCGCGCTCGTGCCGAGCGGTGCCGTGGCCAGCGGCCTGTACGGCGTCATCCGCGTGGTGTGCGCGGTCTTCCCGTTCAAGGCGACGCTGCAGGCCATGGACGCGGCGATCAACGGCAGCTCGCCGTCACTGGGCGTCTCGCTGGTGCATCTGCTGGCGCTGACGGTCGGCTTCGCGGTCCTGGCGCGCCTGGCGCTGCGGCGATTCGCGTAGGCGCCACGCCCTTGGCGCTCGCTGCGGCGCGAGTATCCTCAAGCGTGATGGCCTATCCCCAGACGCGCATGCGCCGGTTGCGCCAGCGCTTGCCGCTGCGCGAGCTCGTGCGCGAGACCGAGCTGAGCGCGTCGCGGCTCGTTGCTCCGCTGTTCGTGACGCTCGGACGCGCCTCGCGCGAGCCGATCGGCTCGATGCCAGGCGTCGACCGCCTGTCGATCGGCGCCGCGGTGGAGGAGGCGGGCGAGCTCGCCGCGCTCGGCGTGCCCGCGGTGCTCCTGTTCGGTCTGCCCGACCACAAGGACGAGGACGGCTCCGGCGCCTGGGATGACGAGGGTGTCGTGCAGCTCGCCACCCGCGCCATCAAGGAGGCGCATCCGCAGCTGCTGGTCATCACCGACGTGTGCCTGTGCGAGTACACCAGCCACGGCCACTGCGGGGTGCTGCGCGACGACGGCATCGTCGACAACGACGCGACGGTCGCCCTCATCGCGCGCACCGCGGTCAGCCAGGCGCGCGCCGGTGCCGACATCGTCGCGCCGAGCGACATGATGGACGGCCGCGTCGGCGCGCTGCGCTCGGCGCTCGACCTCGACGGCCTGAGCGACACGCCGATCCTGGCCTACTCGGCCAAGTTCGCCTCGGCCTTCTACGGGCCGTTTCGCGAGGCCGCCGAGTCGGCGCCCGCGTTCGGCGACCGGCGCTCCTACCAGATGGATCCCGGCAACGCGCGCGAGGCGCTGCGCGAGACGCTGCTCGACGTGCAGGAGGGCGCCGACATGGTGATGGTCAAGCCGGCGCTGCCCTACCTGGACATCATCGCGCGGGTGCGCGACCGCACGGAGCTGCCGGTGGCCGCGTACAACGTCAGCGGCGAGTACTCGATGGTCAAGGCGGCGGCGGCCGCCGGCTACCTGGACGAGCGCGCGGCGGCGCTCGAGATGCTCACTGCGATCCGCCGCGCAGGCGCGGACATCATCATCACCTACTACGCCAAGGAGGCCGCGGCATGGCTTCAGTGACGCCCGGCGCGACCCCCAAGCTGCGCAGCCGCAAGCACGGAGCGGCGGTGCCGCTGGACGAGCTCGATCGCAAGCTGCTGAACCTGATGCAGGGCAGCTTCCCGCTCGCCCCGCGGCCGTACGCCGAGGTGGCCCGGCAGGCGGGGCGCAGCGAACAGCAGGTGCTCGAGCGCGTCCAGCAACTGCTCGACGACCGCATCATCCGCCAGGTCACGCCGATCTACGACACGCGTGCGCTCGGCTATGGCTCGATGCTCGTCGCCGCCAAGGTCGACGCCGAGAACCCGTGGGTGCCGGCCAAGATCATCAACTCACACCCCGGCGTGTCCCACAACTACCTGCGCAATCACGAGTTCAACATGTGGTTCACGCTCGCGGTGGAAAGCGACTCCAAGCTCGGGCTCGACGGTACGCTCGACGCGCTGCAGCGGCTCACCGGCGCCGAGTCGATCCGCCAGCTGCCGACCCTGCAGCTGTTCAAGATCCGCATGGACCTCGAGATGCAGGGCGACACCAAGGCGCTGGCCAGCGCCGGGGTGGCCGAGGCGCCGGTCGAACTGTCCGCCGTCCCCTACGACGAGCTCGACATCGCGGTGATCCGCGCGACGCAGGGCGATCTGCCGGTCGTGCCCGAGCCGTACGCGCCGGCGGCGCGCTCGCTGGGGCTGGAGGTCGATCGCCTGCTCGAGCACATGGAGGGGATGCGCGAGCGCGGGCTGCTGCGCCGCGTCGCCGCGATCCTCTACCACCGGCGCGCCGGCTTCTCGGCCAACGGCATGGGCGTGTGGAAGGTGGCCGAGGAGGACATCGCCGAGATCGGCCCCCGCATGGCGTCCTTCCGAGGCATCTCGCACTGCTATCAGCGCCCGACCTACGAGGACTGGCCCTACTCGGTGTTCACCATGGCCCACGGGCGCTCCAAGGAGGAGTGCGACGCCGTGCTCGATGCGATCGCCGAGGAGACCGGCATCACCGAGCGGGCCACGCTGTACTCCTCGACCGAGTTCAAGAAGATTCGCCTGCTCTACTTCACCGACGACTTCAAGCGTTGGGAAGCCGAGCACGCATGAGCGCCACCGCCGCGAGCCGGTGACCACCTCGCTCACCGACGCTCGGTCGGCCGAGTGCTACCGGGAGGCGCTCGCCGTGCTGCCCGGCGGCGTGAACTCCCCCGTGCGGGCGATGGCGGCCATCGGACGCACGCCGATCTTCATCGAGCGTGCCGAGGGCGCCGAGCTGTTCGACGTCGACGGCAACCGCTACGTCGACTACGTGTGCTCGTGGGGCCCACTGGTGCTCGGCCACGCTCACCCCGACGTGGTTGCCGCCGTCGTCGCGGCCGCCGGGCGCGGCATGAGCTACGGCGCTCCGACGATGGGCGAGGTGGCGCTGGCCACCGAGGTGGCCGCGCGCATGCCCGCCGTGGAGATGCTGCGCATGACCTCGTCGGGGACGGAGGCGGCGATGACGGCGCTGCGCCTGGCCCGCGCCGCCACCGGCCGCACGAAGGTGCTGAAGTTCGCCGGCGCCTACCACGGGCACGTCGACGGCCTGCTCGCGCAGGCCGGCTCGGGGCTGGCCACCCAGGCGATCCCCTCCAGCCCCGGCGTGCTCGCCAGCACCACCGCCGAGACGGTGGTCGTGCCCTGGAACGACGCCGACGCGCTGGTGGCGGCCACGGAGGCCGACGAGCTGGCGGCGATCCTGGCCGAGCCGCTGCCGGCGAACATGGGGCTGGTCCCCCCGCGGGACGGCTTCCTGCAGCTGCTGCGCGACCGGGCCGACGCCACCGGCGCGCTGCTCGTCTTCGACGAGGTGATCTCCGGCTTTCGCGTCGCCCGCGGCGGCGTGCAGGAGCGCAGCGGCGTGCTGCCGGACCTCGTGCTGATGGGCAAGGTGATCGGGGGCGGTCTGCCCGGCCGGCGCCCTCGGCGGCCGGCGCGAGCTGATGGAGCTGCTGGCCCCGGCGGGGCAGGTGTACCAGGCCGGGACGCTGTCGGGCAATCCGCTCGCCGTGGCCGCCGGCCTGGCGACGCTCGCCCTCCTCGACGAGTCGGCCTACACGCGGCTGGCCGCGATCACCGCGCAGCTGGCCGACGGCCTGCGCGACGCCGCCGGCGATCGCCCGGTGACGATCGAGAGCGAGCCCGGCCTGCTCACCGTCTTCTTCCGCGGGCAGCGGGTGCACGACCTGGCCGAGGCGCAGGCGAGCGATCTGAATGGCTACGGCGCCTGGTGTCGCGCCCTGCTGGCCCGCGGTGTGTACCCGCCGCCCTCCCAGTTCGAGGCGTGGTTTCCCTCGCTGGCGCACACGCCCGAGCACATCGAGCGGACTGTGGCGGCGGCCCGCGCCGCGTTCGCCGAGATCGACGACGTCGCCGGGGACGCGCCGGCGTGAGCGCGCTCGCGGCGCTCGCCGCGCTCCTGCGCGATGACGGCGGCCCGGTCGGGGCGGTCGTCGTGGATCCGCCGGCCGCCGGCGGCGGACGCTGGATCGGCCCCGGCGGCCGTCGTGGTCGACGGGCCGCGCACGCGGGCACGCGCCGACGCCTACGCGCTGGTGGTGGAGGCGGTGTACGAGGGCTACCTGCTGCACTACGGCGCCGCCCGCATCGTGCGCACCGACGATCCCGATCTGGCCCTGCTCGCCGGCGACCAGCTGTACGCGCTCGGACTGGCACGGCTGGTCGGCCCTGGCCGACCTGGACGGGGTGCGCGAGCTGGCCGACGTCATCAGCCTGAGCGCCCTCGCCCGCGCCAGCGGCGACGCCGAGCTCGCCGACGCCGTCTGGCGCGCGGGTGTGCGGGCGATCGCCCGGGGGCCCGATCCGGCGCACGAGCGCGCCAAGGACCTGGTGCGCCGCGGAGCGCCCGATGCCGCGGCGGCTCTGCGGGCGGCGGCCGGCGCCTGAGCGCGCCGCCGAGGCCGCCCGCGACCCCGGGTCGTTATTGTTTGCGTCCCTTGCCGGCCGGCCGTCACTGCGGCGGCCCGAAATCTCCCCCAGCCCGTAGGAAGAGCACCAGTGCCGACCAAGCGCGACGAAGTCAAGTCCAAGTACACCCTCGACCGCGGCATCCCGGGCGCGTTCGAGGGCGAGACGGTCACCCGCCGCAAGGCGATGACCCTGACGGCCCATGGCGCCGGCGCGATCGCCACGATGTCCTTCCTGCTTCCGGCGCTCGGCTTCGCGATCGGGCCGATCTTCAAGGAGCTCGTCGTGCCGTGGCAGACGATCGGGCCGCTGGCCGACTTCCCGGACAACAATTACATCCCGGTGGTCATCACCGCCGTGGCCGGCATCGGCGAGGCCGGCAACACGACGGTGTACGTGCGCCGCTACAACGCCGCGCTGGACACCGACCCCGCCGCCGCGGGCCTGCCGGTGATCGCCATCACCAGCCGCTGTGCGCACCTCGGCTGCCCGGTCCGCTGGGTCAGCGCCGCGGAGCGCTTCATCTGCCCCTGCCACGGCGGCGTGTACGACCTGCTCGGCCAGCGCGTCGGCGGCCCGCCGGTGCGCCCGCTCGACCGCTTCTCGACCCGCCTGATCGACGGCGACCTCGTCCAGGTGGGCGCGCGCTTCAGCGTCAACAGCCAGCTGCACCGCTTCTCACCGCGGGACCCGGGCGAGCCGCTCGACGGCGTCGGCCAGTTCCTCTACCCCTCCCGTCCCTCCGTCCGCAAGTCGTAAAGGGGGATCGCGATGCCCAAGCTCCCAGCCCCGCCGGTCCCCTCCGCGCTGCGGGCGCCCCCGCCCCGCCCCGGCGAGGGCAACGGCAAGAAGCCGCCGACGCACCACGCCAAGGAGGCCGGGATCACCGTCGTGGACTGGGTCGACGAGCGCACATCACTCTCGGGCGGGGTGCGCTGGATGCTCTTCCGCAAGGTCCCCAAGGGGACGAACTGGTTCTACACGCTCGGCTCGGCGACGATGTTCGCGTTCCTCAGCCAGGCGGTGACCGGCGTGTTCCTGGCCATGTACTACCGCCCCGACGCGGCCGGCGGCGCGTACGAGTCGATCCGTTACATCAACGACCAGGTCTTCCTCGGGCAGTTCGTGCACGGCATGCACAAGTGGGGGGCCAGCGTGATGGTCGTGCTCGTCTTCCTGCACATGGGGCGCACGTTCTTCTTCGGCGCCTACAAGTACCCCCGCGAGCTCAACTGGGTGATCGGCGTGGTGCTGCTGATCCTCACGATGGTCATGGGCTTCAGCGGCTACCTGCTGCCGTTCGACCAGCGCGCGTACTGGGCGACGATCGTCGGCGTGAACATCAACGGCACCGGGCCGCTCATCGGGCCGTACCTGTCGGACTTCCTGCGCGCCGGCCCCGAGTTCAACGCGACCACCCTGTCGCGCTTCTACGCCATCCACATGCTGCTGATCCCCGGCCTGATGGCCGCCCTGATCGGTGCGCACCTGTACCTGGTGGCGAAGCTCGGCACCACGGCTCCGCCGTGGATCAAGGCGCAAGAGGATCCCGAGCTGCGCAAGGTCACCGTCTGATGAATCAGCGCGAGAAGGAGGAGTACCTCCGCGAGTACGCGATTCTGAAGACCAGGGGCAAGCCGTTCTTCCCCTACGCGGTGGCCAAGGACGGCGCGATGGCCTGCGTGGTGATGGCCGTGATCATCACCATGTCGCTCGTGCTGGGCGCCGAGGTCGGGCCGAAGGTCAACCCGGCCACCACGACCTACGTGCCGCGGCCGGACTGGTACTTCTTCTTCCTGTTCGAGGTCCTGCGCATCATCAAGCCGCCGGCCCTGGTGCCGCTGGCGACGATCGGGATCCCGACGCTGTGCATGATCCTGCTGTTCCTGCTCCCGTTCTACGACCGCGGCCCGGAGCGGCGGCCCGAGCGGCGCCCGATCGCCACCACGGCGGGCATCTTCACGATCTGCGCGATGGCGCTGCTGACCTACGAGGGCGGGTCGGCCGGCGCCCCAACGGAGATCAACCTGCCGCCACCGAAGTACGTCGTGCAGACGGGCGGCACGCTGCTGGCCCAGTACAAGGCCGGCGCGCTGGCGGTCGCCCAGTCGGGCTGCGAGGGTTGCCACAAGATCGGGGACAACGGCAACGCCGGGCCGGGACCGAGCCTGACGCATATCGGCTCTCGTCTGCCGGAGGCCGCGATCGCGCGTACGCTCGTGAACCCGACGGCGCCGATGCCGTCGTTCAAGAACCTCCCGCCGCAGAAGTTCGACGACATCGTCGTCTTCCTGTCCTCGCTCCGCTAGGCGGCCATGGCCGGTTCTGATGGCTTGACCGCCGGGCGGGCCACCACCCCGCAGGGGGTGCTCGAGGCGGGCCAGGTGCGGTCGATGTTCGACCGCGTCGCGGGCGTGTACGACCTCATGAACACGGCGATGACCGCGGGGCTGCACCATCACTGGCGCGCCCGCGCGGTCGATCTCGCCGGCGTCGGGCCTGGAGACCGGGTGCTCGACGTGGCCACCGGCACCGGTGACCTCGCCATCGAGCTGGACCGGCGCGTCGGCCCGGGCGGCGAGGTGATCGGCAGCGACTTCTCCGAGGGCATGCTGGCGCGCGCGCGGGCGAAGGCCCCCCAGCTGCGCTTCGAATGGGGCGATGCGCAGCAGTTGCCCTATCCGGACGATGACTTCGTGGCCGCCACCGTCGGCTTCGGCGCGCGCAACTTCTCCGACCTGCGCGCCGGTCTGGCCGAGATGACGCGAGTGGTGGCGCCCGGCGGGCGGGTGGTGGTGCTCGAGATCACCACGCCGCGACGGCCTCCATTGTCCAGCTTCTACCGCCTGTGGTTCGACCGGCTCGTGCCCGTGCTGGGGCGCGTCGCCGGCGATCCCGACGCCTACAGCTACCTGCCCAGCTCCGTCAAGCGTTTCCCCGGGCCGGAAAAGCTCGCGGCGCTGATGTCCGAGGTCGGGCTGCAGCAGATCCGCTACCTGCTCACGGCCGGCGGGATCATCGCCATCCACGCCGGCACGGTGCCGCCGGCGGCGTCCGGGCGTGCGGACTGATGGCCGCGATCGCGTCCGCGGGCAGCGAGGTGCAGGCGATCGTCGATCGCGGCGGCGCGACGTTGCGCGCGCGCATGCTCGCCACCGAGGAGCGTCTGCACGAGGTCGTCGGCGAGGCCAGCGGCCCGATCGCCCCGCACGCGAGCTCGATCATCGCCGCCGGTGGCAAGCGCCTGCGGCCGCTGCTGGTGCTGCTCGCCGCGCACGCCGCCGAGGCCGCGGGTGCCGGCCGGCCGGACGGCGAGCGGTCCGCCGTCAGGGCTGCCGTCGCGGTCGAGCTCGTCCACAGCGCCACGCTCGTCCACGACGACGTGCTGGACGGCGCCCCGCTGCGGCGGGGGCGCCCGACCGTGATGGCGTCCGGGGGGCGCCGCCTGGCCACCGCCGCCGGCGACCTGCTGTTCGCGCGCGCCTTCGGCGAGCTGGTGCGCAACGACAGCGCGGCGCAGCTGCAGGCGCTGTCAGACGCCAGCTCGGCGCTCGCCGTCGGCGAGCTCTACCAGCGCGAGGATGCCTATGCGGTCGATGTCACGCTCGACCGCTACCTGCGGCGCTGCGAGCTGAAGACCGCGCGCCTGTTCGAGGCGGCGGCGCGGCTGGGCGCGCTCGCCGTGGCCGAGGGCGAGTCGGACGCCCTGGCCGACGCGCTCGGCCGCTATGCCAGTCACATCGGTCTCGCCTTCCAGCTGCTCGACGACGTCCTCGACGTGGCCGGTGACGTCGAGCGCACCGGCAAGCGCCGCGGGACCGACCTGCTCGACGGCACGATCACGCTGCCGCTGATCCTCGCCCGCGAGCGCGACGCATCGCTGGCGCGCATCGACGTGCGCGCGCTGTCCGAGGCCGACGCCGAGGCCGTGTGCGAGCGGATCGCGGCGACCGGCTCGCTCGACGCGGCGCGCGCACGGGCTCTGAACGTGATCGCCGAGGCGAAGGGACAGCTGCCCGCCGATCTGCCGTCGCCGGTCCGGGAGCTGTTCGAGCTCGTCGCGGACGCGGTGGTCGACCGCTATCGCTGACCCGGCGCCCGCGCGAGGCGACGGTCCGTTCGCCGCGGCTTCAGAAGTCGGTCGGGACGATGTGATCGTCGCGCAGCGCGACGATGAAGCGCTCGACGTCGTCGGCCATGTTGGCGCGGGCGAGCTGCTGCAGATCGCGCAGGAGCACCTCGGCGCCGCGGTCGAGCTCGAGATCGAACCGCTCGACGGCATCCTGGGTGAAGATGCCGACGTCGCCCCATTCGCAGTCGGGGCAGCGCAGCGCCACCTCCCAGTGCTGCGGGCCGGCCTCGGCCCAGTCGACCGGGTAGACGAGCTCACCGGTGCAGCGCGGGCAGACGTGGAGGTCCTCGTCGGGGCGGACCGGCGCCACGGCGCCTGCGGGGTGGGGGCCCTCCGGCGGCGGGGTCGCGGCCGGGTCCAGGGAGATGTCGCCCTCGAGCGCCGGGTCCTGCTGGCCGGCGAAGTACAAGACCTCGATGATCTTGCCGCTCGGGAGCTGGACCTGCCGGATGTTCTTGGGTGACTCGGAGCTCATGTTCTTTGGCCTCGTCCTGCTCATCGGACGGTCCTCTCCGCTGCTTTAGACACCCCCCAAAACCTCGACACCTGCTCGTACACAACACGCCGGAACGGGCGTCGGCGCGGTCTGTGCAGCCGATGCCGAGCGGGTCGCCGCGCGGGCCGGCGCCCACGAACCACGGCACTGACCCGGTACCCTCTGGGAGCGGGCGACTCGCCCCGCCGCCCCGTACGCAGGCGGCCGCTTGGCGCCGCTTCAGCCCATGGCCACCGCGATCCGCACGATCGGACACGACGAGCGCCTCAGCCTCGTCGACCATCTCGATGAGCTCCGCACGCGCCTGCTCGTCAGCCTCGCCGCGCTCGTCGTCGCGTTCGGGTTCTGCTTCTGGCAGAACCACGCGATCCTGCATCTCATCAACAAGCCGCTGGTGGCCCAGACGTCCAAGCAGGTGGCGAAGGGCGAGGGCATCAACGGTCAGGCCGCGATCACGCAGCAGGCACTGCTGAACCTGGCCGCCGGCGACGAGCTGCTGTTCAAGGCGCTGTCCGCCAATCCCAGTCTCTCCGGCGCGGCGCGTGCGCAGCTGGCTGCCGCCGCCGTCGCGAATCAGCGTGCGGTGGCCAGGCTGCCGCGCACGCCGCAGGGCGACCAGCCGGTGACCCTGGGCGTGGGCGAGCCGTTCACGACGACGCTGTCGGTGACGCTCGTGTTCGCGGCGATCATCTCGCTGCCGATCATCCTGTTCGAGCTGTACGGGTTCGTCCTGCCGGCGTTCAGCCCGCCGGAGCGACGCATCGCGCTGCCGCTGATGCTGGCGATCCCGTTCCTGTTCGTGCTCGGGGTGCTGTTCGGCTACTTCGTCGTGCTGCCGGCGGCCGTGCGCTTCTTCCAGAACTTCAACAGCAGCCAGTTCAACATCCTCGTCCAGGCAAACCAGTACTACAAGTTCGCCGGCACGATCCTGCTGGCGATGGGGTTGGTGTTCCAGACCCCGGTCGCGATCCTCGGGGCCACGCGCGCCGGCATCGTCACGCCGAAGACGCTGGCGCACAACCGCCGCTATGCGATCGTGGCCTGCGCGGCGGTCGCGGCATTCCTGCCGGGGGACGTCATCACCCTGCTGCTCGAGACGATTCCGCTGTATCTCCTGTTCGAGGTCAGTATCCTGCTCGCGGCCATCGTCGCCCGGAGCGACGCAAAACGACAAGCGCGCGAAGCGCAGGAGCGGGCGGCGACATCAGCCACGGCGGCAGCCGGGCCGGCGTCCGCGCCCGAGACCCCCGTGACCTCAAGCCCGAGCACCAGCGAACCGATCAATCCCTCCGTGCAGCAGATCATCGATCACGTCGACGACCGGCTCTCCGACTGATGCTGTTCGATCTGAGAGGGCGAGGCCGGCGCCGCACCGTGCAGGGCATCTACCTGGGGCTGGCCGTGCTCATGGGCGTCGGCCTCGTCGGGTTCGGCATCGGCGGCGGCTTCGGCGGCGCCGGCATCTTCAACGCGATCACCAACTCCGGGTCCTCGAGCGCGAGCTTTTCCGCGCAGGTGACCAAGGACGAGAAGGCGACCGCGGCGCACCCGCAGAGCGTCGCCGCATGGTCGACCCTGGTCACCGACCTGTTCCACGAGGCCGGCACGGGCAACAACTACAACTCCACCTTGGGCGAGTTCACGACGGCGGCGCGCCCCACGCTGAACCAGCTGTCCGTCGCCTGGCAGCACTACCTCACGCTGAACCCGAACAACCCCGACCCCATGCTGGCCACGTACATGGTCCAGATCTACGGTCCCTCCAACAACGCGCTCGACCAGCCGGCGAATGCGCTGGCGGCCGACCAGATCGTGCTCAGCAGCAAGAGCGCGCCCACCTCCTCCGACTACGAGGGGCTGGCCATCTTCGCGTTCCTGGCGCACAACGCCCGCGAGGGAGACCTCGCCGCGGCGAAGGCCGTCGACCTCGCACCGGCCAGCCAGCGCGCGCAGCTGCGCACCGAGCTGAAGCAGATCAAGGCGAACCCGAGCTCGCTCAACACGGCCACGACGCCGCAGAGCAACACGCCGCAGACGTTCTCGCTGCCGTCGACGACGCCGAGCGCGGCGACGTCGTCGTCGGCCGCTGCCACGAGCACGAAGAAGGGTTGAGGGGTCGGCGGCGGCCTTGTTGGCCGGCCGGCAGCCGTCGGCCGCGATCCGGCGTCGTTGGCTAGAATCGATCCCGTCGCCGGCACGTCGCGCCGCCGGCGGCCCGCGCGGGCCGTTAGCTCAACTGGCAGAGCAGGGGCCTCTTAAGCCCAAGGTTGAAGGTTCGATTCCTTCACGGCCCATTCGCAGGGTGGTACCGAGATCCGTTGGCGGGTCGGCGGTGCCGCCCGGTTGGCTTGGTTGAGCGGTTGGCGGGGCAGCGGAGGGTGCTCCTGCCGGCGCCGAGAAAGTCCCCAAGCGTCGCAGGCCGCGCCGAAGTCGGGCAGGTTCGTACCTCTCGCCCCAGACGTGGCCCACGTGCTGGCCCGTCCCGGCCGCGTGGAAACTCGTGGGCGATGACGGCTGTTCGTTCTCGTTCAGGGTTCGCCGACGTTGAAGTTGTGATCAAGCCGCTCGTACCGCCGTCCGACTGGGCATGGCACGCGTTACGGGACATCAGGCACAGAGCCAGTCGTCGCACACCCCCACAAGCACTTCGACCTAAAGCCGATCCGCGAGTTCGCCGAAATGTCGCACATGGGGGCCAGCCCGCTGTCGGACATGTCGCGCTTCGCGGTGTCAGCTAAGACGCTTCTCACAGAGCCCGGAGTTCTGCCCCGCACGCCGCTGCGCGGGGTGCCAGGGATGTCCGTCTATTTCGTCGGTCCCCGACGCCCCGGCGCTCGACTCTCCGGGCCCCCGACGCCTCAGCGGCGACGCCAGCGCGCGAAATGCACGCTCGGGGCAGAGGTCTGATCGTGTCCTCGGCGATCGAGTCTGAGCGTGGGCGACTCGACCAGCGCGCCGGTGACGCCCGGACTGGCGCGAGCCTTTCCGGGCGCTATGCGCTCGTCGGTCTGGCGGCGGTGCTGTCGGCCGGGCTGGCTCTTCGCGTGCTGTTCATGTTCGCGTGGCGGCCGGCGTTCGTCGGGTTCTCCGACTCCGGTGCGTATCTGAACCTGGCGACGACCTCGGTGTGGGGCAGCGGAGAGCACCCGCCTGGCTACCCGCTGTTCCTGGCTGACTTGCACGCCATCGGCGTGTCGCTGTGGTTGACGGTGGTCCTTCAACATCTGTTCGGGCTGCTCATCGCCGCGTTGCTCTGGCTCACGGTGAGACTGGGCGGTGGCTCACGGTGGCTCGCGCTCGCGCCGGCGGCTGTGATCGCCCTCAGCGGCGACGAGATGTTCCTCGAGCACAGCATCCTCAGCGAGACGCTCTTCACCCTCCTGCTGTGCGCCAGCATGTACAGCGCGGCACGCCTCGTGCGAGGCGGAAATCCTCGCTGGGCGATTAGCGCGAGCCTGCTGCTCGCGATCGCCTATCCGGTGAGGGTCGTGGCGCTGCCGCTGATCCCGGTGCTCTTGATCTGGATGCTGTGCGCCGGCGGGCGATCCCCGCGAGCACGCGCTCGTGCCGTCATCTACGGACTCATCCCGGCGCTCGTCGTCCTCGGCGGCTACGCGGTGGCCCAGCACAACGCGACGGGATACTGGGGCATCGGCCCCCGCTCGGGCGCGTGGGAGCTCTACAGTCGGGTCGCACCGTTTGCGGACTGCACACGGTTCACACCCCCACCGGGAACGCGCGTGCTGTGCGAAGAGACGCCACCGGCGCTGCGAACGCAGACCGTCGCCGACTACGAGTACAGCCCCCCGCTGTCGCCGGCGCTCAAGGCCTACGGGCGCGGCGGCGGTCCGGATAGCGCAAGTCAGGCGAGCGATACCAAGCTCGCCAGCTTCACGCGCGCCGTAGTCGAGCACCAGCCGCTCGACTACGCGCAGGCGGTCCTCGAGGGCATGATCGCGTACATCACTCCCAGGCGGATCGAGTTCTCAAACCGTGACGAGCTCGGCCCGGGTTACGGACTGTTCTTCCACGAATTGCTGTTCGACCCGGCCAGCATGGCGCTGACCCTCAAGGACGACCTGCCGTCATTTGGCGTACACGCGTACCACCAGGACAAAAGTGTGTTGAGCGGCCTCCTCGACTACGAGACGTACACACGCGTCACCGGCCTGCCGATGGCCCTCCTCATGCTCCTGTCGCTCTTCGCGCCGTTCGCTCCGAGAGGCCCCGCACGCAAGATCGGCGTGCTGCTGTTCCTGTTCGCCTGGTGCGAGCTAATCATTCCGCCCGCGACGCACTGGTGGGACGCGCGTTACGCGACCACTGCAATCGGTCCGCTTGCCGCAAGCGCCGCGATTGGCTCGATGCAGTTCGGGCGTCTGGGCAGCCGGGTCTGGAATGCCGTCCGCGCTCGACGCGGCGCGTACGCGATCACGCGGTCACTCTCCGAGTCATAGCGCTTTGCGCGAGCGGAGGCGGTTTACGGCAAGCAGAGATTTTCCGGGCCGGGGCCGCACGGTCCCAGGTTGAAGTCTCGCCTCCCCGACTAAAGCTATGGCCCGCTTACGCACCGCTATCTGGTCTATCTGCGCGGCGCGGTAGACCGGCGCGGGAACAAGAAGGGGGACACAGGGCTCGCCGAAGTGTCGCCGGCGGTCATCTCGGGGCGTGGCGAGTCTTAGGCGTGCCGAGATGTCTCACGGGCACTTACGGGAGCGTGGTGCACAAGTCCTGGCGCCGCTGGGCCGGGCCGCCTGATCGCGCCCGTGGCGCGGCCCTCGCGACCAACGCAACTGGGGTGGTGATCCGTTGGCCGGGGGCACGCCTGGACGCGTCCGCTCGTCGATCCGAGCGAACGGGTGACGCTGGCTCCGGCGTCAGGCGCCGACGGGGAATGTCGCAACGAGCGGGGTTTTGGTGGTGGGAGAGCTTGACAGGCTTGTGGTGCTTCTGGCAGGTTCGCCGCCGTGTATTACTCAGGCATGGCTCACACATCGCCGCATCCCGCTGACGAGGGCGTACATGCGGGCGGGGTGAGCGGCCTGGTGCTGGGCTGCGGGCTCGTGTGTCGCGTTGTGTCGGTGCGGCGCGGTGGTGGGCTCGTGAGCGCTGCGCGGTGAGGTTGCCGTCGCGCCTTGGGGGCACGCCCGTCGGGGTGGTGGTGGCGCTTATCGCTGTCTGCCTGTTGGGTCTGGCGGCGTTTGCGGCGCGGCGGCCGGGGGCGCATGGCTCGGCGATTGGGTTGCCGAGGTCGGCCACGCTAGGGCACCTGGAGGCCGCCCAGGAGCGCGTGGTGGCGGCGCGGGAGCGTTGGTTGGCCAGTCCGGCGGCGCGGGCGCAGCGCGCGGCGTCGGCGATGGCGTTTGACGGGTTGCGTCCGGCGGCGGCGAGGCGGTTGTTTGCGCGGGAATTTCATGGTGATGTGGCTCGTGTGTCGGCGAGTCCGGCGAGTTCGCGGGCGGTCTCCGGTCGGGTGGTGCGCTATCTGGGCGCGGCGAGTGCGGTGGTGCGGACGCCGCAGGGATTGCGCGTGGCGTACTCGTCGGTGCCGTTGGTGGCGCGCGATCGCCGAGGGGCGGTTGCGCCGGTTGATCTGTCGGTGCGACGGGTGCCTGGCGGGTTTGCGCCGGCGAATCCGGTCAGTCCGTTGGCGATCGGGGCGCGGTTGGCTGACGGCGTGTGGCTTGGTGGCTCGGGTGTCGGGTTGACGATGGTGGGTCGTGACGTGCCGGGTGTGCTGGTGGGCAGCCTCGGGGTGTTTTTTGCGGGTATGGGTCGCGACGTGGATGCGTCGGTGGTGCCGACCATCGATGGCGCGGAGATGTTCGCTGTGCTGCGGTCGCGGCTCAGCCCAGAGAGACTCTGGTATCGACTGACGCTGCCGGTGGGTGCGGTGGTTCGGCCTGACGCGGGTGGCGCGGTGGTGTTCCGCGGGGGCCGGATGATCGCCGCGGTGCCGGCGCCCATGGCGGTGGACGCGCAGGGGCAGTCGGTCAGCACGCGACTGGTTGTGTCCGGGGGCCGGCTGCTGCTCACGGTGGCGCATCGCTCAGCTTCGGTCGCCTACCCGGTCCTAGTTGACCCGGCGCCGGTAGATCCGCCGCCGTCCCCCGGCTGGTCATGGTCACTGACGGGGCAGACCGGGAACGGCACGGCGTCGACGGTGGGGCCGGGCGAGATCGGGATGGTTGGCAACTCGCTGGCCAACGAGAACATCGACGCGTGCTGGCAGTGGACCCCGCCGCAGACCGGTTCGTCCTATGACATCAGCTACGTGGAGGCCGATAACGTCGCGCTGTCGGTGGCGCCTTCCTCGGGCCCGAACAATCCGATCAACACCAACCCGTTCAGCTGGTCGATTCAGGCCGGTCAGGCCCCCGGCTGTGTCGCGCCGCCCAGTGGCGACAACGTCGTGCCGGTAATCGGCGGGTTCTCTGAGGGGCCTCAGTCGCCCCCGGCGAGCGTGGCGACATGGAGCGAGGCGTCGGCTTCGCCCGTCTCGGTGACGGACCAGTCGGTGTCGGTTGAGATGGAGTCCACGGGCAATCCGTACGCGGGGTTCAATCCGGCGACGGCGATGCTCTCGGTGGGCGCGATCTTGGTCGAGGCGCCGTACTTGGGCAGCGGTCACACGCCGATCTCGCAGTACTCGGGGTCGCAGAGCCCGCTGGGCGCGCCGTCGCCGCCGGAGGGCTATGGCGGCAACAACCCGTCGGAGCGCAACATCAAGCACTGCATTCGCAAGGATCCGGTGGATTGCGCGACCGGGAACTACTTCATGTCGCAGACCGATCTGAGCATCCCCGGGCGGGGTGCTGGGATCGCGCTGACGCGGACGTATAACTCCCAGCTGGCGGCCGGTCAGAGCGCGCCGGGACCGTTTGGCTATGGCTGGACGTCGTCCTATAGCGCTCACCTGGTCGTCAACGCCAGCGCGGGCACCGCGACGGTGTACCAGGACAACGGCAGCACCGTCCCGTTCCTGGACAACGCCGGCACGTTCACGCCGGCCGGCGGCTG
Source organism: uncultured Solirubrobacterales bacterium (assembly GCA_963770405.1). GTDB lineage: Bacteria > Actinomycetota > Thermoleophilia > Solirubrobacterales > Solirubrobacteraceae > CAVQBJ01. The sequence continues at coordinate 482,405 of CAVYPO010000006.1, forward strand.
GATCCAGTCGGCGCTGGTCGCAAACGCAAACGGCACGTACACGTTCACGCTGCCCGATCAGACGGTCCTGAACTTCTCGTCGACCGGCGCGTTGACCAGCGAGAGCGACCGCGACGACAACGTCACGTCGCTGACCTACAACGCGTCTGGGCAGCTGAGCACGATCACCGATTCCGCCGGACGCACGATCACGCTGTCATACAACGCCAACGGCACCGTGTCGCAGGCGCAGGATTCGACCGGCCGGCTGGTGAAGTACGGCTATGACAGCGCGGGCGATCTGAGCTCCGTCACCGACGTAGCCAGCACCGCGTGGAGCTTCACCTACGACGGCTCCCATGAGATGCTCACGGTGGTCGACCCGCGTAACGGTACGCTGACCAACACGTATACCGCCGGCCAGGTCACCAAGCAGGTCGATCCGGCGGGTCGCACGACGCAGTGGGCGTACTCGTCGACGAGCTCGGGTACCCAGACGGTGATCACCGATCCGCTGGGGAACACGACGACCGAGCAGTTCAACTTCGCCGGTGAGCCGACGCAGGTCGCCCGCGCGTCCAACACGTCGTATGCGAGCACCACGAACTACGGCTATGACGTCGACTGGGACCTCGTCAGCGTCACCGACCCCAACGGCAACCTCACCACCTACGGCTATGACGACTACGGAAACCTCGTGTCCGAGGTCCAGCCGCTGGGGCGGACCTCCGCGTGGACCTATGACGCGCTGCACGACGTGCTGTCCTACACCGACCCGGCGGGCCACCTGACGACGATGACTTACAGCGCCAACGGTGACCTTGACACGGTGAGCCGCACGCTGACCGAGACCGGCCAGGCCCAGACATGGACCTACACGCACGCCAACAGCGGTCACCCGGGCGACGTGACGGCGATCACTGACCCGCTTCAGCGCGTGACCAGCCTCGCGTATGACCAGTACGGGGACCTGGCCAGCGTGACGTCGCCGAAGGGCAACGAGACGACCTACACCTACAACGCGCTGGGTCAGCGCACCGCGATGGTCACGGCACGCGGGAATGTCTCGGGCGGCAACCCGTCGTCGTACAAGACCACCTACACCTACGACGCGTATGGCGACATGCTCACCGCCGCCGATCCGCTGGGCACCCAGACGTGGACGTATGACCCAGACCGAAACCTGGCCAGCTACACCGACCGAGACAACCGCAAGACGCAGTACGCCTATGACGCCGATAACGAGCTCACGACGGTCACGCGCCCGGACGCCACGACGGCGGTGACCGGCTATGACGCCAACGGCGATGTGACCAGCCAAAGCAACGGCAAGACGCCGGCGACCACCTACACCTACAACGCGCTGGGCGAGGTCACCGCCACCACGGACCCGCTCGGCCGGCAGACATCGTTCTCCTACGACGCCGACGGCAACCAGACCGCCAAGCAGGACGCCGCGCTGCGCACGACGACGTTTGGCTATGACGCCGACAGCGAGTTGACGTCGGTCAGCTACTCCTCGGGCAGCCCCAGCGCGGTGGCCTACACCTACAACGCTGACGGGCAGCGCACGCAGATGACCGACGCCAGCGGCACGACGACCTACACCTACGACTCCCTGGGGCGCCTGACCGGCCAGACCGACGCCGCCAGCCAGACAACCACCTACGGGTATGACCTGGACAACGAGGTGACCACGATCGGCTACCCGACCGCGCTCGGCCCGGTCAGCGGATCCGGCTCCCCCGTCCACGTCGCGACGGGCACGGTCACCCGCACCTATGACACGGACGGAAACCTCGCGTCGGTCGCCGACTGGCTGGGGCACACGACCACGTTTACGTATGACCCCGAGGACGACATGACCGGCGTGACCCGGCCCAACGCAACCAGCGCCACCTACTCCTATGACGCGGACAACAACATGACCGCTCTGAGCGACGTCAACGGCACGGTCAGCCTCGGGCGAACCGCCCAGGGGCTGCTGCAGAGCTCGACGCCTCAAGGTGGCAGCGCGCAAACCTACGGCTATGACGCCGACGGGCGCCTGGAGGCCGTCGGCTCGGACAACACCGCGTATCAGTACGACCCGGCCAACGACCCGATCCAGACGACCGTCAACGGCGGCACTGTCACGCAGACCTTCGACGCGGCCGACGAGCTTACCGCCGCCAGCGCGACACCGCTGACCAACGGCGGCCCGGTCAGCTACGCCTATGACAGCGAGGGCGAGCGCACCAGCAGCACCCCCCAGCGCGCGCAGGCCACCAGCTACGCCTACGATCAGGCCGGTGACCTGACTACGGTCACCCCTAAGCACTCACAGACCACCGTCGCGGGCGGCCGCTACCACTCGCTGGTCCTGCGCGACGACGGAACGGTGTGGGCGACCGGCTACAACAACGATGGCCAGCTGGGCAACGGGACCACCAAGAACAGCTCGCAGTTGGTCCAAGTGCAGGGCGTGGGCGGCGTGCAGAAGATCGCCGCGGGCTATTTCCGCAGCCTGGCGATCGAGAACGATGGCTCGGTGTGGGCGTGGGGCCAGGGCGATCTGGGCAACGCGACCACCACCAATAGCTCCACGGCGATCCAGGTGCCGGGGGTTTCGGGTGCTGCGGCGGTGGCGTCGGGTGTGAATCAGAGCTTGGTGTTGCTGTCGGGTGGGACGGTTGAGGCGTGGGGCGCCAACACGTATGGCGAGGATGGCAACGGTACGACGACGGCGCAGACCTCGCCGGTGGCGGTGTCCGGGCTGTCGGGGGTCACGCAGATCGCGGCGGGCGCCTACCACAGCCTGGCACTGAAATCCAATGGCACGGTGTGGGCGTGGGGTGATAACTCAAACGGCCAGCTGGGCAACAACTCCACGACCAACAGCTCCACCCCGGTGCAGGTGCAGGGCCTGTCAAACGTGACCGCGATCGCGGCTGGGCAGTACTTCAGTCTGGCGCTTGAGTCCAACGGCACGGTGTGGGCGTGGGGCGCGAACTCAAGCGGCCAGCTCGGCGACGGCAACACGACCGACAGCCATGTCCCGGTGCAGGTCACGGGCGTGAGCGGGATCTCCCAGATCAGCGCCGGGCTGATTACCAGCTACGCGATGACGAGCAGCGGCACGGTGATGGGCTGGGGGGATAACAGCCTGGATGAGCTGGGTGCGCTGGGCGGCGGCTCGACCGCTGCTGCGATCCCCGGCATCAGCTCGGCGACGCAGATCGCCGCCGGCTCGCTGCATCTGCTGGGGATCCAGACCAACGGCGAGGGCTTCGCGCTGGGCCTGAACCTCTACGGCCAGCTCGGCAGCGGCAGCACCACCAGCGCCGCCAACCCGCAGCCGCTACCCGGTGTCGGGGCCGCCCAACCTATGACCGCGGGCGGGCGCTATCACTCCCTGGTGCTGCGCGACGACGGGACGGTCTGGGCATCGGGCGAGAACAACGACGGCCAGCTGGGCAACGGCACCACCAAGAACAGCTCGACATTCGTCGAGGTGCCGGGCTTGGGTGGCATCCAGAAGATCGCCGCGGGCTACTATCGAAGCTTGGCGATCGACAGCAACGGCTGGGTATGGGCATGGGGCCAGGGAGACCTCGGAGACGGCGCGACCGACAGCACGTCCACACCCCAAGTAGTCCCAGGGCTGTCCGGGGCCACGCAAGTGGCGTCGGGGGTGAATCAGAGCTTGGTGTTGCTGTCGGGTGGGACGGTTGAGGCGTGGGGCGCCAACACGTATGGCGAGGATGGCAACGGTACGACGACGGCGCAGACCTCGCCGGTGGCGGTGTCCGGGCTGTCGGGGGTCACGCAGATCGCGGCGGGCGCCTACCACAGCCTGGCACTGAAATCCAATGGCACGGTGTGGGCGTGGGGTGATAACTCAAACGGCCAGCTGGGCAACAACTCCACGACCAACAGCTCCACCCCGGTGCAGGTGCAGGGCCTGTCAAACGTGACCGCGATCGCGGCTGGGCAGTACTTCAGTCTGGCGCTTGAGTCCAACGGCACGGTGTGGGCGTGGGGCGCGAACTCAAGCGGCCAGCTCGGCGACGGCAACACGACCGACAGCCATGTCCCGGTGCAGGTCACGGGCGTGAGCGGGATCTCCCAGATCAGCGCCGGGCTGATTACCAGCTACGCGATGACGAGCAGCGGCACGGTGATGGGCTGGGGGGATAACAGCCTGGGTGAGCTGGGTGCGCTGGGTGGCGGCTCGACCGCTGCTGCGATCCCCGGCATCAGCTCGGCGACGCAGATCGCCGCCGGCTCGCTGCACCTCCTCGGCATCCAGACCAACGGCAGCACGATCGCCGTTGGCCTGAACCTCTACGGCCAACTCGGAGACGGCACCACCGCAACCGCCTACAGCCCCGAATACGTGCCTAGCCTCACCTCCGTGTACACCCACGCCCGACCGCCCAGCACCTACACCTACAACGGCGACGGCCTGCGACAGGCCAAGACCGTCAACAACACCACCACGACCGCCGCGTATGACCTCTCCGGCGCCCTGCCGCTGCAAATCGAGGACGGCCCCAACGCCTACATCTACGGCCCCAACGGCGTCCCCATCGAAGAGATCACCTCCGACCGCAGCACACACTGGTTCAGCCAAGACCAGCAAGGCAGCACCACCGCCGTCACCGACATCAACGACAACCAAGAAGCCACCTACACCTACGACCCCTACGGCAACCCCACCCAAACCAGTGGGACCTGGCAACAGCCATTCCTCTACAACGGCCAATACACCGACCCAGAAACCGGCCTGCAATACCTCCGCAACCGCTACTACGACCCGTCGACCGGCCAGTTCCTGACCGAGGATCCGCTGCAGGCGGTGACGGGCCAGCCGTACAACTACGCCGCCGACGACCCGCTCAACCAGAACGACCCCGCCGGACTTAGCCCCGGCCAAGGAAATTGCGATGGGCCACCCGCTCCGACGCCGACCGGGACGTCGCCCTTCGGGCCATCCGCTCCAGCGCCGACGGGGACGTCGCCCTTCGGGCCACCCGATCAGAACTCTGTAGGGAGCGCTGGAGCGACGGGTGCTCCATCAACGAGCAACCTATCGCTGCCAGGGGGGAAGCGCCTCAAATGCATAATTGTCTCGGCCATAGTGTGGTGCGGCACGCACGGTATCGGGGATACCGCACCGGAATCGCCGCCTGACCCGGAGCCAACCCCACCGACCCGGACCTTCCCCATGACCCCGAACCCAGCCGACACCCCCGTCGTCGGGTTCTGCGACGGCATTAATGTCCCTGTCCTCGGATGCGTGAGTGTCCCAGATCCATCCTCGTCTCCTGGCCCATCGTTGCCGCTGGTGGGTCCCATCCTCGCAGGAGCCTAGCTGGCGCCCGTCCGAGCCCAATGGTGCGGGCGTCGTCTTATGCGAGGATTGTCGAGATGAGCGAGTCTGAGCCGGTAAACGTGCGGGAGTCCGCGGCCGTCGCGTTGTGGCGGGAAGCTTGCCGGTTGCGGGAGTCTCGACGCGACGAGGACGAGGTCGCGACGCTACGCGAGTTGCTTGACGTGATCGGTGCGGAAGGGGTTCCGTCGCGGCCGTACCTCGTGGCTGATGCGCTGTACGCGAAGAGCGCGGCACTCGGTCGCCTCGGCCGCGTGACCGAGGCCGTCCAGGCTTGTGATCTGCTGGTGCAGCGTTTCGGCGACGTCGAGCAGCTGTCTGTGCGGGAGCAGCTCGCGCGGGCAATGTGGAATAAGTGCGTTTGGTTGCGGAATCCCGCAGACGCGAGCAGCGAGATGGCTGCGCTCGACGAGCTGGTGCAGCGGTTTGGTGACGCGTCTGAGGCTACCGTCCGCGAGCCCGTCGCGCTAGCGCTGTACACCAAGTCCCTCGCGCTCGACACAGCCGGTCAACGAGACGCCGCGGTCAAGGTCTGGGCGGACATTGTCAAGCGTTTCGGCGACGATCCCGTGCCGGGCGAGCCGGACGTGGTGCTCGAGGCGCTTGATCGCTTACGCCACCGACTCACGCGGACGGGTCGCGGGGTCGACGGTCTGGCTGCATGCGAAGAACTCATTGCACGCTACAGGGAGAGTGAGGCTCAGGACGTGCGCGACAAGGTGGCTGCCGCGATGGCCGATCGAGCGTTCCTGCTGCAGCCAAGGGGCCCCGAGGCCGAGCTCGCTGCGCTTGACGAGCTGTTGCTTTATGGGGACGGCGCCGAGGGCGCGTTCGCCTCTGCGCGGGTCGCTCGCGCGCTCGCCCGCAAATCGGAGCTTCTCGCTGATATGGGTCGCACAGACGAAGCCTTCGTGGTTGCCGAAGCAGCGCTAGCGCACCTCGACGATCAGGAAGATGTAGCGTTTCGTCGCGACATCGGCCAGCGGCTCATTGGAACCATCGGATCGCTGTTGGCTCGCGAGCGCTTCAGCGAAGCGCTGCGCCTGTCACAGGGACTTGCCACCCAGCATGGAGACGCTGCGGATCCGGCGCTGCGTCGGCAGGCCGTGCATGCGCTGCATCGCAGCGTTGGCTGCCTGGGCGCGCTCGGTCGCGATGACGAGGCGCGGGCGGTGTGGCGTGACCTCATTGAGTTCGGGGAGGACGCGATTGTCGCGTTTGACGAATTCGCGGCGTACCTCGCCGGTCTCCCCGCGCCGGGGGACCCTCGCGCAGTCGCAGGAGCGCTGCTGACCAAGGCGCAGCTGCTGGCCGACATGGATCGACGCGACGAGGCGCTAACGCTGCTCGACGACATCGGTTGCCGCTTTGGGTCCGACCGGTCGCCGTCCGGCAACGAGGTGACCGCTATTTGCGCACAACTCCGCGCGGAGCTGTCGGCCGACACCGACGTATGAACGGTACCTTCGACGATCTGAGATGCAGGTGTCAGTGGGAACGCACGGCTTCGGCACCGCTGGCTCTACGCGCCGGACCGCCCGCTGGCGGTCGGGACCGAGACCTAGGCCCTTCTGGGCGACGCAGCCGGTGCTGCGAACGCGGCGACACCGGGAGGTGTCTGTGGGTGAGGACAAAACTGATATTGAGGCGACGTGGTATCCGCGAATCGGCAAGGACGCAGCCGAGGAGCTTCGACGCGCCAGGAGGACCGCATGGCTGGGTCCGCTGAACGCCGTGTTTGCCGTCGGCGCTGGGTTGCTGATCGGGACAAGCCCGCTGGGTGACGCGATCGGCGTGGCGCTGGTGGTGGGCTTCCTCCTCAGCGTGGGGGTTTTCATCCGCGCCCAGTGGCGCACGGCAGCGGCGGTATCCCTGTGGTACGGGGTCAAGCGGATGAGGTGGCTACCTCGGATGACGCCGCAGCGGTTTGATGAATGGCGGCAAGCGCGTGGCCTGATGACGCCGGACGAGCGCCGTTCTGGGGAGACTCGGGGCTAACCTCGAAATAGGCCACGGGTGACCGTAGGCGAGTTGGTTCAGGCACCCGACGGCGGATTGGGTCTCTTCCACCTGGGTTCGTTCCTGAACCCACGCGTGGGCCGGGCGGCATCAGATATGTCAACCCGAACGCAAGCGGAGAGCAGGTGAGGATGATGCCCGGAAATCCGGACGATCCAAATCCCGTACAGCAAGGCCCATATGCCCGTGTCAGCAAGGGCGGGAGCGTTAGTGAGCCGATCCCGCTCGAGGGTAATCCCACACTAGATCTAGGATGACTCTCGCCCAAGCAAAACAGGAAATTCTCGACCTGGCCGTCGAGGATCGCTACGGCCTTTGGGAGTTGGCCTGGAGACTAGCGGCTGCGGGATTGGCGAACCCGGGTGAAGACGCGGTGGCGCTGGCTCGCGCGGTGACGCTTGAGCTACTGAATGACGGACTGATAACTATCGCGGACGAAACGGGGAGACCGTCGCTTGCAACCGATGATGAAGAGGCGCGCAGGATGGTCGCAAGCGACGCGCCGTGGCGTGCCCCAGACGCGGGAGTGCACGGGACGTTCGTCGTCGCCACAGCCTCTGGTCGGACGACGCACCGGGGCGACAGCCCCGAGTAGTGCCGCATGGGACGCGGAGTCGATCCGGCGCCGTCGTCGACGACGGGCGTGCGACGGCGGAGGTGGACTGTTTCTAACCACGCGGCTGAAACGCCGGCCGTCGTGTCGCCGCTCGATGAGATGATCTCTGCGACGCTCGCCGCGGCAGTCCAGGTCCGCTGCGTGTTCGCGTCTCGACGGCGACGCGCTCCGCACGCACCCGCCCCAGGACGCCGGGGCGCCGTGGCGAGCAACACCCCGCACGTCCGACCGCCACGACATCCGGCGTTCACCCCGAGCTTGCCCGAAACTCGCATCCGGGCTTCATGCCACGCGCCGACCCCTGACCCGTTCACAGGACCGCAGAACCTGCGCGCACGCTGCGCGTTTCACTCGCTCCGACGGGCGGCGCATGGTGGATCCCGTACTCGACCCAGAAACCGGCCTGCAATACCTCCGCAACCGCTACTACGACCCCAGCACCGCACAATTCCTCACCGAAGACCCACTCCAAGCGATCACCCAGCAGTCCTACGGATACGCCGGCGACGACCCGCTCGACCAGAGCGATCCGAGCGGACTCTGCTTCATATTCAGCTGCAGCACCTACCACGCCGTCGAGGGTGCGGCCAAGACGGCCATAGAGTATTCACCTCCGGGCGTGCTCGCTCAAGCGCTCGCGCCAGCCGCGACGTGGGCGTACCAACATCCAGTCGAGGCGGTGGGGCTGGTAGCCGGAGCGGTCTCGCTGGCTACGGGCGCCGGAGAGGTCGTCGCCGGGGGCGGTGCCGTCGCGGAGGGTGTACTCGGCGCCGTTTCCGTGGCATCCGGTCTTGTGGCAGCGGGAGTGGACACCCACTACTGTCTCGCCGGGAGCGGCATCGCGTGCGTTGGAGCTGGCGTCGGTCTAGTCGCGACGGGCGGCGGCGCGGCGGTCGTTCTCGGAGTTGCCACCGGCGATGCCGCGGCTGGGGCCACCGCGATCGGTCTTACTCTGGGCGGGATCGGCCTTCTGAGCGACGCAGCCGGTACTGCGAACGCGGCGACATCGGGCGGTGCGTGTGGTGACGGCAGAACCTGATTTTGAGGCGACGTGGTATCCCCGAATCGGCAAGGACGCAGCCGAGGAGCTGAGACGCGCCAGGAGGACCACATGGCTGGGCCCGCTCGCCGGCGTGTTCGCTGTTGGCGCTGGCGCGCTGATTGGAAGGGGTACGGTTGGCGACGCGATCGGCGCTGCGCTGGCGATACTTTGCGTCGTCTACCTGTGGATCTTCATCCGCGCCCAGTGGCGCACGGCTGCGGCGGTATCCGTGTGGTTTGGCGTCAAGCGGATGAGGTGGCTACCTCGGATGACGCCACAGCGGTTTGATGAATGGCGGCAACTGCGTGGCCTGATGACGCCGGATGAGCGCCATTCCGGGGAGACTCGGGACTAACTTCGAAATAGGTCGCGGTTCGTCGACCGGCGGCCGGATTGAGGACGGCTCCCACCGGATGCCGTTCGCGGAGGCTTATCCGTGCAAAACCGCCGGTCTGTCGTGGCTGTCTTTGGCGGTGGTGTCCGCTGCCACCGCCATACACGCCGATGGGCTGTCCGACCGGCCGCACCCGATGAGAACATTCCCCGCGATGCTCAACACCCTCACCCCAGCGCACCACCCACCACCAGCACGCCACCGCGACACGCGCTCACTCGGAGCCGGCCAGCCCCTTCCGCTCCCAGCCGCCCCAGGTCGTCGCGCCGGCGCGACGCACACGAACAGACCGGCACCCCCGCGCCGGCGCCTCCGGCGTCCACCGCTGGCCTGCCCGAAACCCGCATCCGGGCTTCACGTTCCGCGCCGGGCGCTGCTGACCCGTTCACAGGCCCGCAGAACCTGCGTGCACGCTGGGCGTTTCACCCGGGCTGGTCAGCGGCGCATGGTGGATCCGGGTGTTGACCCAGAAACCGGCCTGCAATACCTCAGGGCGCGCTACTACGACCCCACCACCGCACAATTCCTCACGGTCGACCCGCTCAACGCGATCACCCAGGCGCCCTACAGCTACGCCGGTGACGACCCCTTGGACCAGAGCGACCCGACCGGGCTGTGCAACTCCGATCCATTTAGCGGTAGCTTCTGGACCAGCGGTAACTGCCTGTCAGGCGCCGTCGGCGGGCCCAACGGCGGCGGCTCGCAGTCCGCGCTGTGGGACATCCCCGCCTACGGCGCTGTCGCCGTAGCGTGCATTGACCCTGCCGACCCCCTCTGCGTAGCCGCAGTCGGTGCGTCGGGGGCCGCCGGGGCTCGCGGCAACGGGTCGGATGGTGCTGGCGCAAGCGGATGTGTCGTAGGTACGGTCGGTCCGACGTATCCGAATTACCAGGATCCAACGCAGCCGCCGGGTCCGGGCTGGGAATGGCGTGGTACGGGTCCTGTGGGCAGCCGTCAGGGGTCCTGGTACAACCCGGGCACCGATCAGAGTGCGCATCCGGATCTGGGGCACGGCCCGCCGAAGGGGCCTCATTACGACTACAAGGGCCCGGATACGGGAGGAGAGCAGGTACCTCTCTTCCCGGGCGACCCAATTCCCGAGCTATAGGTCAGGAAGCCGATGCGATCGCCGAGAGCGGCATTTTCGGGGTGTGGGACCATGGCTATGTTGTTGCTCAGTGGCTAACGTGGTGGACGGCGCTGATCTTGGCTCGGCAGGGTTGGACTGGGTCAGAGAAAGTCTGGAGGCGAGCCCTTGTCTTGGACCGCTGATCTTGCCGCTCCTCGATCTCAGGGAGGGCCGCTGTCTGGCCCTGGGTTTCCGCGCCGACTCACTTCGTCGTGCGGGCAGCGATTGGAGTGAGAGCGTCGCCCACGTCCATTTGGTGGACTTGGCGACTAGCGCCGAGGCGGCGCTTGAGCTGATACGGGCATTAGACGAAGAGGATGGCGGAGTGACCGTTGTCGTCGAGAATGACGTGCTGCGTCCCGACGATCCCAAGAGCCTGCGACTACTGTCGTCGGGATCTGCTGTGGTGGCCGACGGAACCCTGTTCCACGTCGCGGACGCGGCTTCGCTGCGAGACAGCAGTGTCCTGAGACAGATCCTCAGCCAGGCGTCGGGATACCCGCTGAATGCGTTTGTTCTTCGGAGGGGCGCCGCGGAACGCCTAGTGGAGTGGGTGGCGCACGAGGATGCTGGCCGGCTTGTGGATGCGCTCACGGCGTCCGTGCACAGCGTGTTCGACGGTGAGGGGTACGTGGCGTGGGTGCGACGTTCGCCCGCGGATAGGTAGAGCCGAGCCCCAGTTCGGCAAGCCGAGCCGGAGAGTCCATGGAGGCACGGACCCGCGGACAGGTGTGCACTGAAGTGTGCACTTGGGTTGCATACCTCGGCCCTCGCGATTGGCTTGCTGGAGTCAGATAGTTCCCCTCTTGCTGTCGGGGATGCGTGGGCGCGAGGGTGGGCGGGGTGTGTTTGGGGGTGGGTTAGGTGGTGTTGGTGAGGGCGTGGAGGCGGGTGCGGGTGAGGAGGGCGTCGAGGACGTGCAGCAGGCTTTGGCGGTCGGTCTCGTCGAGTTCTGAGAGGGCGGTGAGGCGTTCGGCGAGGCCGTGGTCGTCGGTGTGGACATTTGCCCCCGCGCCGGCGAGAACCGGGCAGCCCGCCGTGCCCGTGGACGGGCCGAGCTCGGTGACATGCGACGGCCCGTTGATGCCGTCGTCGGCGACGACGGCCGCGACCAGGTTCGGTGTATTGGTTTGGGGATTCAGGTCCTCCGACCAGGAGATCGCGTCACCGGCGAGCGTGGTGCAGTCGGCGAGCGCATTCGAGGTGATGAGGGCGGGCGCTGACATGCCCTGCACCGCGTTCGCCGTACCGACGTGTCCAAGCAGCAACGCCACACCCGCGGCGCAGACGCCCATCCATCTGGTGCGTGACGACGCGGATGTGGTCTCGTGCCGCGCCGGCCGCGGCCGGCGCGGGCAAGCGTCATTCCTGCTCAAGGGCCCCCTCATATTCGGGCCTTATCGGCAGGTTCTGGCGCGAGATGAAACCTCGTGTGTCAGCCGCGACCGTCACGCGAACGCAGGAGCGCGCAAGGGCCCGAGGTGCCGCTCGAGCTGAGGAGTCGCTTCGGCACAAGGCTACGTTGATGGACGTCGAACAAGAGGGCGTGGCGACCCGGGATCCAGTGCGATGGGCCACGGCGGCGAGGACCGACGATGCGGACCGCCCTGCGTGTTTGACTAGGACGGCTCGCGCAGCGCTCAACCGTGGTCGGGCAGCTGGAACCGCAGGCTGCAGGCCACGATCAGCTCGCGCAGCTCGGTCTCGGCCCAGACGTGGTGCACCTTGCCGCCCTCGTGGACGACGGCATCGGCGAGCTCGTCGAGCACGTCGTCCGTCGCGCGGGTCTGCTCGCCGCACACCGGGCACAGCTCGCCAGAGACCGCGAACCAACGTGAGCGGTCGCAGACCACGCCCGGCGCAGTGGCTGCTCCCTGGACGTAGAGATCGTCGATCGCCGCCATCGACCCCGCCCACAGGCACCGCTCCAGGCCGACCACCGCATGTCCGTTCGCAGCCGCGCGTTCGAATACGTCGGCGACCCGCCGTCGCTGCTCCTCGAGCTCGTAGCGGTCGAGCGCCACGGCCGCCTGCGCTTCGACGTCGCCGGCGCTGAGCGAGGTGTGGTCGGCGGCGAAGCTGCCGGCGAGGCGTTCCTCGACCGGCCGCGGCAACAGCTCCAGCAGGTGCGCGAGCTCCTCCTCGTGACCGCCGAGGACGAGCACGGCGTCGGGATGGCTGGCGAACACATCTTCGAGCGCGGCGGCCACCGACCGCAGGTGACGGCGCTCGACCTCCTCGGCCTTGTGGGGGGCGCGACGTTCGTTGACGGGCTCCGAGCGGGCACGCGGCGCCTCGCGGCCGTCCGGCAACGGCCCGACATCGCGCAGGCGCCCCAGATAGAGCTCCCAGGCGTGGGTGGACCGGCGGTCGACCAGCACCGCGAAGCAGCGGGGATGCTCCTCGAGCACCGCCAGCATCGGTCGCACCCACGGCGTCTCATCGACGACGACGCGATCGCGCACGGCGCGGGGCAGCCTCACGACCTCGAGCATGCCCGCGCCGCTACAGGAGACGATCGCCAGCGTGCCCGGCGTGTTAGCCGCCAGGTTCCGGACCGCTTCGATTCGCTCGATGTCCCCGCGCAGCGAGACGCGGGCGTTGTGATCGAGCCCCTCTTCCCGGCCGCGCAGATCGTGCAGCAGGCTGTCGACTTTGGCCGCAGCCACGCGATGCGCATCCCCCGTTACGGGCGGAATCGTCACGTACATCGAGACAACGGGGAGCGGTCCGCCGTGGAACCGCATGATCCGCTCGAGCCGGTCGGCGGTGAGGAACTCGTCGGCCTCGGCGAGCGCGACCTCAGGCGTTCGGCGCCTGGCCGCCGCTGTCTCGGTCTTGGACGCGGACACGATCGGTCAACCCTCGAGGACGGACTCGACCTTTTCGAGCAGCCGCAGCTCGGCCTGCGTGACTCCGGCGTGCTTGGGGTTGGCGGTCGTCAGCCGCACGCGATTGAAGTCGAGAATGCACATGCCAGGGGCGGCGAAGATGGTCCTCGGCTGTTGCCGCCACCCGCTCCACGAACGCAACGCCTCATCGAACTCCCGGAACGGGACTTCGCAAACAAATGCCTGGTCGCGCCGGCGCCAGCCCGGCGGCACGGACTGGCGCCGCATGCGGGGAGACACCCTCGGCACGTCAGGCGGCCTTGACCTCGATGCGCCGGGCCCGCGCTCGATCGGACTTCGGCCTCGCACGGTGAGCACCCCATCGTGCGGGTTCGCCTCGATGTGGTCGCCGTCCGCGAGGCCGGGCAGAGCCACGCCGCTCCTTTCGTCCGTTGCCTTCCTTGCGGGAGATAGGCCGCGGCGGAGAAAGACAAGCGGAGGGGCCGCACTTGAGCTCGCTCGAACACGGCCGTCCGACACGTCGCCATCGCTCGTATACGCGTCGGCGGAGGCCACTTGATGGGATGCTCCAGCCGTCGTGACTGACGGATCGGATGAACACCGACGCCGGGTGGAGACCAAGATGGCCGAGGCCGAAGGTGTGTGGGCGTGGATTGCGGGGCAGCTCCTCGGCAGCGAATGTGACGTCGAGCTGCATGAGGACGGCTCCTTCGTCTCAGTGGAAGCGCGACACGACACTGCCTCGCTTGGGGCGTCGCCGCTGATGCTCGCCTCCCTGCCTCTCAACTCGGACCAGTGGGTCATCACGGCCGTCACTGAGTTCGCGACGAGCCTGGCTCGTGCGGACGACCCCGCTGCCACACGGGCTGCAAGCCTCGACGTGGGGTCGCTTCGCGCGAGCGCCGCTGACAACGTCGCTGATGCTGAGTGATTTGTGGTGCGGACGACTTAGGATGACGCCGTGGGGGCGCTTGATCCTGAGGTGGTAGGTGAGCGTTGGCTTGCGGTTAGCGCTTCGGGCGCGATCGAGGAGTTGGCGGCGGCGTGTCGCGCGGCGGTCGTCGCGCGGATTCCGGTGCCGTTGGAGTTGATGACCGATTGGCCACCGGTGCCGGTGTGGCTTCATCCTCGTCCGGGGACGCCGGATCGTTCGGGGATCGTGGGGGGGGTGGTCGAGCGCGCTCGGGGTCGACGCCGGGGGGCGGGCCGTGGTTGTCGAGCATTTGCACAATGGCCGCAAGATCAGCGAGGACTGCCTCGTCTGGTCGGGAGATCGCGTTGAGCTTGTGCAGGAGCGCCCGCACCGGGAGCTGGCCGCGTATGCGCTCGACGGCGATCGGGTGGTGGAGATGATGTCGATCCGCGGTCGGGCTGGGCCTCGCGCGCGGATCGCGTTGACGGTGGAGCGTTACGAGTTCGACGCGGGCGGTCGGGTCGAGCGCGCCGTTCGCGCGTACGAGGTTGGGATAGCGGGCTCGTCCGGGCCGGATCGGCCGCGTTGGCATGGGTGGGTGATGGACTACAGCTACGGTGGCGATGGCCGGCTGGCGATGGCGCAGCGGTTCATGGCACACGCCGAGCTGGCGCCGGGCGACGACCATGAGCCGGCCTGGCTGCCATCCGCGCGTGCTACGAGAGCGGCGACGCTGAACAGGACTACACGTGGGATGCGCGCGAGTCGGCGCTCGAGGACGAGGTCCCGGACGTGGAGCGGGCGTATGACGGGCTGGCTGGGCCGCTTGCCGACGCGATCGTCGCGGCGCTTGAAGACGCCCGCGGAGATCTCGGTCCGGTGGCTTTCGCCGTCGTGCAGATCCGTCCTGATCTTCGTGCGGCGCTCGCGAGCGTCTCGTATCGCAATCGTGCGCGCGCCCGGGTGGAGCCCGACGATGTGATCCGGCTGGCGCTGGAGGGTCGCTCCGGGACGCTGACCGTGTCGCGGCGTGAGATCGTTCGGGCAGCCACGCCGGAGGCGCAGCGCAGGCTGCGGGCCGGGACGCAAGCGCTTGATCTTGGGGTGCCCGACTGGCGGGCGCCTGCGATCGTCGACCTGGCCGCTGGCCTGGCTCGTGAGTTGAACGCGCGGGCCTGGCGTGATGCCGAGCCGGAATTCATCGCGGTCGTGACCGACGGGGAGCACGACTATGGCTATCCGGAGGACTACGGCCAGTGGAGCTCGGCCATCTTTACCGCGGAGCAGGCGCGTAGGGAGGGACGCGACCTGGAGCCGCATGAGCGCGAGTGGCTGGTCGAGGCCGAGCGCGGGATGGCGGCCTGGGCGGCGCGGGATCGCGGCTCGGATCCGTTGCCGTATCTGCTGACGAGACGTGCGGTTGGTGATGAGCGCGCCCGCGCGTTCATCACCACCCTGACCAAGCCGGTCAAGGGATCCCGGGCAAAGGCGCCCGCGAACGGGCAGATTGAAAGTCCGGCGGCCTTGCAGGAGGCGCTCATCGCTGCGGGTCTCGCCCCGGAGGTCGCGCAAGTCGCGGCGGCGGATGCTCGGTGGGCGATCGTCCTTGAAGCCGGTGGGGACGGCGAGAGCAGGCTCGGCGGGTTGCCGACGCTGCCGTCAGACATGGCGTGGCCCGCGGCTGACGGGCGCCCACTCACGCATCTCGCCACGGTGGCCCTTCAGGAGCTGCCGCAGGTCCATGGTCGCGAGCTGCTACCCGCCGACGGCTTCCTCAGCTTCTTTGCCGACGTGAGCAGCCGGGGTGCGCTGTACGACGTGCTGGGGCCGGGCGATCCCGGCCGGGATCGCGTCGCGGTCATCCACACGCCCGCGGGAGTAGCGACGCACGTTCCCGAGCCGTCGACAGACGCACCGCCACCAGACGAATACGACGTCCCGATCGTACTGCGGGAGCGACGTGTCACGCCGACGGCGAAGCTGCAGTTGCGTCATCTGCACATCGCGGCGGCCTACGACCTCGACGCAATCGATGAGCATCTGATCGTCGAGGAGCTGGCCCCCCGCTTCAACGGCGACGCCGACCATCAGATGCTCGGCTTCCCGAGGTTCATCCAGGACAACCCGCTGCCAGACGACGAGATCCCGCTGTTCTTCATCGCCTACGACCGGCCGCTCGGGTTCGCGTTCCTCGACAACGGCACGCTCGTGTTTCACGGCAAGCGCGACGACGTTGCCGCCGGTCGATGGGATCAGCTGACCATTCATCCCGACAGCGGATGATCACGGCGATGCGCGGGATCACCAGGGGCCGCGTGGGCGAGCCGCCGGCCGCCTCTGGCCAGCAGCGCGGAAGCACATGCGATCCACCAGCACATGAGCGGGAGCGCGGTCAGCGAGTAACCGCGCGAGCCGGGAGCTGTTGGGCAAGCACATTGGCATGTGGCACACCTGGCCAGGCGCGCGGTCTGGGGCTCAATCAGACCGTCGAAACTTGCCACGCTCGGAACCGTAGCCGGCATTCACGCGTGCTACCAAGTTGTGAACGACCTGGTCACAAGCTGTTACCCGGGGCGGCGAGAGTATCCCGACAACGACCGCGGTTGATAGAAGACGCGTCGCCCCGAGGCGCGGCACGCGCGCACCGGGCCCTCAAACCTGCGCCTACCCAAGGGGGTCCCCGTGACGCTTCGTCGTGTCCGAGTCGTCCGCATGCTCATGGTCGCCGCCGTGCTGGTCGCGGCGGCCTATCCGTCGGTCGCCTCCGCCACGACGAGCTATACGAGCGGAACCCCGAGCGTTGACGGGGTCGTCAACGGCCCGTGGAACACGTCACAGAGCGACGCCTCGGCCGGCAGCCCCTACCAGGCGTCTGACCTATTCCCGACCTACACGCCGGGCGGCAACACGACGACGCTCGGGGGGCCGACGGAGCCCAACCTGGCCGTCTACCCGGCGGCCACCGCGAACGTCCCGTACCCGAGTGGCGTCGCCGGGACTCCGGGACCGCTCGACGGGTATTGCTCGAGCCTCGGCGCCAACCCCGAGACCGGCTCCCCGGTGCCCGAGCCGAGCGGCCTCGACCTGCCGTTCGCCCCCTATTACTTCCCCGACGTCGTCCGCAACAGCGACGGCTCGCTCACCGGCTACTTCGACTGGCGACCGAAGGACGCCGACGAGGCGATCACGGTCGCGAAGTCGACCGACGGCGGCCTGACGTGGACGACCGAGGGGGAGGCGCTGGAGCAGAACTCCGGTTACTGCCCGACGGCCGACACCAGCGACGACGGGCAGGGGCACCCATTCGTGACGGCGATCGGAAGCAGCACCGACCTCTACACGCTCCAGCGCCAGGCCGGCGACAACCTCGGCATCGGTCTGCTCGTCAACCAGGTCAACCCGGCGGCGGCGAACCCGCTGTCGACGGTCCCCGCCAGCCAGCCGGTCGGGATCGATCCGAACACGTTCGTGACCGCCTCCACGCCCGTCCCGACCACCGGCGGCGTCCCGATTGCAGTCTCGACCCTGGGGACGGCGGGAACTCCGGAGCAGATCGTCAACGGGAGCTACGAGGTCGTGCCGGCGGGAAGCAGCGAGCTGTCGTCGAGCACGATCGTCAATTGCACCGGGCCGACGTCAGCCCCGAGCACGGCCGGACCCGGATCGCTGACGGGCTGCACTTCGGCGACCGGCAGCTCGGTGAACCTGAACCCGGGCGACGATCTCATCCAGGTCATCGCGACCGGTAACCCGACGAGCTCGTCGGGCTCGAGGGATTGCGCCACGATCGGAAGCCAGGTGCCCTCGGCCCCCAACAACCCCGGAGGCACGGGCGGCTTGTCGGCCCTCTGCTACAGCCAGCCCAACACTCCCGTCGCCCCAATCACGGATTCCCTGTGGGGCTCGCTTGCGCCCAACCGGGTGTACATGAACGGCGAAACGGTCTACTGCAACGGAGTGAGCTCGGGACTGGTGAAGCTCGAGAACTGCACGACAACCGGCGCCCCCTTCAACTACACGGCGACGTCGGAGATCACGGGCGACCCGATCATTCCGCCGAGTGCGACGATGACGACCGGCCTAGTGGCTCCGGACGGGATCGTCGGCACGGTGCCGAACCGGGGCACGTTCAAGGGCACCACCGTGCCGTCCAACGCGACGGTCGTGCTTTACACCGAGAAGATTCTGAACTACTACATGCTGGGCACGACCAACGGCAAGATCACCAACAGCGGCACCTACTCGAGCTCAACGGTCACGCTCCCGTTGAGCAGCACCCAGGAGCTCAACTACCAGCCGTCGGTCACGACCACCGAGCCCCTGCCGTCCTCGGGCGGATTCACCGTCTACGTGGGCGTCACGGACTCAAGTGGCAACTTCACCCAGGCGCTCAACTGCACGAGCTGGGCGCCCGCCACGCAGTCGGGCGCTCCGGCGGGCAGCGCCAACCTGAGCGGGTGTACCGGCGGGACCTCGGCCGAGACCATCGTGTCCGGCACCGATGTCGGTGGCCCGAACGCCGCGATCGCGCCGGGCTCCACGCTCGGCCAGATCGGAGAAGGCAAGACCGGCAATACGTCCGGACCGACGGAGCTGTTCGGCAACAACGAGGACTACACCGTGCTGCGCGCCGCTTACACGACCGACGGGGTCAACTTCACCGATCTCGGGCCGATCAGCGGCACGAGCTCGCCGACCGGCAACAACGCCGGCAGCTACAGCGACGTCAGCAACCCGAACCAGCAGTTCAGCCCGACGTCGAGCGCAAGCCCGACGACCGCCACGTTGACGCCGACCGCGCCCACCAACCTCGCACCGGGCAGCGCAGACCAGGTCGAGCTCCGCTACGTCGGCTCGCGCGGGACGATCGTCACCAATCCGGACGGCAGCCTCGGGATGTTCCTGTCCGGATCGTGGTCGAGCGACGGCGACAGCGACGCGTTCAACCAGATCTTCTACACGAGTTCGACCGACGGCGGACAGACGTGGTCGGTGCCGACGGTCTTGCTCAGTACGGACTACACGTTCGGCGCATCCGCCGGCCAGGACACGGCGCTCCAGGGAGGCATCGACGACCCGCTGGGCGTCAGCGCCTACTACTCCGGCCGTGCCTACGGCCCGACCGTCGTCCAGAATCCGAACGGCACGCTGACGCTGGTATTCGCCGGCTACCGCCTGCCCAAGCCGATCACCACCGCCGGCACGCCGCTGGGGACCAACGCGAGCTCCCGGTACGACGTCAGCTCGACCGACCCGGCGCTGTACCGCAACATCCTCACGGCCACGATCGACTCGTCGACCTCGCCGGCCGTGCCCACCACGAGCGCGCTGTCGCCGGGGAGTCCGACGCTGAACGTCGGCGCGTCCCAGACGTTCACCGACACGGTCGCGGTCAACTCCCCGGGCACGGGCACCCCGACGGGCACGGTCGACTTCTTCGTCGGCGGCAACCCGATCTCGCAGTGCCAGCACGTCACGCTCAGCGACAGCTCGCCCGACCAGGCGACCTGCGCGACCTCGGCCCTGCCGGTCGGCTCGGACGACGTGACGGCCGTCTACTCGGGCGACTCCAATTACGCGACCTCGACCGGCAGTGCGACGGCGACCGTGGTGGGACCGCCGACGGCGACCATCGCCTCGCCGGCCGACAGCCAGACGTTCAATCAGGGTGCGACGGTGCCGACGAGCTTCTCCTGCTCTGAGGCCACGAACGGCCCGGGGATCCAGTCCTGCGTTGACTCGAACGGCGCCAGCGGCACGAGCGGTGCGCTGAACACGAGCACGGCGGGCACCTTCACGTACACGGTGACGGCGACCAGCCAGGACGGGCAGACGGCCAGCGCGTCGATCACCTACACGGTGGTCGGGCCGCCGTCGGCTTCGATCTCCAGCCCGGCCAGCAATCAGACGTACAACCTGGGGCAGAGCGTGCCGACGAGCTTCTCCTGTTCTGAGGCCGCGAACGGTCCGGGGATCGCGTTCTGCGCCGACAACAATGCCGGCAGCGGCACGAGCGGCACGCTGAACACGAGCACGGCGGGCACCTTCACCTACACCGTGACGGCGACCAGCCTCGACGGGCAGACGGCCAGCGCGTCGATCACCTACACGGTGGTCGGACCGCCGTCGGCGTCGATCTCCAGCCCGGCCAGCAGCCAGACCTACAACGTCGGTGCGACGGTGCCGACGAGCTTCTCCTGCTCTGAGGCCACGAACGGCCCGGGGATCCAGTCCTGCGTTGACTCGAACGGCGCCAGCGGCACGAGCGGTGCGCTGAACACGAGCACGGCGGGCACCTTCACGTACACGGTGACGGCGACCAGCCAGGACGGGCAGACGGCCAGCGCGTCGATCACCTACACGGTGGTCGGGCCGCCGTCGGCTTCGATCTCCAGCCCGGCCAGCAATCAGACCTACAACCTGGGCCAGAGCGTGCCGACGAGCTTCTCCTGTTCTGAGGCCGCGAACGGTCCGGGGATCGCGTCGTGCGTGGATTCCAACGGAGCGTCGAGCGGAGCCGGGTCGCTGAACACGAGCACGGCGGGCACCTTCACGTACACGGTCACCGCCAAGAGCAAGGACGGGCAGACCGGGTCGGTGTCGATCAGCTACACGGTGGTGGGGCCGCCGTCGGCGTCGATCAGCTCGCCGACGAGCGGTGGGGTCTACAACGTCGGTGCGACGGTGCCGACGACCTTCTCCTGCTCTGAGGCCGCGCATGGTCCGGGGATCGCGTCGTGCTCGGACTCAAACGGCGCAACGGGTGGCAGCGGGAGTCTGAACACCAGTGCTCGGGGCACCTTCACGTACACGGTGACCGCCAAGAGCAAGGACGGCCAGACCGCCACGGCGTCGATCACCTACACCGTGGTCGGGCCGCCGTCGGCTTCGATCTCCAGCCCGGCCAGCAATCAGACCTACAACCTGGGCCAGAGCGTGCCGACGAGCTTCTCCTGTTCTGAGGCTGCGAACGGTCCGGGGATCGCGTCGTGCGTGGATTCCAACGGGGCGTCGAGCGGAGCCGGGTCGCTGAACACGAGCAAGGCGGGCACGTTCACGTACACGGTCACCGCCAAGAGCAAGGACGGGCAGACCGGGTCGGCAAGCATCACCTATACCGTGAGGGCCCCGAGCTCGCTCAGCACGCCGACGCCGGTGCTGACCGTCGTCGCAACGGGCACGGCGCAAACGACGCTCACCGGGGGGGCGCCGGCCGGGCCACTCGCCGGGCGCACGGTGACGTTCGCCGCGGGGACGACGGTCATCTGCAGCGTCCAGACGAACGCGCAGGGCGTGGCGACGTGCCGCTTCTCGCTCGCCGACGTGCTGCCGGCGGTGCTCAACTTCCTCAAGACCGGCCATGCCTACACCGTCTCGTTTGCCGGCGACGCGACGGACGAGCCCTCGAGCGCGAGCGCGCCGCTGACATAGGGCGAAGGTGAGATAGGGCGAAGGTGAGGACGGGCGCCGCGCCGATGAGGCCCCGCCCGGGCCCATCGCTTGGGGATCTCCCGGGGTGGCGCGATCATGGGGCGATGCGATTCGTCATCTACGGGGCGGGCGCGATCGGCGCGACGATCGGCGCGCGGCTTCATCAGGCCGGCGAGGCGGTGACCCTCATCGCGCGCGGTCCGCACCTCGAGGCGCTCAGGCGTAACGGCCTCGAGCTGCAGACTCCCGAGGAGACAACCCGCCTGCCCATCCCCGTGGTGGGCAGACCCGCCGAGGTGGAGATCAGCGGCGGCGACGTCGTGCTGCTGACCATGAAGACACAGGACACCGCCGACGCGCTGACCGAGTTGCAGGCTGTCGCCGACCCGGCGGTGGCGGTCGTGTGCGCCCAGAACGGCGTCGAGAACGAACGTCTGGCGCTGCGGCGTTTCGCTGGCGTGTACGGGCTGTGCGTGTACCTGCCGGCGCAGCACTTGCAGCCGGGTGTCGTGCAGGCGTTCGCCGGGCCGACGCTCGGTGTCCTGGATCTCGGGCGCGCCCCCAGCGGGGTCGATCGGCGGGCCGAGCAGATCGCGGCCGCGCTGCGCGCAGGGAGCTTCGCCGCGGACGCTCGCCCGGACATCATGGCCTGGAAGTACGACAAGCTGCTGTCCAACCTCGGCAACGCGGTCGAGGCGCTGTTCGGTCCCTCAGAGCGCGGCGGTGACGTCCACCGGCGGGCCCGCGCCGAGGCGCTCGCCTGCTACGAGGTCGCTGGAATCGCCGTCGCCGATCCCGCCGACGTGGCGCGGCGGCGCGAGGCACTGCCGCCACTGCGACCGGTGGCTGGCCGGGCGCACCGCGGCGGGTCGTCGTGGCAGAGCCTGGCGCGCGGCAGTCGCAGCGTCGAGTCGGACTACCTCAACGGTGAGATCGCCCTGCTCGGGCGCATCCACGGCGTGGCCACGCCGGTCAACGTCGCGCTTGCCCGGACCGCTTCGCGGATGGCACGTGAGGGCGCGCAGCCGGGCAGCACCGACCGGGCGGCATTCGATGCGCTCGTGGCCGGCGCCTAGTTGCGGGCGCGAGGGCGACGGATGCGCCGATGGCCGTGTCCCGACCGCGCCCCGAGCTCCGCGAGAGGCAAGTCGGGATTTGTGCTGTAGCTGCTCGTAATCGTCGGTGAGATGGCGTGGGGCTCGGTCGGCGCCGAGCTCGAGGGCCGGACTCCACTCGCAGCGGCGGGCGGTTCGCTCGCTTGCCAGGACTCAGGAAGCCCCTGCAAACGGCGCACCCCATCGAACAAACGTCTAGAACGGCCACAGAGCGACGCAAGTCACGTCCAGCCCGGCCGATTGCTCTCGGATACAACCGAGCAGCACCTTCGTAAAAGAGCACCCCCGCCGCGAGGCGGGTTCGCAAAGCCACGGGTCTCCGCCGGAGACAGCCGAGCTGCCAATGAAGCCACGGGATCCCCCGATCTCCCGAGATCTCCGTTGAAGAGGGTCTGCTCCTAGTAGGAGAAAGCATTGTGAAGAGGAAGAACCGGAAGATCATCGGCGCCGCGGCGCTGATCGCCGCCCTGGCTGCCGGAGGCGTCGCCTTCACCGAGAGCCAGACCTTGTCCACGGATACCGCCGGGTATGGCCATATCTCGGTGACGGGTGGCTTCGACACCAGCGACATCGCCAACACCCTGAATGCTCTGGGTACGGACGTCACGTCGGTCCAGGTGACCTTCGATAGCGCGATCCCGACTGGCGACAAGGTCGAGGCCGGCTTCGACGACGAGTCGCAGCTGGACTCATGCGGGACGGGTGACGGCAGCACGACGGTCTTTACCTGCGCGATCGGCCACGGCTCAGGCGCCGCCGGCTCCGAGCCCACCGACGAGTCCGGCCAGGGCTTCGCGGTGGCCGTGTACCACTAAGCACGAACGCTCTGACGGAGAGAGCGCGGCCACGCGCCGCGCTCTCCCCGACGTGCAGGCGGGACGGCAGGAATGACGAGTCATCGTGAAGCGGATCCCACTGCGTTCCCGCCTGACCTCCGTGGCGTTCGTGATCCTGGCCGGGCTGGCCTGGATCTACCTCGCCCCGACGCAGATCGGAGGGGCGACGACGTATCTCAAGACGAGCGGCATCAGCATGGAGCCGCGCTTCCATGCCGGCGACCTGGCGGTCGTCCGGCCGGCCGACCACTACTCGGTCGGAGAGGTCGTTGCCTACCGCAGCACGCTGCTGCACACGATCATCCTCCACCGCATCGTCGCCCGGGATGGCGATCGCTACGTCTTCAAGGGGGACAACAACAACTTCCTGGACCCCGTCCACCCCACGCGCTCCGAGCTGGTCGGCGCGCTGTGGCTGCACATCTCCGGCGGCGGTCGGGTCTTGACTTGGCTGCACAGCCCGCCGGTTGTCGCCGTCGTTCTCGGTGTGGTCTTTCTGCTGCTCATCGGTGCCGGCGAGGAGCGACGCCGCCGTGACCGCCGTGGAGGGCGCCGGGGGGGATCCGGTCGCGCGGGAGGGCGATCGATGAGCGGCCGCGATGACATTGCCGGTGTGCCGTCGGACAACCAGGGTCTGCTCGCGGCGGCCGCCGCCGTCGCGGTGTGCTTCCTCCTCGCGGTGTTCGCCTTCAGCCGGCCGCTGAGTAATCCCGCCACGACGAAGGTCTCGTACAGCCAGAGCGTGAGCTTCGGCTACAGCGCCAGCGCGCCAGCGGGGCCGGTCTATCCCAACGGGATCGTCAGCACCGGCGCCCCGATCTTCCTCAGCCTCGTGCACCAGCTCCGCGTGCAGGTCGATTACGCCCTCACCACCATCGCCCCGCACGCCGTCGCGGGCACCGAGGCCGTTCTCGTACGTCTCACCGGCCCCGGCGGCTGGACCCGCAGCTGGCAGATCACGCCCACCGTGCGCTTCAGTGGCGATCGCGCCAGTGCTGCCGTGACGCTCGGCCTGCCGTACCTCCAGTCCGTGTTTGCGCAGGTCGCGAGGTTGACCGGGGCCCCTCCGATGGCCGGCTACACGATCGCCGTCGTGCCTCAGATTCGCGTCGGCGGAACGCTGGCGGGCCGGCCGCTGACCGCGAGCTATGACCCCATCCTGAGTTTCCAGTTCGAGGGCGTCCAGTTGATGCCGGGCGCGGGCTCGAGCGCGTCGGCTTCGGGAGGCACGCCGAGCGGCCTGAGCTCCAGCCAGAGCGGATCCGTCTCACAAGCCGCGACCACGCCAAATGTGATCAGCGTGCTCGGGCGGAGGCTCGAGATCGCGACGCTTCGCTGGCTCTCGCTGTTCGGATTATTGGTCGCCGGTGCCACGGCGCTCCTCCTGCTCCAGCTGAAGCGGCGTGAGCCGTTCGCGGAGGTCGCTCGCATCCAGTCCCGGTACGGGCACCTGATCGTTCCGATCGTCGGCCCGGCGGACCTCACGGGCCGGCCCGTGTTCGACGTCGCCAGCATCAAGGCCCTCGTCGCGCTCGCCGAGCGGAGCGAGCGGTTGATCCTGCACCAGTACGGCGACAGCGCCGACACGTTCCTGGTCGACGACGAGGGCACCATCTACCGCTACCGCACACGACCCACCGGCGTGGTCTGGAGCGATAGGCCGGCGATGCCGCAGGCTGCTCGTCCAGCCAATCGGCCCCCGGCCTGGCAAAACGGCGGCGGGGCTGCCGGGGGGCGCGAGGCGGTGACCGTCGTCGCCACAGGCGATGGGATTCGGCCGGCTCCCGATCCGCCCCATGATCTCGCCGCCAGCGCCGATTCGTCTCGACGCGATCCGGCCGCAGCGAGGACAGCCGGATTGCGTCGTCCCGCGCCTCTTTCGCCACTGGTTGGAGTACGGGTCGACGACGCTCGTCGTAGGGATACCGCCGCCGCTGCAGGCGCGGGGGCGGTGCATCCCGTGGTGCCCATCGCGCCCGTCCTTCGCGTCCCCCCCAATGGTCCGTCGTCGTCTGCCGGGGCTGTGAGCGAGGGAGCATGGCTTCGTGCGGTGCCGGTGGCGTCGGTGGCCTGTGGGCCGGTGAGTGAGCCGTCGCCCGAGCGTCCCTTCGAGGCTGTGGGCGAGGGCGCCGGGCCTGGTCCGGTGCCGGTGGCGTCGGTGGACGCTGCGTCGGTGGGTGAGTCGTCGCCCGAGCGTTCTGTCGAGGCTGTGGGCGAGGGCGCCGGGCCTGGTCCGGTGCCGGTGGCGTCGGTGGACGCTGCGTCGGTGGGTGAGTCGTCGCCCGAGCGTTCTGTCGAGGCTGTGGGCGAGGGCGCCGGGCCTGGTCCGGTGCCGGTGGCGTCGGTGGATGCTGCGTCGGTGGGTGAGTCGTCGCCCGAGCGTTCTGTCGACCGTGTGGGCGAGGGCGCTGCGCCTGGTCCGGTGCCGGTGGCGCCCGCCGATCCTGCGTCTGTCGCCGATCCGCCTCGCGTGCGAACCACCTTCGCCACCGACCCGCCACGACCGCACAGCCGGCCGGTGGGGTGGCGATCCCGGGTTCAGTCGGGACGCGGGCTGTGGGGGGAGATCCACCGAAAGCTTCGAGAGGACCGGTGACGAACGAGTACCTGCGGCCGTCGGCGATCCGCGGAAGCGCCAACGGCGCCGCCGGGCGGGGACGATCGGGACCCGGGCACGCGCCGGCCGCCGGCGCGCGCCCGGAGCGTGTGCCGCGCGTGACGGCAACCCGGTCGTGTCGAGCGGCCGACCGCGTGATCCGCGATCACGCGGTGGCGGGGTCCGGGCGCTGGCCGTGGCGGCGCACGATGCGCAGTCCGAAGTCGCTCGTGGCCAGGGTGCCGCCAGCGAGCGCCTGGTAGTGCTTGGCGTGAACGGCAAGGAGGTCTTCGCTCAGCGCGCTGAGCGCATCGGCAAACGACAGGGCCTGTTCGGCCGCGGTCTGTCGACGCTCGACGTCGTCGCCGAGTATCGCCCGGGCGAGCGGACGGTAGGTTTCGCGGCTGAGCGCGGCCAGCACGCTGGCCAGCTGGCGGATCGAGGTCAGGACGGCGAACACGGCGTCGCCGGCGTCCGGCGGTGACACGGCACCGCCGGCGGCGGCATCGTGGAGGTCACCGAGAGCCACGGTCGAGCGGGCCAGCGAATCGTCCAGGCGGTCGTTGCGATCGATGAGCTCCTGCACCCTGCCGTCGTCCAGCGTGAGGACCTGGATGCCCAGGCTGTTGAGCGCCTCGACCATCGAGAGCTGTCGCGTAGAGCACTTGAAGGCGATCGTGTCCGCCCGTCCCCGTCCGAGCTTGGTGCGTTGAGCCGCCATGTCGGGGGTCACGCCGACGGCGTTCAGCTCGGCGGCCGTCCAGGGCGAGAAACAGCGCGCGGTCAGCCACACGTCGACCTCGCGGGGAGCGAACCCCATCCGCTGCCAACGCTTCGCCAGCCACTTCGGGCTGCAGTCCGCCCACAGCGACGGTGCGGCGGCCGTCGCCTGACGCCTCAGCTTGCGGTGCCGCTTGACCGTCGCACGGACCTTCGCCAGCTTCTTGGCGCTAGCCATCGGCGGTACGGCGCCCAGTCGCTCGATGCGTAACGTGGAGCGCCTCAGGGCGCCGGTTGCCTTCCACGGATGAGATCGTGCCAACGACGCCGGACGGCCAGCGGGCTGACCGACGCGGAACCGCGCCACGCCGGGCGGCGTCAGCGACGCCGCCCGGCGCCCGTGATGCTCAGGAGGGCACGGACGGCGGGGTCGGGGTCGGGCTGAGGTCCGACAGGACCGAGCCCGCCGCAGTGGCCACGCGAGCCTCGGCGCTGCGTAGGGCCTGGCCGAAGGCGGACTCGGCGGCCGCTATGGCGCCGCGGGCGGCGGTGCGGGCGGCGGCACACGTCGCCGGGTTGAACGCCGCCAGGCTGGCCACGATGACGGGGACGCTCGAGGTCGACGTCGCCGACGTGGTGGTCGTCGTCGTGGTCGAGCTCGACGTCGAGCTCGACGTGGAGGTCGCCGTGGACGTCACGGTCGCGGACGTGGTCGTCGACGACGTCGGGGGCGTGTTCGAACACGCCGTGGCGACGCTGACGAACGCGGCGCGCAGCGAGGCCTCCTCGGTCGCGAGCGCCGACCGGACGGCCGCGGTGGCGCTCGTCTCGGTTGCCGCCAGCGAGGCGCAGTCGGCGCGCAGCTTCGCAAGTTGCGCGCGCGTCAGCCCGGCCAGCGGGCCCCGGGCCGGGGCCGGTGAGCCGGCCCGGCCCGCCTCGAGACACGCCAGTTGTGCCCTGGCGGTGGCCCCGGGGCCGAGCGGAGCGTGACGGACCGAGCCGTGCGGGAGCGCCGCTGCGCTGCCGGCCAGGACGGTGCTACTGGCGATCGCCGCGAGTCCAACTACGCGGGCCGAAGTGATTCCGTTCATCAACGTGCCTCCTGAGGGGTGCGGGCGGCCACCAGGGGAGGGGCCGTGCCGGTCATCGTGCCCCGCGGCGCGCCGCCCGTGCTGAGAAACGGACGGAAGGACGAGGGGCCACCGTGGCCAGACGGACGGATCGACGACGCAGCCGGGCTGCCGGCCGGCAATCGCCCGCTGGATCGATGTCCAGCGGGGGCACGGCCCGCTCATGGCTCCGTGGGGCGATGACCGATGACCGGTCTTGTTCCGCCTTATGAGACGGCTTGTTGTGAATCTCGTCGCGCTCGTGTGCGCGCTGGCCGCGCCTTGCGTCGCCTCGGGCGCACCGCCGGCGGCTGCCGTGCGCGCCGCGTCCGCCCAGGCGGCGGGGGCGCAGGCCTCGGGCACCATCACCGTCATCAGCGGATCGTGGTTCACGATCCAGACCAGCGGGCGGCGGACCGGCGTGGTCAACGCCCTGGTCGCGGCCGCCAATGCCGTCACCAACGGCGACTACCCGTACGTGTGGGGCGGCGGGCATCCCGAGGCCGGGGTGGCCAGCGCGGTCGCCGGTGCACGCGGGCGAACGCGAAGGTGACGGGCTTCGACTGCTCCGGTGCGGTGGCCGCCGTCCTGGCCGGCGCGGGGCTCTGGCCGGCCGGCGGTCCGGTTCCCAACGACGCGGGCGTCATCGCCCAACTGCTGAGCGAGAGGCTGATCGCGCGCGGACCCGGGAGCGGGCCGTCGGCGGTGACGCTCTATGACCACCCCGGCGTGCACATCTTCATGAACATCGACGGCCGCTTCTTCGGGACCTCCGACGGGGCGGGCGGCGGATCTGCCAAGGGTGGCCCCGGCTGGCTCTACGACGGCGCCCCCGACGCATTCAATCGCGCGTTCAAGCAGTACCACGTGCTCCCGTCCGTGCTGAAGGACAGCACGACCTACGGCCACACCCTCACCTTCCAGACCGGAACGGACGGGAGCCTGCTGGCCGGCGCCACGCTCGGAGCCGACGTCACTGTCACGTACGCCCCGGGCGGCTCCGGCACGATGGTCGCCAGTGCGCTCGCCTACGTCGGGGCGACGACGACCAGCGGCTCGGTCACCTCGATCGCCGCCGACGGCTCCTCGTTCGCGGTCGCCACTCCCAGCGGAGCCAGCCTGACCCTCTCACCGGGCTCCCCCGGGCTCATCGACGGCCTGGCGGTGGGCGACCAGGTCCAGGTGACCTACACGGCAAGCGCAGGCACGTTGACCGCCCGCGCCGTCACCGTGACCGCCAGTGCTCCGCCGGCAGCCGGCGCGCCGGGGGCGTCGACGGGGCCGACCGGGCCGAGCGGGGCGACCGGGCCGAGCGGGAGCTCGACGGGCGCGGGCTACGGCGGCTACGACCAAGGCGGTGGCGACGGCGGGGGTGGCGGCTACGGCGGCGGCTACAACGGTGGCGGCGGCTACGACGGCGGCGGCTACGCCGGCGGCGGCTACGGCGCCGGTTCCGACTGACGTACGCGTCGACGCCCGTGCGGCGGCCGTCACAAGGGGATTCGCCGGGTCCTGACCACTCCCACGGCCAAAACCACCAGAACCTCGTCCGAACCTACTATCCGCCACCGGGGTGCGTGCCTATGCGTCCACGCCTCCCGACCCGTTCGCAGGCGGACCGGCTCGCCCTCCAATAAAGAAGGGATGACCCCGTCGACGACCGCTGCCCGGACGGCCCCGGTACGGCTTGCCCTCGCGCTGCTGCTGCTGTGCGCGCTCGCCGCGAGCAGTCCGGCCCGGGCGGGCGCCGTCTCCGGCGTGGACCTGCACCAGCCGTTTGCGGCCGGACCGGTGGGCGGCTACGGCCAGCCGGGGGTGACGGCAGCCGCGGCCAGCCCGCAGGCGGTGTCCGGGGCGCTGCAGCAGGCCACCGGAGACACGCCCTCCGAGGTGCGGGTGCAGAACGTGTGTGCGGCGCCCTCCCCGGGTGCCGCCGCCTGTGCGGCGCAGGCGCTCGTGCTGCGGTCCACAGGCGCCCGCGTGCGTCCCCGCACCACCCGCTTCGCGACGCCGCGGGTCCGGCCCGGGGCGCCTCGCCCGACCGTCGTCAGTCCCGCCAGCGCGCCGGCGTCATCGCCGCCCACGGCCGGCACCCCGGCGTATCTGCAGCAGGCCTACGACCTGGCGTACCTGTCACAGACGGCCGGCGGCGGGCGACACGGTGGCGATCATCGACGCCTACAACGATCCCAACGCCGAGGCCGACCTCGCGACCTATCGCAGCAGCTTCGGCCTGCCGGCCTGCACGACCGCCAACGGTTGCTTCCGGAAGGTCAACGAGAACGGCACGGTGTCGCCGCTGCCGGCCGACGACTCGCGGCTGGGAGGAGGAGGAGTCGCTGGACCTCGATGCCGTGTCGGCCCTGTGCCCGAACTGCCACATCCTGCTCGTGGAGGCCAACACCTCCAGCTGGAGCGACCTCACCACCGCCGAGGCCACGGCCGCCGGCATGGGCGCACAGCAGATCTCCAACAGCTTCGACGGGTCGTCGTCGGTGGCGATGTCGGCGAGCAGCTTCTCCTTCCCGGGCGTCGCCGTGGTGGCCGCCACCGGCGACGCCGGCTACGCGGGCGCCAACGACGACAACTACCCGGCTGCGTTGTCCGGAGTGACGGCCGCGGGCGGCACGACGCTGACGGCGGCCAGCGGCGGGCAGGGCGCCCGCGGGTTCGGCGAGTCGGCCTGGTCGCTGAGCGGCGGCGAGGGCGGCGGCTCGGGCTGCGACCTGCAGGTGGCCAAGCCGTCGTACCAGACCGACGTCGGCTGCACCGGTCGTGCGTACGCCGATGTGTCCGCCGACGCCAACCCGTACACCGGGATGGCCGTGTACGACAGCGGCAACGGCGGCTGGCTACAGGCGGGCGGCACCAGCCTGGCCACGCCGCTCGTCGTCCGCCTTCTACGCGCTCACCGGGCGTGACCACGAGCACGGCCCAGTGGGCCTACGCCGACAGCGCCCTGCTCAACGATCCCACCACGGGGTCCACCGGCACGTGCGCGACGGCCATTCTGTACATCTGCAACGCCGGCGTGGGCTACGACGGCCCGACCGGGGTCGGCTCGATCTCCGGAGACGTCGCCGTCGGCGGGCCCGGCATCGGCGGCCCGGCCGACGGGACGGGCGCCAACAACACCTACACCCAGAGCGTCAACAGCACTGCGGCGACGCTGACCGGCGGCGTGTACCCCAACGGCCTGGACACCACGTGGTGGGTGGAGTACGGCACGACGAACGCCTACGGGCAGGTGACCACGCCGAGCGACGTCGGCTCGGGCGCGACACCGGTCTCGGTCAGCACCCAGCTGACGAGCCTGCAGCCGAGCACCGCGTACCACTACCGGCTCGTCGCGCAGAACAGCTCCGGCACGACGTACGGCTACGACTACACGCTGACGACGCTGCCCCCCGGCTCGTCGCCGCCGTCGAGTACCGCCCCGCCGACGATCAGCGGCACGGCCGATCAGGGCCAGACGTTGACGACGAGCCCGGGCAGCTGGAGTCCCGCCGCGACGGCGTACGCCTACCAGTGGCAGCGCTCGACCGACGGCGGGACCACGTGGACGAACATCGGCGGCGCCACGAGCGCCGCCTACACGTCGGGCGCCGGCGACGCCGGCGCCTACCTGCGGGCGACCGTCACGGCCAGCAACAGCAGCGGGCAGGGTTCGGCGACGTCGGCATCCGTCGGCCCGGTCACCTCCGAGGCGCCCGTCAACGCGACCGCACCGAGCGTCACCGGCACGACGATGCAGGGCCAGGTGCTGTCGACCAACCCCGGCACCTGGAATCCGTCCGCGACCGCCTACACCTACCAGTGGCAGCGCTCCACAGACGGCACGACGTGGTCGCCGATCGCCGGCGCCACCGGTGCCACGTACCTGCTGGCCAGCGCCGACATCGGCGCGCAGGTGCGAGTGCTCGTCAGCGCCAGCAACCTGTACGGCACCAGCACGGGCACGACCGCGTCGTCGGCGGTCGGACCGGTGGTCTCCGGTGCCCCGTTCAACACCGCCGCGCCGGCGATCAGGGGCACCCCCGACCAGGGGGTCACGCTCAGCGCGAGCACCGGCACGTGGAGCCCGGCGGGCACCTCCTACGCGTATCAGTGGCAGCGCTCCAGCGACGACGGCAACACGTGGTCGAACATCTCCGGTGCGACGCTGGCCAGCTACACGCTCGTCCCCGCCGACGCCGGCACCGACGTCCGGGTGAGCGTCACCGCCACCAACCCCTACGGCGTCCTCTCCGTCGCCAGCGCGCTCGTGGGCCCGGTGCTCACCGTCCCGCCCGTCAACTCGGCGCTGCCCTCGATCACCGGAACGCCGCAGCGCAGCTACACCCTCACGGCGGGGCCGGGCACCTGGTCGGGCACGGGCGACGTCTACGCCTACCAGTGGCAGCGATCGACCGACGGCGGCGACACGTGGGCCGACATCAGCGGCGCGACGATCGCCACCTACCCGGTCGCCGTGGCCGACGAGGGGGCGCTGCTGCGGGTGGTCATCACCGCCACCGATAGCCAGGGCACCGCCACGGCGGCCAGCGCGGCGACGTCGCCGGTGGCGCCCTTCCCGCCGGCCAACACCGTTGCGCCGGCCGTCACCGGCACGCGCCCTGCGTGGTAGCACCCTCGGCGCGACGCCCGGGACATGGACCGGGGCGGGCAGCACCTACACCTACCAGTGGCAGGAGGACTCCGGCGAGGGCTACGCGCCCATCGCGGGGGCGACCGGCCTGCAGTACACCCTCGGCATCGCCGACGAGGGAGCCACCGTGCGCCTGGTCGTCACGGCCACCAACGCCGATGGCATCGTCATGGCGGCCAGCGCGCCGACGGCGACCGTGCCGAGCTCCCCGCCGGTCAACACGACGGCTCCGAGCATCACCGGCACCGCCCAGCGTGGCAGCACGCTCACGGCCACGCAGGGCGCCTGGTCGGGCATCGGCAACGCCTACGCCTACCAGTGGCAGCAGTCCCCCGACGGCAGCACGTGGACCGACATCAACGGCGCCACCGGCGCCACGTACCCGTTGACCACGGCGGACGAGGGCTATGAGCTGCGCGTCGTGGTCACCGCCGACAATCCCGACGCCACGGTGACCGCCGCGAGCGCGGCGACGGCGACCGTTCCGGCCTCGCCCCCGGTCAACACGGTCGCACCGGCGGTGACCGGCACCGCGCAGCGCACGGCCGTGCTCACGGCCACCCCGGGCACGTGGAGCGGCATCGGCAACACGTACGCCTACCAGTGGCAGCGGTCCACCGACGGCACCACCTGGACCGCGATCAGCGGTGCGACCGCCGGCACGTACACCCTCGGATTCGCCGACGAGGGCGCGACCGTGCGTGTGCTCGTCACCGCCACCAACCCGGACGCCACGGTGGCCGCCGCCAGCGCCGCGACCGCCACCGTGGTCGGCTCACTGCCGGCCAACACCGGGGCGCCCACGATCTCCGGAGCGGCGCAGCGCGGGACCGCGCTGTCGTCGATGCCGGGCACGTGGACCGGTCTCGGCAATACCTACGCCTACCAATGGCAGCGCTCCACCGACGGTGGCAGCACGTGGGCGGCGATCACGGGCGCGACAGCCTCGAGCTACACGCTTGCCGTGGCCGATGAGACGGCGATGGTGCGCCTACTCGTCACCGCCACCAACGCCGACGGGAGCATCGCGGCGGCCAGCGCGCCGACGGCGGCGGTGCAGGCCTCCCCGCCGGTCAACACCAGCGCGCCATCGGTCACCGGCAGTGCGCAGCGCACCGGCGTGCTGACGGCGGCCCAGGGCACCTGGGGCGGCATCGGCAACACGTACGCCTATCAGTGGCAGCGCTCCAGCGACGGCGGCAGCACGTGGACGGCCATCCCCGGCGCCACCGCGTCGACCTACACGCTCGGCGTGTCGGATGAGGCCACCGAGGTGCGGGTGCTCGTCACCGCCACCAACGCCGACGCCACCGCCGCCGCCGCCAGCGCTGCCACGGCGGCGGTGACCGGGGCGCCGCCGGTCAACACCGTCGCGCCGACGGTCACCGGCACCGCGCAGCGCACCGCCGTCCTGACCGCGACGGAGGGCACGTGGAGCGGCATCGGCAACACGTACGCCGAGCAGTGGCAGCGCTCCACCAATGGCACCACCTGGACCGCGATCAGCGGCGCCACCGGAGCCAGCTACACCGTCGGCGTGGCCGACGAGGGCGCCGCGCTGCGCGTGCTGGTCACGGCGACCAATCCCGACGCCAGCGTCGGTGCGGCCAGCGCCGCCACCGCGACCGTGGCGGCGTCCCCGCCGGTGAACACCGGCCTGCCGGTCATCACCGGCACCGCGCAGCGCGGCAGCGCGCTGAGCGTCTCCAACGGCGTTTGGGGTGGCCTGGGCAACACCTACACCATCCAATGGCAGCGCAACACCGGCTCGGGATTCACGAACATCACCGGCGCGACCGCCGCCACGTACGAGGTCGGGGTGAGCGACGAGAGCAGCACGCTGCGCGCACTGCTCACCGCGACCAACGCCGACGGCACGGCCAGCGTGACCAGCGCCGCCACCGCGACCGTCGCCGCGGCACCGCCGGTGAACACCACGGCACCGAGCGTCAGCGGCACCGTGCAGCGCGCCAGCTTGCTCACCGCCACAGCGGGCGCGTGGGCCGGCGTCGGCAACACCTACGCCTACCAGTGGCAGCGCTCCGCCAACGGCACCACCTGGGCGAGCGTCGCCGGTGCGACCGCCAGCACGTACACGATCGGAACGGCCGACGAGGGAGGCGTCCTGCGAGCGCTGGTGACCGCGACCAACCCCGACGGCTCGGCCGCCGTCGCCAGCGCCGCCACCACGACCGTGCCGGCGTCGCCGCCGGTCGACAGCGCCCCGCCGACGATCAGCGGAACGGCCCAGCGCGCGAGCACGCTGGCGGCCACACAGGGCACCTGGAGCGGCGTGGGCAACAGCTACACCTATCAGTGGCAGCACTCCCTCAACGGCGGCACGACCTGGACCGCGGTTACCGGCGCGACCGCCACGACGTACCCGCTCGCGGTCGGTGACGAGGGCAGCATGGTGCGCGTGGTCGTCACCGCCGCCAACGCCGACGGGGTCGCGGTGGCGACGAGCGCGGCGACCGCGACCGTGGCCGGGGCGCCGCCGGTCAACACGACCCCGCCGGTCGTCACCGGCACCGCGCAGCGCAGCGCCACGCTGGCCGCCACCCTGGGTGCGTGGGGCGGGGTGGCGAACAACTACGCCTACCAGTGGCAGCACTCCAGCGACGGTGGCGTCACCTGGACGGCCATCGCCGGCGCCACCGCGGGGACGTATACCCTCGGCGCCGCGGACGAGGGCACCAAGGTGCGCATGCTCGTCACCGCCACCAACCCGGACGGCAGCGTCAGCGTGGCCAGCGCCGCGACGGCCACGATCATCGCGTCGCCGCCGGTGGCCATCGACGCACCGACGGTCAGCGGCGTCGCCCAGCGCACCGTCACGCTGACGGCGTCACCCGGAAGCTGGAGCGGAGCCGGGAACGCCTACGCCTACCAGTGGCAGCGCTCCGGCGACGGTGGCAACACCTGGGCGCCCGTCAGCGGCGCCACCGCGACGATCTACACCCTCGGGCAGGGCTACGAGGGCCTCAACCTGCGGGTGGTCGTCACCGCCACCAACCCCGACGGCGTCGTCACCGCGGCGAGCGCGCCGACGACGCCGGTACTGGCGGCCCCGCCGGTGAACGCGAGCGCGCCGACCATCAGCGGGTCGGCGCGCCTCGGAGCGACCCTGACGGCGAGTCCCGGCAACTGGACCCCGGCCACCCCGTCGTTCGCCTACCAGTGGCAGAGCTCCGCGAACGGCGGAGGCAGCTGGACGGGGATCATCGGCGCGAACGCGGCGACCTACACGCTGGCGCAGTCCGACGTCGGGACCATGGTGCGGGTCGTCGTCGCCGCGACGAACATCGACGGGACCGCCAGTGCGACCAGCCAGGCCAGCGCCACGGTGGCGCAGCCGCCGCGCAGCACGGTGGCGCCGGCCGCTCCGTCGGGCACGCTGATGGACACCTACACGCTCACCGCCGACCCCGGCAGCTGGGACACGCCGGGGGTCACGTTCGCCTACGCGTGGGAGCGCTGTCCCGCCACCGCGACCGCCATCGGCTCGAGCTGCACCCAGGTGGGAGGCGGCGCCACGTACACGCTCAGCACCGACGACGTCGGCTCGACCGTCGGGGTGGTGGTCACCGCGACGTCCGCCGGCGGCTCGACCTCGGCCGCCGGTGCGCTCACGGCGATCGTGGCCGGGCGCCCGCTGACCAACAGCTCGCTGCCGAGCATCAGCGGGACGCCACAGGTCGCCCAGACGCTCAGCGCCAACCCCGGCACGTGGAGCGTGCCGATCTCGGGTGTCACCTACACCTGGAATCGCTGCGACGCCGACGGGACCTCCAACTGTGCGCCGGTGGCGACCGGCCCGCAGTACGTCGCCAGCCCCGCCGACCTCTCGCACACGATCGTGCTCACGGCCGACGTCACCTCCCCGGGTCGCACGGCCAGCGCCCAGAGCCCGGCCCTGACCATCCAGGCGTTGCCGGTTCCGCAGAACACCTCGGCGCCCACGATCAGCGGCGTCGCCGAGCGCACCGCGACGCTGACTGCGTCCCCGGGCACCTGGACCAACAGCCCGTCGCTGGCCTACCAGTGGCAGCGCTGCGACGCCTCGGGGGCCAACTGCCAGAGCGTCGCCGGCGCCACCGGCACCACCTACCTGCTGGCCAAGGCCGACGAGGGCTTCACCCTGACCGTGCGGGTGACGGCAACCAACGGCAACGGCTCGGCCGCCGCCAGCGCCCAGCCCACCGCGGTGGTGGCCGGGATTCCGCCGGTCAACACCCACCCGCCGGTCGTGAAGGGGCAGGGATCGACGGTGCAGCAGGGCACCCAGGTCTCGATCACCGCCACGACGTGGAACGCCAACGCCGAGACGACGTACAGCTCGATCTTCGAGCGCTGTGACGCCAGTGGGGCCAACTGCCAGGTGCTGGCCGGCACCACCAGCGGCTCCTACATGCCCACCGCCGCGGATGTCGGCCACACGCTTGTCGCGGTCGTCACCGCCACCAACCCCGACGGGTCGCTGCCGGCGGCGTCCGCGCCGTCGCCGGTGGTGCTGCCGGCCGCCCCGCGCTGGGACACGCCGCCGGTGATGTCCGCCGACCCGGGCGTCGTGGGTGACACGATCACCATCACCCCGGGCACGTGGAGCGGCCCGGCGGTGACCTCCGACGTCGTGCAGATGATGCGCTGCACGCGGTCGTGCGTCGCCGTCGGCCCGGCGAACGCCACCAGCTACGCCATCACCAGTGCCGACGTGGGCTCCATCCTGCGAGTTCAGGAGACCGCGTCGGACGGCGGCGGCTCCACCGTCCTGTGGACGACGCGCTACGTCGGGCCGGTGACCTCGGCCAGCGCCGGCTTCGCCCTCGTCGGCGCGCTGAAGCAGACCACCGTGCGCAGCGCCGACGGGGCCGCGCTCGCCGTGGCCCGGATACACGCCCCCGGCGTCGGCGGCGGGGCGCAGATCGCCTCGGTCACCGGGCGCAACCTCAAGCTGCACCGCGCGCCGGGCGTCAGGGGCGCGCTGCACGCCTGGGCCTGTTCGCCGCTGGTGCCCGACGGCGGCCCCCCGCCGTGCACCGCGCCGGTGGCGGTGCACGAGAACGCCACCCTGCACCTGCCCGCCGGCATGGTCGGCAAGGTCAGGGTCATCGTCGTGCGCGGGAAGCGCTGACCGCCCCCGCGGGGCGGGTAAGGGGCTCCGCTCCCCGGCTAAGGGGTGGCCGTGGCCGGTCCGCTCCAAGCTCCCGATGTGGCCACGCGCGGCGTAGCTCATCGTGGTGTGCGTGACATCGCCCACGCGAGAGGAGCACGACGATGACGGCGACACTGACACAGCAGCTGGCAGCGGCCGAGACGCAGGAGCGCCAGCGGGTCGCGGCGGCGAGGAACCGGGGGCATGACGGCGGTGCGGTGCGGCGGAGCGGCCTCATCCAGCGCCTGGCGGCGAGATACTGGGGCGGTGAGCACGCGCGTCACGAGCACCCGGCTCATCGGCCGGGCTGGCGAACTCGCCGAGTGTGAGGCCGCGCTGGGGGAGGCCGCCGCGGGTCTCCCCTCGGTCGTTGCGCTGAGCGGCGATTCCGGCGTCGGCAAGAGCCGGCTCATCTCCGAGCTCGAGATGCGCGAACGCGACCGGGCGCGTTTCCTGCGCGGCGAGTGCGTGGAGCTCGACGGCGGCGGGCTGCCCTACGCCCCCCTGATCGGGGCGCTGCGCGAGCTCGCGCGCGCCCGCGACCCGGGGCTCGACTGCCTCAGCGCGGTCGCCCGCGCGTCGCTGGCATCGCTGATGCCGGCGCTTGGCGGCGGCGAGCCGATGCCGCTCGACGACGAGTCGGCCCAGCTGCGGCTGTTCGAGGCGCTCCTCGAGCTGCTGGAGGCGCTCGGCGAGCGACAGCCGGTCGTGCTGGTCATCGAGGATCTGCACTGGGCCGACCGTTCGACGCGGGCGTTCGCGGCGTTCCTGGCGCACAGCCTGCGCCGTGAGCGCGCCTTGTTCCTGTTCAGCTACCGCACGGACGAGCTGCACCGCCGCCATCCTCTGCGCCCGCTGCTGGCCGAGCTCGAGCGCGGCGAGCGCACGCGGCGCATCGACCTGCGGCCGTGGGGTCGCGAGGAGCTCGACGAGGCGTTGGCGGACATCCTCGGCGCGCCGCCCGACGATGGGCTGCTCAGCCGGTTGTTCGCCCGCGGGGAGGGCAACCCGCTGTACACCGAGGAGCTGCTCGCCGCCGGGCTGGACGGGCGCGGGGCGGCGCCGCAGTCGCTGCGCGACGCGTTCATCCTGCGTCTCGAGCGCCTCTCGCCCGAGACGCAGGCGCTCCTGCGGGTCCTCGCCGTCGCCCGCAGCGCCGACGAGCGGCTGATCGCCGAGGTGGCCGACGGGACGGCGCCGGGGACGGTGACCGCGGCGCTGCGCGAGGCGATCACCGGGCACGTGATCGAGGCGGGACGCGACGACCGCTTCTCCTTTCGCCACGCGCTGCTGCGCGAGGTCGCCTACGAGGACCTCCTGCCCGGGGAGCGCAACGACCTGCACCTGCGGCTCGCGCACGCACTCGAGGCGCGCCGGCACTGCGCCGGCGAGGACGACGGGCTGGCCGCCCAGGTCGCCGCCCACGCCCACGCCGGCGGGGATCGGCCGCTCGCGCTGACCGCGGCGATCACCGCCGCCGGGCTCGCCTCGGCGATCCATGCCCACGGCGAGGCGGCCGACCATCTCGAGCGCGCGCTGCAGGTGTGGGACCGCGTCGAGGACCCCGAGTCGCTCACCGGGCTCGATCATCCCGAGCTGCTCGGGCGCGCCGCCGCCGAGCACGAGCACATCCAGCAGCGGGCGCGCACGGAGGCACTCCTGCGCCGGGCCCTGTCCGAGCTGGACGAGCACGGCGACCCGGTGCGGACCGCGCTCGTGCTCGAGCAGCTGGCGCGCGCGCAATGGGGACTGGCGCGCGGCGACGAGGCGCTGGACACCGTCCACCGCGCGCTCGAGCTGCTGCCGCCCGGGCTGGCCGACCGCGAACGCGCCGGCGTGCTCGCGTGGACGGCGCGGGCCGCCGCGCTGCGCGGTCACTACCGCGACGCGGTCGCGGCCGCGCGGGAGGCGCTCGAGATCGGCGAGCCGCGAACGCGGCCGGACCGCATGTCATCAGCCAGGCGCGCAACACGCTCGGCATGGCGCTCGCCGGGTGCGGGCGCGTCGACGAGGGCCTCGTCGAGCTGCGCGAGTCGCTGGCCCTGGCCCAGCGCGCCGGCGACGTGTACGGCACCTTCTACGCCTACGGCAACCTGTCGGACCTGCTGTTCGTCGCCGGCCGCACGCGCGAGGGCCTGGCCGTCGCCCAGGAGGGCCTGACCGCCGTCTCGCCGTCGCTGCGCAGCTACCACGTGTGGCTGGCGGCGGGGGTGGCGGAGATCGCCTTCGCCGCCGGCGAGTGGGAGCTGGCCGCGCACAGCCTGGCCATCGAGGGCCGGGCCATCGAGGGGCGCTGGCTGATCAATCTGCGGCTGCGCGCGGCCGAGCTCGCGCTCGGCACGGGGCAGCTGGAGGCCGCCGAGGAGGCGTTGGCGGAGATCGCCGAGCTCGTTGCGCGCGCGATCGAGCCGCAGTTCCATGCCGGCTTCGGGCTGGCGCTCGCCGACCTGCGGCGCCGGCGCGGCGATCTCGAGGGCGCGCGCGCCGCGCTGCAGGACGCGCTGGACCGGATCGAGGTGTGCACCGATGACGCGATGCGCGTCGCCGCGATCGGTGCGGCCGGCGTCGCCGTCGAGGCGGACATCGCGCAGCGTGCCCGCGACCGCGACGACGCCGACGCGCTGCGGTCGGTCCTCCTGGAAGCGGAGATCCACCTGTCGCGCGTGCGGGCCGCGGCCGAGAGCGCCGGGCCGGTCGAGGCGGTGTGGGTGCTCACCGCCGAGGCCGAGATGGCACGCGCAAAGGGCGGCAACGATCCGCTGCTGTGGGACCGGGCCGCCGCCGGCTGGGAGGCTCATCGAGCGCGCTTACCTGGCGGCCCGCGCCCGCTGGCGCCAGGCGGAGGCGTGCATCGAGCGTGGTGATCGCGCGGCTGGGGCGCAGGCGCTGGGCGTGGCGCTTGGTCGCGCACGCACGCTCGGGGCGCGCTGGCTGGTGGCCGAGCTGGAGGGACTGTCGGCGCGCGCGCGCCTCGAGACCGTCGCCGGCGGCGACGGTCCGACGCGGCTGCGGACGGCGCCGGCGCGGAGACGCCCGTGCAGGACCCGTTCGGGCTGACACCGCGCGAGCGTCAGGTGCTCGCGCTCGTCGCCCGCGGAGCGACCAACCGCGAGATCGGCGCCGAGCTGTTCATGGCCGAGAAGACCGCCAGCGTCCACGTCTCGCGCATCCTGACCAAGCTCGACGTCCGCAGCCGAACACAGGCGGCAGCGGTCGCCCACCGCGCCGGCCTGGTCGCCCCCGACGTGATCCGCTGATGCTCAGCCGGCGCTGAAGCGCACGCCGCCGAGCAGCGCCGTCTCGCCGCCGAGCCGGGGTGACTGGACGAGGAGCTCGACGAGCCCTTGTGTGCCCTCGATGAAGCGGACCGATCCGCCGTCGAGCTCGAGCCCGTCGCCGCGGAGGGGCACGCCGAGGACCTGCGCCCAGCGGTGCGCGACCGAGTCGGGATCGGGCACGGCGACGACGGCCCCGGTCAGGCGTCCCGGGGCGCCCTCGCCGATGCGCCCGGTCCACAGCGGGCCGCCCCATCTCCAGGTGCCGGCCGGCACCGGCCGGTCGAGTGAGACGATCGTGCCGCCCAGATCGGCCGGGTGCAGGTGCGTGGCCCCGATATCGGGCAGGTCGATCTGCCATACGGTGCGCACACCGGCTTCCGTCGCGCGCTCGCGCGCGGCGCCGAGGTCGTCGACCTGGAAGAGGAGCATGTAGCCGCCGTCTCCACCGAGTCGCTGCAAGTGGCGCCCCGCCGCGGTGTCGGGAACGGTGGGCGAGACGACCTCGAGGAACGTGTCGCCGAGTGCGCACACCGCGTTGTGCAGGCCGAACGCGGCGACGCCGGGGTCACGGAACGGCTCGGCCAATCCGAGGGTGGTCCGCAGGGCGGCCACGACGGGCTCCAGCTCGCCGGCCACGAGCACGCCCTGACGCAGCCGTGCACCCATCCGCGACACGGTATCGGTCGCGCCGGGCTCGTGGCCGCCGATCCAAGGGTTGACGGGCCGCGCGCCGGACGGGACATTTGGCGGCGATGCCGCCTCAGAACCCGCTCACCCGCCTGCAGCAGGTGGCCGCCGACGTCGGCCGGTTCGCCGACGCACTCGAGGCGAACACCGATCTCGATCCGCGGCTGCTGCGCCACTGGCAGGCCGAGCTGTACGACATCGCCGCGACGCTGGGCGGCGTGGCCCCGGAGGGCCAGGGGGGACCGCGCCGCGATCCCGAGCGCCAGCTGTAGCTGTCTAGCCGACCGATGTCGCGTGGTCGCGACGGTCGAGGTACGGCGCCAGGTAGGCGGCGACGATCTTCGTCGGAGGCGTCCAGGTCGGCTCGTCGGTGATCTGAGAGCTGAACCCCTGGCCACCCGTGATGCGGGCCGTGAGATAGCGCGGTTGGCGGCCGGTGAGCAGGATCCCGCGAATCTCGGGCTGGAAGACCTTCGGCTCGACGTCGGCGCCCGCGAGCGCGGCGATCGACTGGGCGGCGGCGTCAGCCTGCTGGGCGGCCAGGCCCCCCTGCTTGATCGCGAAGTCGGTGGCGTCGCCGGCGGCGTACACGCGCTCGACTCCGCGCACCTGGCAGTGGGGGTCGATCGGAATGAACCCGTGCTCGGCCGCGGGCAGGCCGCGCACCGCCGGGCCGAACAGCTCGGGCAGCGCGATCACGCGGTCGGCCTCGAGCGTGCGGTCGCCGGGATGGATGGTGACCTTGCCGGGTTCCGCCACCTGCGCGTAGGCGGAGGCGATGACCGATACGCCGGCGCCCTCCAGCAGTTCGGTGACGGCGTGGCTGGCCGCCTCGCCGAAGATCGCCAGCGGCGCGTCCTCGGGCGTCACGACGGTGATCGTCGTCGACACGTTCATGTCGTACGCGCGGTTCGCGGTCATCAGCGCCAGCTCGTAGAGCGGGAACGGCCAGGCCATCCGCGCCGGGGCGACGAACGCGAGGCTGTGCACGTAGCCTCCCTCGACGTCCTGGATGATGCCGTGCAGCAGCTCGTCCATGCGCCGGTCGTCGATGGTCACCGTGTGCGCGAAGGGCGGACGCATCCGCGCGCCGAGGCCGAGGAGGAGCGCGTCGTAGCTCAGCTCCAGGCCCCCCTTCGTGTGCGCCGTTCGCTTGGCCGGGTCGACCCAGCTGAACTCGTCGGTGATCAGCTCCGCGCCGATGTCGCGAGCGATCTCGTCGAGCGGGTAGCGGTGCGCCGGCGCGAAGGCGAACGGCTCGCGCACCGTC
This sequence comes from uncultured Solirubrobacterales bacterium, assembly GCA_963770405.1. GTDB lineage: Bacteria > Actinomycetota > Thermoleophilia > Solirubrobacterales > Solirubrobacteraceae > CAVQBJ01. The sequence goes on from CAVYPO010000006.1 coordinate 525,568, forward strand.
ATCGGCCGATACGTGAACTCGCTGTTGGGTGCGACGATCTGGAGGCTGACGCGGTCGCCGGCGAGCTCGCGCAGGGCCAGGGCCGCCTCCAGGGAGGCGACGCCTCCGCCGACGATGACGACGCGGAATGGGGATTCGGTGCTCATGGAGCGAAAGGATGCCGCCTGGCGGGGCGCCAGGTAGCCGAGCATACCCGCCGCGGCGCTCCGGGGAAACTACCGTGCGCGGCGCCGTGCGGGCGCGCTGGCGGCGACGGATGCCCACGAACGGGGCGCGTCCGTACAAACCCGCAGGAGGCCGCGTGCTTTCTCCGCCTGACAGCCAGCCGCCGGGACCGCTACGGTGAGCGCCAGTGATGGCTGATGAACATTCCGGGGCTGATCCCGCGGAGGGCGGCGGCGAGCGGGCCGAATCGGGCGACGTGATCCGCATCGTGATCGCGGACGACCACACCGTCGTGCGCAGCGGGCTGCGGCTGCTGCTCGACACCGAGGGCAACTTCGAGGTCGTGGCCGAGGCCGGCGACGTCGACGCCGCACGGCGCTACGTTCGCGGCCATCATCCGGACGTCCTTGTTCTCGACCTGAACATGCCCGGCGGCTCCAGCCTCGAGGCGATCCCGGTCATCCGCGCCGAGTCGCCCGACACGCAGATCGTGGTGCTGACGATGCAGGAGGAGCCCGCGTTCGCTCGCCAGGCGCTCAGCGCCGGCGCCTCGGGTTATGTCCTCAAGGAGGCCGCCGACGGCGAGCTGGTCGAGGCGGTGCGCCGAGCGGCGGCCAGCGAGACCTACCTGAATCCTGCGCTCGGCGCGCGGATCGCACGTGAGCCCCCGCCCGGCCCGCCGGACGACCTGTCCGAGCGTGAGGTGGAGGTCCTGCGTCTCATCGCGCTCGGGCACACCAACGCCGAGATCGCCGAGCAGTTGTACCTGTCGGTGCGAACCGTCGAGACCCACCGGGCCCACATCCAGCAGAAGCTGCGGGTGTCCTCGCGCGCGGAGCTCGTGCGCTACGCGCTGCAGCGCGGCCTCGTCACCGGCGACTAGCCGCGGCGGCGATTCGGCACTCGGGCGTCGCCCAGCCCGGACGCCGCCCGCGCAGGTCGAGATCGACGTGGGTCACGCGGCCGAGGTTCCAGTGGGTTCGCAGGCCGCAGTCGCGCAGGACCCCGGCCAGGGCCGCGGCGTCCGACGCCACGTCGACGCGGAAGCGCCCGATGCCATGGGCCAGGCCGATCGCGGCCAGCCGGCGCAGTAGGAACGTCCCCAGCCCGAGGCGCTGATACGCGGCGTCGACCTCGCACACGGCGGTGGCGCGTCCGGGGGAAAGCGACCGGTAGCCGCCGACGGCGATCGCGTGCCCGTCCTCGTCGCGGGCCACCAGCAGCACCTGGCGGCCCGGATCGTGATCTCCGGCGGCCAGCCGGGCCCCGATGTCGCTCAGCAGGGCCTCGCGCGCGGGGGTTGCGCTGGCGTCATCGCGGACGCCCTCGGCGAGGACGGCGAGATCGCCGGTCGAGGCGGGCGAGCCCGGGCCGACCGCGATCCTCCTCCCGTCACCGAGCAGCACGACGAGCGCGGCGCGCGGGTCGTCCGCGGCGGCCGCGCCGCCGAGGGGAGGCTGTCCGGGTGCGGGGGTGTCCACCATGCTGGCGGGATCATTGTCCTCGTTCGCGTGTCGCGAAAGATCGCGGGTTTTCCCCTATATCGTCGGTAGGCACCCGGGATGGAGCGCCGCGGCCGCGGCCGTAGGCTCGCCCGAACCGACAGAGGAGTCTCTCGCGATGTTTCGCCACGTGATCGTCGGCGTCGACGGTCGGCCCAATGGTCGTGACGCCATCACCCTGGGGCTGCAGCTCGTCGATCACGATGGGCGGATCAGCCTGGCCTATGTCCACCCGGGCGAGTCGGCTCCGCGCCGCGCATCGAACCCCGAGTTCGATCGGGTGCAACACGAGCAGGCCGTCGAGCTGCTGGACCGCGAGCGGCAGGCGCTCGAGGTCGACGCCGACCTGTTGAGCGTCGGCAGCGAATCGGTTGGCGTGGGGCTGCATCGGCTGGCCGAGGAGCACGAGGCCGACCTGCTGGTGGTCGGCTCCTGTCACCGTGGCCGCGCCGGTCGCGTGCTGCTCACGGACAACACGCTCGCCGCCCTCGATGGCGCGCCTTGTACGGTGGCCGTGGCGTCGGCCGGCTATGCCGGGGCGGCCCGGCCGCTGGGCTCGATCGGCGTCGCCTACGACGGCACGCCGCAGAGCGAGGTGGCGCTGGCCGTGGCGCGTGCCCTGGCCACCCGCGAGGATGCCGGCGTGCGGGCACTGCGGGTGCTCGCCTATCCGGTCACGCCCTACATGACCGAGGCGCCCACGCTCTGGGAGGACGCCTGCAAGGAGCAGCTGGAGGCGGCGCGCCGCGAGCTGGAGCTCCCCGGCGAGGTCGAGGGCGAGGTGGTCATGGGCCGGCTGGACGATGCGCTGGAGACGTTCAGCGGTGAGGTCAACCTGCTCGTCGTCGGCTCGCGTGATCGCGGTCCGCTGCGCCGCGCGCTGCTGGGCAGCACGTCCGCGCACCTGGCGCACAGCTCCAGGTGCCCGCTGATCGTGGTCGCCCGGGGCGTGGCGTCGCCGCCGGCCGTGTCGGTGAGCGGGGAAGGCGACGACGCGGATCAGGCCTGACCGCGGGGCTGAGGATGGCTGCCTACACGACAACCATCGACGCCCGCGTCGGCGATTGGCTGGAGGTCGCGGGCCCGCCGGGGTCCCCGATCCGGCGCGGTCAGGTTCGCGAGGTGCTCGGTGGCCCCGGCCATCTGCACTTCCGCGTGCGCTGGGACGAGGAGCACGAGTCGCTGTTCTATCCCGAGCGCGGCGTCGCGGTCATCCGCCATGGCGGGCGTGACCCGGGAGACCGGCCGTGATCGCGCGCGCATCTCAGGGTCTTCGTCGGGCGTCGCGCGCAAGCGGCCCGCAGCGCGCGGGCGACGCCGCTGCCGCGCCGGGCCAGCCTCGCTATTTCACCGACGGCGTGAACCTGTACCGGCTGGTCTGCTGGCTCAACCGGCCGGTCGGGCCGCGCCTGGCCGAGCTGGAGGACTGCCGCTCGCTCGACTGCATGATCGTGACCGGCGACGACCTCGTGCGGCTGCCGCTGCGACCCGTGTCCATCGCGGCCGGGGTCTAGCGCCGAGACGGGCGACGCGATGGTGCGGCCGTCGACCCTCTTGCGCTTGGGCGCCCCTGGCGCGCGGCGCTTCGGCACCCGCGGCGAGCGCTCGCGCGCCCCGCTCGCGTGATGCCGCCGCGCTCGCCCCTGGTCATCTTCGCCCCGTCGCCGCTGCTCACGGTGACGATCGAGCGCAGCGGTCCCAGCGACACCGAGATTCACCTGCACGCCGGCGGTCAGGGGTTCTGGGTGGCGCGCATGGCCGCGTTGCTCGGAGCCGACGTGGCGCTCTGCTGCGCGCTCGGCGGTGAGCCCGGCGCCGTGCTGCGTGCGCTCGTGGCCCGCGAGCGGATCGACGTGCACGGGGTGGACACCAGTGGGGGCAACGGCGTGTACGTTCACGACCGCCGCGAAGGGCAGCGGCGCGAGCTGGCGCGCACGGCGGGCCGGGCCCTGTCGCGTCACGAGTCCGACGAGCTGTATGGGGTCACGTTCAGCGCTGGTCTCGACGCGCGGGTCGTGCTCCTGACAGGCTGTGATCCCGAGGAGATCGTCGAAAGCGATGTGTATCGTCGGTTGGCCGCCGACCTGCGTAGCAACGGAGTGCCGGTGATCGCCGACCTCACCGGGGCGCCGCTGGCCTGCGCACTGCGCGGAGGGGTCGACCTGCTGAAGATCAGCCACGACGACCTGGTGGCCGAGGGCTGGGCGAGCGGCCCGGATGAGGCCGCTCTGCTCGCCGCCCTGCCGGCGCTGCGGGCCGCAGGGGCGCGGACCGTGCTCGTCTCGCGGGCTGAAGAGTCCGCGCTCGTGCTCGACGGCGACAGCGGCCGTCTGCTGCGGCTGACCGGGCCGCGCGTGCACGCCATCGAGCCGCGCGGGGCGGGCGACTCGATGTTCGCCGCGCTGGGCGCCGCGCTGGCGGAGGGTCGCGGCATGCTGGCGGCGATGCGCCTGGCCATGGCGGCGGGATGCCTCAACGCCACGCGACACGGACTCGGCACCGGGACGCCGCAGGAGATCCGCCGGCTGAGCGCTCACGTTCGCGTGGACGAGCTGTCGGCCCCGGCCGGGACCCCGACCACCTAGGCCGGATGCAGCGCCTCCGTGCCGGCCGCCAGCGATGTGCGGGCGGCTGCCAGCAGTGCGACCACCTCCCGGTCGGACACCGGCGAGAAGTCCTGATACCAGCGGCCGACACCGACGAGCCGTCGGGGGACCGTGTGACAGATGATCTCGTCGGCCTCCGCGCCGACGCGATCGATCGACTCGCGCGCGCCGACCGGCACGGCGACGACGATCCGGGCGGCGCCACGGGCGCGCAGCGCTCGCACCGCCGCCAGATCGGTCAGTCCGGTGGCAAGCCCGTCATCGACGACGATCACCGTCCGCCCGCGAACGTCCAGCGGCGCCCGGCCGTCGCGATAGACCTCGACGCGGCGGCGCAGCTCGCGGGCCTCGCGCTCCAGGGTGGCGGCGAGCACCTCCCCGGTCATCCCCACCCGGCGGGCGACGTCGGGGTCGAGCACGGAGGTGCCGTCCTCGGCGATCGCACCCACGCCGTACTCGGGATTGGCCGGCGCGCCGAGCTTGCGGACGGCCAACACGTCGAGCGGCGCCGCCAGGTGCTGCGCCAGCTCGAAGGCGACCGGCACCCCGCCGCGCGGGAGCGCGATCACCACGGGGCGCTGACGGGCCAGCGCCGTCACCTGCACAGCCAGTTGGCGCCCCGCGTCGCGGCGGTCGAGGAACGGCATGCCCGTCATCGTGGCCGCTCGCTCGTAGCCGAATCATCCGCGCGCATCCGCAGCTCGCGTCGGGTTTCCCGTACGGTGCGGCTCCGGAGCGTGCGGAGGCGGAGCGTGCGGAGGATCACACCGGCGAACTGTGGTGAAGGGCGGATGGAGCATTCCCCGGGGGGGCGTACGTTGCCAAACAGTATGTACGCGAGCCGATCAGACGCCGCGGTGTGACGATGGAAAGCCATCCTCGCCTCTACGCCGTGCCGAGGCCCGACGCTGGCTCCGCCGCCGGGGTCGAGCCGATCCGCATCGTCCTCGCCGACGACCACGAGTTCCTGCGGCGCAGCCTGCGCTCGCTGCTCGAGGGTGAGACGGCGATCGACGTCGTGGCCGAGGCCAGCGATATCCGCAGCGTGGTGCGTCACGTGCGGGCCCACCGCCCGCACGTGCTGGTGCTCGACGTGAGCATGCCCGGTGGCTCGGTCCTGACCGCCATCCGCGAGCTGCGCACCGACGCGCCGGGGACCGCGATCGTGGTGACGACGATGGTCGACGACCCGCGCTTCGCGCGAGAGGCGCTGGCGGCGGGAGCGAGCGGCTACGTGCTCAAGGACTCCGCCGATCAGGACCTCCCGCAGGCGATCAAGCGGGCCGCCGCCGGAGAGAGCTTCGTCGCGCCCCGCGTCGCCTCCTCACTGGCCGTGTACGACAACCCCGGCCGGGATCCGCTCAGCCAGCGCGAGCTCGACGTGCTCCGGCTGATCGCACTCGGCCACACCAACGCCGAGATCGCCAGCCTGCTGCACATCTCGATCCGCACCGTCGAGACGCACCGGGCTCACATCCACCACAAGCTCGGTCTGACGACCCGCGCCGAGCTCGTTCGCTACGCGCTGAGACGCGGACTGCTGGCCGCCGCGTTGCCCCGCGAGGCGGGCGGCTGATCGAGCGGCAGCGAGGCGCTGACGATCGTCCCGCCCTCGCCGGAGTCGATCGTCAGCTCGCCGCCGGCCAGCAGCACCCGCTCGCGCATGCCCGTCAGGCCGAATCCGCCGTCGCTGCCGTCCGCCACCGCGAATCCCCGGCCGTCGTCGGCCACCTCCGCCACCAGTCGCTGTCCCTCGACGCGGACGTTGACCCGGACGGTGTTGGCCTGGGCGTGCTTGACGACGTTGGTCAGCGCCTCCTGGACGACCCGGTACACCGTCGCCTGAATGTCGGAGGCCAGTTCGCCGGCGTCGTCATCGGCCGACACGGTCAGCGCCTCGATGATCTCGAGGTCGTTGATCGTGCGATGGCGCTGGAACAGCGCCTCGAGCGCGGCAGCCAGCCCGAGCTCGTCCAGTGCCGCCGGGCGTAGCTCGGTGATGATCGCGCGCAGGTTGGTGATCTCCTGCTCGATCTGCTCGAGCGCCTGGCCAGTGGCCGCGTCGAGCAGCTCCGGCTTGCCGGCGCGGCGTGCCGAGGACAGCAGCACGCGCAGGCCGCCCAGCGCCTGGAGCGTCTCGTCGTGCAGCTCCTGCGCCCAGCGCCGGCGCTCGGCCTCGGCCGCGGCAAGCGCGTCGCGCAGGCGGTGGTGCTGCACGGTCTGGGCGGTCGCCACCGCGGTCGCCGCGCTGGCGGCGAACGCCTTGAGTGTCCTGCTCGTCGTCGTCGCTGAACGGCTCCGCGCTCGGCGCCATGATCGAACGCCAGCAGGCACGCCGAGCGACTGGCCGCGGTGGATGAGCGGGACGACGAGTGCGGTCTTCGCGCCGTCGACCCCGAAGCGCTCGGCCGCGACCAGGAGCTGCACGTCGACATCGTCGATCCGTTCGGGGCGACCGTGGCGCATGACCTCGCCCGACGTCGAGCCGTGAATCGGGATGCGCGGCGGACTGGTCGCGCCGGCCCTGCCCGGCCAGCGCGGCGAGCACGAGGTCGTCGCCCTCGCGCAGCAGGATCACCACGCTGCGCGCCTCGACGAGCGCCCGTCCGCGCTTGACGATCAGCTCGAGCACGCGGTCGAGGTCGATGTCGGCGCCGACCGCGAGCGCCACCGCCTGCGTGGCCTGCAGACCGCGAATGGCACGCTCGAGCTCACCCCGTCGCTCGTCGGCCGCGAGGTACAGGCGCGCGTTGTCGACGGCGATCCCGGCCCAGCGCGCGAGCACGACGATGGCCTCCTCGTCGGCCGCGTCGAACTCGCCGTCGCGCTTCTCGGCCAGATACAGGTTGCCCCATACCTGCCCGCGGATGAACACGGGCACGCCAAGGAAGCTGTCCATCGGCGGATGCCCGGCGGGGAACCCGTAGGAGGACGTGATGGTCGCCGACCCGCGGCAGCCGCAGCGGCTTGGGGTCCTCGATGAGTGCCCCAAGCACCCCGCGGCCGCGCGGCAGGTCGCCGATCGCGTCTGCGGTGGCGTCGTCGACGCCGCGCGTGATGAAGCGCTCGAGCTCGGTGCGGTCCTCGTTGAGCACGCCGATCGCCGCGTAACGGGCGCCGGTCAGCTCGCACGCGGCCTCCAGCACATGGCCGAGCACCGCATCGAGATCGAGCTCGGAGACGATGAAGCCGCCAACATCGATCAGGGTGCGTAGACGGTCGGGGTCGAGCGTGTCGGAGATCGTGGACCTTGGTTTGGGTGCAGCGGCCGTAGTGGCCAGCATACCTCGGGCGCAGTTGGGCGCCCCGCGCGCGACTCCGGGGTAACTACTGATCGGCGCGCGCGCGTGAGGACGACCAGCGGGCACCGCGCGTGACCCGCCAGGTGCATCGCGGTGCTGCCGAACATCACCCGGTGCAGCGGGCCGTAACCGCGCGAGCCGATGACGAGCAGGTCGACCTGCGCGCCGAAGGCGGCAAGCTCCTCGCCGGTCAGGCCGAGCACCGCCTTTCCGTCGACCCCCTCCAGTCCGGTCACCCGCGCCTCGGCGTCGGCGAGGATCTCGTCGAGCCGCCGGAATCCCGGCGACGCCGGCGTACCCCGCGAACGGCGCGCCCGGGAGGGGCACCACCTGCAGCGCCCGGAGCGCGGCGTCGTGCGTCCGCGGCCAGCTCGCGGGCCAGCGCAGCGCCGCCTCGCTCTCGGGCGAGCCGTCGTAGCCGACGCCGACCGTCGCGATGGCGGCGCATGTCGCGCGCGTAGCCCAGCGGGGCGACGGCGACCGCGCACGGCGCGCCGTTGAGCGCGGCGCGGGTGTCGTTGCCGAGGAGCACGCGTCCGGCGAAGCCGCGGGCGCACGAGCCGACGACGAGCAGGTCGGCGTCGCTGCGCCTCGGCGACGTCGATGCAGCCCGCGCCCGACCGACGGGCGCGTCCACGGTGACGAGCTCGGCGTCGACGCCGGTGGCCTCGCGCTCGCGCCTCGAGCAGCGCGCTGCGCCTCGGCGGCATCGGCGGCCTCCGGGGCGGCCGCCCTGACGGCGACCGGGAAGCAGCTCGCTGCCGCGGACGTGCGCGAGCGACAGCCGCCCGTCCGGCGCGGCGAGCAGGCGCGCCAGGGCGATCGCGTCGCGGCCCGGCGGCCGGCCGTCGACGCCGACGATCACGTGCTCGGAACATCGGGACCTCCCTGCGGCGAGATGGTGGCAGGCGCGGCGTCAGCAGGCTAAGGGGTCCGGTGTCGCTCCGGCGTCCGGGCAATTCCGCAATGGCCGCGAGGGCGAATACCGATGCCGCCGCCGTCGGCGCGGATCAAGCTGTGGGCGAGCGTGCAGCGGGGGTCCGCGCCGCCGCCCGAACCGAGGAGGAACCACGCCATGGAGGAAGTGGCCAAGCGACCGGCTCGTTCGCGCGGCCACGCCCATGGAGCGGGACGGATCGTCATCGCCGGCGCGGGGGTGGCGGCGCTCGAGGCGCTGCTCGCGCTGCGCGTGCATGCCGGGCAGCTTCCGGAGATCGACGTCCTGGCCCCGGGAGAGTCATTCCTGTACCGCCCCGTCTCGGTCGCGGAGGCATTCGACGTCGGCGAGGCGCGCGAGTTCGATCTCAGCACGATATTCGCCGATCAGCAGGCGCGGCGCCACGTGGACACGCTGGCCGGTGTCGACCCGCAGGACAAGACGGTCCGCACGGGATCGGGCGCCGTCCTGCCCTACGACGAGCTCATCATCGCGCTCGGCGCGCACTCCGTGCCGGCGGTGCCGGGCGCGTTGGCGTTCCGCGGCCGCCCGGACGTCCCCGCGCTGCGCGAGCTGCTGCGCGAGGTCGAGCTGGGGCGGACGGCGCGCCTGGCGTTCGTGCTGCCCAGCGGCAACGCCTGGCCGCTGCCGCTGTACGAGCTGGCGCTGATGGCCGCCGCACACGCGAGCGCGCGCCGACTGGACGCCCGGATGCTGATCGTCACCCGCGAGGAGGAGCCGCTCGAGGTGTTCGGGCCGCGGGCGAGCGAGGCGATCTCCGAGCTGCTGCATGCGCGGGGCATCGAGCTGCATCTCGCCGCATCGACGACCCGGTTCGAGGCCGGCGTGCTGCACCTCGAGGGTGGCGGCACGCTGCACGCGGACCGCGTCGTCGCGCTCCCGCGCCTGCGAAGGCCCGTCCATCGAGGGTCTGCCGCACGACGAGGAGGGCTTCATCCCGGTCGACGATCACGGGCGCGTACGTGGCATCGCAAGCGTCTACGCGGCCGGCGACGCCACGACGTATCCGTTCAAGCAGGGCGGGCTGGCCACGCAGCAGGCCGATGCGGTCGCCGAGCTGATCGCCCAGCAAGCCGGTGCCGCGGTCGACGCCCGCCCGTTCAGCCCCGTCATCCGGGGCCTGCTGCTGACCGGTGGGGTGCCGGTATACCTGCGGGCCGGACCGGGAGCGCTGCGTCGCGAGTCCTCCGTGGCCGGCGAGCGCGACGTCGAGGCACACCACCCGGATCACCGGCGCGTCGAGTCGAGCTCCTCGACCAGCGCGCTGTGGTGGCCGCCGAGCAAGATCGCGGGCCGTTACCTCGCGCCGTACCTGGCGACGGCGCGACCCCAGCCGCTCAGCGCCGCCCCCCTGTCCGACCGCGCCGTCCCGGCGGGAGCGCCGGCCTCCGAGGAGGAGCACGCCGATGCGCTCGAGCTCGCGCTGCTGCTCGCCGATCACGACGCCCGGTGGGGGGACTACGCGAGCGCCCTGCACGCGCTCGACGCCGCCGAGGCGCTGTCGGGCACCCTGCCGCCCGAGTACGTGGCCAAACGCCGCGACTGGCAGCACGCGCACGGCGAGCGGGGCCACCACATCCACCCCACGTGAGCCACCCGGCTCAGGCCGTCAGGTCTTCGGGGCGCACCACCAGCACCGAGCAGCGGGCGTTGTGCGCGATCCGCTCGCTGACGCTGCCCAGTGCGCGTAGCCCGCCGACGCGGCGGCTGCTGACGACGATCAGCGAGGCGCGCTCCTCGGCCGCCACCCGACCGATCAGCTCGTGGGCTCGCCCCGGCTCGATGCGGACCGACGCCTGGTCGCCCAGGCGGGTGCAGACGCGCTCGACCTGGCCGGCGATGCGAGCCGGCTGATGCGCCGACTCGGCGCCGGCCGCGTGCAGCAGAACGAGCGAGCCGCTGCGCTCGAGGGCCAGCTCGGTGGCGAAGTCGACGAGCTCGTCGGAATGTTCGAGGGCGTCGCTGCCGACGACGATGCGCTCTCCGAAGGCGCTCCCGGCGGGGGGCCGGCGCGCGATCAGCAGCGATGCCGGCAACACGTGGGCGGCCAGCGTGGCGGTGCCGCCGAACAGGAGGTGGGCCAGGCGCGTCATGTTCGGCGCGCCGAGGACGAGCACCCGATGCTCGCGGGCCCGCTCGAGCACGACCTCCATCACCGGGCCACCCTCGTCGATCTCGGTGAGGGCGGTCACCCCAGCCTCGGCGGCCAGCCGGCGGGAGTGGGCCAGCGCCCGCTGCGCCCGCGCCGGCGCGAGAGCGGCGGCCTGGCGGCGCCCGGCCCCCGACTGGCCGGTGACGGCCAGCAGCGTGAGCTTGCCGTCCGCGCCGACCAGGGCGGCGGCCTGGCGCACGGCCTCGTACGCCGTGCGGGTTCCGTCGACGCCGCAGACGACGTCGTCGAGGATCCGGCCGCGGACGGCGGTTGGCTGACGCTCTCGCACTGCCATGGTGGCGGTACATTAGCCACGCGCGGTCGACCGGGGCATCGCGGGTTTTCCGACCCAGCGGACCGGGAGACCCGCGGGTAACACCGCGACCGCGCCCGTAGACTGATCCAATGGAGGCGACGACCGACGCGGTCCCTGAGGCAGGCGACGCGCGTGAGATCACGTTGCGCGACGGTACGCGGGTGACGGTGCGCCCGATCCGGCCCGACGACGCCGCGGAGCTGCGCGCGGGGTTCGACCGGCTGTCGCCCGAGTCGCGCTATCGCCGCTTCCTGTCGAGCACGCCGCGCCTGAGCGCGTCCTACGTGCACTACCTGACCGAGGTGGATCACCACGACCACGAGGCGCTCGTGGCCAGCCTGCCCGATGGCGAGGGGCTCGGCGTGGCCCGGTTCATCCGCTCCCCCGACGATCCACAGCTGGCTGAGGTCGCGGTCACCGTCGTCGACCGATGGCAGGGACTGGGTCTGGGCACCGCGCTGCTGGAGCTGCTGACCGACCGGGCGCGCGCCGAGGGGATCCAGCGCTTCACCGCAACCATGCTGGCCACCAACCGCGAGATGCGCGAGCTGCTCGAGGAGCTCGGTCCGGTGCGAGAGCTGGGGCGCTGGGCCGGCGCGGTGGAGGTTGAGATCACGCTGCCGAGCTCGGGCACGGGCTCCCGCCTGCGCGACCTGCTGCGCGCCTCGGCCAGCGATCGCGTGCAGGCGCGGCTCGGGAGAATGCTCGCCGGCGCCCGCGATCGCGCCGAGTCGGCGGCCGCGGTCCGCCCGCGCGTTCGGCGTCCGTAGTTTCTGCGGAGACCGACGGCGGCGCGGCGCCGATACGCCGGGGCTTCGGGAGCACGATCATCGTTGCTGTGAGTGCCCTCCACGACCGTGAGCCGCCGCCGGCCGAGGATCCGATGCTGTACGGCCGCCACCGGCGCTTGAGCCGGACGGACCTGTGGGCCTGGGAAGATTCGGTGCAACGCCTACAGGGCGCGTCCGAGCCGGGCCATCGCCATCCGATCGCCTTCGCGCGCCTCGTCGAGGCGCTGCGCGACCCCAGCACCTATCCGGATGCCCCGGGCGCCGTCGAGGTGCGCGAGACGCACATCTCATGGGTGTTCCTCGCCGGTGACCGCGCTTACAAGCTCAAGAAGCCGGTCGTGTTCCCGTTCCTGGACTACGGCGACGCCGAGCGCCGCCGGCGGATGTGTGAGCGCGAGGTCGAGCTGAACCGGCGGCTCGCCGGCGACCTCTACGTCGGCGTGCGCGCGCTGGCGCTCCGCGATGGACGCCTGCGTCTCGCGTCCCCCGGGGCGGACGCGATCGAGCACGTGGTGGAGATGCGCCGCTTCGACGAGGCCGACACGCTCGACGCCGCGATCGGCGCCGGCCGTGCCGGCGCCGACGACGTGGTGGCGGTCGGCCGGCGGCTGGCGCGATTTCACGCCACGGCCACCCCGCGGCGGGGCGCGACGGATACCGTGGCTGCGGTGAAGCGGGTTGCGGACGGCAACTTCGAGGCGTTGCTCGCCGACGGAGAGGCGGTCGAGCCGCGGCGGGTACTCGACGCGCAGCGATTCGTGGACGCCTTCCTCGCCGGCCGGGGCGCAACGCTCCAGGCGCGGGCCGCTGCCGGGCTGGTGCGCGAGGGCCACGGGGATCTGCGCGCCGAGCACGTGCTGCTGGGCGACGAGGTGCGGATCGTCGACTGCGCCGAGTTCGACGTCACGCTGCGCGAGATCGACGTCGGCGCCGATCTCGCGTTCCTGGTCATGGACCTCGCCCGACTCGGTCGCCCCGACCTCGGGAGCGCCCTGGTCTCGGCCTATCGCCGGGAGGGCGGCGATCCCGGCGGTGACGAGCTGATCGCCTTCCACGGCGCGATCCGGGCCTTCACCCGCGCCAAGGTGGCGCTGCTGCGCTCGCACGAGCCGCAGGCGCCGCCGGCGTGGCTCGCCGAGGTCCGCGCCCTGTTCGCGCTCGGCGAACGGCTCTCTTGGGAGGCGCGCCGGCCGCTCGCGCTGATCGTCTGCGGCGCGCCGGCGACCGGCAAGTCCCGGCTGTCCGCGGAGCTCTCGCGCCGCTGTGGTCTTCCCGTGGTGTGCTCCGATGCGACGCGCAAGGCCCTGGCCGGGGTGGCGCCGACCGAGACCGCTCCACCGCACGCCTACACGTCGCGACTTCGGCGCCCGCACGTACGCCGATCTGGCCCGGCGCGCCGAGGAGACGCTCGAGCACGCCGGCGGCGTGATCGTGGACGCGACCTTCGGCCGGGCGATCGACCGCTCGTGCATTCGCCTCGGCCTTCTCCGCGGACGTCGCGCCGATCGTCTTCGAATGCCGCGCGCCGGGCGCGGTCCTGCAGGCTCGGGCGCGAGCCCGCGAGCGCGAGCCCGAGCGGGTGTCGGACGCCGGGCCGTCGGTCGTCGCGCGCCTGCGCGAGAGCTTCGAGCCGCTCGAGGAGGACGTGCCCGCGACGCGCCACTTCGGCCTGCGGACGGACCAGCCGGTGCCGGCGGTGGCCGACGACCTCGTGGCGCTGCTCGACCGGCACCTGGCCCGCGCGGCGCCGACGAGCCCGGACGGGGCGGCGTCGGTGAGCGCGCAGCTCGCCGGGGGGCCGTGGGGCCACGCCCACCCGCCGCCGGCGCGGCCGTCGCCGGGATGCGCGCTGGGCGCGCGACGCCGCGGCGGGCACCGACGTCGTCCTGCGCGACGGCTCGACCGTGCGCGTGCGCCCGATCACCGCCGAGGACGAGGCCGGCGATGGTCGCGTTCCTGCGCGGGCTCTCGGAGCGCTCGCGCGTGCTGCGCTTCTTCTCCGCGGCGACCGACCTGGACGGCCAGGCCGCGCCGTGCGGTCGACGTCGACGGCATCGACGCCTACGGGCTGATCGCGACGCGCGGGCGCGGCCGGGCGAGATCGTCGGCCACGCCGGCTACGTGCGCGAGGCGAGGGCGCCGACGCCGAGGTGGCGTTCGCGATCGCCGACGCCTACCAGGGCCGCGGCCTGGCGACGACGCTGCTCGCCCATCTGGCGGCGCACGCCGCACGCCAGCGCGGCATCGCGACGTTCACCGCCGATCGTGCTGCCCGAGAACCACCGCATGATCGACGTCTTCCGCGAGAGCGGCTTCCCGGTCGAGGTCAGCGCCGGCGTCGACGTCGTCATCGGTCGCGCCTGCCGACCGAGCTGACCGCGGAGGGCTGGGAGCGCTTCCACCGCCGCGAGCAGACCGCGAGCGTCGCCGCGGTCGCGCAGCGTGCTGGCACCGCGCGTCGGTCGCGGTGATCGGCGCCTCGCGCCGGCGCGGCACGGTCGGCGGCGAGATCCTGCACAACCTCGTCGCCGGCGGCTTCGACGGGCGTCGTCTACCCGGTCAACCCGGCGGCCGACCGCGGTCCAGTCGATGCCCGCCTACGCGCTCGGTGCGCGAGACGTGCCCGGGCCCGTCGACATGGCGGTGATCGCCGTGCCCGGCGGCGGCGGTCGTCGAGGCCGCGCGCGAGTGCGGCGCTCGCCGGCGTGCGCAGCCTGGTCGTGATCTCGGCCGGGCTTCGCCGAGATCGGGCGCGGAGGGCGTCGCAGCGCCAGCGCGAGCTGCTCGCGGTCTGCCGCGCGCACGGCATGCGGCTCGTCGGGCCGAACTGCCTCGGCGTGCTGAACACCGCGCCCGAGGTGCAGCATGCAGGCGACGTTCATGCCGCGCGCGCCGACGCCGGGCCACGTCGGCTTCCTCTCGCAGAGCGGGGGGCTCGGGATCGCGATCGTCGACGCCGCCAACCGCCTGCAGCTCGGGCTGTCGGCGTTCGTCTCGGTCGGCAACAAGGCCGACCTGTCGGGCAACGACTTCATCCAGTACTGGGAGCAGGACGCCGAACACCGACGTGATCCTCATGTACCTCGAGTCGTTCGGCAACGCGCGCAAGTTCGCGCGGATCGCGCGGCGGGTCGGGCGCACCAAGCCGATCGTCGCGGTCAAGAGCGGCCGCTCGGCGGCCGGCGCGCGCGCGACCTCGTCGCACACCGGGCGCGCTGCTCGCGGCCTCCGACGTCACCGTCGACGCGCTGTTCCGCCAGGCCGGCGTGATCCGCACCGACACGCTCGGCGAGCTGTTCGACGTCGCCGCGCTGCTGTCGTCGCAGTCGGCGCCGCGCGGCAACCGCGTCGCGATCGTCACCAACGCGGGCGGTCCCGGGATCCTGTGCGCCGACGCGTGCGAGGCCAGCCGGCCTGCGAGGTCGCCGAGCTGCCGGCGCGCCTGCGCGCGCGGCTGCGCCGCTTCCTGCCCGCCGAGGCCATCGTCGGCGACCCGGTCGACATGATCGCGACCGCCAGCGCCGAGGACTTCCGCCGCGCGATCGAGGCGGTCGGCCGCGTCGGGCGTCGTCGACGCGATCATCGCGATCTTCGTGCCGCCGCTCGTCACCGAGGCCGCCGACGTCGCCGACGGCGATCTCGCAGGCCGCCGAGCGGATCCCGCCCGAGGTCGCGGTGCTGACGCGTGTTCATGGCCGACGGCGAGCGCCGGTGCGCAGCTGCGGCGCGCGCGGCCGCCCGATGCCGCGTCTACGCGTTCCCCGAGGACGCCGCGCGCGCGCTCGGCCACGCCGCGCGCTACGGCGCCTGGCGCGAGGCGCCGGCCGGCACGATCCCGCAGCTTCGCCGACTGCCGCCCCGACGAGGCGGCGGCGGTGATCGCGCGCGCGCTCGGCGCCGGCGGCGGCTGGCTCGAGCCGCGGCGGACGTCGCGCGGCTGCTCGACTGCTACGGGCTGCGCGACGCCGGCCTGGCGCGACGGTGGCCGACGCCGCGGCGGCGGAGCGCGCGGCGGCCGAGCTCGGCGGCCGCGTCGCGCTGAAGGCGATCGCGCCCGGGCCTCGTGCACAAGAGCGACGCCGGCGGCGGTCGCGGTCGGGCTGCGCCCGCGCAGGTCCGGCGCGCCGCGCGACGCGGATGGCGACGCGCGTCGCCGAGGCCGGCTTCGCCGCCGAGGGCTTCCTCGTGCAGGCGATGGCGCCCGCCGGCGTCGAGCTGATCGTCGGCGTCGTGCAGGACCGCGCGTTCGGGCCGCTCGCTCGCCTGCGGCGCCGGCGGCACGAGCACCGAGCTGCTCGGCGACGTCGCGGTCCGGCTGACGCCGCTGAGCGACCTCGACGCGCACGAGATGCTGCGCTCGCTGCGGATGTTCCCGCTGCTGGAGGGCTACCGCGGCGCGCCGCCCTGCGACGTCGCCGCGCTCGAGGAGCTGCTGCTGCGCGTCAGCGCGCTCGTCGAGGCCCACCCCGAGATCGCCGAGATGGACCTCAACCCGGTCGTCGCGCTGCCCGACGGGCCCGTCGCCGTCGACGCGCGGATCCGCCTCGAGCGCCAGCCGCCCGCGCCCGCCGCTGCCCGTCGCTCGCCGAGTGAGCGTCCCACGACCGCGCGACCGTCGCCGCGCCGAGCTGACGCGTTCCGCCGCCGAGGCCGCTGACCCGCGACGCGCGACCGGACGCGCCCGCTGTCGCGCCGAGGAGCTCGACGCTGATCGACGCCTGGTGGCGCGCGGCCAACTACCTCTCGGTCGGGCAGATCTACCTGCTCGACAACCCGCTGCTGCGCGAGCCGCTGCGCGCCGAGCACGTCAAGCCGCGGCTGCTCGGCCACTGGGGCACGACGCCGGGGCTGAACTTCGTCTACGCGCACCTCAATCGGGTGATCCGGGCCCGCGACCTCGAACGCGATCTTCGTCGACCGGGCCCGGCCACGGCGGCCCGGGCGCTGGTGGCGAGCACCTACCTCGACGGGCACCTACAGCGAGGTCTACCACCACATCGGCCACGACGAGGAGGGGCTGCGGCGGCTGTTCCGCCAGTTCTCGTTCCCGGGCGGCATCCCGAGCCACGTCGCGCCGGAGACGCCCGGGTCGATCCACGAGGGCGGCGAGCTCGGGTACGCGCTCGTCCACGCCTACGGCGCCGCGCTTCGACAACCCCGACCTGCTCGTCGCCTGCGTGATCGGCGACGGCGAGGCCGAGACGGGGCCGCTGGCCGCCAGCTGGCACTCGAACAAGTTCCTCGACGCCGCGCGCGACGGCGCCGTGCTGCCGGTGCTGCACCTCAACGGCTACAAGATCGCCAACCCGACCGTGCTGGCGCGCATCCCGCGACGGCGAGCTGCGCGCGCTGCTCGAGGGCTACGGCTACGCGCCGCGCTTCGTCGAGGGCGACGACCCCGCGACGATGCACCAGCTGATGGCGGCGACGCTCGACGACGTCGTGCGAGGAGATCGCCGCGATCCAGCGGCGAGCCCGCGAGGAGGGCGATCTCGACGCGGCCGCGCTGGCCGATGATCGTGCTGCGCACGCCGAAGGGCTGGACCGGTCCCAAGGTCGTCGACGGGCTCCCCGCCGAGGGCTCGTTCCGCTCCCACCAGGTGCCGCTGGCCGACGTCCGCAACCAGCCCGAGCACCTGGCCCAGCTCGAGGCGTGGCTGCGCTCCTACCGTCCCGAGGAGCTGTTCGACGAGTCGGCGGCGCGCTGCCGTCACGAGCTGGCCGCGCTCGCGCCGCCCGGCGAGCGGCGGATGAGCGCGAACCCGCACGCCAACGGCGGGCTGCTGCTGCGCGACCTCGAGCTGCCCGACTTCCGCGACTACGCCGTCAGGCGGTACCCGCTGCCCGGCACGACCACGAGCGAGGCGACGCGCGTGCTCGGGCGCTTTCCTGCGCGACGTGATGCGCGCCAACCCGGACAACTTCCGCCTCATGGGCCCCGACGAGACGGCCTCGAACCGGCTCGACGCCGTGTTCGAGGTCACCGACCGGGTGTGGGAGGCGGAGCGCCTGTCCACCGACGACCACCTCGCGCCCGACGGCCGCGTCATGGAGGTGCTCAGCGAGCACCTCTGCCAGGGCTGGCTCGAGGGCTACCTGCTCACCGGCCGCCACGGGCTGTTCAACTGCTACGAGGCGTTCATCCACATCGTCGACTCGATGTTCAACCAGCACGCCAAGTGGCTGAAGGTGACCCGCGGACATCCCGTGGCGGCGGCCCATCGCCTCGCTGAACTACCTGCTCTCCTCGCACGTCTGGCGCCAGGACCACAACGGCTTCTCCCACCAGGACCCCGGCTTCATCGACCACGTCATGAACAAGAAGGCCGAGATCATCCGCGTCTACCTGCCGCCGGACGCGAACACGCTGCTGTCGGTCGCCGACCACTGCCTGCGCTCGCGCCACTACGTCAACGTGATCGTGGCCGGCAAGCAGCCGGAGCTCAACTACCTCGGGATCGACGACGCGATCGTGCACTGCACCCGCGGGCTGGGTATCTGGGAGTGGGCGAGCAGCCCGGGCGACGGGGAGCCCGATGTCGTGCTGGCCGCGCCGGCGACGTGCCGACCCTCGAGACGCTGGCCGCCACGGCCATCCTGCGCGAGCGCCTGCCCGAGCTGCGCGTGCGCGTACGTCAACGTCGTCGACCTGATGCGGCTGCAGCCCGACAGCGAGCATCCGCACGGGCTGCCCGACAGCGAATTCGACGCCCTGTTCACCACCGGCCAGCCGGTGATCTTCGCCTACCACGGCTACCCGTGGCTGATCCATCGACTCACCTACCGCCGCCGCAACCACGACAACCTGCACGTGCGCGGCTACAAGGAGGAGGGCACCACCACGACGCCGTTCGACATGGTCATGCTCAACGACCTCGATCGCTTCCACCTGGTGATCGACGTGATCGACCGCGTCCCCGGTCTGCGCGAGCGGGCCGCGCAGCTGCGCCAGGAGATGGCCGACGCGCGGTTGCGCCACCGCGCCTACACGCGCGAGTTCGGCGAGGATTCGCCCGAGATCCGCGACTGGACGTGGCCGGGCGCCCTCACGTCGCCGGCCGCCACGCCGTAGGCCCGCGCGCCGTGCGGGTGCTCGTCGTCAACGCCGGCTCGAGCTCGCTGAAGCTGACGCTGCTGGACGCCGACGATCGCACCTTGGCCCGCCGCGAGATCGACGGTCTCGACGGGCGCGTCGACGAGACGGAGCTGGCGGCGGCGCTGCACGACGGCCTGGCCGCGGCCGACGTGGTCGGCCATCGCATCGTGCACGGCGGCGAGCGCTTCCAGACGGCCACGCGCCTCGACGCCGGCGTCGAGGCCGACCTGCGTGCGCTGGCGGATCTCGCGCCGCTGCACCAGCCCAAGTCGCTGGCCGCGCTCGACGCCGTGTCGGCGCTGCTGCCGGGGCTGCCGGCCGTCGTCTGCTTCGACACCGCGTTCCACGCCACGCTGCCCGCCGCCGCGGCCACATACGCGCTGCCCGCCGCGCTGGCGCGAACGCTGGGGGATCCGCCGGTTATGGGTTTCACGGGCTCTCGCACGCGTGGATCGCCCGGCGCGCTCCCGAGCTGCTCGGCCGGCCCGGGGCGGGACTGCGGCTGGTCAGCTGCCACCTCGGCGCCGGCGCCTCGCTGTGCGCGATCGCCGACGGCCGCTCGATCGACACGACGATGGGCTTCACGCCGCTCGAGGGGCTGGTGATGGCGACGCGGTCGGGCAGCGTCGACCCGGGCCTGCTGCTGTGGCTGCTCGAGCGGACCGGCCTGAGCGAGCCCGAGCTCGCCGACTGCACTCGAGCACCAGTCTGGCCTCATGGGCCTGGCCGGCACCGCCGACATGCGCGAGGTGCTCGCCCGCGCGGCCGAGGGCGACCCGCCGGCCACCCTGGCCATCGACGTCTACATGCATCGCCTGCGCGCCGGGATCGCGGCGATGGCCGCGGCGCTCGGTGGGATCGACGCGCTCGCGTTCACCGGCGGCGTCGGTGAGCACGCAGCGGCGGTGCGCGCCCGAGCCGTCGACGGGCTCGGGTTTCTCGGGCTCGCGGTCGACGAGGCCCGAAACGAGCGAGCGAGCGGCGATGGCGACCTGTCCGCCGCCGGCGCGTCCGCGAGCGTGCTCCTCATCGCGGCGCGCGAGGACCTGGAGATCGCCCGTCAGGTCCGGGAGGTGCTGGCCGCGGGCGGGTGAAGGGGGCGCGGCGTCCGCCACGATGTCGCTCGCGTCGCCGTCCGAGCGCGGCGCCGGATCAGGCCCCGACGAGCGCGACCGGGCGCAGGGCGCCCTCGCGCAGCTCCAGCACCTCGTCGAAGCGATCGAGGCCGATGTCGCTGTGGGTGATCACGAGCACGCCGCGGCGCCCGGCGCCGGTGACGATGTCCTCCATCACCTGGGCCGCGGTGGCGTCGTCGAGGTGGGCGGTCGGCTCGTCGAGGACGAGGAAGCGGGCGTCGGCCAGCAGTGCGCGGGCGAGAGCGATGCGCTGGCGCTGGCCGCCGGACACGCAGGCCGCCGCTCTCGCCGACCATGCGTGTCGAGACCGTCGGGCAGCCCGCGGACCCAGTCGCCCGCCCCGGCGGCGTCGAGGGCCTCCCAGATCTCGGTCTCGTCGGCCTCGCGCCGCGCCAGCAGGATGTTCTCGCGCAGGCTCGTGTTGAACAGGTGGGCGTCCTGGGCGCCGAGCACGACGGCGCGGCGCACGTCGTCCTGCGTCAGGTCGCGCAGGTCGGCGTCGCCGATGCGCACGTGTCCGAGATCGGGATCGCGGAAGCGCACGAGCAACTGGGCGATCGTCGTCTTGCCGGCGCCGCTGCGGCCGAGCAGGGCGACGCGGCGTCCCGGGCTCAGGCGCAGGTCGGCCTGGCGCAGCACCCACGGCTCGTCCGGCCCGTAGCGCATCGAGACGTCGTCGAGCACGAGGTCGCCGCTGACCGGGAGCGCGCGCGGTTGCGGCGGGTCGCGAACCGACGGCTCGCGGTCGCACAGCTCATCGAGGCGGCTCGCGGCCTCGGCGCAGGCGCGCAGGCGCCGCGCGGCCAGCGACAGCGGCGCGATGCCCTCCTGCGCCGCGAGGACGAGGAAGGCGAGCGAGGCCACCAGGACGCCGGCCAGCGCCCCGCGGTGCACGCCCGCGACGGCGACGACCAGCACGGCGACGACGCTCAGCCCGCCGGCCAGCGAGGCCAGCGCGGTCGTGGCCCCGCCGGCGAAGCCGTCCGAGACCGACAGGCGGGCCAGGCGGGCATCGGCGTCGCGCAGACGGTCGATCCGCTCCCCGGCGCGCCCGGCGACGGCGAGCTCGGGGGCGCCGTCGATCGTCTCGACGAGCTCGTCGGTGAGCGCGGCGCGCGCGGGGGCCTGGCGGCGGCCCGAGCTCGCGGCGAACAGGGCGGCGGCGACCGGCACGACGGTGGCGGTGAGCAGCAGGCAGACGAACACGACCGGGCCGGCGGCGGGGAGGATGAGCCAGGCCACCAACGTGGCGGCGGCGATGACCAGCGCGGCGACCACCGGCGGCGCGAGCGCGCGCAGGTAGAGGTCCTGCAGCGTGTCGACGTCGCCGACGAAGCGGGAGAGCAGATCGCCGCTGCGCGGCCCGCCGAGGTCTCCGGGCACGAGCGGAGCAAGCCGGCGGTAGAAGCGCGCGCGCACGCGGCCGAGCAGCCGCAGCGCGGCGTCGTGGGAGGCGAGGCGCTCGCCGTAGCGCAGGACCGCACGCAGGATCGCGAACCCGCGCACCGCGGTGATGGCTACGGTCAGTGTGAGGATCTCCGGGCGCTGCGCGGCGCGCGAGATGAGATAGCCCGACGTGATGAGCAGGCCGCCGGCGGCCATGACGGCGCCTGCGCCGAGGAGGATCGCCAGCGTCAGGCGGCGACGCTCCGTGCGGCCCGTCCGTGCCGCGGCGAGGAGGCTGGCGGAGCTGCTGCTCACGCGATCACCGCCAGCGGGGTGGCGCTCGACGCCGGCACCGCCACGGCGCCGGGAAGCATCACGACGCGATCGGTGCGCGCGGTCAGGGCGGCGTCGTGGGTGATGAGCAGCGTGGTGCGGCCCGCGGCGAGCGCCACGATGGCACCACCGACCGCCGCGGCGGTCTCGGAGTCGAGGTGCGCGGTCGGCTCGTCGAGCACGACGAGGTGGGCGTCGCGCAGGAAGGCACGGGCGAGGCCGATCCGCTGCGCCTGGCCGGCGGACAGCCCGCGTCCGCCCTCGCCGATCCGCGTGTCGAGGCCGTCGGGAAGCTGGGCCAGCAGCTCCTGCAGGCCCGGCGGACTGGGCCGCCGCGAGGATGCGGGCGCGATCGGCGTGCGGGTCGGTGAGGGCGATGTTGTCGGCGACCGTGCCGCTGAACAGGCGTGTGCGCTGGGGCACCCACGCCACCCGCTCGCGCCAGGCATCGAGGTCGACCTCGCGCAGGTCGACGCCGTCGCAGCTGACGCGCCCGGCGACGGGATCGGCCAGGCGCAGGACGAGCGCAGCGACGGTGCTCTTGCCGGCGCCGCTCGGGCCGACGAGCGCGGTCGGTGCGGCCGGGCGCGAGCTCGAGCTGCAGCCCGTCCAGCACCCGGTCGGGGCGGTCGGGGTAGGCGAACGCGACGTCCTCGAAGCGCAGCGCGGCCGACGCGCGGGATCGGGCACGGTGCGAACCGGTCGACGCCGGCTCGCCGAGCGCGGGCGGCGCGTCAAGCACCGCGAAGATCCGCTCGGCGGCGGCCAGACCATCCGCGCTGGCGTGGAACTGCTGACCGACGCCGCGCAGCGGACCGTACAGCTCGGGCGCGAGCAGCAGGACGGTGAGGCCGGCCTGCAGGCCGAGGTGGCCGCCGTCGAGCTGCACGCCGATCGTGGCGGCCACGAGCGCCGTCCCGACCATCGCGCACAGCTCGAGCACGAGCGCCGACAGGAACGCGACGCGCAGGGTGCCCATCGTCTCGGCGCGGTAGCGCTCGGAGACCTTCTCGATCGTCTCGGCCTGCGCGGCCTCGCGCCGGTGGGCCCGCAGCGTGACCAGGCCGCGGACGACGTCCAGGAAGTGCCCGCTCAGGAGGGACAGCGCCTGCCACCGGGAACGGGCGCGGTCCTTGGCGCCCCTTGCCGACGAGGATCATGAAGACGATGAGGATCGGGATCGTGAACGCGAGCACGGCGGCGGCGATTGCGTCGAGCGGCGACGATCCAGATGAGGATCGCCACCGGAACGACGGTGGCCAGCACGAGCTGGGGCAGGTAGCCGGCGAAGTACGCCTCGAGCGCGTCGACGCCCTGCACGGCGGCGGCGGCCAGCTCCCCGGTGCGGTCGCCGGCACGGCGGACCGGCGAGCGCGACGAGCAGCTGCTCGGCGAGGCGGCCGCGCAGCTCGGACATGACGCGCGTCGCCCCGATCCGCCCCGAGGTCTCGAAGGCCCCCGGCAGGAGCGCACGCAGCACGACCACCACGATGAGCGCGACGATCGAGGTCGAGAGCGCGGACAGCGGGGTGCCGTGCTCGGCCGAGCTGGCGATCACGTGGGCGAGCAGCGCCGCCTGGGCGACGATCACTGCGGCCATCGCCACGCCGAGGGCGGACGCCAGCCGCAGCTGCGTGCGGGCCGCGCGGCTCTCGCGCATGACGCGCCGGTCGATGCGGGCGGCGCGCGTCTTGCCGCCACCGCGCCGCGAGCGCGAGCCCGGCACAGCTACGCGGGTGTCGGGGGTGCGTGCTTTCCGCTGCCGTCGGCCGACGGGGGGCCACCGAGCTTCTGCTCGATCACGGCGATCGGCGTCGGGTCGCCCTCGCCCGCGAAGTCCGCGCGGCCGAGGCGGTGGCGGAAGACCCAGTAGGTCCAGCCCGTGTAGAGCAGCACGATCGGGACTCCCACGATCGCCACGACCGTCATCACGGTCAGGGTGTAGTGCGACGAGGAGGAGGCCACAAGCGTCAGATCGTACGCCGAGCTGGTGGTCGACGGCAATGCGTTGGGGAAGAGGTCCACGAACAGGCTGATGAACAGGAGCGCGATCGCGGCCGAGTTGAAGGAGAAGGCCTGCGCGTCACGCTCCCGCGTCACGCCGACAGGAGGCGGCCGCGGCGCAGGCGACGGCGGCGATCGCGAAGATCTGCGCGGCCCACTTCGTGCCGCCGCTCGACTGGTCCGACGCGGTCCAGATGAGGAAGGCGGCCATCAGCACGGTGGCCAGCGGCGCGAGGCGGCGAGCGACGGCGCGCGAGCGCTGCACCAGCTCCTCGGTCGTGCGCAGGGTCAGGAACATCGCGCCGTGGGCGGTGAACAGGGTGAGCGTGACGAGGCCGCCGAGCAGCGCGTACGGGTGCAGGAGATCCCACAGCGAGGCGTGGACGACGTTGCCGGGGCCCATCGGGACGCCGTGGATGATGTTCGCCCAGCCGACGCCCCACAGCAGCGCGGCGAGCGCCGCTGCCGATGATCGTCGTCCACTCCCAGGTCGCGCGCCAGCGCGGGGAGTCGACCTTGCCCCAGAACTCGAACGAGACGCCGCGCACGATGAGCGCGAGCAGGATGAGCAGCGAAGGCGAGGTAGAAGCCCGAGAACAGGCTCGCGTACCAGCCGGGGAACGCGGCGAACGTGGCGCCGCCGGCGGTCAGCACCCACACCTCGTTGCCGTCCCACACCGGGCCGATCGTGTGGATGACCGCGCGCTTCTCGGGCTGGTCCTTGCCGACGACGCGCAGCAGCACGCCGACGCCGAAGTCGAAGCCCTCGAGGATGAAGTAGCCGATCCACAGGACGAGGATCAGGCCGAACCACAGGGTCTGGAGGAAGCTCGGGTCATCTCAGTAGGCCATCGCCAGTTCGCTCTGCAGGGTCCGGGCCTCGTCCTGGAGCGTCGGTCCGCCGGCCGGCGTCGGGGGCGGCGGGTCCTCGGGGCCGTGCTCGATCTCGCGCAGGAACAGCTTGACGCCGACGGCGATGAGCGCTCCGTAGAGGAGGATGAAGGCGGTCAGCGAGATGATGATCTCCAGCATCGACACGTTCGGCGAGCGCGCGTCGCTCGTCTTGAGCAGGCCGTAGACGACCCACGGCTGGCGACCCATCTCGGTGAAGATCCAGCCGCTCCAGTTGGCGATGATCGGCAGGAAGATGCCGACGACGGCCAGGCGGTTGAACCACTGCGCGTTCTCGAGCCGGCGCTTGCGGGCGTACCAGACCCCGGCGAGCGCGAGCAGCAGCATCGCCGTGCCGGCGCCGATCATCGCCCGGAACGACCAGTAGGTGACGCCGAGGATCGGGATGTAGTCGCCGGGGCCGTACTTGGCCACCTCCTGCGCCTGCACGTTGAGCACGCCGGGGAGCGCCCCGTTCCAGTGCAGCGTCGCGATCAGCGACTCCAGGTGCGGGATGCGGATGTCGGGCTGCAGCGTGAGCGGGTGCTTCTCCAGGGGGCCCATCGCGAAGATCGACAGGCCGGCGCCCTTGGTCGTGTGCTCGAGCCCCTCCGCGGCGGCCATCTTCATCGGCTCCTGCTTGGCCATCAGGCGGCCCTGGCTGTCGCCGAAGGCGAGCGTGGCCAGGATCGTCGACGAGCAGGATCGGCACCACGAGGCGCATCGAGCGGGTGAAGAAGTCGACGTTGCGCTTGCGCAGCAGGTTGTAGCCCGAGATCCCGAGCACAAGCATGCCGCCGGTGGAGAGCGCGCCGAAGATCGTGTGCGGGAAGGCGAGCAGGACGGTCGAGTTCGTGAGCACGCTGAAGATGTTCGTCAGCTCGGCCCGGTGCGTCGTCGTGTTGAGCACGTAGCCGACCGGATGCTGCATCCACGAGTTCGCCGCAAGGATGAAGTAGGCCGACAGGACGGTGCCGAACGCCATCAGCCACACGGTGGCCAGGTGCACCTTCGCCGACAGACGGCCCCAACCGAAGAGCCACAGGCCGAGGAACGTCGACTCCAGGAAGAAGGCGAGCAGCCCCTCCATGGCCAGCGGGGCGCCGAAGATGTCGCCGACGTAGCGCGAGTAGATCGACCAGTTCATGCCGAACTGGAACTCCTGGACGATGCCGGTGACGACGCCGATCGCCAGCGAGATGAGCATGAACTTGCCCCAGAACTTCGTCATCCGCAGGTAGATCTCGTTGCCCGTGCGGTAGTGCAGCGTCTGGCAGAGCGCCACGAAGCAGGCGAGCCCGATCGACATCGGCACGAAGATGAAGTGGAACAGCGTGGTGATGCCGAACTGGGTGCGGGCAAAGTCGAGCGTGTTCACGGCTGGCATGCTGTCCGCTGCCCGCGACCCCGGCATCGCAGGTACACCGACAGGAGTCTGCGGTGATCTACGGACGGGCGCCGGGCTGCCCGCCGGTCGCACGACCAGCCCGGCGCCCGTCCGCGCCCTAGGCTTGGCCGTCGTGCCGCCCTCCGATCCCGATCCGTCGCCGGTTTCGCCGACCTTCGACGAGGAACTGCTGCTGTGGCTGGGCGACGAGCCGCCCGGCGTGCGCGCGGCCGACGCCGAGCGCATCCGCGACATCGCCGCCGAGTTCGCCCGCGGCTTCGACGCGCTCGCCGAGATCGGGCCCGCGGTCACCGTGTTCGGCTCCCACCGCACTCCGCCGGAGCATCCCGACTACGCGCTCGTGCGCGAGGTGGCGGCCCGCCTGGGACAGGCGGGCTATGCCGTCATCACCGGGGGCGGTCCCGGCCTGATGGAGGCCGCCAACCGCGGCGCTCGCGACGCCGGTGCCCCGTCGATCGGCTGCAACATCGAGCTGCCCGAGGAGCAGGCACCCAATCCCTACCTCGACGTCAGCCTGCGCTTCCGTCACTTCTTCGCGCGCAAGGTGATGTTCGTCCGCTATGCCAGCGCCTTCATCATCGGTCCCGGCGGCTTTGGCACGCTCGACGAGCTGTTCGAGGCGCTGACGCTGATCCAGACCGCCACGATCCGCCACTTCCCGGTCATCCTGCTCGGCGAGCGCGAATGGGATGGGATGGTCGACTGGCTGCGCGCCCACGCGCTGCGCGACGAGCGGGTCGACGCCGCGGATCTCGAGCGCCTGCGCGTCGTCAGCGACCCGGCGGCAGTGCGCGCGATCGTCGACGCGGCCCGTGAGCGCCAGCGGGTGCACGGGCGCCACCAACACCGGCGCGGCGCCGGCTGACCACCGGCAGGGCTCGAAGCGCGGGGCGCGAGGGGCGAAGGTGCGCCGCGGCGTGCGCGCGGCGGTCAGTAGAAGGCACGGAGGCAGGACGCATGCGAATCCGGGATGGAGGCGACACCGGGCGCGCGTAGCGTGACTGGGAACCCCTTCAACCGATCCGGGAGATCCCACGTCATGCCCACACGAGTCGCCATCAACGGCTTTGGCCGCGTCGGTCGCAGCGTCCTGCGCGCGGCCCACGCCCACGGCGCCGACATCGAGATCGTCGCGGTCAACGACCTCATGGACGAACGCACGATGGCCCAGCTGCTGCGCTACGACTCGGTGTACGGGCGCTTCCCCGGCTCCGTGCGCGCGGGCGAGGGCGAACTGATCATCGATGACGCGCCGGTGCGCGCGCTGGCCGAGCGCGAGCCGGCGGCGCTGCCCTGGGCCGAGCTCGGCGTCGACGTGGTGATCGAGTCGACCGGACGCTTCCGCACGCGGGCGGCCGCGTCCGAGCACCTGGCTGCCGGCGCGCGCAAGGTGATCATCTCCGCGCCGGCCAAGGGCGAGGAGCCGGTCGACGCGACCGTCGTGCTCGGCGTCAACTTCGACGAGGTCTACGACCCCGAGCGCGATCACATCATCAGCAACGCCTCGTGCACGACCAACTGCCTGGCGCCGGTGGCGAAGCTGCTGCACGAGGCCGTGGGCATCCGCCACGGGCTGATGACGACGATCCATGCCTACACGGCCGACCAGAACCTGCTCGACGGGCCGCACAGCGACCTGCGACGCGCACGATCGGCCGCCATCAACCTCGTGCCCACGTCGACGGGCGCCGCGAAGGCACTCGGACTCGTCGTGCCCGAGCTCGACGGCCGTCTGAACGGGTTCGCCGTCCGCGTGCCCGTGCCGACCGGTTCGCTCGTCGACCTGACGATCGAGGCGGAACGGCCGACGAGCGTCGAGGCGGTCAACGCGGCCTTCCTCGAGGGTGCCGACCGCGGTGCGCTGGCCGGCATCCTCGCCTTCAGCGAGGATCCGATCGTCTCGACCGACATCATCGGCTCGTCCTATTCGTCGATCTTCGACTCGGCCCTGACCAGCGTGATCGACGACACGCAGGTCAAGGTCGTCGCCTGGTACGACAACGAGTGGGGCTACTCGAGCCGGCTCGTGGATCTGGCCTGCCGGGTGCTCGCCCCCGTGCCGCATCCGGCCTAGCCCGGCCGTCCGTCGTCGCCCGGCCCGCGGCCCTGGCCCGGCCGGCGGCGTCGCGTCAGCAGTCCGCCGCCACCGTCCCGCGCGACGCCACAAGCTCGGTCTCGACCCCACGCGGGGTGACGATGACGGGCACCGCCGCCGCGCCGAGGATGCCGGCCGACACGCTGCCGAGCAGCACCTGACGCGCCGGACCGTAGCCGCGCGAGCCCGTGACGATGAGATCGGCCCAGCCGTCGGCCTGATCGAGCAGCTCGTCCACCGGGTCGCCGTCGAGGACGACGCCCTCCGTGGCCACGGAGCTGGCCAGCCGGCGCAGCACGGTGTCAAGGTCGTTCTGCACGGTGTCGCGCACGGCATCGGCATAGCCGCCGAGGTCGACGCTCCAGGACGGCACCTTGCCGGTCACCGACACCACCCGTACCACGGCGTCGCAGGCGCGGCCGAGGCTGGCGGCGGTGCGCACGGCGGCCCGCGCCTCCTCGCTGTCGGTGTAGCCGACGACGATGCGGTCGAAGACCTCGGGGTGGTGGGTGGCGTACCCGCGCGGGGCGAGGGCGACCGCGCACGGCGAGCCGTGAAGCAGGCGCTGGGCGATCGTGCCCGCCTCGATACGCCCGGTCTGCGTCCGGGTCGGACAGCCGACGACGACGACGGTCGCCTCCTCGCTCTCGGCGACACCGCGCAGGGCACCGGCCACCGAATCACCGCACACCGCCTGGCGCTCCACGGCGGGCGCCACCGGGGCGCTCTGGAGCGTCGCCTGAGCCTGCTTGGCCAGCTCATCCTCCCGCTGCGCGCCACCCTCGGCCCAGTCCGGGACATGCGGTGGTCGCACACACACCAGCGCCAGCGTGCGGCCGGTCGCCTCGGCCAGCTGCTGCCCGAACGCGACGGCGTCGCGAGCGCCGTCCGAGGCGTCGAAGCCGACGATGATCTTGCCCGGCACGGTGAGCTCCCTTCACAAGAGCGATCGCGACCAGCGTCACGATCGGTGAGTTGGCACTTGGGAAAGGGTGCCCGGGCGGCTCGGCCAATGCATCCGTGCTCGGCCCTGGGGCATACGCGCAGGAACTACCGAGGGCCGCCCGCCACGGCGGCCGCCGCCGCACACGCCGGGCCCCGCCGCGTGCGGGGAAACTACGTAGGTCGCGCACGGCCGCCGGCGGATGCCTCAGCGCCCTGCAAAGCGTAGCCTGGCATGACAGCGCACGTGAGCGGCCAAAGGAGAGAAGCGATGACGACGACCGGGGCTTCCACAGAGGTGCAGGCGATCCGGCGCTTTGCCGAGTTGCGGGTCGGCGACACCGATTACGCCGGCGGCAAGGGCGCGAACCTCGGTGAGCTGACGGCGGCCGGCGTCCCCGTGCCGGCCGGCTTCGTGGTCGGTGCGCCGGCGTACGCCGCCTTCTGTGAGGAGACCGGATTGCGCACGCGGCTGGCGGAGCTGCTCGCCGACGTCGACGTGGAGGACACCACGGCGCTGGCCGTCGCCGCGCAGCAGGCCCGCGATCTGTTCGACCAGACGCCGATGCCCGGATGGCTGGAGTCGGCGATCCGCGACGCGCTCGCCGAGCTGCTCGCCGCCGACGCCCAGGCCCCGGTCGCCGTGCGCTCCTCGGCGACCGCCGAGGACACCGCCGCCGCGTCGTTCGCCGGCATGAACGAGACGTTCCTGAACATGAAGGGCGCCGACGCCGTTGTCGACGCCGTGCGCCGCTGCTGGCGATCGCTGTTCGGGGCGCGCACCGTCTACTACCGGGGGATGCAGGGCTTCGGGCAGGCGGAGATGGATATCGCCGTCGTCGTGCAGCGCCAGATCGCCTCCACGCGCGCGGGCGTCATGTTCACGGTCAACCCGGCCAGCGGTGAGCGCGGCGAGCTGGTGATCGAGGGAGCGTTCGGGCTCGGGGAGGCGGTCGTGTCCGGCTCGGTCTCGCCCGACCGCTACATCGTCGACAAGGCCACCCTGGCCATTCGCGCGCGCGAGGTGCACCACAAGGAGCTCGTCATCGAGGGGCTGCCCGAGGGCGGCACCCGCACCCGCAGCCTCAGCGAGTCCGAGGCGCTGCGCCCGGTGCTCACCGACGACGAGGTCGTCGCGCTGGCGCGCACCGGCCGGGCGATCGAGGAGCACTACGACTCGCCGCAGGACACCGAGTGGGCGTTCGACTCCGATGGCGGGCTGTGGATCCTGCAGAGCCGGCCCGTCACCACGCTGCACGACCAGCCGGTGGCGGCGCCGGCCACCGAGGCTCAGGGCACCGTGCTGTTGCGCGGTCTCGGCGGCGCGCCGGGACAGGCCAGCGGAGCGGTCCGCGTGCTCAAGACGCTGCAGGACGCCGATCGCCTCGGCGATCAGGACGTGCTGGTCACCCACATGACCGCGCCCGACTGGGTGCCTCTCATGCGCCGCTCCGCGGCGATCGTGACCGATTCCGGCGGCATGACCTGCCATGCCGCGATCGTGTCGCGCGAGCTGGGCATCCCCTGCGTGGTCGGCACCGGCGAGGCGACGCGCACGCTGCGCGACGGCGAGATCGTCACCGTCGACGCGACGCACGGGGTGGTCCTGGAGGGCGCCCGCGAGCCGGCCCCGCCCGCCGCAGCGGCGGTGGGGGCCTCGGCACCGGCCCGTCCGGTGACCGGCACGCAGATCCTGGTCAACCTGTCCGAGCCCTCGCAGGTGGAGCACGCCGCGGCGCTCGACGCCGACGGGGTCGGGCTGTTGCGCGCCGAGCTGATGGTGCTCGAGGCGCTCAAGGGTGACCATCCCCGCACGCTGCTCGAGGAGGGGCGGGCGGATACGTTCGTGGACGCGATGGCTGCCGGGCTGGCGACGTTCGCCTCGGCGTTCGCGCCCCGGCCGGTCACCTACCGCACGATCGACTTCCGCACGAACGAGTTTCGCAACCTGCGTGGCGGGGATCGCTTCGAGCCCGAGGAGGCGAACCCGATGATCGGCTATCGCGGTGCGCTGCGCTACACCCAGGAGCCCGACGTCTTCGCCCTGGAGATGGAGGCGCTGAAGCGCGTGTGGGACGAGGGTCACCAGAACCTGCATGTGATGCTGCCGTTCGTGCGCACCACCGCCGAGCTGCGCCGCTGCCGCGAGCTGGTGGCAGAGTCGGGGCTGCTTTCGCGCCCCGGGTTCGAGCTGTGGGTCATGGCCGAGGTGCCCTCGGTGCTGTTCAACCTGGCCGACTACGC
The DNA here is from genome assembly GCA_963770405.1 of uncultured Solirubrobacterales bacterium. Classification (GTDB taxonomy): domain Bacteria; phylum Actinomycetota; class Thermoleophilia; order Solirubrobacterales; family Solirubrobacteraceae; genus CAVQBJ01. The sequence continues at coordinate 556,895 of CAVYPO010000006.1, forward strand.
CGCGCTCGGCATCGCCGGGATCTCGGTCGGCTCCAACGACCTGACACAGCTGCTGCTCGGGGCCGATCGTGACAACGAGGTACTCGCGGAGACCTTCGACGAGCGCGACCCGGCGGTCGTAGCCTATCTGGGCGAGCTCATCCCCCGCGCTCGCGCGCTCGGGCTGCGCACGTCGATCTGCGGCCAGGCGCCCTCGGTGCACCCCGAATACGCCGACCTGCTCGTGCGCGCCGGCATCGACTGCATCTCGGTGAACATGGACGTGGTCGATCGCACGCGCGCGCTCGTGGCCGCCGCCGAGCAGCGGGTGCTGCTCGATGATGCGCGCGAGCGCCGGGCGACCCGCTCGCGATGATCTCGATCCGCGTCCACGGTCGCGGGGGACAGGGCGTCGTCACCGCCGTCGAGCTGCTGTCGCTGGCGGCGTTCGACGAGGGGCTGGAAGCGCAGGCGTTCCCGAGCTTCGGCTCCGAGCGCATGGGCGCCCCGGTGGTGGCGTTCTGCCGCATCGACCGGCGGCCGATCCGCCTGCGCGAGCCGATCGCCGAGCCGGATGCCGTCGTCGTGCAGGACCCGACCCTCCTGCACCACGTCGACGTGTTCGGCGGCCTGGTCGACGATGGCTACGTGCTCATCAATTCGACCCGCGGCATCGACGAGCTCGGCCTGTCCGAGCTGCGCGAGCGCCATCGTCCCGAGCGGCTGGCCACCGTGCCGGCCGCCGAGATCGCGCGGGCCCACACCGGTCGCCCGATCCCCAACGCCGCGCTGCTCGGCGCGCTGGCGGCGCTCACCGGCGTGGTCTCGCTCGGCGCCCTGGAGCGGGCGATCGGCGAGCGCTTCGGCGGCTCCGCCGCGTCGGGCAATGCCGCCGCCGCCCGCGAGGCCTTCACCCACATACCGGTGCGCGTCGATGCGTGAGCAGCTCGAGGGATCGCAGGCGGTGGCACGCGCGGTGGCTCGCTGCCGCCCCGAGGTCGTGTGCGCCTATCCGATCACCCCGCAGACGCACATCGTCGAGGCGCTCTCGCGCCTGGCGCTCAGCGGCGAGCTGCGACCGTGCGAGGTGGTGAACGTCGAGTCGGAGTTCGCCGCCATGTCGGTGGCGATCGGTGCCTCGGCGGCGGGCGCACGTGCGTACACCGCGACGGCCAGCCAGGGCCTGCTCTACATGGCCGAGGCGCTGTTCAACGCGGCCGGGCTGGGGTTGCCGATCGTGATGACGGTCGCCAACCGGGCGATCGGCGCGCCGATCAACATCTGGAACGACCACTCCGACGCGATGGCGATGCGTGACTGCGGCTGGATCCAGCTGTACGCCAGCGACAACCAGGAGGCCGTCGACCTGCACGCCCAGGCCTTCCGGATCGCCGAGGAGCTGTCGACGCCGGTGATGGTGTGCATGGACGGGTTCGTGCTCACCCACGCGTTCGAGCCGCTCGAGGTGCCCGAGCAGGCCGATGTGGATGCGTTCCTGCCGCCGTATCAGCCCCGCCAGCTGCTCGACCCCGAGCATCCGATGACGATCGGCGCGATGGTTGGTCCGGAGGCGTTCACCGAGGTGCGCTACCTCGCCCACGCCAAGCAGATCCAGGCCCTCGACCTGATCCCCGAGGTGGCCGGCGAATTCCGCCGGCGCTTCGGCCGCGCGTCGGGTGGCCTGCTCGATGGCTACCGCAGCGACGATGCCGACACGATCGTGCTCGCCCTGGGCTCGGTGCTCGGCACGATCAGCGAGGTCGTCGACGACCTGCGCGAGCAGGGCCACGCGGTCGGGGCCGTCGCGCTGAAGGCGTTCCGGCCCTTCCCGCTGGCCGAGCTGCGCGCCGCGCTGTCCTCGGCGCGCCGTGTGGTGGTGCTCGAGCGGGCGTTCGCCGTCGGGGTCGGCGGGATCGTGTCGGCCAACGTGCGGACCGCGCTGGCCGGACTGCCGACCGAGGCCCACACGGTGATCGCCGGACTCGGGGGACGCGCGATCACCCGGCGCTCGCTGCACGGACTGCTGGCGCAGGCACTGGCCGGCGAGCTCGGCGAGCTGCAGTTCCTGGACCTGCGCACCGACGTCGTCGAACGCGAGCTGTCGCGAGCGCGCGGCGAGGGACACGCTGGGCCGCACGCGGAGAGCATCCTGCGCGAGCTGGGCGTGGTCGCCGGGGGACCGGTATGAGCACCGAGCTTCCCCTGTACCAGACCGGAACCTTCGCGGTGGGTGGGCGCCTGCTCGACGAAGGCGACCGCTCGGTGCAGGCCGATCCGGCGCGTTCCAACGCGATCACCAAGGGACACCGCGCCTGCCAGGGCTGCGGCGAGGCGCTCGGAGCCCGCTACGCGCTCGACGCCGCCATGCGCGCGACCGGCGGTCAGCTCGTGGCCGCCAACGCCACCGGTTGCCTGGAGGTGTTCACCACGCCGTATCCGGAGAGCTCGTGGCAGATCCCGTGGATCCATTCGCTGTTCGCCAACGCGCCCGCCGTGGCGACCGGGGTGGCGGCGGCCTTGCGCGCCAAGGGCCGCAGCGACGTGCGGGTGGTCGGCCAGGGCGGCGATGGCGGCACCGTTGACATCGGCTTCGCCTGCCTGTCGGGGATGTTCGAGCGCGGCGACGACGTGCTGTACGTCTGCTACGACAACCAGGGCTACATGAACACCGGGGTGCAGCGGTCGGCCGCGACGCCGCCGGCGGCACGCACGGCCACGACCGAGCCGATCGGCGGCCATGCCGGCAACGCCTTCGGCCAGGGCAAGAGCGCCCCGCTGATCGCCATGGCGCATGAGATCCCCTACGTCGCCACCGCGACGGTCGCGGACCTGCGCGACCTGGAGCGCAAGGTGACCCGCGCGATGGACTTCCACGGCGCGCGCTACGTTCACGTGCTCGTGCCCTGTCCGCTCGGCTGGGGGTCGGCGCCGGGCGAGACGATCCAGATCGCCCGGCTGGCCGCCGAGAGCGGCCTGTTTCCGGTGTTCGAGGCCGTCGACGGCCGCATCACGTCGGTGTCGCGCATCCGCCGCCGCGTCGGCGTGGAGGCGTACCTGCGTCCCCAGAAGCGCTTCGCCCACCTGTTCGCCGGCGAGGGACGTCCGGACGTCGTGGCCCGCCTGCAGGCCTCGGCCGACCGGAACATCGAGCGCTTCGGGCTGCTCGCCGACGCCGACGAGCCGCAGGCGGAGATCGGCCTGCTCGATGCGCTGGCCGCCGGCGAGCGGGGGCCGGCATGAGCGACGAGCGGCCATTCGCGATCACGCTCGACGTCGGATCGAGCCTGGCCAACCGCACCGGTGACTGGCGCACCGAACGACCGGTGTACGTGCGCCGCCTGCCCCCGTGCAACCACGGCTGCCCGGCCGGCGAGGACATCCAGGGCTGGCTGTTCGAGGCCCAGTCCGGCGGCGACGGCTACGAGCGGGCCTGGCGCATCCTCGTCGCCGATAACCCGCTGCCGGCGGTGATGGGACGCGTGTGCTTTCACCCCTGCGAGAGCGTGTGCAACCGCGCCCAGCTGGATGAGGCGGTCGGCATCAACTCGGTGGAGCGCTTCCTCGGCGACGAGGCGATCCGCGCCGGCTGGCAACTCGATCCGCCGCCTCCGGCCACCGGCAAGCGGGTGCTCGTGGTCGGTGCCGGCCCGTCGGGCCTGTCGGTCGCCTACCAGCTGGCGCGCCGCGGGCATCACGTCGCCATTCGCGAGCAGGCGGCCAAGCCGGGCGGCATGATGCGCTACGGCATTCCCGCCTACCGCCTGCCGCGCGACGTCCTCGACGCCGAGATCGACCGCATCCTCGCGCTCGGCGTCGAGCTGCGCTGCGGAGAGCGCGTCGATGATCTCGGGGCGGTGATGCGCGAGGGTGGCTACGACGCGGCGTTCCTGGCCGTCGGCGCGCACGTGGCCCGACACACGGAGATCCCCGGCGGCACGGCGACGCACGTCCTCGATGCCGTCGCGATGCTGCACGGCGTGGAGGAGGGCGAGCGCCCGCAGCTCGGCCGTCGCGTGGTCGTCTACGGGGGCGGCGACACCGCGCTCGACGCCGCGCGCAGCGCGCAGCGGCTCGGCGCCACCGAACCGATCGTCGTGTACCGGCGCACGCGCGAGCGCATGCCCGCCCACGACAGCGAGATGCTCGAGGCCGAGCAGGAGGGCATCACCTTCCGCTGGCTCTCGACGATCGCCGGCGCCGACGGCGGCACACTGAGGATCGAGCGCATGGCGCTCGACGCGTCGGGCTTCCCCCAGCCGACCGGCGAGTTCGAGGAGCTCGAGGCCGATGCGGTGGTGCTCGCGCTCGGCCAGGACGCGGACCTCGGCCTGCTCGACGGTCTGGCCGGCGTGGAGATCGCCGACCACATGGTCCGCGTCGACGACCAGATGATGACCGGTCATCCCGGCGTGTTCGCCGGCGGCGACATGGTCCCCGACGAGCGCATGGTGGCGGTGGCGATCGGCCACGGCCGCCGCGCTGCGCGCTGCATCGACGGCTGGCTCGGGGGTCGCGCGGTGCCGGCCGAGCCGCAGGCCGAGCTCGCCGGCTTCGAGGAGATCAACCCCTGGTACTACACCGACGCGCCCCGCACGGTGCGCCCGCTGCTGCAGGACGTGCGCCGCCAGACCACCTTCGAGGAGGTCGTGCACGGGCTTGGCGAGTCCTCGGCTCTGTTCGAGGCGCGACGCTGCCTGTCGTGTGGCAACTGCTTCTCCTGCGACAACTGCTTCGGCGTCTGCCCCGACAACGCGGTGATCAAGCTGGGACCCGACGACGTCCCCTACGCGTTCGACCTGGACTACTGCAAGGGCTGCGGGATCTGCGCCAAGGAATGCCCGTGCGGCGCCATCGAGATGGTGCCGGAGCAGACCTGACGGCTGTGGGAAACCCGCAGGGTGACTGCGGCGGCGCCCCGTGGCCGGGCGACCGGGACGACCGTATCGTCGTCCCGGTCAACTTCGAAACGCGGGGCGGTGAGCCGTGTTGGGCGCGATCTTCAACCTGAACAACCCAGCGCACGTCGTGCACTGGCACTTCATCCAGCTGTCGGTGCCGAACATCCTCGTCATCGTGCTGATGTTCGTCGTCTTCGCGCTGGCCATCGCGCTGCCATTCCCCAGTCACGGCGAGCGCCAGAGCGGGAGCGCGTCATGACCGTCGTCGAGCCGCCCCCCGCCGCCCAGCCGCCCGCCGGCGAGCCGCAGGCCGACCCCACCTGGACCGAACACCTCCGCACAGCGGTGGTCACCCGCTGGCCGCCGGAGCGACTACTGCCCGACAAGCAGCCCAGCTACGTCGCCTCGTGGATCTACGTGTTCGGTGCGCTCTCGCTGGCCAGCCTCGGCGTCCTCATCGGCTCGGGCATGATCCTGGCGCTCAAGGGGCCCGCTTGGTGGCACGACACCGGCATCGGGCACTTCTTCAACAGCATCCACCTGTGGGCCGTGGAGCTGTTCTTCTTCTTCATGGTCATCCATCTGTGGGGCAAGTACTGGATGGCCGCCTGGCGGGGCGGGCGCCGCCGGGTGTGGATCAGCGGTGCGATCACGTTCCTGATCGCGATCCCGTGTGCGCTCACCGGCTACGTCTCACAGCAGAACTTCGACGCCCAGTGGATCTCCACCCAGGCCAAGGACGCGATGAACTCGGTCGGCGTCGGCACGTTCTTCAACCTCACCAACTTCGGCCAGATGTACTCGTACCACATCCTGCTGCTGCCGCTCGCGGTGGTCGCGCTCGTCGTCGGACACATCCTGCTCGTGCGTCGCCACGGCGTCGTACCGCCGTTCCCGCTCAAGGAGCTGGCGGCGGCGCCGGCGCCGACCGCGCCGTCCGACGGAGTTCAGTCATGAGCTTCTGGGGGCGCTGGCGCGCGACCTGGCGGGCCGAGGACGACGCCGCCCGCGAGTGGCATGGCGCGTACCGCCGGTACGACCTGGTCAAGGAGGTGACGATCGCCTTCGGGGTGGTCCTCCTGCTGGCCGTCGTCCTGACCGTCCTGTTCTCATCTCCCGACGAGAAGCCGAGCACGGTGGCCCAGTGGTCCCAGCAGATGCCGGTCGACTTCGTGACCACGGCCGTCAGCGAGCTGGACGGGTCCAGCGGCACGGCGACCTACGGCCCGCCCTACAACCACAACGGCGACGGTCAGCACGCCGGACCCATCTATCTGCAGAAGTGGCTCGGCGTGGACCACCCGATCAACACCGCCGACGACTACGTCATCAACCCGCTGCACAGCATTCCCAACCAGCCGGCGGTCCAGGCCGCCATCGCCACCTACCGGGCGGCGCCGGCCAGCACCCAGGCGGCGTGGACCACCGCGTACACGAACGCGCTGAACAAGGCGACCACGGGCCCGGGCAACTCCGTCGTCGTGCCCGCCGGCGACTACGGGCCGGTGCCGGTGATGATGAACTCGCTGCTGGCCCTGGCCCAGAGCGGCGGCCTCGACGGCGCGCTGCTGACGAGCAACCAGTTCTTCCAGACCGACTACACCAAGCCGCTGCTGTTCATGGCCGACGGCGGTCTGCTCGCCGCCCGGGCTCAGAACGACCACCTGCTCGGCGAGCAGTGGGGCATGATGAACGAGACCGGCAGCTATCCCGGGCAGGTCTGGCTGTGGCTGTACACGATGTGGTACCAGATCAAGCCGTTCTCGACCTCGGCCAACGCCGACATCCTGGTACTGATCGTGATGGGCGTCATGAGCCTGCTGTTCATCTGCATCCCGCTGCTGCCGATCGTGCGGGACATTCCGCGCTGGATTCCGCTGCACCGCCTCATCTGGCGCGAGCACTACCGCGCCGCCGGCGAGACGTAGCCAGGCGGCCCAGACGGGGGCTAGCGCGGCGTGCGCGACCGCGTAGTCCGCCGATCGCTCACGCTGCGCAGCCGGCGTCGCCGGCGATGTCCCGCCACCGTCGTGGCCATGAGGAGGATGGCGACCGGGATGCTCACGAGCGCCAGGATCCCCAGCCCGGGAGCCAGCAGGAGCACCGCGGCGGCGACGGCCGCTCCGATGATCGCATCGGTGCCCAGGTCGCGCCGGCGTTCGGCAAAACGCTGTTCGCGTCGGCGGCGTTCGCGAGCCGCGTACACATCGGTCGCTTGCGGTCGCGGTGCGGCCGCGGCGCGACGCTTGGGCGCGGCATCCGGGCTCATGCCGGCATCCGCACATGGCGCGCGCGATCCAGGGTCGTCTCCGTCAGCGCCGGCATCCCCGTATCGGTACGCAGAGCCGGCGCAGGGGCCTGCCTTGCCCTCGTGAGGATTCTCTCAGGCTCACTCGCAGCCGAACCGGTGATCGACAGCCGCCGGCGGTGCACCCGGCGCGGTGCTCATGCGCCGTCGACGCGGTACCGCGCCATGCCGGGTGTCGAGAGCACCGTGTCATCCTCGAGGATCACGAGCGCCGCGTACCCGGGGAGCCCGGCACACCATTGCGCACCCATCGGACCCATGGCGTAGGCGGCGGTGGCGTACACGTCGGCCTGAGCCACGTCGGGCCCGACGACGGTCACCGACAGCACGCCCTGGGGCGGCTGGCCCGTGTGCGGGTTGACGATGTGCGCCTCGCGCTCATAGGACCCCGACGTGGCGATTCCCACGTCGCTGGTGGCGAGCACCGCCGCCACGCGATCGCGGATGCGCGGGTGCTGAATGCCCACGCGCCAGGGCGTGCCCTCCCACGACACGCCGCCGACGCGCAGGTCTCCGCCCGCGTTGACGCAGTAGTTGCGGGCACCCGCGCGCTCGAGCAGGCGAGCGGCGCCGGCGATCGACCACCCCTTGACCAGCCCGGACGGATCCACCGTCTCGCCGCCGAACGCGCCCGCGCCGCGGCTGGCGCCGGTGCGTATGTCGAAGTAGCCGGCGGTCCGCGCCCGCAGCCGCGCACAGCGGCGCAGCACCGAGCGCACGGCCGGATGGGCATCCGCGAGCGTGAGCTCACCGCGGTTGAGTCGGCTGATCTCGCTGTCCTGGCGATAGGTGCTGAACGTCGCGTCGACGAAGCGCAGCCAGTCGTATACACGGTCGACGTCGTCCTCCGCGACGACGCGGTCGCAGACGTCGACGCCGACCGGCATCCCCATCACGTGCTCGAGGCGATGGCGATGGCCCGTCCACTCCGGCTCGGTGGGCGGCTCAGACATGCCCCGCCGTCAGCGCCGCCTGCAGCGACTGCGCGTACGCGCCGCTCGTCACCGTCGCGCCCGACACCTTCAGGATGTGCGCGCTCTGCGCCTTCAGCGCCTCGCTGCGCAGGATCGGGCCGGCCTTCTGGTTGATGAAGGCCGAGCGCGGGCGGTCGGTGGGCAGCGTCGCCGACACGTTGACGACCGTCCTCCCGCTCACCGAGATCGACACCTGGACGATGCCGTAGCGGGTGCTCACCGCCGAGCCCGTGTAGTTGTGCGTGGCCGAGGTCGAGGCCACCGATGCCGCCTCGGCGCTCGCGGTGAGCGCGACGGCGGTCGGGGTCAGGGCGGTGACGGCGCCGACGACGGCAGGGACGGATCGATGCATGGGGTCTCCTTATTCTGGTCGGGTTCAGGTGGCGAGCGCGAAGCGCTCGCTGTGCAGGTGGCCGCGGGACACGCCGGCTGCCAACAGCTCTCGGCGCGCGGCGTCCATCATCGCCTTCGGGCCGCAGAGGTACACGTCGCGCTCGGCGAGATCGGGCAGCATCCGCAGCAGCGCGGCCGCCGACAGGAGGTCGCCACCCGGCGCCGAGCGATGATCGCCCACGACGTAGAACACGTCGGCACCGCGAGCGCGGGCCAACTCGTCGAGCTCGTCGCGGAAGACGAGCTGCCGCTCGTCGATGACGCGGTAGATGAGGGCCAGCTCGCCGGGCGCCGCCGGTAGTTCCTCCAGCAGCGCGCGCAGCGGCGTGATCCCGATGCCCCCGGCGATCAGCGCGACCCGCGGGCGCGAGCGGCGCTCGGCGGTGAAGGTGCCAAACGGCCCCTCGGCGACCACCGCCGTGCCCGGTCTCACGCGCGCGAGCTCGTCGCTGAAGCGTCCGACCGCCTTGACGGTGATGCGCAGTCGGCGCCCGTCCGGGGCCGCCGACAGCGAGAAGGGATGCGTCTGCCACCAGCGCCCCGGGCTGAGGAAGCGCCACAGCATGAACTGGCCGGCCTGGGCCGGGAGGCGCTCGAGGTCGCGGCCGGTGATCGTCAGCGAGACGACGCCGGGGGCCTCCTCGTGCACGGCGGCGACGCGCAGCCGGAACCGCAGCGCCCGATAGGCGGGCCACGCGACGCGGAACGTCAGCAGCAGCAGCAGTGTCACGACGTACAGGCCGATCCAATAATCCGCCTGGGAGGTGCTGGCGGTGAACTCGTTGCCGGTGGGAATCTGATGCAGGTACGCCAGCGCAATGCCGGCGTACACGCTGACGTGTACGAGGTACCACGCCTCGTAGGGCAGGCGCCGGCGGACGATCACCAGCGAGGTGACCACGACGGCGATCATCAGCGCGGTGCCGATCGTCGCGGTGACCATCCCCGGATAGCTGCTGAGCAGCCGCGAGAACTCGCTGGGCACCGAGATCTGATCGCTGCCCGCGTAGCCGATGGTGATGAACACGACGTGGGCCAGCACCAGGAGCAGGCAGACCTTGCCATTGAGCCGGTGCCAATGGGTGAGCCGGTCAAAGCCCACCAGGCGCTCCAGCGGCGGCAGGCGCGCCAGCAGCAGCACCTGGATGAGCGCGAGATAGACGGCGACCAGACCGGTGATCCGCCCGATGCTGGTGTACAGGTCGGCCGAGCCCTGGACACCGCTGATGCCGCCGCCGTGCAGCCACAGCCAGACGATCAGTCCGCCGTTGACCGCCACGATCATCCACAGGGCGAGCGCCACCGCGCGCCGCTTGCGGCGGTGATCCCGCGTGCGCGGGGCCACCCGGGTGGACGCGTGGCGACGGGCGCCTCCGGAGACCTGAATGTCCTCGGCCGAGTTCACCTGGCGGTCCTCTCCCCTGCCATGGCGACACCCTGATGCGGCCAGCTAAGACGCGTCTCAACGCTTGCTGAGAGGACTCCGAGAATCCGCGAGGTGTGCGGCCGCGCTCGACGCGTGAGGATCGTCTCAGCTTCGGCCGCCGCCGGGAGGGGGCGGCCGGACGGCGCCGTAGTCCATCCGCACGAGCCGATTCGTCCCCACGTCCCCGCGCCGACCGGTGCGCCCGCTCCCCGCGCGCGTGACGCCGCGGCGCAGGCTGCGCCGGATCATCGTCATCGCGTGGCTGCTCAGCCTCGCGCCCGTCGCCGCGTCGTATGTGTCGACGATGGCCGGTCCGTCGAACTCGACGTTCGCGATTCGCTCCTTCGAATGGCTTCGCGACCACGGGGCGGCCGGGGTGGCGGTACAGATCGAGGACGCGTACTACTCCCTCAACGCTCCGGCGACCGGCGGCCCGGGGCTGCGCGTGCTCCCCGGCGCCGGCGAGCGCCTGTCCGGCGCCGACACGCTTCATCCGCGCGACATCGCCCCGGTCCTCTCGCCTGCGCTGCCCGGGGAGGGGGTGTGGTCACCGAGCGAGACGTTCACCGGACGCGACGCGCCGGTGCAGATCACGACGCTGCGCAGCGACCCCGACTACCCGCGCATGGTGGCCGGCGTCGCGTGGATCGACACGGCACGGACGACGCTCGCGCTGTACCCGGGACGGCTGGAGCCGTCGGTGCCGCTGCCCCGCGGGCCGATGGAGGTGCCCCCCGCCGATCGCGGGCAGCTGCTGGCCACGTTCAACAGTGCCTTCAAGCTGCGGGACTCCGGCGGTGGCTTCGCCGACGGCGGCGTCATCTACGCCGCGCTGAAGGACGGGATGGCCACGCTCGTGCACCACACCGACGGGCGCGTGGACGTCGTCTCCTGGAGCGGCGGCGACCGGCTGCCGCCCGGCGTCGACTTCGCCCGCCAGAACCTCCCGCTGATCGTCGAAGGCGGGCGACCCAACCCGAATCTCAGCGATGGACCCCAGTGGGGCGTGACCGTCGGCAACGCCATCCGCGTGTGGCGCTCCGGGATCGGCGTCGACGCCGCCGGGAACCTCGTCTACGCCGCGGCCGACAATCAGACCGTCGGCTCGCTCGCCGCGATCCTCATTCGGGCCGGCGCGGTGCGGGCCATGCAGCTGGACATCAACTCCTTCTGGGTGAGCTTCATCACGTACTCCGAGCCCGGCGCCGGCTCGCCGGCCAATCTGCTGGCCGACATGACGCGGACCCCGGATCGTTACCTCTCGCCGGACGACCGCGACTTCTTCGCCGTCTACGCGCGCTGAGTGGCGGCGGTTCGCCGTCGGGCCTGGGGCGTGAGGCCGCCGCGAGCCGCCTCACCGGTTCAGCCGACGGTGCAGTGGACGAGGCAGCGAACGCAGGGCGAGCATCAGCCAGCGCAGCGCGGGCGGCGCCCACACCGTGTGGGCGCCTCGGGTGAGTCCCTGCGCGACCGAGCGGGCGACGGCCGCCGGGGTCGTGGCCAGGGGCGCCGGCTCCAGGCCGTGGGTCATCTTCGTCGCCACGAACCCGGGACGGACGACGAGCACGCCGACGCCATCCGGGCGCAACGCGTCGGCGAGTCCCTGGGCGAGCGCGTCCAGGCCCGCCTTGGAGGCGCCGTACACGACGTTCGCGGCACGCGCCCGCTCCGCCGCGACCGATGACAGGACAACCACCGTCCCGCCGCCCTGCCGGCGCAGGCGTTCGGCGCAGTGCATGAGCAGCGCGCCGGCGTCGAGAAGGTTGACCTCCAGGACCTCCAGCGCGCCGGCGACATCCGATGGCAGCCCGCCGCGCTCGCCCAGGATGCCGACGGCCAGGATGACGAGGTCGACCCCGCCGAGACGCTCCCACGCCTGGTCGAGCACGTCGGCGTGGGCGGGGAGGTCCCGTGCATCGAGCGTGATGCCGAGCGCGTCGGCGATGCCGGCGCGCTCGAGCTGTTCGCCGGCCTGGGCCAGTCCCGCGGCGTCGCGGCCGACGAGCACCACCTCGCGCGGTGCCAGGCGCTGCAGCTCGGCGACGATCGCCAGCCCGATCTCAGACGTGCCGCCCAGCACGAGCACTCGCCGGCCGAACGTGCCCGGATGCTCGCGACTCACCGATCGTCCTCGAGCAGCGCCAGGCGTCGCGACAGGTCCGAGCCCAGCACGCCGTGCGGGTCCACCCGCGCGCACTGTGCGCGCAGCTCCGGCAGCCTCGGGTACATGCGATCCACGACATCGCGCCGCAGGCGGGCGTCCTTGGTGAGGTACACGCGCCCGCCGCACCCGGCGATCAGCTCGTCGAGCTCGTCGAGCGCTGCGGGCAGACCGGGCGTGTCGGCCGGGAGGTCCACGGCCACCGTCCAGCCGGCCAGCGGGAAGGACAACGGGCCGTCGGCGGCGGGTCCGAATCGCTTGAACACTGCGAGATACACGGGCAGGTGACGGTCGCCGAAGTGGCGCGTCGCGCGCAGCAGCTGCTCCTCCGCGCCGTCGGGGACGACGAACTGGTACTGGGTCATCCCGGCGGGGCCGTACAGCCGGTTCCATCCACCCAGCACGTCCAGCGGAAACAGATACGGAGCGCGGGCGACCGGTCGGGCCCGCTCGCGGCGAGGCGCGCGGCTCCATCGCAGCGCGTTGAACGTCCGCACGCCGGATGTCGGGAGCAGCCGCACAGGTACCCGCGCGGGCACCTGTATGCGGGGGACCGCCGCCAGCGGCGGATCGGCGCGCCCCGACCGGCGCCTGGGCGCGACGCCATCGGCAAGTGGCCACGGGTCGGCGCGCTCGATGATCGCCCGTCCATAGCCACGCCCCTGGGCGAGCAGGTCGAGCCAGGCCACGGAGTAGCGGTGGCGCTCCGTTGACGAGAGCAGCGCGAGCGTCTGCTCGAGGCCGTCGGTGCGGTCGCTGTCGACGGCCACCCAGCGCGACGGCAGTGCCTCGACGCGAAGCGTGGCCTCCACCACGACGCCGGTCAGGCCCATGCCGCCAAGGGTGGCCCAGAACAGCTGCGGGTCTGTCCTCGGCGAGACCTCGCGACAGCCATCCTCCGGCGTGCACAGCGTCAGCGACCGTACGTACGCGCCGAAGCCGCCGTCGTGGTGGTGGTTCTTGCCGTGGACATCGCTGGCGATCGCCCCTCCGACGGTCACCGAGCACGTCCCGGGCACCACCGGCAGCGTCAGGCGGCGGGCGGCCAGGGCGGTGAGCAGGTGCGCGAGCGTCGCGCCCGCCTGCACCCGAACGCTCATGTCCTGCGCGTCGATCGAGCTGATGCGGTCAAGTCCGGTCATGTCGAGCACGTGCCCGCCGGCGTTCTGTGCGGCGTCGCCGTAGCTGCGTCCCGCCCCCCGCGCCAGCAGGCTCGTGCCGGTCGAGACGGCCTCGCTCACCTCGTCGACGCTCGCCGGTCGGGTGACCCGGGCACGGGTCGGCGCCGTGCGACCCCAGCCGCACAGCAGGCGCTGCGGCTCGAGCGCCCCCGCGCCCACCGGCCGGTCGGCTACCGGCATGGCGCCGGGACGGTGAAGCATGTGCAGAGTGTCGCTGCTCGTGCCGGGCGGTCGGTGAGAACCCTCTCACCCGGCGCCAGCGGATGTCCGGAGTGCTCGCACATGCACTTACCCTCGAGGGATGGCGCTCGGCAGCGTTCCCACGACCCCGGCCGTCCGGTCGGCGCCGGCTCGGCGGGCCGCCCCGGGACCGCGACCATCCGCGCGGCGGATCCGCCGCATCGTCCTGGTCGCCACGCTGGTGGCGCTGGCGCCGGTGGCCTTCTCATACGTGGGCACGATGGTGGGACGGTCCAACTCGAGTCTCGGCGTCCGCTCGGTGGAATGGCTGCGCGACCACGGCGCCGCCGGGATCGTGGCCGCGGTCGAGTCTGAGTACTACACGCTGACGGCGCCGAGCAAAGGCGGTCCCACGCTGCGCGCGCTTCCCGCCGTCGGCTACGGCGCCGCCGCCTCAGCGCGTGCGGCCTCGCGGCGCCTGTATCTCCCCGGCCGTGTCCCGGCGCTCGTGTCGCCGGCGCTGCCGGGGGAGGGGGTGTGGCGGGCGATCCGGCCGAGCCTGCGCGCCCGGCCGCCCGTGCTGGTGACCACGCTGCGCAACCAGCCCGACTATCCGCGCGTGGTGGCGGGGCTGGCCTGGATCGACCCGCGCCGCACGGTCATCACGCTCAATCCCGGCCTGCTCGAGCCGTCGGTGACGCTGCCGAGCCGCGGTCCGATGGACGTACCGATGTCGCGCCGCGGCCAGCTGCTGGCCACCTTCAACAGCGGCTTCAAGCTCAACGACGACCACGGCGGCTTCGCCCTCAACGGCCGCACGTACGCCGCGTTGCACGACGGCCAGGCGACGATCGTCGGCTACCGGGACGGCGTCGTGGACGTCGTGGACTGGACGGGCGGGCCCAACGTGCCGTCCTCGGTCGCCTTCGCGCGCCAGAACCTGCCGCTGATCGTCGCGGGCGGCAGGGTGAGCCCCGCGGTCGGCGACAGCTCGTTGTGGGGTGCCACGGTCGGCAACGCGGTCCTCGTCTGGCGTTCGGGGATCGGCGTCGACCGTCACGGCAACCTGATCTATGCCGCGGGCGACTACCAGACCGTCACGAGCCTGGCCAGCACGCTCGCCCGAGCCGGTGCGATCCGCGCGATGCAGCTCGACATCAACTCCTACTGGGTGAGCTTCATCACCTACGGGGTTCCGGGGGCCGGCGATCCGAAGAACCTGCTGCCCGACATGAACCGCTCCGACCTGCGCTATCTCAGTCCCGACGACCGGGACTTCTTCGCGGTCTACGCGCGCTGAGGCGCCCGGCACGTGACGCCGGCGGGGGCGCCGGGAAGCAGCGACAGGCCGAGCCTGATCGCGCCCGGGCGGAGCGCCTGGATGTCGATCCAGCCGCCCGCGCTCTCGCTCAGGCACGCGTCGCCCGCCAGGACCGTCCAGTTCGGGGCGTAGCGCTCGCGCAGCAGGATCGTGCCGCGCGCCGTCGCCACGAGCGCCACGTGGCTGGCGTCGATGGCGGCGCCCCGGGCGGGACCGCTGACGATCCCGGGCGCGCCGATGACGAGGTAGACGCGCCAGTTCGCGTTGCGCCAGGCGAGCCGCAGGCCGGGGACCCCGGCCCGCACGAGGCGGCCCTCGGCCACGGCGGCATAGTCGAGCGCGACGGCCGGCAGCGCGACGTAGCGGACGCCGTTGTCGAGCAGCCAGGCGCGATAGCTGCTCGGATCCAGACGCTGAGCGTTGCCGTAGAAGATTGGGTTGTCGGCGACGTCGAGCTGTCGTTCCCAGCCCCGCGCCAATGGGATGTACGGCGCCACGTACGCCGCCTCCCAGTGCAGGGCGGTGGGCACGAGCTCGACCCGCCCCAGCGGGCGCTCGCGCGCCCGCAGGAACGATACGAGCGGCCGGAAGTACGCCGCCTGGGTCGACGGGTCGGCGCGGCCGGCGGCGAACGTGGTCACGGCCGGCCCCCACTGCAGCACGGCCAGGGAGAGCACCGCGGCGACGAGCAGCCAGCGCGAGCGCCGCCACAGGACGCACGCCGCCAGCGGGGCACCGAGCGACTCGCCCAGGCGGCTGACGTTGATGCCCACCGGCGTGGCGAAGACGAAGCTGAGGACGATCGCCGCCAGGTAGAGGGCCAGCCCGATGCGCAGCGCGCGCTCGCGCACGGGCACGAGCAGGCCCACCGCCGCCACGACGACGAGCAGCCAGACGAAATCGGTTGCGGTGAACGGCATCGCGCCCTGCCCGGCGAACAGCAACTCCGGCAGCACGATCGGCGTCAGCCCCGCAACCATCAGGCCGATGAGCCGCACGCGCAGCCGCGGCCAGGAAGCGAGCAGCCAGGCGACGATCGCCAGCACGAGGAATGCGCCGGCGAGGGGACTGGCCAGCGACGCGGCGGCCGCGCCGGCGCCGGCCGCGGTCCACCGGCCGCGATGCGCCGCCCATACGGCGGTGAGGGCGAGGGCCTCGCCGAGCAGAAACGGGACCTGGCCGATGATCACCGGCGCGACGGTCCCGATGGCGAACAGCAGGGAGCCGGCTCTCGCTGTGCGTCCGTAGTGAGCGACGGCGAGACGGTCGAACATCAGGGCGGCCGTGGCCGCGCTGGCCACCTCGGTGGCCGGGATGCCGATGGTCCCGGCCACGGGGGGATAGATGACGCTGTAGTCCAGCGTCCAGTGCCCGCCGTACCACTGGCTGTCCCACAGCGTCAGGCCGCTGCTGTTGAACAGGTCGACGCGGTAGACCGCTGCGGCCAGGTCCGTCCCGTGCAGGCCGATCATGATCATCGTCAGCGCCGCGCCCCCGGCGAGCAGCGGTGCCCACACCAGCGCCCAGCCGCGATCGTCAAGGAGCTCCCAGCCGACCGGCCAGCGGTCAGGGACGGACGACGGTCTCCTCAGCGCACGAGCGAGCACCGACGTAGAAGCTAGCGCGCGGCAGTCACCGACGACGCCGCCAGCGCCGGGCCGAGGCGGACTTCGCTCAGCTTCGCGCGTGAACGGGCGCGGGCCGGCGCCGTGACACCGGGACCAGGTCGTCGACCGGCCTGGTCGCGACGAAGCGTGACGGGCGCCGAAGGGGAGGGCTCGAAGCGTTGGCGGCGGCGAACGCCATCAGGCAATCGAATCGGTCGGACCCGAGCGGCTCCGGGTCGGGGCCGAGCGCCGCGGACCCGAGCGCCACCGGATCGGGGCCAAGTGCAGATAGCGTCATTGCGCGGAACATGGCAGTGACGCTACGCGTCCGCGCCGGCCGCGGCGTCGGTGGAATGCCCCGTTTCGCTCGCGGCTCGCTACCGACTGGCCGGGCCGGCGCCGGCTGGCCCGCAGGGTGAGCCTCGGCAGGGCGGGACCGCACCGTATTTTTCCCCCTCCCTGGTCGGTGGCTTCCGCGGATCGGTACGGGCCGGCGACCGCCTAGGGTTTCCCGATGGTCCAGACTCAAGGACGGGGATGGCCGGACAGGCGCGGCGGCGTCGCCCCCTTGGGTGAGTGCGGGCGCCGAGCGCCGTAGTGGTTGCGCGACTGACGTGCCGGCGCTGCGGCGACGTGATCGGCGTCTACGAAGCGCTCATCGTGCAGGGCCCCCATGGGGCCCGCGCGAGCTCGCGGGCGGCGGAGTCCCACCTGTCGCCGGCGCAAGGCGACCTTTATCACCGGGCCTGCTACCTGGAGACCGAGGTCGAGCGGGCGGACGAGGCGGCCCAAGGCGCCGACGACGCCGACGCGCCCGCCGGACCGTAGACGGGCGCCGCGACTCAACCGGACGGCGCGGGCCCGCGGGGACGCGAGCGCGTGACGAGGTGCGCGTCGGACAGGCCGATCGAGAATCCCTCCGGCGCCCCGGCGCCGACGTCGAGCACGAAATCGGGCTCGCCCCAGCGCCGGTACTGGTCGGCGTCGATGTAGAACGGCACGCCGTCGACCTCGCCGAGACGGCGGTCGTGCGGGCCGGCCGGCAGCTCGTCGGCCAGCACGCAGATCGGGGTACTGCCGTCACAGCACCCGCCGGACTGGAACAGGGCAAGCGGCCCGTGCTCACGCACGAGCCGCTTGACCATCGCGATCGCCTCCGGTGTGGCGCTGATACCGAAACCGATCGCGTCCATCGCGGTCTAGAACAGCCCCATCGCGTGCTGGTCGTAGCTGACCAGCAGGCACTTGGTCTGCGAGTAGTGGTCGAGCATCATCTTGTGGTTCTCACGACCGACACCCGAGATCTTGTACCCGCCGAACGCGGCGTGCGCCGGATACAGGTGGTAGCAGTTGGTCCACACCCGTCCGGCCTTGATCCCGCGCCCCATCCGATAGGCGCGACCACCGTCGCGGCTCCACACGCCCGCGCCCAGGCCGTAGAGCGTGTCGTTGGCGATCCGCAGCGCATCGGCCTCGTCCTTGAACGTGGTCACCGCCAGCACCGGTCCGAAGATTTCCTCCTGGAACACGCGCATGTCGTTGTGGCCCTTCAGCACGGTGGGCTTGTAGTAGTAGCCATCCGCCAGCTCGCCGGCGAGCACGTTCCGCTCGCCGCCGATCAGCACCTCGGCGCCCTCGTCGCGGCCGATCTGCACGTAGGACTCGATCTTCTCGAGCTGCGCGGTGGACACCTGCGGGCCGATCTGCGTGGTGCGATCGAGCGGATCACCCTGGCGGATCGCCGCGATGCGCTTGAGGCAGCGGTCCATGAACTCGTCGTAGATCGACTCCTGGATGAGCGCTCGCGACGGGCAGGTGCAGACCTCGCCCTTGTTGAAGGCGTACAGCACGAGACCCTCGACGGCCTTGTCCAGGAACGCGTCATCGGCGGCCAGGACGTCCTCGAAGAAGATGTTCGGCGACTTGCCGCCGAGCTCGGTCGTCGAGGGGATGATGTTCTGCGCCGCGTACTGCATGATCAGGCGACCGGTGACCGTCTCGCCGGTGAACGCCACCTTGGCGATCCGCTTGCTGGTGGCGAGCGCCTTGCCGATCTCGGCGCCGGGGCCGTTGACGACGTTGAGCACGCCGGCCGGGATGATGTCCCCGATCACCTCGGCCAGCTTGAGGATCGACCACGGCGTCGGGCTGGCCGGCTTGAGCACCGAGCAGTTTCCGGCCGCCAGCGCCGGCGCGATCTTCCACGCCGCCATCAGCAGCGGGAAGTTGAAGGGGATGATCTGACCGACGACGCCGAGCGGCTCGCGGAAGTGGTACGCCACGGTGTCCTTGTCGATCTCCGAGATGGCGCCCTCCTCCGCCCGGATCACGTCGGCGAAGTAGCGGAAGTGGTCGACGGCGAGCGGGATGTCGGCGGCGATCGTCTCGCGCACCGGCTTGCCGTTCTCGTAGCTCTCGGCGATCGCCAGCATCTCGAGGTTGTCCTCGATCGCGTCGGCCACGGCGTTGAGCACGCGCGAGCGTTCGGTCGTCGACGTCTCGCCCCAGGCGTCCTTGGCCGCGTGGGCCGCGTCGAGCGCCAGATCCACGTCCGCCGGCGCGGAGTGGGCGACCTCGCAGAACGGCTGTCCCGTCCGGGGGGTCAGGTTGGCGCGATACTCGCCAGTGGTCGGCGGGACCCATGCACCACCGATGAAGTTGTCGTAGCGCGCGTGCAGCTCGACGGGGCTGCCGGCGGTTCCCGGTGCGGCGAAGGTCGATGACTGCTCGACGGTGGCCATGAGTCGCTCCTTCGGTCAGCTGGACAGAGACTCACAGGTAATCGCCTCGTGCTCGAGCCGCCATCCGGGCAAGCCCACTGCCGGCCACGGAAAAGCCGCGGTCACGGGCGCGGCACGGCCGCCGGCTCCTCCTCGCTGGTGGCGTCGGCGGGTTCCGCGCCGCTCGCCGTGCGCGGCCACACCAACAGCGGGCAGCGCCCGTGGGCGGCCAGGTGCGCCGCGGTGCTGCCGAACATCATGCGGTGCAGTTGACCGTAGCCCCGGGAGCCGACCACGAGCAGGTCGACCTTGTCCCCGAAGGCGGCGAGCTCCTCGCCGCTCAGCCCGAGCACGGCCGTGATCTCCACGCCGTCCAGCCCGGCGATGCGCTCCCGGGTCGCCCGCAGGATGTCCTCCAGCTCCTGGCCCCAGGCGGCCGCCGTGAATCCCGCGAAGGCGGAGGTGGGCATCTTCACGACGCGGAGCGCCCGCAGGGTGGCGGCGCGTTCGCCGGCCAGCTGATGGGCGGCGGCGAGTGCGGCCTCGCTCTCGGGGGAGCCGTCGTAGCCGACGCCGATCATGGCGATGGCCCGGAGGTCGTGCGCGTAACCCAGCGGCGCGATCGCCACGGCGCAGGGGGCCCCGTCGAGGGCGGACTGCGTGTCGTTGCCCAGCAGCACGCGTCCGGCCAGGCCACGGCCGCAGGAGCCGACGACGAGCAGGTCGGCCGCCTCGGTGTCCGCGATCCGGTGCAGGCCGCAGCCGACCGAAGGGGCGGCGACGCTGACCAGCTCGGCCTCCACGTCACTGGCGGCGCGCTCCCGCGCCAGCAGGCGCTGCGAGTCCTCGGCGGCCGTGCGTCCGAGCCGGGTCGAGCGGTGAGCGTGACGCAGGTCCGTCGCGCGGACGTGCGCGAGGGACAGCCGCCCGTCGGGCGCGACGAGCAGGCGCGCCAAGGCGATGGCGTCGCGGGCCGCCGGACGGCCGTCGACTCCTACGATCACGTGGCGAAACACTGCGCGGCGCCTCCTTCGGACGGATGCACCGAGACACTAGGCCGGCGCGACGCCGCTGCGATCGGGTCAAAGCCACAGCCGCGTAGAGGCCTATTACCGATTACGGCGCTCCGCGTGGCGGGGTCCCGCCAGGGGTGTCCGCTCAGCCTGCCGGTGGGCGGTTCGGCTCGGGCCGGACGTGCGCTAGGGTCGACATCAGGACGAGGCGGTGGCAATGGCCCAGGTCAGCGACAGTCCAGTGCCCGTAGTGTCGAGCGACGAGCTCGCGCTGCCGGGCGAGCTCGGCCGCCACCGCCTGCGCACGCGGCTGATCGTCATCGCCGCCATCGTGCTCCTGGTCGTGCTGCTGGTGACGCTGGTGCCCGGTCTGGCCAGCCTGCGCACGCGTCTGGCCAATGCCGACCCGGCCTGGCTGGCGGTCGGCGTCGCGCTGAAGTACCTGTCGGGGCTCTCCTACGTGGCCGTGTTCCGGTCCGTGTTCTGCCGGCGCATGTCCTGGCGGGTGAGCTATCAGATCGGCATGTCCGAGCTGGCGGCCAACGCGCTGCTGCCGACGGGCGGGGCCGGCGGACTCGCCCTCGGCGTGTGGGCGCTGCGGCGCAGCGGGGTGCCCGGCCCGTACGTGGCGCGGCGGACCGTCGCCTTCTTCCTGCTCACCAGCCTGCCCAACGTGGTGGCGTTGATCATCGTCGGCGTCGCGCTCGCGCTCGAGGTGGTGCCCGGCCACGCGAGCCTGCTGCTGACGCTCGGCCCGGCCCTGGTGGCGGCGGGGGCCATCGTGGTCACGCTGGCGGCCGGCCGCTTCGCTGACCGTCTGCGCCGGCGCGCCGAGAGCCGGCACGGCGCCGCGTCGCGTCGCGTGCGCCTGCTGCGGGCCCTGGCCGACGGCGTGTCGGAATCGCTTCTCCTCCTGCGTGAGCACAGCGCGATCCTGCTGCTCGGCCTGATCGGGTACCTCGCCTTCGACGTGATGGTCCTGTGGGCGACGTTCCATGCGGTGGGCGGAGCGCCGTCGCTGGCGATCATCTGGATCGCCTATCTGATCGGCGAGCTGGGCGGTCTGATCCCCATCCCCGGCGGCATCGGAGGCGTGGACCTCGGGCTCGTCGGTGCGCTCGTGGTCTATCGCGCTCCGCTGGCCGCGGCCACCGCCGCGGTGCTGGCCTATCGCGCGATCGCGCTGTGGGTGCCGGCCGTGGTCGGCGGCTTCGCCTTCGTCGGTCTACGCCGGACGCTGCGCGGGGAGGCCAGTGAGATCGCGTCGTGCGGACCCGGCGGCGAGCTGGACGTCATCGGTCGCGGTCGGGTGCGCATCACAACGGCCGGCGAGGTGCCGGCCCCGTCCCGTCCGGCCGGTGCGTGACGCGCTCACGCACCGGCGCCGGCGGCCCGGGGCGGGAACGCGGGTATGTTTGACGCGTGACCGACCTGCACCCCAGCACGGCCGGCGATGCCGTAGCCCCGCGGATCCCCGACCGCGTGCGCGACACGCGCATCGAGCGGGTCGTTCCGCTCGCCAGCCCGGCACTGATGCTGCACGAGCTGCCGCTCGCCGGCGAGCGTGCGGCCGGCGTCCTGCGCGCTCGCGACGAGATTGCCGCGATCCTCGATCGCCGCGATGACCGGCTGCTCGTCGTCGTCGGGCCGTGCAGCGTGCACGACTACGACGCCGCGTTGGACTACGCCGAGCGCCTGGCGGGGACGGCCACCGCGCTGCAGCGCGACCTGTGCGTGGCGATGCGGGTGTACTTCGAGAAGCCGCGCACGACGACGGGCTGGAAGGGCATGATCAACGATCCGCACCTCGACGGGTCGGGCGACGTCGGCACGGGCCTGCGGCTGGCTCGCCGGCTGTTGCTCGAGGTCCTCGGACTGGGCCTGGCCATCGGCTGCGAGTTCCTCGATCCGATCACGCCGCAGTACGTCGCCGATGCCGTGGCCTGGGGGGCGATCGGCGCTCGCACCACCGAGAGCCAGATCCACCGCCAGCTGGCGTCCGGTCTGTCGATGCCCGTCGGGTTCAAGAACGGCACGGACGGGAGCGTGCAGGTCGCCGTGGACGCCGTGCGTGCGGCCGCCGTCCCGCACGCCTTCGCCGGCATCGATGTCAGCGGCGTCCCGGCGATCCTGCACACGACCGGCAACCCCGACGGGCACATCATCCTGCGCGGAGGCCGCGAGTCGCCGAACTACGACGCGCGCTCGGTCGCCGCCGCACGGGAGCGGCTGCGGGCGGCCGGGCTGCCCGAGCGCGTGATCGTCGACGCCTCTCACGACAACAGTGGCAAGGACTATCGCCGCCAGCCGGTGGTCGCCGCCGACGTCGCCGCCCAGGTGGAGGGCGGCGAGACGGCGATCGTGGGCCTGATGCTCGAGTCCTTCATCGTGGCCGGGCGCCAGGATCTCGTTCCCGGCGCCCCGCTCACCTACGGGCAGTCGATCACCGACGCGTGCCTGGACTGGGAGACGACGACGGAGGTCCTCGACGGCCTGGCCGCGGCGGCCCGCGCTCGGCGCGGTCGCGCCGCCGACGCGCCGCTGGTCGCCCGGAGCGACTGAGCCGCCCAGCGCGCGCCGAACCGGCGGCATACGCAAATAATTAGCGTAGAGTAGGTGGCATGAGCCGTGTCACCATCGTCTACGCCGGCGGGCCCACCGCTGTCGCGGCACCGACGGCCGGCGAGCCCGGCCGGTTCAAAGTCATCGCCACGGTTCGCGACGAGCCGGCGCGGCCGCGCTCCGGCCTGGTCGGGGCGCTCGAGCGCATCCGGGCCGGGGAGGCGTCGACGCTGCTGGTCGCCGAGCTGGGGCTCGTGGCGTCCTCGGCGCGTGAGCTCGTCGACCTGCTCGACTGGCTGGAGCTGGCCGGGGCGTCCCTCGTCGCTCTCGACGTCGGCCTGGACACCTCCTCGCCGGCGTCGCGGGCGCCCGTGGTCCTCGTGCGCGAGGTATCCCGATGGGAGCACGACCCGGTGGGTGGGCGGCCGCCGCGCGGGCGCCCGGGGATGCGCGCGCACGCGCCCGAGGCGGCCGAGCGCATCGCGACGCTGCGCGACGCCGGCCTGAGCCTGCAGGCGATCGCCGACGCGCTGGACGCCGAGGGCGTGCCGACCCCGCGCGGCGGCGCCCGGTGGCGCGCCTCGAGCGTGCAGGCCGCGCTCGGGTATCGCCGCCCGAGACCGCCGGCGCGCGGAGCCGTCCCGCTGCCCCCGCCCCCGCCCCCGCCGCCCGCGCCGCCCGGCCGGGGGAGTCGTCCGGGCGGTGCGCGACCGCGACCCGGGTATCGCGACCCTCCGCCGCCACCGCGCCCGTGACCGCGATCATCGAGCAGCTCGGCGTGTTCGGCGTGTTCCTGCTGATGGTCCCCGAGAGTGCCTGCGTCCCGGTGCCCAGCGAGGTGACGCTGCTGTTCGCCGGGTTCGCGGTCAGCGGCGGCTGGATGAGCTTCCCGCTGGCCGTCGTCGCCGCGACGGCCGGCAACCTGGTCGGGTCGCTCATCGCCTACGCGCTCGGCGCGACGCGTTGGGCCGAGCGCGTGCCGGGGGTGGCGTCGCTGGTGCGGCGCTGGTCGGTGCTCCTGGATCGACACGGGACGCGGGGCGGTGTTCGTGGCGCGGCTGCTGCCGCTCGCGCGCACGTTCGTGTCGCTGCCGGCGGGAGCGCGCCGCGTGCCGCTGGCGCCGTTCGTCGCCCTCACGGTTGCCGGCTGCGCGCTGTGGGCCGTGGCCTTCATCCTGGCCGGGGCGCTCGCCGGAAGCGCCTGGCAGCAGCTGAGCGCCGCCATCGCCTGGCCGCTGCTGGTCGCCGGCGTGGCCGCCCTGCTGCTGGTGTGGTGGCGCGGCCGCCGGGCGTGACGAGCGTGGCCGGTGCGCCGGCCCGCGGCGCCCGGCGGATGCTCGGCAGCGAGCCGAAGTGGCATCCCGCTAGGCTCCGGCGATGTCACGGCAGCCGGCCGCGGGCGTCAGCGCCCCATCGCCACCGCCCGTGTCCGGACGGCTCGCCGGCGTGCGGTCCTCGCCGGTTCGGGACATCCTCTCGCTCACCGAGCGCCCCGAGGTCATCTCCTTCGCCGGCGGTCTGCCGGCGCCGGAGCTGTTCCCGGGCGAGATGCTGGCCGAGGCGTTCGCCGCCGTCACCGGTCCGACCCGGGCGCCGCGGTCGCTGCAGTACTCGCCCACCGAGGGCGTGCCGGAGCTGCGCGAGGCGCTGGCCACGCGCATGCGTGCGCGGGGCATCGACGGCGCCGGGGAGGACGTCCTCGTCACCACCGGATCGCAGCAGGCGCTGTCCCTCGTCGCCACCGTGCTGCTCGACCCTGGCGATGCCGTGCTCGTCGAGGATCCGTCCTACCTGGCGGCGCTGCAGGCCTTCTCCTTCGCCGGTGCGCGGCTCGTGCCGGTGCCATGCGACGAGGACGGGATCGAGCCCGAGTCGCTCACCGGCCTGATCGGCGCCCACCGACCGAAGTTCCTGTACTGCGTCCCCAACTTCCAGAACCCCACCGGTCGCACGCTGCCAGCGGCGCGGCGGGCGCGGCTGGCCGAGCTGGCGGCCGAGCACGATCTCTGGATCGTGGAGGACGACCCATACGGGGAGCTGCGCTACGGCGGCGACGCGGCGCCATCGATCGCCAGCCATCCGGGCGCCGCGGAGCGCACCGTCGCGGTGTCGTCGCTGTCCAAGGTGCTCGCCCCGGGCCTGCGCATCGGCTGGCTGCGGGCGCCGAGTACGCTGCTGCGCCCCCTCGTCATCGCCAAGCAGGCGGCCGACCTTCACACCTCGACGGTCGACCAGCTCGCGGCCGCGCACTGCCTCGGACAGGCGGACCTCGATGCCCACGTGGCACGTCTGCTCGGCGCGTATCGCGCCCGCCGGGACGCGATGCTCGACGGACTGCCGGCCGCGCTCCCAGCGGGCGCCGAGTTCAACCGGCCCGACGGCGGGATGTTCCTGTGGGCGAGGCTTCCGGAGGGTCACGACGCGACGGCGCTGCTGCGCACCGCGCTCGATCACGACGTCGCCTTCGTTCCGGGGGAGCCGTTCTACGCCAGCGCGCCGGACCCCCGCACGCTGCGGTTGTCGTTCACCACCCACGCGCCCGGGGAGATCGCGGTCGGTCTGCAGCGCCTCGCCGCGGCGCTCGCGGCCCACGCCGCCGCCGGCGAGGCGCGCGGCCAGCACGGCTAGAGTGGCCACACGAGTCCTCAACCGGAAGTGGGAGCCATGACGCTGATCTGCCTGGATGGAGCGATCGTGCCTGCCGAGCAGGCGCTCATACCGGTCACCGACGAGGGCCTGCTGCGCGGCGACGGCGTGTTCGAGGTCGTGCGCCTGTACGACGGGGTGCCCTACGCCCTCGACGAGCACCTGCAGCGGATGCGCCGATCGGCCGAGAACCTGCGGCTGCCGCTGGACATCGACGCCGTCGCCGGCGATGCGGCGGCGCTGCTGGCGGCCACGCAGCCCGGCGACGCGGCCATGCGGATGCTGGCCACCCGTGGCGGACATCGCGTCGCGCTGATCGAGGCGCTGCCGGAACTGCCCGACACGATGGCGCTGGGCGGCGTCACCTACTCGCCCACGCGCGTGCTCGATCAGATCAAGTCGCTGTCCTACGCCGCGAACATGCTGTGCTCGCGGCTGGCCCGCGAGCGCGGCTTCAACGAGGCGCTCCTGATCACGCCGCACGGGCGGGTGCTCGAGGCGCCGACCGCCTCGTTCTTCTGGGTGCGCGACGGCGAGCTGCACACGCCCCCGCTCGACGACCACCTGCTGGACTCGATCACCCGGCGCGCCGTGATCGCGTGCTGCGAGGTCACCGAGACGCCGACGACGCTCGACGACCTGCGGGGCGCGCAGGAGGCATTCCTCGCCTCGAGCCTCAAGGAGGTGCTGCCGGTGCACCGCATCGAGGACATCGAGCTGCGGGCCCCCGGTCCGGTGACCGAGCGCGCGGCCGAGCGGGTCAACCGGTACATCGCCGACGCGCTCGCCGCCGCGGCGCGCTGACCGGCGCCCTGGGGCCGTGCGCGTCGCGACGGTGATCGGCAACCGGCCGCAGTTCGTCAAGGCGGCCGCCGTGTCCGGGCCGCTGCGCGCGGCGCACGAGGAGATCCTCATCCACACCGGGCAGCACTACGACGAGGAGATGTCACAGGTGTTCTTCGCCGAGCTCGGGCTGCCCGCGCCGGAGCACCGGCTCGACCTGGGTGAGGCGCTGGGCGCGTCGAACACCGCGCAGACCGCGCACATGCTGGCCGCGCTCGAGCCGCTGCTGCTCGGGCTGGCGCCCGACGTGGTGCTCGTCTACGGCGACACCAACTCCACGTTGGCGGGCGCCCTGGCCGCGGCGCAGCTCGGCCTCCCCGTCGCCCACGTGGAGGCGGGCATGCGCTCGTATGACCGATCGATGCCCGAGGAGCTCAACCGGGTGCTCACCGACCACCTGTCGACGCTGCTGCTGTGCTCATCGCCGTTGGCGGCGGAGAACCTGGCCGCCGAGGGGCTGTCACGCGGGGCGATCGTGGTCGGCGACGTGATGGTGGACGTCGCCCGTCTGGTGGCGCCCGCAGTGGCCGCGCGCGTGCAGATCCTCGAGCGGCTCGGCGTGACCGCCGGCGAGTACCTGCTCGTCACCGCTCACCGCGCGGGGACGGTCGACGACCCCGCGCGCCTGCGCCGTCTGGTCGAGCTGCTCGAGGGCGCCGGCGCGCCGCTGGTGCTGCCGCTGCATCCGCGCACGCGAGCCCGCCTGCAGGAGAGCGGGCTGCTCGAGCGCGTCACGGCGGCGGCGCGCGTGTGCGAGCCACTGGGCTACCTGGACTTCGCCGCGTTGCTGGCGCACGCGCGCGCCGTGCTCACCGATTCCGGCGGCGTGCAGAAGGAGGCCTACCTCGCGGCGGTGCCCTGCGTGACCCTGCGCTCACGCACGGAATGGCGCGAGACGGTGGACGCGGGCTGGAACGAGCTGGTCGACCTCGACGCGCCGAGGCTGCGCGCCGCGCTCGCTCGCCCGCGCCCGACCGCCCATCCCCCGCTGTACGGCGACGGGCACGCGGCGGAGCGCGTGGTGGCGGCGCTCGCGGAGCTGGGGATCAGCGACGCGGCCTGACGCCGGGCCCGTCAGCCGACGACGCTGTCGTTGGCGACCTGGCGTCCGACCAACGTCTGCAGACCATCGTCGGTCCACACGGTCTGGTCGCGGCCGGCGCCGACGCCGACCAGCCCCACCGGGACCCCGACGTACTCGCCGATGAACCGCAGGTAGTCGCGAGCGGCCGCGGGCAGGTCCGACATCGTGCGGGCCTCGCCGAGCTCCTCCTGCCAGCCGGGCAGCTCCGTCAGCTCGGCGGTCGCATGGTGTAGGACGGTCTGGTGGTAGGGATAGTCGTGGAACTCCGCGCCCTCGCTGCCGCGGTAGCTCGTGCAGACCTGGATGTGGTCGAGTCCGGACAGCACGTCGAGCTTGGTGATGACGAGCGCGCTGAGCGTGTTCAGCTGGGCGGCGTAGCGCAGCGCCACGAGATCGAGCCAGCCGGTGCGGCGGGGACGGCCGGTGGTGGTGCCGAACTCGCCGCCGCGCTCGCGGATGAGCTCGCCCATGTCGTCGTGCAGCTCGCTCGGGAACGGCCCGGCACCGACGCGCGTCGTGTAGGCCTTGGACACGCCCCAGATCTCGTCGATGCTGCGCGGTCCCACCCCGGCCCCCACGCAGGCGGCACCGGCGACCGGGTTGGAGGAGGTCACGAACGGGTACGTGCCGTGGTCGATGTCGAGCATCGCGCCCTGGGCGCCCTCGAACATCACCGTGCGCCCATCCGCCAGCAGGTCCCACATGAGCTTGGCGGTGTCGCCGATGTGCGGCTCGAGCCGGTGCCCGTAGGTGAGGTACTCCTCGGTCATCGCGAACAGATCGAGCGAGGGGTCCTTCTCGAACGGGCGCAGCGACAGGCGCTTGGGCTCCATCGCGGCCACGATCTTCTTCTTGAGGATCTTCTCGTCGAGCAGGTCCTGCACGCGGATGCCCAGCCGGGCCGCCTTGTCGGCGTAGCACGGCCCGATGCCCCGCCGGGTCGTGCCGATCTGCAGCTTGCCGAGCTTCGCCTCCCCCGCCGAGTCGAGCAGCAGGTGGTAGGGCATGATGAGGTGCGCGTTGGCTGAGATGCGCAGGCCGCTGACGTCGATCCGCCTGGCCCGCAGCCCGTCGAGCTCGGAGATGAGCACCTTTGGATCGATGACGACGCCGTTGCCGATGACGCATGTCTTCCCCGGATAGAGGATGCCCGACGGGATGAGGTGGAACTTCCATTCCTCGTCTCCGCGCACGATCGTGTGACCCGCGTTATTGCCGCCCTGGAAGCGCACGACGGCATCGCCCCGCTCGGCGAGCAGGTCGGTGATCTTGCCCTTGCCTTCGTCGCCCCACTGGGCGCCGACTATCACGATCCCCGGCATCGTCGCTCAGTGTATTTGGCTCGGGGGCCGCCCCCTGTGCCAGCGAGGCGGTCAGGCGGTCCGGATGTCGCCCGGCACGGTGGTTTCGAGGTCGCCCGGCACGAGCTCGCGGGCCGCCAGGTCTCCGTCGATCCGCGCGCGGAAGTCCTGGCGATGGTCCTCGCCGAACAGCGGCAGCGGGTCGCCGCACATCTCCACCAGGCGCGACACCGTGCGGGCGCCGATCTGCTCGGCGAGCTCGTCGGGCATGAGGTTCGTGGTGGCGATGATCGCGCGTTGCGCCTCATAGCGAGCATTGACGATCGAGTACAGCTGCTCGAGCACCCACTCCGTCGTCTTCTCGGCCCCGAGATCATCGATGTGCAGGAGGTCGACCGCGGTGAGCCGGTCGAGATAGTCGAGCATCCCCGCCTCGGAGTCGATCGCCCGGCGGATCACGTTCAGCAGCCGCGGGAGCGAGTAGATCGCCACCGTGCGCCCGGCGTCCAGCGCGGCGCGGGACACCAGCATCGCCAGCGTCGTCTTGCCGGTGCCGACGTCGCCCACCAGCCACAGCCCGCGTCCCTCGTCGAGTCGCTGCTCGATGTGGTGCACGTAGCGGCGCACGTCGGCGACGACCGGCTCGGGCATGTCGACGACCGGTGCGCGGTCGAACGAGGCGCCGCTGTAGCGCCGCGGAATCACCGCCTCCAGACTGCGGGCGCGAGCGCGACTGAGGCGCTGCGCCCGGCAGCGGCAATCGCTGGCCGTGTTGGTCGCCTCGTCAACCACGAAGCCGCTGCCATCGCAGAGCCCGTAGGGGCAGGCGGCGCCGTCGGAGGCGACATGGGGCGACGCGGAGGACACCGTCTGAGGGTACGACACGATGCGGGCGGTGCGCGACGGCCGGCTGCGCTGTTTGCGCTCTTTCGGCGTGCGGCGTCGCGCCGCGGCGGCCGGTTCGGGCCGGAGCCGCCCGGGCCGCGCCCGGCGACGGCGTCGCCTACGATGGACGCGGCGTCGACCGGCGCCGACCCGACCGTGGGGAGGGACCGATGACCCAGTCCAACCGTCGCCTGGTGCTGGCCCAGCGCCCGAGCGGCCTCGTCGATGACACGATCGTCCGCATCGAGGAGCAGGAGGCTCCCGAGCCCAGCTCGGGCCAGGCGCTCGCTCGGGTGCGCTACCTGTCGATCGATCCGACGATCCGCACCTGGATGGACGATCGCGAGGGCTACCTGCCGCCGATCGGCCTCGGCGAGGTCATTCGCAGCGGCGGGGTGGCCGAGGTGACCGACAGCCGGTCCGACGCGTACGCCCCCGGTGATCTGCTGTTCGGGATGACCGGCTGGCAGGACTGGGTCCTGGCCGGCGAGGGCGCGCAGGCCATGCAGAAGCTCCCCACCGGGGTCTCGCCGACGGCCGCGCTCAGCGTCTTCGGTCTCACCGGCATGACGGCCTACTTCGGGCTCATCGACGTCGGCCGGGTCAAGGAGGGGGACGTCGTCGTGGTCTCGGGCGCGGCCGGGGCGACCGGCTCGGCGGTCGGCCAGATCGCCCGGATCAAGGGCGCCTCGACGGTCGTGGGGATCGCCGGAAGCGCCGAGAAGTGCGCGTGGGTCGTGGACGAGCTCGGCTTCGATGCCGCCGTCAACTACAAGACCGACGACGTGCCCAAGGCGCTGCGCAGCGCCTGCCCCAAGGGGATCGACCTGTACTTCGACAACGTCGGCGGCGACATCCTCAACGCCTGCCTCGGGCAGCTGGCCCTGCGCGGTCGCGTCGTCCTGTGTGGCGCGATCGCGGGTTACAACGATCCATCCAAGCTGACCGGCCCGTCCAACTACGTCAACCTCATCCCCCGGCGCGGGCGCATGGAGGGCTTCATCATCCTCGACTACTTCGACCGTCTCCCCGAGGCGCAGGCCGAGATGGCGGGCTGGGTGGCCGCCGGGAAGGTGAAGTCGGCCGAGCATCTGGTGGACGGACTGGAGAATGCACCCGACGCGCTCAATCTCCTGTTCAGCGGCGGGAACACCGGGAAGGTGATCGTCGCCGTCTGAGGACCGGCGATGCGAGCGATCGGCCGCTGCCGTGGCGATTGCTAAAGCTCGCTCGCCCCATCCGCCGATACGCGCACTGCGATGCCTCGCCGCCCGCCCCTCCTCCTCGCCGGTGTCGTGGCCGTTGCGCTCGCGGTCGCGCCCGCCGCCGGCGCGGCGTCGCCGCCGGCGGCGCCGATCCCAACCGTGCTGCAGGCGCTGCTGAGCCTCTCGGGTCGGCAGCACATCGCCTACGAGATCACCCAGACCTCGAGCGCGCTGAACGACGGCAGCGGGTTCTCCGACTCGGTGGCCACCGTCGAGGAGCGTCTGCGGCCCCCCGAGCTGTCCAACACATCGGGCAGCGGCGCACAGACCGCGCGCGTGCGCTTCACCGGCGGGCTGCTGTACGAGGAGATCCCCGGCCTGGCGCGGGTCGCCCACGGGCGCCGCTGGCTGCGCGTCAGCCCGCGCCAGCTCGGCATCTCGACGGCGCAGCTGCTCGGCGAGGGGACGTCGGTACCCGGGCATCCCTCCGCGGGCCTCAACCCGATCGCCGCGATCAGATCACTGCTGCGCGATGCGTCGGCCATCCAGGAGGTGGGCCCATCGGTGGTCGATCGCGAGCCGGTCACCGAGTTCCTGGCCACGGTCAGCTTCGCGAAGCTGGTCGGCATCCCGGCGCCGAAGGGCGGCCCGCCGCTCAACGTCGACGTGCAGCTCTACTTCGCCTCCGACGGCCTGCTCAAGCGGCTGTCGGTCGACCTCGACGAGCTCGTGTCGACCACGACCGACGTGCTCAGCGTGACCGTGCCCGTCGTGGTGCATCCCCCGCCGGCCCGAGACGTCGTCGCGTACTCCCGGGGGCTGGCGCGCGCCCTCCTGCAGGCGCTGCTGTCGTCCTCTTCCTCCGGCACCCCGGCGGCGAGCAGCCAGCCGGTGGCCTTCGACATCACGGCCTGGCTGGCGCGCCCCGTGGCCCGGCCGGCCGGGGGCGCGGCTGCCGCGTGGTTGCATGCGTTGACCCTCGACGAGGCGGCCTTCGGCCCGGTCGCGGCGGTCCTCGGAAGCTGAACCGCGGGGCCGGCGTCGCTGGGGCGGCTACGCCGCGGCGTAGCGGTCGCCGGCGTAGTTCATGAACTTCGGATACTCCTTCTGGAACGTGAGCGTGACGGTGCCGACGGCGCCATTGCGGTGCTTGGAGATGATGAGGTCGGCCTCCCCGATGCGCTCGGAGTCCTGCTCGTAGTACTCCTCGCGGTAGATGAAGACGACCAGGTCGGCGTCCTGCTCGACGTTGCCCGATTCACGCAGATCCGACAGCTGGGGGATCTTCGGGCTGCGCGACTCGACGGCGCGGCTGAGCTGGGAGAGGGCGATCACCGGAACGCTCAGCTCCCGGGCGAGGATCTTCAGGCCGCGGCTCAGCTCACCGACGGCCGTGACGCGGCTCTCGAAGCGGGTGTCGGTGCGCAGCAGCTGCAGGTAGTCGACGATGATCAGCCCGAGCCCGTTCGGCGCCTGGGAATGCAGCCGGCGAGCCTTGGCGCGAATCTCCAGCATGCCGATGTCGCTCGAGTCGTCGATCCACAGCGGCGCCGCGGCCAGCCGCTGGCTGGCGGCGAGGATCTTCGGCCAGCGGTTCTCCGCCACTCGGCCCTTGCGCAGCTCCTCGCCCTTGATCCGCGCCTGGGAGGCGACGAAGCGCTGGGCCAGCTCGGCCTCGGACATCTCCAGCGAGAACAGCGCGACGGCCTTGCCGTGCTCGATCGCCGCGTTCTCGGCGATGTTGGCAACGAGGCTCGACTTGCCCATCGCGGGACGGGCGGCGATGACGACGAGGTTGCCGGGCTGAAAGCCGCCGGTGATCTCGTCGAAGTCCTTGAACCCCGACGGCGTTCCCGTGAGCGAGGTGTGCTCCAGCGAGAGGCGATGCAGCTTGTCGATCTCGTCGTGCAGCACCGCCTCGATCGTGCGGAAGTCCTGCTGGCGGTCGTCGCGCGCCACCTCGAGCATCGCCTTCTCGGCCTGCTCGACCAGCTCGCGCGGCGCCGCGGCGTGGCTGAGCACCTGGGACTGGATCTCATAGGAGGCGGTGAGCAGGCGCCGCAGCAGCGCGTTCTCGCGCACGATCTGCGCGTAGCGACGCGCGTGCGCGGCGGCCGGAACGAGACCGGACAGCTCATCCACCGCGGCGGCGCCGCCGGCCTCCTCGAGCTTCCCCGACTGGCGCAGGCGATCGGTCACGGTGAGCACGTCGACCGGCTCCGAGTCGTTGTACAGCGCGAGCATCGCCTCGTAGATGAGCCGGTGGCGATCGCGGTAGAAGTCCTCGGGGCGCAGGCCCTCCTCGATCACCAGGGCGTACATCGGGCGGTCGGTGAGCAGGATCGCCCCGAGGACCGACTGCTCGGCCTCGAGGTTGTGGGGCGGTGTCATCGCCCCGTTCGGTGGCGCGCTGGTCGTGCTCATCGTCACCGCAGTTTCATGATCACGGCGCGGGCGCGGCGGTCACCAAGTCGCAATTGACGGGCGAAAGTTCTCGTGATCGCGGTGGCGGCGTCGACGTGCATGGCGAACACATGTTCGCTCGTCTGGCGGTCGGACCGGCGGCGACCCTCCGAACCGCGCCTACATCGAGCTCGGGGACCCGGTCAGCAGCGCGCGCAACGTGCTCCAGGCGCGTGAGCAGGTCGACGACACGTAGTGCACCGGATGCCCGGCCCACGTCCCGGTGACGGTGGCGGTCGGCCCGTGCAGCACGATCACCATGCATTGCACGCCCGCCTGGATGAGGTCCTCGCCGTGCGCGGCCAGCTCGCGGCACGCGGCCACCCGCGAGGGCAGCGTCCCGCCGGTGGGGCCGCAGGTCAGCGTCCACCGGTGCGCGGCGCTCCCCGGGTCACCGCCGCCGTGCGGGCGGTAGACGATGGTCAGCCGGGTGGCGGGCCCGCCGGCCGCTGAAGCCGCCACCGTCGCCGACGACGCGATCGATGACGCCGGCGGCGCGAACGCCTCCGCTGGCGTCGTCGGCGACGAGTTGGCCCCGCTCCCCGAAGCCACCGCCCCGACCACCGCGCTCACGACCACTACGGCCGCGAACACCGCCCCGACCACCAGCCGCGATCGCCGTCTCACGAAGTTCCGCATAGCACGAAGGTAGCGATCAGCGAGCTGCACCGGGCCCGCAGCAAACGTTTGGCCCGCACCGACGAGATCCGGCGGCCCCGAATCGCAGATTCAGGCGCGGAGGTCGGGTCGTTTCGAGTCCCCTTGTTCGGGACTCGAAACGAGCCGACCGAAGCTACTTTTGCGCGACCACCATCGTCTTGACCGTCGAGGTCACCCCATCGGAGACCTCGAGCACGACCATGTAGGTGCCGACGTTGCGAATCGGCTCCTCGAGGTGGACCTTGCGCTTGTCGATCTTCAGCCCGCGCGCGTCGCGCACCGCGTCGGCGATGTCCTGCGCGGTCACCGAGCCGAACAGGCGGCCGTCGTCGCCGGCCTGCTGGGTGATCGTCAGCACGGTGCGGTTGAGCAGGCTGGCGTTCTCCTGGGCCCGCTCCACGGCCTCGCGCTCGGCGCGCTCGGCGGCCTCCTGGCGGCGGCGCGCCGACTCCACGGCGCCCTTGGTCGCCGGGGCGGC
Source organism: uncultured Solirubrobacterales bacterium (assembly GCA_963770405.1). GTDB lineage: Bacteria > Actinomycetota > Thermoleophilia > Solirubrobacterales > Solirubrobacteraceae > CAVQBJ01. Next base: position 591,183 of record CAVYPO010000006.1, read on the forward strand.
CAGCTTGCGGGGGACGAGGTAGTTGCGCAGGTAGCCCTTGGAGACGTCGACGACCTTGCCGCGCTCGCCGAGCTCCTCGACGTCCTGGAGGAGGATCGCCTCGGGCACGTCAGCGCTCCGAGCGGTCGCCGCGATCGCGGCGACCGCCGCGATCGTCATCGCGGCCACCCTCGAACACGTACGGGCAGCAGCGCCAGCTCGCGCGCCCGCTTGACCGCCCGGGCGATCTGGCTCTGGTGACGCCGGCAGGCGCCGGTGATCCGCCGCGAGCGGATCTTGCCCTTCTCGGAGACGAACCGGCGCAGGCCGGTGACGTCCTTGTAGTCGACCTGCTCGATCTTGTCTCGGCAGTACGGGCATGGCTTGCGCCGGCCGCTCCCGGGCCCACCCTTCTTCTCTCGCCGGCGGACTGGCTTGCCGCGGCCGCGCGCTTTTGCCACTGAAACCTCGCTGTACTGACTCTAGAACGGAATGTCGTCGTCGCTTGCGCCGCCGCCAACCGAAGCGGTCTGGAAGTCACGATCGTCGACGGGGATGTCGCTCGCTCCCGACCCCCCGGCTGCGGCGAATCCGCCGCCCGTTGCGGCATCGTCGCGCGAGCCCAGGAACTGGACCGAGTCGGCAATGATATCGACTGCCTGGCGCTTCGTGCCGTCCTGGGCCTCCCACTCGCGCCATTCCAGGCGCCCGTCGAGCGCCACCGGGCGGCCCTTGGCCAGGAAACGCGCGCAGTTCTCGCCCTGCGCGCCCCACACCGTGACGTTGAAGTAGTTGGGCTTGTCCTCCCAGTCGCCGGTGCTGTTGTTCTTGCGCCGCGTGTTGCAGGCGATGCGCAGGCTGCAGACCGACATGCCGCTCGGCAGCGAACGCAGCTCGGGGTCGGCGGTCAGGTTGCCGGTGAGAACGACCCGGTTGATGTTCGTGGCGGCCACGGCCTCACTTCCTTTCCAACGGTGGACAGCTGTCGCTGAAGATCGCTCCCGAGTCTAGAGGCGCCCGCGGGCGCGACTGTGCCGCCACCGCCATAATCCCGCTGGTTGCGGAGATTGCGCCGCCGGCGCACGGCCGGCGGCCACGTCACTCGTGCGTGGCCGGCTCGCGCTGGGCCGCCCGGCGGCTGCGCGGCGCGGTGCGAAAGACGTCGTCCCAGTATGGGGCGCTGACGCCGAAGCCCCGGGTGTCGTCCTGGAAGTGGTGCCGCATGTGGCGCTCACGCAGGTACTTCGTGAGGCGGTTGCGGGGCTGGCCGTGGTGCACGTAGAAGTGCGTCATGTCGTACACCAGGTAGCCGGCGAGGAAGCCCGCCGTCACGCCCGGGGCGAGGTCGGGCCCCAAGATGAGGTAGAAGAGCCCGAAGAACAGCAGCGCCAGCGGCACGCTGACGGCCGGTGGCATGACGAGCCGCAGCGGGTCGTTGGGATGATCGTGATGGACGCCGTGGATGATGTAGTGCAGGCGCGCCCCCCAGCCGTCCTCCGGCTCGAAGTGGAACACGATGCGGTGCAACCAGTACTCGAGGATCGTCCACAGCACGTAGCCGAGCAGGCCCAGGGCGATCGTGAGGGGCACGCTGACGCGGGACAGCCCCCATGCCTCGAGCGCCACGATGGCCGGCACGAAGATGATCACCGGCACCGACGGATGCACGCGCGACAGGTGGTCGAGCAAGCTCGAGCGGAACATCCGCGGCGATGCGCGGAGCACGTCCGACTTGCCGTTATCGATGCTCATGACACCCTCCTTTGCCGCATGCCCGAGACAGTCTATTAGGGTCTCGTTATAGATCAACGGACCACCCTGTCATCGGGGCGGGCCGGCCGTCCGGCGCTCGCGATGTGCCATTGGGCGAAGCGAGAGCCGGCGGCGGTCGCCGCCGGCTGTCCCGCGCGGCGCTAGTTCAGGTAGGTGAACGCGTCCGCGCCCGACGTGGCGCTCGTCCCCGCCGTCGTGGTGACGGTCACGTTGACGGCTCCCGCCGGTTCGCTCGGGGCGAGCGCGACGATCACCCCGCCGCCGAGCGCGATGAAGATCGGCGCGTGCTTGGCGCCGAAGTTCACCGAGCGCACTCGAGTGAGCCGGCTGCCCCGGATGATCACCACCGAGAACGAGCCTCCGCTGCTCGGGGTGACGCTGCTCACGACGGGCAGCAGCGGCGGCGGTGGCGTGGACGTCGTGGTCGATGTCGTCGTGGTCGCCGTGCTACTGGTGCTCGTCGTGCCGACGTCGGCCAGGATCGGCGCGCTCGCGAGCACCGGCGCCGGCGACGGCGGGGTGCACGCGGCCGTCACGGGCCCGACGACGAGGCTGCCGGCTCCGATACCGGTGATCGTGAACGTGATCCCGCCGGCCGCGTCGACCGAGGCGACGAAATTCTGGCCGGCGGCGCTCGGGTTCACCTGGACCGCCGGGATCGAAACCGGCGCCCCGAAGAACGTCGCGGGCTGCCCCGCCACGATCGCCTCTGCCGGCGGTGTCACCGTGCCGAGGTCGACCGTTCCGGGCGTGCCGTTGGTGAATTCGAGCGCGTAGCCCGACTCCGAGATCGTCGCTTCGTTCGCGCCGAGGTCCACCAGGCTGGTGGTCCAGGCGCTCGGCAGGGTGAACGTCAGGGAGTTCGACAGTGTTGCGACCGTCTCGCCCCCCCGCACCGTGACCGGGAAGGTGGAGTTGAAGGTCGAGGTGATGCCGACGGTGCCGCTGACGTTGAGACTTCCCGGGGCGAGCACGCACGCGAGGTTGAACGACGGTGGTCCCGACCCCGTCGTCGTGGTCGTCGTCGGCGGCGTGGTGGTCGTCGTCGTGGTCGGCGGCGGACAATCGGGGCAGCCGGTGGTCACGCCGCTGGCGCACGTACACGCCGCGATCGTGGTGGTCTGCGCTGCCGTCGTGGTGGTCGCGGTGCCGCTGACCACCGAGCCTGCGCCCGAGCCGGCCGCGCTCGCGGTGCCGCCCGCCGACATTGCCAGCACGCTCACGATGGCGGCCGCGGCCGCCGCGAATCGCCCACACGTCGCCCATCCTGGTCTGCGCATGCCCGCCCCCCGAATGTTGCGGCTCCCGCGCGCCGCCATTTGCGCGGCACTCCGCCCGTTGCGGTCAAACGTTCCAGACCAAAGCGTCGGTGTCAACCCTCCCGGGCGTTGGCGGGCCGCAGCACCGTCACGCGATCCGCCGACCGGGGCAGCCGCCACGCCGGCGGGGCTCGATGCCGATCAGGCGGGCGTCAGACCGCGGGCTCGGCGGCGGCGGCGACCGGCTCGCCCTCCGGGCGGCGCGCGGCGCGCAGGTCCGGCGCGTCGGGCGTGCCGGGGTCCAGCTTGATGATCCGGAAGCGCACCACGCCGTCGGTGATGTGCAGCGTGTGGTTCAGCCCCTCGAGCAGCGGCGGCGTCGCATGCATCTGAAACAGGTGGTACTCGGCGTCGGTGCGATGGTTGATCGGGTACGCGAGCGCGCGATCGCCCCACTCGTCGTGGCGCAGCAGCTCGCCGCCGGCCCGGATCGTCTGCTCGGTGTCGGCGACGATCTTGCGCCGCGCCGTCTCCTCGACCGACGGGTCGAGCAGCAGAACAAGGTCGTAGATGGGGGGCGGCAGGGTCATGACGGGGAGCCCGGGGAGGGCGGCGCCCCCTTCGGGGCGGGGCCCGCGGATGATACCAGCGAGCGATCGAAGGCCCGCGCCTAGGGGGCGCCGCTGCCGGCCTGCGCCTTGGCGCGGATGTCGTCGAGCTGCTCGTCGATCCAGTGGCCGGGATCGCGGGAGGTGACGATGTCCACGAGCCCGCGCGCCCGCCGCCCGCGCTCGTCGGGGTCCATCGTCAGCGCGGCGTGGATCGAGTCGGCCAGCTCCTGGATGTCGAACGGGTTGACCGACAGGGCGAACTCCCCGAGCTCCTCGTGAGCGCCCGTGTTCTCCGACAGGATCGACACGCCCTCGCGCTCGTTGATGATCGGTCCCTCCTTGGCCACGAGGTTCATGCCGTCGAACATCGCGTTGACCAGCAGCACGTCGTAGTGACGGTAGGCGGCCATCGCCTCCTCGAGGTCATCGCGCAGCTTCAGCTGGATCGGCATCCAATCGGGCGTGCCGTGGCGATGGTTGACGACCGCCACGAGCGCCTCGATGCGCTCGAGGTACTCGGCGTATTCGGGAACGTCGGTCCGCGACGGCATCAGCTGCGCGACGAAGGTGACGTGCTCGCGGAACTGGGGGTGCTGCTCGAGGAACAGGTCGAAGGCGGAGAACCCGCGCAGGACGTTCTTGGACAGGTCGGCCCGGTCCACCCGCAGGATCAGGAAGTCGCGCCGGCGGCGCAGCAGTTCGGCCTCGAAGTTCGCCACGCGCGGGCTCTGCGACGTGCGCCGCGTCGCCTTCCAGTCGATCGGCAGCGGGTAGGCCCGGACCCACACCTCGCGGTCGGGCGTGACCACGACGCCGCGGTCGAAGTCGACCTCGAGGTCCATCAGGTCGCGGCAGCACTGCAGGAAGTTGCGCCGGTAGGAGCGGGTGTGAAAACCGATGATGTCGTTGGCCAGCAGGCCGCGGTAGATCTCCTCGCGGATCCGCGTCGGCAGCACGCGCCACGCGTCGGGCTGCGTCCACGGGATGTGGATGAAGTGGTGCAGGAAGACGTCAGGCCGGGCGTGGCGCACCAGCTCGGGCAGCGTGTAGAGGTGGTAGTCGTGGACCATGACCACCGGCTCGGGGCGGCCCTCGATCTCGTCGACGACGGCGCGTGCGAGGTCCTCGTTGACGACGTTGTAGCCGAACTCGAACGCCTCGATCTCCTCCCGGCGGATGTCCGGCGCGTTGGAGAGGTCCCACAGGTAATGCTGGATGAACCACAGCATCGGGTTGGCGAACACGTTGTAGAACCGGTCGTAGGCGTCCGGGTCCGACGCGACGAGGCGTACCTGGTACTCGCCGCCGCCTGGGGCCTGAACAAGGAACGGCCGGCCGTCGTGATCCTGCGATCGCGCGATGTCCGCGTCGGTCATCGCCGAGGCGATCCAGGTGACCTCGCGGTGCGAGGCCAGGCCGGTGAGCGCGGTGACCAGGCCGCCGGTGCCGCGCTGCACCTGACCGTCGGCGTGGAAGGTGACCGGCCCGCGGTTGGAGACCAGCACGAGCTCCGAGGCACCTGCGTGCCCGGGCGCGCCGCCACCGCCGCCGGGATCGGTCATGCCTTCGCCAGCTCTGTGAAGATGCGCAGGTAGTCGCGCAGGTAGCGGGGCATGAGGAAGTGCGAGCGGACGAACTCCTTGCCCCGCAGCCCGAGCGCCTTGCCCAGCGCGGGGTCGCGCAGGATCTCCAGCGCCCGATCGGCGCACTCATCGACGCTCGAGACGAGGAAGCCGGTCACGCCGTCCTGCACCTGCAGCGGAATGCCGCCGACGTTGCCGCCGATGAACGGGTGGGCCTTCCACAGCGCCTCGGACACCGTGAGCCCGAAGCCCTCGCGCGTGGACTTCTGCACGAGCACGTCGGCGTGCGACTGGAAGGCGTTGACCTCGATCGAGCCGACGTTGTTGAAGTTGTTGAGGATGTGCACGTCGGGGTCGCCGTCGGCGTGGGCGATCGTCGCATTGAAGAAGTCCCAGCCCTCGGGATCGTCTGAGGCCATCGAGCCGACGAGCGCCAGCTGGACCTCGGGCAGCTGCGCCTTGACCAGGCGGTAGGCGTCGATGACGCCGAGCGGGTCCTTCCAGGGATCAAAGCGCGAGACCTGGCAGATGAGCGGGCGGTCGATATCGATGCCGAACTGGTCGCAGACGTACGCGGCGTCCTCGGGCGACAGCGCCATGTTCTTCGGCGCCAGCGGGTCGATCGCCGGGGGCACGATGTTGACGTGGCCCAGCATGCCGGCGGGGACGTAGTCGGCCAGGTGGAAGACCGACTCCGGGTAGTCGGCGATATAGGGCAGCAGCCGCGCGATCGTGTCCGGGTTGGGCGTCGACACGTCGATGTGGCAACGCCAGATCCAACCTTTGGCCTTCTCGGGGACGAGATGGAACAGGGCGGCCGGCTGGGGATCGTGCACGAGGCACACGTCCCAGCCGCCGGATAGCTCGCGGGCATTCATCTCGTTGTACTGCAACCAGGTCGACCACTGCTCCTCGGTGAGGTCCTCCGGCGCACCCTGGAGCGCATTGTGCATGAGCTTGGTCGCGTTGAAGAACTCCTCGCGCCCGTAGATGACCTGCCATTCGCATTCCAGGCCGACGTCGCGCATCAACGGCACGAGCGTGTAGAGGATCTCCGACACCCCGCCGCCGAACGCCGTGGCCGAGACGTGCACGATGCGCCGACCCTGCAATGGCTCGGCCAGCGCGCGCACCTCCTCGACCAGATCGCGCCCGCAGATGTGGGTGTAGTCCGAGAGGGCCTTGTGACCGACGGCGACGGGCTGCAGCACGCGGCGGCACGATACCTCACGCGATGCCGGTGTAAAGCGCCTCCCGCGTGCGGAGCGGGCGGCGCGGGACCGGTCAGCCGGCGAGGTCGAGCGTGAAGACGGTGCGCCCCGGCGCCGACTCGGCGTACAGCCGGCCATGCATGCGCTCGGCCAGCTCGTGCGCGATGGCCAGGCCGAGCCCCGAGCCCTGCACCCCGTCGGAGGTGAAGAACGGCTCGAACAGCCGCGGCATCGCCTCCCGTGGGACGCCCGGCCCATGATCGCGAACGGTGATGCGCGCGCCGCCGACGCCGTCCGGAGCCGACGGCTGCGGGCCGACCCGGGTGGCGGTGACGACCATGTCGGTGCCGGGCGGCGTATGGGTGATGGCGTTGTCGATGAGGATGCGCAGCACCTGGGCCACGCGGTCGGGGTCGCAGTGGACCGGGAGCGGCTCGTGCGTGAGGCGCAGCTTCAGGTGCGAGTTGTGGACCGCCAGGGCCGGAACGAACTCGCCGGTCACCGCCCGCGCGACCTCGCTGAGGTCGACGGGCTCGGGGTGCAGGTCCAGGCCGCCGGCCTCCAGCCGCGAGAGATCGAGCAGCGCGGTGGTCAGCTTCACCAGCCGGTCGACCTGCGCCCGCAGCTGAGCGAGGAACTGTCGCCGCGTCTCCTCGTCGAGCTCCTCGTCCTCGATCAGCTCGAGGAACCCGCCGAGCGAGAAGATCGGAGTGCGCAGCTCGTGGGACGCCACGGCGATGAAGCGCTCCCGGGCGCGGTCGAGCTCGGCCAGCTGGTGCTGCATCGCCCCGAGCGCCCGCGCGAGCTGACCGAGCTCGTCCTGGGAGTCGATCTCAAAGCGGGCGGAGAAGTCGCCTCCGGCCACCTGCCAGGCCGCGCGCTCCAGGCGCTTGACCCGCTGGCTGAGGGCCCGCGCCACGAGGGCTCCGGCCAGCAGCGCAAGCACGATGGCGATCGCGCCCGAGAGCAGGATCTTGCCGCGGATGAGGGCGACGCTGCGAGCGACGTCGTTGAGCGGCTCGGAGTACACCACGACGCGCGCGACTCGACCCTGGAAGAACAGCGGGCGCGCGACCTCTCCCACCCGCCCGCCGCTCCCCGACTCGGTCGCGCTCAGCGTCCGGCCCGCGCTGGCCGCGTCCGAGGCGACGCCCATGCGCAGCCCGCTGCGCGCCGGCGCCTCCGAGCTGGAGTCGCTGATCGGGTAGGTCTGCGTCGAGGACCGCCCGCCGGTCGTGGTGTGCGTGACGCCGACCAGCGTGACGCGCGCCCCGCTGAGCGCCGCCGCGTGGCGGACGGCCGCCGCCACGCCCTCGCGGGCGGTGGTCGACCCGACCGTCGCGGCGATCTCGCCGGAGTCCGCCGCCGCGGCGCTGGTCAGCGCATTGAGCTTCTCGTTACGCAGGCTCGAGGACAGCGACGGCGTGACGTACGCGTACACGATCGCCACGGCGGCGAGCGTGATCGCGAAGAACAGCAAGGCGAGTCGATTGCGGATCGAGCGAGACATCGGCCCCACCGGCGGGGGTTGCGCAGCCCCTAGGGCTCGCTGTCGCGGAAGCGGTACCCAACGCCGCGCACGGTGAACAGGTACTCGGGCTCCTTGGGGTCGCGCTCGAGCTTCTCGCGCAGGTGGCGGATGTGGACGTCGATGGTGCGGGGGTCACGGTAGGCGGAGTCGCCCCAGATGCGCGACAGCAGCATGTCACGGGTGAACACGCGCCCGGGGCTGAGCGCCAGCGCGCCGAGGATCTCGAACTCCACGAACGTCGTCTGCACGTGCTCGCTGCGCAGGCGCACCGAGCGCTTGGCGAAGTCGATGCGCAGGTCGCCGACCTCGAGCAGCTCGTTCTCGGCCGCCTGCTCCTCGCCCCGGTTCATGCCGGCGCGACGCAGCGACGCCTTCACGCGGCTGCGGAACTCGCGCATCGAGAACGGCTTGGTGATGTAGTCGTCGGCGCCCAGCTCCAGGCCGAGGACCTTGTCGATCTCCTCGGCCTTGGCGGTGAGCATGATGATCGGAACCGAGCTCGTGGCGCGCAGCCGGCGGCAGACCTCCAGGCCGTCGAGCTTCGGCATCATGACGTCGAGCACGACGAGGTCGAAGTCGTTCTCGCCGAAGCGCAGGAGCGCCTCGGGGCCGTCGGCCGCCTCGACCACCTCGTAGCCGTCCTTGCGCAGCGGATAGGACAGCAGCGTGAGGATCGCCTGCTCGTCGTCGACGAGCAGGATGCGGGACGGACGTACGCCAAGGGTGGACACGATGCAAGCTTGCCAGATCGAATTGCGCCCGATCCGGGCGATCGGGCTCTGATGCGAAGGTAACGCCGCGTAGGCTCAATGTCCGCCATGTTCGAACGCCGCCTCTATCGCGCCGCCTTCGTGCCGCTGCTGCCGGTGATCATCGTCGTCGCCTTCTCGCTGACCAATCGCCCGGCCGGACTCTCGGCGACGCTGTCGCCGGAGGCGTTCGACGGTGCGCAGGCGTATCAGCAGCTGCAGGCCATGGCCGCGCGCTTCCGGGACCGCCGGCCGGGCTCGCCCGGCGACGACGCCCTCGCCAACTACGTCGCGCAGCAGTTCGCCCAGGCCTCGAGCGCCGCCAGTGGCGCGGCCACGGCCAGCGCGGCGCCGTTCAGCGTGCAGACCCGTAGCGTGCGCGCGCAGACGATCGACGGACCGCGGACGGTGCAGACCGTCATCGCGACGCGTCCGGAGAACCTCAACGGGCAGATCGTGCTGCTCGCGCACCGGGACGCCGCTGCCGCCGGCTCGCAAGCCGAGCTGTCGGGCACCGCGGCGCTGCTCGAGCTGGCCCAGGTGCTCGCCGGGCGGCTGACCAATCGCACGATCACGCTCGTCTCCACCAGCGGAGGCAGCGGCGGGGATGCCGGCGCGATCGACTTCGCCGCCCACGCCGGTGGGCCGGTCGATGCGGTGATCGTGCTCGGCGACCTCGCCGGGCGGACCGTGCGCACGCCGCTGGTCATCCCCTGGTCGGACGGCGTCGGCGGCGCGCCCGATCTGCTCGTGCGCACGCTGCAGGCGGCGCTGTCCGGACAGCTGAACGGCGATCCCGGCGAGGCGAGCATCGTGACCCAGTTCGCGCATCTCGCCCTGCCGTTCGCGATCGGCGAGGAGGGCCCGCTCAACGCCGCCGGTCTGCCGGCGGTGCTCGTGCAGGCCAGCGGCGAGCGCGGACCCTCCAGCGGCGAGGGCGTGAGCCCGCGGCGGTTGGGGAACTTCGGCCGGGCGGTGCTGGCGGCGGTCAACGCGCTCGACGCCGACCCCAGCGGGGTGGGCGCGCCGGCCCCGGCGATCGAGCTCAAGGCCAAGACCGTTCCCGCGTGGGCGGTGCGCCTGCTCGTGGTGGCGCTGCTGCTGCCCTCGCTGCTGGTCACCGTCGACGCGCTCGCGCGGGCCCGCCGGCGACGGGCGCCGGTGGCCCACGCGCTCGCCTGGGTGCTGTCATGCGCGCTGCCCTTCTTCTTCTGCGCGCTGCTCGTCGTGGCCCTCGGGGAGGCCGGGCTGCTGCACGCCGCTCCCGCCGCGCCGGTGTTCGCGCCCGACGTGTCCCTGCAGGGCGGCGGCGTGGCGGCGCTCGTGCTGCTGGGGCTTGCCTTCGCGATCGCGTGGCTGGCCCGCGCGGCGCTGCTGCGGACCGTCGGCACCCTGCCGCGCGGCGGGGAGCACGACGAGCCGGGCCACGACCTCAGCGGATCGGGCGCGGCGGGCGTGGCGCTCATGCTCGTGCTCGACGGCACCGCGATCGTCGTATGGGTGCTCGATCCGTTCACCGCGCTGCTGCTCGTGCCCGCGGTGCACCTGTGGCTGCTGATCGCCTCGCCGGACGCGCGTGTCGGTCGCGCGCTGGGCGCCGCGCTGCTGCTGGCCGCGCTCGTTCCGGTGGCGGCGCTGATCGCCCTCTACGCGCACCAGCTCGGCCTGTCGCTGCCCGAGACGGCGTGGACGATGCTGCTGCTCGTCGCCGGCGGGCACATCGGGCTGGTCTCGAGCGCGCTGTGGAGCTGCTGCCTCGGGTGCCTCGTCGCGGCCGCGGTGCTCGTCGTGCGGACGAGCGGCCACGGTGAGGACGACTCCGCGGTGACCGTGCGCGGACCGCTCAGCTACGCTGGGCCGGGCTCGCTGGGTGGCACCGAGTCCGCCCTGCGGCACTGAGCGCCATGTCGCACGAACTGTCCGCATCCAGCCGCCGCCGGCCCGCCCGGGTCACGCCGGCGGCCGCCCGATCGCGCGCGCGCCGCCCGGCCTGGCGGGGCGGGGTGACCGGTCGCGGCGTCGGCCGCGACCTCGTGACGGTTCTCATCCTCACCGGCCTGCTGCTGCTCATCGACGCCGGCCTGACGCTCGTCTGGCAGGAGCCGCTGTCCGCGCTGTACACGACGTTTCGCCAGTCTCAGCTGAGCGGCCAGCTGGCGGCGCTCGAACGGGAGGCTCCGTCGCAGCTCGAGGTCACCGCGCTGGGGCACCTGCACACGACCGGATCGCGGATCGCCTATCTGGCGCACGAGCTCGAGCGCACCGCGCCCGACGGCGGACCGGTCGGGCGCATCCGGATCCCGCGCATCGATGCCGACTTCGTGCTCATCAAGGGCACGAGTGTCGCCGACCTGCGGGAGGGTCCGGGGATCTACCCGCAGACGAGCTTCCCGGGCGCCGCCGGCACCACCGCCATCGCCGGTCACCGCACGACGTTCCTGGCCCCGTTCCGGCACATCGACGAGCTCGTGCGCGGCGACACGGTGACCGTCGACATGCCCTACGGCCGCTTCATCTACTCGGTCATCGGCCACAAGGTGGTCAAGCCGACCGACGTCGCGGTGATCGACCCGGTCGGCTACAGCCGCCTCGTGCTCTCGGCCTGCACCCCGCTGTACAGCGCGGCGGACCGCCTGATCGTGTTCGCGCGCCTGGTGCGGATCGACCCGCTCGGCGCCGCGCGCATCATCTAGTCCGCGGACCCGTCGTGCCGGCGCGCGCCTACCAGCGGTGCTCAAACCCCGTCAGCGCCACTCGCGCGCCGTCGGCGCGCAGCACGAGCTCGCCCGTCCCGGCCTGCACGGTGCCCACCCAGGACAGGCCCGCGCGCCCGGCGGCGCGCTCGGCGTCGTCGCGGGCGTCCGGCGCTACGCACACGCACAGCTCGTAGTCCTCACCGCCGGTGGCGGCCAGCTCCGCGGGCGTTCGTTGCAGCTGCGCGGCCACCTCGGCCAGTCCGGGGGCCAGCGGGAGGCGCTCGAGGTCGATGACGATGTCCACGCCGCCGGCCCGGGCCAGATGCGCGGCGTCTGTCGCCAGGCCGTCGGAGAGGTCGATCATGGCCCGCGCCCCGGCCGCCGCCAGCGCGCGGCCCTCGGCCAGGCGGGGCTGCGGACGCACCAGCCTGCGGCGCAGCTCGGCGGCATCCGGCGACGCCGGTGGGGCGGCGCGGCCCTCGGCGACGGCGAGCCCCGCGGCGGCGCCACCCAGCGAGCCGGTGACGCCGACCAGGTCGCCGGGTCGCGCTCCGGCGCGACCCACCAGCTCGTCCTGGCGATCGGCCCAGCCGACCACGGTGACCGCCACCGTCAGCGCGGGAGCGGCGGTCACGTCGCCGCCGGCGATCGTCGTCGCGGTGTCGGCGGCGAGTGACTCCGCGCCGCGCACGAGCGCAAGCCCCTCGGCCAGCGAGAAGCCGGCCGGCAGCCCGATGGCGAGATACGCCTCGCCGGGCGAGGCGCCCATCGCGGCCAGGTCCGAAAGCGCTCCGGCCAGCGCGCGGTGGCCGATCTCCCCGGCCTCGATCCACCCGGCGGCGTAGCCGAAGTGAACGCCGTCGATCATCGTGTCGATCGAGGTCACCGCGATCGGGCGTGCGCGTACGACCGCGGCGTCGTCGCCCACGCCGATCAGCACGCGTTCGCCGCGCGCCGTGAGCGCGTCGGCGATGGCGGCGATCAGCGCGTGCTCAGCGATGCCGGTAGACGATGCGGGCGCGATCGAGGTCGTAGGGCGACAGCTCGCAGCGGACGCGATCGCCGGGGAGGATGCGGATGCGAAACCGCCGCATCTTCCCGGCCACGTGCCCGAGCACGACGTGGTCGTTATCGAGCTTGACGCGGAACATCGCGTTGGGGAGCGCCTCGATCACCTCTCCCTCGAATTCGACCTTGTCTTCCTTAGCCACCTGTGAACACCCGTTCCGGACGCCGACGCTGTCGCGTGCCGCCCCATGAAGTCTCGTTTTGTGCGGGTTCACCGTACCAACCGCGGCCCGGCGCCGCGTGTCGTGTCGTTGCCTGGGGCCGGTGGTGGAGTGGGTCAACAGACGGTCCCGGCGCTGCCGGCACCCGCGCGGCCGTGTGGCAGACCTGCCAACATCGCCTGCGGCGGCGGCGCCTTGGAGCCGTCGCGACCCACCGTGAGTTCCCCACCCACGACATTCGGTTCGGACACCGCCGAGCGCAGCGCCCTGGACGCGGGCGACCTGATCGAGCTGCCACCGTCCGGCGTGCCGAGCGGACGCCGTGCGGCGCTGCGCGATGCGCCGCCGGGCGGCCTGGCCGCGGCCCGCCGGCGCGCGACGCTGGCGCTGGCGCGGCTGCGCGCCGACCGGGCGCGGATGGCGGCGATCGGCGACTGCTGGCGGGCGCTGGTGCTGTCGCGCCTGGTGGTCTGGATCGCCGGCGTCTCGGCGGTGCTGGCGCTCGGGTTGACGGTGAAGACCTCGGCGTTCGATCCCGCCGGAACCACGAGTGGGTTCGGCTGGCTGGGCGATCGTCTCATCGCTCCGGCGGCGCGCTGGGACAGCGCCTGGTACCTGACCATCGCCCGGTCCGGATACCAGGCGGCGCTCGGGCTGACGGTCAGCTCCTATCACGGCCTGTTCGCCGTCGCCGAGCCCGGGTACGCGCGCGGGCTCGGCGTGTCCAGCCGCGCCGCCTTCTTCCCGCTGTATCCGCTGCTGATCGCGACGGTCGGGCACGCCGGCGTGCCGCTCGCGCTGGCCGGGATCCTCATCTCGGTCGGTGGCCCTGGCGGTCGCGCTCTATGGCCTGCACCGGCTCACCACGCTGGAGTATCTCGACCAGGCTCGCCGGCTCGGCGCATCGGCCGCGCCCGCGCGTGAAACCGCCCGCTGGACCGTCCTGCTGGTCGCGTTCTTCCCGATGGCCTTGTTCCTGTCGGCCGTGTACAGCGAGTCGCTGTACCTCGTGCTGTCGGTCGGCGTGTTCTGGTCGGCCCGGCGCGGGCGCTTTGCCATCGCCTGCGCGCTCGCCGGCCTCGCCGGCGCCACGCGCAGCGCCGGCATCGTGCTCGCCGTGCCGATCGTGCTGCTGTACCTGTACGGCCCGCGCACCGACCGGCCGGCCGACCGGCCCACGCCGCCCGCGAGCTGGGGGCGCCTGCGGGCGCTGGCGCCGCGCTACCGCGTGCGCCGCGACGCGTGGGCGCTCGGGCTGGTGCCGCTCGGGCTGGCCGCCTACGTGGGCTACCTGGCGGTCAGCGGCGGCGCCGCGCTCGAGCCGTTCCACGCGCAGGCAGTGTGGAGCCGGGAGTTCGCCGGCCCGCTGCACACGCTGTGGCTGGGGACCGTCGCCGCGTTCGACGGCCTGCGCCAGCTGCTGTCCGGGCAGACGGCGCACAAGTACTTCGCCGCCGCTCACGGCAACCCGTTCATCGCCGCCGAGCACAACCTCGTCGACTGGGCGTTCCTGCTCGGCGCCGTCGTGGCGACGGTCGGCGTGCTGCGCACGCTGCCGTTCGCCTACGGCGCCTACGTGCTGGCGGCGCTGTCGATGCCCCTTTCCTATCCCGTCCGCTACGAGCCGCTGATGTCCCTGCCCCGGTTCGTGGCCGTCCTGTTCCCGCTGTTCATGTGGGCGGGAGCGCGCCTGGCCGCGGCACCGCGGCTGCGTCTGCCGGCGCTCGCCGGCTCGGCGGCCTGCCTGCTGTTCTTCGCGCGCAGTTCGCGACGTGGCACTGGGTGGCGTAGGCGCGCCGGGCGCGGCCGCCCCGCCTGCGGGCGTGCGGGCCGTGCTGTTCGACGCGATGGGCACGCTGGTGGCGCTCCGCGATCCGGCGCCGCCGCTCGCCGAGGCGCTGCGGGCGCGGCACGGCATCGACGATCTCGCCGGCACAGGCGCGCGCGGCGCTGGCCGCGGAGATCGCCTACTACCGGGCGCACCACGACGAGGGCCGCGACGAGGCCTCGCTGCGCGAGCTGCGTCTGCGCTGCGCCCGCATGCTCGGCGACGCGCTGCCCGCGCCGGCGGACCGCCTCGGCGATGACGCGCTGCTGGCGTCGCTGCTGGCCGCGCTGCGGTTCCGCGCGTTTGCCGACTCGGCCCCGGCGCTCGCCGCGCTGCGCCGGCGCGGCGTGCGCGTGGCGGTGGTCAGCAACTGGGACGTCTCGCTCCCCGGCGTGTTGCGTGACGTCGGCCTGCTCGAGCGACCTCGACGCGGTGCTCACGTCGGCGCAGGTGGGATCGGCCAAGCCTGCACCGGCGATCTTCGCCGCGGCGCTCGCGCGTGTCGGCGTCAGCGCGCCGCCGAGGCGTTGCACGTCGGCGACAGCCTCGAGCACGACGTGTGCGGCGCCCGCGCGAGCGGGCTGCAGGCGATCCTGCTGCGCCGCGGCGGCGAGGGCCCGGATGTGCCGGGCGTGCCGGTGATGGCGTCACTGGCGGCGCTTCCCGGCCTGCTCGGGGATTCGCGCAGCGCCGCCGCCGGTGAGCGGTTGACGCCCTAAGCTGAGAGGCGCGCGATGACCGACCGGGACTCACCCCCAGCGCGCGACGCGCCCTCCGCGCCCGGCGACGCGGGCGTCGCGGCGCCGGTGCCACCGCTCGCGTCCTGGCCGACGATCGACCTCGGCGGCGGCGAGCCCGCTCCGGCCGGCGATCATGGGTCGCCCGCCCCGCAGTGGCGGCCGATCACCGCGGTGCTCGCGCTCGTCGGCGCGCTCGGGATCGGGGGCATCGGCGGCGCGATCGTCGCGCTGATCCTCGGCGCGCTGCTGGGGGTCGACGTCACCGGATCCAGTCTCCCGCCCGGACTGGAGATCACCGCCACGGTGGTGCAGGAGGCGGCGTTCGTCGGGGTGGCCGTCTACTGCGCCCGGCTCGGTGGCCAGCGCGCGCGCCCGGAGCAGTTCGGGCTGCGCACCACCAGGGTGTGGCAGGCGATCGGCCTGATCATCATCCTCTACGTCAGCTTCCTCGTCGTCACCGACGTGTGGCAGACGCTGTTCAACAACCACACGACCGAGAAGCTGCTCGACTCGCTGGGCGCCAACGAGAACGCGCTGCTGCTGGTGGCCAGCGCGCTGGTCACCTGCGTCATCGCGCCGTTCTCGGAGGAGTTCCTGTTTCGCGGCTACATCTTCACCGCGCTGCGCAACTGGCGGGGCCCGTGGCCGGCAGCGGTGCTCACCGGCCTCGTGTTCGGGGGCGTGCACGTGCTGTCCGCGCCGGTCATCGATCTCGTGCCGCTCGCCTTCCTCGGCTTCGGGCTGTGCCTGTTGTACTGGCGCACCCGCTCGCTGCTACCCGGGATCGCGGCGCACAGCATCAACAACTGCCTGGCCTTCGGAGCGCTCGAGGGGTGGCCGGCTCGCGACTATCTGCTGCTGCTGGGGGCCGCCCTCGGGCTGCTCGGGCTGATCGCCGTGCTCATGCGCTCGGCGGGCCTGATCGTGTCGGGAACGCGGGCGGTCGTGGCCGCCGGCTGAGCGTCGCCGGCGAGCGGTGGCGTCCGCACCCATGTCATAGGATCGCGCGATGCGCCTACGCCACCTGCTCCCCCTCGGCGCGCTCGCCGCTCTGGTCGCGACGCCCGCCGGTGCGCTTGCGACCACGACGACGGCGAGCGCCACCACCAGCTCCACCAGCACGGCGGTCAGCACGACGTCGACCACCACGACCTCCGCAGCGCCGACCCCGGCCGCCCCGGTCACCGGCCGCATCCGCCTCGAGCTGGTGCACGGGATCGGTCATCCGGCGATCGCCCTGACCGGTCATCGCATCGGCGTCTGGGGCCGCGTCCGCCCGTACGTGCCCCACCTGCACGTCATCGTGCGCTTCTCGATCGACGGGCATCGCGTGGCCACGCGCACGATCACCGCGGAGAACCTCGGCAACGGCACCGGCCAGTTTCGCTTCGGCTTCACCGCGACGCGTTCGGGGGTGCTTGTCGTGACGGCCGCCCACCCGGCGGACGCCACCATCGGCACGTTCACGCTCGTGGCCCCGGCGCAGATCCGTCTCGTCGACCCCGACCTGAACTTCGGCTCGGCCGGCAGCTCGGTGCGTGCGCTGCAGCAGGGCCTCGCCGCGCTGCACTATGCGGTCCCGCAGACCGGGGTCTACGACGAGCTCACCGATGACGCGGTGATCGCGTATCGCAAGATGACCGGTGAAGCGCTCATCAGCGGCACCGACTCACAGCTGTTCGAGCAGCTCGAGCGCGGCGACGGCACCTTCCCGGTGCGCTACCCGCGCGACGGCAAGCACGTCGAGGCCGATCTGACCAAGCAGGTGCTCGCCGAGATCGATCCCGGCGGCCACGTGCACCTCATCTACACCATGAGCTCGGGCAAGCCATCGACGCCGACGGTGATCGGCAGCTTCCACGTCTACTCGAAGACACCCGGCGTCAACAACGAGGGCATGGTCGACTCCAACTACTTCATCCGCGGCTACGCGATCCACGGCTACCCCTCGGTCCCCACCTACGCGGCGAGCCACGGCTGCCTGCGGATCCCGATCCCGGACGCGGCGTCGGTGTTCTCGTGGGTCGACCTTGGGGACACCGTGGACGTGTACAACGAGGATGGCTCTGGCAGTCGGGTGGTGCAGGCCGACGCCGGGCCGTGATTCGGTAGGTCGGTTCCTGGCACACGCCTGCCGCCCACCGGTCTCGG
This sequence comes from uncultured Solirubrobacterales bacterium, assembly GCA_963770405.1. Taxonomy (GTDB): domain Bacteria; phylum Actinomycetota; class Thermoleophilia; order Solirubrobacterales; family Solirubrobacteraceae; genus CAVQBJ01. The sequence goes on from CAVYPO010000006.1 coordinate 608,523, forward strand.
ACTCGGTTGTCTGGTCCGACCGCCGGACGGGGGCCCGACCTCGCTGCCCCACTCCTTGCGGTTGGCTGGGCAGGGCCAGGCGCTCGGCGGGCCCCGCTCGCCTGCTCAGAGGGCCTCGGTCGGGCGGGTGGGTGGCCACCGGGTCGCCATCCAAGCTGGAGGTTGTCGCGGCGGGGCCCGGGAGCACGGTGGCGGCGGTTTCGGGGGTGACTCGGTGGTGGCCGTCGGCGGCCCCTTGTCCGCATCCACTGCGTTCTCGATTCTGGGCGAGCGCGTTCGACGGACCCGGGGCCGAAGGCGGTCACCATCGAGGCGCCGCCAGCGTTCGACCGGCCGTTTTTCAGACCGTGTTAGCCGCGCCGCAACAGCAGCCAGCGCATCGCGAAGCTAACGCCGAACCCGTACAGCAGCAGCGCCAGCACCAGCTGGGAGGTGTGCAGCACCCACGTGCTGTTCGAGCCGAGCACGTTCTGGAAGGGCGAGGTCAGCGTGTTACTCACGTTGGTGATCGTCTGGCGGACCGAGTTCGGCTTGCTGGTCGTCGTCGGTGCGGCCGTGACGCTGACGCTGCTGACCTGGTGGGTGGTGGCGCTGCCGGCCTGGTTGGTGGCGAACATCAGGAAGGCGACGACCACGATCAGGCAGGCGATCCACGACGCGAGGCGGACGACGACGGCGAACCAGTTGACGAGTGGGTGGTCCACACGATCGGTGTCGTCGGCGCGCGAACGCTAGATTGCCGCTCGGTGTCCTCGCTGGACGGACATATGAGCGCGCGGGAGCGGCTGGCCTCGCAGCTGCGCAGCGAGGCGCTCATCATCGGCGACGTCGTGCTCACGAGCGGGCGCCACGCCAGCTACTACGTCGACGTCAAGCGGGCGATCCTGAAGCCCGACGGCTTCGCGGCCCTCGCCGAGCTGATCACCGCGTACGCGCGCGAGCGCGGCGCCACCGCGGTTGGCGGCATGACGATGGGCGCCGACCCCATCGCCTGCGCGGCGCTGGCCGGCGGCGCGGCGGTCAAGGCGTTCTTCGTTCGCAAGGACGCCAAGGCGCACGGGTTGCAGCGGCGCATCGAGGGCCCGCTGCTGACGCCCGACGATCGCTGCCTGGTGGTCGAGGACGTCGTCACCACGGGCGGGTCGACCCTGGCGGCCATCGCCGCCCTGCAGGAGGCCGGGCACCAGATCTGTGGCGTGTGCGCCGTGCTCGACCGTCTTGCCGGCGCCGGCGAGGCGATCTCCGCCGCGGCCGAGGCGCCGTTCCACGCGCTCTGCACGATCGACGACATCTATCCGGATCGCCCCGACGCGTAGCAGCCGCCGGGCGGCGCGGGTGTGACCGGTAGCCTTGCCGCGGCGGCCCTCGTAGCTCAATGGATAGAGCACACGCCTCCTAAGCGTGGGATGCAGGTTCGATTCCTGCCGGGGGCATGCGTGCGTGCGCTCAGGGCGCTGCGGCGGGGGTGCGCGGCGCCGGCGAGGCGATCCCCGCGACCAGCCAGCGCCCGTTGGCGCGCACGAAGGTGACGACGGACCGGCCGGCATGTGCGGACGCGTTCGCGCCCGAGATGCGCAACGCCGTCAGCGTCGGGCTCAGCCGCTGCGCCGGGTCGGCGAAGCGGTCGGCGAGCGCCAGCGGGCAGGTCTGCGCCGACTGCGCGCGCTCGAGCGCGGCGCAGGCCTGCCCCGACACGTAGCGGGCGGCCGCCACGCTCGCCTCGGGTGGTGGCGGCAGCGGGAGCGGCGGCAGCGGGCGCGCGAGGAGCCGGGCGAGCACGCTGGGCGGTAGGGGTGGCAGGCGCACGCGCAGCGAGCCGAGTTTCGCGATGTGCAACAGCGTGCCGCTCCCCGCGGCGCCCCCGGCGAGAGGCTCGTTCTGCGCTCGGATCGACGCGTTGACGTGGGCGGAGAAGGTCCGCCAGGTCTGCCCGATCTCGGTGTTCGTACTCGTCCCACATGGGCCAGGACCACGCCGCAGGCGACCAGCGAGGTGAGCCGCCGCAGCGAATGACCGAGGCGTGCGCCGATCATGACCTGGCCGGTATCGGCACGAGTGGGCGCGAACGTGAAGGCGCCCGACCGCTCGGCGACGCGTGTCCCCCCGGGCGGTGGTGGACCAGCCAGCTGCTACGCGGGTACCGCGAACGCGACGGTGTCGACGTCGGTCATCGTCGAGCACTGCAGGTACCAGCGGTACTCGACCCCGAGCGAGGCGATGAAGTCGGGGATGGCCACGAGGTCGTCGGGGCGATGGTAGGCGGCGATGGCCAGGCGCGGGCGTTGCGCGGCGATCGTGGCGGCCGCGCCTTGCAGCACGCCGAGGTCGGCGCCCTCGACGTCGACCTTGATGAAGTCCACCCGCTCGACGGTCCCGGCCGAGACGAGCGCGTCGATGGTCTCGGTCTGCAGCCGCACCGAGCGGGCGTCCTCTCGCGCCTGCTCACGCGCCGTCGCGCCGGCGGCGATGATGTCGTCCATCCACACCGTCTCGCCGCGCCGGCCTCCGAGCGGCGCCGCGTGCACCCGCACCCGCGGTGCCAGCTGCGGGTTCAGCTGCAGGTTGTGGGCGAGCAGTTCGCGGTTGCGCGGCGATGGCTCGAACGTGTGCACCGTGCCCGACGCGCCGACGACGTGGGCCAGCCACAGCGCGGTGTCCCCCCAGCAGCCCCCGGCGTCGATGGCCACGTCGCCGGGGCGCGGGCAGGCGCCGGCGGCGGGAGCGCGATAGGCGTACTGCGAGAAGCAGTACGTCGAGGCCAGCGGCAGCGGCGGGCCGATCACCTGGACGGGCAGCCCGGACGGGTGCAGGTCGTAGTGGTGCATGCCCCACTCGAACGGCATCCCCGGCGTGGGGATCACCGCGGGCTGGCGCATCATCTGGGCGGTCAGGCCGATGACCGCGCGCCGGTATTCGGCGGGGTCCAGCTGCAGGCGGACGTGGGCGGGGCCGAGCGCCCGGTAGGCGAGGAAGCGCAGCCACAGCCCGCGGCTCTCGTCGTCGCCGAGCTGGCGCCACAGCACGGCGGCGCGCTCGAGGATCGTCAGCTGGTCGGCCAGGCGGCGGCCGAGCCCGTCGGGGGACGGCAGCTCGTGCCCCCAGGGATGAAACAGCGGATCCAGGTTGTCGGGCAGGACGTGCGCCCGCGCATCGGCCACCACCTGCAGGAAGGCGGCGCGGGCGTCAGCGACCGCCGCAGCGGCGTCCGGCGTCGCCGGGCCGGCGTCCGTCGTGGCCGCAACCGCGTTCAGCGCCTCTGCGCCGGCCGCGTCCGCGTGCGCCGCATCCGGGGCGTCGTCGCCCGTCGCGGCCAGCGAGCGCAGGTTCTCCTGTGCCGGCACGCAGCCCGGGCACATGAGCAGCAGCCCGTGCAGCAGCTCGCGGGCCCGATCCGGCTCGCCGGTGGTGGCGAGGATGACGGCGAGGTCGTTGACGATCTCGGGGTCGAGCGAGTCGGCGATCGCCTCGCGCAGCAGCTCGATCGCCGATGCGGACTCGCCGTGGTCGAGTCGGTCGAGGGCGCGCTCGTGAAGCGCCGAATGGGCACCCATACCCGGCGTCATCGGTTCGGGAGGGGCGGTCTTGAGGCCCGGCCTCCCCGCACTCCCGCCGACCCTACGTGGCGTCGTCCTCCGCGGCGTCGTCGTCGCCGTAGAGCGATTCGCGCGCGAGCTCCTTGCCGCCGGCGTCGAACAGCACCACCTCGAGCAGATCGTGGCGGTAGTCGTCCGGCGCCACCAGCGTGAAGCGCTCCTCCACCAGCGCACACTGATCCACGGTGACACCGCCGAGCTCGGCGACGGCGATGGCGCCGGAGGGCAGAAGCGGGCGCCCCCACACGAGCGTCATCGCGGCGATCTCCCCGTTCTCGCCGCGCCAGCTGCCGATCACCTCGTCACACAGGTCCAGCGTCCAGTCGGGGTTCTCCGCGGCCGTCTCGGCGGTGAAGTCGACGTCGGCGACGAGGTCGTGCGGAGGCTGCTCGCCGGTGGCGGGGACGAAGCGCACGTAGCCGAACAGCTCGTAGCCGTTGGCGGTGGGGGCGGAGGCCGGCACGTACGTCCGGCCGTACCAGCTGCGGTCCGGGTACCAGACGACCTCGCCGGGCTCGCCGAGGTCCTCGCCCTCGGTGTCCAGCGACAGGCAGGCTCGCAGGAACTCGTCGCGCAGCTCATCGCCCCAGCGCCCATACGGCAGGCCCTCCTGGGGCGGCTCGGCGGCGAACCGGGGCACGAAGCGCTCGGGAGGCACGCCGGGAGCCTACAAGGAGGCCGCCTCGATCGCGCGGCGCCTCCCGGCGCGGGCGGGCCGGTGCCGGCCGGCTCAGGCCTCGAGCAGCAGGGTGACCGGCCCGTCGTTGACGAGCGCCACCTGCATGTGTTCACCGAACGCCCCGCGCCGCGCTCCGGTCTGCTCGCAAAAGCGCTCGTACAGCGGTTCGGCCCGCTCCGGCGGGGCCGCCGCGACGAAGCTCGGTCGTTGGCCGCGGCGGGTGTCCCCGTACAGCGTGAACTGGCTGACGCACAGGATCTCGCGCTCGCCCAGCGACTCGTTCATGCGACCCTCGGCGTCCTCGAAGATGCGCAGGCCCCTGACCTTGCTGGCCAGCCGGTCTGCGACCGCCTCGTCGTCGTCGTGGGTGACGCCGAGCAGGACGAGCAGCCCGGGACCGATCGACGACAGCGGCTGGCCGTCCACCGTGACCGCGGCCGAGCTGACGCGCTGCACGAGGGCTCTCATGGCGCCATCGTCTCAGGGCGGCGGCGCTCGCGCTCAGACGAGGCTCGCCACCAGCACGGCGATCATGGCGGCAACGGTCGACCAGGCGATCGCCGCGGAGATGACGCGGAGATCCAGGCCGTAGGCGTGGCCGACCAGCAGCGAGTTGATCCCCGACGGCATCGCCGCCTGCAGCAGGTAGGCGGAGGGGATGGCGATCGTCGCCCGCGAGAACGCGAACAGCAGCAGCGGGGCGACGATCATCCGCAGGGCGACCGCGGCGACCGTGACGCGGTCGAGCGCCGGCAGCGGCCAGCGGCCGTCGCCGTGCTCGAACGCGAGGTTGACCCCGAGCACGAAGAACCCGAGCGGCAGCAGCGCCAGCACGACCCAGTGGGAGGCGTGCACGAGCGCCTCGGGCGCCGCCGCGGCGGGCACGATCAGGCCGGCGACGACGGCCAGCAGCGGCGGGTTGCGGGTCACGAACGCGCGCAGCCGCTCTCGTGGCCCCTCGCCCGCCTTGGTGCCGAACGCCGCCCCGACGCCGAAGCCGGCCGTGAACAGCATGGGGCTCGAGACGAGCTGGTCGAAGGCGATCCCGAACGGCAGCCGCGAGGCGCCGAGCACCGCGACGACAAGGGGCAGCCCGAGGTATCCGGTGTTCGCCAGGATCACCACGCAGATGAGCGCGCCGACGGCCGGTCCCGGCAGCCGGAACACCCGCCGCCCGAGCAGCCACGCGAGCGTGCCGACGGCCGCGAGCTCGAGGTAGGCCAGCCCCAGCCCGGCGCCCACGCCCGCGGTCACGTGCAGGTGGGCGATGTTCACGTAGGCCACGAAGGGAACGAGCACGTAGAGCATGAGCGTCAGCGTGGCCCGCGCGAGCGCGGCCGCGTGACGCGACTGCGCGTGGGCGACCTGTCCGGCGGCGGTCGCGGCGAGCACGACGAGGACGACGAGGAGCATCGACGTTCGGGGCTGTGCGCTCGGCCCCGGCTACGCGTCGCGCAGGCGTGCCGCGGCGGCCTCGGGGGCGACGATGTTCAGGTTCACGCCGGTCGACAACTCGAGGCCGGCGAGGTGGGTCAGCCGCGGCGCGATGTCGATCCGCCAGCAGAAGTGCTCGGCCCCGCGCGGTGCCGTGCGCACCCACAGGTTCAGCGGCGGACTCGCGCCGAGCGCCCGCTCCAGACGACACAGGCCGTCGTGCAACAGTCGCGCGCCGTTCGGCCCGTCGTCCTCGAAGCGCGCGCGCGGGACGCGCGGGGCGAGCATCAGCGCGAACGGGACCCGGGAGGCGTACGGGGCGATGAGCACGGCCTCGTCGTCGATCGCCACGATGCGTTCACGGCGGCGCACCTCTTCGGCCACCAGGTCGGCGAGCAGGTTCTGGCCCATCGTGCGCGTGGCGTAGGCGCCGAACCGCTCACGCTCGCGCGCCACCTCGGCCGGGACGAACGGCAGCGCGTAGAGCTGCGCGTGGGTGTGAGGCAGCGACGCCCCGGCCTCGCGCCGCTCGTTGACGATCAGCTGGCTGCAGGCGGCGTCGGCGTGGACACGCAGGCGTTCCTGCCAGGTCTGCACGGCGGTCTGCACCTGGCCGACCGGCAGGTCGGCCAGGCAGCTCACCGACGCCGGCGCGTTGATGATCACCTCGTGCGCGCCCACCGCCGCGGCGGCGCTGAACAGGTCCGGCCGTGCGTCGGGCTCGGGCGCCGGCCCCGGCGCGGTCAGGGCGGGGTACTTGTTCGGCACCACGCGCACGGTCCAGCCCGGGGTGTCCGGCGCCCCGCCCGCGGGGCGCAGCGCCCACAGCTCCGGCGGCGTGCGGTCCTCGTGGCCCTCGGCGAACGGATCGCCGTCCACGTCGATCGGTTCGGGGGCGGCGGCGCCCAGGCCGGCCCCCGGGCGCGTGGCCCGGTCGGCGGCGACGATCGTCTTATGCCCGCTGAGCGGGTCGACGCGGATCTCGGGCATCGCGCGACCCTACGACGCGAGCGCGTATCGCTGCACATCGGCCTCCAGCTCGGCGACGCTCGTGAAGGCGCCCTGATGGATGAACGTCTGGCCGAGGCGGTTGTAGAACACGGTGACCGGGAAGAAGCTCGACAGCGTGATGTCGCTGCCGGCGTTGCCACTGCGATCGGCGTAGCTGGGGTAGCTGACCGGGTGCGCGGCCAGGAAGGCGCGCGCGTCGCCGTAATCGCTCGAGTCGATGCCCACGAAGGCCACCTGCCGGCCCAGCGCGGCGGCGACGCGCTCGAACACGCCGAACTCGCTGCGGCACGGCTCGCACCACGAGGCCCACTTGTTCACCACGACGGGATATCCCCGCAGCACGGCCAGTCGTGCGCGCACGGCGGGCTCCCCGCCGCCCAGCAGCTGACCGCCCTGCGCATGCAGCGCGGCCAGCGGCGCCGGCGATCCGGCGAGCTGCGCCTGCACCTGCGCCGGTGACGGCGCCGGACCGAGATCGACGCTTGCGTCTCGCCGCGATGCCTGCACGATCCCCGCCGTGACGACGCCGGCGAGCACGAGCAGAGCGATCCCGGTGAACACGGTCGGACGGCCCATCGCGTAAGCCTCGCACACGTTCTTCGCCGGTGTGCCGGAGCGGTCCGCACGGGTGGTGTCCCGGTATCCCGGTGCGTCGTGCTATATCCTCAGACCTACGTTGTTGCCCGGTGGTCTCTCGGGAGCCACCTGGAAGCTTCCCGGTTGGTTGACCGGCTGTCCGAGTCCCGCGACGTCGTCGCTGGGGACTCCGTCTCGAAGTCCAGAGCCTCTTATGGCCGAGCCCAGTTCAGTGGCCCACGCGGCTACGTCCCTTCCAGATTCCAAGGCGATCGCGCGCGCCGAGAAGTTCACGCGCGAGCGCTTCGTCCATGCGGGCGAGGATCCCGCCGTCGCGCTCGCCCCCGGCAGCGCCGCGTCGCCGCGCGCTCGACGCCGCGCTCGCCGAGATCGAGCAGGGCGCGCGCGAGCCGTCGACGGCATGGCGACGGGAGTTCTCGCTGCTGCTCGGCCTCGAGCGCGTGCTGTCGGAGGAGGAGCCGCACCTGGTCGACGGGACCGTACTCTCGCCTCACCAGGTGGACGCGCTCTCGGGCACCCTGACCGCGCTGCTCGCGGACGCCCTGCGGACGAACGGCAACGGCAACGGAAACGGCGCCGCGGCGGCGTCGCCGGAGCTGCTCGCGTCGGCCGACATCCTCGGCGCCGACGACGAGGCCGCCGTCGAGCCGCTGCAGCCGGAGCCGCCCGTCGCGGTCGAGGAGGACGAGGACGAGCTCGAGGCGGACCTCGACGACGCCGACCTGGACGACGAGGAGGATCTCGACGAGGACGATCTCGACGACGAGCTCGACGCCGTCGCGCCCGCGGCGCCCGAGGACGACCTCGAGGAGGACGACGAGGATGAGGAGGAGCTCGATCTCGACGACGAGCTCGCGCTCGACGAGGCCGAGGACGCGCTGATCGTCGAGGACGAGGCCGACGAGGAGCCGCGCGACTGGGTCGACGAGGACGAGGACGAGGAGGGACAGCTGCCGGAGCAGCCGGAGGATCCCAACGCGGCCAAGCGCTTCTGGTTCGAGCACGCCACCGGCGCCGGCAAGACGATCGCGGCGCTCGGCTTCGTCGAGGCGGCGCGGACCGGCGGCGTGCTCATCCTCACCCACCGCCGCAACCTCGTCGACCAGTTCCACGGCGAGCTGACCGACCGCGGCTACAAGTCGCGGATCAGCCGCCCGCTGCTGAAGGGCGAGGACGCGGCCAACGGCCCCGTCACGGTCCAGACCTACCAGTGGTTCGTGCGCAACGCCGGCACGGATCTCCAGCGCCTACACGATCGTCATCTGCGACGAGGCGCACACCGCGCTCGGCGAGAAGACGAGCGCCGCGATCCGCGACTGGACCGGCCCGATCTTCATCGGCATGACGGCGACCGGCGCGCTCATCGCCCGCCACGTCTCCGATCTGTTCCCGACCCAGACCTCGCGCTTCGACCTCGCGCAGGCCGCCCGCCGCGGCGTGATCGCGCCGCTGCGCTGCGTGCGCATCCCGCCCGGGCCCGGGCGTGCGCACGATCGCCAAGGTGCCGCTGCGCCGCGGCGAGGTCGACACGAGTTCGACCAGGAGATGCTCGCCGAGCTGCTCGACCAGCACCCGTTCAACTTGGCGGTCGCCGACCTCTACAAGACGCGCTTCAACGGCGTGCCCGGCGTCGTCTACGCCGCCGGCGTGCGCCACGCCTACAACCTCGAGGAGGCGTTCCGCGCCACCGGGCTGAAGGCCAAGGCGGTCTCCGGCGAGACGCCCAAGCGCGAGCTGGCCGAGATCCTCGCCCGCTACGAGCGCGGCGAGATCGACGTGCTCATCAACGCGCAGCTGCTCGCCGAGGGCTGGAACTCGCCGCGCGCGACCGTCTGCATGCATCTCGCCCCGACCGCCTCCAAGCGCATCTACCAGCAGCGCGTCGGGCCGCGTCACGCGCCGCCACCCGGGCAAGGAGGCGGGGATCGTCGTCGACTTCGTGCACCCCGCGACCAAGCACGACGAGCCGGTCGTCACGCTGCACTCGCTGCTCGACCGCGACGTCTACCGCGGCGGCGCGATCGTCGTCGGGCCGGTGCGGCGCGGGCGCGGACGGCGGGTGCGCGTCGAGCGCCGCGTGCTGCCGGTGTGCGCCGACGAGGAGCGGCGGTTCGCGGTCTTCGAGCGCGAGCTGTGGCGGATCGCCGTCGAGCATCTCGACTACGGCGAGCAGCACGTGTGGGCGGCGCTGGCCGGCGCGCGCGTGGCGCCGAGCGGCTGGCGGCGGGCGCGGGCGATGCTGCACTTCGATCGCAGCGGCGAGCTGAAGAGCCGCTTCCTGATCACCGCGGTGCAGCGCAACAAGAACTCGCAGCTGCGGCTGCGCGCGCTCACCGACATCGCCGCCGCGCGCGACGCCGACGCCTTCGACACCGCGATCGACATCGTCGGCTCCTGGTCGCGCGACGACCGCCGCGAGGCGGCCAAGATCATGCTGCGGGCGCTGGCCGAGCGGCGCATCGGCCGCCGCGACCAGGCCAACGCCTGGATCTGGCGCCTCGCCGAGTACACGCGCGAGGTGCACGAGGAGTATGCGGTGCAGCGCTGGCCGGAGACCAAGCGGCTGCTCGGGCTGCTCGTCAACTCGGCCGGGCGGCGCGCACGCGCGCAACGCCCGGCGGCTCGTCCACGCCTCGCGCAAGCAGGACCGCCGGCTGGCCGCCGCGCTGCTCGCCGCGGCGCTCGCGCACACGCCCGGAGGCCGAGGAGGTGCTGCGCGGCGCCCGCACCCGCATGGCCCGCAAGCCGCCGGCCCTGGCCCGCGAGCTGCTGCGCAACTTCCCCAAGCGCCGCGCACGGGCCAATCGGCGCCGGCGCAAGGGCGCCAAGCTCGAGGGCGGGGTCGACGCCGCGCGCTGCCGGGAATGTCACCACCGAGGCAGACGGCCGTCGACGACGAGGCAGGCCCGGCCGCGGAGCGCTCGAACGGCGAGAGCCGCGCGGGCGGCGCAGCGCAACGGACGGTCCTCGCGCGGCGGGTCAGCGCCGCCGCCGCTCCGCGCGCAACGCCTCGGCGCGGCGGGATCCGAGGCGCCCTCCGACGACGTGCTGGCCGAGGCGCTGGCGACGCCCGCCGAGTCGCGAAGCCGGCCCGCCGCCGGTCGACGCCGAGGGTCAGGTGCAGCGCACCGTCGAGACGGCGCTCGAACACGCCAAGCGCCCCTGAACCGCGACTCGTCGGCCGCGGCCTTTCCTACGCGGGCGCCGATGCCGCCGGCACTTCCGCCGGTGGCCGCGCGGCGGCGGGGCCCGAGCTCGACGGCGGCTGCCGAGGCGCCGGCCGACCAGCAGCTCCTCGCCCTCGCGGGCCAGCGCCACGGCGCCGGCGCGGCCGCCGAGCGTCCGCCAGCGCTGGCGCGCTCGCACGCCGAACGCGTCGAGCGTCTCGTCGTCGTGCAGTCGGATCGTGGTGGAAGAGCAGCACGCGCTCCGCCTCGGTGCGCGCCGCGAAGGTCGAGGGCGTCGCTCATCGCCGAGTGCCCCCAGCCGACGTGGTCGCGGGTACTCCTCGTCGGAGTACTGGCAGTCGTGGATGAGCAGCGAGGCGCGCGTGCGCGAGCGCGAAGCCGGAGATCCACTCGGGATCCAGGCCGCCGAGCGGCATGCCGAGCGCCGGCTCGTGGTCGGGGATGTAGCACAGCGAGCGCTCTCGCCTCGCTGATGCGGAAGCCGAGCGTCGGTCCGCGGTGCGTCACCGGCGCGCTCTGCACCAGGGTGGCGCCGATCTCCCACTCGCGGGGGCACTCAAGGAACGAGATGTCGCCGCCCAGCTCGCCGATCTCCATCGGCGCCAGCGGAGAGGAGATGTAGCGGGCCGAGCCGGTCCTGCAGCGCTCTCGTCGGGATCGGGCGGTCCCCAGATCACGATCCGGGTGTCGCGATCGAAGCAGGGGCCGAAGAACATCAGGCCCTGGATGTGGTCGAGGTGCAGGTGCGTCAGCAGGATGTGGATCATCGGCGGGGACGGGCCGCCGGGCGAGCGCCAGGCCGAGCGTGCGCAGGCCGGTGCCGGCATCGAGCACGAGCAGGCTCCCGTCGGGCAGCGTCAGCTGCACGCACGACGTGTTCCCGCCATAGCGGGTCGTCTCCGCACCGGGCGAGGCGACCGAGCCGCGCGCGCCCCACACCTTGATCCTCATCGGCTCGCTGCCCCGTCGGGCCAGAAGAACGCCATCGCCCCGCGCGCGCCCTCGGCCGAGACGATCGGCAGCGCGCTGACCTCGATGTCGTGATCGGTCGCCGTCGAAGGTGCGGATGCGCAGGCTCGCGTGCGCCGGCGATCCGTTGCGCAGCGCGATCGTCAGCGGCAGCCGGTCGATGGGCACGGCGCCACCGTCGCGGTCGAAGGGGCCGATCTGCTCCCACACCGAGGCACCGGCCGAGCGCACGTCCTCGAAGTGGCGGCCGAGCAGATGCCCCGCGGCGTCGTTGTAGAAGATGAGCAGCGCCCGGCCTCGTCGGTCAGGAACGCCGGCGTCGACAGGCTCGTCATCAGGTTCCGAGCCAGGATGAGCTCCAGCGGGCGCTGGGCGGTACTCATGTGCGCACTCTAGAACGACTCGGGGCGTCGCGTCCTACGGGCTCGGCTGGCCGTCCGCCACCGCTGCCGAGGTGCACCTCGCCGGCGTCGAGCGTGACGCGGTCGCCGTCGGCGCCGGCGCACGACCAGCCGCCCGTCCGCGTCGATGCCGCAGGCGACCCCGCGCCGCCCGGCCCAACGCACCTGGCGGCCGCGCAGCGCGTCGCGGGCGCGCCAGGCGTCGAGCAGCCTCGGCGGCGGGTTCGGCCAGACGGTCGGTCAGCGCCGCGAGCAGGCGCGCGAGCACCGACTCGATCGCGGCCGGCTCGAGCGCCAGCGTCGCCGCGCGGCCTGCCAGCTCGGCCGGGAGGTCACCGGCGCGCACCGCGACGTTGATGCCGATCCCGAGCACGGCCCAGCCCTCCTGCGGCCGGCCCTCGACGAGGATCCCGGCGCACTTGGCCGGAGCGCCGCCAGCGGCTCGGCCCGCGCCGCCCGCGGGCGGCAGCACGACATCGTTGGGCCACTTCACGAGCGCCCCCGTGGCGCCGCTTGCCTGCAGCGCGTCGCAGACGGCCACGCCCGCGATCAGCGACAGCAGCGCCGGGGGCTGGCGCAGCACCAGCGACATGAGCAGCGCGCGACCGGCCGGGGCCGACCAGGTCCGTCCCTGGCGCCCGCGGCCGGCGGTCTGCTCGGCCGCGGTGACGAGCGTGCCGTGCGGCGCGCCCCGCAGGGCGAGCGTGCGGGCGTGGGCGTTGGTGGAGTCGATGCGGCGGAAGTGGGCGCGCGGCGTGCCGAGCAGCGTCGTCCCCAGCCGCCGGTGGCCGGCGGGCTCACCCTCGAACGGGGCGCCGGGCGGCCCGGTCATGCCCGCCGCAGGTGCAGCTCGGCGCCGCGCTGCACGCCGAGCGTCTGCGCGGCCGATCCGTGGTTGACGGCCAGCGCCGCCATGTGCTCCGCGTCCTCGTAGAGGAGCAGCTCGCCCGGCGCGACGTCGGCGAACGTGCGTGACGAAGCGCGCCTCATGGCGGCGCCCGTCGCTGGTGATCGCCAGCTCGGCTCCGAGGCGCAGGCCGGCCGCGCCGAGCTGCTCGTGGCCGGCGTCGAGGATGACGTTGCCGAACCGGTCGAGGGCGACGACGTGGGCGTACAGGCCGTCGTCTCCCGCCCGGGCCCGGGGGAGCGTCACCGTCGCCAGCTCCTCGATCGGGATCGGCTCGCCGGCGTCGGCGAGAGGCACGCCGCCGGCCAGGGCGGCCGCAACGGGGGCGAAGATGTCGCGGCCGTGGAAGGTGGCGGACACCGGCTGCAGGCGGTGCACGGAGCGCCCGACGTCGACCGCGTCGACGATCCCACCGAGACGCTCGGCGGCGAGCGACAGCAGCCCGTTGTCGGGGCCGACCAGGATCCGCCGCTCGGACGCCGTGCGCAGGGCGACCGCGCGGCGGGCCTGCTGTCCGCGGGCCCCCACCGTCGGGTCGACGACCGCGAGGTGCACGCCGGCGGGAAGGTACGGCAGCGCGTTGCGCAACGTCAGCGCGCCGGTGAGCACGTCGTGCCGGGGAATGCCGTGGGTGACGTCGACGACGCGGGCCTGGGGGCACAGGCGGGCGATGACGCCGTGGCAGACGCCCACGAAGGCATCCTCGAGTCCGTAGTCCGACAGGAAGGAGATGAACGGCTGCTGCGCGGAATCGGCCACGCGCGGAGTGCTATCAGGTCTGTGCCGTGGCGCTCACGTCCCGAACGAGCGCCTCGACGAGGCCGTCGATGTCGTGGCGCTCCGCCTGCACGTCGGGCTCGAGGCCGTGCTCGCGCAGCGTCTCGCTCGTCGCCGGGCCGATCGACACGCTGCGCACCGTGGGTGTGAGCGCATCCGCCCCCCCGATGGCCTGCAGGAAGAAGCGCACCGTCGAGGAGGACGTGAACGTCACGTAGTCGCTCGTCCGCACCGCGCGCAGCGTGTGCTCCGGCAGCGGTTCGGCCACGGTCGCGTAGAGGGCGAGCACGTCGACCTCCGCGCCGCGCTCGCGCAGCGCGTCGGGGAGCACGTCGCGCGCCTCGCGGGGGCGGGCGATGAGGGCCCGTCGCACCGGCTCGTCGCCGAGCGCGGCCACCAGCCCCTCGGCCACGAAGCGCTCCGGGACGACGTCGGCGAGCAGGCCGTGCTCGCCCAGCGCCCGGGCGGTGCCCGGTCCGATCGCCGCCACGCGGGCGGCGGCGAACGCGCGAGCGTCGCGACCGGTCTCGGCCAGTCGCTGCAACAGCAGCGACACCGCGGTCGGGCTGGTGAAGCACACGAGGTCGTAGCCGGCCAGGTCGCCGGGCGTCACCTCGAGCGGCTCGATGCGGATCGCCGGCGCCTCGATCACCCGCGCGCCCAGCGCGCGCAGGCGCTGCGCGAGTTCGCTGGCCTGCGCCCGCGCCCGCGTCACCGCGACGGTGCGTCCGGCCAGCGGGCCCCCGCCCCGCAGGGGGGCGGCGGCCGGGCGCCATGACAGCTCGGCGCCGAGGGCCGCGACGGCGCCGACCACCGTCACCGACGGCGGGCGGACGTTCGCCTCCCGCGCCCGCTCGGCGATGGTGGCGAGCGTCGCCACGACCTCGCGCTGGTCGGGCAGCGTTCCGCGCTCGACGATCGCGGCCGGCTCGTCGGGCGATCGGCCGGCGGCGATGAGCGAGCCGGCGATGTGCTCGAGTTGGCGCACGCCCATGTAGAAGACGAGCGTGCCGGGGAAGGCGGCCAGCCCCGGCCAGTCGATGCCCGTCGGCGCCTGCTCGTCGCCGTCTCCGTCGGCGCGGCCGTGCCCGGTGACCAGCGCCACCGCGCTGGCATGGTCGCGGTGCGTGACCGGGATCCCCGCGTAGGCGGGCGCGGCGATGCCCGAGGTGATGCCGGGGACCACCTCGAAGGGGATCCCGGCATCGCGCAGCACGCGCGCCTCCTCGCCACCACGTCCGAACACGAACGGGTCGCCGCCCTTCAGGCGCACGACGTGCGCGCCGGCCCGCGCGCGGTCGACCATCAGCGCCTCGGTCTGCTCCTGGGGCACCGAGGCGCCGCCGCCCTCCTTGCCCACGAACAGCAGCTCGGCATCGGGACGCGCGCCGGCCAGCGCCTCGGCCGGGATGAGGCGATCGTGGAGGATGACGTCCGCCTCGGCGATGAGCGCCAGCGCCCTGGCGGTGAGCAGTCCCGGATCGCCGGGACCGGCGCCGACGAGCGACACCCGGCCGGCAACGGGGGGCGCGGAGCCCGGCTCAGGCGACCGCAACGGCCATCTCCGCCGCCCGCGCCAGCAGCTCGCCCGCGCCGGCCGCACGCAGGCGCTCGGCCACCTCGCGCCCGAGCGCCTCCGGCGCCTCGCGGCTGCCCACCCCGCCGTCGCGCAGCCAGGCCGAGCCGTCGGGCAGCCCCACGAACGCGAACAGCTCCAACCCGTCGTCGGCGGTCGGCCGCGCGTGCGCGCCGAGCGGCGTGTGGCAGGACGCGTCGAGCGCGTGCGCCAGCGCTCGCTCGGCGAGCAGGGCGGCGACCGCCGCGGCATCGCTCACCGCCCGCGCGGCGCCGGCCGCCGCCGCATCGCCGTCGCGGCCCTCGAGGGCGAGCACGCCCTGACCGGGGGCCGGCACGAAGCGCTCGGGGGGCAGCGGTACGCCGGCGTCGGCATCGCGGCCGAGACGGCGCAGGCCGGCCAGCGCCAGCACGATCGCGGCATAGTCGCCCGCGGCGAGCCGGCGCAGGCGCGTGTCGACGTTGCCGCGCAGATCGGCGATCTCGAGGTCCTCGCGCTCGGCGCGCAGCTGGGCGGTGCGGCGGATGCTGCCGGTTCCCACCCTCGCGCCCGCCGCCAGCGCCCGAAGATCGTCGACGCCACAGAGCACGTCGCGGGCGTCCTCGCGCGGCGGGGCGCCGACCAGGGTGAGGCCAGGGGCCAGGTCGCGGGGCACATCCTTGGCCGAATGCACGGCGAGATCGATGCGCCCGTCGAGCAGCGCCTCCTCGATGCGGTCGACCCAGCGTGACTTGTCGGCCGGCGCGGGGGCGGCCGCGGGGCGCGCACCCCCTGCGGGGTGGGGGCCCGCGTCCTCGTCGCCGCTGACGCCGATCACCACGACCTCGACGGCGAGCGCGCCGACGCGCTGCTCCAGTGCCGCGGCGACCGCGCCGGCCTGCGCCCGGGCGAGCGCGCTGCCGCGCGTACCGAGTCGCAGATGAGCCACCGTGCGCTACCGGCGATCAGGCGCCGCGCGTGCGGGGCGCGCGGGCGCCCCGGTCGATCGCGCGCACGTTGTCCGATTCGCCGGTGCCGTCGTCGGCTCCCTGGCCGGCGACGGCACCCTGCACCTCGTCGAGGCCGAACAGCTCGCGCACCACCTGCAGCGTGGAATGGCTTCGCTCGTCGCCGGTCCCGCGCAGGCGGATGGTCGGCTCGTGCAGCAGGCGGTTGGCCACCGCGCGGGCCACCGCCTCCACGCGTGCGACGTCGCGCGGGGAGGCCGACTCCCAGCGCGTGGCGTTCTCCGCCAGCACCTGCTCGACGATCGACTGGCCCCGCTGGTGCAGCGCCGCGATCGTCGGGCGCGCGTCGGCGTGCCCCAGCCAGCGCGCGAAGCGGCGGATCTCGTCCTCGACGATCGCCTCGGCCTCGGGCGCCTGGTCGGCGCGCAGGTCGAGGTTGCGGGCGACGGCCGCCTGCAGATCGTCGATGTCGTACAGCGTCACCCCCTCCAGGTCGCCGCAGCGCGGATCGATGTCGCGCGGCACCGCGATGTCGATCAGCAGCAGCGGGCGGCCGCCGCGCTCGCCGGCGACCAGCGCCAGCTCGTCGTGCCCGACGATCGGGTGCGGCGAGGAGGTCGACGACAGCACGATGGCGGCCTCGCGCAACTGCTCGGGAAGGTCGTGCAGGCTGACCACCCGCCCGCCGAAGCGCTCGGCCAGGCTGAGGGCGCGGTCGGCGTGCCGGTTGGCGACGAACACCATGCTCACGCCCTGCTCGGCCAGCGCGCGGGCCATCAGCTCGCTCGTCTCGCCGGCGCCGATGATCACCACATGGCGCGCGGCCAGGTCGCCCAGCACCGTGCGGGCGAGATCGACCGCGACGGAGGGGACGCTCACGCGGGTGGACCCGATCGTCGTCTCGGAGCGAACGCGCTTGCCGGTGGTCAGCGCGGCGTTGAACAGGCGGTTGATCGTCGGGCCGGTGGCCCCGGCGGCGAGTGCCGCCTCGTAGGCGCGCTTGACCTGGCCCTGGATCTCGGCCTCGCCGATGATCATCGACTCCAGCCCGCTGGTCACGCGATACAGCTGGCGGGCGGCGTCGCAGTTGCGGGGCGAGTAGATGGCCTCGGCCAGCTCGGTCGGGCGGATGCCCGCGCGCCGCGCGAGCATGCCGAGCACCGTCGTCTCGGCGGCCACCGGGTCCCCCACCACGAGGTAGACCTCGGTGCGGTTGCAGGTGCAGATGACGACCGCCTCGTGGACCTCGGCGTGCTCGGTGGCGGCGCTGGCGAACTGCACCGCCTCGCGCTCGGTGAAGGCGAGGCGCTCGCGCACCGCCACCGGCGCGGTCTTGTGCGAGATGCCGAGCGCGAGCAGCTCGTTCATGACCCGGGAGGGCTCCCATCGCGCACCGGGTGCGGGTCGCCCGTCTGCTGGGCGAGCTCGATCAGCTCCCCGAGCTGGCGCTCGGCGCGGGTGAGCCGCACGGCCATGATCCCCACGTAGATGACCACGATCGTGAACAGGACGATGTACGCGGCGGCGACGTAGGGCCCGGCGGTGTGAAGCGGGAGCGCAGGCATGGTCAGTTCGGACTCGCGCCGCTGGGGCCGGCGGGGCGGGAGAGCACCGACGCGGGGGCGTGCGGCCGCGCGCCGGCGCCGGACGGGGCCGGGATGCCGATCAGGGGAGCGTCCGGCTGCGGAGCGGCGCTGCGGCCGATCGCGGGCGACAGGCCGGGCTCGGACTCGGTGAGCAGCCGGCGCAGGGTGCGCACCTGGGAGCGCACGTGCTTGGCGGTCATCTCGAACTTCCACAGCGCCGTGAACAGCAGGGCGATGGCGAGCAGCGAGACGTAGAACGTCACGGTCATCTTCGGCGGCAGGTTCGAGGTGCTGCCGAGCACTCGGGGGTGCAGGTAGGCGGTCGACAACCGCACGGCCAGGAAGTTGAGCGGCACGAACGCGCCGCAGGTGATCGCGAACACGGAGGCGTAGCGGGCCTGGCGCTCCGGGTCCTCGATCGCGAACCGCAGCGGCTGGTAGGTCGCGTAGAGCAGGAACACGATCAGGTAGGACACGAGCGTCGGCTCGCTCCACACCCACCAGTGACCCCAGGAGCCGCGCGCCCAGATCGAGCCGGTGATCAGGCCGCCGACGGTGAAGATCAGGCTGAGGTGGATCGCCACGTAGGAGCGCATGTCCCAGCGGCGGTCACCGGTGCGCAGGTAGCCGATCGCCATCAGGCCGCCCGCGATGTATCCGCACAGCGACACGATGGCCAGCGGCACGTGGATGTAGAAGATCTTCTGCAGGAAGCCCTGGTCGGCGTCGTTGGGGGCGTAGAAGAAGATCAGCGTGAGCGCGAGCAGCATCATCGCCGCCGCGGCGATCGTCAGCCGGCGCAGACCGGCGCCGTACGTGGCTGGCGCCGAGGTGTTTTGTGCGGGGCGGGCCACTACTCCTCCAGGAGGAAGTCGAAGACGGCGTAGGCGATGAGCCCGAAGACGAGATCATAGAGGCCGAGGGTCAGCAGCCAGCGGGCCGGCGACCCGCCGGGATGCGTGAGGGCGAGCAGCGGCGAGGTCGCCCGCGCGCCGCCGATCACCAGCGGCACGAGCAGGGGAAGCGCCAGCAGCGGGCCGAGCAGGTCCCGTGCCCGCGTGCGCACGGCCAGGGCCGCGACGAGCGTGCCGATGACCGCGATCCCGACGTCGCCCAGCAGCAGGACCCACAGCAGGTCGGGCAGCGCCTGGTGCAGAGGCGGCGCCAGCAGCAGCAGCGCGAACGCCGGCACCGCGACGATCTCCAGCACGACGAGGTAGACGAGCAGCGACAGCGCCTTGGCCACGAACAGCGCGCTGCGATCGACCGGCGCCAGCAGGAACGCGTCGAAGCCGCCCTGCTCCTCGTCGGCCACGAACAGCCGGTTGACGCCGAGCATGGCGGCGAACAGCAGCGTGACCCAGAGGATGCCCGCGGCGAGGTCGCCGTCGACGCTGGACTGGTTCAGCGCGAAGTGGAACACCACGAACGTGGTGACCGCGAACAGCGACATGCCCGGCACCGACTCGAGCGTACGCAGCTCGACCCGCAGCTCCTTGCGCAGCAGCGCGCCGACGGTGGCGACCATCCCGGGCGGGGACGGGGCATCCGCGCGCGGCCCGTCCAGCGCCGGAGCCGCCCGCTCCGCCGGGCCGCCGCCCGCGGGCGGGGCGATGGGGGAGGGCGCGCTCATCGGTACAGCTGCGCGATCGCGTCGGGCTCGACGTCGGCGGCCGGCGCGAGCAGCGCCACGCGACCGCCGCGCAGCCCGAGGGCGAGGTCGGCCTCCGCGAGCCCGCCGCTCGGGTCGTGGCTGGTGATGATCCGCGTGCGACCCGAGCCGGCGCCGATGAGCGGCTCGACGAGCTCGGCGCCGCCGGGATCGAGGTTCGCCCGTGGCTCGTCGAGCAGCAGCAGCGCGGGACCGTGCAGCACGGCCCGGCAGATGGCCACGCGCTGCACCATCCCGCGCGAGAGCGTGCGCACGGGCTCATCGGCGCGCGCGGCCAGGTCGACCTGGGCCAGCAGCTCGTCGATGCGCGCGATCGGCACCCCGTGCAGGCGCGCGTGAAAGCGCAGGTTCTCGCGCGCGGTCAGCTCGCGGTAGAGCAGCGGCTCGTGACTGAGCAGCCCGATCCGCCCGCGCACCGCCCAGCCCTCGCTCGGCAGCGAGCGGTCGAGCACCCGGACGGTGCCCGCATGCGGGCGCAGCAGCGTGGCCAGGATCCGCAGCAGCGTCGACTTGCCCGCGCCGTTCGGCCCGAACACGACCAGCGTGGCACCGACCGGCAGCGTCAACGACACCCCGGCGAGCGCCAGCCGCTCGCCGTACTGGCGCGCCACCCCGTCCAGGCGCACCGCCTGCGGCGCGGCGCTCACGACGCGTCTCCCGCCGCCGCGACGTCGCCGTGCAGGTGGCGGGTCGAGCCGGGCGAGCGCAGTGTCGCCACCGCATGCGCGAGCACCGGGGCGAGCACCCCGAACGCGGGGCCGACGGCCCGCGGGCTGCCGGGCAGGTTGACGATCAGCGAGTCGCCGGCGACCCCGCACACGCCGCGGCTGAGCGCGCCCATCGGGGTGTACTGGCGCGCGTCGGCGCGCAGCGCCTCGGCCAGACCCGGCACCTCGCGGTCGATGACCGCCCGGGTGGCCTCCGGTGTGACGTCGCGGCCGGACAGCCCGGTGCCACCGGCGGTGAGGATTGCACCGACCCGCTCGTCCACGAGCCGGCGCAGGCAGGCCTCGATCGCCGCGCGATCGTCGGGCACGACCTCGGTGGCGACGACGGGGAACTCGAGCTCCTCGACCAGCTCGACCAGCAGCGCGCCGGTCGCGTCCTCGCCCTCGCCGGCGGTCAGCGCGCTGGACACCGTCACGATGGCCACGCTCGGCGCCTCGTCGCTCACGGCGCATCCTCCCGGCGCCAGTCGCGGCGGCCGCCGGTCTTCGACAGCAGCACGACGTCGACGATCTCCACGCCGCGCTCGACGCCCTTTGTCATGTCGTAGATCGTCAACGCCGCGACGGTGGCCGCGGTGAGGGCCTCCATCTCGACGCCGGTCCGGGCCGTCGCCCGGGCCTGCGCGACGATCTCGACGAGACCCTCCTCGGGGCGCACCTCGATGTCGACACCGACGAAGTCGAGCGGCAGCTGATGGCAGAGCGGGATCAGCTCGCTCGTGCGCTTGGCCGCCTGCAGCCCGGCCAGGCGCGCGGTGCCGAGCACGTCCCCCTTCGGCGCGTCGCCCGACTGCACGAGAGCGGCGGTCTGGCGGGACATGCGCACACGCGCCCGGGCCGCCGCCTCGCGGCGGGTCACCGGCTTCTCGGCGACGTCGACCATGCGGGCGGCGCCCGTCGGGTCGAGGTGACTGAGCTGTCCCATGCCGTCCATTGTCGCGTGCAGCGCCGCTCGCGGCGAGTCGGCTCGCGGGGAGCCTGCGGCGGCGTGCTAGGCCGGCGCGCCGAGGCCCTTCGCGAGCTCGCCGCTCGCGCGTTCGCGGGCGGCGGTGATCAGCGCCAGCACGCCCTCACGGTCGCCGCTGCGCAGCAGCTCGATCGGGTCGGGCTCGCCGTTGACGATCGATTCGAAGAACTGCTTGCGGTCCTGATACGTCGGCAGCGTGCCCTTGGCCCAGCCGCGAACCTCGTTGAGCATCACCGCGAGCTCGGCGTAGGCGCCGCCGAACTGCTCGGCGATCTCGCGCTTCATCCGCTTGGCCAGCGCGGGGGAGGACCCGGCGGTGGAGATCGCGATGGCCAGCGGCCCGGTGCGCACGATGGCCGGCAGGATGAAGTTGCACAGCGGCGGCACGTCGACCACGTTCACGAGCATCGCGCGCTCCTCGGCCAGCTCGTACACGCGGATGTTCACGTCGCTGTCGTCGGTGGCGGCGATCGCCATGAAGGTGGCGTCGAGGTCGTCGGGGGCGAAAGGGCGCTGCTCCCAGGCGATCGAGCCCTCGGCGGCCAGCCCGGCAAGGGTGGGCTGCAGCTGCGGCGCCACCACCACCACGCGGGCGTCGCAGGCGAGCAGGCCCTCGACCTTCTCCAGGGCGATCTCGCCGCCGCCGACCACCAGGCAGCGCCGGCCGCGCAGGCTCAGGCAGGCGATGTAGAAGGGGGTGTCGAGCATCCCCTGCACGCAGGACTGGTCACAGATGCCGCGTCGCAGCTGGCAGACGCACTCCTTGCCGGCGTAGGCCTGGGCGGGCATGCCCACAAGGTTAGACGGCCAGGCGTCCAGGCCCGCCAAGGCGCTCCGTAAGCTGTCCCTGGGATGACCGAGGCGACTTACTTCACGGACGAGTCGACGCTGCGGGTCGTCCACCGCGAGCAGATCGTGTCGCTCTCGGGCGCCCGGGCGCTGCTCATGCAGGCCGCGCACCCGGTGGCCTTCCAGGGCTTCTTCGCGCACACCGGTTCGCTCGACGAGCCATACGAGCGCCTGGCCCGCACCGCGCGCGTGCTCGACACGATCGGGTTCGGTCCGCGCGAGGATGCCGATCGCGCCACGCGGCGGGTGCGTGCGATGCACCGCCGGGTGCGGGGAACGCTGGCGCGACCGGCGGGCCGGTTCCCGGCCGGCACCGCCTACGCGGCCGACGACCCCGAGCTGCTGCTGTGGATCCTGGCCTGCCTGGTCGACTCCGGGCTGACCGTGTACGAGCGCTACGTGCGCCGGCTGCGGGCGCACGAGCGCGAGGCCTACTGGCAGGACTACCGGGTGATCGGCCGGCTGTTCGGCCTGCGGCCCTCCGAGATGCCTCGCAGCCACGAGGCCTTCGAGGCCTACATGAGCGCGATGATCGCCGGCGAGGACCTCTGCGTCACCGAGGCGGCGCGGGAGCTCGGGGTCCGGATCGTCATGCGCCCGCCGGTGCCGCTCGCCGCGCGACCGCTGCTCGAGCTGGCGAACTTCGTCACCGTTGGCCTGCTGCCGCCGCGCATCCGCCGGGCGTACCGCCTCGGATGGGATCCGGCACGAGAGCTGGCGCTGCGCGGCGGGGCCGAGTACGCCCGACGCGTGCTCGTGCCGCTGCTGCCGGATCGGGTGCGGTTCGTGGCCGCGGCGCGGGCGGCCTAGCGACGCGCGTCGCTCAGCCGCGGCTGGGGCCCAGCTCGCCGAAGCGCAGGGCCAGCGCCTCGCGCCAGTGGCTGGGCACCGGCAGCCGATGGACGCGCAGCCGGCACGCCGGCTGCGCGGTGAGGCATCGCTCCAGCTCGATCACCTCGGCCATCGTCTCCACGATGGCGGGGTCCAGGCGGGTCCCGGACTGAGCCCGCAGCTCGGGCGAGCGCCTCCTCGTGCGAGCACTGCGGGCCGCCGGCGGCGGTGAGCGCGCTCCAGGCCTTGGCGACGCTTGCCACGCGGGCCGCGTGGGGAATGTCGGTTCCCCGCACGTGCGCCGGCCCGCTGCCGTCCCAGCACTCGCTCATCATCCAGGCGGCCGACATGATCTCGCTGAAGCGGCTGAGCAGGACCTTGGCCGGGGTCCACGCCTGTGGCTCGCGTGCCGCAGCCGCGCCTCGTACTGATCGGAGATCGCCAGCACCGCGAGCAGCGTGCGGCGATCGTCGCGGGTCATGCCCAGCGCCGAGCCGAGCGCCTGGCTGTACATGGCGGTGGCGTCGGTCTGCGACAGGCGGGCGACCGAGCGCGCGCGGGCCAGCAGCGCGATCGTGGCGCGCGGGATGAGGACGATGCCCGAGAAGGTGATGAGCGCGGCGTAACCGAACGGGGCCATCAGCGTCGCCGTGAGGGCGCCGAGGGCGATGAGGATCTGGTCGCCCACGACGGCGCTGCGCAGGCTGGCGAGGACGCGGTTGGGCGGCGCGTGCTCCGAGGCGGGCCTCGTAGCGCATGGCGAGCGCCTGGTTGCCGAGGTTCAGGACGAGGCCGGCCAGCCACACCATCGGGAGCGCCGCGACGGAGACGTCGTGCACGCCGCCCAGCTGCAGCACCTCCCAGGCTCCGAGCAGCGGCCAGCCCATCGCCGCCACCTTGGTCAGGGTGCGCGGCCGCAGCAGGCGCCGGCGGCGCAGGACGAGGATGTCGACGAGCTCGGGGATCACCCAGACGAGGAATGCCGGCAGCGGGCCGGCCCAGACCAGCGCGATCAGCGCGACGGCGGTGTCCGCGTCCCAGCGCAGCCCCGAGTGGAAGCGAACCGCGCTGAGGTAGGAGACGATCGCGAGCGCGGCGAGCGCGCAGAGCAGGACGGGCCGCGACCAGTCGGCGTCGCCGGGCGTGAGCGCGAACTTCGGTATGAGGGCGAGCACGAGCAGCATGTACGACGCCAACCGCGATACGGCGGCGACGATCGCCCGAGACGTTCCCCCTCGTCCCCATTGAGCTTCGATCGACGGTTCCGCCAAGAGGCTTGAGCGCCCGACCATATGCCGTGGCTTGGATGATCAGGTCTGCGTCGGGCTATGCAGACACGCACACCGGCGGCCGACCGGGCCGGCTGCCGGCGGGCGCCCGCCGGGTCTCGTCAACCCTGCGCAGGGTTGTGCGCGGGCGCGGCGACGGCGCTCAGCCACAGCGTCAGTCCGACGGCCAGACCGAGCGCGCCGGCGCCGGCGGCGACGGCCAGCGCGGCGTGCACGCTCGCGTGTGCGATCACCACGCCCGCCACCATCGACCCGAGCGCGGCACCCACGTTCGTGACCGTGACCTCCCACGAGAACGCGCGGGTGCGGTCCCGAGTGGCGGCCGAACGCTGGATGAGGCCGAACAGGACGACGTACAGGGGCCCGATGGCCAGGCCGGTCACCACGAGCAGCGCTCCGAGGATCAGCGGCGAGTTGACGAGGGCCATCGCGGCGATGCAGGCGACCAGCGGTGCCGTGTAGAGGCTCAGGCTGCGTTCGAGCAGCGGGCCGTGCTCGCGCGAGCCGTACCACAGGGCGCCCAGGGCGGTGCCGGCGGCGAGCAGCCCCAGCAACAGTCCGGCGTTCGCCAGCGACCCGCGGCGAGCGGCGAAGATCGGCACGGCGACGTCGAGGATCCCCAACGCGACGGTGACGCACAGCGTCGCGCCGAGAACGACGCGGATCGCGGCGCGGTCGGAGGCCTGGCCGGCCTCGCTCGCGGCGCGGTCGCGGTGCGGTCGCCCGATCGGCGAGTCCCGCGCCACGCGGGTGAGCGTCATCGCGATGGTGCCCAGCTCGATGATGAGCGCGGCGACGACGATCGCCGTCGCTGTGCCGCCGGCGGTCACCGCGGCGGCGACGAGCAGCGGTCCGAACACCAGGGCGCCCTCGGCCAGCGCGGAGTCCGCCGCGTAGGCGCTGCGCATACGGGCCGGATCGTCACTGAGCGCCGTCGTGAGCACGGCGCGTGCGTAGGCACCCGATGGGGGCACGGTCACTCCGACGAGGGCGCAGGAGGCGATCAGCGCTCCGCTGGAATGGCCGACGACGAGCACGAGCAGCAGCGCGGCGGCACAGGCGATGCCGAACGCGGTCACCACCAGCCGTCCGTAGCGGTCGACGAGGCGACCACGCAGCGGCTGCGTGGCGCTGGCGATCCCGAAGGCCCCGAGGGCAAAGCCGGCGGTGGACACCGAGCCGGTCTGCCCGCGCACGTACAGCAGCAGGCCGAGCGGCACCATGAAGAACCCCAGCCGGGGCAGCAGCGAGACGAGCAGGAACCAGCCGAAGCGCCGATCACGCCAGAGGAAGCCGTACGCCGATCGCATTGCGGCGCCTAGCATGACCGTTTGCGCGGTCGCATGCGGGGCGCTGCGCGGTCGGCGCGCCCGGGGGCGCGGGCGGGTGCTACCGCGGCGGGCGTCGCTGCAGGGTGCGTGCCCCCACGCCGACCATCGCGCGGGCGCCGCGGCGCCAGGCGCGCTGGCGGTCCGCGTCGCGGGAGGAACGCAGCTCGGCGAACGACTGGGCGGCGCGGGCGAGCGTCGCGTCGTAGGGACCCCACCACAGGCCGCGCGGGTCCCGGCGGGTCCCAGGTGACGAGCTTCTCCTGGGCGCAGGCGCGCAGGCCGCTCTCGCCCAGCGTGCGACCGATACCCGAGCCGGCGCGCGCGCCCCACGGACCGCGCGTGACGGCCGGGCTGGGCAGGTGATCGTTGCACCACACCATTCCGGCCCGCAGCTCGCGGGCGATGCGCCGCGCGTGGTAGCGGTCGGCCGTCCACACCGACGCGCCGAGGCCGTAGTCGCTGTCGTTCGCGAGCCGGATCGCCTCGTCGAGCGAGTCGACCGGCGTCACGGTCAGGACCGGGCCGTTGACCGGCTTGCGCATGATCGGCATGTCGTGGGTCGCGTCGGTCACGATGGCCGGGGCGAAGAACGACCCGCTCAGCCCGGCCACGGTCAGCGGGCCGCCGCACTGCTGGCGAGCGCCGCGGGCGACCGCATCGTCGACGAGCTCGCGCACGCGGGTCAGGCGGCGCGCGGAGGCCAGCGGTCCCACCTGCGTGCCCTCCTGCAGCGGGTCGCCCACGGTCAGCGCGCTCGCCCCGGCCACCAGCGCCGACAGGAACGGCTCGAACACCTCCCGCGCGACGTACACGCGCTCGACGCTGCCGCGCGCCTGACCGGCGGCGGCGAAGCCCGACCACAGAGCTCCGGCCACCGCGCGGTGCACGTGCGCGTCAGCCAGCACGAGCATCGCGTCCTTGCCGCCCATCTCGATCGACACCTCCTTGTCCAGCGACACGCACGCGCGCGCGATCTCGTGCCCGACCGACGGCGAGCCGGTGAACAGCACCTTCGCCACGGACGAGCGGGCCAGCGCCAGGCCGGTCTCACCGCCGCCGGGCACGACTCGCACGAGGCCCTCGGGGAGGCCGGCGCGGGCGAGCAGGCGGGCGATCCGCTCGGCGGCCAGCACGGCCCGTGGCGCGGGCTTGAAGGCGACGCCGTTGCCGGCCAGCAGCGCGCCGGCGATCTGCCCGAGTGGCTGCGCGAACGGCGCGCTGAACGCGCCGATCACGCCGACCACCCCGAACGGCTCGTAGTACACCCGTGCGCGCTTGGTCGGGAACAGCGAGCGGTGCACGCCGACCCGGCGGCCGCTCAGCACGCCGCCGCCCTCGTCGGCCATCCACAGCAGCGCGTCGATCGCCGGCAGCAGCTCGAGCGTGGCCACCTCGGCCCGGGGACGACCCTGCTCACGGGCGAGCAGATCGGTGAGCTCCTCGAACTCGGCGATCACCGCCTGTGCGACGCGGCGCATGTAGCGGGCGCGGTCGGTGGGGCGCAGCAGCGCCCACAGCGGCTGCACCCTGCGGATGCCGGCCACCACCGCGTCGAGGGCCTCCGGTGCCGTGGCGGCGACGACGCCGAGCGTCTCGCCGGTGGCCGGGTTGCGCGCAACGAGCACCTCACCGGTGGCGGTCTGGCTCACCCGTCGTCCTCCACCCCGCGTGCGCGGCGGATCTCGGTCAGCCGCCGGGCCAGCTCGGACTCGGCGTCGTCGGGGCGGTAGAAGCGCATGCCGCTCACGCTCGGGGGCAGGAGGTCCTGGGGTGACACATGGCCGGGGTGATCGTGAGGGTAGTCGTAACCGCCGGCGTCCTGGCCGGGGCGCGGACCCGAGCGAAGCCACGGCGGGGGCGGTGCCGCGCCGTGGTCGGCGACGTGCTCGCTGGCCGCGTTCAGCGCACGGTAGGCCGCGTTGGACTTCGGGGCCAGCGACAGGTAGATCGCGGCCTGTCCGAGGGCGTGGCGGGCCTCGGGCAGGCCGATGCGATCGACGGCCTGGGCGGCGGCGACGGCGACGCTCAGCGCCTGCGGATCGGCATTGCCGATGTCCTCCGAGGCGAGGATGACCATGCGGCGCGCGATGAAGCGCGGATCCTCGCCGCCGGCGAGCATCACCGCCAGGTAGTACAGCGAGGCGTCCGGGTCGGAGCCGCGGGTGGCCTTGATCCAGGCCGAGATGTAGTCGTAGTGGTGATCGCCGGCCCGGTCGTAGAGAACGGCGCGGCGCTGCAGCGCGTCCTCGACGCGCGCGAGCGTGACGGTGTCCTCGTGGCGCTCGGCCGCCGTGCTGACCGCGAGCTCGAGCGCGTTCAGGGCGGCGCGCGCGTCACCCTCCGCGCGGGCCGCCAGGAAGGCCAGCGCGTCCTCCTGCACCTGCGCGCTGCCCAGGGCCTCGACCGCCAGCGCACGGCGCAGGACCGCCAGAACGTCGTGCGCCTCCAGCGCCTGCAGCGCGTACACGCGCATGCGCGACAGCAGCGCCGCGTTGATCTCGAACGCCGGATTCTCGGTCGTCGCGCCGATGAGGGTGACCAGCCCCTCCTCGACGGCGGGCAACAGGGCGTCCTGCTGCGCCTTGTTGAAGCGGTGTATCTCGTCGAGGAAGAACACGGTGGAGGTCCCATGCAGGCGTCGCCGATGCGCGGCCCGCTCGATCACCGCGCGCACCTCGGCACGGCCGGCCTGGACCGCGCTCAGCTCCTCGAAGGTCGCGTCGGCGCGCCCGGCGACGATGCGGGCGAGCGTCGTCTTGCCGCTCCCGGGGGGTCCGTAGAGCACCATCGAATGCGGCTGGCCGTGCTCGATGGCGGCGCGCAGGCCCGAATCCTCGCCGAGCAGGTGCGCCTGGCCGACGAAGTCCTCCAGCGAGGTCGGGCGCACGCGGGCCGCGAGCGGGCTGGCGCTGCCGGCATGCTCCTCGGTCCGTGTTCCGGGGCGCCGGGGGGCGCCGTCGGCCGGGTCGGGATCTGCGGACGGTTCGGCGTCGAAGAGGCTGTCCACGAGCGGAGTATCGCGCGTCGCCACAGCCCGGGAACCCGCCACCGCCCGTGGGTGCCGCGGGCCGCCTGCGCGGCGGCCCCGACGTGCGCCGCGCCGCTTCCCGGGGTTTGCGGCTCGCCCGGCCCGGGAAAGGACGGATGGTCGGTCCATATCGGACGGTCGGGCCGTAGCCGGCGTCCGCCCGCGCTGTGAGACTCCGCCCGCGACCGCCCGGTCGCCGGTCCAGGACAGGAGTCCACGGCGGGGCGGCGAAGGAGTACGGTGGAACGTGCGAAGTTCACAACGTTGTCACTCCCGGAGGAGGAAGCCGTGCTAAGGAGCGTCCGCTTTGCCAGCATGTCCGTGATCGCGGTCATCGCTGTCCTCGTCGTGAGCGCGTGTGGGAGCTCCTCGAGCTCGTCGTCGAGCTCGTCGGCCAGTGCGAGCAGCAGCTCCGGTGGCGCCCCGAAGACGGTCAGCCTCGTGATGGGCACCGCACCCGACTCGCTCGACCCGCAGGACGGCTACACCACGCAGTCGGCGGAGGCGACGTGGATCTCCTACCTCGGGCTGCTCACCTACGCGCACTCCAGCTCGCCGGTGGCGGGCAGCACGATCATCCCCGGCCTGGCGACCGGCGCTGCCGGTGATCAGCGATGGCGGCAAGACCTACACGTTCACCCTGCGCAAGGGACTCGTGTTCTCCAACGGCACGCCGGTGGTGGCCAGCGACTTCACGTACACGATCGAGCGGGCGCTGAAGATCCCGTGGGGCGGCGCCGGCCAGTTCATCGGCGCGAACATCGTGGGCGCCAACGACTACATGAGCGGCAAGGCGAGCACGATCTCCGGCATCACGACCAACAACGCGACCGGACAGATCGTCGTCCACCTCGTCGCGCCCTACGGCGCGTTCGAGAACGTCGTCGCCTTCCCGGCGCTCGGACTCGTGCCGGCCGGGACGCCGTTCAAGAACGAGCCCAACAGTCCCCCGCCGGGCGTCGGTCCGTACGAGATCGAGAACGTCGTGCCCAACCAGTCCTTCGACGTCAATCAGAACCCGCACTGGGCGTCGATGGCGATCCCGGGGATCCCGGGCGGGCACGTCAACGTCCACGTGATGATCAACGGCAACACGAGCTCGGAGTTCGAGTCGGTGCTGAACAACAGCGTCGACTTCGCCGACTGGGCGGACACGCCGCCGGGAGCGCTGCTGCCCCAGATGCAGGCTCAGTCCAGCCGCTACTCGAAGGTGCCGTTCAACGCGACGTACTACATCTTCCTGAACACCCAGACCCCGCCGTTCAACAACCAGCTCGCCCGCCAGGCGGTCGTGACCGCGATCAACCAGCAGGCGTTCTCGCGACTGGGCAGCGGCTTCCTGATCCCCGGCTGCTACTTCCTGCCGCCCGGGATGATCGGCCACCCGACGGCGCCCTGCCCGTACGGCGATCCGACGGCGGGCGGCAACATCGCGGCCGCCAAGGCGCTGGTGACCAAGTCCGGGCTCGCCGGTGCGCCGGTGACGGTGTGGAGCGAGACCCGCAGCCCGCGCCAGCAGTGGATGACCTACTACACCCAGGTCCTCAACCAGATCGGGTTCAAGGCGACGCAGAAGGTGATCGCCGACGCGACCTACTTCCCGACGATCGGCAACCTGAAGCTCAACCCCCAGACCGGCTTCGCCGACTGGAACCAGGACTTCCCCAACCCGATCGACTTCTACCTGCTCGTCACCAAGACGGGCATCTCGCAGACGAACAACCAGAACTTCGGCCAAGTCAACGACCCGCACATCAACAACACCGCAGCGCAGCTCGGCAAGACTCCGACGAGCCAGCTGAGCAGCATCGCCAGCCAGTGGCAGGCGCTCGACGAGTACACGGCCCAGAAGGCCTACGTGGCGGTCTTCGGCTACCAGACGTTCCCGAAGTTCACCTCGAACCGCATCAACTACGGCGCGACGATCTTCTCGCCGCAGTACGGCTGGGACTACACGTCGTTTGCGCTGAACGGTTAACGCATTGACGGTGGGAGGGGCGCCGCGGCGCCCCTCCCACCGCGTTTGAGACGACCCGCACGAGCACCATGGCCATCGACTCGGGGACCAAGAACACCGGCACCGACTTCTCCGCCGACATCCCCCCCGAGCTGCGCGGCGGCGAGGGGAACGTCCCCCCCGGAATCGGGCCCTACACGCTGGCCTGGCGCCGGCTGCGGCGCAACCACGTCGCGCTCGCCTTCGGCGGGCTGTTCGTGCTGATGGTGGTGCTCTGCCTGCTCGCGCCGGTGTACGCGAACGACATCGCGCACACGACGCCGGCGTACGGGAATCCCACCGGGACGGTCAAGGTGGGAGGCAAGACGGAGTACATCCTCTCGATCACCGGGATCCCGATCGGGCCGACCTGGCATTCGCAGTACTTCCTCGGCGCGGACGCCAGCGGCCGCGACGTCGCGGTGCGCCTGCTCTACGGCGGGCGCAACTCGCTGGAGATCGGCTTCATCGCGACGTTCATCACGACGCTGGCGGCGGTCATCCTCGGCATCTCGGCCGGCTACTTCCGCGGGGTGACCGACGGCATCATCGCCCGCATCCTCGACATCATCTGGGCCTATCCCGTGTACCTGCTCGGCATCGCGCTCGGCGTGACGCTCGCGGTCAGTGGGATCAACATCGGGCCGATCAAGATCAGCGGCAACTCGCTGCTGGTACCGGCGTTCATCGTCGGCTTCGTCTACATCCCCTACGTGGCCAAGCCGATCCGCGCCCAGGTGCTGCAGATGCGCGATCGCGAGTTCATCGACGCCGCGCGCCAGCAGGGGCTCGGCAACGTGCGGATCATGTTCGGCGAGGTGCTGCCGAACGTGGCCTCGACGATCATCGTGTTCATCCCGCTGATGCTGGCCAACGCGATCCTCACCGAGGCCGGGCTGTCCTACCTCGGCGCCGGCGTGCAGCCGCCGAACGCGTCGTGGGGCACGATGATCAGCGACGGCATCAAGGAGATCCCGGCCGCATTCCACCTCACGCTCGTCCCCGGGATCATGCTGCTGCTGACCGTGCTGGGGATCAACGTGTTCGGCGACGGGGTGCGCGACGCGCTCGACCCCAAGGCCAAGGTCCGCGTCTGATGGGACGCTTCGTCGTCCGCCGCTTCATCTCGATGATCGGCGTGCTGCTGGCGATCTCGATCGTCACGTTCCTCATCTTCGAGGCGATCCCCAACGGAGACCCGGCACTGCGCATCGGCGGGCGCCTGGCCACGCCGGCCGAGCTGGCCCAGATCCGTCACGAGTACGGCTTCGACAAGCCCATCTACGTCCAGTACGTGCGGACGATGGAGAAGATCTTCGACGGGACGATCATCTCCTACACACAGGGGTTCAACGTCGACCACGAGATCGTCCAGGACCTCCCGGCGACGCTGTCGCTGGCCTTCGGCGCCGGGCTCATCTGGCTGTTCTTCGGGATCGTGTTCGGGGTGATCACGGCGGTGACAGCGGGCAGGACACTCGATCGTGTGCTGACCGTGCTGGCCCTCATCGGCGTCTCGACGCCGGTGTTCTTCCTGGGCGCGATCGTCCTCTACTACCTCGGCTACAAGGCGGGCATCATCCCGCTCGGCGGCTACGTGCCGCTGACGCAGGATCCCGTCCAGTGGGCCTACCACCTGATCACGCCCTGGCTGGTGCTGTCGTTCCTGTTCATCGGCGTGTACTCGCGGGTGCTGCGCTCGACGATCCTCGACACGACCAACGAGGACTTCGTGCGCACCGCGCGGGCGAAGGGGCTGTCCGAGCGCCAGGTCCTGCTGCGCCACATCCTGCGCAATTCACTGATGCCGATCCTGGCCCTGTGGGGGCTGGACTTCGCGCAGGTGGTCGGCGGCGGCGCGATCCTCACCGAGACCGTCTTCAACCTGCACGGCGTGGGCCAGTTCGCGGCCAATCGGTCGAGGCGCTCGACATCCCGCCGGTGCTCGTGGTCACGATGCTCGTCGCGTTCGTCGTGGTGGTCATGGCCGCCGTCATCGACGTCCTCTACGCCCTCCTCGACCCGCGCATCCGCCTGTCGTCGTGAGCGCCTCCTCCTCGCCGTCGGCCGGCGCGCCCGGCGCGCTGCTGCAGATCAACAACCTGAAGGTGTCCTTCCGCACCGAGGAGGGGTCGGTGCAAGGCCGTCGACGACGTGTCGTTCTCGGTCGGCGCAGGGCGAGGTCGTCGCGGTCGTCGGCGAGTCGGGCTCGGGCAAGTCGGTCACGGCGATGACGCTGATGGGGCTGACCCGCTCGCCGAACGCCAGCTTCGACGGGACCGCCTACCTCGGGTGGGACCGAGCTCATCGGCGCGCCCGATTCGACCGCTGCAACGCATCCGCGGCGCCGAGATCGCGATGATCTTCCAGGATCCGATGACCTCGCTGGACCCGGTCTACCGCATCGGCGACCAGATCGTCGAGCAGATCCGCGTGCACAACCCCCAGCTGTCCAAGGCGCAGGCCCTCGACCGCACCGTCGAGCTGATGGAGCGCGTGGGCATGCCGCGCGCGCGGGACCGCATCCGCTCCTACCCGCACGAGTTCTCCGGCGGCATGCGCCAGCGCGTGATGATCGCGATGGCGCTGTCGTGCTCGCCGCGGCTGCTGATCGCCGACGAGCCGACGACGGCGCTGGACGTCACGATCCAGGCGCAGATCCTCGACGAGCTGCAAGCAGCTGCGCAGCGAGAGCGGCACCGGCATCATCCTCGTCACCCACGACCTCGGCGTGGTCGCGGACATCGCCGACCGCGTCGTCGTCATGTACGCCGGCCGGGTCGTCGAGCAGGGCACGCTCGACGAGATCTTCTACGACCCGCAGCACCCCTACACGTGGGGGCTGCTCGGCTCGATCACGCGCGTCGATCGCGACCGCTCGGCGCGGCTGCCCGCGATCCCCGGGCAGCCGCCCTCGCTGATGAACGCGCCGGAGGGCTGCCACTTCCGTCCGCGCTGCCCGCACGCGTTCGACCGCTGCACCGAGGTGCCCGCCGCTGCTGGCCGCGCGTGCCCGACGTCACCGACCACCTCGATCGCTGCTGGCTGGAGGTGTCCGACAAGCGCGAGCGCCGCATCGTCGACGGCCAGATCGGGCTGCGTCACCAGCGAGACGGTGATCGCGTGAGCGAGGCCTCCGGCGGTGACGCGGGCGCCGCCGCGCCCGACGAGGGGGCGGCCGAGGACGGGCCGCTGCTCGAGGTCGACCACCTCGAGGTGCACTTCCCGATTCGCTCGGGGGTCGCTGGTCAGCCGCGTCACCGGCGCGGTGCAGGCGGTGACCGACGTATCGCTACGGCTGCACGCAGGGCGAGACGCTCGGGGTCGTCGGCGAATCGGGCTGCGGCAAGACGACGCTGATCCGCGCGGCTCGTGCGGCTGGTCGAATCCGACCGGCGGGTCGATCCGCTACCGCGGCCGGGACATCACGCGCTCGGGGCGCAAGGAGCTGGCGCCGGTGCGCCGCGAGATGCAGATGGTCTTCCAGGATCCGCAGGCCTCGCTGAACCCGCGCAAGCGGGTGCGCGCAGATCCTGGCCACGCCGCTGCGCGTACGCGGCGTCCCGCATGGCGAGATCGAGCCGCGCTCGCGCGAGCTGCTCGACCGCGTCGGCCTGAACCCCGAGCACCTCAACCGCTTTCCCGCACGAGTTCTCCGGCGGCCAGCGCCAGCGGATCGGCATCGCGCGCGCGCTCGCGATGGAGCCGAAGGTGATCATGCTCGACGAGCCGGTGTCGGCGCTCGACGTGTCGGTGCAGGCGCAGGTCATCAACCTGCTCGAGGAGCTGCAGGACGCGCTCGGGCTGACCTTCGTGTTCGTGGCCCACGACCTGGCCGTCGTGCGCCACGTCTCGGACCGCATCGCGGTGATGTACCTCGGCAAGCTCGTCGAGCTCTCGCCGGCCGCCGAGCTGTACGACAAGCCGATCCACCCGTACACCCTGGCGCTGCTCGGGGCGATCCCGATCCCCGATCCGCGGCGAGAATCGTGCCCGCACCCGCGTCGTGGTGGAGGGCGAGCCGCCGAACCCGATCTCGCCGCCGAGCGGCTGCCGCTTCCACACACGCTGCCCGCGGGCGACCGACGTGTGTCGCCTCTCCGAGCCGCCCCTGACCGAGTACGCGGCGGGCATCTGGCCGCCTGCCATCACCCGCTCACTCCTGAAGGATCGGAATCAGATCACGGAGACCGGTGCCGTTGTCACGGCTGGCGAAATCTTGCAGCTTCTTACGGAAGTCCTCTTCCGTGATCTTCGTTGCAGTCGGCGGAGCGGGGGTGACTGCTGGCGCAGGCTCGTCATCGAAGAGCGCCGCAATAGCTAGCGGCGTTGATGCAGGCGCGCGGTCGAGTTGGACCGCTGCTCGCAACAAACTGGCCCAACAACGGCCTTGGGTTGCGAAGAATCCGCAGTCTTAGTCACTGCGGTAGCCTCGCCGGGAAGAACGACAGGAGCCGCTTCCACCGCGCGCTCGGCTTCCATCTCCGCTTTGGTGCGACGTTTGCGTTTCTGCGGAGTCTCCGCGGTGGGCACCGGCCCGGCCACGACATCAAATCCCTGAGCCGAACTGATGGGCGGGGCCTCGCCGGCCTCAATCTGCCTAGCCTCCTCTACCCCAGTGGCCAGAGCACTCGCGATCTTCTCGCGCACTTCGATATGGGTACCGACATCGATCGGCAGATGAAGATGCTGAATGACCTTCTGAACCAACTCGCCGTAGCTCTCAGCTTCGATCTCAAGACGGAATGTCATGGGGCTCCCGTTGCGGGTGTTGACTGAATGGTGATAGCATTTAACATTGATGCCGAGATTTTAGCAACACAACACAGAAAATAAATTCGGCGGTCAGGCGAACGGGGCCAAGTCGGTCAAAGAGTCGTTCAGTTCTTCCCCGATCTCGAGCCGTTGGCGGACTTCGATATATGCCGCAATCGCCCCGACCGTCACGGCATCGAGCTCGTCCCGTTGTAAAGTGCTCAACAGTTTATAGGGAGTTCTTGGTGAGGATCGGCCGAAGGGCAGCCACAATGCCCTTGCCGACTTCGGAGATGATTTCTGCCTGCCGGAGATCGTCTTTAGTCGCAGGCCGTGGCTCTTTTCTGAACCGGGTTCTTTGGTCGTGATGCGGCAGCGGCATCAGGCCGCAGCCTCCGTTCTAGTGGTGGCTACCGCCAAGCCGTCCCGGATGCGGACCAGCGTGTTCTGCATACCGATGCTGGTCGCGATGGCGTCGGAGAACTCAGCAGGAGTGAACGTCGCCAACAGATCGTCCCGCTCGGTTAGAGCCTTCTTCTCTTCCCGGCTTCCTTCCCGCGCTCGCAAATAGGCCAGGTGGAGGCCACAAAAATGCTCCGTTCTTGTCGGTGTGGTAACGTGCATGTATCCCTCACAAAGTTCCGAAGATTGCACACCCGTATACGTACACGGGGCCTTTTTTGAGTCTTCCTAAGTGTAGGACGCTGGCTTATTTCCGTTTAGCGCGCAAGCGTCAACTTCAATGCAACCGACAATATAGCGACTCCAAAAATGCGCAATGCTTTTATTTTGGAGTCAACAGGCTTTTTTATGGCTCAGTCTTCATAGGGCGTTAACTCTGTGTCGGTTTTTCTGTCACCATAACGCCGCAGCGCGCATACCCGGCTATGTCGATCCAAGAATCCAGATGTTCGGGCGTCTCGATAAGCCGCGCCATCTTCACCGCGATCATCTCGAGCGCGTGACGTGCCAGGGGATCCTTGCACTCACTTAGCGCCTCTTTGATCTTGTTGGCTCTGGCGAAGTCGATCTCTGGCGGGGCATAGACCGCCCCCCGCTCCTGCGTTACCTTCTGAATAGCGGCATCGAACTGAGCGATGCGAGCAAAGATCGTCTGCAGGATGCTCCGTTTAGCCATCGTGCTACGGTTCTATGAGAGTGACTTCTGCTCCTGCGGTCGGCGCAAAAGCGTCAAACTGAGCGAAGCTAAATAAGCTATCGCGACAAAATGACAAAAAAACTCCTCCGGTAAGACATCAACTTCCATCCACACGATCGGCTTCCCAGCAGCAGCAAAAACCTTCCGTTCCTCAGCGATCCCGTAAGACAATTCCCACGTCGGCGCCTTCACAATGATAAGACCGCTGGCCGCTAGCATCATCTGGTGTATCGGCCGGAAGCCAGATGCCGTGGTCAAACGGACATATGTCGTTCTGCGCGGCGATTGGGTGTGTATGGGCGATTGGGCAATAGACTGGGACCTTGGCTTTGAG
Source organism: uncultured Solirubrobacterales bacterium (assembly GCA_963770405.1). Taxonomy (GTDB): domain Bacteria; phylum Actinomycetota; class Thermoleophilia; order Solirubrobacterales; family Solirubrobacteraceae; genus CAVQBJ01. The sequence continues at coordinate 645,127 of CAVYPO010000006.1, forward strand.
CAAGATAGCTGCCTGGCGGCACGCCATCTGAAAAGCCGCCTCGAGCCCGGCGGGGTATTTGCTGTATGGGGTGGCGAGGTAATAGTAACTCATCAGGCCCCAACCGCTCTTGCGTGGAACGAACCGTGCTTATCCGGTTGTCACCCAATTGGTAAATTATGGGCAAGAAGCCGTCCTTTTGTTAACTCTACATATTCTGCGGAAACGTCGCATCCGATGAAACGACGATTATTTTGCAAGGCCATTTTGGCCGTAGTTCCAGACCCTAAGAATGGGTCAAAAACTAAATCACCTCATTTGACCAACTAAGAATTGGTCGCGGGCTAGAGCTTCCGGAAACGGCGCCTGGATGCGACAACTGCTCTATCATTAGACATACATTTGGAGATTGAATGCGCCAGACGATTGAACGAACTAAATTGCGTAACGATTCCCGTCCATTGATCCTCTCGATTTGTCGGCGGCGAATCACCTCTCGTGCAACTGCGGCCGGCTCGAAGCATTTACATCGGGCAGAATTCAATGGACAACTATGGGTTCCCTGAAAAACAAACATATATTCAAAAACATGCTCATATCGTAATTGTCCTCACAGCGCATGTACCTTTTTTTCCTAAATCATTGTGTCGTGTAAATTAAATCCACATTCTTTGAAATATAGGGCTGCGAAAACTAGTTCCGGTTTCGCTGCCTTTAACCGTGGCATCCCCAACAACCCAAACGACAACACCGCCGGGTTTTGTCACACGGTATAATTCACGCGCGATAGGTTCAAAATCAAAACTAAATCCTTTATAGGTTCGCAAGTCGTCATAGGGCGGACTGGTCACGGTCAAATCAATGGAGCCAGCGTCCATCAATTCCATGACGCCAAGACAATCTCCTACAATTAGCTCGATTTTCTTAATCATTGGGTGTCAACCGGATAAGCATGATACGAACCGTGCTTATCCGGTGATCACTCATCACTATCACCTGTAGCTTCTTGTGGCCGCTGGTAGCGCTCACCACAAAACGGGCAGAACGACGGGTGGACTGTCCAGACTTTCGTGCGCTTGCCATTCAATGAAAGGCGCTCTGTGGCGAGGATGAGCGATTGCTGCACGCTTCCGGTGGTCATGTTAATAAGCGAGTTCTCGCTTAGCACTGTGTTGTGCTTTGCTAGTTCCTCGTTCACCTTTTCTTTGCAGTTGCACATCATCTAGCCTCCGTGGGTGTCAAGCGGATAAGCACAGTCTCCGAAGTCCTCTTGATCGCTCTGCCGGCCGAGGTACATCGTCCAGTCGACATCACCGAACTCTTTAGCCGGCACAACCGGCGCGTCAACAACGGTAGGTTCCAGGATGTTCTTCTCAACCGCTGCTTCGATATGAGCTCGGCGCTTCTCGTCGCAGCGCTCGCAATAAAGGTTCGTCCAGGGCGTGCCGGCTTCTACTCCACAAGGGCCTTTGGCCAGCCGGGACAGATTGTGCGGGTGTTTGCACTCAATGCGTCCCGTCTCCCTCGGCCTTGTCGGCGGCTATCTTCAGGTCCGCTCGCTTCTGGGCTTCGCGGCAGCCTCTTCCATGAGGATCGATGCCGCGCGCAGCTCGCGCCGAAGCCAGCCGGGGTTTAGCTTTACTTCGATGTCCCTGCGGGCCGTC
>CAVYPO010000007.1:0-917450 GCA_963770405.1 uncultured Solirubrobacterales bacterium
GCGTGGCGGGCTGCCGCGTGCGGCGTCGATCAGCTCGCCTCGGTGGCCGAGGCGCTAGACCTTGACCGCGAGGTGATCGGTCGCAATGACTGGCCGCCGCTCGTGGTGCAGATCGTCGCAGGTCGGGGGGCGAACCCGTGGTGGAGCTCCGAGTCTGCGTCGCAAAGCACCACGGCGCCGCGTACTGGCAGCGTCTTTGTGACCGCGTTCATCGTTCACGCCCTGCGACGCTACGAGGACGCCGATCAGTTTCGCGGCAGCCGGCTGTGGCTAGCGGACAACCTCGGCATGGTGAGCGTCAAGCGGCGCCTCGACCTCGTCGCCTTGGTCGGTCTAGCGCTTCTGGGCGCCAAGAACGAATCAACCGACACGCGCGTGAGGGAAGCGCTGAACCTGTGCACGAGCATCATCGTGGAGCGGCGCAGCTCTGTGCGGAGCCCGACCGTCGATCGCCCTGTCTTCGTGGGCTATTCGGTGGACGATCGCACCGACTACGCCTTCCTGAACCCGGAGCATCTAGGACACTATGTACCTGCTGCGCGCCGCCAATCCGCTCCGAGTGAGACGGTTCGTACTCCGCACGATCGGGGCCACCACAGCCCGGATCCCATCTGACAGGGGTTTCGAGGACGGAGTTCGGCGGAGAAGCCACGGTCGAGCAGCTCTGGGTGGCACGGCTGCTGCGGGAGGTACCTGCGTCGTGCGGAATAGCTGAGCTGCGCGCGACGCTCCGGCCGAGATACTTCGTGACCCGACGGGTCACGGTGCTTCTCATGCTCGCGGTAGTGCTTATATCGACTGGCATCGTGCTTGCAGTCTCGTCCGATCCGGTCGCCGGGGGTGTCGCCACGGCGGCCGGCGGCCTGTTGGCGATCCTCGGCGTCGTGTTTACTCTCGCTGAGTGAGCGACACGGCTCAGGCTGCGAGTGCGTGGCGCCGCTTGCCGAGCACCTCGAGAAGCTCGCGGGCGGACGCGCACGTGCGTGTCGCCAGCGCGTGAAACACATGTTCCGGCGGACCCACGACGACCACGGGGATGTCCCAGGCGAGCGCTGCCCCGAGCTCGACGTGGCGGCCTCCTCGTCCCAGCGGACTGTCGTCTGGCTGGGTGAAGACGACGAACAGATCGGCGCTGCGTAGCTCCTCGAGATCGCGGCTCGCGGCAGCACAGGCAGCTGCAGGCGCTGCAGCAGATAGATCCTGCTCTTCTCGGTGCCACGTGTTCACGACACGCCGATGCTGATCCTCGATTTGCCCGCAGACCGTCGCTATCTCTTGTCTGCGTGCGAACGCCGCTGATAAGTAGATTCGGCGACTCGCGCGGATCCTGTCGACGGCTGCCACGGGGGCACCGTACGTGCTGCGCCGGACGATGCCGTGCAGGTTGTCGTGACCCAGAGGGTCCAAAACGTCGAGCAGGCAAACGTCAGCGAGAATCACGAACCCCCAGTCGGACGAGCCAATCGAAGCTGCGTCGTAGCCTACAGCCAGCGCAGCGCGCGCGAAGGACGCCACGGGCGCGAGGACGAGAGAGGCCTTTGCTGGCTCTTCCGACGCGGATGAAGGGACTCGAGCCCTCGACCTTCTGCTTGGCAAGCACTCTCGGAGCTGCCCGATGGACGGAGGGCGCGGGCGGCAGGGCGGGCGCCACCGTGCTCGACGAGTCGGTGGCGCTGGCGCCCGACCGCGTCGTAAGCTGGCCCAGTGGCCCGGGACGGCGAACAAGGTAGGGAGGACCCGTCGGCGGCCGTGCGGCGTCTCCTCATCGATCCGCCGGCGATCATGCGGATCCAGCGGCAGGTGGAGCAGATGCGTGGGGTTATGGAGCCGCCGGCGATCATGCGGATCCAGCAGCAGGTGGAGCAGATGCGTGGGCTTATGGAGCCGCCGGCGATCATGCGGATCCAGCAGCAGGTGGAGCAGATGCGTGGGCTTATGGAGCCGCCGGCGATCATGCGGATCCAGGAGCAGATGCGCGCGCTCAGCCAGCCCGACGGGCTAGCGCGGATCCAGGAGCAGGTGCGCACTCTTGTTGATCCGGGACTGCTGCGGACCGTCGAGCAGGCCACGGTCGTCCAGGGTGGCGGCGAAGCGCCCACGAGCGAGCTGCAAAATGCGGTGGCGGCGTGGTCTTCTGCAGCCGTGGCCGCGAGTGCCGCAGCCTCGGCCGAAACGCCTCAGGGCGAATTCGGCTGGATTGACCTCCTTCCCTCGGTCGCACAGCTGAAGCTGCTCGTCCCGACGTGCTCGGTACTCAACGCTGCCCTGATCCTGCTCGCCTATCTTGAGCCCGGAACCATCCCAACGGCGCTACTGCTCACGATCGAGGTTCTGGCGCGCCTCGCGCAAGCGCTCGTCGATCGCCTTCCGGCTGAGAGCTGATATGGCGAATTGCCTATGGACGCCTCGGGCGAGCGTCACGTATCGAGTTTACGCACCGACGGGCGGGTGCCCGAGCTCGCGGATCTAGCTCGGTTCCCGGCGTCGTGTTCCGCGCCCTCCGCTCAGAACTCGCGCTGCATTCCTAGCGTTCGGACACCGTTTTCGTGATCGTCGTTGTGGAGGTCACGGAAGCGCGTGAGCCTTGAGAGGCCGACGTGTTCGTCGTGCTGATGTCCTCGCCGGGGGTCGCGCTCGCAGTTGCCGCGCCTACCGCTGTAGCGCTCTGCAGTGGGACTGGCGACGACGACGCCGGTGGGGCCTGCACGCCGCCGGTGTCCGGCGGCAGCACCGGCTCTGTCGGGCGAGGCTTTGGCGTGCTTACCGTAGCGGCGACGGCGCCCGGAGTCGCGGCGCTACCTGCCGGCGCGGCGCCTGCTTTTCCGCTAGTCGAATTCGACGGAGCGTGGGCCGAGGTGGTCATCGACTGCGTCGGAGACGCTGCTGGAGCCCCATCGTCACCCGACACGGGGGATGTCGTCGGCGCGGTGACCGAGCTCGACGTGGACGGACCGTGCGACGGCGCCGGGTTGGGGCTTAGGTCCGGATTGGTCCCGGACGAGACCTCCACCTTCATCACGAACGTAGAAGGAATAGCGCCCGTGGCCAACGCCGCGGCGCTGGCCGCTGGCGCTATCCACGACGTGACAACCGTGTTGCACCGCGTCGGGCCGGCGCTGGCTGCTGATGCGTTCTCGGCTGCCCGATCGCTTCCGAGCGGGTTCCCAGGCACGATGGCAGCCGTGAGAACGGCACTCGTGACGAATGCCTGTGCGACAAGCGCGCCTACGATCATCGTGATGTCTCTCGTCGACTGCTGGGTCCCGAGTGCGTTGATGGCCGCCGGAAAGGCCGCCAGAAGCAGCGCGATGCCGATCGCTCCCATCAGCACGCGGCCGGCAGTGCTCGACCACAACTGCATGACGCCCGTCGCTACGTCTAGCGCCATCAGGCCCAGCGCGCACGCAGCCGCACGTTTCCGACCCAGCGTCTGCAGCGCCTCTCGCGCACGTCGCGCTCTAGCTCGCGAGCCGCTCATGCCGTGTCCTTCGGCGTCGTGGCGCGGCGGGCGCGAAGGCGCTGACTGGGACTGGGGAATCGGGACCAGCGGGAGTGGTGTCGAGCCGACGAATCTCGCGCTCCCCCAGGGAAAGAACTCGCGCGAGTCTGCAGCGTGGTCATCAGTCTCTCCTCGGCGTAAGCCTACAGCACGCAGCACCAAGCGGGAAAAAACATGCAGCGCAATGTCAAAGGGGTCCAAATCGCCCAAACTCTTCAGTTGGCGGGATATTCTTGCCTCGATGCGCTGAGTTTGTTTCGCGCCAGACGGTAAAGTAGACAGCGATGGCTATGAGTCTGGCGTAGAATCTTTCAGTGACTGTCTGTGGCTCTCGCGCGCACTACTTCCGCCGTACTCGATTCGCTGCGAGGAGAACCCGACGGCCTTACGCGCGCAGAGCTCGTGGAGCGGTCGCAACTATCTCGGCCGACGGTGTACTCGGTCGTGCAAGAGCTGCTGAGCGACGGCTACCTGCGCGAAACGGGCAACCCCGGGGCCTCAGGCGGATCCGGGCCTGTCCGGGTGGCGCTGGCATCGGCCAGCGGGCTCTTCGTCGGGATAGACCTCGGGCACGGTCACGTTGCGTGCGCGATCGGCACGGGCAGCGCTAACGTCCTGGCAGGGCCGCGTAGCTCCGGCCCCATCAACGTAGATGGGCTCGGCCCAGCAGCGCTCGGCGACGCGATGCGACTCGTTCGCGAGCTACTCGAGGGCTCTGATCCTCCGCTAGACCCGGCCGACATCGTGGGGATCGGCGTAGGCGTCCCCGGGCCTCTGACACCTGCGAATAGAGTGGCGTCGCCGCGCTACCTCAAGAAGTTCGTCGCGGTCAACATCGCCGAGCAAGCGCTGCGAGCGTTTCAAGATGCGTTTGGCTCGGGTCTAGCTCCGGCCGTCACGTGCGAGAACGACGCCAACCTTGGCGCGCTCGGCGAGACAACCCTGGGCGTGGCGAGCGGTGTTCGTGACGCCGTCTATGTCAAGGCAAGCACGGGGTTGGGCGCCGGCCTACTGCTCGGGGGCGAGATTTGGCGTGGGAGGCATGGCCTGGCGGGCGAGTTCGGGCACACCTCAATCAGACCGGAACCGGACGATGACCTCCTTGCTCCGGTCCGGGAGAGCTGCCCGAGGTGCAGCCAGAGGTACTGCTTGGAGAATACGATCAGCGCCGAGGCTCTCCTGGCGCGCCTTCGCGTCCTTAGCCCAGAGCAATATGCCGACGCAACAGACTTCGAAGTAGTCATCGACGCGCTCCGGGACGCGCCCTCGGAGCATCAGGTCGCGCGCGACCTCCTGCTGCGCGCGGGCGAGCGGCTCGGGAGGAGCTTGGCTAACGTCGTACGGCTGTTGGACCCCGAGGTGGTGATCGTCGGAGGAAAACTCGCGCGCGCGGGTAGCCTCGTCGGCCAGCCCATCCGTGACGCCGTCTCGAAGGCCGCCGTGGGGGAGACGCGCGCGAAGGTGCTGCTCGTCGAGCGGGAGGAAGTGCCATTCAGCGAGGCGCGGGGAGCCATGATGCTGGCCATTCGCAATGGATCTCCGGTATCGGACTGAACGGCGCGTCGCGCGACGAAGGCGCAACGCTGGCCTTGCGCACTTGAAGCGAGCATGCCTCGCCGAGGCAACCTCTGTCACTGGCCCCGATCGTGCGCGTGCGGGCGGAGAGCGGTGCTCGACGCCGGAGACCACTCACAGCTCATCGATGACCGCCGCAACCTCGGCGGTCATCCTGTGCTTCGACTGACCAGCATCGACATCCCACCGGGATTCGAAGGGGCGAAGGCCGCCGTACCGGTGCTTCGCGCGTCGCCCGAATGCTCCAAGCATCCCGGCCAGCGATTTCGCGCCGTTCCCAAGCTCGAGAGCCTCCACGATGTCGTCGGGGAAGATCCACTCGTCAGGCCTCGTCGCGAGGAACTTGAACAGCCGCCGATGTGGCTCGTAGCTGTCCTCGTACATCCGGCGAATTAGTGCCGGAGTCAGGGTGATCTCCTCATCGTCGGCGGCAGTGCTCAGGTTGTTGCGTACCTGCTCGTCGTTGTTGGCCATCAGCCTCGCCAATAGCGCGTATACGTCGCCGACGAACTCCCGTGGCGTCGGAACCAATTCGAAATGCGTCGCCGTGTCCATCCGATGCCTCCTTATTCTTGGCTCAGGTTCTTCCGGCACGTTCACGGTGCCCAGTGCTGCGCTCACAGCGGCCTGACGGTAGCATTCTACATGCTAGCCTCGCTGGAGCACACAGACCAGTGCCATAGTACACAGAGCGGCATCGAGTCGCCCCCAAGCTCCGCGCGAGCAGTCGGCCGGGAGACACGGCGCCTAGCACGGTGTCGATCCGAACGTCAAGTGCGAGTACCCCCGGGCGGCGCCCCGGAGGGTTGCGGCCGCGGCCTGAGCTGTCGCACGCTGAATAGGCATGCCCAACCACCCCGACAGACGTTGCGATCGTCCGAGTCGCGCCGGCGAGGGCGAGTCGCCGAACGCTCGGGCAACTGGGAATGGCGCTGCGCTGACATCGAACAAGCACAGACGCTGGCGGGCGGTCAGCGGCGCTGGCGCGGCGGCCACCGCCGTCGTCGCCGTCCTTGCCGCCGCTATTGGCGCCCACGCCGTCATTCGTGCCGCAGAGATTCAGGCCACCGCAGCCGCAGCACAGACTGTCGAGTCTGCCCGGGAGGCCATCCTCGAGGCATGTGACGACGACGACCGCAGTGTCTCGAAGAGCATCTGCCAGCTTGACGCTCGTGTCCTCGCCATGGGCGCTCAAATCCCAGCGACGTCAGCGCGGGTCGCGGGGGCCGGGGCTGGCGAACACACGCGGCCGGTGCTGGCTGTCATCTCGCAGCGTCATCGCGATGCTCTCCGACAGCGACGAGAATTGACCTGGTCGGCTGTGCCCGCCCGAGAAATCTGTCCCAGAACCCCTCCCCGAATGGGCAGATCTAACGTCGCTCAACTGGCCGCCGTCCGTGCTACTTTGGCTCTAGCAAGCGAAACTAAGCTGCCGTTGAGGCACTCATAATCCGTCAGACCTGGGTTCAAGTCCCAGCCGGCCCATCGGGTTCTTCGGTAGTTGCGTGAGGGGCATGCTCGGCTGCCACGAGGATGCGCGTGATCGTCCGCCCGCCGGTGGACGGTGGACGGGTGGGCATGGGTCCGGGGCTTGGCGCTGGGCGCTTGATCTGGCTCGGGTGGCAGGCTATTCGCCGGACTGCTGCGCGGCCACGGCGTCACGCGGCAGGCTGATGAAGTCGAGGCCGTGACCGCGATCGTCGGCGATCTCGACTAGGACGCGTTCGCCGTCAGCCTCGACGACCGTTCCGACCGTTCCAGCCGGCCAGCGGCCCGACGCAGTCAGGAGCTCGACGACGTCCAGCGTGGGGTGGGTGTCATCGGTCGGCATCACGGTGCATTCTGCCACTCGTTCAGGGGATATCCACCCAGAGCGAGACGAGTCTCGGCGGATGCTCGGCCTCGACGAGCCATATGGTCGCGACCGGCGCCGTGGCGCCGTTGAGCCCGTCAACGAGTACGACGACGTCATAGAGCACTCCGAACGACGTGATGCGCGTTCCCCGAACGGGTGCATCGAGCACGCCTCTCGTCAGTTGTTCGTGCAGGTAGCGCCAGTCGGCCCGATGTATCGCCAGTGCCGCCGAGAACACTCGCGCCTTGTGACGACCTCGCGGGTGGCTCGGGTCAAGCGCATAGCCCACGAGCTTCTCGGTCGGTATCGCCGCTAGGTCAGCCCGCGGCAGGCGGGGCGCGTCGGTCACACGATCGACAGTACGGCCGTCCTCGGACCGATGAGAACCGCGCCGGCGAAATCGAGACTTGTGGTCGCAAGCGCGGGCCTCGTGTCCGGTCCGTGACCAGAACCTTGTCCCGAACTTTGTCCCAACCTCCGCAATTCTGACGTGATCTAAGGACAGTTCAGCGCAGCTAGAGTGCCTTGCTAGAGCCAAGAGGCCCTGCATTTGATCAACTCATAATCCGTCGTGCGCAGGTTCGAGTCCTGCCAGGCCCATGGTCCCTCTGGCCTCGTTCGCGTGTAGGGCGCGCGGATCCGCGCGCCGGTCGGTGCGTTTGCGACCGCCCAGCGCCGCGGGGGTCGGGCCGATGACGGCGCCTTGCCTCGCCTTGGTCGGCTCCGCTACCGCCGTGGCAGGCCGCGGGGGGAGATGAACGTCACGTGCTGGCTCTGCGCTTTCTCCGTCTTTGTCTGGAGACGCCGAAGAAGCGAGAGAAGCCACCGGGCGAGGCCGGGACGTGCTCTTAGCTGCGAGCCCGATCGGCCGGCGTCTCGTCGGCGAGGTGGCCGAGCAGGGCGTGCGAGTCCGACAGGGCGGACGTGAGGATCTCCTTTGCCACGGCGAGCAGCTGGGACACGCGGGGGTCGCGGATGCGGTAATAGACGCTTGTGCCGGCGCGGCGGCTTTCCAGGACGCCCTGCTGACGCAGAGCCGCGAGGTGCTGCGACGTGCCACTCGAGTCGAGGTCGAGCGCATCCTGGAGGTCGCCGACGGTGCGCTCGCGGTCGGCGAGTAGTTCAAGGATGCGGATCCGCACCGGGTGGCCCAGCGTCCGGAACAGCTGCGCCTTGACAACGTACACCGGGTCTGAGCGGACGTGGACCGCCGCGACCTCGGCAGGGGACTCGGGTGCTGTTGGGGGCGTCCGGCGCGGCGTCATATCGGCGAAGGGTAGATGGCCCTATGGGCGTTCTCGAGAACAGCATAGTGCGTCCCCGAATCTTATAAGCCGCTAAACTTCGGGAAGATGATGGATCGCGCCTCGCGGACGATCGCTGCCCACGATGGACCCCCGTCGACGCTGATGCTTCCCGGGCCCTCGCGCGAAATGCTTGCGGCGAAGTCGAAGAGAGCCTTGACCCGCTCGAGAAGCTCGACGCCGGCGCGACGTCGGGGGCGCAAGACAAGCGACGGCTGCCGACGCGACGGCAGCCATGCTGACGGCCGCCTCCGATGACGGTCTGGGCGATCGTGTGCGTCGCCGGTGTGGTGGCGGTGGCGTGCGGCGCGGCCGTTGCGCTCGTGACGAAGCGGTGGCGCGCGGCACTGATCGCGCAGGCGGCGGGCATGGCCGCGATCGGCGTCACCGGCGCGGCGGTGCTGTTCGGCGCGACCGGCGCTCGGTGTCGCCGTTTCGGAGCGGCTTTGCGCCGGCGTTCGGGCATCGATCGGCTGAGCGGGTTCTTCCTGGTCGTGCTGGCGCTGATCGCGGTGCCGGCCGCGGTCTACGCGCGCGACGCGTTGCGTGATGCGCGCCACGCGGCGCGCGGTCGCGGGGCTGAGCGGCGTGTTCTGCCTGGCGCTGGTCGGGCTGGTGGCGGCGCGCGACGTGGCGACGTTCCTGGCGTTCTGGGAGCTGATGACGCTGCTGCCGGCGAGCGTGATCCTCGTCGTGCGCCAGGACGAGCGGGCGCGTCGCGACGTGTTCGCCTATCTGGCGATCACGCACCTGGGCGGGATCGGGGTGTGGGCCAGCATGCTCGTGCTCGCCGGTCACGGCGCGCTCGGCGGCGCTGCCGCTGCACGGCGGCCGGTCTGCGCGCGCTCGTCGCGGTCGCGGCGATCGATCGGCTTCGGCACGAAGGCGGGGGCGATGCCGTTGCATTCGTGGCTGCCGCGGGCGCACCCGCTGGCGCCGGCGAACGTGTCGGCGCTGATGTCGGGGGTGATGATCAAGCTCGCGCTGTACGGGCTGATCCGCGTGCTGTTCGACTGGGACGGCGCCGGTGCCGCTGTGGGTCGGGCTCGACGCTGCTGGCGCGTCGGTGCGCTGTCGGCGGTCGGCGGCGTGGTGTACGCGCTCTTTCAGCACGAGCTCAAGCGGCTGCTGGCGTTTCACTCGATCGAGAACGTCGGCATCATCGTCCTCGGGCTGGGGGCGTCGTTGGTGTTCGCGTCGATCGGTCGCTGGCAGTGGAGCGCGATCGCGTTCGCCGCGGCGCTGCTGCACACGCTCAACCACGCGGTCTTCAAGGCGCTGCTGTTCCTGGGCGCCGGGCTCGTTCGCGGCGCGCGGTCGGGAGCGCTCGAGCTCGATCGCCTCGGCGGCCTGTTGCGGCGGATGCCGTGGACGGGTGGCGCGTTCGCGGTCGGCGCGATGGCGATCGCCGGGCTGCCGCCGCTGAACGGGTTCGCGTCGGAGTGGATGACGCTCAGTCGCTGCTGCACGTCGCGGTGTACGGCCCGTTCGGCGTGTCGCTCGCCGGGGCGGTCGCGACCGCGGCGCTGGCCGCGACCGCGGCGCTCGCGGTGTTCTGCTTCGTGAAGGTGATCGGCCTGGTGCTGCTCGGTGCGCCGCGGCGCGCCGAGACGCGCGCAGGCGCGCAGGAGACGCCGGCCGGCATGCGCGGGCCGCTCGTGTTCCTGGCCGGGCTGTGCGTCGTGCTCGGCGTCGTGCCCGGGTTGCTGGTGCCCGACGCTCGCGCGGCTCGGTCCCGGGCGCGGTCGCGCTCTCGCGCGGCGCGACCGTGGCGCTGCCGGGAACCGGGGGCCTGCCGACGCTCGCGCTGGCCGTCGCGCTGCGTGCTGGTCATGGCCGGCCTGTGGCGTGCTGCGCGCGGCGCGCCGCGCCGCGACCGAGCCCGGCGTGGGCGTGCGGCCAGCTCGTCGAGCCGGCGATGGCGTGGACCTCGGCGGGGTTCACCAAGCCGCTGCGGCTGTTCCTGGAGGCGGTGCTGCGCCCGAAGCCGCGAGCTCGCGGTGCGCGTCGAGGGCGGCGTGGTTCAGGAGGTCGCCTACGAGGCCGAGGTGCCGCACCTCTTCGACACGCTGATCTACGAGCCGGTCACGGCCGGCGCGCTGCGCGGTGCGGCGGTCGTGCGCCGGCTGCAGTCGGGCAGCCTGCGCACCTACCTGCTCTATCTGCTGGGGCTGGTGGCGTTGCTGGTGGTGCTCGTCGCGGTTCGGGGTGCTCTGCATGAGCGCTGCGACCGCAGTCGCCGGCGTCGTGCAGGTGCGTGGGCGGCGTCGCCGTCGCGCCGCTGATCCCCGGGACCGTGCAGCACGTGAAGGCGCGGCTGCAGGGCCGGCCGGGACCCTCGCCGCTGCAGCCCTATCGCGAGCTGCGCCGACTGTGGCGCAAGAGCGGCGTCGCGCCGACGCCGCGCACGCTCGTCTACGAGCTGGCGCCGCGCCGTCGTGGCGGGCTCGCTGCTGATCGCGCTGCGTGATGTTGCCGATCGGCGGTCTGCTCGCCGGGCTGGCCGGTCGGCAACGACGCGCTCGTGCTGGTCGGGCTGCTCGCGCTGGGGCGCTTTGCGATCACGCTCGCCGCGTGGGACACCGGCGGCGGGTTCGGGCTGATGGGCGCCAGCCGCGACCTGACCTTCGCGGTCGCGGTCGAGGCGGTGCTGCTGCTCGTGCTCGTCGTCGTCGCGCTGCCGGGCGGCAGCACCGACCTGCTCGCGCTCAGCGCCCAGGCGACGCAGCCCGGCGGTGTGGGGCGAGCCCGCGCATTGGGCGGCGGCGTTCGCGTTCGGGCTGGTGGTGCTGGCGGAGACCGGCCGCCAGCCGGTCGACAACCCCGACACCCACCTGGAGCTGACGATGGTCCACGAGGGGCCGCTGCTCGAGTACGCGGGCCGCGAGCTCGCCTACCTGCAGTGGGCGGCCGCGGCGCGCCACTGGATCATGCTCGTGCTCGCGACCGAGCTGTTCATCCCGCACCCGGGTCCGTTCGCCGCGCAGCTCGCGGTGCTCGTGGTGTCGCTGCCGGTGTGGTGCGTGCTGCTGGCGGTGTGCGAGACGACGCAGGCGAAGATGCGGATCCTGCGCGTGCCGGTGTTCGTCGGCGCCGGCGGCGCGGTCTGCCTGCTCGGGCTGGCGAGCTGGTTCGCGGGGGGCGGCTCGATGACCGGCGCGGTGACCTGGGCGCTGGTGATCAGCGCGCTCGGCGTCGTGCGTCGTGCGCCGGCGGTCGGTCGCGATCGCGCTGATCGCGCTGCAGTCGCTGCTGGCTCGGCGTCGCACGGCGATCAGCGTCGCCGGCGGCCAGTCGACCGCGCTGCTCGTCGCCGGGGCGGTCCTGCTCGCCAAGGCGTCGTTGCTGCCGGCCGGGCTGTTGCTAGTTCGTGGTGACTGCGCACGCGCGAGGCGCAGCGGATCGACCACCGAGCGCCACGCCGCTTGCGCGTCTGACGCTCGCGCTCGCGATCGCGCTCGCCGGCCGTCGACGCTGGTCCCACGCCTCGGGCTGACCGACGCCGGCGTCGAGCGCGCCGCGGTGGGCCTGGTGGCGCTGGGGATCGCCACGGCGATCGTTCGGCGTCCGGCGATCTTCCAGGTGCTCGGGTTCCTCGTGGCCGAGAACGGGCTGTATCTCGCCGCGCTCTCGGCGCCCGGCGGCCTCCCGGCGTTCATCGAGCTGGGCCTGGTGTTCGACCTCGTCGTGGTCGTGTCGGTCGCCGGGCGTGTTCAGCGCCAGGATCCACGAGGAGCTCGGCACCGGGGACACCTCGCTGCTGGGTGGTCTGCGTGATTGAGGTGCTCGTCGATCGCCGTGCCCGCGCTGCCGGTGGCCTGCGGGCTGCTCGTGCAGCTCGCGCGGACGCCCGCCGACGGCCGACCGGATCAACGTCGCCGGCGCGGTGGTGACGGCCGCGGCCGCGTTGACGCTCGCGATCGTCGCGCTGGCGGGCAGCGCCGCCCCGACGCAGGGCTCGTGGTACGTGTTGGACGGCGCCACCGGCGTGTTCCTGGTGGTCGTCGCGGTGGTCGGGCTGCTCAGCGCGCTCGTCTCGCCCGCGTACCTGGCAGGCGCACGGGCGCGGCTTCTTCCGGGCGCGCCCGCGCGCGCGCCTGGTACTACCTGGGCTTCTATCTGTTCTGGGCCGCGCTGCTCGCGCTGCCGCTGGTCAACAACCTCGGCGTCGCCTGGCTGCTGGTCGAGGCGACCACCGGCACGTCCGCGCTGCTGGTCGCCTACAGCGGACGACGCAACGCGCTCGAGGCGGGCTGGAAGTACCTCGTGCTCACGACGTTCGGGCTGACGATCGCGCTCGTCGGCATCCTCGTGCTCTACGTCGGCCTCGCACCGCACGGCGGCGTCCTCGCCACGCTTGAACTGGCAGCAGATCGCCGCGCACGCGCACTCGCTGCGCGGCCAGTCGTGCGCTGCTCGCGTTCCTGCTCATCATCGGCGGGCTGGCCGCGAAGATCGGCTGGGCGCCCGGTGCACAACTGGCTGCCCGACGCGCACAGCGAGGCGCCGCCGCCCGTCAGCGCGCTGCTGTCGGCCGCGCTGCTGCCGACGGTGATCCTGGTCGCCTGGCGCGTGCTCGTCACGCTCGGCCCCGCGCTGCACGCCGGCGTCGCCAACGGGACCTTCCTCGCCTTCGGGCTGGCCTCGCTGGCGATCGCCGTGCCGTTCCTGTGGCGGCCGCTGGCCTGGAAGCGGCTGCTCGCCTACTCGAGCCTCGAGCACATGGGCGTGCTCGCGCTCGGCATCGGCTTCGCGACACCTCTGGCGACGGCCGGCGTCGTGCTGCACGTCGCCGGCCACGCCCTCGCCAAGGCGCTCGGCTTCTACACCGCCACGCCGCTGCTGCGCCACCAGCCCGAGGCCGCCGAGCACGCCCCGAGCGGTGTCGCCCAGGCGAGCCCGGGAACCGCCAGAGCAATCGGCGTCAGCCTCGGGTCGCTCAGCGGCCTGCCGCCCTCACCACTGTTCTTCAGCGAGGTGCTGATCCTGCTGGGCGGCATTGCCTCGGGACATCTCGTCGTCACCGTGATCGCCACCACGCTGCTCGGCCTCGGCTTCCTCGGCCTCGCGCACGCCCTGATCGAGGGGCTGCTGGGCGGCGAGCACCGCCGCGCCTGGCGGCGAGGGCGGACGGTGCGCGCGATCGAGCGGCTCACCGTCGTGATGGGCGCGGGGCTGCTCGCGCTGAGCGCGATCGCCTACCTGCTCCCCGACTCGACGCCGATCCGCATGCTGATGGCGGGCCTGTCATGAAGCCGCGGGCGATGGCCACGGTGAAGCGGCACGGACCGGGCGAGATCACGAGGGTGGACCCCGCCGACTGGCGCGCGACCTGTCTGCTCGCACACGCGGGCGGCGAACGCTTCGAGGGCCTGTTCGCCGCCGCGCGCGAGGACCGGACCGTCGAACTGCGGGCCGTCTTCAGCTCTCCGGCCGGCGAGCGCGTGATCACCTGCGCGGGGGCGGAATGTCGCGTCGAGACGATCGTCGACGCGATACCGGCCGCTGCCTGGGACGAGCGCGAAGCCCACGATCTGCACGGCGTGCGCTTCATCGGCCACGAGCCGCTGCGGCCGCTGCTGGACCACGGCGCCCCGCTGGACGCGTGGACCGTGCCCGTGACCGGGCATGACACGCACCAGGTCGCCGTCGGTCCCGTGCACGCCGGCGTGATCGAGTCCGGCCACTTCCGCTTCCACGTCGTCGGCGAACGCATCATGCACCTCGACGCGCAGCTGTTCTACAAGCGCCGCGGACTGGAAGCGGCCGCCGCCGGACGCCCGCTGGAAGACGCCATCGCCTACGCCCAACGCGCCTGCGCCGCCTGCGCGGTAACCAACAGCGTCGCCTACGCGCAGGCCTGCGAAGCCGCGCTCGGCCTGGCGCCCGACCGCGAACTGCGCCGCGGCCGCACCCTGCTGCTCGAGCTCGAACGCATCTACAACCACCTGCACGACATCTCCGCGATCTGCGCCGGCGTCGGGTTCGCTCCGGGCACGATGGCCTACGCCGCGCTCAAGGAACGCGCGCAACGTCTCAACGAGCGGCTCACCGGCCACCGCTTCCTCTTCGACACCGTCCGCGTCGGCGCCAGCGACCTCGCGCTCGCGCCGCGCGACGCCGCCCACGCGTCGACGGAATTGCGCGCCGTGCGCGACGAGCACGCCAGCACTTGGCGCCAGCTGCAGTTTGTGTCCTCGCTGCAAGACCGGCTGGCCGGCGTCGGCGTGCTGACGCGCGAGGACGCCGAGCGCCTCGGCGCCGTCGGTCCGGCCGCGCGCGCCGCCGGCGTGCGCCGCGACGTGCGCCGCGAAAGCCCGCGGCTGTGGTACGGGGGCTTTGTGCCCGTCACCCCCGCCGCCCCGGCCGGCGACGTCGCCAGCCGGATGAGCCAGCGCGCGCTCGAGCTCGACCAGTCGCTCGCCCTACTGGACGAGTTGCTCGCCCGGCCGCTCGCACCCGGCCAGACGTCGTCATCGACGACGACCTTCCGAGAGGTATCGGTATCGGGCGAGTGGAAGGCCCCCGGGGCGCCACGGTCTGCCTGGTCGAGCTCGACGGTCGGCGCCTGCGCTCGATGCACCTGCGGACCGGCTCGTATGCGAACTGGCCCGCGCTCGCCCACGCGGTCCCGGGGAACCTGCTCCCCGACTTCCCGCTCATCAACAAGAGCTTTGAGCTCTGCTACGCCTGCGTGGATCGCTGACTCGTGTTCGTGCTGCTCAGCCATCTCCAGCGGCTGCGCCGCGACGATCGCCGCACCCGCACCGGCCCAGCGCGGCTCGCTGGCGCTGCGCCACGTCGACGCCGGCTCCTGCAACGGTTGCGAACACGAGCTGACCGCCGCCGCCAACCCCTACTACGACCTGCAGCAATACGGCCTCAACATCGTCGCCTCGCCACGCCACGCCGACGTGCTGCTCGTCACCGGCGCGATCACCACCCGCATGGCACCCGCGCTACGCAGCGCCTACCAGGCGATGCCCGAGCCACGCCTGGTCGCCGCGCTCGGCGACTGCGCACTCGGCTGCAACCTGCTCGCGCGCCGCGACGAGCTCGCCGGCCCGCTCGAGGAGATCGTCCCCGTCGACCTGCGCATCCCGGGCTGCCCACCTACCCCGGCCGCGATCGCCGACGCACTCATCGCGGCTCTGCACGGGCGGCAAGTCACCGATCCAGCAGCACCCAGCGAACAGGTGGGGGGTGAGGACGACGCACGGTCACTTGCCACCCACAGCTGATCCCGCCCCGCCGGACTGCGGCCGCGATCGTCGAGACGACGACCTCGTACGAGATGTCCTTCACGGCGGCGTGCCCGGCGAACACGCCGGACTCGAACTGCTCGTGCGCCGCCGACCGGAATGCTGGGAGGACGCCGTTGCCCTGCTCGGTCCCGGCGTCGCCCCGCGCTACGCGCTCGCCGCGCTCACGGAGGCATGGCGCGCCTACCGCCGCATCCAACGGACGGACGCAGCACCGAGACGAACGACCGCGGCCAACACCGGCGCCGATGACTGACTCCGCGCAACGCCACCGCGAGCTCGTGCGCGTGCGCTCCGCGCTGGGAATCGTGCACGCGCACTATTGGCGCGCGCTCACGCTCGCCGAGCACGCCCGCGGCTTCGAACGCGCCGCCGCGTTCAAAGAGGTTCGTCGCTTGACCGCCATCGCCGTGGCACTTCGCCGGCGCTTGGACGCCCTGCAAGCGGCGGAGACCTCGAGCTCCCCGACCTCAGGGCACCGTGGAGCGTTGCGGCGCCGGCCACGCGGCTGACGAGAGGTCAATCAGCAACCGGTGTTGTTGTTCCCGGGCAGGCGCACGCTTTGTTGCGCCGACCGTCCACACCGGGCAGACGCTCTCCCGCGCAGCTACGCTGCAACCGATGTGAGCACGCGCAGCCCAGGCGAGCAGGACCCGGCGGTGCGGGCCGCGGCCGCCAGACGCCTGTCGCCGACCCCGACCGGCGCGGAGCCGCCCGCAGCGGCGCGCCCTGCCGACGCGCAGCGTCGCCACCTCGCTGCGCGCCGCGCGCTGGGCGCACTGGCCGTGACGCTGTTCGCCGCCGCGGCGGTTCTGGCCAGTGTCGGCGCGGGCGTACTGTCCGCGGGTGACACCCGCCCGGCCCTGGCCATCCTGCAAGCATCGACCACCGTCGCGGACTGTCCAGTCGCGTCCTCCGACGTCGGCCGCGGATGCGGCGCCACCCAGGTGCACGCCGCCCGATACCGTCGGTCGATCAAGCGCCTCCTGGCGCGCGCCTCGGCGCCGACCGTTGCGGCGGTCACTCAGGGCGAGCATGAGCTGTTTGGCTTCGGCGACCGCGCCAACCCGATGCACTTCGAGGTCGCCACCGGGTTGTGGGAAGACCAGACCCCGGCCGGGTTTGCCGGGCAGCCCGCATGGTGGCAGTCGGCAATCGCCACCTGGCAGACCGTCCGCTACCTGACGGCCACCGGGTCGACGTCCGAGGCCTTCCAGCGGGCCCTGGACCGCACCTTCGCGTTGAACGTGTCGCTTCCGGGTTCAAAGGCACCGGTCAACTTCGGCAACAGATACCTGGACGACACCGGCTGGTGGGGGCTGACCTGGTTGGCTGCCGCCGGCTATGAGCTCGACGTGCGCGGCGACCAGTTCCGCGCCAAGCAGTACCTGAGGGTGGCCGAATGGGACGCCAAGTACATCATCGACGCGCCGCGGGTATGCGGCGGGATCAGCTGGCGCATCGGCACGCCGCCGGACACGATCGCCAGTGCCGAGTACGTGGCTCTCGCCGCGGAGCTGTCGAGCTTCCGCCGCGCCGCTGGCCCGTTCCAAGACGACGCCAAGGCTAAACGGTGGCTGAACTACGCCGGCGCGGTGATGCACTGGCTGGACGCAAGCGGCCTGATCAACCGCCAGACCGGTGGCGTCTACGACACTCTGAGCGCGGACTGTCGCCCCCAGGGTCCGACGACGACCTACAGCGAAGGGGAGGTCGCCGACGCGCTGATCGGCCTGGGCGCCGCGGCGGGACGCCCGGCGGATTTCCAGGCCGCCCGCGTGTTCATCGACTACACGCTTGGCCCGGAGAGCGGCATGAGCTCGCCCGGCGGGGTGCTGCAGGAGTCCTGCGAGGCACAGGCGGACCGATGCCACGGCTCGCAGCAGTTCAACGTGTCCTCGTTCAAGGGTCTGTTCGCGCAGGCGGTCGCCGACTACGACCAGGCCACCGGTACCGACACCTACCACGCCTGGCTGCAGGCGCAGGCGCAGGCGATACTCGCACGGGACACCTTCAACACGGTTGGGCAACCCGCACATTGCCACACCCCGGCCAGCTGCCAATTCGGCTTCTACTGGTCCCGCGCGGTCGATCAGTCCGACGCGCCGGTCCCGCTCACCATTGCGACACAAACGTCCGCCCTGCAAGCGCTGACCAGCGCGCTGACACCGTGACGGCCGCCCCGGCGGTCAGCCTGTGCACTGAGAAGGTGCCCACCCGACGGCGTATGGGTTTGCCCAGCCGAACGAAGAAGTCGTGCCAGTGGTGTGGGTAGATATCGACGGCGGTCATCCGCGCGCTGTCTGATCGAGGGTCGAGCTATGTCTTCTACGCTGCACGGGCCGCGAGCAGGGGCACCGACTCTCAACCTGACCCCAGCACTCCAGAGGGGCTGCAGGAGGTGCGGGCGATGGAGGAGGCGCGGGCCAAGGGCGCCGTTTCGACGACGTCGCCCGGGCCGCCAGTTGTCGAGGCGCTTGCGGAAGTCGCTGGACGGATTGTGCCGGTGAGGATTCTCGCTCCTGAGAGCGGGGCGGCACGCGGGGTCTATCTGGACATTCACGGCGGCGGCTTACATGGGGTTGGCGGCACGCGGAGACGTGCACAACCGCAGCCTTGCTCGCACCCTAGGGATCGCTGTGGTGAGCGTGGACTACCGGCTGGCCCCGGAAAACCCCTGGCCTGCCGCACCCGATGACTGCGAGACGGCCGCGTTGTGGCTCTTGGAGGAGGCCGAGACCCGCTTTGGAACCACACGCTTGGCGATCGGCGGGGTCTCGGCGGGCGCGACGCTGGCGATGACGACGCTGTTGCGGCTGCGCGACCGCGGTGTGACCGCCCCCTTCGTTGGCGCTGCGCTGCAATTCGGGACCTACGACATGAGCGGACAGACACCGGCGGGTCGGCTGCTCGGCGGCGACTTCTTCATCCAGGCATATGCCGGACAGGTGGCCGACTGCACGAATCCGGACATTTCTCCCGTATATGGCGACCCGCGCCGCCTGCCGCCCGCCCTGCTCGTCGTGGGGAGCTTGGACATCCTGGTTGAGGACAACCTGGCCATGGCAGCCCGGCTGTCCGCGGCGGGCTGTGACGTGGACCGTCGGGTCTACCCGGAGTCTCCCCACGGATTCACGCTCCACCCGACCCCACTTGCCAGCGCCGCGACCGACCGGCGACATCGAGTCGTGGTTAGTCGATCGCTTTAGCGACGAGAGAGATTCCAGTCCCACCGTCACTGAGGCAACCAACTAGCGGGAGGGGACAGGAGCCCCTCCTGGCGAGACTGCCGCCTTCCCGCCGATCGGGCGGCGGGTCTTGGGACGCTGGCGGTCAACTCCTGCGAATCTCGCAGGTAGGGTGGCGTTGTGGTAGGCCGCTATGAGAGCTTCTTCACCGCAAGCGCCGGCGCGTCCGCTGCCCTTCTGGGGTTGCTCGTCGTCGCCGTATCGGTCGTCAACGGGGATGACGAGAACCCCACAACTCGGGAGTTGCGAACCGTGTTGGCCGGGAGTGCGTTCGTCGTCCTGGTAGACATTTTCTTTGTCTCGATCGTGGCCTTGACCGGGGGCTCAGTCGTCCTCGGGCTGTCAAGCATCGCAATGGCAACTGTCGGCCTTCTGGCAACCAGAGAGCTGATACCGAGGGCAAAGCGGGCAGGAAATTTCTCCCGCAGCTCTCGAACCAGAAGGCTGAATATCGCCTTCGCGTCGATTTCGGTTGTGGGCTACTCAGCGCAACTCGGCCTCGCCGTAGCGCTCCTGGCGAACACCCAGAGCGCCGCGCTGCAACGTGCTCTGGTCCTCGTCATCGTGGTGTTTTATGGCAGCGCCCTTGGCCGGGCGTGGGAGGTCACCGGGATAACCCGGCGGGGATAAGAGGAACGTCACCTGGCTGCGTGTCGTCGAGAGCGGTGGCGGCGTCGGCCGCTTGCTCCGTCTGAGCGCCGGCGTAGTCGACAGGGGTCGGCGGCTGTGGCCAAACGCCCGGCGCGGATCGCTCTTGCGGGGCTACAGCCCAGCTTGTGCTTTGACTCGCCCGGTCTTGACCGCAGCGCTCAGCGCGGCGTAGTCGAGTTCGTTCTGGTCGGCGTAGAGCTCGGCGAAATCGGCGAGCGCCTGGTCCATGGCGTCGCTTGATCCGAGGTAGGCGCTGATCGTGACGGCGTCGCCGGAGCGCGCGTGGCCGCGGGCCAGCGTGCGGCCGCAGATTTCGGCGTAGGCGGCTGAGCTCTCTGGGGTTCATGCCTTCGATGATCGCCGAGCCCTTTTCGTCCCAGAGTTGGCGGAAGTAGAAGTCGCGCTTGACGCCGTCGATGACCGGCGACGCCGTGCCAGCCGAGCATGATGTCGCTGGCGGCCTGCATCAGTCGCTGGCCCTCGACGACGCGCTGGCCGTGGCTTGCATACTCGCTCTTGCCGAGGAACGGCTCCAGCACGGAGGGCTGGGCTTCCTTGAGCTGCAGGAACAACGGATCGTCGTTGTCGCGGCCGACCATGAGCATGATCCAGGCGCGCGTGCCGACGCTGCCGACCCCGACTACCTTGCGTGCCGCATGCACGTAGCGGAAGCGCTCCAGCAGATGTTTGCGATCGCCCTGCAGCGTGCGTCGGTAGCCGCGGTTCACGCTTCGGGCGAACGCCTCGATATCGCGCCCGTCGGAGAGGTCTTCGACCGGCACGAGCAGCGGCGGGTCACTGATGATCCGCGGCTCGCCGTCGACGATCGTGGTCAGCTTTGAGAACGCCCGCAGGCTGTCCTTCGCCCGCGTCTTGGCGAGGTTGCTTCTCCATCAGCTTGCGCCGCTTCGCGCTCGCCGCGCTTCGAAACTGGGCCAGGAGCGTCTCGGCGTCGACCCGGGAGTACCACAGATCAAAGGTCTTCATCGAAGCGAGAGCACGCATCGCGTCGCGATACGCGCGCGTCACCGCAAGATTGACCCCGCGGCGCTGCCGCCGGGAGAACGCGAGGTCTCGTCCGGCTACCGCGAAGCTCGCAACCAGTCGCTTGAGATCCCACTCGAACGGGCCCGGCAGCGTTTCGTCGAAGTCGTTGACGTCGAACACCAACCGCCGATCCGGCGCGGCGAACCCGCCGAAGTTCGACAGGTGCGCATCACCGCACAGCTGCACGCGCAGACCGGTTCTGCGCGCACCGGCGAGGTCGGAGGCCATCAGGTAGGCCGCTCCACGATAGAACGTAACCGGGCGAGACCAGCATTCGCCCGTAGCGGATCGGCACCAGGTCGGGCTCGCGCGACGCCGCCTGCTCCTCCAGCAGATCGACGGGATCGCGACGGCCCGACGTCGTCGACCACTCTCCATGCACGCTGCGCGGCACCTCTGCGCGCTCTGCCTTACCGCGCGCCGCACGCTCCCTGAGCGAGAGATGCGGGAGCTTGCCCTCATCACCGGATCCCGGCGCCGCTGTTCGTTTCGCGACCTCGTCCGCAGTGGCGGTCGACTCCGTGGTCCTCGCGCTCATGTCTGCGACTCCTCGAGACCGGCTCGCGTGTCGTTTGGAGGTGATCAGGATCCCGTGGGAACGGACCACCGAACGCAATCGTGCAAGCCAAGCGCGCCCGGCGCATCACCCCAAGTGGATGAGGGGCAGGGGTGAGCCCTTCCGCCGACGCGGTGAGTCCGTCGGCGGCTACGAGTCAGACGGCCGACGCCCGGTACGCGGCCGCGTACCCGGCGTGCCCAGTGTCCGATGAGACCAGGCCGCATGATCAGGGGTTTTCCACCGGCGGAGTCGGGGTTCTGCGGTTTGCAGCGCAGCTCGCGTCGGTGACGATGGCTTTGCTCACGGGGATTGCAGAGCAACGCTGAGTGGGCATCAATCAGACCTCGTTTGAGGGGGAGGGCACTCTCACGGCTGTTGAACAGCGCACCAGCGTCGGCAACCCGCCGACGCTCAGCTCAAGCGCCGCCCGGTCGGACGGCGCGTACATGGATGAGGATCGCGGCTACGGATGGGTGATGTTCGCCGGGATCATGATCATGATCGCGGGCACGCTGAACGTCATCTACGGCATCGCCGCTATCGCCAACGCGCACTTCTACACCGCCGGCGCTCACTATGTGTTCGGTGACCTGAACACCTGGGGCTGGGTGGTAATGCTGCTCGGAGCCGTGCAGGTCTGCGCCGCGCTCGGGATCTGGGCCGAGGCCGGCTGGGCGCGCTGGCTCGGCGTTGCCGTCGCATCTGTGAATGCGATCGCGCAGCTGATCTTCCTTCCGAGCTACCCGTTCCTGTCGCTGGCGCTCTTCGCGGTCGACGTGCTCATCGTCTACGGCCTCGTGGCCTACGGCGGGCGCACCCAGACCGCCTGATCGCAGGCCCGCCTCCGCTCCCGCCCGGTTGTCTCGGGCGGGAGCGCCGCGCCGTGCCGGCGCGGGCGGCGGCAGGGATGCCCGCCTGCGTGTTACGAGGTCGCGCCGGCGGTCTGGGGCGGCTGCAGAGCTTCCTGCAGTCGGCGGGTGTCGTCGTCGGACAGTGAGGTCTTGATGACCGTCCCGCCGTACTGCTGAAGAGCGCCGACCGCCTTGTCCGTCGTGGCGTGCTCGATGATCATGAACAGCGCCGAGGTACCGGGCTGGAGGTGATCGCGTACCTGGTCCTGGAAGCCCTTGTCGATCGTCTTCTCGCCGAGGTGGCCGAACAGGGCGCCCATGCCGGCGCCCACCGCCCATCCGGCGAACGGAATGAAGAACAGGAGCCCGAAGAGCAGGCCCCAGAATCCGCCCCAGACCGCGCCGCCGGCCGTGGAGGCGCCGCCGTGGGTGGTGTGGACGTGGTATTTGCCGGCCTGATCGCGGGAGATAGCCGCGACCTGGTCGGCCTGGATGATCAATTCGGACTCCAACTGCTCGACCGTGTGCTGGGCCTCCTCGGCGGTGGTCTGGTCCGGGTAGCCGATCGCCACGAGCGTCGCCATGGGCCGCTCCTCCTTGCGCATCGTTGGGCATGTTGGCTCGGCGCCCTGATCGAGCCGTCGCCGAGCCGGGACGGGTGCTGCCGCCCAACAGCGTTTCGCCGGAGCGTCTGGCGGTCATCACCCGGATGGGATGAGCGGCCGGTCCGGGTGGGCCGGCGCGCCGCCCCTGCGATCACCAGGGCGGCGTGCGCGGCGCTGAGCTCGTCATCCGTGTCCGAGTGACTGCTGGTCGACGGCAGGCCTGCCGCCCGGCCGGCCTGCGGCGCAGGAGTGTCAGCCGGGCGCAAGGAATCTGTCGGCGAGGGCTTCGACCAGCTGGCCCAGACTCCCGTCGGCGGCCGCTGAGGCGCGCTGGTGATCGGCGCCGTTTGCGTCCGCGAGGGACTGTAAACCCTGCAACGCGCCCTCGCATCCGAGCGCCAGCGCGTGCGCCCGGCAGCTGGCGAGCACGTCGGCGAGGGTCTCTCGCACCGGAACCAGACGCCGGGCCGTCGGGTCGATCAGGCGGGCGTCCATCCCGTCGCGGGCGGCCAGGAACCGGTTCTCGGCCAGAACCTCAGGGCCTGGTGTCGGCGGCGCGGAATCTCCCTCGAGCTCCAGGCGGGCCAGCGACTGGATGAGCGCCACGAGGGGGGTGACGTCTGCGAGTGTGGATTGAGCGTCCATGACGCGCACCTCGACGGTGCCAAGGCGGGGCTGCGGCCGCACGTCCCACCACAGGAAGCTTGGATCGGGTATCGCCTGCGACGCGATCAGCGCGTCGATGGCATGGACGTAATCGGCGTAGCCGGCAAATGACCGGGCCAGCCCGGTACGAGGGAAGGCTTGGAAGATCACGGTGCGTGCCGAGGCGAAGCCGCTGTCTCGCCCTTGCCAGAACGGCGAGTTTGCAGACAGGGCAAGCAGCATCGGCATGCTGCGTCGGAGCCCGTTGAGCAGTCGGATGGCGTCTTGGGGCGCGGGCACGCCGACGTGTACGTGCAGCGCCATCGTGGGCTCGCGTCGGGCCAGGCTGCGCATCGAATCGTCCAACGCGCGGTATCTCGCCGCGCCGGACACCCGGGTCTGCTCGCGGACCGCGAGCGGATGGGTGCCAGCGGCGGCTGTGGTCAGCCCCATCGCTCGCAACTCGTGCGCGAACTGCCGTCGCAGCGAGGAGAGCTCGGCGACCACCCCGACGACGTCCGGGTGGACGCCGGTTGCGAGTTCAAGCACCGCCGCGTGCGTCTCGGGCGACGTGTGCGATGAGAGCGCGTCGGAGAGCCGCGGCAGTACCCGGTCGCTGCACTGGGCGAGGGACCAGGTGGCCGGATCGAGGAGCATCACCTCCTCCTCCACGCCGAGCGTGTAGCGCTGATCGAGGTCGTCATTCCAGCGCGCCCACACTGGGTAGGCGCCAGGCGGACGAGCGCCGCGCTCATCGAGCGGGTGCAGAGGCGAGCCCGCAGCGCTCGAAGCCAGCACCCGCACAGCATCGCGTGCGGCCCGGCCGCGCGCAAGGAGGCGCACCTCCGATGGTTGGAGGACATCACCAAGATTCCCCTCCGGGATGCGATCCGCAAGGGAAACCGGATGGCAATCACGAGCACATGCCGCTGACCCTCAGGATCCCGCTTCGAGCCTCCCGACGGCTGCGTGCATGAAGCCGGCCGCGAACCCGTTGGCGACGCGGGCGACAGGGACGAGCCGTGGCACCGGCATCGTCGCGTCGAGCTGGAGCTCCAGATGCGTCCCCGCCTGGTCCTCGAGCCGCCAGGTGGCGTGGAACGACGCGCCACTGGACGCGTCGCGCGGAATCTGCCTCAGCTCGACGAGGCCTGGCTCGCGCGCCCGCACGGCCAGCAGCAGATCAAGGTCCCTGGAGACGGGACCGTACGCGAGATGGAGCTTGGTTTCGGCCCGCACAGGGAAACCGTCATCGCCATCCTCGACGACCTTCACCTCTCTGACGACATCCGGGTACCAACTCGGATAGGCCGCGAGGCCAGCCAGGAGCGCGAAGCAGTCCCCGATCGGCCGATCCACGTTCGCCCGCGCGGCTCCATGCAGGTGCTTCATGCCGGCCAGCCTAGCCGTGCCCGGGGAGACGCGAAGGCTCAGCACGACATCGCCGGGAGCGGCGGAGTACAACCCAGACCCCACACCAAGGAGCGCTCCATGTGCCGCTGGCTCGCCTATTCAGGTTCCCCCATCCTTCTCAGTGAGGTGCTCTACGGGGGCACGCACTCGCTGATCGACCAGAGCCTGCACTCCCGGCTCGGTGCCGAGACCACCAACGGCGACGGGTTCGGCGTCGGCTGGTACGGCAATCCCGCTACGCCCGGCGTCTTTCGTAGCGTCGAGCCGGCATGGAACGACCACAACCTGCGCGAACTCGCCGCGCATATCAGCTCGCCGCTGTTCTTCACGCACATCCGTGCGGCGATCGGAAGCGCTGTGCAACAGACCAACTGCCACCCCTTCCGACACGACCGTTGGCTGTTCATGCACAACGGCTACATCAACGAATTCGCCACGATCAAGCGTGACCTCGTGCTCGCCATCGACCCTTCGCTGTATCCCGAGATCCAGGGTCAGGCCGACACCGAGGTGCTGTTCTACCTCGCGCTGACCTTCGGGCTGCAGGACGACCCCCCAGCCGCCGTCGAGCAGGCCGTCGGGCTGGTCGAAGCCGTCGCCGCACGCCACGGCGTTCCCCACCCCTTCCAGGGGACGGTCGCCACCAGCGACGGCGAGACCATCTGGGCCATCCGCTACTCCAGTGAGCGACAATCGCGCAGCCTCTTCTACAGCACCGACGTGCCCACGCTGCGCAGGCTCTACCCCGATCGCGAGCTCTTCCACGAGGTGTCCGAGAACGCGCGGCTGATCGTCTCCGAACCCCTCGGTGACGTCGCCGGCGTGTGGAACGAGGTGCCGGAATCCAGCTGGGGCATCGTCGGCCCGGACCGCGACGAGATACGGCCGTTTCGACCGCAGGCGCCTCCCAGCTTGGTACCCGCCAACGCGTGAGTCGCCCTCGGTCTCGCCAGCACAACCTGCTCGTGTCAGCCTCCGAGGACGAAGCGCATGCCGCCGCGCTGCTTGGCCTCGTAGAGGGCGGCGTCGGCTTGGCGCAGGACGACCTCGAGAATCCCGTCGGGGCCGGCGCCGGCGATACCGATGCTGATCCGTGGGTTGAGCTTCGCGGTGCGAGCGGCATCGACAGAGGCGATCATTCGCTCGGCGACCGCGCAAACGCTCGGCTCGTCGGTGTCGAAGATCAACGCGGCGAACTCGTCGCCACCGACGCGAGCGAGGACGTCGCCGTCCCGAAGCACGTCGCCGAGGGCGGCGGCGACGAGCAGCAGCAGCTCGTCGCCGGCCCCGTGTCCCAAGCGGTCGTTCACGCCCTTGAGGTCGTCGACGTCGATCATCAACGCGGCAAAGGAGCGCCGCCCGCGCCGGTCGTTCGCCGCCCGCTCCAGACCGCGTCGGTTTGCCACCCCGGTGAGCGGGTCGGTGATCGCCGCCCGCTCGGAGCGCTGATGGGCAAGCGCGTTTTCCAGCGATAGTTCGACCAGCTGCGCCAGCGCCACGCACCGCGACAGATCCTCGGGGCTGATGGGGTCACCGCGGCTGTCGAGACCGAGCACGCCATAGAGCTCGCCCGCGATCACGACGGGCACCCACGCGCCGTCGGTGACGCCCGCAGAACGCATCGCCGCCGCCACGACTGGGCCGAGTTGCTCTGCTACCAGGGGGCCGCTCGTCGGCTTGCCGCTCCGTACCGCTCGTTGCAGAAGCGGGTGTTCGCTCAGCGGCCAGGTCGGAGTGGCCGCGGACTGATCGTATTGCGCGGTCACGTGAACGAGATCGCCTTCCACGCGGATGAAGTTCGCGCGCCGCGCCGCCGAGTACGGCGTCGAGACGATCTCCGCAGCCAGCACGCACGCGACGCCAACAACCGCTTCGGGATCGCGGATCGAGTTGAGCTCGCGACTGGCATCGGCCAGCAGCTGCGCCTGGCGGAGTGCCTCGTCGCGCTCGTCGATGGCGTCGAGCAGCTCGCGTCGCAGGCTGTAGGTCGAGCTGATCAGCAGCGCACCCACCAGCCCCCACAGGACCGCACGCCGCTCCACCACGGTCGCCGGATCGTGTCTGAGGGCTGAAGACACCGTGAGCGCACCGACGACCGCGAACAGCACCACCACCGCCTCCCACTCGCGGCCATAGAGCGCGACCCACAGCAGCGGCAAGAGCGCGAGCGTCGCCAAACCGGGCCCACCGCCACTCTGCGAGGCCAGCAGAACGCCCAGCCACAAGGCAAACCCCAGCGGTACCAGCGTATGGGTCCAACCCGGTAGGCGGGGCCACGGCACCAGCGCCGCAGCAGCCAGCACCACGACGAGCACCACGACCGACGCCACGTAGTACGCGCCGGACTCCGGCTCGGGCCGCACGGCCGCGCCCACCTCCGCGACAACGGCCACGGCGCCGAACAGGACGACCTTGCCCATGCTCGGCTCGCCGCTCGTCAGGGCGTGGTGCCCCGCAGCGGGATGGCGCGGTGGCGGTATGTCGTCGTCTCGCAGCTAGCTGGTGGGTGACTAGAACTTCGCCGTGACCTCCCGGCGAAGGCGATCTGGCTCGTGGTAGCCGTGCGGCTTCTCGCGCGCCGGGAGCGTGATGGGCCTGCGACGCGGCGGCTTGTAGGGGATCTGCTCGAGGAGGTGACTGATGATGTTCAGTCGAGCGCGCTTCTTGTCATTGGAGTCGGCGACGTACCAGGGGGCGAAGTCGGTGTCGGTCGCGGCGAACATGTCGTCGCGGGCACGGGAGTACTCATACCATCGGCTGTAGGACTCGAGGTCCATGGGTGACAGCTTCCAGACCTTGCGCGGATCGTTGATACGCGACTCGATGCGCCGTGTCTGCTCCTCCTGGCCGACCTCGAGCCAGTACTTAAGCAGGATGATGCCGGAGTCGACCATCGCCCGTTCGACGAGTGGCGCCAGTTCCAGGAAGCGACGCGCGTCGTCCTCGGAGCAGAAGCCCATCACCCGCTCGACACCGGCGCGGTTGTACCAGCTACGGTCGAAGATGACGACCTCGCCGGCCGCCGGGAAGTGCCGGAAGTAGCGCTGGATGTACATCTGGGTCTTCTCGCGCTCGGTGGGCTTCGGGAGCGCGACGACCCGGAACACGCGTGGGCTCAGGCGCTCGGTAATCCGCTTGATGACTCCGCCCTTGCCGGCGGTGTCACGGCCTTCGAACACGATGCAGACCTTCAGACCGTCCCGGACCACCGATTCCTGCAGCCGCACCAGCTCACCCTGGAGATGCGCGAGTTCGTTGTTGTACCGCTTGCGGCCAAGCTTCTTGGTGGCCCGCGCATCGTCGGTCTGCTTCCGTGTATGGCTCATTGTGTGCTCGACCAGCCGGCCCCTGCTTGCGAGACGGAATCCACGAGGCCATGTTCTACCGCCCTGCGCCTTCGGGCATCCGTGTTGCGCCGCACCGAGGTGCCTCGACGGTGCGTTTTCGCGTGGTGGGGTGCTGCTCCGCGGCGGGCGGCGGCCAGGATTGTCCGCCAGGCGTGGACCTGGGCCGTGGCCGGCGGACGGCCGGCGCGGGCGAGGACCGGGATGACCAGCGCCACCTGAAGGGCGAGGTTCAGGTCGTGTCCGCGCCTGCCTCGGCCGGCGGTGCCCATGTGGCGCCGGTCTGCTCACGGAACGCTTCGACCGCCGCGTCGACAGTGGGGAAGAAGTGCCCGGGGTCGAGCGGGCCGATCAGCTCGTAGCGCTCGAGCTTCGCGCGGACGGGGTCCTTCAGCTCGGCAAACACGAGCGAGGTGTCGCTGGCGTTGAGCTGCTCGTCGAGCTCGGCGAGCATGTCGGCTGCCGTGGTGTCGACGTCGGTGATCGGCTCGGCGGCGATGATGATCCAGTGCGGTGGCGGGTCGGTGGCGGCGAGGCGGCGGATCTGGTCGCGGAAGGTGCGCGTGTTGGCGAAGAACAGGGGTGCGTCGAAGCGGAAGATGACCAGCCCGGGCAGTTGCTGGCCCTCGGGGTGGGTGTGGCGGTCGTGGTATCCCGACGTTCCCGGAATGCGGCCGAGGGTCGTCTGGTAAGGCCACCAGGCTCGGCGGAAGACGTTGAGGATCGACAGGGCCACGGCGACTGCGATGCCGGCGAGCACTCCGAGCAGCGCCACGCCGAGGAAGGCGATGATCGACAGCAGGAACTCGACGCGGCGCTGACGCCACAGTCGCACGGTTGCGGGCAGGTCGGCCAGCGACAGCGATGCCGCGATGACCACGGCGGCCAGGGCGGGCTGGGGGAGGTCGCGCAGCAGCCCGGGCACGAGCACGAGCATCAGGATGATCGCCGCCGCCCCGACGAGCCCCGTCACCTGCGTCTTGGCGCCGGACTGCTCGGCCACCGCGGTGCGCGAGCCGCTCGTGCTCACCGGGAAGCCCTGAAAGAAGCCGGCGGCGACGTTGGCGGCGCCGATGCCGATCATCTCGCCGCTGCCGTCCACCTCCTGGCCGGTACGCGCAGCAAACGAGGACGCGGTGGAGATGGTGTCGGTAAGAGCGACGAGCGCGATGCCCAGCGCTCCGGCGAACAGCAGCGGCAGGTCCGATACGGGACTGGGTACCGTCAGGGGCGGGAAGCCCCGGGGGAGCGTTCCGACCAGTGAGACACCATGGTCGGCGAGATCGAACGCCGCCGCCGCCGCGATCGCGACGACGACCGCGACCAGGACGCCGGGAACCCGTGGCAGCCAGCGCCCGAGCGCCAGGATCAGGCCGAGGCTGAGCAGGCCGACGGCCACCGCGGCGCCGACCGCCTCGCCGGAGGCGAGCCCGCGGACGAACGCGTGCGCCTCGTCGATCAGGCCGTTGGCGCTGACCGAGAATCCGAACAGCTTCGGCAGCTGTCCGACGAAGATCGTGAGTGCGAGGCCGTTCATGTAGCCGAGCTGCGTGGGTTTGGAGAGCAGGTCGGCGATGAACCCGAGCTTCGCGACGCCGGCCGCGATCATGATCGCCCCAACCAATAGCGCGAGCATCGATGCCAGCGCGATGGCGTGCTCGGGACTCCCGTTGGAGCCGATGATCGGCAGGATCGTCGCCGCGATCAGCGGGCCCAACGACGAGTCGGGACCGAGCACCAGGATCCGCGACGGTCCGAAGACCGCGTAACCGATCAGGCAGAGGATCGTGGTGTACAGCCCCGTGATTGCCGGCAGACCGGCGAGTTCGGCGTAGGCCATCCCCTGCGGCACCAGCAACGTCGTCAGCACCACGCCGGCGACCACATCGCGGCGCAACCACGAGCGCTGATAACCGGCGAGCGCCCGCAGGCCGGGAGGCGAACGCAGACGACTGGAGGCCGACACGTGCGCAGCATCGCTCGCGGCCCGCCGGCGCACAAGGGCGCGCGCACGTGCAATCGCCGGTGACCCCACCACGGAGCGAGCGGCCGTCGCACGAGCGCGTGCCTTCTCGGCAGCGGCCGCCCCAGACGTTCATCTCAGACCAACCTGCCTGCGCCCGCCGTCACTCTCGTTTCGGTGCATCGGCGCCGCGATGAGCTGCGGCGCCCGTTCAAGGCGAGCGTTGAGGCGACGTGTTAGCGGATCGTGATCTGTGTGCGGCGAGTGACGAGCCGCCTGCCTGCATGGGCGCGGGTGGTGAGTGTGTACCGGCCGGCTCGCAGTGTGCGCAGGGGATGAGGATCAGCTCGGAGAGTCCGTGGCCGGTGCCCAGCAGCTCTCCGGTCGCGTACACGACCCGGCCGCGCGTCAGCGACGCGTGGTCAGCCACCGTGGTGGTGAACGTGACCGTGCCCGACACCAGCTTGGTGCTGCATTGCTTGACCGTCTTCTTGCCTTTCTTGACGTTGGTGCAGGTCACCAGCTCGATCCTGCCGGGCGGACCTTGCGAGCCGGTCGCGCCCTCGGGTCCCTGAGCGCCGTTGATGCCGTTGGCCGTTGGTGCCGCAGGACCGATCGGGTCGTTGGTGCCGTTCGTGCCGTTGGTGCCCGCAGGAACGGTCAGGGCGTTAGAGGGGAGGCCCCGACGCGGCCTGGCCAGGCGTTCTAGGCGTGGACGAGTGACTGAGGTCATCCGTCCTCGCGTTGCACTGGCCGTTACAGCGCGGCGGCGCGCCGCTCGATGGCGTCATTGGGGGTGGTGGTTCGACCGCGACCCCCGCCACCGCCTCGACGCCGAACGGTGGCAGAAACCAAGGGGGGCGCGACAGGCTCGCAGCATGTCGGCCCGGGCAAGGGAGGAGCTGAGGACAATGAAGGTTCAAGGTCTGGCCCGAACGCTGCTGCTGGCCGCCGTCCTCGCCGGCACCACCGTCGCACCGACGGGCGCTGTCGGCGCTGTCACGCACAGCAGCCATGCGCGGCACCGAACGCATCGGTCGACCCACAAGGTCACGGCGGTCACGTTCACCGCCCGCGTCGTGCGCTCCACCTCCACGGAGCTCGTCGTGCGCACGACGAGCGGCAAGCTGCTCAGCTTCTCCTCGCTGCAGCTGCGCAAGCCCGCGCCGGCGCACTCACACGCACCGAGCAAGCTCGCGGGGAAGGCGTCGGCCAGCGGGACGAGAGTTCGGATCACGGCCGGCAACGTCGTCGTCGATCTGCTCGGCCTGCAGCCGGGGGCGCTCATCGTCATCACCGAGACCACCGACGCCTCAGGCACGGTGACGATCACGATCAAGCTTCCGCCGCCGCCCCCCGCGTCAGCTCCGCCGGCTCCGCTGACGGTGAGCGGAGTCATCACCAATGTCGACTCTGGCGACTTCACCGTGGAGGCGAGCGACGGCAGCGACTACGACCTGTACATGTCGGCCGACATGCTGTCACAGCTGAACCTGCAGAGTTGTGACACGGTGACGGTCACCTATCACCAGGACGCCGGCATCCTCATCGCCGACTCGGTGACGAACACCGGGACGTCGACGACGGGCGACTGCGCGCCGACCTACAACGTCACGGGCACGATCAGCCAGGTCTCCAGCACGAGCCTGACGATGAGCGGCGACGGCGGGCCGGTCTCATTCAGCGTCGACCCGTCATCGGGCGTGACCGCTGGCTTCCAGGTCGGCGACCTCGTCGACGTGACGTACACGACCAACTCGGACGGGTCGTTCAGCGCGACGAACGTGGCGTTCGTCGAGGAGAGCGCCAGCGGTGTGGTCACGGCCGTGACGGCCACCACGCTCACGGTCATCGACGACAACAGCGGCCAGCCGGAGACGTTCATCGCCGACCCGAGCCAGGGTGTGCAGATCAACGCCGACGCGTTCACCGGCATACCCGCGGGCGACGACGTATCGCTCTGCTACCACGTCTCGGCGGGCCAACTCATCGCCGATTCGGTGACCGACAACGGCCCCGACCAGTCCTCTGGCGGATCGGGCGGCTCCTCGGGTGGCTCGGGCGGATCGCCGGGCGGCTCGGGTCAGTCCTCGGGCGGGTCCGGTCAGTCGTCCAGCGGCTCGGGTCAGCAGCCAGGGGGCTCCGGCCAGTCGTCGGGGGGCTCCGGCGGGTCATCGGGCGCCTCAGCCGGGCCCGGCCAGTCGGGCTCGGACGGGCCGTCGGGCGGCTCGGGGGCGTCGTCGGGCTGATACCCCTGTCGCCGGCCGCTCGCCGGCCGCTCGCCGGCTCGAGGCCGGCGGCCCGCGCGCCGCGAACTCGCGTGGGAGCGGGCAGACCGTCGTTTGCACCCGGTGCGCCACGAGGCTCTCGAGTCCTGCCCGGCCCATGACTGTCGCTGGCGCTTCTGCGCGGGCCGTGAGTGAACGCTATGCCCCGAACCGTCCGCGCGCCTCGATCGGGATCAGGGGCTTCGCGCCTCGCACCTGGAGTTCCTGCACGGCCCACGTGTTGCCATCGGGGTCGGAGAATCCGAAGAACGTGCTGCCGTCCTGATCGCCGAACGACTTCGGTTCGCTGCAGGCGACGCCGCGCGAAACGAGTTCCGCGCGGGCGGCGTGGGCATCCGCAACGCATAGCTGCAGGGCCTTGATCGAGCCGGGCTGCATCTGACGCTGCGAGGGCAGGTCGCCGAAGACGATCGAGCAGCCCGATCCCCTGGGCGTCAGCTGCACGACGTGCATGTGGTCGTTGGTGGTCTCGTGATCAAGCGCAAAGCCAACCTGGTCGCGATAGAACGCAACCGAGCGGCCAATGTCGCTGACCGGGAGAACGACAACCTCAAGTGTCCAGTCCATGGTGTACTCCTTCTCGATCCCGGTGGGCGGACGGCAACGTATCGCTGCTAGAGACCGACGAGCTCGCGCGGAATCATCGCTCTGGCTCGGTCGGCGTGCTCGCTGCCGCCCGTCGTAGCCGCGGCGGCGCGTTGCGGTCGTCTCATGGGGCATGATCGCGACAGGCAAACCAAGGAGCGAGATGAGCAAGCTCAGGCTGAGCATCACGATGTCGCTGGATGGCTACGTTGGCGGCCCGAACCAGAGTGCCGAGAACCCGATCGGGGTGGGCGGAATGGCGTTGCACGAGTGGTTCTTTCCGCTCCGGGAGTTCAGGGAGATGCACGGCGAGGCGGGAGGCGAGAGCAACGCCAGCTCCGCGGTTGTCGAGGAGCGCCGAGCGAACATCGGCGCCACGATCATGGGCCGCAACATGTTCGGGCCGGTTCGCGGTCCATGGCCGGATGCGTCCTGGCGAGGGTGGTGGGGTGAAAACCCTCCGTACCACCATCCCGTGTTCGTGCTGACCCACCACCCGCGCGAGTCGGTCCAGATGGGCGGCGGCACCACCTTTCACTTCGTCAGCGATGGAATCGAGTCGGCGCTCGCGCAGGCTAGCGCGGCCGCCGCGGGCCAGGACATCTGGTTGGCGGGGGGCGCGTCGGTGGTCAACCAGTATCTCGCCGCGCGACTGGTGGACGAGATCGACGTCTCGATAGCGCCGGTGATCCTCGGGGACGGCGAACGACTCTTCGCCGGACTCGACTACGACACCCTCAGACTCAAACAAGTCCGGGTTGTCGCTGCGCCCGGTGTCACGCACATCAAGTACGAGGCCAGCTGACCGGCGAGGCGCTTGCGCACACGGCGATGGAGAGCCCGACCGCGCCAGCGGGAACGCCGGCAACCTACAGCGACGCCGGCAGCGGCAGCTGCAACGGCTTTGGGCACTGACCTCTAGACGCGATGGGATGGGTCCGGCAGGGACGCCGGACCCAAACCCGCGAGCGTCTAGAGGACGAAGGGAATGAGCATCTTGGTGCTGGCTCGGTACGCCGGATACGCCGTGGGGAACGTTGCGGTGAGGTTCTTCTCCTCGACCGTGGCGCTGTAGTAGAAGAACCCACCCAGGACCGCGACGATGACCAGGCCGATGAGGTTGGTGACCAGGGCGGTTCCGAGCACGCCGGCCAAGAGTCCCGAGTAGATCGGGTGGCGGACGAATCGGTAGGGGCCGGAGGTGACGAGCTCCGGCTCGGTCTTCACGGTCATCGGCATTCCCCAGTTGCGTCCCAGATCGACGCGAGCCCAGACCGCCAGCCCGATCCCACATGCGAACACGAGGGCCCCGATCGTTTCGAGGACCGGGGTGTGAACGGCCAGGCTCCCGCCGCGGAAGACGCGGACGAGGAGGATGACCGACAGGGCAGACAAGCCGGTGAGCGGGAGCCGACGCCGCCCGCGGCGACCCTCCTTTACACCGAAGGCGGACGCGAGCCAGTAGACCCAAAAGATGATCCAGGCGATGGCGACAGCGGTCTGAAGCGCGTGCATGTCGTTGGTCGGGCGAGGCTGGCGGGCCGGTTCTCACAAGCGTACGGCTCCGACGACGCGCCGGCCGCCGATGCCGGGTGTCTGGCGGCAGCGTGGAGGCACGCCGACCGGCTGCCCGCGCAGCGGAGCGATATCTTGCGCCCGTGGCGCCCGATGTCACCCGACGCGAGTTCGTGAGCGGCGGCGCATTCGCGCTGCTGGCCCTGGCGCCCACCGCCCGCGTCTCGGCCCTGATCGCGGAGGTCATCGGCGGTGACGGCGCCGGGCGCTTCCTGACCGCCGGCGAGCTACGGGGGTTGCGCGCCGTGACGGCGCGGCTCGTGCCCGGTCCGCCGGATGGTCCAGGCCCGGGGGCACTGGAGGTCCATGCCGCCGAGGCGATCGATCTGCTGCTGGGGGCGTTCCGGCTCGATCCGCCGCTCATCCATGCCGGCGGCCCGTTCTCCGGGAGGGCCGGCGGCGAGCGCGACGACTTCGCTCATTTCGTCCGCCTCGACGACGCGGCGGAGCTCGGCTGGCGGATGCGCCTGGAGGGATCACGAGGACGGCCCGAGCGGGAGTTCGCCGGCCCCGTGCTCGGGCTGCAGGACATCTATCGGTCGGGTCTGGCCCGACTGGACCAGCTGGCGAGCGTCCGGGCCGGCGTCGTTTTTGCCTCCGCGCCGTCGTCCGTCCAGGACGCTCTGCTGGGGGCGAGAGAGCCGACGGTGCGGCGACTGGTCGAAGTTGCTCTGACCAACACCCTCGAGTCGGTGTGCGGGCCACCCGAGTACGGCGGAAATCACGACCTCGTCGGTTGGCGGAGCCTGCACTGGCCGGGCGATCGGCAGCCGGACGGGTTCACCCGAGCGCAGGTGACGGAGCCCGATCCGCCGATCGCGTCGGTGACCGCCGATGCGAGCGCACAGGCCGGGGAGGGCGAGCGTGCCGCGGCGCTGCGACGCATCGCCCCGCTGCTGGTTGGGGCCAGTCGCTCAAACGACCGCTGGTGGGCGGCCGGGCCCGGCGGCCGCCGTTGAGCCGCAGCTCGGTGGTGGTTGTCGGCTCGGGAGCTGGAGGGAGCGTCGCCGCGTGGGCGCTTGCGCGAGCCGGGCACCCGGTGGTCATCCTGGAGAAGGGGCGAAACCTGTTGCCCGGCCTCGGTGGGGCGGGCGCGGTCGGGACCCTGTTTGCCAACGATGAGGTCAAGGCGGGCCGCTTCTTCGAGAACCAGGACCCGTTGCTCGAGCCCCGGACGCGGCGCACCCAGGCCGAGGCGGGCCAGGGGATCGCCCGCGCTTTCGTCGGCGAGGTGAACGACCTGCCCACGGTGGCCGGCGGTGGCACGGTGCACTGGGCGGCCAAGGTTCCCCGCTTCTGGCGTCAGGACTTCAAGGGGCATTCACTGCACGGTCCGGTGCCCGGAGCGACGATCGCCGACTGGCCGCTGCAGTACGACGACCTCGAGCCCTACTACGAGGAGATCGAGAATCGCCTCGGAGTGCAGGGCGACCGGGCGAGCATGCCCGCGAGCACGCTCGAGCAGGCCCCGCGGCGCGCGGAGTTCGCGATGGGCCCCAACCCGCCGATGTACGCCGGGCGCCAGCTCGCCCGGGCCGCGGAGCAGCTCGGGTATCACCCGTACCCCTTCCCGATGGCAGTGAACTCGCGGACGCACGACGGTCGCCCGGCGTGCAATTCGTGTGGGTTCTGCTCCGGATTCGGATGCCCGATCCACGCCCGCGGCGAGGCGGCGATCTCGTTCCTGCAGGAGGCGATCCTCGCCGGCGCGGAGCTGCGCACGCGCTGCTTCGTGTACCGCGTCGACCTGGCCCCGGGAGGCCGCCGGGCGCGCGGGGTGTCCTATCTGGACGAGCGCGGTCGGGCCCACGCGCTTCGCGCTGACGTCGTCGTGCTGGCGCCGTCGGCGATCGAGACCGCGCGACTGCTGCTGCTCTCCCGCGGTCCAGACCACCCGGATGGGCTCGGCAATCGCTCCGGGCTGGTCGGGCGCAACCTGATGTTTCACTATTTCTCGGTGGGCGCGGGGGTGTTCGCCGAGCGGGCGCATCCCTGGCGCGGCCCGGCCACCACCTTCACGCTTGACGACTTCGTGGGTCCGGTCACAGGGGCACCGGCGCGCGCCGCCGGTCTGCCGTACTTCAAGGGAGGCAACTGTGAGGTCGGCGGCGGCACGCTGCTGCTGCAGGAGGCCAATCTGTACGCCTCCGCGGGCTATCGGGGCGCGACGCTCACCGGCCTGCTGCGCGCCCTTGCCGTCCGGGATCACATCTCCGGAATCCAGCTGAACGGCGAGGACGTGCCACAGCACGCCAACCGCGTCGACCTGGATCCGAGGATCCGCGACTTCCGGGGCTTACCCGTCCCGCGCATCACCCACTCCCAGCATCGCTTCGAGCTCGCCGCCTCGTCGTACTTCGCCCCCCGGCTGCAGGCCATCTGCGCCGCCGCCGCGCCAACGCCCGACACGGCGGTGATCGGCAGCGGGCTGGCGGGTGGCGCCGCCGCAGGCCCCTATACGACACGCCACATCATGGGCACCGCCCGGATGGGGGACGATCCGCGCACGTCGGTCGCCGATGGCTTCGGGCGTCTGCACGAGGTCCCCAATGTCCACCTGGCCGACG
Source organism: uncultured Solirubrobacterales bacterium (assembly GCA_963770405.1). Lineage (GTDB taxonomy): Bacteria > Actinomycetota > Thermoleophilia > Solirubrobacterales > Solirubrobacteraceae > CAVQBJ01. Next base: position 36,837 of record CAVYPO010000007.1, read on the forward strand.
CCTCCGTGTTCGTCTCCTCCGGAGGATTCAACCCGACGCTCACGCTGATGGCGCTGGCACTGCGCTCAGCCCGCAGCGTCGATGGGTGAGCCGCACGCCGACGGTTCGCCGCGGCCCGACCGACGGGCACGGAGACCTTGACGGTGCAGCGGCGGTTGCATGTGGTGATCACCGATCCGCTGATCACGTTTGATCTGGCACCAGCGCTCCAGGCCCCCCGTCGGCTGGTATGACCCGCTCTGAACGGAACCGTGAGCGGCAACGCCGACGGCTACGGGTTCGCCGGCGCCTCTGGCGTGATCCCCTAGCGTACGGGTACGCGCCGCGGCGATCTCCGTCGCCCCAGCCTGCAACAGTGCCCATGTGACTCCGGAGGCAGACGGCGAGCGCCAGCTCGGCGACGACGGCACGCGCGTCTGGGGTGGTCGGACGCTGGCCGTACGCCAGGCCGAGCGGCGACGGCGGCTGCTGGATGCCGGATTTGAGCTGTTGGGCACCGAGGGCGCCGGCGCGGTCACCGTGCGCGGCGTCGTGCGCCGCGCCCGCCTCTCCGAGCGGTTCTTCTACGAGAACTTCGCCGACCGCGAGACGTTGCTGCTCGCGGTGCACGACGAGGTCGCCGCCCAGGCGCGGGCCGTGATCGCCGCTGCCGTGGAGCGATCGTCACCGGCCTCCGAGCGACTGCCGGTCGTGGCGTTGGACGCGTTCACCGATTTCCTGGAAGACGACCCCCGACGCGGGCGGGTGCTGCTGCTGGAAGCCTTCGCCAACGAGACATTGGCGCGCAACGGGGTGGCGCTGGTCCCGAGCTTCGCCGCGTTGCTGATCGAGCAGATCACGGCGCGCGTCGATGCTCCCGACGCGGTTGACGCGCAGATCTCGGCGGTGGCGCTGGTGGGGGCGCTGACGCACCTGTATCTCGGCTGGCTCGACGGGTCGCTGCCGGTCGAGCGCGAGCGCCTGGTCGCACACGCCGCGCGCCTCATCGAGGCGGTGTCGCTGGTCGTGTCCCACTGAGTGTCGCCCTGTCGGACGACGCTGCGCGTCGCCCGCGGCTCACGACACATGGACAACGGGCGTTTCCGGTTGTATCGTGCAACGACCGTTTCCGATTACGAAGGCAGCTTCATGACCGCTTCGACCACGTGCCCGGATGCGCACGGCCGCGCCGCAAGTCCGCTCGGTGCACCGCTCGGTCCGGACTCGCTCACCTGGCGCTATCTCGCGGACTCGCGCAACGCGCTCCTCGCCGCCCGCGCGGGAATCCTGCAGGTGATGCATCCGGCGATCAGCGACGGCGTCCGGGAGCACTCGGACTTCTTTGCCAATCCGTGGAATCGGATCATCCGCTCGGCCGGTCCGATCCTCGGCGTCGTGTACGACGACGACGGGCCGGCCACCGGGCGCGCCGTTCGCGACTTCCACCGCCCGATTACGGGCACCGGGCGCGACGGGAGCCGCTACGCGGCGCTTGACCCGGGTACGTACTTCTGGGCTCACGCGACCTTCTTCGAGGGCCAGATCGCGGCGCAGCAGCTGTTCGGCACACCGCTTGGCCGCGAGGCGAAGCGGCAGCTGTATGCCGAATCGATCACCTGGTACGAGCGCTACGGGCTGTCGATGCGACCGGTCCCGCGCGACTACGACGGGTTCGAGCGGTACTGGCAGCACACCCTCGACGAGGTGCTGCAGGCGACTCCGCTCGCGCGTGCGTCGATCCGCAAACCCAGCCGCCCGCTGCCGCCGCCCTACGGCTGGATGCGCGGTCCCACCTGGAAGGCGTTGCAGCCCCTGATGGTGGGTGGCTCGACGTGGCTCGTGCGCGGAACGCTGCCGGCCCAGACGCGTGACAGGCTCGAGGTGCAGTGGTCCGACGCGGACGAGGCACGCCTGCGGGCCTTCGCGCGCGTCGTCCGATTCACGTGGCCGCTGCTGCCCGAGCGCTTGCGCCGGCTGCCGCGAGCGCGGGCCGCGCACGAACCCGCGCCGAGCGGGCGATGAGCGGTTCGCCGGCGGACAGCACCGCGCTGGCGCTGCGGCCCCGGCCGCGGCGCTTCGGCGCGTTGGCGTTCGTGGTTGGCGACGCGCGTCAGGAGGCGCGATCGCTGCGTCACGGAGGGCCGCCCGGGTCGCTCGACGTCAATCTCAGGCGAACGGCCGACATGAACTCAGGGCGGCTGCTGGGCACGTTGCTCGACCTGCACCAACGCCACGGTGCGGTCTTCCAGACGCGCGTGCTCCAGCATCGCATGGTCTTCCTCGTCGGTGCCCCGGCGACCGCCTACGTGCTGCTCGAGCATCCCGAGCACTTCCACTGGCGTGACGGCCACTTCGGCCAGCTCGTGCCGCTCCTCGGCGACGGTGTGCTGACCACCGATGGGGCCTACCACGATCGCGCCCGGCGGCTGATCATGCCGGCGTTCCACCGTGCCCGCATCGACGCCGCCGTGGAGATCATGGCCAGGGAGAGCGTCAGCGGCTGCGCATCGTGGATCCCCGGGGAAACGATCGACGTGTACCAGTGGACGCGCGAGACCTCGCTGCGCATCGCCATGAGGGCGCTGCTGGGGCTCGACCCCGACGATCGCGGCGCCGAGATCGCGGGGCACTTCGAGCAAGCGCTCGGCTTCTATGGCACCGACGTCTACGGCCGCCTGCGGCGCGGTCCTCGGAGCCCATGGTCGGCCATGAGGGCGGCGCGCCGGCGGCTCGACCGGTTCGTGTACGCCGCCATCGCGCAACGTCGACGGGACGGCACCGCGGGACGCACCGACATCCTCAGCGGCCTGCTGGCGGCTTCGGCGCAGGATCGCGATGGGCTCAGCGACGATGAGATCCGCGACCAGCTCGTCACGCTGCTGTTCGCCGGACACGACACGACCAGCTCGACGGTGGCCTTCGCGCTGCACGAGCTCACGCGCCGGCCCGATCTGCTCGAACGTCTCCGCGACGAACGCGCGGACGTCCTCGCCGGGGGACGTCTGGAGGCCGGGCACGTCGACGGCAAATCGCTGCCCGAGCTGGAACGGGTCATCGACGAGACGCTGCGGCTCTACCCACCGGTGTTCGTCGGGGCTCGCCGCGCGATGACCGACGCTACCGTGGAAGGCGTCCTGATTCCCCGGGGCTCGTACGTGCACGTCGCCTATTGGGCCACGCATCACCTCCCCGAGCTCTACCCCGAACCGCAGGCGTTTCGTCCGGAACGCTGGACGCCCGAGATGCGGGCAACGCTGCCTCGCGGCGCGTACGCGCCATTCGGCGGCGGCTCGCGCATCTGCGTCGGCAAGCGCTTCGGCCTGACCGCCGTGCGCACGATCCTCACCACCGTGCTTGGCCACCATGACCTTGTCGCCGTCGAGAGCACGCCGCTGGCGCTCAAGCTCGAGCCCACGCTCAGCCCGCGCGACGGACTGCCACTGCGCGTCGGCCACTGATCGTCAGGCGTCGCCCGGACGTCTATGCTCGGCCTGCGCCAACCCGCGACAGCCCCACACGATTTGCGCAACCACCCGGCGCCCCCAACGTTCGACAGATCATGAGCCCGCGACGCCTCGTCCTGGCCGGCGTGCTCGCGCTGGCGGTCGGTGCCGGCGCGGCCCCTGCGCAGGCCGCCGTGCCCTCCTGCACCGTTCACGGTCGGGCGATCGCGCAGCTGCACGGCTCCCGGGTGGTCTCCACCAGCGGCAAGGTCGTCGTCTACCGGGTCGGCGGATCCATGTGGGACACCTTCTGGGCGTGCGAGCGTGGCAGCCGCCGACGCGGTCTCGTGGGACGAGACGACGCCAGCTTCGAGTCCAGCAGCGAATACGGATCGTCGACCGCGATCGTCGGTCTGCAGCTCCGCGGCCCGTGGGTCCTCGCCACGATCGAAACCGGGGAGGGAGCGTACGACGGCTGCACGAAGTACATGGTCTCGAATTGCTCCGGGCCCGTCGACTCGCTCGAGCTCGTCAACGCGGAGACGGCCACGCGTCTCGACGTCGCGCGCATCGTCGTCAACTCGACGACGCCTGCGGGCGCTCCGGTCCTGACTCAGTGGCTGCGCACCGACCTGTCTTCGGTGGGCGCGGTGGCCTGGCTCACCCGCAGTGCCACGAGCCCCGTGAGCGCGGGGTCGTCGGGGTCGGTGAGCGAGACCCTGTGGGGCTGCGTCGCTGGCGGCCCGGCCAGGTCGCTCTCGTGTCCGGCGACAACGCTGGCCAGCGGCGCGGTCGATCCGGGCTCCCTCGCGTTCACCGGCGCCACGCTCGGCTGGACGCTCGGTGGCCGGCCGCAGTCGGCGACGCTCAGCTGAGCGGCGGCCTTCACACGCGGCGTCAGGCCGCCGGGGCCGCCGCTGCGCCGAACCGGTTGGTGCCCGCGGGGTGGCCGGCGAAGAACCGCTTGGCGGTTTGATACCCCGAGTCGTAGAGGAAGTCCTTGTCCTGCTGGGACAGGGAGAAGTTCAGGGTCGAGATGGACCCCGTCGGGATGGGGATCACGCGATCCGGGAAGGTCTTCAGCTCAAAGTCGTCGAGGGCGTCGATGGCGGTGTCGATCACATCCTTGATCATGTCGATCGGCCAGGCGAGGCCCTTGATCGGGTTGTTCGGCGGTTGCTCGGGCGGTGCGCCTCCGTAGAGCCGAAACGCCCAGGTCGGCCGTTGCGGAGCCGGATCGTCGAACAGGAAGACCGGGAAGCTCGAGGTCACCCCTCCATCGACCAGCGCGCCGGGAGAATGTGTGGCCGCGTCGGTCAGCGCGATGGGCGGGAAGAATCCCGGGTACCCGGCGCTGATCCGCACGGCGGTGGCGATGGGGAAGTTGGTCGGGGTGTACGGCTCACCATGCTCATCGAGGTACTCGCCCGCGCCGTCGGGGAACACCACCATCCGCTCGTGGACGATGTCGGACCCAACGACCTTGAGGGTCCGCTCGAGGTCACCAAACGTGGCGGGCGCCTGACCGCCGATGCGGTCTGGCGCGCCCGCGAGCACCGACTCGATCCACTGACCGAGCGCCTGACCGCGCACGATGCCGTGGTCGAAGTAGTTCCCGACCACGCCGAGCCCGAACGGACCGCCGCGGTCGTCGATCTTGGAGAAGTCGAAGCTGAACAGGCTCTTGAGCCCGTCGGCGTCGTATCCGACCGCGAGCGCCATCGCCGTGATCGCGCCTGCGGAGGTCCCCCCGAGGCTCACCCAGTCGTCGTAGCCGGCCTCCTCGGCAGCCTTGATCGCACCCGCGAACGCAAGCCCCTTGATGCCTCCACCCGAGAACACCCCATCGGCGCGCATCTCCATCCCTCCTGTGCTCGGGGCCCCGCCCGGCTCCGGCCGACCCAGAGGCCGACCCAGATCCTGCGCGGCTACCCGTCGACGTCAGTCTCCCTGCCCACCTTAGCCCCGCTACGGCCGGGGGGCAAAGCGCCGGCGCGCGCGGCGGCACCGGCCGCGGCCGAGCGCTACGACGAGGACCACCGCCCGCCGGCCGGGCGCGGGCCTACCCTGGGCTCGTGGGGTCCGGGGGCTCGCTCCCGGCGAGCGCGCTCTGCGTGGGGTCTGAAGGTTCGTCCCCGGCGAGCGCGCTCTGGGTGGGGTCCGCGGGCTCGTCTCCGGGCAGCGCGCTTTGGGTGGGGTCCGGCGGCTCGTCTCCGGGTAGGGCGCTTTGGGTGGGATCCGGGGGTTCGCCTCCGGGCATGGTGCTCCGCGTGGGATCGCCAGGATCCTCGCGAAGGCGATCTTCGTCGTTCGGGTGGGACATGGGCCTCCCTTCGTCGCTGTTGCGGACCGTAGGTCGCGCACCGAGGCGATCAAGCGGATCGGCGTGAGGCGTCCGAAGAAGAGTAGGGCCGCCAGCAACGCCCGGGCCTCCCCGCCCGGGGTGCTGGGTGGACGACGGATCGCGGTGCTCGCCGCCGAGCCGCGGAACCGAGCGACGTGGACTAGCCCTCGGTGAGCATCACGATCGTCTGGGGACGCACACCGTCGTACTTCATCGCCTCGGCTCCCGCTTCGGACTGCAGGAGCTCCTCCCACACGGCGATGTCGGGAATCTCGGCGATCAGCCCGACCTGCGAGCCCTCCGCTCCGCGGAACGTGCGTGCCGTGATGCCGTGGGGCCCGAAGAGCTCCTCGCGCTTGGGCGAGCTGAGCCAGTGGTCGACGTCGTCGACCTCGTGCAGGATCAGTACCGTTGCCATCCCGACCTCCTCGTCAGCGCAGCCGAGCGCCGCGCGGTGGCTGCGACGGTACCGCCTGGTGCCCGGCCGGCCCGAAGCGCGCTGCGGGCGGGCGTGCTCCGCCTCCAGGCGCGGCGGAGCATCACACCAAGCGCGTCCGTCGGTGCCGGCGTCAGACCGCCGCCTTCAGGGCAGATTCGACCAGCGTCCCGATGCCCGCCAACGGCGCCGCCTCGTCATCGCTGAGTCCATGACGAGCGGCGAGCGCCGCGGGCGCCAGATAGCTCACGTTGGTCTCGTCTGAGCCGGCCCAGACCAGGATCTTCAACGGCAGGTCGATGGCGGCGAGCGGATGTGCGCTCATTGCCGGAGTGCCGCCGACGGGGCTACCGAAGATGAGCAGCTGAGTGTCACGCAGCTCAAGACCGACGCTCGCCGCCTCGGCGCTGTGATCGATCAGCGCGAACAGCTTCATCCCGCGCTGGGCGATGACCGCCGAAAGGCGAGCCACCACGTCCTCGACGGAGCCGTCGCTCGCCATCGTGATGAATGCGCTGTCTTCGGCTGTCATTGGTGCATGGCCATCGCCGCCGGGGCCTTGAGGAAGCTCAGCAGCGCATCGTTGACCTCGGCGGCGTGAGTCCACGCGATCGCGTGCGGCCCGCCCTCGATGACGACGAGCTTGACGTCAGGGATGAAGTCTGGCAGACGCTTGCCGGTCTTCTCGAAGGGCAGGACCCGGTCCGCGTCGCCCTGGATGACGAGCAGCGGCACGTCTATCTTCGGGAGATCGGGCCGGAAATCGGTGCCCCAGGTCGGCACGCACTGCACGGCAGCGATGGCCGAGGCGCCGGCGGCGACGTTCCAGCTTTCCTGGAAGGCCTGATCGCTCACACGGTTCCCGCCGAAGACATCCATGTTGTAGAAGTTGTCCAGGAAGCCCTTCATCCATGCCGGCGCGTCAGCTGACGCGGCCTGCATGAACCCGTCGAACAGCGACTGGGGAAGCCCGTCCGGATTGTCGTCGGCTTGAAGGAGAAACGGAGGGATCGGCGAGATCAGCACGGCCCCGGACACGCGTGCCGAGCCGCGGGAGCCGAGGTAATGGGTCACCTCGCCGGTCCCCATCGAGTGCCCGACCAGCGTCACGTCGTGGAGATCGAGCGCTTCCATGAGTGCGTCGAGATCTGCGACGAACGTCTCATAGTCGTAGCCGGACGCCGGCTGGCTCGACCGTCCGAATCCGCGCCGGTCGTAGGTCAGGACACGGTGGCCGGCGTCGAGCAGCACCGGGAGCTGCCGGTCCCAGGCTCTGCCGCTGAGCGGATATCCGTGAATGAGCACGACGGGCGCACCGGAGCCGTGATCCTCGTAATGGACCTTGACCTCAGCGCTGTTCTCCGTATCCACTGGCAAGGACGGCATCTGGACCTCCTGTGGGGTGGGACGAGGGACACGTCGGCCCCGATGGACGTGGATCGCTGTCATCGCCCTCGGCGCGCGAGCTGCCCCGATGGACCGTGTCGGTTCTGGGCACTAGGTCGGGCGCGCCGTTCGACAACTCTTGAGTCTGCGCCACGCTGTCGCCGCGCTCGGGGTCGACCCGCGTGCGCTCACCCGGCGTCCGCTACCGCGCGAGCTCCGTCGGCTCGAGCGGCAGACGTGGCGTGGGCCCGCCGGGGGAGGTGTCGTCAGCTCCATCCCTTGGGTGTCTAGACCCCGGGGGCTTGGCGGCCGTAGGTTTACGGCATCGCTCGCTCACCATCAGGAGGAAACAATGTCCGCCATCGCAACCAGCCGCTCGAGGTTCATCCCGGCGGTTGCCGCCGCATTCGCCGCCGCGGCGCTCGTCCCGGCCGGCGCCGCGGCCGCTACCGCCACGTTCGGTTCCAGCCTTGATCATGCGCCGGCGAACGCCGGTAGCACCTGCGCCCAGGACGGCGTCAGCGGGTCAGCGCTGTGCACTCACGTCGGCTCGTTCTACCCCGGCTTCTCGGGTCGCGCGCAGTCGCCGGTCAGCGGAACCGTCGTGCATCTCAGGCTCCGTCCCGCCGGCCCGATCACCTTCCGGGCCGAAATCGTCAACGTCCGCCACGTGTCCTCCAATCACCAGAGCGGTCAGGCCCAGGCTGCCGTGCAAAGCCGCCAGATCAGCATTCCCGGCCCGACCCAGGACGAGATCGACAACGGCGATTTCCCCGTCGTCACGGTCAATGTCGACCTGAAGGTCAGGAAGGGTCAGGAGCTCGCGATCAACACGACGAGCAATACGGCCGAGTACTGCTCCGATGGCACCCCTGGCCAGCTGCTGTTCGACCCAGTGCTGTCACTCGGGCACGGCTTCAGCAGTAGCCAAGGCATCGATGGCTGCCTGCTGCTGGTTCAAGCCGTCGTGAGGCACTAGCGCAAACCCGATGCCAAGCGTTCCAGCGGGTCCCGAATACCGGGGCCCGCTCAGCGCCGCGATCGCCCTCTGCCGACACGACCGCGCAATCTTCGGACTTGGCACCGCGAACGGCCTAAACCACGACAGAGAGGCGTGCCGGCAAACGCACCGGATCGAACGGCGCGCCCGTGTCGCAGCCGCGATGCTGCAGTGTCCTGGAGACCAGACGAATCCGTCCCGCCGACCCGACAGGAGGAGCCGCCATGGCAGCCCGAGAACTGACGATGGATGGACGCGCGCGTGCACTCGCCGATGGCCACGAGATCCCGCTGTTGGGGCTCGGGGTCTGGCAGGTCCCGAACGGGCTGGGGGCGGAGAACGCGGTGCGCTGGGCGCTCGAGACGGGCTACCGCCACATCGACACCGCTCAGGCCTACGGCAACGAGGAGAGCGTTGGCCGCGGGCTGCGGGCCAGCGGCGTGCCGCGCGAGGAGGTCTACATCACGACCAAGTTCTATCCGGCGCAAGCCGACCCGGAGGCCGAGGCGCAGCGCAGCCTGGAGCGCCTGGGTGTCGACCAGGTGGATCTGTACATCGTCCACTGGCCGCAGGGCGGGCCCACCTGGGCATGGCCCGGGATGGAGCGCGCGCACGAACGCGGCTACGCGCGGTCGATCGGCGTGTCGAACTTCAGCGCGAGCGAGTTGGAGGAGCTGCTGGCGGTCGCCCGGATTCCGCCGGCGGTCAACCAGGTCCAGTTCAGCCCGTTCGAGTACCGACGCCGGCTGCTCGAGGCGTGCGACTCGCACGAGATCATGCTCGAGGCCTACAGTCCCCTTGGCACCGGCCGCCACCTGGCGGATGAGCGCGTGCGTCGGATCGCAGAGGACGTGGGGCGGACGCCGGCTCAGGTGCTGCTGCGCTGGTGCGTGCAGCGCGAGCTCGTCGCCATCGCCAAGTCGACGCATCGTGAACGCATCGAGGCCAACGCCCTGATCTTCGACTTCGCGCTGTCGGATGAGGACATGGCTGCGCTCGACGCGCTCGATGAGACGGGTGGCACCGACAAGGCGCGTGAAGGCAAGTGGTGGTAGCGGATCCGGGCGGTTCAGGACCGGGTGTCCTGGCCGCCCGTCCGTCGAGCGCGCTCGCCGACTCGACGCGGCGGGACTAGGATTCGATCGATGAGCGCAACCGAGGCTGGCTCGGAGGGGCTACAGGCTGACGCCGGCCGGCCGTTGACGCGCGAACAGGCCGTTCGACTGGCGCACGGCTACGTTGCCGCCTACAACGAGCGTGACCTGTCGGCGATGCTCGCGCTGCAGGATGAGCACGTCGTCAGCTATCCAGCGCGGCTGTTCGGCAATCGCGCGCACGCCGGCCATGCGGGTGTGCGGGCCTGGTGGGACGCGATGGTGGCCAGCGGGAGGTGGTACGAGGTCGTCGTCCACGACGTCCGCCAGCTCGGACCGGATCGTCTGGCGGTCCTCGGCGAGATACGCGACGACGGTGAGGTGCTCAGCCCGTGGGGCGTGCTGGTGCGCGTTCGCAATGGCCTGATCGTGGAGTCGCACTCCTACCTCAGTGACGAGGACCTGCTCGAGGCGCTCGGGCTGATCGAATAGCCCGCGACGGCGACCGCGCCGGCGCGTCAGTAGTCGACCGGCGCGGGCGGCGACACCGTAAATGTGTAGGTGTTGCCCGGACCCGGGAACAGCAGGTTGAGCAAGGGCGTGAACAGGCCGGTGAAGAGCCCGAACGGGCCGCAATTGGCCAGCGGCGGGAAGGTCGTGCTACCGGTGAACTTCAGCTGGCCGTCGCCGAGCGCGGAAACCGGCCCGTTGAAGCTGAGCGCGAAGGTCACCGGGGTGCTCGTCTGGCAGGACCCGAGGGGAACGTTGATGCCGAACAGGCCGATCGACTGCAGCTGCAGCGTCTCCTGCGCGCTGCCGTTGATGTGCAGATCGCCGCTCGTATCAAGCGAGGCCGTCCCGGTCGCCACGCCGTTCTGAACGAGTCCGACCATCGCGCTGAGGGGGATCCCGAACACGCTGAGGGTCGTCGCGTACGACGGCACGGAGGTCGTGGCGTTCTGCAGCTGCTGGCTGGTGAGGTCGGTCGCCCCGCTGAACGTCGACCCGGCCGGCACGGTGAGCGTGTCGCCGAGCGCGTTCAGCGTCAGCGACGCGTTCAGTGTCCAGTTGTCGAGCGACACCACGAAGTCCCCGCCGCCCGGGTTAGCCGTTGACAGCGGCTCCGGCGCCGTGTCGCCGCAGTCGCTTGGCGCCGGCTGCTGTCCCGTGAAGCGGTTGCCCAGCCAGCTGATCACCTGCGGCGCGGCCTGGAACTGGGTGGTGATGTGCTCGCCCGGGTACAGGACGAACTCATCCGGCACGCCCTCGGCGCAGTACTGCTGCTTGAGCGCGATGTCCTGGGCGAGCGGGATGATTTCGTCGGCCTGGCCGTGGTACTGGTACACGGGAACCGGGATCCTCGTGCGGCCCAGTTGCTGCGCGTCGATTGCCGCGGCGATCGAGGGCATGGCCTCCAGCTGGGCCAGGGTCTCGCCGCCCTGCGTGTACTGGTCGATGTTGACGTTCTCGAACCCGAGCAGCGTCTGAAAGACGCACTGGTCCTTGATCGTGGCGGTGGCCGCCGCGCCGTCGGCGTTCTCGAGCGCGGACAGATCGATGGCCGAGGGGTACTGGTCGCTCAGGCCGATGATCGCCATGGCGGCAAAGCCGGCGGCGATGTTGCCGTTGAGGTAGTTCGCCGTGGTCAGCAGATTCCCGGGAACGCCACCGGCGGCCACGCCGACGAGATTCATCGACGGGTCATAGGTCGGCTGCAGCTGCCCGGCCCAGGCGGCGGCCTGGCCACCCAGCGAGTAGCCCCAGATCGCCGTCCGGGTTGACGGGCTCAGTCCGGTGCCGGGGACCTGGTCTGCCGCCGTGGCGGCATCGAGCACGGCATGGCCCTCGGCGGCTCCGACGCCGAACAGCGTCTTCGATCCCGTGGTGTAGCCCTGGTAGTCGGTGAGCACGACCGCCCAGCCCTGGTTGAGCAGGGCAACGATGTTCGCCGTCTCGTACTCGGTGCCGGCCGCGAGCTGAGCCGATGGCGCGCAGGACGGCGCGAGGCCCTGGGTACCGGCCGCATAGTCGACGACCGGCCTGGCTCCGGGGCCCGTCCACGGCGCGGTCGGGACGATCACCGTGCCGGTGGCGAGGTCCCGGTTGCTCAGTGCATCGGAGGTCTCGTAGAGGATGTTCCAGGCCGCGACGCTTGGCGCGCCGTTGCCGAGCTCGAGCGCGGCGGGCCGGTACCAGACGAGCTCACCGGGACCGCGGCTCGGGATCCACGACGGGGGCGCGTAGAACGCCGATCCCGCCGGGCCGAGCATCGGAGCGGCAGGCGCCGCAGCAGCGAAGGTGAGAGCGGTGAGCATCCCGAGCAGCATCGCCAGAGATCCAACCGCGGCGCGCAGCCGAGTCGATGCCATCGATGGTTCCTCCCGTTCTCACCAGGGGCCGTACGCCACACCGGGCCCGTCGAGTCTTCGCACGACGGTGTCCGCGCAAATCAGGTATGCGACCGCTACAGTTGCGCCGCACTCTAGGTACACCGCCGACGCGTTGTCAACCCCGGATCAGGCTGGGTCCTGCGAGCTGTACGGGCCGTCGTCGCCGCGCAGGTCGCGGTAGCGGCGGTCGAACAGCTCCAGCACGGCCGTGACGTCCGATGGCCCGCGGACGTCGTGACTGACGACGGCGAAGTCGGGCAGCGAGTCGGCCGTCTCGGGATCCGCTTGGTCGACGTCATCGCGCTCCCGGCCGGGGAGGCGCAGCTGTGCCAGCCCGCGATCGCGATCCAGCACGCCGAGCTCGAGCTGCTCGTAGCGTACGAGCACCGCCCCGCCTGCGCGTCGTTCGATCGCCACGCCCGGCCAGGTGTCGAGTTCGTTGGCGACCTCATCGACGAGCGCGCTGGCGTGAGACATGGGCTGATCGTACTCGCTGACGCTCCGCCGGCGCGCCCCCCCAACCGATCGAGGGCCAACCGCGTCGGCGGACGGCGGCCCCGACGCTCGCGGCAGGCTTGCGTGATCGTGGGAGAATGCCGAACGCGCCGTGCCAGAATCCGAGTCACAAGCCGTCCTGGCGCCGCTGACCGAGGCGGCCATCTTTCTCGTTCTCACCGTGGATTCGGGCGGGGAGGAGGGCGTTCGCGGCCTGCTGGCCGATGTTGGCGGGCTGCGGCGGTCGGTCGGCTTTCGCGTTCCCGAGGGCGGGCTGAGCTGCGTGGTCGGCGTCGGCGCGGGCGTGTGGGACCGCCTGTTCGCTTCGCCGCGTCCGGCCGGCCTGCATCCGTTTCGTGAGGTCGCCGGGGCACGCCACACGGCGGTCGCGACCCCGGGCGACCTGCTGTTCCACATTCGCGCGCGCCGCTTCGACCTCTGCTTCGAGCTGGCCGAGCGGCTGATGAACCGCCTCGTCGGGTGCGCGCGCGTGGTCGACGAGGTGCACGGGTTCAGGTCGTTTGACGACCGCGACCTGCTCGGGTTCGTGGACGGCACCGAGAACCCCGAAGGGGTCTCGGCGCTTGACGCGGTGGCGATCGGTGAGGAGGACCCCGCGTTCGCCGGCGGCAGCTACGTCGTGGTGCAGAAGTACCTGCACGACCTGGAGGCCTGGGACACGCTGCCGGTCGAGGAGCAGCAGCGGGTCATCGGCCGGGAGAAGCTCACCGACGTGGAGCTGCCCGACGACGTCAAGCCGTCCAATTCGCACGTGGCGCTCACGACGATCGTCGACGACGACGGTCAGGAGCGGCAGATCGTTCGCTTCAACATGCCGTTCGGCCGGGTTGGCGCCGGCGAGTTCGGGACCTACTTCATTGGCTACGCCCGCGATCCGGAGGTCATCGAGGAGATGTTGCGCAACATGTTCATCGGCAAGCCGCCGGGCAACACAGACCGCGTGCTGGACTTCTCCACCGCGGTGACCGGCAACCTCTTCTTCGTGCCGACCATCGATCTGCTCGAGGAATCCTCGAGCCCGAGCGACGCTGAGGCCTCACCCGGCCAGGGCGACGACGAGGACCACTCACTTGGCATCGGCAGCCTGCGGGAAGCGACGCGATGAACCACCTGCTTCGCGCACAAGCACCCATCAGCGACGCCGGCTGGGACCTCCTGGACCGTGAGGCCCGCGAGCGTCTGACGCCGGCCCTGGCCGCGCGTAAGCTGGTCGACTTCTCCGGCCCGCATGGCTGGGAGCATTCGGCCACCAACCTCGGGCGCACCACCGAGCTGCCCGCGGCGCCGGGTGAGGGAGTGTCGGGCCTGGCCAGGCGCGTGCTGCCGTTGGTCGAGCTGCGGTCGGACTTCGAGCTCTCCCGGTCTGAGCTTCGCGATGTCGATCGCGGCGCCGGCGACGCCGACCTGCAAGCGCTGGACATCGCCGCCCATCGGATCGCGGTGGCCGAGAACATCGCCGTGTTTCACGGCTGGCGGGGCGCGATCGTCGGGATCGGCGAGGCGTCGCCCCACGAACGGGGCCAGCTCGGCGAGGCCGCGGCGCAATATCCGCGGCAGGTGGCTGGCGCCGTGGAGCGGCTGCTGGGCAGCGGCATCAGCGGGCCCTATGGGCTGGCGCTGGGACGCGAGCCCTACCGCCGGGTGATCGAGACCGCCGAGCACGGCGGCTATCCGCTGCTCGATCACCTGGGCCAGATCATCGAGGGCCCGATCGTCTGGGCGCCGGGGGTCGACGGAGCGGTCGTGGTCAGTCTCCGCGGTGGTGACTTCGTGCTCGACTGCGGCCAGGACCACTCGATCGGCTACGACAGCCACGACGGCGAAACGGTGCGGCTGTATCTCGAGGAGAGCTTCAGCTTCCACGTCGCCACGCCCGAGGCGGCCGTGGCCCTCACGCCGTAGCCGCCGGCCGGCTGGCCGGCACGAGCTCGGCGGGCGGCCCGTCCTCGCCGGGCCGGAGGTCCAGCTGCCACCACCGGACGTCGTGCCAGGCGCCGGCCTTCCAGCCGATGCGCCGGTACGTTCCCACCGGCACGAAGCCCATCGCGCGGTGCAATCCGCTGCTGGCGGCGTTCGGCTCGGTGACGCCGGCGCACAGCGTCCACAGACCGACCGCGCGCAGCCGTTCGAACAAGCGCGTGTACAACAGCCGCCCGACGCCGAATCGGTGGTGTCCTGCGTCGATGTACACGGCGACGTCGGCCGCCCAGCGGTAGGCGGCCCGCTCGCGGTGCGGCGAGCCGTAGGCATAGCCCACCACGACGCCCTCGTGCTCGGCGAGCAACCACGCGTGCGCCGCGGTGATGCGGCCCATCATCTCCGCGGCGCTGGGCGGGCGGGCCTCGAAGGACGCGACTGAATCCGACACGTACGGCGCGTAGATTGCCGCACACGCGGCCGCGTCACGTTGCGCATCGGCGTCGCGGACGATCATGCCGGGTGCGCCGGCTCAGTCGTGGCGGTGGTGGGCGATCGGCGGCAGGTCGCGAACCTGATCGGTTGAGAGGTCGAGCACGAGGCCGTCGTCGACGCGAGTCAGAGCGCTGGCCGGGATCGCGACCTCCTTGCGGCCGAAGACGTGGCCCTCGTCGAGCAGGACCTCCGTCAGCTGGTGCTCATCGCCGATGACGAGGCCCCGGACGTGACCGATGGCGCCGTCGGTGGCGTACACCGGGTCGCCACGGCGCACCTCGGCCTCGCCCACGGGCACCACATCGGACTCCATCGGGGACGGCTTCGGGGGCGCGCCGAAGCTGACGCTCCTCCCGGCGAACGGGGCCGTGACCACGGGGTGCTCCCCGGGGCCCAGGCCAGCCGGCAGCTCGGTCTCGTCGGCCGCGTCGAACCGCGCGAGCTCGGCACGCGTGCAGGCCAGGCGAACCGCCTGGCCTGCGGCGGCGACAAGCCCGAGCGGAACGAGATGGCCGGGCCCGCTGCCGTGCGCAGGCTCGACGACCAGATGCGTGAGCGCGCGGGTCCTCGGGTCCACGATGACCCGCGCGAGCTGGCCGCCCGTCCCGTCGCTGCAGAGGACCTCGCCGCCCAGCGTCAGTTCCGTGGCTTCGCTCATCGAGCTCTCATCTCCTTTCGCACGCGCCCGCAGCGGATGATGCTGCATCCGGCGAGCGCCCGCAGCGCGAGTGTAGGCTGGGCGCTGCCGTGTTTGCCCGAGCCATCGATCCCGTCGCGCGGAGCGGATGGCCGTCTCGCCGCTAGCAACGCTGCAGTCCGGGGAGTCCGCCGAGCGCGGTCGCGCCGCCCGGGGGCGGGTGCCGCGATCGGCGCACGGGGACTGGGTCCCGGCCGCGGACCGGCCCGACCCGGTTGCCGTGCTGCAGGCGCAGGCGGCGTCGCGCGTTCCGGAGCTCGTCCCGATCCGCTACGGGCGGATGCTCGTCTCGCCCTTCACGTTCTACCGGGGCGCAGCGGCCGTGATGGCGGCCGACCTGGCGGCCACACCGGACTCGGGCATCATCGTGCAGGCCTGCGGTGACGCGCACATCTCGAACTTCGGCGGCTTCGCGGCACCCGACCGCCGGCTCCTGTTCGGCCCCAACGACTTCGACGAGACGCTGCCGGGTCCGTGGGAGTGGGACGTCAAGCGGATGGCGGCCAGCGCCGAGATCGCCGGCCGCGACATCGGGCTGCCGGCGGACCAGCGGCGGTGGATCGTCACCGAATGCGTGCGCGAGTATCGCGCGGCGATGCGCGTGTTCGCCGCCGAGAGTCACCTCGACGTCTGGTACGAGCGCCTCACCGCGAGTGAGCTCGTCGATCGCTTCGGCGGCCGGCTGGGCGCGAAGGGCCGGATCCTGTTCGCCGCGCCGTTCGCCAAGGCGCGGCGCAAGACGAGCCTGCGCGCGGTCAGAAAGCTCACCGAGGTCGTCGACGGCCAGCTGCGCTTTCGCAGCGTCCCACCGCTGCTGGTCCCGCTCCGGGATGCGCCCGACCAGGTCGAGGCGCGCGACGAGCGCGTCTACATCCAGGAGCTGCTGGACGAGTACGCCGCGGGCCTGGACGCCGATCGTCGCCACCTGTTCGAGACGCATCGGTTCGTCGACATGGCGCGCAAGGTCGTCGGCGTCGGCAGCGTCGGCACGCGCGCCGCGGTGTTCCTCATGGTCGGGCGCGGCGGGCAGGATCCGCTCGTGCTCCAGGCAAAGGAGGCGCAGGCCTCCGTGCTCGAGCCCTACCTCGGCGCGAGCGAGTTCGAGAACCACGGCGAGCGGGTGGTCTGGGGGCAGCGGATGATGCAGGCCGCCAGCGACATCTTCCTCAGCTGGCAGCGCAGCGAGGGCCTCGACGGGCTCGAGCACGACTTCTACGTCCGTCAGCTGTGGGACTGGAAGGCGTCGGTCGACCTGTCCACGATGGGCAAGTCGGGCCTGCACGCCTACACGCGGGCCTGCGGATGGTCGTTGGCGCGCGCGCACGCGCGCTCCGGCGACCGGCTCGCGATCGCCGCCTACCTCGGCGCCGGGTCGAAGTTCGATCGCGCCATCGCCCGCTTCTCCTCGGCCTACGCCGACCAGAATGAGCGCGACTACGAGCGGTTGGCCGACGCTGTGGCGGCCGGCGACGTCATCGCCCAGTCCGGCGTCTGAGCGCGCTGGCGCCGTCGTCGGCCGCGGCCGCCGGCCGCGCCCGCGCACCCGCCGAGCCGGCCCGGGGACACGATCCGGCTCCGGCCCGCGGCGACCGGATACGATCCGGTCGTTCTGAGATCGAGCCATGGCATCACTCGGCCGGACCGGTCGCGGCCGGCGCCCGGAGCCGACGGACGTCGCGGTCCTCGGCGAACCGTCGTCGGCCTGGCAGCGATCGCCGCCCTACTCGTCCTGCTCGTGGTTGTCGCGGCGCCGGTCGGTGCGGCGGGCTCGGTGGTCAACCTGCTGCAAAATCCCGGCGCCGAAGCCGGTCCCGGCGGCACCGACTCCAGCGGCGGGATGCCGCCACCGGGCTGGACGGTCACCGGGGACCTCACGGTGGTGCAGTACGGCGCCTCGGGCGGGTTCCCGACCCCGGCCAACAGCGCGGCCATCGACGGCGGCAGCAACTTCTTCGCCGGCGGCAACGCCGCGACGTCCACGGCGACGCAGACCGTCGACGTCGCCGGCGGGGCGCCGGACATCGACAACGGCATGACCGCCGCGACGTTGAGCGCCGATCTTGGCGGCTACGCCACGCAGGACGACAACATGGTGGTCACGGCGACGTACCTGAGCGCCTCGGGCGCCGCGCTCGGGATGCTCACCATCGGCCCCGTGACTGAGGCCGACCGCGGCGGGCAGACCGAGCTGCTGCCGCGCACGGCCACCGGCGTCCTCCCCGCCGGCACGCGCTCGATCCAGGTCGTGATGACGGCGACCAGGGAGGAGGGGACCTTCAACGACGGCTACGGGGACAACGTGTCGCTCTCCCTCTCCGTCGGTCCGCAGCCGGGATACGGCACGAGCCCGGCGCCGCCCCCGCCTCCGGCCCTGTTCACCGCCGAGGACGTCAAGCCGGTGAGCGGCACGGTCTACATCAAGCTTCCGCCCGGAGCGACGCTCGGCCGCGTCGACGGCCCGTGGTCACCGCTGGCGTCGGCAAGCTTGAGCAAGGGACAGGGCTTTGTCCCATTGACGCAGGCGCGCCAGATCCCGGTCGGCTCGATTCTCGACACTCGCGCGGGCACGGTCGCCGTGACCGCGGCGAGCCCCAAGAAGGGTCGCTTCTACACGGGCGACTACACCGCGGGGATCTTCGAGCTGCTGCAGAATCGCAGCCAGAAGGGGCTCAGCGAGGCCACGTTGATGGACACGCTCAATCGCCGCGCGGTGTGTGCGTCGGCCGGCAAGAAGGCGTCGGCGGCCAAGCGGGTGAGCAACAGGGTGCTGGGCCTGCTCAAGAGCACCGACCACGGCAGATTCAGCACTCGCGGCCAGTACAGCTCGGCCACGGTCCGTGGCACCGCCTACTCGGTCGAGGACACGTGCGCCGGCACGCTGACGACGGTGACACGGGGATCGGTGGTCGTCGACTACTTCCGCCGTCACCGGTCGATCACCCTGAGAGCGGGGCAGTCCTTCCTGGCGAAGGCGTCGGGCGGGCCGAGCACGCCGGTGACGATCGGTAAGCGCGCCCGGCGGGCGTGACCGCGCTGGCGCGCGGCCGCCGCCACTCGCCGCGGCCGCGGCGTCAGCGCTTGATCGTGCGGTAGGCGCCGAACCCGAGCCCGGCGGTGACGATCGCGGCGGCGAACGGCAGGCCGCCGCCGATCACGCCCGCGATGGCCAGGATGAGCGTCACGAGGAACACGAGCCCGGCCGCTCCCGAGGCCATGATCAGGTTCGAGGCACGGTCGACGCGCTTGCTGCGTGAGAGGTTGCTGCGCTTGCCCGGAACAAGGTTGCTCATGAGGTGGTCCCGTGTCGAGGGTTGTCCCCGTACGGTAGCGCGATGGCCCCGCCGTCCGGCGGCCGTCCGGCCTGGGACCAGGTCGACACCACGGTGACACTGCTCGCGGGGCCGCCCGCGAATAGGCTGCGCGCACCGCAACGCTCGCGTACGGCCCTGGGCTGAACCGACAAGCGGATCGCTCGAAGGACCTAACGAGGAGGACACATCGTGGCCAGACTGGCCTTGTTGTTCGTAGTTGCCGCCGTCAGTGGCGCCGCCATCGCCGGTTGCGGAAGCAGTAGCAGCAGCAGCAGTAGTTCCACGCCCGCTTCTTCGTCGTCGTCCAGCGCCGCTGCGCCGGCCGCCGCCGCGACGAGCAGCGCCGCCGCCGGTGGCGGGTCGAGCGTGCCGAGCAACCCGGAGATCGCCCAGGCGGTGGCCGCGTGCAAGACGGAAGTCGAGGCCGCGCCGACTCTGTCGGCGAGTGTGAAGAGCCAGCTGGTGAGCATCTGCGAGAAGGCGGCCAGCGGCAACGAAACCGGCGTCAAGCAGGCCGCCTACCAGGTGTGCCAGGAGATCGTGAAGGCGACCGTGCCGGGGGGATCGGTGCAGAGCACCGCGCTGGCCGCCTGCCCGAAGCCATAGTCCCGTCCGGTCGTCCCGACGTGACGCCGCGGCTCGGCGCCTGAGCCGTCCGGGGCCGACGACGACGATGTCAGACAAGGGGGCGCCGCGGCCGGATGGTCCGCGGCGCCCCGCTTGGCCCTGCGCCTGCTCCCGGCCGGGAAAGTACCGACGCCACACGTGGCCCGGACACGATGCGCGGTCACGCGGTCGCGGCGTAGCCTCGCTCGCCGAGGGCTATGGCGAGAGGAGTGAGATGCGATGGGTGAGCGACTGAGCATGCTGGACTCGATGTTCCTCGACCTCGAGCAGGCCGACGACACCGCCCACATGCACATCGGCGCGGCGCTGATCTTCGATCCGCTGCCCGGCGGCGGGACGCCCGACGCCGACGAGCTGCGTGAATACATACGCGCGCGGGTGGGCCTCATGCCGCGCTTCGTACAGCAGCTCTCCGGGCCGCATGCCGGCCCGCTGACGTGGCTGACCTGGGAGCCGGTGGAGGCATTCGACCTCGATGCCCATCTGCACCATGCGACGCTGCCGTCGCCCGGTGGGGACGCCATCTTGAACGACTGGCTGGGTGACTTCTGGTCGCACCGACTGGACCGCCATCGGCCCCTGTGGGAGATGACGTTGCTGGACGGGCTGGAGGGGGGCCGCTGGGCATTGGCGACCAAGACGCATCACTGCCTGGTCGACGGCGTTGGCTCGCTCGACATCGGCCAGCTGCTGCTCGACGAGTTCCCGGATGCTCCGCCGATCCCCCCGGCGCCACCGGCCACCGCCGAGGAGGCCGGGGAGGCCGACAACGGCCGCTTCTGGCTGTCGCCCGGTCTCGTCCTGCGCGGCGCGCGGGCCGGTATCGGCGCGGCGCTGCACCCGCGGGCGTCGCTGGAGCGCGCGCGCGCGGCGGCCGAGCTGATCGTGCGCGAGGAGATCATCGCGGCGCCCCAGACGAGCCTCAACCGGCCGATGAGCGGGACGCGCCACTTCGCCACCGTCCGCTTGGAGCTGGCCGACGTCAACGCGGCCAAGACCCGTCTCGGTGGCACCGTCAACGACCTCGTGCTCGCGGTGTGCGCGGGCGGGCTGCGCCACCTGCTGCTCTCCCGCGGCGATCCGCTGCCGGAGGGCACCTTGCGGGCACAGGTGCCGGTGAATATCCGCACCGGGGATCGGGAGCACTCGCTCGGCAACGAGCTCACGTCCCTGTTCGTCGAGCTGCCGGTGGACGAGGCCGACCCGATCGAGCGTCACCGTCGGGTCCGCGAGCGCGCCGAGCAGCACAAGGCCGGCTCGCAGCGGACCGGGGGCAAGACGATCGTCGACCTGGCCGACATGGGGCCGCCGCTCGCCGGCGCGCTGCTCGCCCAGTCGATGTTCGGCACCACACGCATGTTCAATCTGACGATCACGAACGTGCCCGGACCCAAGCGGCGGCTGTACGCGTTCGGCGCCCCGCTCGTCGAGGTGCTGCCGCTCGTGCCGCTGTTCGCCGGGCACGCGGTCGGCATCGCGGTCGTGACCTACGGCGGGCAGATGGTCTTCGGGCTCAACGCCGACCGTCTGGCCGCGCCGGATGTGGCCGTGCTCGCGGAGGGCATCGAGCGCTCGTTCGCGGAGCTCCGAGCGCCGGCCCCAGCGCCGCGCCGGCGTCGCCCCCAGACCGCCCCGGCCGGGTCGTAGCCTGCGGGACGATCAGCCGCAGCGGCCAAAGCGTCCAGTCGCCGCCGGGCCGACGCCGCCGGGGTGTACGGTGGATCCTCGCGGTCCCCGCCTCGACGGCAACGCCGGGGCGGGACGCGCGGGGTACGTCATGCGCCCAGTGGCACACATCGGCCGGCGATCGATCCTCCTGTCCGGCGTCCCGGTGCTCGCGGCCCTGGTCACGCTCCTGTCGCTACTCGGGGTGCCGCCGCTGGCGACCGGCCGCTCCGACGCCGCCGG
The DNA here is from genome assembly GCA_963770405.1 of uncultured Solirubrobacterales bacterium. Classification (GTDB taxonomy): domain Bacteria; phylum Actinomycetota; class Thermoleophilia; order Solirubrobacterales; family Solirubrobacteraceae; genus CAVQBJ01. The sequence continues at coordinate 58,380 of CAVYPO010000007.1, forward strand.
CCAGCCCACTCTCAGCGTGGATGCGGCCGCGGGAACCCGGCCCATCAGCCCGCTCATCTACGGGATGAACTTCGCCGGCGATCAGGCCCCCGGCGTGGCCGCGAGCATCGGTCTGCCGATCAATCGCTGGGGCGGCAACACGACCGACACCTACAACTGGCAGCTCGGCTCGGAGAACCTCGGCAGCGACTGGTACTACGAGAACATCGCCGACTGCTACGCGGCGGGCAGCTGCGCGGGGGGCAACGTGTCGGCCTACCAGCAGTTCATCGCCGCCAACCGCGCCATCGGCGCCCAGACGCTGCTCACCCTGCCGCTCATGGGCTATGTGGCCAAGGACGCTCCGGAGGCGCACCCCCTGACCTGCGGCTTCCCCAAGACCGTGTTCTCCGCCCAGGACTCGTTCGACTACTGGGACCCCAACTGCGGCAACGGACAGAGCGGCGGCGTCGACCTCGCCAGCGACCCGACCCGCGATGGGGTGGCGATCGACCCGGCCACGAACGCGGCGGCCTGGGTCACCGAGCTGGTGCACCTGTACGGCACCGCGGCCGACGGCGGCGTCGGCTACTACGAGCTCGGCAACGAGCCGGCGCTGTGGGACTCCACCCACCGGGACATGCACCCGGCCGCGACCACGTACGACGAGCTGTGGCAGAAGTCGCAGACGACCGCCGCCGCGGTGAAGGCCGCGGATCCCACCGCCAAGGTGCTCGCCTTCTCCGAATGGGGATGGCCCAACTACTTCTGCGCCGCCGATGACGGCGATGAGTGCACGGCCAGCTCGCCGGACCGCGCCGCACACGGCGGCCTGCCGATCGTGGCCTACCTGCTCTCACAGGCCCACGCCTACGACCAGGCCCACGGCGGTCACCTGTTCGACTATCTCGACCTGCACTACTACAGCCAGGGCGGCGAGACGACCGACATCACGCGCTCGCTATGGGATCCGACCTACACCGACCCGAGCTGGATCAACACCCAGATCGAGCTGATTCCGCGCATGCAGCAGTGGGTGTCGCAGTACGACCCGGGCATCGGCACCTCGCTGAGCGAGTACAACCTCTCGATTGACTCCAGCCAGCCCGACTACGCGGTGATCAACGCGCTCATCCAGGCCGACACGCTGGGCATCTTCGCGCGCGAGGGCCTGGACATCGCCACGCGCTGGGCGCTGCCCAATGACGGCCCCGACATCGCCGATGCCTACGACATGTACCGCAACTACGACGGCCACGGCGCCCGCTTCGGCGACACCTACGTGCAGTCACAGAGCAGCGATCAGAGCGCTCTGGCCGTGTATGGAGCCACGCGGTCGAGCGATGGCGCGCTCACCATCATGGTCATCAACAAGACGAGCCAGGCGATCACCAGCCCCCTGTCGCTGAGCGGCTTCCAGCCCGGCGGGTCGGCGCAGGACTGGCAATGGACCGGCGGGGCGATCACGCGCGCGGCCGATCAAGCGGTCGGCGCCGGCGGGCTGACGGCCAGCTATCCGGCCGACTCGATCACGCTGTTGGTCATTCCCACCGCCGCGGACACCACGACCAGCACGAGCACGTCGACCGCCGCCAGCCCGAGCTCGACGGGCGTCGCCACCCCCGCGACCGGCGGCGCGGTCCCGACCACGCCCGGCCAAGCCGGCGGACCGGCGAGCTTCACCGGGCAGACGGTGTCGACGACCACGAGCACCACCCAGACGACGCGAACGCTAACCGTCGGCACCGCCGCACCCGGGCGATTGACGCAGACGCAGAAGCTGGCCCGGGCGATCAGGGCCTGCGACAGGCTCCGCAAGCGCAGGCGCTCGCGCTGCGTCGCCGCGGCCCGCCGGCGTTATCCGCTGAGGAAGCCCCGCAAGCACCGCTGATCGGCGGCCGGGCGGGTGCAGTGTGCGGCGCCCCGGCGGCCGCGCCACCGAGCCTGCGCCCTTGACAATCTGGTTGAGGCATGCCTAAATATTAGGCTATGGCATCCACGGAATACATTTCTGCCAGCGTGCAGGATTACGCTAAGGCTGTATACGCATTGGAGACCCGGCATGGCGAGGCCGTGTCGACAACCGATCTGGCCGAGCGCCTGGGCGTCGCACCCGGTTCGGTGTCGGCGATGCTGCGCAAGCTTTCGGAGCTGGGCCTGGTCGAGCATGAGCCCTACCGGGGGGTGCGACTGACCAGTGAGGGGCGCCGCGTGGCGCTGGAGGTGCTGCGTCACCATCGCCTGCTCGAGCTGTTCCTGGCCGAGGAGCTCGGGATGCAGTGGGATCGTGTCCACGCCGAGGCCGAGGTGCTCGAGCACGTCATCTCGGAGGACCTGGAGGACCTGATCGCCGCACGGTTGGGGCATCCGACGGTGGACCCGCACGGCGACCCGATCCCCACGCCCGCGTTCGAGATCGATGAGCGCCCCACGCGCAGCCTCGACGAACTGTCGACCGGCGCGGCGGGGCGCTTCGTGCGCGTCTCCGACTCCGAGCCGGAGATGCTGCGGTACCTGGCGGACCAGGGCATCGCCATCGGCGATCGCCTCGAGGTGACCGGTCGCCAGCCGTTCGGCGGACCGGTGTTCGTGCGTCTGGGCGACCGCGAGCAGCCGCTCGGCGGGGACCTTGCCCGTGCCATGCGGATCGACGTCGAGGGCGCCACTCTGTGACGCTGCGCCGCCGCAAGCCGGTCGTCGCCCTGGAGGGCGCGGCCGAGGGCGCCTCGGTTGCGCTGCCCGACCCCGGCGTCGGCATCCCCAGCGCGCTCGAGCAGTTACTGGCCCGGGGTCGCCTGCGGGCCACGCTGACGATGCTCGGTCCGGCGTTCGTGGCCTCGATCGCGTACGTCGACCCCGGCAACTTCGCGACCAACCTGCAGGGTGGCGCGCAGTTCGGCTACCTGCTGCTGTGGGTGGTGCTGCTCGCGAACGTGATGGCGATGCTGATCCAGTACCTGTCGGCCAAGCTCGGCATCGTCACCGACCGCAACCTGCCCGAGCTCGTGCGCGAGCGCTTCCCGCGACCGGTGACCTGGGGGATGTGGGTGCAGGCCGAGATCATGGCCATGTCCACCGACGTGGCCGAGTTCCTCGGTGCCGCGCTTGGACTGAACCTGCTGTTTGGCGTGCCGCTGCTGATCGCCGGACTGATCACCGGTGCGATCGCGTTCGGGATCCTCGAGCTGCAGACACGCGGATTCCGGCGGTTCGAGCTGGCGATCACCGCGCTGCTCGGCATCATCTTCGCCGGCTTCCTGTACGAGGCGCTGCGGATCGGGCCGTCCGCGCCCGAGTCCCTCCGGGGCCTGCTGCCCGACCTGCGTGGGTCGGGCTCGCTGTATCTCGCCGTGGGCATCGTCGGCGCGACCGTGATGCCCCACGTCATCTACCTGCACTCGGCGCTGACCAATGGCCGCATGCCGGTGCGCGATGAGCGCGAGCGGGGGCGCGTGCTGCGCTTCGAGCGCCTGGACGTGATCATTGCCCTCGGGCTCGCCGGCCTGGTGAACATGGCAATGCTGGCGGTGGCGGCCAAGCTGTTCCATACGCCGGCGCTGTCGGGCCTGACCAGCATCACGCAGGCGCATGCCGAGTTCGGCCGCCTGGTCGGCGGGTCGGCCGCGCTGGCGTTCGCCGTCGCGCTGCTGGCGTCCGGTGCCTCGTCCTCCAGCGTGGGCACCTACGCCGGCCAGATCGTCATGGCCGGCTTCATCGATGTCCGCATTCCCCTGCTCCTGCGCCGCGCCATCACGATGGTTCCGGCGATCGTGATCCTGGCGATCGGCGTGAACCCGACGGACGCGCTCGTGCTCAGCCAGGTGGTGCTGTCCTTCGGCATTCCGTTCGCGCTGGTGCCGCTGGTCATGCTGACCGGCCGACGCGATGTGATGGGGATTCACGTCAACCGCCGGCCGACGATCGCCATCGCCTGGGGCTGCGCGGTGGTCATCAGCCTGCTCAACGTGTTCCTGCTCTACCAGCAGTTCCTCGGCTGACGCTTCCCTTCGGCCCTCAGCTCGCGCCCGGATCGTCCCCGGTGGCCACCGGTCGCTCGGGCTCGCGGCTCCATTGCGACCATGATCCGGGGAACAGCCGCCCACGGCCCAGCCCGGCGTGCTCGAGGGCGATCAGGTTGTGGCAGGCGGTCACGCCCGAGCCGCAATAGGCCACGACCGTCGCGCCGTCGAGTGCGCCGACCTCCGCGAACCGCCGGCGGAGGCGCTCGACGGGGAGGAAGCGGCCGTCCGCGTCGAGGCTCTCGCGACAAGGAAGGCTGCGCGCGCCCGGGATGTGGCCCGAGCGGGGATCCACCGGATCGGGTCCGCCGCGGTAGCGCTCGCGGGGCCGCGCGTCGATCACGACGAGCTCCGGGTCGGCGGCGTCGTCGATCGTGGCCAGATCACCCGCCGGCCACGGACGTGCGGTGAAGCCGACGATCGGCCGGGGCGGCGGTGCCCCGCGCTGCAGCGGCCCCGTCCAGGCCGTGAGGCCCCCGTCGAGCAGCGCGGCCGAGTGACCGGTGCTGCGCAGCATCCACACCAGCCGCGCGGCGATCACGCCGCCGGCGTCGTCGTAGGCCACGACGAGCTCGTCGTCGCCGATGCCCAGCCGGGCCATGCCGTCGGCGAACGTCGCCGGGTCGGGCAGCGGGTGGCGCCCGCCGCCGCTCGCGGCGTCGCCTGCCAGCCACCGGTCGAGATCGACGAACACGGAGCCGGGCAGGTGGCCGGCCGCAAACGCATCGCGTCCCGAGCGTCCGTCCAGATACCAACGCACGTCCGCCAGGACGGCGTCGGGATGCTCGAGCAGCCACTGCGCGTCGACGACCGGTTCGATCACCGCTCGCAGCATAGGCCGGGCGGCGCCCGGGACGCCTACAGGCCGGGCGGGTGGCGGGCGACGAAGCCGGAGGTGTCGGCCGGCGTGCTCGACCAGCGTGTGCCGCCCTCGGCGAGGGCGACGGTGTCGAAGCGCCAGCCCGCCACGTACATGAACGCGTGGCCGGCGTTGGCGTACACGGTGATCCACTTGCCCGGGCCCGGAAGTCCCCAGCTCTCGAAGGCGGTGGAGTCCAGCGGTGAACTGACCAGGCCGGCGGCGGCCAGTGCGTAGCTCACCGAGCCCGAGCAGTCGTAGGCGTCGGCGTGGAAGGAGGCATGTCCACCGCCATACACGTAGGGCAGCGTGGCGATGGCGTTGCCGGCCGCGATCACCTGCGCGACCGCCGCTGGCGCCCCGGCGGGTGGCTGCACCATGCCGCCGGTGTCGACCTGGATGCCGTTGGTGCCGGGCGCGCTCTCGCCAGCGGGTCCGCCGGTGGTGGCCTCGGCCGCGGCCGCCGTCGCGGCTCGGGCCGCGGCGGCCTCCGCGGCGGCCTCCTGCGCCTGCAGCGCGTGCAGCTGGCCCTGCACCGCGCTCAGCTCGGCGGCATCGTGGGCACGGCGAGTGACCTGCAGGACCTCGGCGTGCAGCAGCGCGGCCTGCAGCACGGCGGCCTGGTTGCGCTGCACGATCAGCTGGTGGGTGACGCGCTGGTCACGGAGCTCCAACGCGCCGAGGTCGATCGCCTCCCGGGTGACAGCGGCACGAGCGGCGCGGGTGTCGCTGACCACGTTGGCGTCCTGCTGGCCCATCACGCGCAGGAAGGCCAGCCGCTCGAGCAGGTCGGCGAAGCCGTGCGCCTCGAGCACGACGGTGAGGGCGTCGGGACGGTCGCCCTCGTAGGTGCCGACCAGGTTGGCAGCCAGTGCATGGGACGCCGCCTCCAGACGGTTCTCGAGATCGACGAGATGATTGCGGGCCGCGATGAGGGCGCGCTCGACGGAGGCCAGCTCGGCCTCGCGAGTGCTGACCGCCGACTGCAGGCTGGACAGCCGCGTCTGCGCCGCCGCGAGCCCGCCCGCCGTCTGGGCGATCTGCTGCGAGTCGGCGGCGACCTGTGCGCGCAGATCGGCCGCGGCGGCCTGCTTGGCGGCGATCGAGCCCTGCACGTCGGCGGCGCTGCGCTGCGGTGCGCCGGCCAGCACCGCGCAGGCGAGCGCGAGCAGGCCGACGAGGGCGAGGCGGACGGACGTCGATCGGGTCGGTTTGGGAAGCGTGGAGGGCATGCGAAAGCCGCACGCGCGGGGCGTAGCACCGGTGCGGCGGGCTCCACGCGAGCGGGTCAGGCGGCCGTTGGGGACGGCCGCGGCGCGACCCTAGCAGCGATCATCCGACCGATCACCCGATTTCCTGCGCTTGCACGAAAACCTGCAAATGTGCAGGGCGGTTGTGTGCGCCCAGACGGCGGTGTGCGGCGAGGCACCGGCTCGTCACGCGGCGCATTTACACGATCCTAACCACCGCCTTAGCCGGCGCGGCCACGATGTTGGACGAAGGGGCCACACGCCGCGCTCAGATGTTCTGTTGGCGGTCCATTCTGCGCGGCGGTCCCAGGCGCGATCCTGACGGTGCGCTGACGGCGACGGCGGGTGGTCGCGGTCGGCGTCGCCACGCATGCCGCGCCAGGTCAGTGCGCCGCGTGAGGTTTGGCGGGCGGCCTGTGTCGGGTAGGTGAACTGTTGACACCACGATCAGCGAGGTGACCGATGAGCGAACACCGTTCTGCTTACGGGGGCAACCGGATTCGTCGGCATGGAAGTCATGGCGCGGCTGATCGAGCGCGATGATGACACCCACGTCATCACCCTCATCCGGGCGACAGGACAGCGAGGCGGCGACGCGCGCGTCTGCGCCGCGTGCTGGCGACGTTGTTCGACGATCCGGACGGCGGCGAGCGGACGCGTCACCGCCTTGCCGGGCGACATCGCCGTCGACGGTCTCGGGCTCGGCGAGATGGACCGCCTGCACGTCCTCGAGCGGGCCACGAGCGTCATCCATTGCGCGGCCTCGATCTCCTTCGACCTGCCGCTCGCTGCAGGCGATGAACATCAACGCCGGTGGCGCCGAGCGGGTGGCGGAGATCGCGCAGGCCATCGCCGAGCGCGGGCGCCTGCGCCGCGTCGTCCACGTCTCGACCGCCTACGTCGCCGGACGGCACGCGCAGCGCTTCCACGAGGACGAGCACGCCGTCGGCCAGACGTTCCGCAACAGCTACGAGCACTCCAAGTTCCAGGCCGAGGCGCTGCTGCGCGACCAGTACGACCTGCCGCTGGCGATCGTGCGTCCGAGCATCATCGTGGGGGACAGCCGCAGCGGCTGGACGCCGGCGTTCAACGTCATCTACTGGCCGCTTGCGTGCGTTCGCGTCGGGGCGCCTCGACGAGATCGCCGCCGATCCGGACGGGCGCCTCGACGTCGTGCCCGTCGACTACGTCGCCGACGGCATCGTGGCGGCGCACGATGACGACGCCGAGCGGCACCTTTGCGCTCGTCGCCGGCGAGCGCGCGGTCACCAACGCCGAGCTGGCCGACCTGGCGGCCGAGCACTTCGGCCGCCAGGCGCCCCGGCTGGGAAGCGCCGCCGCCGGGCACGCTCGGCGAGGGCGAGGTGTACCTGCCGTACTTCGACGTGCGCGGCAGCTTCGACGATCGGCGCTCGCGCGACGCTACTCGCCGGGCGAGTGGCGGCGCCGGCGCCGCTGTCGCAGTACTTCGGAACCATCGTCGACTACGCGCGGCGCGCCGACTGGGGCCGAACCCCGCTGACCCGCTCCGCGGCCGCGCGCCGCTCGCTTACGCTCGCCCGGGCGGCCTGAGCATCCGCGTCCCCCGCCACGGCAGCGCCGTCATCCGGCGATCGGCACCAGCACCGAGATCCGCAAGGTGCCCGACGGGGAACGCCTGTCCATCGAACGAGTAGGCCTCGTAGCCGCGACCGCGATAGCTGACGCTGCCGCGGTCGGGGATCGACGGGGGTCCCGGATCGAGGGTGCTGCTCGGCACCTCGCGCGTCCCGACGCGCAGGATGACCTGGGCGCCGGTGTAGATGCGCGTCAGGGCGACGTAGCCGGCGTCGTCCTGGATCGCCGCGACGAAGCTGCCGACGATGCGCCCGCGCTGGCGCAGCGTGCCCGATACCGGCGCCAGCACGTACGGTCCGCCGACGTCGTCGACCACGCGGGCGCCGAGGAGGGCCCGCACGCGCACGATGTGGCGGTGGCTGCGGAAGAACGTGATGATCGCCGCCCGCGCTGCGCGCACGTTGCCGGCGGCGACCGCCGACACGAACGCCGGCGATTGCTGGATGTAGGCCACCGCCGCCTGCTCGCTGTGGCTCGAGGTCTCGTGGGCGTAGATGCGCATCGCCAGCGGACCGAGCACGTTGGCCTCGGTCTGACGGCCGTGCGTCGGCGCGCAGGCGCTGAACAGCGACGGACCGGCCAGCAGCGAGATGCGTTCGCGCCCGCTCGGGTAGGCGGGCGCGGTGAACGAGTAGGCGATGTAGTTGACACCCTGGTAGCGCAGCACGCCGCTGTCGGGGATCGTGCCCGGCCCCGGCCCGAGCGTTCCGGCGAGCGTGCGGGACCCCTGCGCGGACGATCACCGCCGCACCGGTGAGGCCATGGACCACGGCGGCGTAGCCCGCGTCGCCCTGCACCGCCAGGACGAAGCGCCCGACCGTCTGGCCGGACGCGCGCAGGGCGCCCGACGCGCCGGCGATCGCCGGCCCGTCGCCGAGGTTGACGAGCACCCGACGGCCCCGCTGCACGCTGCAGGAAGGAGATCTGCGTGGTGTCCAGCAGCTGGCGCGCCGCCGTGGTCGCGGCGTCCGGGTCCCCGCTCGACCACGGCGCGCGTGAGCGCCGGGGCCCGCGCCAGCTCCAGTCGCGATGTCGCGATCAGGCGCCCGGTCGCCACCTCGGCGTATGCGCGCTGGGCCACCTGCTCGATCGTGCTCATCACCGTCGACTGACAGCTCGCCGGAGGGTCGGCCGCGACGCCGGGATCGCTGGTGCCGCACGCCCCGAGGACGAGCGCGACGGACGCGAGCAGGGTGGCGAGGGCGACGAGACGCAGGCGACGATCCATGGCGGCGGAAGCGTAGCCATGGCGCCGCGGCGACCGGGGCCTGGGCCCGCCCCGTCCCGGCCGGCGCGCGGCGCCGCGTCCTGCGTCCGGCAGCGCGCGACCCGCTCGGCCGTCGCCGGGGATGGCGTAGGCTGCCGCGCGATGGCCGGCCTGCCTTCCTCGCCGCTGGGCTCCGCGCCGGCGAGCCCGCCCCCCGACTCGGGTGCGCTGCGGCGCGGCCGCTCGCTGCTGGCGGCGCCGAGGCGGCGGCGCTGGGCGGCGATCGCGTTGCTGGTGGCGATCGTGCTGTCGGGCGGCGCGCTGCGCTTCCACGCGGCCTCGCGCACGCGAGCCACGCTGTCCGCCGACGAGCAGGCCTATACCCACATCGCGGACGCGCTGCGCCTCGATCATCGCTTCGGGGCGCCGCATGAGTCCGACCCGTTCCGCTGGGCGCCGCTGACGCCGGTGCTGTTCGCCGCCGCGGCGATCGTCGCCCGCACGCATACCGTCGGCGACGGACACGGTCTCGGTCCGGCCCGCGTCGCGCAGGCGCTCGTCAGCACGCTGACGATCCTCGCCGCATGGGGGCTGGCCCTCGTGCTCGCCGGCTGGGCCGCCGGGTTACTCGCCGCTGCCGGCGATCGCCTTCTACCCGCCGGCCATCCACGACGCCGCGTCGCTGCTGTCCGAGCCGCTCGGTGCGCTGCTGCTGCTGTGCGGGCTGCTCGCTCTCGCGCTTGCCGTGCGTCGCGACGACCGGCTGGCGGGCGGCGGTCCCGACGCGCTGGCCCGCCGTCGCACCGTCGCCGCCTACGGTGGCGCCGGCGTGGTCCTCGCGCTCAGCTGCCTCGCCCGCGCCGACATGCTGGCCGCCGCGCTCGTGCTGCCGCTCGTCGTGCTGTTCGGCCGCCGGCGCATCGGGATGGCGGCCCGCCGCGGCGCGGGCCGGCGTGATGCTTGGGGCCACGCTGGTCGATGCTGGCGCCCTGGACGCTGTATGCGACCGCGCGCACCGGCCACCTCGTCCCGGTGACCGACGGCACCGAGGACACCGTGTTCATAGCGACGTACCTTCCCGGCAACGGCGAACTGCACGGCACGTTCCTGGCCTTCAAGGCGGCCGCCTGCCGGCGCTTTCATTCGCCGTCGGCGTGCAACGACGATCCGCTCACCGTTCCGCCCGCCGACGAGGTGTTCACCGTGGTCGCCGCCGAGCACCCGGGGCTTGGGCGTGCCGCCGCGATCAGCGCCGCCGTCCACCAGAACCTGCACAAGTACCTCGCTTGGTCAGCCGGTGCAGTACGCCGGGATGCTCGCGCGCCACTTCTGGCGCTTGTGGGGCGGCTACTTCCTGGGCGCGCTCGGCTACCACCTGAACACGGGCACGCTTTGGTTCCACCGGCTCCTGGCCCTGCTGAGCGCGATCGGGCTGCTCGCCGGGCTGTGGCGCACGCGCAACCTCACGCTTGCGGCCGCCACCGTCGCGCTCGTGCTGATCAGCGTGCTCAACACCGTGTACGTCGCCGAGGCCCGCGACAACGAGCGCATGATCCCGCTGCTGGTGGCGGCCGGCGTGGCCGGCTGGTTCATCGCGCTGCGGCCGCGTCCGGGCGCGCGGCGCGACACGACGTCGCCCAACGCATCTAGTATTCGCTGCTCGCAGCCGGTTCCGTTCCGCCGCCCGGACGGCTGCGCCCAGGAGGTCGCGTGCGTGCCTGCGTGCGTCCACACGCCCTCCGAGTCGCCATGGAGCCGTCACCCCACAGCCCGTCGCGCCGCCCGGCACCGGATCAGCCGGTGCTCGTACTCGGTGCCGGGCCGGCCGGTCTGACCGCCGCCTACGAGCTGGCCAAGGCCGGATGGCCGGTCATCGTGCTCGAGGCCGAGGATCAGGTCGGCGGCCTGGCCAAGACGGTGCTGCGCGACGGCTACCGCTTCGATCTCGGCGGGCACCGCTTCTTCACCAAGGCCGAGGAGGTCGAGGCGCTGTGGCACGAGGTGCTCGACGAGGAGTTCCTCGAGCGACCGCGGATGTCGCGCATCTACTGGAACGGCCGCTTCCTCGACTACCCGCTGCGCGGTCCGGACGTCATCCGCAAGCTCGGCCCGGTCGAGCTGACGCGCTCGCTGGCCTCCTACCTGCGGGCCGCGCTGCGCCGCAAGGGCCCCGAGGAGACGTTCGAGCAGTGGGTCTCCAACCGCTTCGGGCGACGCCTGTACGAGCACTTCTTCAAGTCCTACACCGAGAAGGTGTGGGGCGTGCCGACGAGCGAGCTGCGCGCCGAGTGGGCGGCGCAGCGGATCCGCGGCCTGTCGTTCTTCTCCGCCGCGCGGGCCGCGTTCTTCGGCAACGAGGGCAACAAGGTCAAGAGCCTGATCGACCGCTTCCACTACCCGCGCTACGGTCCCGGGCAGCTGTGGGAGGCGATGCGTGACGCGATCGTCGACTGGGGCGGTGAGGTGCTGCTCGAGCACCCCGTCACCGCGCATCACGGTCGAGCGACGGGCGCGTCACGACTCGTGCGGGCCGGCGACCGCACGTTCGAGCCGTCGCACGTGATCTCGTCGCTGCCGCTGTCGACGACGGTCGCGATGAGCCCCGCCGCGGCGCCGACCGGAGGTCGGTCGAGGCCGCCGCCGGGCTGCGCTACCGCGACTTCCTCACCGTGGCGGTCGTGCTCGACGGCGAGGACCTGTTCCCCGACAACTGGATCTACATCCACGATCCGGACGTCGTGCGTCGGGCGGATCCAGAACTACCGCTCGTGGAGCCCGTGGATGGTGCCCGACCCGAGCACGCGCGTGCGTCGGGCTCGAGTACTTCTGCTTCGAGGGCGACGAGCTGTGGAACACCAGCGACGACGAGCTCGTCGCGCTGGCCGGGCGCGAGCTCGCGCAGCTCGGCCTCGCCGACCCCGCGCGCATCCGCCGCGGCTACGTGGTTCGCGTTCCGCGCGCCTACCCGATGTACGACAGCCAGCTACGCCGACGCGGGTCGCCACGATCCGCGGGTGGCTCGAGCCGGGATCGAGAACCTCCAGCAGGTCGGGCGCAACGGCCTGCACCGCTACAACAACTCCGATCACTCGTCGCTGACCGCGATCCGGGCCGTCGACCGGCTGCTCACCGGCGCCGATCACGACATCTGGGCGGTCAACGTCGAGAGCGTCTACCACGAGGAGCACGTGCCCGACGAGCAGCCCTACCGCGCCGCAGAGCTGGCTGCGCGACGGTCGCCGCACCGCCGAGCCTCCGGCGGCGCGACGCGCACGTCGCGGCCGACGCCGGGCCGGCCGATGCGCCGGACCTCACCGCCGCGTCCGGGCGCGCCCGCTAGCGCGGCGGCGACGCTGGATCGGCGCGGCGGCCATGGGCCCCCCGGCACAAGCTTCACTGCTTCTTATCGCGCGTTCAGCGCTTCCTCATCGCGGGCGCGGTGTGATGTGGTCATGACGACGACGCTGGACACGCCACCGACGGCATCGCCGGATGCGCCCACCGGCCGGCTGCAGCACGCCGGGCACCGCGCGGCGCCGCGCCCGCCGCGCCGGCGCAGGACCTGCCGCCCGGGCGCTACGTGCTCGTGTGCCGGGGCGACCAGGTCGAGGTGGTCATGCTCGGCGAGGTGACGCACATCGGGCGCGGGCTGACCGCGGATGTGCGGCTGGACGACCATCTCGTCTCCCGCCGCCATGCGATGATCGTGCGGCGCGGCGCGCGACGCGCCTGATCGACGACCGCAGCGCGAACGGCATGCTGCTCAACGGACGGCGCGGTGGGGGACGCCGACCTGCGCCACGGCGACGTGATCGTGCTCGGCCGCAGCGTGCTGCGCTACCTGGAGATGAGTGCGGGGGCGCTAGGCGGCCGCCGCGCGTCAGGCCATCGCCTTGTTGATCGCGGCTGAGCACGCGCTCGGTCGGCGAACGGCTTGACGATGAAGTCCTTGGCGCCCTGCCTTGACGGCCTCGAGCACCTTGCTCTCCTGGCCGATCGCCGAGCACATGACCACGCGCGCGGAGGGGTCGAGCGCGATGATCTCGCGCAGCGCGGCAATCCCGTCCATCTCGGGCATCGTGATGTCGAGCGTCATCACGTCGGGGCGCAGCGCCTTGAAGCGAGCGATCGCCTCCTGGCCGTTGGCGGCCTCGCCGATCACCTCGTGACCGCCACTCTGCAGGGCGTCGGTCACGACCTTGCGCATGAACATCGCGTCGTCAACTACGAGCACCTTGGCCACGCGCGACTCCTATTCGTTGGCTTGGTTGAGGTCATTCTCGAACAACGTGTCGATCCGTATCGCCCACTGCCCGTCGTCGAGGAGCAGCCGGCCGCTGGCGAAAGGCACCCCGTTGACCCGCAGATCGATCGGGTCGGTGGCGAGCCGGTCGAGCGTCACGATGGCGCCGTCGCCCAGGGAGAGGATGTCATCGGCACCCAGGCGCGTGCGGCCGAGCTCGACGTCGAGGCGCAGCCTCGTGTCCAGCAGCCAGGTGGACGATAGCCCGTCTCCGTTGGCTCCCCCCGGCGCGCCAGCCGCCGGCTCGGTGTGCCGGCCCTCCAGGGCCGCCTCCATGCGCAGGACGAACGCCTGGGGCACGAGCTGCACGAGCCGGCCGTCCTCGCCATCCACGGTGAGCGTCACGCTGGTCACGTACGCGGCCTGCTCGCCCTCCACCGGGCCGCCCGCCGTGGTCATCTGGTGGGTCGAGGGCGGTGCGACGTCGACCTCGCGCCCCAGCACGGCGGCGGTGGCGGCGGCTGCCGCGGCGAGCATCTGGTTGGCCGCCTCGCTCACCGCGGACAGGGCGAGGGCGTTCAGCTGGCCGCCCGCCCCTGTGTCCTCGCCGGCCCCCATCGCCGTCGCCAGCCGGCGGGCACCGGCCGAGGTCAGGGCGAGGACGTTGCCGCCGCTCACCCCGCCGACATAGGACACGCTCGACACGACGGCGGGCAGTGGTAGCGCCTCCAGGGGGTCGGAGTCCCGGTCGATGATCCGCGCCGTGCCCAGCTCGACGCTCACCCCGAAGCCGCCGAGCACCTCGCCGACGGCGTTGGCGGTCGCCTGGGCCAGCTCGACCACGGCGTCCTCGGCGCTCATCGCAGCCGCCCTCCGCTGATCTGGACGGCCCGACGTGAACCCTTGCTGCCGGGACGACCCTGGTGGAGGGGAACGTCGTCCGCGTACAGCGTGACCGGCCCCGCCGGCCCGAGCCGCACGATGTCGCCGACACGCAGGGCGAGCAGCTCTGCGGCGGTCACGTCGATGGTGGCGACGCCGGCGCGCAGCTCGATGTCGACCACGCCGAGGGCCTCGCGCATGTGCCGGCGCGAGGATGGGTCCGACGCGTCGTCGAACGCGTCGGCTTCGGTGAACTTTCCGCTCGCCTCGCTGATCGACGCGTGCGGGAGCATCACCCGCAGCACGAACGAGCGCTGGTCGACCCAGACCTCGACGGATGCCACGAGCGCCGGCTCGGCCGGGGAGGCGATCTGCGTGCTCGGCGCGTCGAGCTCGAGCTCGGCAAACGCGAGCTCCACACCGACACCGTCCTTCCACACGAAGGACAGTTGGTCGACGAGGATGGCAAACACGCGTCGCGCCAGGGTCAGGTCGATCTCGCTGAGGCGCCGGTCGGTCACCGGCGAGTGGTTGACCGAGCTGCCGCCGCACAGGCGCTCGATCAGCGTGAGGACGAAGAGGCGCTCGAGCGTCATCACCAGTCGCGTCCCGAGCGGGTCGAGTTCGATGATCGCCCAGATCGCGTCCTGCCCGGCCTCCTGGATCGCGCTGGCCCAGGCCAGCTGGTTGACGCCGATCACCTCCATGTCGACGCTTGCGTGCGTCTCGCCGCTGAGCGCGGTGGTCGCGGTCCGGCAGAACGCCTCGTGGACGCGCCGCAGCTGGCGCTCCTGATCCTTGGTGAACGTGCTGGGACGGGAGAAGTCGATCGGTGTCACGCGCCGGCCGCGCGGGCGGCGCGACGGGGTGTCGGACAGGCGACCGTCGCGCTCGGCCTCGAAGATGGCGCCGATCTGATCGTCGGTGAGCTGGTCGGTCATGCGGTCACGGGCTCACGCCGAGGCGGTCGAAGATCCGGGTCAGCCCTCCGGCCGACGGCACGAACAGGAACGACGGGGAGCATTCGCTGTCGTCCACGGTGAGCGTCGACTCGAGCAGCAGCGCGACCTCATCCTCGCCGGAGGCCCGCAGCGCGGTGGACACGATCGCCGCGCGCAGGTCGCGCATCAGCTCGGGCGGTCGGGGCTCCAACTCGGCGCCGATCATCGTTCCGAGCGCCCGCACGTAGGACGCGCCGAGGATGTTTCCCACCTCCGCAAGCGCCGAATCCGCCATCTCATCGCCGACCGCGACGCCGAGCAGCGCGCACACCGTCTCGGCCGTGCCCGGTCGCATGAGGATCATCACCAGGGCATCGAGGTCTCCGGCGATCGGCAGGACGATGGCGGTCACCGGCGTCTCCGGCGAGTCGGCCGACCCGACCGCCTCGGTGATCGGCACCATCGACGCCCGCGCGATGTCGATCTCGACCGGCATCCCGATCATGGTCGACAGGGCGGTGGCCGCCGTGCCGGAGCCGATATTGCCGAGCTCGCGCATCGCGTCGAGCTGCAGGTCTGAGAAGGGGTAGGCCACGGGGATCCTTTCTCGCGATCGGTCAGGCGGCGAGGACGTTGGGGGTGAGGACGCGGCTGGTCGAGCCGGCCAGCGCGTCGCAGTCGACGATCAGGGCGATGCCGCCGTCCGACAGCACGGCGCCGCCCGAGACGGCGGCGCTCCCGGCCAGCTCGGGCGGCAACGCCCGGGTGACCAGTTCATATTGCCCGACGAGGCGCTCCACCGCGACCGCGACGCGCTGCTCGCCGGCTCGCACGATCACGGCGTGCGTACTGGGCGCGCTGGCCACCCCGTCATCGAGCACCTTCTCGCCGTCGAGCAGGGGCAACACGCCGTCGGGCACGAGCAGCAGGCGCCGCCCGGCGGCGGACCGCACGGGATGGTCCTCCAGTCGCAGCGTGCGCTCGACGCGGTCGAGCGGAACGGCGAACGGGCGTCCGGCGACCTCGACCAGCAGCGCCGACATGATCGCCAGCGTGAGCGGCAGGCGCAGGTGCGTGGTGGTGCCCTCGCCCGGAACCGAGGTCAGCGTGACCTCGCCGCCGAGCGACTGCACGGTGGCACGCACGGCGTCCATCCCGACGCCACGTCCGGAGATGTCGTTCGTCTGCTCGGCCGTGGAGAAGCCGGGGGTGAACAGGAGCTCCACCGCGGCGGCCGTGTCGATGTGCTCGCCGGGCGCGATCAGTCCACGTTGCACCGCTCGCCGGGCGACGGCGGCCGCGTCGATGCCCCGGCCATCGTCCCGAACCGTGATGATCACGCTGCCGCCGGCGTGACGGGCCCCGATCTCGAGCCGGCCGGCCGGCGGCTTGCCCGCGGCCAGCCGGTCCTCGGCGGACTCGAGGCCGTGGTCGATCGCGTTGCGCACGAGGTGCACGAGCGGATCGCCGAGCGCGTCGACGACCGTGCGATCGAGCTCGGTGTCCGAGCCCGTCATCTGCAGGTCGACCTCCTTGCCCAGTCGCGCCGAGAGGTCGCGCACGAGGCGTGGCAGGCGCAGGAAGACGGCCTCCACCTCGATCATCCGTACCTGCATCACCATCGCGCGCAGCGCCTGCGAGCTGCGGTTGAGCTCCTGCATCGCCTGGGCGATGCCGGGCACGTCGGCTTGGGCGACGAGCGCCTCCAACTGCGTGCGGTGCACCACGAGCTCGCCCATGACGCCCATCAGCTGGTCGAGCCTGTCCGCCTCGACCCGGACGGTGCTCATCGGCCTCCGCGCCTTGGCCCGGCGTTCGCCGGTCGGTGTGCCGCGGTCCTCGGCGCCGCCTTCGTCCGGGCGGTCGCCCGCGGACGCCGCCGGTCGCAGCGGGGTCGGCGGCGCGGGGCTCACAGCCGCGTCCCGGTCGGCGGCGGCGGCCGCGGCGGTCTCGTCGGCGCTGGCCTCGACCGGGGCCGGCTCGGCCTGGGCTCGGTCGCCCGGGGCCGGCCCGCTGCCGGCGGGCGCGAGCGCGACGGCGGCATCGCCCGCCGCGGCGTCCGGCGACGTCGCGACGTCATCCGACGCCTGGCGCGCCAGCACCGTGACCGATGCGACGCCGTCGATCCCGTGGGCGGACCGGATGAGCGTGGCATCCTCGTGCTCGGTGTCGAGCACCACCTCGATCACGCGCCCGCTGAAGTCGTCGACGGTGTCCTCGGCCGGCAGTGACACCACGACGCGTCCGTGGTCGGCCATCGCGGCGAGGACCATGTAGGCCCGGACCGACGGCATGGCCACGTCCTCATCGAGCGTGACGGTCACGGTGACGCCGTCGGGGTGACCGCCCGCGGGGATGACGAGCGGCCGGTCGGGGGCCGGCTGGTCCTCGCGGCGCCGGCGCACGAGCGCCTGCAGGCGCTCGATCAGCGGGGTGGGCTCGATCTCCTCCTCGCCGCGGTCATCGATCGATTCGACGGCGGCCGACAGCGCGTCCAGGCAGTCCAGCAGCGTGTCGACCGCTGCGTGGGTGACGCCGTTGCGGCGCTGGCGCAGCAGCTCGAAGACGTCCTCCATCGAGTGCGTCAGCTCGGCCATGCCCGCGAAGCCCATGGTGGAGCTCATGCCCTTCAGCGAATGCGCGATGCGGAACACCTCGTCGACGCGCTCGCGATCGCCGGGCGTCTGCTCGAGCGTCACGACGGCGACGTTGAGCTCCTGCAGGTGCTCGCGGCACTCGGCCAGGAACATCGGGAGATACTCGTTGGTGTCCATCAGCGCTTGCGGTAGGTGAACGGGAGTACGGGCGTGAGCTCGGTGGCGGTGGGATCGGACACGCGCTCGGTCGAGCCGATGAGCAGGTAGCCGCCCGGGCGCAGCGTCTCGGCCAGGTGCGCGTGCAGGGCGTCGCGCACGCCCTCGGTGAAGTAGATCGCCGTGTTGCGGCACAGGACGAGGTCGTAGGCGTGGCGGCGGGGGCGCAGGGCGAGCAGATCGCCCCGCTCGAACGCCGTCGCGGCGCGCAGCTCCTCGCCGGCTCGCCAGCCGGTGGCCGTGCGCTGAAACCAGCGCTCGAGCGTGGCCTGCGGCGCGTCGCGGGCGTCAGCGTCGCTGAACTCGCCGGCCCGGGCGAGCGCCACCATGCGCCGGTCGATGTCGGTGCCGACGATGCTCAGCTCGGCCGCCGGGGCGACGGTGAGGCACACGGCGGCCAGCGTGTAGGCCTCGGCGCCGTAGGAGCACCCGGCGCTCCAGGCGCGGATGCGTCCCGTCTCGGCCAGCTGCGGCAGGACCTGCTCCGCGAGCAGCGTCCACTGTGACGGGTTGCGCCACAGCTGGGACACGTTGATGGTGACGCGGTCGAGGAAGCGGTCGAGCTCGCCGGCGTCGGTGGACAGCAGCCGCAGGTAGTCGACCAGTCGCGGGGCGCCCCGGCGCTCGGCGAAGCTGCGGATCCGTCGCTCCATCTGCTTGCGCTTGTAGTGCGAGAGGTCGATGTCGGTCAGGCGCCGGATGGCGTCGCAGAAGCTCACGTACTCATCGACGGCGCTGACGGGCAGGGTGCTCATTGGCCGGCCTCCGCCGAGATCGCCGCCGCCAGCGACAGCAGGTCGAGCTCGTCGTCGGCCAAATTCGCGTCGGCGATTGCTCGCGGCATCCCGTACACCACGCAGCTGGACTCGGCCTCCACGAGCACGCGGCCACCGGCGTGCCGCACGGCCCGCGCCCCTTCCAGACCGTCGCGGCCCATCCCGGTCAGCACGACCAGCAGCAGCCGCTCGCCCCAGATGCGCGCGGCGTCGATGATCGTCAGGTCGGCACGCGGACGCAGCCCGCCGATGGCCGGGTCGTCGCTCAGGCGCAGGGTTCCGCCGTCGCCGATGCGCAGATGGCTGCCGCCCGGTGCCAGGAGCGCGCGTCCGGGCGCGATCGTGTCACCGTCGGCGGCTTCGGTCACGTGCAGCGCCGAGCCGCGGTCCAGCCGGGCGGCGAGCGATGCCGTGAAGCCGGTCGGCATGTGTTGGACGATGAGCGTGCCGCGCCCGAGCGTGCCGCCGAGTGCCGGCAGCAGTTCGGCCAGCGCCCGGGGACCGCCGGTCGAGCAGGCGATGACCACGACGCGACTGGTCGTCGTCGTGCGTGACCGGTGGCGGGTGGCCGGGGGGCGCAGGCGATCGGTCGACGACGGGGCGTCGGTGCGTGGCGCCGGTCGGTCGCGGCGCAGCGGCGCGCGCAGCCGCAGGCGAGTCTCGGCCGCCGCCCGTACCTTGTTGCCGAGCTCCTGCACGAACGCGTCGAGACCGTTGGAGCCGGCCGGCTTGGCGACGAGCTCGAACGCGCCTTCGGCGAGCGCGTCGACCGCGCGCACGCCGTGGGAGGGCGAGAACGCGGAGACCACCACGACCGGAACGTCGAGGCGCCGCGCACGGAGCGCACGCAGCACGCCGATGCCATCGCGGCCGGGCATCGCCAGGTCCAGGGAGAGCACGTCCGGGCGCTCGCGTTCGCACATCGCCAGCGCCTCGTCGCCGTCGGCGGCCACGCCGACGATCTCGGTGTCCTCGCCGCTGAGGGCATCGGTGAGCACGCGGCGCATGAAGGCCGAGTCGTCCGCGACCACGACGCGATGGGGGGTGGCGGTCGCCACGGCGCCGGCTAGGCCGCGAGCCCGAGCTCGCCGTTCGCGAACAGGTTCTGGGCGTCGAGGAGCACCACGAGGCGGTCGCCGATCTTGGCGATCGCCTGCAACGCGTCGCCGCCGGTCACCGGCAGCGGCTCGGTCTCGCCCTCCTGCAGGGTGAGGACCTCCTGCACGTCGTCCACGATGACGCCGGCGTTGGAGGCTCCGGTCTCGACGATGATGATCTTGCCGGGCTCGTTGGCGCTGACGCCGAGGCCGAGGCGTGCGGCGAGGTCGATGACCGGGAGGATCTGCCCGCGCAGCGAGATCACGCCGCGCATCCAGCGCACGTGGGAGGCCACCGCACGCGGCTCGCTGTAGCGGATGATCTCCTGCACCTGCGTGATCGGCAGTCCGTACTCTTCCTCTCCGAGCGAGAAGACGACGATCTGGCGGGGCATGTGGGGCGCTTCGCTCGGGCTGGCCAACGGTCTCTCCTTGTCTGGGGGAGGTTCCGCACGGCCCCGGGGTGCGCAGGAAGGGCCCGGGCGGACCTCACCGGATACATCGGCAGTTGGGTGCGGAACTTTGGCGCCGTTTGAGCGATTCGATCGCCCGTCCAACGGCGCCCCGCGGGCGCTCAGCCCAATGCCGCGACCTGCGGCGCGCCGGCCGGCTCCTCATCGCCGGCGATGCGCCTGACGTCGCGCGCGGCGGCGGACGTCAGTTGGGCCACAACGGCCTCGCGTGCCGTGGTCGGCGCGGCGGCGGCGATCGATGCCGCGGCGCGCTGCGCGAGGCGCAGGCTCTGTTCGGCGTCGTCGTCGAGGCGGCGCACGGCTTGCGCGAGGATCCGTATCGCCCCGGTCTCGTGGCGGGGCAGCGAGCCCTCTTCGCCGGCCGACAGTTGCCCGAGCGATACGCGCAGCAGGCTGAGCAGGTCGTTGGCCAGGAGCGTGAGGTGGGCGGCGCGCCGATCCTCGGCCTCGACCGCCCGGCGCGCGGGGCGCCGGCGGGTCACCCGCGTGATGTCGCGCGCCGACGAGCGCGACTCGCGGAGCGCATCGAGCGCGCGGTGCACGCCCTCGCTGCGGCGCAGCATCCAGGCGGCGTCGACGCGCCGCCCGGACTGCAGCATGTCGACGAGCTCGTCGAACGTATCGCCGAGTACGACGAGGGTGCGGCGCTCCGCCCCGTGCAGCAGCCTGAGGGGATCGGGCGGGAACAGCAGCTGGCTGACGAGGAGTGCCACGCCGCCGCCGACGAGCGCGTCGACGAAGCGCTCGGAACCCGTGCCGCTGCGCCGCAGCGCTAGGACCAGGATCGCCGAGGAGGCGGCCTGGTTGACGAACATCATTCCCTGTCCGACGAACCCCCAGCCGACGGCCATCGCGACGTTCAGGGTCGCCAGCGTGACCAGGGCGATCGACAGGACGCTCGTCCCGAGCAGCGCGTGCAGGCCCTCGCCGACGGCGATGCCGATGCACACGCCGAGGAGCATCTGCAGGGCACGACGTCCTCGCTGCGCGGTGACGGCGCCGAGCGAGACGGCGGCGGCGATCGGGGCGAAGAACGGCTGCGCGTGGCCCAGCAGGTCGTGGGCGACATACCAGGCGGCGCCCGCAGCGCCCGCTGTCTGCAGGGTCGCCCAACGGCCGGCGTGCAGGCGCGCGAGGGATTCGCTGGCGTGGCGACGTGCCGGGACCCTGGCCACCACCGCGCCGCCTAGGGTGGCCCGCCGGTCTGCGGCGGGGCAATCGCCGCCGGCAGCGTCTGCGTGTCGTACCCGGCCCGGTCGAGCGCGTCGAGGATCTCGCGGGCGTGGTCGGCGCCACGCGTCTCGAGCAGGAGCTCGACGCCGGTCTGGCGCACGTGCAGTGGCACCGCCTCGCGAACGTGCTCGACGCTGCGCACGTTGGCCCCGGACTCTGCCACCAGCGTCAGCAGCCCAGCGAGGCCGCCGGGCCGGTCGGAGATGCGCGTATACACCCGCAGCCGCCTTCCCGCGCCGGTCTCGTGGCGTTGGGCAACCAGCGAGAGCAGCCCCGCATCGACATTGCCGCCGGACAGCACCACGACCGTCGAGCCCGTCGCGGCCGGTGCGACGGCGCCCACGAGCAGGGCGGCGATGCCCACCGCGCCCGCGCCCTCGACCACGAGCTTGGACCGCTCGAGCAGCCACACCATCGCCTCGGCCACATCGTCCTCCTCGACGATGCACATCTCGTCGACCCAGCGGCGCACGAGCGGCAGCGTCAGCGTCCCGGGGCGCTTGACGGCGATGCCGTCGGCGATCGTCGGTCGCACCTGGGGCGCGACGGCGTCGCGGTCGCGGTACACGCAGGCCAGCGGCGCGCAGGCGGCGACCTGAACGCCCACGACGCTGACCTCGGGACGCTGCGCCTTGACCGCGCCGGCCACGCCGCTGATCAGTCCGCCCCCGCCGACCGGCACGATCACGCGCGCCAGATCGGCGACGTCGTCGAGCAGCTCGAGCCCGAGGGTGGCCTGGCCGAGGATGATGTCCGGGTCGTCGAACGGATGCACGAACGCGGCGCCGATCTCGTGCGCGCGGGCCCGCGCGGCCGCCACGCAGTCGTCGACCGAGTCGCCGTGCAGGTGCACGACGCCGCCGAACCCGCTGACCGCCGCCACCTTGGACACCGAGGCGTCGCGCGGCATGAACACCTCGCAGGCGACCCCGCGGGCGCGGGCCGCGTAGGCCAGCGACTGCCCGTGGTTGCCGGCGCTGCCCGCCACCACGGCCCCCGGCGAGCCGAGCGCGGCCAACTTGGACAGCGCCCCGCGCAGCTTGAACGACCCGGTCCGCTGCAGGTTCTCGGCCTTGAGCAGCACCCGACCGCCGCTGCGCTCGGAGAGGCTGTTCGACGTCAGCACGGGTGTGTGACGCACGAGCTCGCCGAACGAACGGGCGATGGCGGGCGCGTCGCCCGCCGCCACGCGGGCAACCACCAGCTCGACGCCGTCGGGGGCGCCGGCCACTGGGGGGTGGGGGCCGGGCGCGGTCATCGCGGGCATCGTCTCACTCCCTGCGGCCGCGCAAGCGCATTTGTTCCGGCGCGGGCCGCCGGCGCGCCGGCCCGCGGCCCGCCCGGCGAGGTCTGATAAGACTCGGCCGCCTGCCGTCCGGCGCGACGCTGTCGCAGGTGACCACCCTCATGTCCGCCCGCGACCCGTCCACGCCCACACCCGGTCGGCCCGGCGAGCCGCCGCCGATCGCGCGTCTGGTCATCTCCTGCCCCGACCGCCCCGGCATCGTCGCGGCAGTCTCGGGCCTGCTCGCCGGCGTCGGCGCGAACATCACGCAATCCGACCAGTACTCGACCGATCCCGAGGGCGGGACGTTCCTCATGCGGGTCGAGTTCCACATCGACGACGCCGCCCGCGAGCGGCTGGCCGCATCGTTCGGTGAGGTCGCCGAGCGCTTCGGGATGCAGTGGCGGCTGTGGCACTCCGGTGAGCGCAAGCGCGTCGCGCTGCTCGTCTCGCGCCACGAGCACTGCCTGCTGGATCTGCTGTGGCGCTGGCGGCGGGGGGAGCTCGACTGCGACATCCCGCTCGTCGTGTCCAATCATCCGGACCTGCGCGACGAGGTGTCGATGTTCGGTGTGCGCTTCGCGCACGTCCCGGTCAGCCGCGAGGACAAGCCGCGGGCCGAGGCCGAGCTGCTGGAGGCGCTCGGAGACGGCTACGACCTCGTCGTGCTCGCCCGCTACATGCAGATCCTCAGTCGGTGCGTTCCTCGAGCGTCTCGCCACGCCGGTGATCAACATCCACCACTCGTTCCTGCCCGCGTTCGCCGGGCGCCGATCCGTACGCACGCGCCCGCCGCCGCGGGGTCAAGGTGATCGGCGCGACGGCCCACTATGTGACCGAGGACCTCGACGAGGGCCCGATCATCGAGCAGGACACGGCCAGGGTGTCGCATCGCGACAGCGCCGAGTCGCTCACTCGCATCGGCCGCGACATCGAGCGCACCGTGCTCGCCCGCGCGGTCAACTGGCACCTCGAGGACCGCGTGCTCGTCTCGGGCTCGCGAACGATCGTGTTCGCCTGAGGAGCGTCGGTCGCCGGGAGGTCCGCCGCTTGCCGCCCGGAGGGCGGGGTACGCTGAGGGCCATGGAACTGCTCGTCGCCAGCGGCGCCGTCCGCCCCGACGCGCCTTCCACCACTCCCCGGCGACTTGCGGTCATCGACCTCGGCTCCAACTCGTTCCGCCTGGTCGTGTTCACCGCGGCGGCCGATGAGGGCTGGTGGAAGCGCACGGATGAGATCTACGAGCCGGTGCGCATCGGTGAGGGCCTGGGCAGCGCTGACACGCTGCGGCCGGCCGCGATGGAGCGGGCGCTGGCGACCATCGACGTGTTCGCACACTTCTGCCGGGCCAGTGCGCTCGATGGCGATGCCGTCGACGCGGTGGCCACCAGCGCGATCCGCGACGCACGCAACGCCGAGGCGTTCCTGGCGCGAGCGCGGCAGCGTTCGGAGCTGCCCATCCGCGTGCTCAGCCGCGAGGAGGAGGCGTACTACGGCTACCTGGCCGCCGTCAACTCGACGACGCTGGCCGACGGCTGCGTGCTCGATCTCGGCGGCGGCAGCCTGCAGCTCGTGCGCGTGGCCGGGCGCCTGGCCACGACGTCGGGATCGTGGTCGCTGGGCGCGGTCCGGATGACCGAGCGCTTCCTCAGCGGCAAGGGTCCGGCCAAGCGCCGCCAGCTCGACGACCTGCGCGCACACGTGCGCGACGACGCTCGCCGATGCGCCGTGGCTGTCTCGCGGCGGACGCCGGCTCGTCGGGCTCGGGGGCACGATGCGCAATCTCGCGGCGGCCACGCAGCGTGCGGCCGGCCTGCCGTCGCTGGGGGTGCAGGGGCAGGCCATCACCCGGGAGGCGCTCGAGGCGCTCATCGAGCGCCTCGCCGCTCTGCCGGCGGCCGAGCGCGGTGACGTGCCGGGCATCAAGCCCGCCCGCGCCGACCTCATCCTGGCCGGCGCGGTCGTCGTCCAGAGCGTGCTCGAGCTCGGCGAGTTCGACGCCATCGAGGCCACCGAGGCGGGCCTGCGGGAGGGCGTGTTCTTCGAGCGCTACCTCGCCGAGCACGTTCCGCCCCTGTTCGAGGACGTGCGCCGCGCCAGCGTGCGCAACCTCGCCGCCCAGTACCACGCCGACGGTGCCCACACCGACCACGTCGCCGCGCTGGCGCTTGGCCTGTTCGACGACCTCGCCGCCGCCGGGCTGCACGACGGTGATCCGATCGAACGCGAGTTGCTGGAGGCGGCGTGTCTGCTGCACGACATCGGCATGTCCGTCGACTACGACGACCACCACAAGCACACCCGGTATCTCATCCTCAATGCCGGGCTCCCGGGATTCGCGCCGCGCGAGGTGGCGCTCATCGCGCAGGCCGCTCGCTACCACCGCAAGGGCATGCCCGACCCGGGGCCGCTGGCGGGCCTGCTCGACGAGCAGGACGAGCGCCGCCTCGATCGCTGCGCCGTGCTGCTGCGGCTGGCCGAGGGCCTCGAGCGCTCGCGCGATCAGATCGTGCGCGCGGTCCAGATGCACCGCGACGGCGACGTCGTGGAGCTGCGGCTGGTGGCCGACGGCGAGGTGGCGGTTCCGCGCTGGGCGGCGAGCCGGGAGACCGATCTGTTCCGCCGCGCGTTCGGTGTGTCCCTGCGCGTCGTCTGACGGCCGGCCGGCGGCCTAGCCGAGGTCGCGCGTGGCGCCGCGGCGGGCGGCGCCAGGCGCGGCGCGCGCCTCGGGGCGCCGCACGAGCGCCTGGTAGACCTTCGTGTACCCGACGTCGAACCCGTGGCGGGCGGCGCGCAGGTACAGCCGCCAGATGCGCGTGCGCTCCGGTCCGGCCAGGCGCTCGGCCTCGGGTAGATGCTCGTCGAGGCGGTCGTGCCAGTGGCGCAGCGTGTCCGCGTAGTCGGACTGGAAGCCCTCGACGTGCTCGACGTGCAGGCCGGCGCGCTCGAAGGCCAGCTGCACGCGCGAGTAGGGCAGCGGTTCCCCGTCGGGGAACACGTAGCGCATCGAGATGTCGTCGTCGAGGGGGTCGTCGGTCGGGTTGGTGACCGCGATGCCGTGGTTGAGGATCGTGCCGCCGGGCCGGACGAGGTCGTGCAGCGTGACCGCATAGCGGTCGATCTGGGCGTCGCCGACGTGCTCGACCATGCCGATGCTGGCGATCGCGTCGAACGGACCGTCGCGCAGCACGCGGTAGTCCTCCTCGCGGATGTCGATGCGATCGCTCAGGCCGGCGTCGGCCACCTTTTCGCGGGCCAGCTGCGCCTGTGCGGAGGAGAGCGTGATCCCCACCACCTCGACACCGTAGTGGCGCGCGGCATGGATGGCGAAGCTGCCCCAGCCACAGCCGACGTCGAGCACCCGCTGGCCCTCGCGCAGGCCGAGCTTGGTGGCGACGAGGTCGAGCTTGGCGGTCTGCGCCTCCTCGAGCGTCGTGGCGCCGCGCGAGAACACCGCGCAGCTGTAGGTCATCGACTCGTCCAGGAACAGCGCGAAGAACGCGTTGCCGACGTCGTAGTGGTAGCGGATCGCCGCCGCATCGCGGGCCATGCTGTGGCGCTCACCGTCGAGGAGCAGCTCCAGGCCGGGGCGCTTGGGAATGCCGGCGGGCGCCGCGGCGACGACCGCGCTGGCCAGCAGCCGCACGCGCGTGACGAGCGGGATCTCCGGCGGGTCCCAGTCGTCGACGACCAGGAAAGCGGCGTCGAGGTCATCGACCGTGAGCGACCCCTCGACGTAGGCCCGGAACAGGCCGAGCGCGTCGGGGGACCGCAGGAAGTGGGCCAGCGCCGACGGGCGCGTGACGTCGAACGTGGGGGCGGAGGGGAGGGTGGCGGCGACGCCGCCGCCGTCCCAGAAGCGCACCGCGAAGGGACGCTCCGGGAGCGCGCGGGCGATCTCGCGACGCAGGGGCAGTGTCAGGGGCAGCGCCATGGCGGAAAACCTAGCGGTTGATCGCGCGGTGCGTCAGCGGTCAAGCGCAGCCAGCAGGCGCTCGAGATCGCTCTCATCGTTCCAGGCGCCCACCGAAGCCCGCAGCCAGCGGCCGCCGGGCAGCGAGCGGAGGATCACCCCCGCCTCGGCCAGCCGCTCGCACTCGGCCTCGGGATCGGCGCTGGAGAACGACACCAGCGTCGAGGGTCCGCGGGGCGCGACCGTCCGCCCGGCCTCGAGCAGACGCTGCGCGAAGCGGTCGGCCAGGGCCGTCGCCCGCGCTTGCACGGCCGGCCAGCCGAGCTCGGTGAGCAGTCCCAGCGCGGCGCCCGCGACGGCGGTGGTCTCGGCGCTCAGCGACGGGGTGTCGAACCGGCGGGCGTCGGGGTGCAGCGTCGCGTCCAGGCCGGCCGCCCCGTCCGCCAGGTTGGCGTACGTGCGCCGCGTGACCGCCAGCCGCTCGCGCAGCGCCGCGCTGACGTACAGCAGGCCGGAGCCGTCGGGTCCGCACAGCCACTTCTGGCCCGCCGCGGCATATGCGTCGCAGCCGAGCGCCGCCAGGTCGATGGGCACCGCGCCCGCGCCCTGCGCGCCGTCGAGCACGACCGGCACGTCGACGTCGGCCAGCGCCGTGGGAGCGAACGCGCCGCGAGTCCAGTTGACGTGCGAGCAGGCGACGAGCGTCGTGGCGGGCGTGACGGCGTCGGCGAGCTCGTCGAACGGCGCCACGCGGACGTGCACGCCGTTGAGGTCGCGCGCGGCCTGGAGCGCGCCGAGCAGTCCCGGATGCTCCTCATCGCTGGTGAGGATCTCGTCCCCCGGTTGCAGGGCCAGGCCGTCGATCACGATCGACAGGCCCTCGCTGGTGCAGGTGGTGAGCGCGACGTCCTCGGACGCGCAGCCGAGCACGGTCGCGTACCCCTGGCGCAACGCCGCGGTCAGCTCGGAGCGGCGCGCAAAGTGCGACCGGGCGCGTCCCTGGTGCAGCTCGCGCTCGAGCTCGGCGGCGCCGGCGTCGCGCGCCAGCGTCGGGAGTGGGCCGTCGGTGCCGGCATTGAGGTAGGCGGCGCGGCGCAGCACCGGGAACTGCTCGCGCAGCGCAGCGATCTCCACGGCAGCGAATATAGCCGTCGCCGCGGCCGCGTCCGACCCGATAACGTCCGGCCATCGCGAGCGCCGTCGAGCAACCCCTGTGGCAACCCTCAGCGCAGCGGCGTGAGCGCGCGACGCTCACCCGTTTCATGCGCTGGGCGGGCGAGCGCGAGGGCCGCACCTTCGCCGACTACGACGAGCTGTGGCGCTGGTCGGTGGACGAGCTCGAGGCGTTCTGGGCCAGCGTGTGGGACTTCTGCGGCGTGCGCGCCTCCCAGCCGTACGAGCGGGTGCTCGCCGAGCGCGGCATGCCCGGGGCGCGCTGGTTTGGAGGCGCGAGGCTCAACTACGCCGAGAACCTCCTGCTCCGGCACGATCCCGACGAGGTCGCCCTGCTGCACGCCTCCGAGGCCCGGCCGTTGCAGGAGCTGCGCTGGGGTGAGCTGCGGGAGGCGGTGGCGCGCGTCGCCGGCGGCCTGCGCAGCCTCGGGGTGACGCCCGGCGATCGCGTGGTCGCCTACATGCCGAACGTCCCCGAGACGCTGATCGCGTTCCTGGCCACGAGCAGCCTCGGCGCGATCTGGTCCAGTGCCGCGCCCGAGTTCGGCGCGCGTAGCGTCATCGACCGCTTTGCCCAGGTGGAGCCGAAGGTGCTGCTGGCCGTCGACGGCTACCGCTATGGCGGACGCGACTTCGATCGCACCGACGCGCTGCGCCTCGTGCTGGCCGAGCTGCCGACCGTGACGAGCACCGTGTTGCTGCCCTACGCCGACCCGTCCGCGGATCCCGCGGCGCTCGGGAGCCCGGGCGCGATCAGCTGGAGCGAGCTGGAGGCGCGCGGTGAGGGTGCGGAGCTGCAGTTCGAGCAGGTGCCGTTCGACCACCCCCTGTGGGTGCTGTACTCCTCGGGCACGACGGGGCTGCCGAAGGCGATCGTGCAAGGGCACGGCGGGATCCTGCTCGAGCAGCTCAAGAAGGGCCATCTGCACCTCGACCTGCAGCCCGGCGACCGGATGTTCTGGTTCACCACGACCGGCTGGATGATGTGGAACTTCCTCGTCGGCTGCCTGCTCACCGACGCGGCGATCGTGCTCTACGACGGCAATCCGGCATTCCCGGACCTGGGCGTGCTGTGGGACCTCGCCGAGCGCACCCGGATGACCTGCTTCGGCACGAGCGCGGGCTTTTTGATGAGCTGTCGCAAGGAGGGCCTGCGGCCCGCGGCCACCCGCGACCTGTCGGCGCTGCGGGCCGTTGGCTCGACGGGCTCGCCGCTGCCTCCGGAGGGCTTCGACTGGGTGTACGCCGAGGTCGGCGAGGACATCTGGCTGTTCTCGACCAGCGGCGGAACCGATGTCTGCACCGCCTTCGTCGCCGGCTGTCCGCTGCTGCCGGTGTACGCCGGCGAGATCCAGTGCCGCGCGCTCGGCGCCGCCGTGGCCGCCTATGACGAGCGCGGGCACGCGGTGATCGACGAGGTGGGCGAGCTGGTGATCACCGAGCCGATGCCCTCGATGCCGCTCTTCTTCTGGGGCGACGCGGACGGGTCACGCTATCGCGAGAGCTACTTCGAGATGTTCGACGGGGTCTGGCGCCACGGGGACTGGGTGCGCATCACGCCACGCGGTGGCGCGGTCATCTACGGTCGCTCGGACTCGACGATCAACCGCCAGGGCGTACGCATGGGTACCAGCGAGATCTACCGCGCCGCGATGGCGGTACCCGAGGTGATCGACGCGCTCGTCGTGGATCTGCCCCGCGACGGCGGGGAGCTGTGGATGCCCTTGTTCGTGGTGCTGGCGGACGGGGTGTCACTCGACGACGGGCTCGTGGCGCAGATCAAGCGGCGCATCCGCGAGGACTGCTCCCCGCGTCACGTCCCCAACGAGGTGCGTCAGGTGAGCGAGATCCCGCGCACGCTGTCGGGGAAGATCCTCGAGGTCCCGGTCAAGAAGATCCTCATGGGCACGCCCACCGAGCGTGCGGCCAGCGTGGAGTCGCTGGCCAACCCGCACGCGCTGGACTACTTCGTGACGCTGGCCGGGGAGCTGCATCCCGCGGCGGACGCGTCCGCGGGCGGGTAGGCCGCCGCCTACAGTCCGAGCGACCGCCCGACGATCTCCTTCATGATCTCGTTGGCGCCGCCGTAGATGCGGGTCACGCGGGCGTCGACCCAGGCTCGGGCGATCGGGTACTCGCTCATGTAGCCGTAGCCGCCGTGCAGCTGCAGGCAGCGGTCGGTGACCCGGCCCTGCAGTTCGGTGCACCACCATTTCGCGATTGCCGCGTCCTCCGCAGTGAGCGCCCCGGCGTCCAGCGCCTCGACGCAGCGGTCGATGAACACCCGCGCGATCTGCGTCTCGGAGTGCATCTCGGCCAGCGCGAAGCGTGAGTGCTGAAACGAGCCGATCGGCTGGCCGAACGCGGTGCGCTCGCTGGCGTAGGTGCGCGTCCACTCGATGGCCGCCTCCGCGGCGGCCACCCCCGCCGCGGCGATCGACAGGCGCTCCTGGGGCAGGTTGGAGACGAGGTAGTGAAAGCCCTCGCCCTCCTCGCCGAGGCGATTGGCCAGCGGCACCGACACGTCGTCGAAGGCCAGCTCGGCGGTGTCCTGCGCGTGCTGACCGAGCTTGTCGAGGTTGCGCCCGCGAGTGAAGCCGTCCATGCCCTCCTCGATCACCACGAGGCTGAGGCCGCGATGGCGCTCGTGCGGGTCGGTGCGCACCGCCGTGATGACGAGGTCGGCGTTGATGCCGTTGGTGATGAACGTCTTCGAGCCGTTGACCACGTACACGTCGCCGTCGCGCACCGCGCGCGTGGCGATCGCGGCCAGATCCGAGCCGGTGCCCGGCTCGGTCATGGCGATCGCGGTGATCAGCTCGCCGGCGGCGATCCCCGGCAGCCACCGCTCGCGCTGGGGCTCGTCGCAGTAGCGCAGGAAGTACGGCAGGCAGATGTCGTTGTGTAGCGTGATCCCCAGGCCGAGGCTGCCCACGCCGGCCCGCTGGCACTCCTCACCGATGATCAGGTTGAAGCGGAAGTCCTCGGCGCCCGCCCCGCCGTAGCGCTCCGGCACCGCCATCCCGAGGAAGCCGTGCGCGCCGGCCTGCGCGAACAGCTCGCGGGGGACGATCCCGGCGCGCTCCCACTGCTCGTGGTGGGGGACGACCTCACGCGCCACGAAGCGCCGGAAGCTGGCCCGGAAGTCCTCGTGGGTGTCGTCGAACAGGGTTCGCAGCACGCCGGCGAACCCTACCGCCGTGCCGCGGGCGCGCGCGGTGGGGCCCGGCGCCGCGCCGGGCCCCACCGCCGGTCAGGCCGGGGTCAGGGGAGGACGCCGGTGGAGGTCGGCGACGGTTGCGCCGTGGTGTAGGGCGTGATCGGCCCGCTGCCGTCGTCGGTGGTCAGGGGCGTGCCGCTCAGTTGGATCGCCCCGTTGAGGATCATGCCGACCTGCACGCCGATGAACCCGGAGTGATCGCTTGGGCTGTAGGCGTACGGCACCAGTCCCGGGCCGGCCAGGTTCGCCGTCTGCACGGCGTTGACGATGCCCTGGCGGGTCAGGTCCTTGCCCGCCGCCTTCAGGGCGGCAACGAACGTGTAGGCGGCCGCCATGCCGTACTCGACGTTGCCGTCGAACGGTGCCGCGGAGTCGTACTGGCTGTGGATCTGGCTGAACAGCTGCACCCACGGGTTGCCGACGTCGCTCACCGGCGGCAGGTAGGCGTCGGTGATCATGCCGCTGATGAGCGAGCCGCCGGCGGCACCCTTGGAGAAGCTCTGCAGCAGCCCCGTCAGGGTGATCGGGTCAGAGCCGACGTTGCTCGTCACCATCTGCGGGTGATAGCCGAGCTTGAACCCGGTCAGCTCGGCCAGCGCGGTGTACGCGGGCACGGTGAAGTTCACCTCGACCTGCGCCCCGGACTGCTTGATGGCGGCGATCTGCGGCCCCACGTTGACGTTGCCCGGCTGGTAGAACTGGCGTGAGACGACGTCGCTGGCCGGGATCTCCTCGTCGAGGCCCTTCTCGCCGTTCATGCCGAAGTCGTCGTCCTGCAGGAAGTAGGCGATCTTCTTGCCGGCGAAGTGCTGGGCGATGTACTGGCCGAGGATCTTCCCCTCGCGGGTGTAGTCGGTCTGCCAGCCGAACGTGTAGGGGTAGGTGCTCGGCTGGTTCCAGCACAGGCAGCCGGAGGCCACGAACAGGTCGGGCACCTTGTTGGCGTTCAAGAACGACACCACCTTGGTGTGGGTGGGGGTCCCGAGGCCGTTGAAGATCCCGAACACGTTGTCCTGCAGCACCAGCTGCTTGACCACGTTCACGGTCTGCGTCGGGTCGTACGCGTCGTCCTTGTAGATGTAGTTGATCGTCCGCCCGTTGATGCCGCCGTGAGCGTTGATGTACTCGAAGAAGGCCTTCGATGCCGGCGCGATCTCGTCGTAGCCCGGTGCGGCGACGCCGGTCAGCGGCTGGTGGCTGCCGATCGTCACGCTCGTCGCCGTCACGCCCGGCGTCGAGCTCGACGAGCTGCTCGATCCGCATGCGGCGAGCGCGACGCACGCCGCCGCGACCAGCGCGCCGCGCGTGAACACCCTTCCGTATGAACTCATCCCTCTCCTCCTCCTGTCGGTCTTTCGGTGTCGATACGACCCGGCGCGGCTGACGCCGGGGCAAGCGCGCCCGCACGTCTCCCGCGGCGCGCGCGCAGCCGGCGGGTGACGTCGAGGATCAGGCCCTGTATGCCCAGGGGGGCGGCGAGCATCGCGGCGATGAGCACGATGCCGTAGAAGGCGAGGGGCAGGTTCGAGCTCACGTTGCCCGACAGCGATAGGTCCCCGGCGAGGTCGGTTGACCAACTCGGCAGCATCACGAGCACGATCGCCCCGTAGACCGCGCCGGCCAGGCTCCCGAGCCCGCCGAGCACGACCCCGGCCAGCAGGTACAGCGAGAGCGTCACGGTGAAGGCGTCGGGTGCCGCGAGGTTCTGGATCTCGACGTACAGGGCCCCGCCGACGCCGGCGCAGGCGGCACTGACGATGAACGCGCTCACCTGCGTGCGGGCGACGTTGATCCCGCACAGCGAGGCGGCGACCTCGTCGTCGCGCACGGCGCGCAGCGTGCGCCCGGTACCCCCGCGCGAGAGGTTGAGCAGCAACAGCAGCACGACCAGCGCCGCCAGGCAGGCGATCCATGCCTGCCAGCGCTCAAGCGAGAAGCTGGCGCCGAGCGAGGCGGGAGGCGTCGGTGCGTTGGTGGTGATGCCGTTCTCGCCCCCGAACGTGCCGGCGAAGCGGTCGGTGATGCCGGGCAGCGCCAGCGCGAACGCGAGCGTGGCGCCGGCCAGGTACGGGCCGCGCAGCCGCGCCCCGGCCACGCCCAGCAGCGCCCCGACGGCGCTGGCCACCACCACCGAGGCCAGCAGCGCCGGCACGAGCGCCCAGTGGTTGTTGGCGATCAACAGCGCGCTGGTGTACGCGCCGGCGGCGACGAGCCCGCCCTGACCCAGCGAGATCTGCCCGCTCAGCCCGGTGAGCAGCGTCAGCCCGGCCAGGGTGACGAAGTAGTACGCGCCGTTGGCCAGGCGCAGGTCGTTGAACGGGCTCAGCCACAGGCTGGCCACGAACAGCACCGCGCCGGCGATCGCGGTGATCGCCAGGTGCCGGACGAGCGCGCTGTGGCCCAGCCACCGCCGCCAGGCCGGGCCGGCGTCCCGCACGGGTTCCGAGGGCGGGATCGCGGCCGTCCCGCCGCCTGCCGCGGCGCTCGAGAGCTCGCTCATACGCGGCGCACCGAGGTCGTGGAGAAGATCCCGCCGGGTCGGATCATCAGCACCGCCATGAGCACGACCAGTGCCGCCAGCGTCACCGTCGAGGAGTTGTCATACCCGGAGACGTAGCTGAGGATGAGCCCGAGGCCGATGCCGCCGACCACGGCGCCGAGCGGACTGTCCAGGCCGCCGATGACGGCGGCCACGAAGCCGTAGATGAGAATGCCGTCGAACTGGTTGGGACCGAGGAACACCGATGGCGCGACGAGCAGGCCGGCGAGCGAGCCGGCGACCGCCGCCAGCGCCCAGCCGAGCGTCAACAGCCGCCCGACGCGCACGCCGAGCAGGCGGGCCACCTCGGGGGCGAAGGCGCTCGCGCGCATGCGCAGGCCCAGCGACGTGTAGCGGAACACGATCGCCAGCGCGGCGGCCACGCCGAACACGGCGGCGACGGTGAACGCGTCAGACGGCGCGAACGCGTAGCGGGTGCCGCCGACAGCGAAGCCGCGGATCGAGAACGGTGGGGGGAACGAACGCAGGTTGCCGCCCCACAGCATCCCGGCGAGCGCCTCGAGGAAGATGAGCAGGCCGAGCGTCACGATCACCGCGTTCAGCGGCGGACCGCCCTCCACCCGGCGGATGAGCACCCGCTCGATGAGCGCGCCGAGCACGAATCCGCTGGCCAGCGCGGCGGCGAAGCCCACCCAGTACGGTCCGGACAGCTTGTAGATCACCGTCCAGGCGATGAACGTGGTGAACATGAGCATCCCGCCCTGGGCGAAGTTCACGATCCGGGTGGCCCTCCAGATGAGGACGAGCGCAAGCGCTACCGAGGCGTACACCGCTCCGCTGGAGATGCCGCCGAGCGTGAGGTTCACGAACTGGGTCATGTCACTAGAACCCGAGGTAGGCGTGTCGCAGGCGGTCGTCGGAGGCCAGACGCGCCGGATCGCCGCTGGCCACGGTGCGCCCGAGACTGAGGACGACGCCGAAGTCGGCGATCGAGAGCGCGCTGCGCGCGTTCTGCTCGACCAGCAGCACGGCCAGGCCCGCGCTGGTCGCGAGGTCGCGCACCAGTGCCATGAGTCTCGCCGCCACGAGCGGCGCCAGTCCGAGCGAGGGCTCGTCGAGCAGCAGGACGCTCGGGCGGCCCATGAGCGCGCGGGCGATCGAGAGCATCTGGCGCTCGCCCCCCGACAGCGTGGCCGCCGGCTGGTGGGCGCGTTCGCGCAGCGGGGTGAAGCGCTCGTAGGCCTCGGCCAGTGCGCGTGCCGCCTCGTCGCGGTCGTGGCGCCACAGTGCGCCGAGGCGCAGGTTCTCCTCGACGGTGAGCTCGGCGATCACCCCTCGGCCCTCGGGGACGTGCGCCATGCCGCGCCGCACGCGCTCCTCGACCGCCATGCCCGCGATGTCCTCGCCGTGCAGGCGGACGCGTCCGCCGCGCGGGCGCAGCAGACCGGAGATCGCGCGCAGCAGAGACGTCTTGCCGGCCCCGTTGGCGCCGAGCACGGCGGTGACGGTGCCCGACGCGACGTTGAGTGAGACCCCGTCGAGCGCGCGCACGGGTCCGTAGGCGGCCGCGAGGTCCTCCACCTGCAGCGCCGGTGCGTTAGCGCTCATCGCGCACCGGAGAGTGCATCGCCGCCGGGCGAGTCCCCGCCCCGAACGGACTGCGACGAGGCGGCCGCTGGGAACGGGCTGGCGGAGGGCTCGGCATCGACGCCGAGATACGCGTCGAGCACGCGGGGATCGGTGCGCACCGCGTCGGGTGGCCCCTCGGCGATGACACGGCCGAAGTCGAGCACCACGACGCGGTCGCACACGCTCATCACGAGGTCCATGTGGTGCTCGACCAGCAACACGCCCATATCGCCACGAAGCCCGCGGATGGTGGCGCCGAGCTCGGTCATGTCGGCTTCCCCCAACCCGCCCGCCGGCTCGTCGAGCAGCAGCAGCCGTGGCCGGCCGGCCAGGGCGCGGGCGAGCGCGACGCGCTTCTGCACCGGGTAGGGCAGCTCGCCGGGCCGACGGTCGGCGAATTCGGCGACGCCGAGATGCTCGAGCGCCGTCCGGGCGGCGTCGCGCAACGCGCGCTCGTCGCGGTCGGCGCGCGGCAGGCCGAGCATCGTCGACAGCAGGCGCGAGCGGCGATCGCGGTGCGCCCCGGCCATCACGTTCTCCAGCGCGGTCAGGCCGGCGAACAGGCCGACGCCCTGGAGCGTGCGGCCGATGCCGAGTCGCGACAGCTGGTGGGGGCGATGTCCGGCCAGCGGCTCGCCCGCCCAGGTCAGCGATCCGCTGTCGGCGGCGACGAAGCCGCAGATGACGTTGAACAGCGTCGTCTTGCCGGCACCGTTGGGGCCGATGACGCCGACGACCTCGTCGGTGCCGGCGCGCAGCGAGACGTCATCCAGCGCGGTGACGCCTCCGAAACGGACCGTGATGCCCGTGGCGGCCAGATGGGTTGGGGCCAACGGCGATTCCTCCCTCGTGACAGACCATACAAGGAGGCCCGCCCCGGCGCGGTGGATTCCACGTCTCACCGTTCAGCGTCGACGATCCGCGGACCGGGCGGCCGGCGCTGCGATACGCTCCGCGGACTCCTGAGATACGAAATGGGAACCTGATAGGTACCGGATGGCGGGGCATGCTAGTCGCCCAACCGGCGCCCGCGCGACGCATCGACGGGCGGGCCGCGGCGCGGCGATCAGCCCGGGCTCTCGCTCTGCGCGGCGGCGGCCGCCACCGAATCGGCCAGCCGCCCGGTGGAGCCGCGCAGCCGTGCGAGCGCCGCCTCGGCGGCGCAGCGGTCCGACGCGAGGTGTTCGTCGGACCCGAACGCGAGGAGCGGCTCGGCGCGGTAGCCGGGCTTGGCCAGCATCACCTGCACGTCCTGGATGCGGCGCTCCCGAAAGCCGCCTTCGCAATAGGCCAGGTAGAGCTCCCACAGCCGCCGGAAGCGTGCGTCGTAACCGAGCTCCACCAGGCGCGAGGAGGCGGCGAGGAAGTTCTGTCGCCAGCGGCGCAGCGTCTCGGCGTAATGCGGGGTGATGTCCTCGAGATGGACCTGACGCAGATCGGTGTGGCGGGCGATCGAGCGCGAGATGATCTCCATCGAGGGCAGGCAGCCGCCCGGAAAGATGTAGGTGTTGATGAAGCTCCGGGAGGCCTTCTCGACGCTGTACGCGCGGTCGTCGATCGTGATCGCCTGCAGCAGCATCGCACCGTCGGGCTTCAGCAGCTCGCTGCAGCGCCGGAAGTAGGTTCCGAACGACTGCCAGCCCACGGCCTCGATCATCTCGATCGAGACGAGCTTGTCGTAGCGACCGCCGAGCGTACGGTAGTCCTGGCTGAGCACCGTGACGCGGTCACTCAGGCCGGCGGCGGCGACGCGCTCGGTGGCGAAGGCGTGCTGCTCGTGCGAGATGGTGGTCGTCGTCACCCGGCATCCGTACTGCTCGGCGGCGTATACGGCGAAGGCGCCCCAGCCGGTGCCGATCTCCAGCACGTGATCGCCGGCAGCGAGATCGAGCTTCTCGCAGATTCGGCGCAGCTTGGCCAGCGACGCCTCCTCGAGGGTGGCGTCGGGCGTCTCGAAGATCGCGCAGGAGTACATCATCGTCGGGTCGAGGAACAGCGAGAAGAGCTCGTTGCCGAGGTCGTAGTGCGCGGCGATCTGGCGCCGTGCGCGGCCGACCGTGTTCCTGCGCAGCCAGCGCAGCCAGCGCTGCAGCGGCACGAGCACGACGGCGAAGATCGAGCGCAGCCGGTCCAGGAAGCGGACGTTGAGCGCTGCCAGCTGTGTCAGCCCCACCAGATCCCCGCACTCCCAGGCCTGCGCCATGTAGGACTCGGCCAGCCCGATGCTGCCGCGCAGTAGTGCGGCGTAGCAGCCGAGCGTGTGGATCGTCACGGTGATGCGCAGCGGCCGCTCGGGCTCGACGCGCCCGAAGACGATCGGCGGGCCGTCGCCCTCGCGGAGGGTGAGCTGGCCGCCTCGCAGCCCGCGCAGCAGCCGCAGCACGATCCGGCGGGCCACCCGTTCGCGCAGCCGCCCGGCGGCCGTGCGCGCAGCGCTGACGGCGGGGGCTGCGGCCATCGGCAACGATGGCGCCGCGGGCCGGCGGGGGCTCGACACGGGCGTCCTCGAGGTCATGCCGAGACGGCCTCGTGGCGGTCGTGGTTGGCGGCGGACGGCGCGGGGGCGGGACGGCGATGCGTCGGCGCGCCCTTCAGGCCCAGCGCCGCCGCGTGGCCGTAGATGCGCGCGGCGACGCTCGCCGTCATGCAGGGATGGCGCACGAGCGCGCCGGCCAGCGAGCGACGCGTGATCTCGCGGCGCCGCAGCGACAGCGTCGCATCGAACAGCGTCTCGCCGTCGCGTGCGGACTCGATGTGGACGAGCA
Organism: uncultured Solirubrobacterales bacterium; assembly: GCA_963770405.1. Lineage (GTDB taxonomy): Bacteria > Actinomycetota > Thermoleophilia > Solirubrobacterales > Solirubrobacteraceae > CAVQBJ01. The sequence goes on from CAVYPO010000007.1 coordinate 96,254, forward strand.
GCGTGTCCGCCGGCTCGGTCAGTCGCCAGTCGTAGGTGTGGTCGAGTCCCATGTACGGCGACACGTGCAACCGCTTGGGCAGCTCCGTGCGCAGCAGCGAGACCGAGCCGTGATCCGACCGGACGGACGCGGGCATCACGTAGGAGTGGCGGTCTCCCCACGGCGTGTTGGTCACGTGCGCGACGACGGCCTCGACGTGCTCGCCGGCGGCGCCGAAGCAGTAGTAGAAGCTCACCGGGTTGATGCAGTAGCCGAAATAGCGCAGGTGGGTGAGCAGCCGGATCGGACCTGCCGGTCGCTCGCCGGTGCGCTCGTGCACGAGGTCGCGAACGGCATCGGCGAGCGGCAGGCGCGGGTCGCCGAGATGGTCGCTGCGGCGAAACCACGCCGGCGCCGGGCGGCGGGCCGACCACAGCCACCGTCCGTCGAACAGCGCCGGCAGCTCGTCGAGGTCGAGATAGAGCATGAACAGGGGCGCGCGCAGCTCGTGGCGAATGGGGGCATGGCGGCGGTGGCGCACCGAGCCGGCGTAGATCGCCGACGCCCGCCTCACAGTCGCACGCCCAGTGGCGTGACCGCGCGCAGCGCGCTGACGACGCCGTCCTCGTGAAACCCCCAGCCCCAGTACGCCCCGCAGTAGTGGGTGCGACGCACGCCGCTGATCGAGGCGTGCCGGGCCTGGGCGCGCACGGCCTCGCGCGTGTACACGGGATGGGCGTAGGAGATCGTGCGAATGACGTGGTCGGGATCGATCGCGTCCGTGCGGTTGAGCGTGACACAGAATTGCTGCCGCGATCGCAGGCGCTGGAGGTGGTTCATGTAGTACGTCACGGTGCTGACCCGCTTGGGCTCGCGCAGGAGGTGGTAGTTCCACGCCTGGCGGGCGGCCCGGCGCCGGGGAAGCAGCCGGCTGTCGGTGTGCAGCACGGCCTCATTGGGCTGGTAGGCGATCGCCGACAGCACCGACCGCTCCTGCTCGCTGGCGTCGCGCAGCATGGCCAGCGCCTGATCGGAGTGGGTGGCCACGACGACGTGGTCGTAGCGCAGCCGCTCGGCGCCGGGCAGCTCGAGCTCGACGCCGGACTCGTCGCGCGTGATCGCTCGCACCGGGGTGCTCAGGCGGATGCGCCCGGTGAGCGTCCGTGCGATCGCCTCGACATATCGCACCGAGCCGCCGGCGACGGTCGACCAGCGCGGACGGTCACGGAAGCCGAGCATGCCGTGATTGGCGAAGAACTGGGCCAGGAAGCGCGCCGGGAAGGTCCACATGGCGGCGGGGTCGGCCGACCACACGGCCGAGAGCTGGGGCACGATGAGTCGTTCGGTGAACGATCGTGAGTAACCGCCGGCTCGCAGCAGCTCGCCGACGGACGGATCGCCCAGCTCGGTGCGCACGAGCTCGCCGAGCTCTCGGTTGAAGCGCACGAGGTCGGCGATCATCCGCCAGAAGCCGGGCCGCAGCGCATTGGACGGCTGGCAGAGAATGCCGCGCGGCGTGCCGGCGTACTCGAAGTCGTCCTCCTCACCCTTGACCGAGAACCCCATGTGCGTCGGCGCGGTGGCGACGCCCAACCTCGCCAGCAGCTGCGTGAAGTTCGGATAGGTGCGGTCGTTCATCACGATGAATCCGGTGTCGATCCAGTGCGTCTCGTCACGGGTATCGACGCGCACGGTGTTCGTGTGACCACCGAGCCGGGCGTCGGCCTCGAACAACGTCACGTCGTGTCGCTGTCCGAGGAGGTAGGCGGCGACGAGGCCGGACACGCCGCCACCGACGACGGCGATCCTCATCGTCGGCCCCCGGGAGGGCGAGCGCGGCGGCTGGGCGTCTGGAACGGGATCATCGTGGGCGGCCTCGGCGAACCGGGCCTACCCTACGTGCGCGGAAACGCTCGCGCTGGATCACCGCGAGGGCCGCGGACTGGCCTGCCGGGGCCCCCGGTGGCGGGCCGGCCCGCGGATTTGGGAGGACTCCGCCGGCTGCGGTCGAACAAGACCGCCGACGATGAAGCGCGCAGCTACGCCCACCGAAGTGCCGAGCGAGGGCGCCGCTCAGCACCAGAGCCTGTCCAAGTACATCATGGCCCGCTTCGACGAGTGCTCGCGCTCGCAGAAGGACGTCGCCCAGTACATCGTCGACCATCTCGACGAGGCCGCGTTTCAGACCGCCGAGGAACTCGCGCGGCGCGCCAACACGTCCAGCTCGACTGTCGTCCGCTTCTCCCAGGCGCTGGGCTTCGAGGGCTTCCCGGAGCTGCAGGCCGCCGCGCGCGAGGAATACCGGCGCATCCACGCGCAGCCGACCGAGGGTGCCGCCGGCGCCTCGACGCCGCTGTTCTCGCTCGACCAGAACGAGTTCGAGGCCTCGCTGGCCGCCGATCACCTCAACGTCGAGGACACGGCGCGCAAGGTCTCGAGGGTGACGGTCGACGCGCTCGTCGACGCGATCGTCAGCTCGGAGAAGGTGCTCGTCGCCGGCACCGATCAGATGGCGTTCTTCGCCAGCTACCTGCGCCACCTGCTGATGCTGCTCGACCTGCGCGTCGACGTCGTGGCCAGCCCCTCGCAGGAGGCACTCAGCCGCCTCGGGCGGATCGACAGCACCACGCTGGTCATCGGCCTGTCGGCCGGTCGGCCGCATCCGCTCGTCGTGCGCGCCATGAAGCTCGCGCGTCACCGCAAGGCCAAGACGGCGGCGATCACCGACGCGACGTTGTCGGAGGTGGCCAAGCTCGGCCAGCTGAAGCTGTATTACTCCTCCAACGGCCCGGCCTACGTGCGCTCGCACACCGCGCTGCTCAGCCTCATCCAGGCGCTCGCCTACGCCGTGTATTCGCGCGACAGCGCGCAGTACGACGATCGCATCAAGGCCTTTCGCCTGAAGTAGCGTGACGGCCCCGCGAGCCGCCACGGATACACTGATCGGCATGCGCGACGAATCGACGTTCCGCGTCAAAGCGGGCCTTGCCGAGATGCTCAAGGGCGGCGTCATCATGGACGTCGTCACGCCCGATCAGGCGAAGGTGGCCGAAGACGCCGGCGCGTGCGCGGTCATGGCGCTCGAGCGCGTGCCCGCCGACATTCGCCGCGACGGCGGCGTGGCCCGCATGTCCGACCCGGAGATGATCAAGGGCATTCAGGACGCCGTCACCATTCCGGTGATGGCCAAGGCGCGGATCGGCCATTTCATGGAGGCTCGCGTGCTCGAAGCGCTCGACGTGGACTACGTCGACGAGTCGGAGGTGCTCACCCCGGCCGACGAGCGCAATCACATCGACAAGTGGGACTTCAAGGTGCCGTTCGTGTGCGGTGCGACGAACCTCGGTGAGGCGTTACGCCGCATCGCCGAGGGCGCGGCGATGATCCGTTCCAAGGGCGAGGCGGGCACCGGCGACATCGTCGAGGCGGTGCGTCACATGCGCGCCATCACCGGCGAGATTCGGCGCCTGGGCAGTCTCGACGAGGCCGAGCTGCCGACGGCGGCCAAGGAGCTCGGCGCGCCGCTGGACCTGGTGCGCACGGTCGCCGGCGCGGGCGGTCTGCCGGTCGTGCTGTTCTGTGCCGGCGGGATCGCCACGCCGGCCGACGCGGCGCTGATGATGGCCCTTGGCGCGGAGGGCGTATTCGTCGGGTCGGGCATCTTCAAGTCCGAGGACCCGCCGCGGCGGGCGCGCGCGATCGTCGAGGCGACCACCCACTGGGAGGACGCCGAGCGCGTCGCCACCGCCTCACGCGGCCTCGGCACCGCGATGGAGAGCCTCGAGAGCGCCAAGCTCGGGGGCGAGCAGCTGCTCGCCCAGCGTGGCTGGTAGCCGCGCCGGCTCGCCGCACGCGGTGACGGTGCCGGTGCCACCCGCGGTGCGGGAATCGCCGGCGGATGCGCCGCTCGTCGGCGTGCTGGCGCTGCAGGGCGGCTTCGCCGCTCACGGCCGGATGCTCGCCGAGCTGGGGGTGCGCACGCGCGAGGTGCGCGTGCCGGCGGATCTCGACGGCCTCGACGGGCTGATCATGCCCGGGGGGGAGTCGACCACGATGACGCTCGGCATCCAGCGGGAGGGCCTCGGGGCGCCCCTGCAGGCGCTCGCCGCGCGCGGTGTGCCGATCTTCGGGACCTGCGCCGGCCTCATCATGCTCGACCGCGATCACCTGGCCATCATGGACATCCGTTGCGAGCGCAACGCGTTCGGCCGCCAGGTGCATTCCTTCGAGGCCGACCTGCCGGTGGATGGACTCGGCGGGCCCGCGCTGCGCGCGGTGTTCATCCGCGCCCCGTGGATCCGCGAGCACGGACCCGGCGTGGAGTTGCTGGCACAGGTCGACGGCCACGCCGTCGCCGCGCGCGAGGGCGACGTCATGGGTGTCGCCTTCCACCCCGAACTGAGCGGAGACACCCGCCTGCACGAGCGCTTCCTGGCGACGGTCCGGGCGCGGCGCTAGCGCGACGTCGCGTTCAGGCCGGCACCGCGTCGCGCTCGCGCGCCGTGGTCTGTGCGCGCAGGAACGGCTCGACGTGCCGCGCCGTCCCGAGCGGATCGTCGGCGAACGGCCAGTGCCCGCTGTCGGTGAGGATGGCCACCTGCGCGCGAGGGAACATCTCGCGCTGGCGCTCGGCCAGCGCCACGGGGAGGTACGGGTCCTGCCCGCCCCAGACGACGAGGGCGGGCGGGTCGATCTCGCGCAGGGCGTCGGCCAGCCGGCGACCGTCGCCGGCCGGATCGCTGGTCGCCCGGTAGAGCCGTCGCACCGCCCGGTTCGTGCCCGCGTCGGAGTCGTCGTACATGCGATCGACGAACGCGCGCGGCAGTCCGCGCGGATTGCCGTGGCGCAGCGCCAGGCGCAGGCCATCGCGCGTCGCGCTGGCCTGGAACAGCTCGCCGAGCACCGGTGTGCGCCATACGCGTGCCAGGTAATGCCAGTGGTAGTCGAGCAGCGCGCCGGTGTTGATCAGCGTGGCGCTGGCCAGGCGCTCGGGGTGGCGCACCGCCCACTCAAGGCCCCACGGACCGCCGAAGTCGTGGAGCACGAGATGCGCCCGTTGCACGCCGAGAAGATCCAGGGCCCGTTCGAGATAGCTCGCATAGCCGGCGACGGTGTAGTCGAAGTCGGGCGGCTTGTCGGCGTGCCCGAACCCGGGCATATCCAGCGCGATCGCGCGCGCGAACGCGCCGGCGCGCGAGAGCAGGTCGTCCCAGTCGCGTGACGAGCCCGGGTTCCCATGGACGAACACAACGGCTTCGTCGGTGTCCTCGAGACCGGCGGCGCACACCGGCCCACCGACGCCGCCGATCTCGACGCGACTGCGGTGCACGCCGGCCGGCAGGGGTGTGCCGTCGGCGTAGTCGCCGGACAGCGCCGGCGCGTCGGCGCTGCCACGCCGGGTCAGGCGTGTCCAGGCGGCGCGGGCGAGCAGGCCGGCGAACTCGCGGTCGGTGGGTCCGACCGAGCGCGTCCCGAACGCGTAGAAGCCCTCGGCGACCGAGGCGTCGCGGGCCGCCGCCGAGAACAGGAGTCGCTCGATCGCGTTGCCCCGCCGCCCGGTCGCGTAGTCGGACATCAGCAGGTAGTGACCGAGCAGCCGGCGGCGATGCGTGCGCCGGTACCGAGCGAGGCCGGCGTCGACGTCGGCGTCCGGGAGCCGACCGGCCAGGGCCGGGCCGACGGCGTCGGCGAGCCACTCGGCGGATTGCAGCGCAAAGCCGCAGCCGACCCCCCACAGCGGGTCGGCCGCCAGCGCTGCGTCTCCGACGAAGGCGACACCCGCGGCCGCCGGCGGCCGATAGGTGTTCGGCATCTCGAGCTTGCCCATGATCTTCGAGGTCCGCGTCGCGCGGTCGAGGTCGGGCGCGTTGGGCAGGCCCCGGAACGAGGCCTCGAAATTGGCCTCCAGGTCGCGCTTGAACCAGGGCAGGCGATCGACGGTCTGAAACACGGCCAGCAGCGTGAGCCCGTCGTCCTGGGGAAACGCGTAGGCCACGTCGGGGTCCAGGAACCAGAACAGCGTCCGGTTCCCGGACACCAGTGGCAGATCGCGGTAGTAGGCGAAGTACCCGAACCGCCCATGGGGCTTCACGCGTGCGGGTACGCCGGCCAGGCGCGCGACGCCCGAGTCGCGACCGTCGGCACCGACGACCACGCGCGCCGGGATCGCCCGCTCGCCGTGGCCGGAGTCCGTGATCAGGACGCCGTCGGGCCGTCCGCCCGAACGCGTCAGCCCCGCCACCGTCTGGCCGAGCAGCAGCTCCACCCCGGGCGTGTCGGCGGCGAGCTCGCGCAGCATCGGGTCGAGCTTCTGTCGCCGGATGTCGTATCCGTACCGGGGGTGCGCGAAGGTCGGTCCCGGCTTCGGGCGCACCCATCCCTGCGGCGTCCAGGTCTCGACGCCGTTGCGCACGCCGCCCGCAGCCTCGATCTGCTCGATCAGACCGAGGCGCTCGAGCACGGGCGTGGCGCTCGCCTGGATGTAGTGCGTGCAGATCGCCTTGTAGGCGCTGGGGTCCGGGCGCCGCTCGATCAGCGCGACGCGAACCCCCTGGCGCGCGAGCAGCGCAGCGGTCGCGCTGCCGGCGAGACTGGCCCCGACGACGGCAACGTCGAAATCCTCGCTGTTCACGGTCGCTCCTCTCTGGCTGCCGGCGGTGTCGGTGTGGCGCTGTCTACGCCTCGCCGGCAGCCGTGTCAACCCTGTGGCCGCGCTATGGCCGGGGGTGCTGCCACGGGTGCGGCCACGCGCCGGTCTAGCCGGAGCTTGGCTGATACGTGGACGGCGCGCCCGCTGCCGGGGCGCCACCGCCGGTGGGCGGAGCGGCGCTCGAGGATCCACCGCTCTGGATGCTCGTCGCCGGCGGGGCGCTGCTGGGCGGGGCGCTGGTGGGCGGGGCCGGGTGGGTCGGCGCGGTGGACACCGGGCTGGACGGCGCTCGGGTCGACACCGGGGTCGATGGCGCCGGGGTGGATACCGGGCTGGACGGCGCGGGAGTGGCGGCCCCGGACAAGCCGGACGACGCACCGCCGCGGGCTGGGGACGCGCCGGCGGCCGCGCCGCTCGAGCCGGCCACGCCGGGTGTCGCCGGGATCGCACCGATCGTGGCCGTGCTTGCGGCGGCGCTCGCATGATGGTGGTGATGACGGCGATGACTGACGTGGTGGCTCGCGGAGACCGGCGCCGCGGCCGGCACCGCCACGGTCGCGGCGGGCGGGTGACGAACGACGGCGCGCGTCGGCGAGCGGCTGAACACGCCGGCGATCGCCAATACGGCCAGGATGCCGATCAGCACCACGAGAACCGGCAGCAGCAGCACCCACACGGGTCGGCGGCGCGCCGAGGTGGACAGCGGGTGCACTGCGCCGTACGCGCCCAACCGCGACGCCGAGTCCTCCGGGGCCGGATCGTCGTCGAGCCCGAGGGACGCCCGCCCGGTCACCAGCAGCGCGTCGCGGCGGCGCCGGATCCGCCGCGGCGGTGGCGGCGGCAGCAGCCCGGGCCCGTGGCCGGACTCGACCCAGTCCGCGGCGTCGTCGAGCTCGTCGTCGGGCCCGTCGTCCTCAGCGGGCGCGGCGGCCGCGGCCGGTGGCACGGCGGCCACGTCGAGCGTCGATTGCAGCACGGCAAGCTCGTCGCCGACGCCGTCCTGCACCGGCACCGGCGTACGGCTGCGCTGGGCGGGCGACGCTTCCGCGTGCCCTTTCGGGGCGGGGCCACCGACCGGCGAGGACACGGCGGCCATCGGCGCGGCACTGAACCTGGCGATGCGTGCCGCGGTCACGATCCGCGAGTCGTCGGGCCAGTCGGGCCCGGGATCGGCGCTCGTCGGCACGACGGCGGGCGAGCTGGACGGGGCGTCGAGCCCGCGGTCGCCGTCCCGGTCGTATGGGGCGTCGCGCTCCGAGCGCACGGCGTCGGCATGCGGGGCGTCGGCGTCTGCGTCGTCCGTGCCCGGGCCCGAGGCCACCGTGTCGCTGTCCGCGGCGTCGGCGTCGTGGCTCGCGGCCTCGCCGCCGGGAGCGTCGTCGCCATCGGCGGCGGTTTGTCCGGCGTCCCCCCGGATCGGCGTGGCCAGCACCGCCGCCAGGCGCCGGCCGGGATCGTCCGGCTCGCCCGCACCCGGGGTGTCGCCCATGCCGACACGCTTCGTGAGCGCCGCCACGATCATCGCGGTGGCACGGGCGTCCGGCGCGGCGTCCGGCGGGCTACGGTAGGCGGCCTCGGCCGCGCCGAAGCGGCTCTGGGTGGCCTGGCAGGTGCCACAGCGCTGCACGTGGCGGCTGAGCCGCAGGCGGTCGGCGTCGGACAGGGCGCCTTCGGCCCGCGCGGCCAGTAGCTCGGGTACGAGCGCGCAGGTCTGCGGGCCGCGCCGTCTGGCGCCCAGCTGCGCGGCGACGCGAGCAAGGGCGGGCCGCGGCGCATGCCGTGCCGCGGCGTGTCGGGTGGCCGACAGGAGCAGCACCTCCGGATCGACGCCCTGACTGTCGGGCGTGGCGATGACGGCGGAGCGGAAGCGCGCGAAGCCCTCGGCCGCAGCTGTCACCGCGGCCCCAGGCGCCGCCACGCGCTCGCAGTAGGCGAGCACCGCGGCGCCGCGACGAGCGCACAGCTCTTCGCCGGTGGCGCGATCACCGGCACGGATGCCGGCCGGGGTGACGGCGACGGGAGGCTCGCTCATGCCTGGGGACGTGCGGCCATGACCGAGGCAGGGTACCCCGGCCACCGGCGGCGCTTTTGACCGGATGCCATACTCGCGCCCGATGCGGATCGCCGTCGCCAGCGATGAGGTCATCGGGTTCGCCAAGACGCTGCTGCAGGAGTTGCGCGACCGCGGCCACGAGCCACTGGCCCACGGCGCGCTGGCCGACGACGAGCGTGCGGATTGGGCGTGGGCGAGCGAGCGGGCCGCTCGTGACGTGGCCGAGGGACGCGCCGAGCAGGCGATCGTCTGCTGCTGGACGGGAACCGGCGCGTCGATCGCGGCGAACAAGGTCGCCGGGGCGCGTGCGGCGCTGTGCGCCGACGCCGTCACCGCCGACGGCGCGCGACGCTACAACGACGCGAACGTGCTGGCGCTGAGCCTGCGCGCAACATCGGAGGCCGAGCTCGGCGAGATCCTCGACGCCTGGTTCGCCGGCGTGCCGAGCGCCGAGGCCGACGACCGCGAGAACGTCGCGCACCTCGCCGAGCTCGAGCAGGCCTGACCGTCCGGCCAGGCGTCAGTCGGCGACCGCGAAGCGCACCGTGTCGCCCGGCCCCTCCACCTCGCGCACACGCCCGTCGTTGAGGAGCAGATCGACGTGCCCGAGGACCTCCGACAGCGTGAGATAGGCCTGGGTGACGGCGATGTTGCCCCACAGCTCGAGCGCGATCTCGTGCGCGTTGCGCGGGCGCTCGGCGATGAGGCGGTAGATCTTCTCGGCGCGCCGCTGATGCTGGCGGAAGCGCTCGTCGATGAGGGCGGCGTGGTTGGTGATCGGGACGCCGTGGCCGGAGAGCACGAGGTCGAGGTCCATGTCGCGTGTGCGGCGCATCGACCCCATGTAGGTGACGAGCGCCTGGGGACGCGGTGCCTGGTCGTCCACCGGTGGCCCGAGCGGTCGGGCGAGCAGGGGATTGGAGGAGATGTGGGCGATGAGGTGATCGCCGGCGAGCAGCAGCGAACGCGCCTCGTCGTGGAAGACGGTGTCGGAGGGGCTGTGGCCGGGCCGGTGCAGGGCACGCAGCGTGCGGTCGCGCAGGGTCAGCTCCTCGCCGTCATGCAGCGGCTGGGTGACGGTCACGGCGCCGCCCCAGCCGCGGAAGCTGGCCGACACCGAGCGCAGCGCCGCGGTCATGTCGGCGGGGATGCCGTGGCGGAGCATCATCCGCTCGGCGAAGCGGTCGTCGAGCTCGGCGTTCTCGCCGTACTGGCCGAGGAGCGGGGCGAGCGCGTCCAGCGCCGCCACCTCGGCGCCCGAACGCCGGGCCAGGATGCCGGCGAGGCCGAAGTGGTCGAGGTGCTGGTGGGTGATGATCAGCAGCTCGAGATCCTCGACCGTGTGCCCGTGAGCGGCAAGGGCCTGCTCGAGCTCGTCGAGCGCCTTGCCGGAGTTGGGCCCCGAGTCCACGAGCGTCAGCGGGTCGTCCTCGATGAGGTACGCGTTGATGCGCCCCACCTGAAACGGCGTCGGGATCGCCAGCCGGTGGACGCCCTGGGCGGCGGCACGCGCGAGCGCTGCCTCCGCGGCCGCGCGGGACTCCGCTTCCCCCGCGTCCGCCTCGCCGCCTCGCGCGCTCACGAGCGGATGAGCGCGAGCACCTCGTCGCGCCGGCGCTCCATGTCCTCGCGGGACACGAGTGACTCGAGGCACAGCCGCAGCAGCGGCTCGGTGTTCGATGGACGCACGTTGAAGTGCCAGTCGTCGTAGTCGACGGAGACGCCGTCGAGGTGTGAGATCCGGGCGTCGGCGTAGCGCTCCTCGATCGCCGCCATCTTCGCCGCGGCGTCGCTGACGGTCGAGTTGATCTCGCCGGAGATGAAGTAGCGCGAGCGCAGCGGGGCCAGCAGGCCGGACAGGGTCGCGCCGCTGCGCCCGAGCAGCTCGAGGATGAGCAGCGCGGGGATGGTGCCGGAGTCGGCGTTGTAGAAGTCGTGGAAGTAGTAGTGCCCGGACACCTCGCCTCCGAACAGCGATCCCTCGGCACGCATCCGCGTCTTGAAGAAGGCATGCCCGACGCGGTTGACGTACGCCTGGCCGCCGGCCTGCTCGACGGTGTCGGGGACGGCCCGACTGGCCCGCACGTCGTAGAGGATCGCCGCGCCAGGGTGCGTCCGCAGCAGGGTCTGGGCGAGCAGCGCGGTCAGGAAGTCGCCGTCGACGAACGCGCCGGTGTCGTCGAAGAAGAAGCAGCGGTCGGCGTCGCCGTCCCAGGCGATGCCGAGGTCGGCGCCGGTCTCGCGGACGCGCTCGACGATGAAGCGGCGGTTCTCCTCCAGCAGCGGATTGGGCTCGTGGCCGGGGAAGTTGCCGTCCGGGGTCCAGTAGGTCTCGACGAGGTCGAGACCGAGGCGTCGCAGCACCGGGCCGATCATCACCCCGGCCATCCCGTTGCCACCGTCGACCACCACCTTCAGCGGCCGCACGACCGCCGGGTCGATGAAGCCGAGCGCAGCCGCCTGGAACTCGTCGTACAGCTCCACGTCCTCGACCGCGCCGCCGCCCGGCGCCTCGCCGAGCCCGCGCTGCACGAGGTCACGGATCTCGCCGATGCCGGAGTCGCCCGACAACGCGATGGCGCCGTCGCGCACGAGCTTGGCGCCGGTGTACGCCTTCGGGTTGTGCGAGGCGGTGCACATCAGGCCGCCGTCGAGCTCGCGCGAGCCGACGAGGTAGTAGAGCATCTCGCTGCCCACCTGGCCGGCGTCGAGCACATGGGCGCCCTCGGACACCATTCCCCGGCGATAGCGGGCCGCCAGCTGCGGCGCGGTCAGTCGCATGTCGCGGCCGAGACCGAGGCGCAGGTCGTGCGGCTGCTTGTCCTCCAGGGTGGCGAGCACCCGCACGAAGGCGCGCCCGACCTGCTCGGCGACGTCGCCGTCGATGTCCGAGCCGTACAGGCCGCGGATGTCGTACGCCTTGAAGATGTCGGGGTTGACGGGCATGACGGGCGGCGAGGGAGCGGGCGGCGGGCGCCAGATCGTCGGCGGGCGCATGGCCGCCGACGGCGAGCCGGGCGCGACATCCTAGTCACTCGCGGGCCCGCCGGCGGCTCGCGGGTGGGCCAGACGCGTCGGCCGGCTTCGCCCGCGCAGGGTGACCGCCTCGGCGAGCTCCCACGCCGCGGCCTCGGCGGGCGACGCGCCGCGGACGACCGCCTCGCTGGCGAGGACGCGGCCCGGCGCCGTCTTCGCCAGCTCGGTCAGCCGCGCAGCCTCGTTGACCGGGTCGCCGATCACGGTGTACTCGTAGCGCTGCCGCTCGCCGATGTGGCCGGCCACGGCCAGGCCGGCCGACACGCCCACGGCGGCGGGGTACTCGGGCAGCTGGCGGGCGAGCTCGGCGGCGGCCGCACGGGCCGCGGCCAGTGCGCGGCCGTAGGCGTCGGGGAGGGCGATCGGTGCGCCGAAGATGGCCAGCGCCCCGTCGCCCTCGAACTTGTTGATCCACCCGCCCTCGCGGTCGACGGCCTGCACGACCACCGCGAAGAAGCGGTTGATCACGGCGACGACCTCCTGCGGGGGACGGTCGGAGGCCAGAGCGGTCGACCCGATCAGGTCCACGAACAGGACGGCGACGTCGCGCTCCTCGCCGCCGAGCTCTATGTCGCCCTCGAGCGCGGCGCGTGCGACGTCCTCGCCGACCTGGCGCCCGAACAGCTCGCGCAGGCGCTCGCGCTCGGCCAGGCCGGCCGACATGCGGTTGAAGCCCGACTGCAGCAGGCCGATCTCCGTGCCGTCGTACACGGGCACGCGCACGTCGAAGCGCCCGGCCTGCACCTGGGCGAGCGCGTCTGCCACCGACTGGATCGGATCGGCGGTGGCCCGGGCGGCGAGGATGGTCACCAGTCCGCCGATGACCAGCGCCGTGCCGGTCAGGGCGAGAATGGTCACCGACAGCTTGGTGACCGTGGTCGTCGCGCCGGCGAGCGTGAAGGCCGCGACGAGGGCCAGGCCGAGGACCGCCACGCCGGTGCCCAGTCCCCAGGCGAGCAGCGCCCGGGCCGTGACGCCGGGCAGCGACTGGCGCTCCGGCAGGCCCTCGACCAGGACACGCGTGGTGATCGGTCGCAGGACGCGCTCGCTGAGCAGGTAGGTGATGGCGCAGGTCGACGTCCCGGCCAGGGCGACGGTGAGCGCGAAGTTGCGCGCCAGCGAGCCCGCGAACGTCGCGTTGAGCGCCCCGAACAGGACGACCGCGACGAGCCACAGGGCAGCCTGGACCTTGAGCAGGTGCAGGGGTCCCGTGAGCACCATGCGCTGCTCGCGCGCGCTCGGCGGCGCGCCGGAGGCGAGCCAGTCGGCCAGGCCGTCGAAGTGGCGCAGGCCCCACACGTAGCCGATCGGCACGGCGACGGCGATGTACGCGGCGCCGGCGATCACGTTCGCCACGCGAACCCGCCCGGTGACCGCCACTGCCGGCTCGGGGATGACGACCGCGATGAGCAGCGCAACGACCACGGCTCCGATCACGTTGGCGACGATCAGCGTGACGGTCAGGGCCAGCTCGATCCAGCTCGCCAGCTGCCCGCCGGGCATCGTGTCGGGCGCGAGCAGGGGCGCGACGAGCCGGCCGACGCGTCCCGGCAGGTGCGAGGCAAGGCTCTGCGCGCGCGCGGCCACCATCGCGGTGAGGGTACGGCGCGCGGAGGTCGCCCGGCCGGGAGCGCCGGTTCATGTGTCGGCGCGCCCATGCCGATAGACCCGCAGGCATGGACGGTTCCCCACGTCAGCCTCGCGAGCCCCGACGCGGATCGACGCTGGCCCCCGGCCTGTCGGGCGGTGACGCCCGCGCGCTCGTGGAGCGGCTCCCCGCCGTGGTGTACGTCGCCGACGCCGGCGTCGGAGGGCGCTGGCACTACGTCAGCCCGTCCGCCGAGGCAATCCTCGGCTACCCGGCCGAGGATTGGCTGGCCGATCCCGACCTGTGGGCGAGCCGCCTGCATCCGGAGGATCGCGAGCGCGTGTGCGCGCGGGAGGCGGCGGCGATCGCCGGCAGCGGCGACGTCTCGCCGGAGGAGTACCGCCTCCGCCACCGCGATGGTCGCGTCGTGTGGCTCTACGATGACGCGGTGCTCGTGGCCGACGAGCAGGGGCGCCGCCGCTGGCACGGCATGCTCACCGACATCACCGAGCGCAAGCGGACCGAGTCGGAGTTGCTGCGCCGCGCGGCGCAGCAGGCGGCCGTCGCTCGCCTCGGCGAGCGTGCACTCCGCGGCGCCGATCTCGCGACGCTCATGGACGGGGCGGTGACGGAGGCCGCGCAGATCCTCCAGGTGCAGTGGGGCGCCGTGCTGGCGCTCACCCCCGACGGCGAGACGCTGGTGCTGCGGGCCGGTCACGGGTGTTCGCGCGAGGCCATCGACAAGGTCCGGGTGCCGGCGACAGGACGCACCCAGATGGCGGCCACGCTGCAGACCGGGAGGGCGATCACCGTCGAGGACTGGTCGGTGGAGACCCGCTACGAGCCGTGCCCGGTGCTCAACCCGACGCACAGCCACACCGGCATGACGGTGCTGATCGAGGGCCGCGACGGGCCGTGGGGCATCCTCGGCGTGCAGTCAATGGTCCGTCGCAGCTTCAGTCCCTCCGACGAGGACTTCGTGCACGCGCTGGCCAACGTGCTCGCGGACGCGATCCACCGCCGGGAGATCGAGGATGACATCCGCCATCAGGCGCTGCACGACCCGCTGACGGGGTTGCCCAATCGGGTGCTGTTCCTCGATCGCATCGAGCACGCGCTGTCTCGCCGGGGTACCCGGGTGGCCGTGCTGTTCCTCGACCTCGATCACTTCAAGCTCGTCAACGACAGCCTGGGCCACGAGGCCGGCGACGCCCTGCTCGTCGACGTCGCGCCGCGGCTGCGGGAGGCGGTGCGGCCTGGCGACACGATCGGGCGCTTCGGGGGCGACGAGTTCGGCATCCTGCTCGAGGACGTCGACGGCGAGCGGACGGCCACCGAGGTGGCCGAGCGCATCGCGGCCGCGTTCGCGCGGCCGTTCGTGCTCAGCGGCGTCGAGCACTTCGCTGCCGCCAGCGTCGGCATCGCGCTCGGCGGGGGCGGCGAGGACGAGCCGCAGGCGCTGGTCCGCGACGCGGATGCCGCGATGTACCGCGCCAAGGAACGCGGACGCGGTCGCTACGAGCTGTTCGACGCGGCGATGCGCGCGCGGGCGATGGACCGGCTGTCGCTCGAGAACGACCTGCGCCGCGCGCTCGAGCGCGACGAGCTGCGGGTCGCCTACCAGCCCGTCGTTTCCCTGCGCGACGGCTCGGTGGTCAGCGTCGAGGCGCTCGTGCGCTGGGCGCACCCGCAGCGCGGGTTGCTGGCCCCCGGCGAGTTCATCCCGATGGCCGAGGAGAGCGGCCTGATCGAGCCACTGGGCGACTGGGTGCTCGACGCCGCCTGCCGTCAGGCGGCGCGCTGGCACGCCGAGCGCCCGGACGACCGGCCGGTCGGGGTGGCCGTCAACCTGGCGGCCCGGCAACTCGCTCGCGCGGACCTCGTCGACGTCGTCTCCGCGGCGCTGCGCCGCTCGGGCCTGGAGGCGTCGAGCCTGAGCCTCGAGATCACCGAGACGGTGCTGCTCGCCGAGCCCGACACGATCGCGCGCACGCTCATCGGACTCGGCGCGCTCGGGGTGCACGTGGAGCTCGACGACTTCGGCACCGGCTACTCGTCCCTGGGCTACCTCACGCGCCTGCCGCTCGACGGCCTCAAGCTCGACCGGGCGTTCGTCGACGGCCTCGGCACCGAACGCCGCGACACGGCGGTCGCCACCGCCGTCGTGCGCATGGCGCAGGCGCTGTCGTTGCACGTCACGGCCGAGGGCGTCGAGACCGAGGTCCAGCTGGCCGAACTGGTCGGGCTCGGCTGCGCCTTCGCGCAGGGGTTCCTGTTCTCGCGTCCGGTCGACGCCGGCGACATCAGCCGGCTCCTCGGCGTCGCGCCGCCCTGGCGCTCGATGCTGGCCGCTGCTCGCTAGACGGCCACGGCCGGCCACGGGCCGGCGCTCCGGCATCGCCACGTCCTAATCTGTGGGTATGTCAGGTCACTCCAAGTGGGCGAGCATCAAGCACAAGAAGGCGGTCGTCGATGCCCGCCGCGGTCAGCAGTTCACCAAGCTTGCTCGAGCCATCACCGTCGCCGCGCGCGAAGGGGGCGGCGATCCGGAGGCCAACGCCTCGCTGGCGAACGCGATCCAGAAGGCCCGGGAAGCATCGATGCCGAAGGACAACATCGAGCGGGCGATCGCCAAGGGCGCCGGCACCGGCGGGGACGCCGACAACATCGAGACGGTCGTCTATGAGGGCTACGGTCCGGGCGGCGTCGCGGTGCTCGTCGAGGCGCTGACCGACAACCGCAACCGCACGGGAGCCGACGTCCGTCACCTGTTCTCCAAGCACGGCGGGAATCTCGGAGAGCCGGGCTCGGTCGCCTATCTGTTCGACAAGGCCGGGGTGATCGTCGTCGACGCCGGACGCTACTCCGAGGATGACCTGCTGGTGGCGATCGAGGCCGGCGCGCAGGACATCGTGGCCGACGACGACGCCTTCGAGATCGTGACCGAACCCGGCGATCTCGCCGCCGTCCGCGACGCGCTCACCGAGGCGGGAGTCGAGCTGCAGAGTGCCGAGCTGACCCAGCGCCCGAAGACCTCGGTGCCGCTGGACGAGGAGGGAGCGGCGAAGCTGTTCCGCCTCATCGAGGGCCTCGAGGAGAACGACGACGTCAACGAGGTGCACGCCAACTTCGACGTCTCGGCCGACGTGCTCGAACGCGTGGCCGGCTAGCGGACCGGCTCGGGTGGGCGGACGCGGTAGAGGGGCACCGCGCCGCTGACTCCCTTCAGCCGCCGCTCTCCCGCATAGGACCAGTGGAAGGCGTCTCGGGTCAGGACGCGCACCTCGCCGGTGGCCAGCACGCTGCCGGGGCGGGCGACGTTGGTCACGCGGCTGGCCAGGTTCACGGCGCGGCCGTACCAGTCGCCGGCGCGCCGCAGGGCGGGGCCCGAGGCCACCCCGACGCGCAGCTGGGGGAAGTCCTCACCCTCCTGGTCGGCGGCGGCGACGAGCGCCAGCGCGGTCCGCAGCAGCGGCGTCGCCTCGGGGGACACGAGCAGCACCGCGTCGCCGATCGACTTGACCAGCGTCACGGGCGGCTGCACCGCCGCGCCGGCGAGCGCCTCGAGGCGGGCCGCGAGGCGGCCCAGCTCCTCGGGGAGGACCTCTTCGCCGACACGGGTGAAGCCGACCAGGTCGGCGAACGCAACGACCACCTCACGGGCGCCCGGGAGCTCGCCGCCGAGGCGCTCGGCGGCATCGATCGCCTCGAGCTGGGCGATGTGACGCAGGTGCAGCGTCAGCATGTCCGCGACCAGTGCCGGCAGCATCGGCGCGAGCGCCGCGCCGGCCATGCCGAGGCGCTCGGTGAGCTCGCGCTCGGACAGCCCGGGCTCGAGCACGCGGCGCAAGGCGGTCTCGCGCATCAGGTCGGCCGCCTGGGCCAGGCCGCGCCCAAGCACCCGCGCGATGTCGAGCACCTCCTCCTCGGGGATCCCGGCGCGCAGGAACTCGCCGGCGATGCGGTTGGCCTCGACGTCGGCGTCGATGAACGCGCGCTCGTGCGCCTCGGGAAGCGGCAGCCCGATCGCCTGGCGCCAGGCCAGGAACATGGACTCGCTGACGCCGGCGCGTTCGAGCAGCTCCGCCCGGGTGTAGCGCGGCGGGCCTCCGACGGCGCGCTCGACGAGCGCGTAGGTGAGGGTTCCCTCCTGATGATGGCGCCGCAGCTCGGCGAACGAGACGCCCTGCTCGGCGAGGTAGCGCAGCAGGGCAAGGCGTTGCTCGCGGGCCTCGCCGGTCAGTCCGTCCAGCAGGCCGGCGGCCTCGAAGTCGAGCTCGGGGGGGTCGTCGTTGCGCGCGGGCTCCTGCATCGCCCGGCAGCGTACGCCAACGCCGCCTGGTGGGCAGGCGTCCGAGCGGCCGCGGAGAATCCCCATCCGTGATCGTCCTCGGCATCGACCCCGGCACCGCGAACACCGGCTATGGCGTCGTCATGCGCCGCAGCGGGCGCCTGGCCGCGCTGGATGGAGGAGTGATCGCCACGCGACCGCAGCTCAGTCCGGAGCGGCGCCTCGAGCTCATCCACCGGCGGGTGCTCGATCTCGCGGCCGAGCACGAGGTCGATGCGTTCGCGCTCGAGGATGTCTACTTCGGCCAGAACGCCCACAGCGCGTTCGCGGTTGGCCAGGCCCGCGGCGTGGTGATGCTCGCGGCGGCGCTGCGCGGGGTGCCGTGCCGCTCCTACACGCCGCAGCAGGTCAAGGCGGCGGTGTGCGGCCAGGGCCGCGCGCCCAAGGACCAGGTGGCCCGCATGGTTCAGGCGCTGCTCGGGCTGAGCGAGCTGCCGGCACCCGATCACGCCTCTGATGCCCTGGCCGTCGCCATCTGCCACGCCAACGCCGCGCCGCTGTCACGCGCGCTCGCTCACGCCGGGAGCGGACCGATGATCGCACTCGTTCGCGGTGAGGTGGCGATCCGCCGCCCCGACCACGTCGTCCTGCTGTGCGCGGGGGTCGGGTACCGCATGTCGGTATCCAGCGAGACGCTGCGCCACGTCCCGGCCGCCGGCGGGGAGGCGAGCCTGCACGCGCATCTCGTCGTGCGCGACGACGCGCTGACGCTGTACGGCTTCGCCAGCGAGCCCGAGCGTGATCTGTTCCTCATGCTCCTGTCCGTGCAGGCGGTCGGTCCCAAGGTGGCCCTGGCCATCCTCTCCACCGGCACGCCCCGCGAGCTCATCGGGGCCATCGCCGCGGGCGACGCCGCGCGCTTCCAGGCCGCCCAGGGGGTCGGCAAGCGCACGGCCGAGCGGATCGTGGCCGAGCTGCGCGAGAAGGTCGGCGTCGACGTCGACGTGCTTCCCGCCGCCAGCGGCCCCGTGCGCGGCGACGACCCGCGCCTGCTGGCCCGCGACGGCCTGCTCGAGCTCGGCTTCACGCCCGGCGAGGCTCAGGAGCTGCTCGCCGACGCTGCCGGGGTCAGCGCGGAGGAGCTCATCGCCGACGCCCTGCGCACGGCGCGGGCGAGATGAGCGAGCTCGACGTGAGCGACACCGCACAGGCCGGCCCCCACCCCGAAGGGCTTGCACGCATCCAGACGCCCTACCTCACCGCCGAGGACGAGCTCGATCGCTCGCTGCGTCCGCGGCGCCTGGCGGACTTCGTCGGCCAGGAGCAGCTCAAGGAGCAGCTCGCGGTGGCGATCGAGGCGGCCTCCGCGCGCGGGGACGCGCTCGACCACGTGCTGCTGGCCGGGCCGCCCGGCCTGGGCAAGACCTCGCTGGCCCAGATCGTGGCGGGCGAGCTGGGCGTCGGCTTCGTCGCCACCGCCGGGCCGGCCCTGGAGCGCAAGGGCGACGTGGCCGCATTCCTCACCGCGCTGGAGCCGCGCAGCGTGTTCTTCGTGGATGAGATTCACCGGCTGCCGCGCGCCCTGGAGGAGACGTTCTACCCGGCCATGGAGGACCATCAGCTGCCGATCACCGTCGGTCAGGGGGCCGGAGCGCGCGTGGTGACGCTCGATCTGCCGCCGTTCACGCTCATCGGCGCGACGACTCGCTCCGGGCTGCTGACCACGCCGCTGCGCGACCGTTTCGGCATCCAGGCGCGCCTGGAGCCCTACGGCGACGAGGAGCTCGCGCGCATCGTCGCGCGCTCGGCCGGCATCCTGGAGATCCGCCTCGAGCCGGAGGGCGCCCACCGGATCGCCGCGCGCAGCCGTGGCACGCCGCGCGTGGCCAACCGACTGCTCAAGCGTGTGCGCGACTACGCCGAGGTGCGCATGGCCGGGATCGTCACGGCCGAAGCCGCCGACGGCGCCCTGCGCATGCTGGAGGTCGACGAGCGGGGCCTGGACCGTCTGGACCGCGAGATCCTGCGGGCCATCTGCGTGAAGTTCGATGGTGGCCCGGTCGGGCTCTCAACGCTTGCGGTCGCCGTCGGTGAGGAGCAGGACACGATCGAGGACGTGTACGAGCCCTATCTGCTGCAGGAGGGCCTCATCGCTCGCACGCCCCGCGGCCGGGTGGCGACGAACGCGGCATTCGCCCATCTCGGCCTGCCGGGACGCGGCGAGGCCGGGCGCGAGCCCGCGCTCTTTTGATCGTGCCTTGAGGCGCTTCCGTACTCTGTCAGCTCATGGCGCACCCGTTCATCTGTCCCAACTGCGGCCATCGCACGAGCGAGACCGACCGCACGATCGGCTTCACGAGACAGCCCAAGGGCTGCTTGAAGTGCGGTTTCGCGTTCCTGTTCGAGCTGCTCGACGACTACTACCCGCCCCCGACGCGGCGTTCTTCGTGTGCGACAAGGAGGGCCGCGTCATCGGCTGCGGGCGCAATTCGTTCGCCTTCACCGGGCTCGAAGAGGAGGACGTGATCGGCCAGCGCGTCGAGGCAGGTGCTCGGCCTCAACTTCAACAACGGTGACGATCCGGTACAAACCGTGCTGGAATGGGGGGTGCGGGCGCTGGGGGTCTCGGTCGAGGTGGCCGGCGAACGGGATGTGCCCGCACGTGCGAAGGCCGACATCTTCCCCGCATATGACGACGACGGGGGTCTGCTGCTCGTGCTCACCCCGGAGAAATGACCGACGACCACGATGTATCTCGAGGCCAAAGCTTCAGACCCGGCCGCGCCTGGCCGACACTTGATCCGATGATCGTCCCGCCGTCGCGCCGACCATGAGCGATCGCCGCCGCAACGCGCTCGTCCTGCTGCTCGTGGCCGGGCTGTTCGCCGCCTCGCTCGTCGTCATCGCCGTCAAGCCGACGTACCTCGGCCTCGACCTCAAGGGCGGCGTCGAGCTCGTCTACCAGGGCAAGGCGACCGCGCAGTCGCAGGTCAACTCGACCTCGCTGTCCCGCGCGATCTCGATCATGGAGAAGCGCGTCAATCAGCTCGGCGTCGCCGAGCCGCAGATCCAGCAGTACGGCTCCTCCGACATCGAGGTCTCGCTGCCCAACGTCACCAACGAGCAGCGAGCCAAGGAGGAGGTCGGCAAGACCGCCCAGCTGCAGTTCTACGACTGGGAGACGAACGTCATCGGGCCCAACGGGCAGCCCGGCCGGGCCGAACGATCCGTCGGTCACCGGCGACGGCGGCGACCCGGGCGGCGCGTCGCTCGGCATCACCCAGTACCAGGCGGTGCTTCGCGCAGCGAGCCGCCCGGCGATCATCCGGCCCAACGACACGACGTACACGGAGGGCTGCACTCCGGCCAAGAACGCCTCCACGGACTGCCTGTACGGGGCGTGGTACCTGGTCAACGACACCACCCAGTCGGTGCTGGACGGTCCCGCCGACCAGCAGTCGGGGCTGAAGAGCCCGGCCTAGGCGCTCGCCGCGCTCGGACCCAAGCACGCGAACGACAAGACCCGCGTGCTGCACGTCAATCCCGGCACCGTCGTCGTGGAGGCGACCCCGACGACGAACACCAACGGCGACGTCACCGTAGCCAACCCGGACGCCTACTACGTCCTCAACGACAACCCGGTGCTGAACGGCAACGACATCACCAGCCCGGCCGCGGGAACCGATCACCAACAGCGGGCAGCCCGACGTGACGTTCGGCTTCACCTCGCACGGCGTCAACGTGTTCGAGGCGGTGACCAAGCAGATCGCCGAGCGCGGGCAGGAGGCGCAGGTGCCCGGGGTGCACCAAGCCGGAGGCCGAGCAGCACTTCGCCGTGGTGCTGGACAACCAGCTCATCACCGTGCCCTACATCGACTACACGGCGAACCCGGATGGCATCGACGCCACGACCGGCTCGGAGATCAGCGGCGGCTTCACCTTGAACTCGGCGCAGAACCTGGCCAGCGAGCTGCAGTCCGGCGCGCTGCCGATCCGCCTGTCGCTGATCTCGCTGTCGCAGGTGTCGGCCACGCTGGGCAAGCAGGCCCTCAACCAGGGCCTGGTCGCCGGCCTCGTCGGCTTCCTGGCGGTGTGCCTGTTCCTGCTCGTCTTCTACCGCGTGCTGGGGATGATCGCCATCGGGGGCCTGATCGTCTACGGCGCGTACTTCTTCGCGCTGATCAAGCTGATCCCGATCACCCTGACGCTCGCCGGGATCGCCGGCCTGATCCTGACGATCGGCGTCGCCGCGGACGCGAACATCGTCATCTTCGAACGCGTCAAGGAGGAGATACGCGGGGGCCGCTCGATCGCGGGCGGCATCGCCACGGGCTACAAGCGCGGATTCGCCGCGATCGTCGACGCCAACGTCGTCACGATCATGGTGGCGTTCATCCTGTTCGTCCTCTCCAGCGCCGATGTCAAGGGCTTCGCGCTGACGCTCGGCATCGGCACGATCGTGTCGCTGTTCACCGCCGTGCTGGCCACGCAGGCCGCGCTCGGTGCGATGTCGCGGTCGCGATTCATCAGCAGCCCGGCGCTCCTCGGCGCCGGCCCCCAGCGGCACAGGTGGACGTTCGACTTCATGGGCGCGTCGAAGTGGTTCTTCTCGCTGTCCGGGACGATCCTGCTCATCGGGGCGCTGGCGATCGGCGCGCGGGGCATCAACTTCGGGATCGACTTCAAGGGCGGGACCGAGATCCAGGCCGCGCTGATCAAGCCGGCCAGCCAGGCCCAGGTGGCCAACGCCATGAGCGCGGCCGGGTACTCGAGGGCCGAGGTGCAGAAGTACTCCCACCTCGGCAACAACGCCTACCAGATCGCCACGCAGAAGCTGACGCCGGACGACGTCTCCAAGGTCCAGAACGTGCTGAGCGCGCGCTTCGGCATCAAGCCCGGCACGTTCAACAACACCTCGATCGGCGCGGCGTTCGGCAAGACGATCGCCGACGCGGCGGTGATCGCCATCATCGCGTCGCTGATCGTCATCTCGCTCTACATCGCGCTGCGCTTCGAGTGGAAGTACGCCGTGCCGGTGCTCATCGCCCTCATGCACGACCTGCTCATCACGTCCGGCGTGTACGCGCTCACCGGGAGGCAGGTGACGGCCGACACGGTGGCGGCCCTGCTCACCATCCTCGGCTACTCGCTCTACGACACGATCATCGTGTTCGACCGCGTGCGCGAGAATGTCCCGCGCATGCCGCGGGCGGCCTTCTCGCAGATCGTCAACCGCTCGATGTCCGAGGTGATCACCCGCTCGCTGGCCACCAGCCTGTGCACGCTGCTGCCGATCCTCGCGCTGCTGATCTTCGGCGGCTCGACCCTGAAGGACTTCGCCTTCGCGCTGCTCATCGGCGTGGCATCCGGCGCGTACTCCTCGATCTTCATCGCGTCGCCGGTGCTCACGCACTGGAAGGAGCGCGAGCCCCTGTACCGCAACCGCCGTCAGCGCATCATCCGTGACCTCGGGGCGGTGCCCGCTTATGCCACCGCCGTGGCCGGCGCGCCGGTCGACGTCGAGCCGGAGCCCAAGACCCGGCGCACGCGTCGCGGCTCGATCATCGCGCCCGAGACGCCGGGCGAGCAGATCTCCAAGGCCGAGTTCGCCGAGCTCGTGCGCGACCTCGACGTCGAGAGCAAGGAGGCCGCCGAGCAGGAGTCTGCGGCCGGCTCGCCGCGAGGACGACCCGGCGCCGGCGTCGCGGCCACCACCGAACCGGCGCCTCCGCCGGTGACCTCGGACGAGGACGAGCAGGCGCCGGCCGCACCCGAGCTCGACCCCGCCGCCGATGCGCTCCCGGAGGACGTGGTCATGAAGTCACAGCCGCGACCGTCGGGCAAGTCGCGACGCAACCGACGCCACGGGAGGCGCTGATGGGCATGCTTGGCTGGGTCATGATGGCCCTCGCGATCTGGCACTTCACGATCTTCCTGCCCGACCG
This sequence comes from uncultured Solirubrobacterales bacterium, assembly GCA_963770405.1. Classification (GTDB taxonomy): domain Bacteria; phylum Actinomycetota; class Thermoleophilia; order Solirubrobacterales; family Solirubrobacteraceae; genus CAVQBJ01. The sequence goes on from CAVYPO010000007.1 coordinate 119,795, forward strand.
CTTCTGGGGCGGAATCGTCGGCGCCCTTGTCGGCTCGCTGTTCGGCGGCATCGTCTTCGGGCTGCTCGTCTTCGGGCTCAAGACGGGCACGTTGAGCATCCCCGGCCAGAAGGCCACCGACGTCGCGGTCGTCTGCTACGCGATCCCGGGCGCGCTGCTCGGCATCGCCGCCGTGTACCTGATCGGTGCGCGGCAGGAGCAGCGGGCGGCTCTGGCCTAGGCCGCGCGCCGGCCGCGGTCCTCGCCCGGCGTGAGCACCGCCGGGCGCGTTCCCGCCAGCGGCCAGCCGCGCGCCGGGCGGGCGAACAGGAACCCCTGCAGCAGGTGCACGCCCAGCTCGGCGAGCACGCCGAGCTCTGACTCGGTCTCGATTCCCTCGGCCACGACCAGCGCGCCAACCCGCTCGGCGTAGTCGACCATCGCCTTGACCAGCGCGGCCCGGTCGTCGTCGGGCTCGATCCCGGTGACGAGCGAGCGGTCGAGCTTCAGGTAGTCGGGATGGACCGCGGTGATCTGGCGCAGCCCCGCATAGCCCGCGCCCATGTCGTCGACCGCCAGCAGCGTGCCGCGCCGGCGCAGGACGGCGATTGCCGCGTTCAGCGACGGGTCGTCGTTGCGGGCGAGCGTGTCCTCGGTGATCTCCACCACCAGGCGCGACAGGTCGGCGGGCGTCTCGAGGATGGCCAGCGTCCGCGCGTCCGGCAACGTGGTGCCCGATAGGTTGACGCACAGTCGCGCACCGTCGGGGAGATCGGGCAGCAGCTGGATGGCCGCCGCCAGGCAGGCCTGCTCGAGCGCGTCGCGCTCACCGAACTCCTCGGCCAGTGAGAACCAGTGCAGCGGGCTGGCGGTCGACCCCAGCCGGAAGCGAGCCAGTGCCTCGTAGGCGTGCGCTTCACCGGTGAGCAGGTCGAAGATCGGTTGGGTGACCATCTCGATGCCTTCGCCGCCGATCAACCGGGCCAGGATGGCCTCGGCGTCGTTGTCGCCATCGCCGCTCAGCGACTCGCCGTTGTAGGTGGACACGCACCGCTGGCCGCTGCGCTTGGCCACGCGCAGGGCGACGTCGCCGGCGCGCAACAGCGAGTTGGCGTCGCCGCCGTCCCGCGGCGCCCAGGCGATACCGACGGACCCGGCGGCGCTCGGCGCCGTGCCGTCGCCGTGTGCCAGCCGCTCGAGCAGCTGGTGGGCCACCGCCTCCGGCGCCTCGCGCACGGTGACGGCGAACTCGTCGCCGCCGAGGCGTCCGACGAGCGATGTTGCGTCTCCGAGCGCGCGCATGTGCCCGACCACGTTGGCCAGGAGGGCGTCGCCGGCCGCGTGACCATGAAGCTTGTTGACGAGCCCGAAACGATCGAGGTCGAGCATCACGAGCGCCAGCGGGTGCTGCTCGTCGGCGTCCGCGAGCGCCGCGTCGAGCGCCGCACGGAAGGCGGAGCGGGCGAGGCCGCCCGTCAGCCCGTCGTGATCGGCCTCATAGCGCGCGAGCTCGAGCAGGCTGCCCAGCTCGCCCATCACGGCCCGTCCGGAGAGCAGCAGGGCGGCGGCGGCCACGCACAGGCCCACATAGCTGGGCTGCAGCGATCCGACCAGCACGATCGGCAGGCCCATCGCCACCACGAAGATCGCAGCCGCGAGCACGTTCACGGTGGCGCGGGCCAGGGCGCCGGTGATCACGGCGGCCAGCCACAGCAGCGTGACGACCGTCACCCGCTCGTCGCCGAAGCCGTTGACGAGCACCCCCGCGAGCGCCGCCACGGCCTCCTCGACGCGGCCTGCTTGCACGCCGAGATTGGCGAACTGGCTCATTGCGCATACGGCCACGATGGCCATCCCGAGCCCCGCCAGTAGCGGATAGGGGTGCATGCTCGGGTCGCTGGCCACGAGCGCCACCGCGGCCACGGCGATGCCGGCGCGCGCCCCGGAGGCGACCGAGCGCGCCGCCACGCGCTGCGCGCGCGGGATATCCGGCATCGTCGTCGGGCGGTCAGCCATCGCGTCGCCCAACTCGCTGCGGGCGCCACCGAGGCGTGATGCAATCGTCACAGGCAAAACTCTCGGCGCGTCCGGGCCGAAGCTGTACCGCCCGCGCGTGACGGCGGCCGGATATTTGGTCTGACTTCAGGCCATGATTTCGACCGTCGAGGCGCAGTTGCAGGCGCTCCGGACGGGGATTCCGTCGCCGGCGGGGCCTAGTCTCCCGGGGACCTTGCCCGATCCCATGCTTCAGCTGGCCCCGGCCCCGGCCCGGGACACGCTGCTCCTGGCCCGCGAACTCGGCGTCAGCCACGTCGTGGCCCAAGTGCTCGTGCGGCGTGGGCTGGCCGATCCGCAGCGGGCGCGTGCGTTCCTGGCGGCCGACGAGCACCACGAGCCCGACGCGTTCGCCGGCATCGACGCGGCCGTCGCGCTCGTGGACCGTCACGCGCGCGAGGGCAACCGGATCACCGTACACGGCGACTACGACGTCGACGGCGTGTGCTCGACCGCGGTGCTCGTGCGGGCACTGCGTGGGTTGGGGGCCGCCGTCGACTGGTACCTGCCCGATCGCGCGACCGACGGCTACGGACTCAACGAGCGTACGGTGCAGCGCCTGGCGGCGCGCGGGACCCGCCTGCTCATCACCGCCGACTGCGCCATCGGCGCGGTGGCGGAGGTGGCCCAGGCCCGGGCGGCCGGGATCGACGTCGTGGTGACCGACCACCACGCTCCGCGGGCGGACGGGCGCCTCCCCGACGCGCCGATCGTCCACCCGGCCGTGTGCGGCTACCCGTGCCCGGGACTGTGCGCGACGGCCGTGGCTTACCAGTTCGCGCGCGCGATCTACCGCGCGCGCGGCCGCTCCGAGGAGCCGCTGCGCGCCGACCTCGACCTCGTCGCGCTGGCCACCATTGCCGATGTCGTGCCGTTGCTCGGGGAGAACCGCACGCTCGTGCGCCGGGGGCTGCGAGCGCTGGCCACCACCGCCAAGCCGGGCCTGCGCGCGCTGATGGCCGTCTCGGGGGTCGATCCCAGTCGCGTCGACGAGCGCGCCGTCGGCTTCGCCCTCTGCCCGCGGCTGAACGCCGCCGGGCGCCTGCACCGCGCCGATGCGGCGCTCGAGCTGATCCTCACCGAGGACCCGGGGCGCGCGACCGCCGTGGCCGAGGAGCTGCAGCGGGCCAACATCGACCGCCGCCACACCGAGACCCGGATCCTGTTCGAAGCCGAGGCCCAGCTGGCCGCGCGCGGCGAGCGCGCCGCGTACGTGCTCGCCGGTGAGGACTGGCATCCGGGGGTGATCGGGATCGTCGCGTCGCGGCTGGTCGAGCGCCACCACCGCCCGGTCGTCTGCATCTCCCTCGGCCAGGACGGCGGGCGCGGCTCGGGACGCAGCATCGACGGCTTCGATCTCCTCGCCGGGCTGGCCGCCTGTGCCGGACACCTGCGCCGCTATGGCGGGCACCGTGCGGCCGCCGGCCTGGAGATCGACGGCTCGCAGCTGGCGGCGTTCGAGGCCGCGTTCTGTCGGCACGCCGATGGCGTCCTGTCCGCGTCCGACCTGACGCCGACGGTGCGCGTCGACGCCGTCGTCGCCGGCGACGAGGTCGGCCTCGCGCTGGCCGAGGAGCTGCAGACGCTCGGTCCGTTCGGTCGCGAGAACCCGGCGCCCTCGCTGCTCCTGCCCGCGGTCACCGTGCACGATGCCCGCCCGATGGGGGAGGGACGCCATGTGCGCTTCTCCGTGCGCTCCGGCGGGGCACGCTCGCAGGCGGTCGCCTTCGGCAACGGCGGACGCCTGCCGATCGGCGAGGACGTCCCGGGGGACGCCGTCTTCACCCTGGAGGTCAACGAGTTCCGCGGCGCCGTGGAGCCGCGCCTGGTGCTGCGCCACCTGCAGCCCTGCGCGCCGGCGCCGATCATGCGGCTCGGCGAGCCCGGCGACTTCCTGGCCGGCGTCTGGTCCGAGCTGGCGGCCGGCCCGCCCGGCGCGGGCCCACCGGCGCCCGCGACGCGGCGCACCGTGTGCGACCGCCGCGGGCACGGCATCGCCGGAACCCTCACCGGCCTCGTCGCCGGCGGCGAGTCGCTGCTCGTGGTGTGCGCCGACGCGCAGCGGCGCTGGTCGCACCTGCACGAGCGCCTGGGCGGCTTCGCACTGTGCGACTATCGCGCGCTCGAGCTGGATCCGCAGCTCGCTGGTCCGTTCACGCACGTGGCGCTGCTCGACCCGCCCGCCTGGGGTCATGCCGAGGCGGTCGCCCACGCCGGAGACGCCGATCGCTACGTGCATCTGTGCTGGGGGCCGGCAGAGCTGGCCTATGCCCGCCAAGCGCTGGTGCGCGACTACGACCTGCGCGCGGCCCTCGCCGACTGCTACCGCGCTCTGCGCGCCGCCGGTCGGTGCGAGGGTGAGGCGCTGAGCCGTCTGCTGGCCGGCGGCGCGCCTCCGGGCGTCGTGGACGCGCGACCGTCCCGTCCGGCGTCCCTGGCCGGGCGGCTGCTCCGCGTGCTCGTCGAGCTGGGGCTGGCCGTGGTCGATCGCGACGGCGCGAGCGTCGAGGTGCGCAGCGACGCGTCGCGCACCGAACTGGAGCGCTCGGTCACCTTCCGGGCCGCGCAGGCGGTGCTCGCGGAGGGGCTGGCCAGGCTGCCCGCCGCGCCCGTCCTGCACGCCGTTTCGCGGTCGGCCCCGCGCCCGGCGGCGTGAGGTCGCCCACGGGCTCTCAGCGGATGGGCGAGGGCCGCGGCGTCGGGGGCGCCGGCCGCCCGACGAATGTGCGCTTCAGCTCGGCGGGATCCTGCCTTACGCTGTAACGATGGCGATCTCCGGCGAAGCCGACAAGACACCGCGCGTGACCGAGGCCCCACCCGAGGACGGCTCGATGCCGGTCGTGTCGAGCCTCAGCGAGGCGGCGACGGCCGCGCGGCGCACGCCCGTCGATGCGGTGGCCACGCTGGCGCCGCGGCCGTCGGTGCGCGCCGAGCTCAACGAGTTCGAGCGGCGGCTGCTCACCGACCTGTTCGCGATCGTCTCCGAGCACGCCGCCGATGCCGCCATCGAGATCGACCGCAACCGCGTGGAGGACGCGTTCGTGTTCGCCTGCGAGCACCACGCCGATCAGCGCCGCAAGTCGGGCGAGGACTTCATCACGCACCCGGTGGGCGTGGCGCGCATCTGCGCCGGGATGCGCCTTGATACCGAGACGCTGTGCGCCGCGCTGCTGCACGACACCGTGGAGGACACGACCGCGTCGCTGGGCGAGGTGCGCGAGCGCTTCGGCGAGGAGATCGCCACGATCGTCGATGGCGTCACCAAGCTGACCGGGATCACCTTCCAGTCGCGCGACGAGGCGCAGGCGGAGAACTACCGCAAGATGATGGTGGCGATGGCCACCGACGTTCGGGTCATCCTCATCAAGCTCGCCGATCGCCTGCACAACATGCGCACGATCGACGCGATGCCCAAGCAGAAGCAGATCGACAAGGCGAAGGAGACGCTGGAGATCTACGCGCCGATCGCCCACCGGCTCGGCATCCACGCGATCAAGTGGGAGCTGGAGGATCTCGCCTTCGCGACCCTGCACCCACGCAAGTACCAGGAGATCAAGGGGCTCGTCAGCCAGCAGCGCGACGAACGCGAGCGTTACGTGTCCGAGGCCGGCGAGTACCTCGCGCGCGAGCTCGAGGCGCTCGGCATCGAGGCCCAGATCGCCGGGCGGGCGAAGCACTTCTACTCGATCTACTCGAAGATGACCAAGAAGGGCCGCGAGTTCAACGAGATCTACGACCTCACCGCGATGCGCGTCGTTGTCGACTCGGTGAAGGACTGCTACGGCGCGGTCGGGGTCATCCACTCGCTGTGGAAGCCCCTCCCCGGGCGCTTCAAGGACTTCATCGCGATGCCCAAGTTCAACATGTACCAGTCGCTGCACACGACGGTGATCGGGCCCGAGGGCCGGCCGTTGGAGATCCAGATCCGTACGCACGAGATGCACGAGATGGCCGAGTTCGGCGTCGCCGCGCACTGGATGTACAAGGACGGGCGTGGGGGCAAGGGAGGCGGCCGCGGACGAGCTGCCAGCGCCGGGCTGGGCGGCGACGGCGAGACGAAGATCAAGTGGCTGCGCTCGATGCTCGACTGGCAGAAGGATCTCTCCGATCCGCACGAGTTCATGGACACGCTGCGCAACGACCTCTTCGAGGACGAGGTGTACGTGTTCACGCCCAAGGGCGAGGTGAAGTCGCTCGCCGCCGGCGCCACGCCGCTGGACTTCGCCTACGAGGTGCACACCGAGATCGGCCACCGCTGCGTCGGCGCGCGCGTCAACGGCAAGATCGTTCCGTTGCACTACGAGCTCAACTCGGGCGACATCGTCGAGATCCTCACCGCCAAGCGCGAGCGGGGGCCGTCCCGTGACTGGCTCGCCGTCGTCAAGACGACGCGCGCGCGCAACAAGATCAAGGCCTGGTTCAAGGCCGAGTCGCGTCAGGACACAGAGCACAGCGGTCGCGAGCTGCTGCAGGATCACCTCAAGAAGGCGGGCCTGCCGGCCCAGAAGATCACCGGCTCGCCGCTACTGGCCGACGTCATCCGGGAGATGGGATTCCGCAAGGCCGACGACTTCTACATCGCCTTGGGCGGCGCCAAGATCTCGGCCAAGGTCGTCGTCAACAAGGTCATGCAGCGCCTCAAGCAGGGCGAGGCGGCCGACGGCGAGCAGACCGCCGCCGCCGACCTGCTGCACGTCGGGCGCACCCGCCGCCAGCCGACGACCTCCTCGGGCCAGTACGGCATCCGCGTGGAGGGCGTCTCAGACGTGATGCTGCGCCTGGCCAAGTGCTGTCGGCCGGTGCCCGGGGATCCGATCGTGGGCTACATCTCGCTCGGACGCGGGATCACGATCCATCGCGAGGACTGTCCCAACGCGCGCCTGCTGCGCAAGGACCCGGAGCGCTTCACGCCCGTCTCGTGGGACGGCGACAATGCCGCCTCGTTCCGGGTTGAGCTTCAGATCGACGCCTGGGACCGTCACCGTCTGCTCGAGGATCTCTCACGCACGTTCGCCGAGTCGGGCATCAACATCATCGAGGCGCGGTGCCTGTCCGAGCCGCCGATGGTCAAGAACCGCTTCGTGGTCGAGGTGGCCGACACCCACACGCTGAAGGGCGCGATCACCAGGCTGCGGGGCATCGAATCGGTGTTCGACGCCTATCGCGTCACCCCGGGCGCCGGCGGCGCCGGCTAGCGGTCCGGGCGCTCAGGAGACGACGAGCAGGCGCCCCGGCTCGATGCCGTAGCGCGCCTCGGCCACCTCGCCGAGGTAGTCCCCGTCCACCTGCAGCGGCAGCGGGCGCTCGTCGGCGCTGCGCACGAGCACCTCGGTGGCGCCGGCGAACACGGCCACGCGACGGTGGCGCGCCACGCGCGCGCGGGACGACAGCGCCCGCCAAGTGAACGTCGGCATGTCGATCGGGCTGCAGCGCCCCAGCACCCCGCCGGCGAGCGTGCCCGACTGCAGGTCGACGCCCTCGGCGATCTCGATCGGGCGGTTGCGGAAGTACGTGAACGGGGTCGCGTTCTGCACGACGGCCGTGACGCCCTCGTAGCGGTGCGCGCCGACGGTGGCGACCATGCGGGGCGGGTGTACGAGGTACTCGCGGTGAAAGCTCGCGATGCCCGCCCAGGCGAAGAACCACGGCCCATAGCGCGCCTTGAGGCGGGGACGGGCGTCCACGCGCCTGGTCACGCTCGCGTCGAGGCCGAGCCCGGAGGAGAACGTGAAGGAGCGACCATTGACCACGCCGAGGTCGACCGGGCGCGGCTGCCAGTCGTCGGCGACGTGGAGCAGATGCTCGGTGGCGTCGACCAGGTCGCCGGGGATGCCGAGGATCTTGGCGAACACGTTCGCCGAGCCGCCGGGCAGGCAGGTCAGCGCGGTCTGCGACCCGGCGAGCCCGTTGGCCACCTCGTTGACGGTGCCGTCGCCGCCGAAGGCGACGACGACGTCGAACCGCTCGCGGGCCGCCTGACGGGCCAGTTCGGTGGCATGCCCCGGCGCCTGCGTGTCGACGGCCTCGACGTCGTAGAGCGACCGCAGGGCATGCACGACGAGGTGGCTCAACTGCTGCGAGACGGTCGTGGCATACGGATTGACGACGACCAGCAGACGCTTGCGCTCGCTCGGCAGGCGAGCGGCCTCGTCCTCGCCTGAGCGCCGGAAGCGCCCCTGGCGCTGCGCTTCGGCCTCCCGCAGCGAGTTCGTCGTCTCGGTCACCGCGATCGGCTACACCGCGGGCGGGGCAGCGTTACCAGCGGCGTCCGGCGCTTCAGCATCCTCGCGATTGGACGATGACATGGGTGTCGGCCTGGCCGATGGCCGCCACCGGCTGCCGGGTGGAACTTGTACGCCAGTTCCGCCCGATGGCTTGTATACTGCGGCGCACATAGCTGGACGCATCCAGAGGGGTGGAGGGACTGGCCCGTTGAAACCCCGGCAACCTCCCGCGAAAGCGGGGATGGTGCCAATTCCATCAGGCTCCAACAAAGGCCTGGGAGATGTGGTTGGAGTCTTTCACCGAGGACCTTCGCCACAGCCCAGCGGAGGTTCAGAACATGACAGCTGAAGGACTCAAGTGCAGGGAATGCGGGACCGAGTACCCGCTCGAGGCGCTGTATGTGTGCGAGCGCTGCTTCGGGCCGCTCGAGGTGGCCTATCGCCACGACACGACGCTGAACGTCGCCGAGCGGCGGCGGCGGATCCAGAGCGGGCCCCAGAACATCTGGCGTTACTCGGACTTCCTCCCGCTCGCCGGCGGACCGCCCGGGCCGTCGTCGCGACGGTCATCGCGAGCGGGGCTGCCGGCCGGCTGCACGCCGCTCGTGCGCGCCGACCGCCTGGCCGCCGAGCTCGGCCTGCGTGAGGTGTGGGTGAAGAACGATGCGGCGAACCCGACGCACTCGTTCAAGGATCGCGTGGTGTCGGTCGCCACGGCGCGCGCACGCGAGCTCGGGTTCGCGGTCATCGCCTGCGCCTCGACCGGGAACCTCGCCAACTCGGTGGCCGCCCACGGCGCGGCGCTGGGGATGGAGTCCTACGTGTTCATCCCGGCTGACCTGGAGGAGCAGAAGATCCTGGCCACCGGTATCTACGGCACGAAGCTCGTCGCCGTGCGGGGCAACTACGACGACGTCAACCGCCTGTGCACGGAGCTGTCGGCCGAGCGCGACTGGGCGTTCGTGAACGTCAACCTGCGCCCGTACTACGCCGAGGGATCCAAGACGATCGCCTTCGAGATCGCCGAGCAGCTGGGGTGGACCATGCCCGATCGCGTCGTGGCGCCGATCGCCTCGGGCTCGCTGTTCACGAAGATCGGCAAGGGCTTCGACGAGTTTCGTCAGGTCGGCCTGCTCGAGGGCGACCTGCCGGCGATGCACGGCGCGCAGGCCACGGGCTGCTCGCCGGTCGCCACGGCGTTTGCCGCCGGGCACGACGTGTGCCGCCCGGTCAAGCCGGACACGATCGCCAAGTCGCTGGCCATCGGCAACCCGGCGGACGGCCCGTACGCGATCGAGCTTGCGCGTCGCAGCGGCGGCGGTGTGGACTCGGTCACCGACGAGGAGATCCGCGAGGGCATCGGTCTGCTCGCCCGCACGACGGGCATCTTCACCGAGACCGCCGGTGGCGTCACCACGGCGACGCTGGCCAAGCTGGCGGCCCGGGGTGACATCGGCTCGCAGGACAGCGTCGTGCTGGTCATCACCGGCGACGGACTGAAGACGCTCGACGCGGTGCGCGGGAGCTTCGAGGCCTATGAGATCGACCCGTCGGTGGACGCCTTCGAGGCGAACGTGGACGAGGCGCCCCTGGTGGCCCACGCGGCCGCCGGGGCGCGATGATCGATGGCCGTCACCGTGAAGATCCCCACCCAGCTGCGTGCGGCGGCGGGTGGGGTGTCCGAGACCGAGGTGAATGGCGGCAACGTGCGTGAGGTGCTCGACAGCCTGTTCGAGAACTTCTCCGAGCTGCGCGACCGGATCTCCGACGATGGCGGGGCGCTGCGGCGCTTCGTCAACGTCTACGTCAGCGGCGAGGACATCCGGTTCCTCGACGGGTTGGACACGGTCGTGGCCGACGGCGCCGAGGTGACGATCCTGCCGGCCGTCGCCGGCGGCTGACGCGGCCTGTCGCGCCGAACCGGGCGACGGCGGTGCCCACCGCCGTCGGTTCGGCCCGCCGAGAGGTCAGGCCGCCCGGGGCGAGGTGCCCCATGGCGGGGCGCTGCGCGCCGGCGCGGCGGCGGTGGGGCGCGGTGCCGGCAGCCGGGTGGGAGCACGCACATGGCGGTCGTGGCGGACGCGACCGAACGCGTCGACGCGAGCGAGCTCCACGCGGCGACCCTGGCGTACCTCGAGGATGACGCCCGCGCGTGTGCGGTGCACCCGCACGTCGGCGCGCGGGTTCCGCGCCCGGACGGCGGCGATGAACCGGCATTGCTCCACGGTCAGCTCCAGCGGCTCCATACTCATCGTTGTCGGATCCGCGGCGGCCGAGCTGTAGGGGGTGCGCCCGGATGTGGCCGGGCGTCGAGCCCGACGGCGGCGCCCGCGCGGCCCGGCATGTGCTATCTGGGGAGCATGCCGCGTCACATGATCGAGGTGCCCCTGTGGGTGCGCTGGGTGCTCGCGATCCTCCTGTTCGCCGGCCTGGGCATCGGTGCATACCTGGTGGTCCACGGCCACGACTCGACCGCGCCGACCGAGGATGCGCTTGGGACGGTGGAGGCCAACCAGCAGGGACAGATCGTGGTGCGCCAGGACCAGGCGCCCCACCAGGCGCGTCTCGGCACCACGGGGTCGCCCCGGGAGGCCCTCGTGCGAGCGATCGCCGCCGACGTGCGCGCGCGGATCGCCTCCCATGACCTCACCGGGCCACTCGAGACGGTGCGGTGCTCGTCCGTCGGGGCGCGTCACCGTGGACGCGAGCCGTTCATCTGCTCCGTGACGTCCGCGTCGATCGGCTACACGTTCTACGGCGTGGCCGATCGGCGCGCTCGCACGCTGACCTGGTGCAAGCAGGACGCCGTCGCGCTCGCCGGCTTGAGCGTGCCGCTCAGCCCGCGCTGCCTGTCCTGACCGGGTCGGTCGCCGATCGGCCGCCGGCACCGCACGCGGACGGCTTGGGCGCGGACGCTGGCAACGGGTGCGAAGGTGGCCTTCCGCTCAATATCTCCCGGCCTGCGACCGATGTCTCTCCTATGCGACGGTCCCACGCCGTGTATTCGTCCTGCCCGCGGTATCCGGGCGCGTCTGGGGCGGGCTGATGCTCGACCCCCAGAACGCGTCGACGGAGGCGAACGCCTCGCCGGTCCAGGACGGCCCGCGTCCCGAGTCGGGCGTCGATCCGCTCACTGGTCTGCCCGACCGGGCGGTGTTCGACGGGGATCTGCGCCGCGCCGTCAGCCACGCACCCGGTAGCAAGGGGTCGGCGGTCATCGTGGTGGGGCTCGACCAGCTTTCTCGCGTCGTCGACGCGCTCGGCCCCCGGGCCGCCGACGACGTGCTGCGCACGACCGCCGGCCGGCTGCGCCGCCTGGCCCTGGACGGGACGAGCCTGGCACGCCTGGCCGGTGACAGCTTCGCCCTGCTCGTCGCCGACGACGACCCGCAGGCGGCCGCGAAGGCCGTGGCCGACGAGGCTCTCGCGCTGGCGGCAGCGCCGATCGTCGTGGGCGGACAGGAGCTGTTGCTGTCCGCGAGCGCCGGCATCGCGCTGGCCGACAACTCCCGCATGGGCGCCGAGGAGGTGGTGCGCGACGCGGCGACGGCGCAGCACCGGGCGCAGCGTCGCGGCGGCGGTCGCGTCGAGGTGTTCGAACCCGAGCTGCGCCACGGCCTGCTCGAGGACCTGCGCATGGAGAGCGAGCTGCGCTCGGCGATCAGCTGCGGGCAGGAGCTACAGCTCTTCTACCAGCCGATCGTCTCACTCGACTCCGCGGCGGTGATCGCCGTCGAGGCGCTCGTGCGCTGGGACCACCCCCGGCACGGACTGCTCCTGCCTTCTCGCTTCCTCGGCGTCGCCGAGCGAGCCGGCGTGCTCGCCGAGCTGGACCGCTGGATGATGGCCGAGGCCTGTCGGCAGCTGTCCGTCTGGACCGCCGAGCACGGCGCCGCGGGCCCGCCGAGGGTGTGCATCAACGTCTCCGCCGATGAGCTGTCGGACCCGCAGTTCGCGGTCGACGTGGCGGCCGAGCTGAGGCGATGCGGGCTTGTCGGATCTCAGCTGGTCGTCGAGGTGGCCCAGACGGCGCTGCGCCACTCCGCCGGTGCGGCCACCCGTCTGGCCGAGCTGCGCTCGCTCGGCGTGGCGGTGCTGCTGGACGACTTCGGCACCGGGTACGCGTCGCTGTCGTACCTGCGACGCCTGCCGATGGACGGGCTGAAGATCGAGCGCTCGTTCGTGGAGGATCTCGAGGGCACCACACCGGCACGCGCGATCGTCGAGGGCGTGCTGGAGATCGGGCGCGCGATGGGCCTGTCGGTGGTCGCGGTGGGCGTCGAGACCGCCGACCAGCTCGAGACGCTGCGCGAGCTCGGCTGCAACGCCGGGCAGGGGCTGCACTTCCTCGGTCCCGTGCCTCCCGCGACCCTGATGGAGCTGTTCGCGCTGAGCAACCAGCCGATGGCCGACGCGGAGACCCCACTCGCCCTGCCGCCGTCCGCCGGTCCGACGGCCGGGGGCGAGGACGAGCTCGTGGACGCCGCACAGACGATGACCCTCGGTCAGGCCGCGTCGCTGCTGAGCATCTCCTCGAGCACGCTGCGCCGTTGGGCGGACGACGGGCGGATCCCCACCGTGCGCACCAGCGGAGGTCACCGGCGCTTCCGCCTATCCGAACTGCGCCAGCTCGCGCCGCCCCCGGCCAACGTCCGCCTGCGGGCCCCCAAGTTCCCGGACGGACCGGTCGTCGACGCGGGCGTGGTGCTCGGCGAGGAGGGCCCGGCGCTCATCGACGTGGCCTGCCGCGCAATCTATGAGGGCGCCGGCGGATACTTCGGCCGCGAGGATGCCCGTCCCGCCGTCGACGCCTGGCTGCGGCGGCTCGGCGACGCGTTCCGGTCGGGCAGCTACCTGTCGCTCGGCGACGGCGTGCGCGAGCTCAGCCGTCGCGCGCAGATCGGCGGGGCGTCGCTGGCCGAGCAGCACGCGTTCCTCGAGCGCTTTGGCGCCGCGCTGCGGCGGCGGTTGGCCCAGACCGGCAGCGATGAGGAGGAGCAGGTGGCCGTGGCGCGCACGATGGCCGCGCTCGCCCATCAGCTCCTCGACGACGCCGAGGTCTAGCCGGCCGCGCCCTTGCGGCGGCGCCGACCGCAAGGTCGCTCCCTCGCGCGGCCGCGCGCGCCCAGGCCGATGAGTCCAGCAGGCAGCCGGTGCGCTCAACGGACCCGTCCGCCGCGACGACAACGTGGGCATGCTCGCGCTGCCCATTCGCCCGCTGGTCGCCCTCGCCACCGTCACGCTGGCACTGGCCGCCGTCGGCGCCCAGGCGTCGGCTCACGGCCACGGCGGGGCGGCTCATCGCCAGCCGGCGGCACGCGCCGCGTCCGGCGCGTCGGTGACGCTCGACGCCACGGTCAGTGACGATGACCTCGCCACGATCGTCTCCTTCCAGTACGGCACAACCACGGCCTACGGCTCCACGAGCACGTCGCTCAGCCTCAACGCGCTGCTGCTCTCCACGACGGTCTCGGTGACGATCGGCGGGCTGACCCCCGGTGTGACCTACCACTACCGCGTCGTCGCCTCGAACCTGCTCGGCACCACCTACGGCAGCGACCAGACCTTCACGATCGCCGCGAGCGGCAGCGGCAGCGTGGGCACCGGCACCGGCGGCTCGACCACCGTGACGACCACGACCACGGTGAGCGCGTCCGGCGGCTCCGGCTCCGGCGTCACGGTCGGCACGGGTGGCGGCTCCTCGGGCGCCAGCACCCCGGTCGGGACGACGGGTCCGGCCGGCACGACCGGCGCCACCGGCGCCACCGGGGCGAGCGGCTCCAGCGGCTCGGCCACGGCGCCCGGCAGCGGCGGCGGCGCTTCGACGAACGGGCAGGGCTCGATCGTCGGCTCCACCGGAGTTTCGGCCACGGGCGCCGCGCTACCACCGGAGATCCAGCGCACCGCGGTGGTGTCCGACACGACCGGCGTCGTCGTCGTGCAGCCGCCCGGGGCCTCACGACCGGTCGCGGTGAGCGGCAGCCTGGACGTTCCCGACGGTACCTTCATCGACGCCCACGCCGGGGTGGTCGACCTCACGACCGCCCTTGATACGCACGGTCACACGCAGACGGTCATGGTGTGGGGGGGAGGCTTCCGCGTGCACTACCTCGCCGGACAGCACGGCCGCGTGCTGTTGACGCTGGCCGGGGGCAGTCGCCGAGCCTGCGCGGCGTCCGCCGCACACTCCGGGCGCGCGGCGGCCGGGGCGACGATCGCCCGCGCCGGTCGCAGCGCCGTGCGCGCGAAGCCCTCTGCTCACGTGGTGAGCAGCCTGTGGAGCTCCGACAACCATGGTCGGTACACCACGCAGGGCAACGACAGCGTCGCCACCGTCCAGGGCACGGTGTGGCTGGTGCAGAATCGCTGCGACGGCACGCTGACCACGGTGGCCCGCGGCGCCGTCCTGGTCACCAACCGCATCACCCACCGGACGGTGCGCGTCACCGCCGGCCACAGCTATCTGGCGCGCGGCGCCTGACCGACATCGCGGGGCGAGGTCGATGACGACCAACGATCACCCGCGCCGGCGCCTGCGCATACAGGCCCTCGCTGCCGTGGCGCTCGTCGGGCTCGCGTTCGGCCTCGGCACGTACGCGCTCGGGGTATGGCGGGGGGCGGAGTCCCAGAGCGTGTACCTGCGCTTCCGCTGGCGCCCGACCGTGCACCCCCAGGGGATCGTCGTCGTCGGGGTCGACGACGCGACGCTGGGGCAGCTCAACCTCCGCTGGCCGTTCCCGCGGGCGATCGACGCCCAGGTCGTTGACCGCCTGCACGCCGACGGCGCGAGCACGATCGTGTTCGACGCCGACTTCAGCCAGCCGACCGACACCGCCGATGATGACGCGCTGTATTCCGCGATCGGCTCCGCCGGGGGCGCGATCCTGGCTGCGATCGCCTCCGACGGACATGGGCACACGACGGTGTTCGGCGGGGAGGCGAACCTGGCGAAGATCAACTCGCGCGCCGCTCGCGCGAACTTCGTCAGCGACGGTGACGTCTTCCGGGCCTACGACTACTCGATCGATGGAATCCCCACGATCGGCGTGGCCACCGCCGAGCGGGTCCTCGGCCACACGATCACGCGCGCCCAGTTCGGACCCGACCCGGCCTGGATCGACTTCCCGGGACCCCCGGGCACGTTCCCGTTCGTTTCCTACGGCGACGTCCTGACCGGCCGGGTGGCGCGCAGCCAGATCGCCGGCAAGATCGTCGTCATCGGCGTCACCTCGCCGCTGCTGCAGGACGTGCACGCGACGCCAACGACCACCGGTCGGCCGATGGCCGGGCCAGAGATCCAGGCGGCGGCGATCTACTCGGCGCTGCACGGCAACCCGCTGCGCGACGCGCCGGGTTGGACGGCGGTGCTCGCCATCATCCTGGCCGCGCTGCTGAGCCCGCTGCTCGCGCTGCGCCTGCGCCTGCGCCTGGCGGTGCTGGCGAGCCTCGCGTCGGCCGCCGCCTACGCCGCGACCTGCGTCATCGCGTTCGACCATGGCTCATCCTCGACGCGGCGGATCCGCTGATCACCTGGGGGGTGAGCATCGTGGCGACGATCGCGGTGGCGGCCCTGGCCGGCGACATCGAGCGCCGACTGATTGCGATGTACGCGCGGGTGCTGGAGCACACCGTCAGCGAGCGCGACCGCCAGCTATCGGCCACCGAGCTCGAGATCGTGCACCGTCTCGCGCACGCCGCCGAGTCGCGCGACACCGATACCGGCGAGCACATCGAGCGCATCGGCTTCCTGTGCGAGCAGCCTCGGCCTGGCCGCCGGGATGAGCCAGAACGAGGCGGCCATGCTCGGCGTCGCCAGCATCATGCACGACGTCGGCAAGATCGGCGTCCCCGACGCGGTGCTGCTCAAGCCGGCCCGACTCGACCCCGAGGAGTGGGTGATCATGCGCGCTCACACCACGACCGGCGGGGAGATCCTCGGCGGCTCGGAGCGGCCGATCATCCAGATGGCCGAGACGATCGCGCTCACGCACCACGAGCACTGGGACGGCAACGGCTATCCCGCCGGCCTCGTCGGCGAGGAGATTCCGTTGGTCGGCCGGATATGCGCGATCTGCGACGTGTTCGACGCCCTGCTTTCGCCGCGGCCGTACAAGAAGGCCTGGACGATCGACGACGCGCTCGCGGAGGTCCGCCGCAGCGGCGGTTCGCATTTCGACCCCGCCCTCGTCGACGTGTTCCTCGAGCTCATCCCGGATCTGCTGCATGTGTACGCCGAGCAGTCGCCGGCCGCGCTGGACGACGCCGGCGACCCGCCCGCCGGCGACGCGACGGCCGGCGGCCGCCCCCCCGACCAGGCCGCGCCGGCGCCACCCGCGCTGTCGCTGGTGCCCGAGCCACAGCCCCAGCCCCCGCCCGAGCCTCAGCTGGATTCCGCCCGCTCCGGTGGGTAAGTAGGCTGGGCCCCGTGGCAAGCGACGGGGCCGATCTGGACGTCGATGTGCTCGCGGCGGCGCTGCGGGCGGACAGCGCCGATCTCGAGACGTTCGTCGAGGTGCTCGCCGACAAGCTGAGCACCGCGCTTCCCGGCCGCGTGTCGGTGCAGCGCCGGCGGGCCGGCGTGCTCGGACCCAAGCGCGTGCACCGCGTCGTCCTGCAGCTCACCGACAGCCGCCCGGAGGTGCAGGTCAGCAATGGGACCGTGGAAGCCATCTGGACGCGGGTATCCGGCGGCATCGCGCTCAAGCACGAGCGCGTCGACTTCGACCTCTGGCTGCGGCGCCTCAGCGAGTCGCTGGCGGCCGAGGCGCAGAGCAGCGAGCGCACCCGCGCGGCGCTGCGGCAACTGCTCATCTGACGAGAAGGGACACACCGTGGGTTTTCTCAAGCGTGATGAATCGGACACACCGCCGCCGCAGGCGGCTGCCGCTGCGACCGAGCCGCCGCAGCAGGAGGTCCCGCCCCCACCGGTCAACGCCGCTCCGACCGCCGGGCGGTACGAGGCCGGCTCGCTCGCGGGGATCCCCGAGGCCGGCCGCGCGCGCGTGGAGCGCATGAAGCGCGACCTGCAGAGCGGCTTCTTCACCAGCGATCTGTCGCCCAACGAGCACCTGGTCATCCGCCAGGCCGGATTCGAGCCGCTCGGCCTCGTGCTCGGCAGCTCGATCTACCACATCGGCTTCCAGCAGGCCAACTGGAAGCGCAGCCAGGAGATGGGCACGCTGACCCAGGCGATGTACCACGCGCGCGAGCTGGCCATGACGCGCATGGAGGAGGAGGCCGACGCGCTCGGTGCCGACGGAGTCGTCGGCGTGCGCCTGGACATCGGCCGCTACGAGTGGGGCGCCGACATGGCCGAGTTCATCGCCGTCGGCACCGCTGTCAAGCATCGTGAGGGCGTGCTGCACCGCGCGCCGAACGGACGCCCGTTCACCAGCGACCTGTCGGGGCAGGACTTCACCACCGTGCTGCGGACGGGTTTCCGCCCAGTCGGCCTGGTGATGGGCAACTGCGTCTACCACGTGGCGCACCAGAGCATGCGCCAGGCGTTCCGTCAGATCGGCCAGAACCAGGAGATGACGATCTTCACCGAGGCGCTCTACGAGGCCCGCGAGCTGGCCACCCAGCGCATGCAGACCGAGGCCGAGCAGCTGCAGGCCCAGGGCATCGTCGGGGCGCGCCTGGCCCAGGGCAGCCACGGCTGGGGCTCGCACATCATCGAGTTCTTCGCCATCGGCACCGCCGTCGTACCGAACGAGGGCAGCGTGGAGGGGCCAACGCTCGTGCTGCCGGTCACCGGGTAGCCGCGCGGCGGCGTTTGCGCCGCTCGGGCTCCGGCTCGGGCGCGGGGGACGCCGCCCCCGGAAGCGGTGAGCCCTCGACAGCCTCGACCACGCGGTCGAGCAGGACCGTGAGGATCTCCAGCTCCTGGGATGTCAGGTCGAGCAGCGCCGGCGGCGGCTCGTCGAGCACGGCCTCGGCCCGCGCCAGCACGGCCTGCCCGGCCGGCGTGATGCTCAGCAGCTTCGCGCGCCGATCGGTCGGGTGGACGGTGCGGCGCACCAGACCGCGCTGCTCGAGATCCTGACTGATGAGCGTGACGTAGGGCGGGTCGGCGCCGAGCCGGCCCGAGAGCTCACGCATGGTCGTCGGTCCGACGTCGAGCACCTTCAGGGCCTTGATGCGCAGGAAGCTGAGCTCGACCGCAGCGCTGGCCTGGTGGCGGCGGTCATGCAGGTCGAGCACGAGCATGCGCATGCTGCGCCACGCGTCGGCGGCCAGCTGCGGCGCTGCGGGGCGCGGGCGGGCGGCTGGCCGAGTCATCGCGTCCTCACGCTCCGGCGGGCAGGCCGTCGACCTCACCGAACTGCGCGCTGGCCACCCGGGCGGTCCGCTTGGCCCGCTGTGTCGTCGTCGCCAGCCCGAGGATGACCACGATCACCCCACAGCCGGCGGTGAACCACCAGCCGGCGTGGCTGGAGCGGGCCAGGCCGAGGCGGAGGGCGCTCTCGGCGGCCGGGGCGGCGATCGCTCCGGCAAGCGCGACACCGAGCGTCTGGCCGACCTGGCGCGAGGTCGACGCCACTGCGGAGGCCACGCCGGCCTGCGCCGCAGGCATGCCGGAGACGGCGGTCACGGTGATCGGGGGATTGACGAGGCCGAAGCCGATTCCGAAGGCGAAGTAGGCCACCAGCAGCCAGCCCACCGGCGTCGTGTCGGACAGGCCGGTGAGCATGATGCTCGAGACGGTGATGCCGACGCCGCCGAGCACGAGCGGCACGCGCGAGCCGTGACGGCCCACCAGGCGCCCTGACAGCGGCGCGAAGATGAGCGTCATGGCGGCGATCGGTAGCGTGAACAATCCCGCGTGGAACGCCGACAGGCCCCGGACCTCCTGCAGGTAGAGCGTGTTGAGGAACAGGTAACCGCCGAGCGCGGCGAACACACTGACCGCGATGACCGTGGCGCCCGAGAACGGCACGCTGCGGAAGAAGCGCAGCTCGATGAGGGGCTCGGCGCGGTGAGACTCCTGCCACAGCAGCGCGATCAGCGACGCGGCGACGACGGCGAACAGCCCCAGCTCGGACGCCGACCCCCAGCCGAGGCTCGGGCCCTCGATGATGGCGTAGGTCAGCGAGGCGAGCAGCGTGATGACGAGCACCTGTCCGACCGGGTCGAATCGCCGTGGTCGCGGCGCCCGCGATTCGGGAACGAACAGGGCGGTCAGGACGATGGCGGCGAGCCCGACGGGGATGTTGATCCAGAAGATCGAACGCCAGCCGATCGACCCCACCAGGGCACCGCCCACGACGGGGCCGAGCGCCAGGCTGAGGCCGACGGTCGCCCCCCACATCCCGATGGCCTGCGCGCGTTCGCGCGGATCCTCGAAGGTGTTGCGGATGATCGACATCGCGACCGGGTTGAGCATCGACCCGCCGACGGCCTGCAGCATGCGAAACACGACGAGGAACGTGAGATTGGGCGCCACGCTGCACAGCAGCGAGCCCAGCGTGAAGAGCAGCAGGCCGAGCTGGAAGATGCGGCGCCGACCGAAGCGGTCGGCCGTCGAGCCAGCGAGCAGCAGCAGGCTCGCAATGACCATCGTGTAGGCGTCGACGACCCACTGCAGACCGGAGACGGTCGCGTGCAGCTCCCGCCCGATCGACGGCAGCGCGACGTTGACGATCGTGTTGTCCAGGCCCACGATCAGCAGGCTCATGCAGCAGATCGCCAGGATGAGCTGCCGCCGGCGACGATCCGGGGGGGCCGACTGAACCCTTGTAGGCATATAACTATCCTACTAGCGGTGGTCCGGTTGCGTAGCTCTCCGCAGCGTGTCACCGGCGGATCCCCGACGTTGTCTCACTCCGGGCGCCGTAGGGTCGCTTTATCGGCCTTTCGTCATGGAGGATTGTCATGGATGTCAATGCAGTGCAGCGCGTCTTGAGCGGTTGGATCAGTGGTCGAGGTCTGGCAACGCTCGTCCTTCTCGGCCTGTGTTGCGCGCTGAACGCACCTGCTCATGCGCTCGCCAGCGGTCCGCCTGCGGTGGGCTGCTGCGACGTGTCCTCCGGCGGAGCATCCAGCGAGACGATCACCGGCACCATCAACCCCAACGGTGAGCAGACGGACTACTACGTCGAATACGGCACGTCCACCTCATACGGCAGTCAGACGCCGGCGGTCAGCGCCGGCTCGGGAACGACGGCCGTGGACGTCTCCGTCACGATCAGCGGTCTGACTCCCGGCACCACCTACCACTACCGCCTCGACGCGTCCAATGCGTCGAACACGGTGCAGGGCGATTACGACTTCGCCTTTCAGGCCGGCTATGCGATCTCGGGGACTTACACCGCGACACAGACGTGCACGACCTCCACCATCAGCGGAGATCCCACGGTCTACAACACGTGCAGCCAGTCGTCGTCCAACTCAGGCTCCACGTCGTCCACCGAGCCCGACGAGACCTACTACAACGGCCAGCAGGTGCCTTGGCCGCCGGCCGATGACGCCGCCTTAGAGACCGTTCAGCAGCTCGCGCACTCATCGACGACCGGCGAGAGCCTGTCGGCCTGTCCCACGGGCCTGTCCTCGCTGACGATCAACTGGGGCGACGGTCAGACCTCGACGCCGCTGGCAGGGGCCTCGCTTCCCGATGGGCGCATCGCTGTGGTCGGAAGCCACGTGTATGCCCAGCCGGGGGACTACGTGCAGACCGTCTCCAATTCCAACCCGCTGTGCACCGTCGCGGACTTCGTCCAGAGTCCCAGCTTCTCGACGGCGCTCTCCTCGAGCACCATCATGATCGGCGACATCGTCGACGCGATAATCCACAACACCAACACCAACACCAACGTCAACACGAATATCAACACGCTCGACCAGGTCGCCGCGCACGTCGTGAGCTGCGGCTCGCTCGCGGTGACACCGATCACCGTGAGCGCCCAAGCCGGAAGCCAGTTCAGCGGCTCGGTGGCGAGCTTCGTCGAGCAGCCCTCGGGCGAGCCGGTGTGTCCGCCCACCGGCGCTCCGTATTCGGCTCAGATCGACTGGGGTGACGGGCAGACCTCACCTGCCACGGTCAGCGACCCGGCCTCGGTGTATTCGGTCATCGGCGCTCACACCTACGCGAACGCCGGCAGCTATGCCGTCACCGTCAGCGTGACCGGCGCCGATGGGACCACCGGCAGTGGCCAGGGAACCGCCTCGGTGACGACGGCTGCGACCGGCACGGCGACGTCGTCGAGCAGCAGCACGGCGACGTCGGGTGCCACCGCAACCACCACGTCCGCCACCGCCGCACAGGGGGTGCAGGGAGCGACGGTGGTCACGCCCAAGCCGACGCCGCAGCCGGTCGCGTGCGTGAGCCGGCGGCTGTTCGTCCTGCACGTGCAGAACGTCAAGCGCCTGGACATCGTCTCGGCGGTGATCTACGTCGACGGCCGCGAGGTACGGGCGACCAGTCGCGATCTCAGCGCCCCCGTGGATCTCCGCGGCCTGCCAAAGGGGACCTTCGTGGTGCGGATCGTGGCCAAGACGGCGAGCGGTAGGACAGTCACCGGCCGGCGCACCTACCACACCTGCCACCACCCGAAGCTGTCTGCCCACAAGCGGTTGCGGTTGTGAGGGCGGGGCATACGTGCCCGAGCATCAGGCCACGGTGCGAGGCGTTCCAACCCACGCACGCGCGCGCCGCTGACGCGCGCGTCGATGCGCCAGCCCGCGGGGCCTACTCCGTCGACATGGCCTCCGTCGTCGTCAGGCCTGCGCTGGGGTGACCAGCTCGACCCGTTCCTCGAAGGTCGACTCGCCTTCGAGGGCACGATGGACCGGACACTTGGCGGCGATCGTGCGCAGCTTCTCGACCTGCTCCTCGCTGCAGCTGTCCGGGATTCGCAACACGACGGTGAACTGGGTGGGCGCACCGCGCTCGGGCGTCGCAAACTCGCACTCGACCTCGAGCCGACCGACGTCCCAGCCCTTGCGTTCGGCGTACATCTCCATCGTGACCGCCGTGCAGGATGCCACGCTGGCAGCCAGCAGCTCCTGGGGGGTCGGGCCCTCGTCGGCGCCGCCGTGCTCGGCCTGCTCGTCAACGGTCACTTGATGACCGCGGATCTCGATCCGATGGTTGAAGCTCCCCGCGGTGCGCCGCGCAATCGCCTTCATGGCATGGTCCTTTCGTTGATCAACGTGACGGACACTGGCTCCGGCGTGTCCCTGGCTACACCAGCTCCGCGGCCGCCGTCGTCTTGAGCAGCCACTCGACGTCGACCTCTTCTCCGCCGACGTTGCCGGTGTCCCAGGGCTCGCTGACCAGGAGCGTGTGCAGCGTCTGCCCCGGAAGCTGCTCGAGGTGGGTCCGCAGGGTGGCGTCGTCGGGCAATCCCTCGATGCGTGGTTGCAGCCGATGCCGGATCTGAGCCAGGCGTGCCACGAGCGCCTCGAGGTCCGCTTCCCGGTCATACGCGCCTTGGTCGCCTTCCGCGATCCCGAGCGCGATCTGGTCCTTGATGGCGCGCACGTTCCCCGCCGCGTCGGTTGTCACCATCTGTCGCCACGCCCGACTCTTGTGCCGGTATTGCAGCATCGCCATCACCGCTTCGTGGCGCACGAAGTCGGCGTCGCGCAGCCGGTTCCCCTGCCAGGCCGTGGCCAGGCAGCGAGCCAGCGAGATGACCGAGGCCAGCCCGCTGTTGAGTCCGCGTCCGGGCCAGAAGTGAATCGCGTTTGCCGCGTCGCCGAGCAGGAACCCGAACGTCCCCGGCGTCGTCTCGGTCCTCGGATACAGCTGGGCGGTGAAGCGCGAGCGCTGCACCATGTCCAGCCGGAAGCCGGTGACCGCGGTCAGGTTCTCCGGCGGAACGCCGAACAGCTGCAGTCCTTCCTGCACTCGCGTCCAGAGGGTCGATCCGCTCAACAGGGCGGGCAGAAAGACGGCGTGATGTCCGGCGCAGTGGAACTGGTGGTCTGCGCCCAACTCCAGTACGCATGGCGCGGACTGGATGCAGGGCGTGAACACACGCTCCGCCGGATTGATCCCGACCGCTTCCTGCGCCTCCTGATCGGTCAGTCGCATGTTGAGGAAGCCGTCGCCGTGCAACGAGTTCAGCAAGAAGCGGTTTTGCCCCACGGTCAGCAACACGGACATGGGATCCGTCAGCTCTGACTTCACCCGTAGCCCAAGAATGAGGTCTTGCACGTGCTTGCCATCGAGTGAGTACAGGGACGGATCGCCGACGCCGAACCGGTGGGCGAAATGCTCCAGCGTGCTCGACCGGCTGCCCTCGCAGATCGCGAGCACGTGCTGCGCGCGGACCTCCTCGGGCGCCAGAGCCGGATCAAAGAACTCCGGGACGAGCCGGATGCGGTCGGGCTTCTCGTTCGCCATCGCGAGCAGCTGATCTTCGATGTACGCGATGCGGATGTTGCGTGGCCCACAGTCCTCGATGGAATCGGGGCCGCTCGGCCACATCTCGCAGAATGCGTCCGGCGCGAACAAACGCTCCTGAACCGCGACGGGGAGCCTCAAGTACTGGCGGCTCTGGACGGTGACGACCTGCTGCCGGCGCACATTGCCCTGTTCGGGGGTCTTCCAGACGATCTGGTTTCCCGCGCGGGTCCAGCGACCGTCATAGACCGTGATATCCACGCGCGGCCCCATCAGATCTTCGAGGAGCAGGGCGAGACTGAGGCCGACCGGCCCGCCCCCGGTCACGGTGACGCTCAGCACCTTCTTGGCGGCTCGCCGCTTGGGGGGAACGAGCACGGTGGCGTTCGGGTCAGTCGCTTCGAAGCGGAAGACCTCGTTGCCGATCTCGATCTCGTCACCGGGGCGCAACTGGTGCAGCGTCACCCGTTTGCCGTTGACCCAGGTCCCGTTTCTGCTGCCTCGATCCTCGAGGATGATGGCGCCGTGCTCGGCTCGCAGCTCCGCATGGACGCGCGAGGCGTCCTCGCTCGGGAGCACCACATCGTTGTCCTCGCCGCGACCGAACGTGATCGGCTGACGGTCCAGCGCAAAGCGCTTTCCCTCCAGGGACCCCTTAACCCCGACGAGCGTGCCTTCCACCATGAACTCTGCTCCGATTTGAAGCCCCAGCGCAGACGTTCGCAGCATAACCAAGCGGGCCGGTGCCTGCCCAGTGGCGGACCGCCACGCGTGGCGCGGATCGGGCACCCGGTTCCGGTCCGGCAGGGTCTCAGCGGTGCGTCAGGACCGTGACCGTCGCCGAGACGTATCCGGCGTCGCTGGCCACGAGCGTCAGCCGCTCCGCCGACGTCGGCCCGAGCGACAGCGTGAGCTTGCCGGCGGCGCTGGTCGCCCCGGCATGACCGGCGACGCTCACGTGCACGCCGCTGAGCGGCACGAGGGCATCGTTGGCGACGATCGCGAGCTTGCCGCCGTGGCGACGCGAGATCGTCCCGGTCACCGAGATCCCGAGCGCGGGCTGGATCAGGGTGTGCGAGGTCGCGACGCCGCTCGCACTGCCGAAGGAGGCGAACGCATCGAGGGGGCCGAGTGCCGAGGGCGGGCCGGCGGCGTCGAGCGCGTATTCGGCCTGCGTTCCCGACGGCGCCGGAACGACGCTCTCGGCCCCCCAGGCCGACACCGCGGGGTTCGAGCGCCGGGCGACGATCACGATGTGACCGCCGCGCTGCTCGGACCACATCGCCCACAGGCGTCCTCCCGGGGCGGCGGCGAGGACGACGCCCTCGTGTCCACCGGGCCCCTGGGCGAGCACGGTCGGCGCCGAGGCGCCGACCCGCCACACGAGCACGCTCGTGTGTGTCGGGTAGCCGCCCGGGTAGCCGACGAACACGGAGGGCAGCCCCGCTGTCCGCCCGACGATCGACACTCGCGTCAAGGTGGGATCGGCGTTCGGTGCCCCCCCGTAGATGGTCTGCGAGCCGGGCATGAGCATTGGCGCGCCGAGCGGTGCGCCGGATGCCGGGTCAACCCCCTGCACCCACACACCGTCCTTTCCGGTCGCATTGGAGAACCAGGCCAACCACAGCTGCCCGGTCGAGCCGTCCAGGCCGAAGGCGCTGTCGTAGCCGCAGCAACCGCCGAGTGCGCCCTCGTAATCGAATTCGCTGGCCGTCGGGTCGAGTCCGCGATGCGCCCACACGCCGGACGTGCCCGACCACGTCGCGAAGGGCGTGCCATCCGCGGCGAGGAGGGCACTCACGTCGCCGGAGTACGCGTCGTTGGTGACGCTCACGTTGCCGGGGGTGAGGGTCCACGGCGCGCCGGCCTCGGGCGCCGTGGCCGTCTCCAGGCCGTCCTGCGGATCCGTCGTGTCCGCGCTGCGAATGCCACCGAAGAACACGCGCAGGCTGCCGTCGGGTTCGCTGACGAGCGCCGGCTGGTCGAGCGTCGCCCAGTCCGACACCACGGGCTGAGCGGGTCCGACCGCACCACTCGGCGAGATGCTGCTCGACATCAGATCTTGGTTGGCTGCCTGTGTCGGGTCGGCACGCAGCCAGACGACGTGCAGGACACCGTCCGGCGTGCGGGCCGCGGACACCTGCTCGGTGTTGTCCGTCGGCCCGGTCACCGGGGACCACGCCGGCGGCGGCGTCGCCGAGGCGGCGGGCGGCAGCGCGATCACCGCGCCCAGCAGCGCGGCGGTCGCTCCGGCGCGCGCGAGCCGGAGGCGGGCCCGGCGGCGAGCGCGGCGAGATGAAGGCGTCGAGTTCACAGGGGGGCAGTGTGACAAGCGGCGTGGATCGATCGGCTGCCTCTGGCCGGATAGCGGGCCAGGTACCGCGATCCTCCCGCGACGTCCACGACCACGTCGATCCTTCGTGGACGGAATCGAGCGCCCGCGGCTGCCTCGTCACACGTCGGTGACGGGAGCGAAGTCGCCCGCGGCCGCTCGCGCGGTCGCGCCGCGCGAGGCTCCCAGGGATGCGGCGATCACGAGGGCGATGCCGACGAGCTCGCGGGTCGTGGGTGCCTGGCCAAGGACGACAAAGCCGGCGACCACCGCGACGGCCGGCTCGAGGCTCATCAGCACGGCGAACGTTCCCGCCGCGATGCGGCGAAGCGCCTCCATCTCGACGGTGTATGGGATCACCGACGACAGCACGCCGACGGCGGCACCGACGACCAGCGCGTGCACGGTGAGCAGGTCGCGCCCGGCCTCCGCGATCCCGAACGGCGCGGCGAGCACGCACGCGACCGCCATGGCCAACGCGAGGCCCGAGCCATCGGAGAACTCTCGCCCCATGCGCGCGTTGCACAGGATGTAGGCCGCCCACGCGCCACCCGCCAACAGCGCCAGGAGCACGCCGCCAACGTTGAGGCCATGGGTGCTGCCGCGCGTGAGGGCGAGGACGCCGAAGGCCGCCAGCGCCACCCAGGTCATGTCGATTCGCCGCCGGGATCCGGCGACGGCCACTCCGAGCGGACCGAGGAACTCGATCGCCACCGCAATGCCGAGCGGGATGCGGGCGATGGCGTGGTAGAAGGCGATGTTCATCACGGCGAGTACGACGCCGAACGTCAGGGCAAGGCCCAGCTCTCGGCGGGTGCGCCCGTGGACACGCGGGCGCCAGACCGCAACGAGCACCACGGTTGCTGACGCGAGCCGCAGGAACACCGCACCACCGGCGCCGACCGTCGCAAACAGCGTGCCCGCCACGGCCGATCCGAACTGGACCGAGGTGATGCCGGTGAGGACCAGGGCGGTCGACGGAATTCGAGCAAGGACCCCGGTGTGAAGCGCTGGGGCCTCAGCAGAACCCATTGACACGAGGATATTCCGGCTGCTCCGGTCCAACGAGCGCTGCGTGGACCTGCTTCGCTCGCCGACCGATTGCGGACGCGTTGGCTCACGCGCATGGCTGGGCGCGAGCGCTGGTGTCAAAGACGCGGCCGGCTAGACGAGCATCGCTCGCGCGGCAAGTTCGGTCGTGCGGGCAAGCACGTCGAGGTAGC
This sequence comes from uncultured Solirubrobacterales bacterium, assembly GCA_963770405.1. Classification (GTDB taxonomy): domain Bacteria; phylum Actinomycetota; class Thermoleophilia; order Solirubrobacterales; family Solirubrobacteraceae; genus CAVQBJ01. The sequence continues at coordinate 146,957 of CAVYPO010000007.1, forward strand.
TGTCGCGCAGCGGCGCGATGTGGCGCAGATGCCAGAGGAGCTTTGCGTGCTCCCAGGCGACGTCGCGAGCAGCGACGATCGACCACATCGCGATCGCCTCGTCGGTCCTCATGGGCGTGACGTCCTCGATGTCGGCGATCAATCCGGTGTCGAACCACGCAGCGACCTGCGTCTCGACCGCGGCGAGCAGACCATCGACGCGCTGGTAGTCGCGGTGGGCGGCGCTGTCGTCTTCAGGCGCGAGCCCGAGCTCCTGGCACGTCGTCACTACCGCGATCGGCAGGTCGTGACTGATGTGGGCGGCCATGCCGGCAAGCGCGAACTGGATCGGCTCGCGCGGCTGCGCGCGAGCGTCGACGAGCGGACGCCACGCCACCGGGCAGGACGCGCCCGATGCGATCGTCGCCTCCGCATCGAAGTACAAGCCCGCGAACACAACATCCAGGCGCTCGACAAACCGATGGTCCTCGAACTCAATGCTGGCGCTTGCCGCTTCGACCGCACGCGTCACCTGAAGGTAGAGCCGGTCGAAGATCGCCACCCCGTCCTTGCGCGCCAGGGAGGCATCGATCGCCTCCATCCGGGCCATGACTTCCGGGATCGTCGATACGCCAGGGACTGCACTCACAGCGCGATCGTAGTCGCTGGAGTGTGCGCGGATTGTGGACGCAACGCTGCAGACGTGCCCCCCGCCTCGTGTGACGGTTGCTCCTCGGACCCTCCTTCTCGCCGGCGGAAACGGACCGGCCGAGCCGGCGGCGCCGCAGTGCGTCGGGCGCCAGTGAGCTCGCGGTCGCGCGGCGCTGAGCAGCGGCAAGGCGGCATGCCTGACCCGCGCCGGTTCGCAGGCCAACCAGCAGCGCGCCCGGCAGGATTTGAACCTGCGACCTCTCGCTCCGGAGAAGCCCGGCGGAGGCGCAAGCGCAAACATCGAAAGTGATGATTTGCAGGGAGTTCGGCCGGGGCGGCGTCGGGCGGATGCCTGGCGATTCATCCCGATTATCGGGGATTTGGGCAGAAATCCGGGCTTCTGCCCGATCGATTCGCGCCCTGCACGCCATCCTTCGGTGCCCGGCGCGGGGCGTCACCGGCGGCGCGTAGAGTCGTCGGCTCCTATGCCTGAGTCCGTCCGCGAGCTGCTCGTGACCGATGTCGCCCTGACGAAGCTCGGCGCCCGCGGCATCTCACGCGAGGAGACGCAGCAGCTCCTGCGCAACCGCCACGCGATCGTTCGGAATGTCCGCGGAGACGCCAGCCGGCCGCAGGGCGCCGACCGCCGTCTCGTCATCGGTCAGACCGACGGCGGGCGCGCGTTGACGCTGGTGGTCGAAGCCACGATCGAGCCGACGACGTGGCTGCTGGTCACCGGATGGGACTCCACGCCGGTCGAGCGTAGAATCATCCCGAGGTCCTGAGCGGAATGAGCAGTAACAACGCTACCGATCCCCAACCAGGCGATTTCGACGACGAGCTCGCACGGATCGCAGCTGACGACGTCCAGGTCGTCCAGCCGTCGGAGGTGCCGGTGGTGTCGATCCAAGTGACCGTTCAGGGCGGCGACGCCGTCACGCTCGAGCGCATGGCGGCCGACCGTGGCAAGGGCCCAGCGGAAGTGGTCGCCGAGCTCCTCCGCGACGCGAAGCGCTCAGCGGCGTAGACCACGCGATCCCGGCACGTGGGTACGACGCCGGCGGCGACAGCGTGTCGCCGGCGCGTCGTCGGCCGCGACACGTGTGCGTCATGCGTTCGCCCGGCCCCGCACCCCGACTTTGGCTCTGGAAAGCCGGGTGGTGGTCGGCCGGGTCCCTCGATCCGCGGAGCGTTTCGTTCTTGACCACCCCCCCACACCTTGACAGGGGAGGGGGTGGTCAAGAACCGGGACCCTGGGTGGTGGTGGTTGAGGATGGTGGTCGGGGTGTGGGGCCGGGAGTGGTGGTGGATTGGATGCTGGTGATGTGGTTGAGATGGTCAGGAGTGATGGAAGAGAAGAAGAAAGAACAGAAGAAGAAACTGCGGTGGTGGGCGGTGGTGGCGGTGGTGGCGGTGGTGCTGGTGGTCGTGAGCAAGGACCGGTCGGCTTGAAAACGGGGACTTCGTGCGTAGCGCGAAGCCCCCGTTGGAAAAGGCCGATGCTTGGTCGGCCGGTCTGCGTCGGTGAGCTGGCGCGTAGCGCGCTTACGTGTGCTGCTTGGCGTGGCAGCTGGCGTCGTCTTGCTGATGCTTCTTCGTCTTGTCTGCTGCTTTGCCGTGGCGATCGTCTCTGCTGATCGCGCGTTGTTCCTCATGCCGTCGTCGTGGCCGTCGCTCGCTTCGCTGTCTGCCCCATCCTCGCCCGCAGCGACCGGCGGGCCTGGTCCTTCCGCGGGGCGCGGTGTTCTACGGCGCGCCGGCGATTTCGGTGCCTCCCGGTTGCTCGGCGCCGCTTCGGCCTGCGTCTGCGGCCGCGTTCTACAGCGGCACGGCGGGGGTCGTACGCTGCGGCGTCATCGCCGGGCCGGGTTCTGCTTCGCTCGGCGGGAGCAGGCGCGCGCTTGAGCGCCATCGAATGTCCTGCGGTTCGTCCAGAGCGGCACTGACCCCGGCGCCGGCACCGTGTCCTGCTCTCGTGCGATTGCGATCGTCGGATGTCGTGCAGGTCCGACCGAGTCGCGGTGGGAACCGCGGCCGCCGTGTCGGACACTAGGTGGTGTGGACTCCCGCACCGACCTCGAGCTCTGGCGGCTCGCCCGCACCGACCCGGAAGCGTTCGGCGCGCTGTTCGAGCGCCACGCCGGCGCGGTGCACGCGTTCTGCGCTCGGCGCACCGCCGACCTTGCGCTCGCCGAGGATCTGACGAGCATCGTCTTCCTGGAGGCGTGGCGCCGGCGCGAGCGCACCGAGATCGCCAGCGAGAGCGTGCTCCCCTGGCTGCTGGGGATCGCCCATAACGCGGTCCGCAACGCCCATCGCTCGCGCCGCCGCCACCGGGCAGCGCTCGCCCGCCTGCCGCCGGACGCACACGCGAGCGAGCCCGACGACCCCGTGCAGCGCATCGACGCCGAGCGCGCGCTCGCGAGCGCGCTGGAGGCGATCCGTGCCCTGCCCGACCACGAGCGTGACGTCGTCGTCCTCGTCCTGTGGAGCGGGCTGTCCTACGAGGACGCCGCGCTCGCCCTCGGCGTGCCGGCCGGCACCGTGCGCTCGCGATTGTCGCGGGCCCGCGCCCACCTGCGCGCCTCGCTGGTCAACCCCTTCCCCTCGACTCCTGGAGCCCTCGAATGACTGACCACGTCCCCGTTCCCCTCCCGTCCGAGCACTGGATCGCCGCGCGCCGCGACCATCTGCTCGCCGAACTCGCGCGCACCCCCGACCGGCGCGCTCACCGCCGCGTGCTCGGCGGCATGGGCGCGCTGGCCGCCGCCGGGGCTGCGAGCGCCGCCGGCCTGCTGATCGCCGGCGGGCCGGTGGCGTCGACCGCCTTCGCCGGCTGGCGCGCCGCCCCCATGGCGCCGTCCCCGGGCGAGCTGGCGGCCGCCGAGGCTCGCTGCCCGGGCGACGACGCGGCTTCGAGCGGCAAGGTCGGGCCCCCGGGGGTGGTGCCCTCGGGCCCGCCCGCACTCTCGGACGTGCGCGGACCCTACTCGATGCTGCTCTACCTCGCGAGCGATGGCGGCACGTCACTCTGCATGAGCGGCGGCTCGTTCGTTCGCGTTCTCTCCACGCCGCCGCCGAGCGCCCCGCCGCCGCCCGCCGCCGGCCTGGAGATCGACCGTCTCGCGATGCCCCCACGCGACGGGAGCGGTGCCGTGACGTTCGTCGAGGGACGCGTCGGCTCGGCGGTAACGGGTGCGACGCTCACGCTTGACGATGGCACGCAGGTGACGGTGACCGGCGGCGGCGGGCACTTCATCGCCTGGTGGCCGGGCGCCGAGGGCGTCTCGACGAGCACAGAGACCACGGCGTCCGGGACCCAGAGCGGACCGGTCGCCGTCGCCCCTGACGCGGCGCCGCATCCCTGCCCGTCCGACGGGACGCCGTGCAACGGTGTGGTGCATCTGCCCGGCGTCCCCGTGCCCGCACCTCAGAAGGGCGGCTGATCCTCCCACCAGCGACCGAGGGCGCGCAGCGCGGCCCAGAACCGCCGCTTCGCGCCCTCGTCCTCAAGCGACTCGTCGATGTTCGGGACCAGGAGCACCTCGCAGGTCGGCGTGAGCGGCTGCTCGTCTCAGGTACGGTCGCTTCGGACGAGACGCTTGCCCGGATCAGGTCGGACCTGCACGGAACCCGACGATCGCAATCGCACGAGAGCAGAACACGGCGCTGGCGCCGTCGTCAGTACCGCAAAGGACGACCGCCGGGTCCGACGGCCCCGCCGACGGAGACGCCTCCCTTCCCCAGGAGCAGAACAGCGGCGGTCGCCGCGGCCGGCAGGAGCTCGTCGTCCGGAGCAGGCGCGAGATCGCCGGCTGGTCATTGCTCTGCCTTTGCCGGTTGCAGGCGTTGTGCCGCCGAAGCGCCGTGTCCATGCGGTGAGCCGGTTGGATCTCTGCCGGCGTGGTTGACGCGGCGTGGCGGCGTGGGTAGAACGTGCGCGCAATGTCGTGGGTGATGCCCGTCTTGTTCTTCGGCCTGGTTCTCGGCGTCGGATACCTTGATCCGCGTCGCTTGCCTCGGCGCAGCGAACTCGGCGCGGCGCTGCAGTTCGTGGGTCGACGCGGGCGGCGCGAGATTCAGAGTGCGCTGCGTGATGGACGAGCGGTCACCGAGCCCCAACTTGCTGGGCTTGCTGCGGCCGTGGCGCAGGACCGGATGGATCGGATCGACTACCGCGGGCCGCTGCTGTGGCAAGAAGCGGTCATGGTCCTTGCGCTGGCCGCGGAGATCACGATCCTGGTGCTCGTCGGTCGCCGCCACCTCGGCGCGGATTACAGTGGCATCGTCGGCTCGGCGCTGGCGGTCGTGTGGGTCGTGGCCCTGCGGCGGTTCACGCCGTCGCACCGGCACAGTACCGACCGCTTGCTCATCGCCTACCGGACAAATCTCGCTCTGGCGGAGCAGGCCGGGCCGGGTGAGCTCGATCGCGTTCGGCTCGGCTTGCCGTAACGCGCGCGCGGCAATCGGGCTCTCACGAGCCAAGCCGAGATCGAGGCCCCAGCAGCCAGAAACAGTCACGGCCCGCACCGCGGCTCGACGAAGGTGCTGTTCTCCTCTGTTCGTGACCGGGCGTCTGCGCGCCCGGCATCTCGACGACCGTGGCCCCGACGCTCGGTCGCCTCGTTAGCGCGCGTAGCTGGCAGGCGCGATCCGTATCCGTCCAGCGTTCCGGTGATAGTCGTGACCGTGTTGGCCGATACAGATCACGCTATCGCATGCGACGACGCTTTCTACAGTCACCGCCGCAACCACGGCGCAGTATCCTCGCCGCGGCCGCCGCGCTTGTGGCGGTTATCACCGGGGTGCTTACGGTTGTCCTGCTCGAGATGGGGGTCTCATGGCCGTTGACGTTTGGCGCCGCCGCGGCGGCCATCGCCTTGCTCGGCTGGCTGGCGGCAAGTGCGGCTGATGGTCGTTTCACCGGCTTCGTCATCGCGTATTCATGCGCATTCGCTGTGTTGCTATGGCCAGCGGTCTGGCTCGTCGCGCTCCTCCTCTTCGGTCAGGGGGACTGATCGAGCGAGGCGCCTCGGTGCACCGTTCGGCAACGAGCCCGCCGGTGCCCGACAGTCCTGCTCCCATGCGAACGCGGGCGCGCCAACGAAATGTCCAACGCGCCCGCTTGGGACGAGGGTCAGCTGTGACGGGTCGTGCCGCCCGCTGTTCCGCATCGCCGGGAAGCAGGACTCTGGCGCTTGCGTCGACGAGGAGGGTCCGATTCGCCGCGGCTCGGGGATATTCGGGCGAGGCTGTTGTCCTCGCTGTTCAGTCACCGAGCCGGCCGATAAGCGAGATGGGTCGCTCATCGCGAGGACACGCCCACCATGCTTGGCCATCAATGACGGTCGGGGAGGCCGGGTGAGTATGTCCGGGGCAGACCGGTCGGGCCTGCCCCCATGCGTCGCTTGTCTCGAAGAAGAACTGTTCTTGAAGCCAGTCGGCGATCTCCACGATGAGTTCCGGCCCGCCGTCGAACTCGATCGGAACGCTGGTGCCGGTGCCGTGGTCGTCGCAGATGCGGATCCCTCGCGCGTCGGCGCTAACACGAAGGCGAAGCGGCTTCGGTTGCTGAAGATCATGCAGCACCGCATCAACGGCCGCCATTACCTGCGGCGAAAGCACCCGGCGCGCATCTTCGCTCCAGTACGACACGGCAGGAGGGTAGCTATGGGCGAGCGGGCGCCCTACTCTTCGCGGGTCTCGGTCCGGGAGCCAGGCTCTGCCCCTCACCGAAGCAAGCAGCAGTCCGCCTAACGCGGGCGCACTGTTCTGCTCTGGACGACGAGCGCCTCGTAGCCACTCGCGCCGCGTGAGTTCTGCTGCGCGGCGATGCGGATCAGCGAGACGCCCGGCGTGCCGCAGGTGAGCGTCGTCCAACTCAGGGCTCTGCTCCGGCAGTGGTCGCGCGCCCGCCCTGAGACCATCCAAGCTGTGCTTGCGGCGCGGCCGCGGACGCCCGCTCACGAACAAGGCAGAACTGCACCAGCCTCTTGTGATCGGGCGCGCCGGTCGTCCGGTGCGAGCCGATGACGGGGACCCGGCCGGACTGGGCTGGCACCGGAATGGGGCTTTGCACGCTCCGTCAGTCCGAGCGTGACCGGCTCCGAGCGTTGTTGCGGCTGGCAAGCAGTCCGCTCGTCGGCTGCCGAACTTCTGCCGATCGGCTTTGACGCCGATTTGTAGGTATGTCCGCAAAGCTCATCGCGCTCGTCGCCGTTGTCGGCGCGTTCGCGGTAGGCGCGATCGCGCTCGTCGAGGGCTACGCGTACGTCGGTGCGACGCTCGTCCTTGTCGGGTTATTCGCCACCGGTCCGTTGTGGCACTGGATTCGCAACGGAGATAGCGACGCGGCTATTCTCAGCGCTGTGCGGGGGCTCTTCGCGTGGTTATGGCCCTGATCGGCTCCTGTCGCACCACGGGCCGCCGACGGCCAGCGCGTCGCAATCGAGGGCGCTGCCGTGGACTGGCACCGAGGAACGAAAGAGCGCCGGCTTGCTTTCACGACTGACAGGAGCCACCCCGTGAACCCGCCCGCCGCGCGGGGGCGATGCCGCTCGCTGGACCGCGAGCTTGCGCTCCTCTGGTCCGGTTGACGCCGGGCGGGCGGCGCCCGGAGCGTCTGGCCCGGACGCGGCCTTTAGTGTCCGGTCTGCGCGACGCACGCGAAGGGCGTCGCCACATTCAAGCTGTGGTTCACTCTGGTCGATTTGAGGAATGGCATGGAGGCCTCATCCTCATCGTTCGGCACGAGCGCCGACCCGCCTGATCGGGGGCGCCGGATCGCAGCGCCACCGTTGCCAGGCAGGCGAGGCGCGATGTCGCTCATGCGCGCTCGCGTGAACGCTGCCATCTACGACGGCATCGTCCTGCTGATCCCCGTCGGCCTTCTCACCTGGCTGACCCTCCAGTTGGTCGGCAACCGCCGCGATTACCTGTACTCGACGACGATGACAGGCAACCCCCACGGGGTGGCTACCGACGTCTATTTCAACTGGACCGCGCTGCTCGTGGTGGAGGCGATCGCGTTCGGCTACTTCTTTGTCTGCGAGGCCTGCTGGGGTCAGACGCTCGGCAAGCACCGATACGGCGTATGCGTGCGCTCCGCCAACGGCAGGACGCCAGGGCTGGTGGCGATTGCCGTACGCAACTTCATCCGGCTGATCGAAGCCACGTTCTTCTACATCCCGGCCGTCTGCATCGCGCTCCTTAGCGGCCGACGGCGCCGACGTCTCGGCGACCTGCTCGCGGGCACCGTCGTGGTCACCTGCACGCAGCCCGACGACCCGCCCGAGCGTCCACTGTTCGGAGTCGTCGGTGTTCCGGTCGCCGCCGTCACGCTGGCGATCGTCGTCGGTCTGGCGACGGGCAGCAATCCCGACTGGGCGCTGCGCCAGCAGGCGATGGCGCTCGTGCGCTCCTACGTCGCGGCCCGGCAATCCGGCGACGGACCGGCCGCCTGCGCACTGCTCACCACTGCCGAGCAGCGCGACGTCGTGGCGATCCAGAGCGGCGACTACGCAACGGCTACGGCCGTAGCCTGCCCAAGCTACATCCTCCAGAGCGTCCCCGACTCGCACCTGCTCACCCCATGGCTGCTGCCGTTCAGCCAGGCCACGATGCTCACCAACGTGGGCCCCGGCGGAAGCGTCGTCGTGTCGTCGACTGGCGACCCCGGCCTCGCCCTCGTCGCGGTGCCAGACAACGGGAAGCTGCGCCTCGACGTCTTCGGAATCGCGCGCATCCAGTTCGTCCAAGCCTGCGCGGCCACCCACCGGCTATCGGGTGCCAGCTGCGGCTGCCTGTTCGATCTGCTCCGCGCGCAGGACGAGCTGCCGTTCGACGGCGTGAGCACCCAGAGCTACCTCAGTGCCGTCCAGGAGGACGGCCCGCGATGTGGGGCAAACAGCGAGCAAGGCGTGGCCAGCTGAACTCCCATTCGCCACACGCCGGCGCCGCCTTCCAGCGAGAGCAGGCACCCAACCCTCTGGCACCCGAAGCCCCGCATTGGACGACGCCCGGCCGTGTCGCGTGGGTCGGTCCGCTGTTCCGTATCGCTGAAAGGCAGGACAGCGTCGAACCCGCGGCCAAGAGGAGCTTGGCGTCGGATACAGCGGCTGGCCCACCGCGCGTTAGGCGCCTGCGTCTACCGCGATGTCAGACTCTCGGAATGGCCGACGACGACCCTAACGGCGCTGCTTTGCCGGAGCGGCTCGACGAACCTGTTGCGGACGATGCTGCCGGCATCGTTGTGCGGGAGGTGCTTGGCCTCGTGGAGGGCGCACACGTCCACCTCGATGACCTGCTGGCCGGCGCGCCGCCGCCCGGCTCACCGGACTGGCTGCCGTTGCTCGGCGAGGTCATTGACCTACTTGCGCGGCGAGAAGGCGTCTGGTTGGTCACGATGCCGATCGGCTTCGCGGCCGTGCCACCGAAGATCACTGACCTCGACGTGGCCACAGCCATACGGCAGGCTGCCGAGTTCCGCCGCGCCTCCCGCGACGGCGACCCGTTCCAACTCGCCGAGCCACCAGCGGTGTACCGAGGTCACTCAGTCCCGCAGCCTGCGCGGTGGTCAGGCGTGAGCCACTCGTGGCAGCGGCGTCTGTCAAACGCGGTCCACCGGACGATCGTTTACAACAAGGACGAAGACGCCATCGCGCTCGACGAGCCCTACAGCCTGTCGGTGACCTGGCAGATCGACTCGCCCGCGCGCGGCGCCTGAGTCGCGAGTGGCGGCCACGGATCCGTGAGCTCGCTACGCTCGGCGCCCCCGCGCAGTGAACCCACCGAAGTGGGTTGGGGCCCTGCTCGTGGACGAAGGCTGCAGCTTCGGTGCCCCGAGCGCCGAGCCCTGCTCTGGACGACTCGCGGCCCCGCAGGCGCCCCTCGCCGCTGTTCCGCTCCGGACGACACGGAGAGCAGTCGATCGGCGACTCGGGGCTCCCGCGTCGCCTGAGAAAGCAGGCGCCAGCTCTCCGGCCCAACGCGTCGTCGTCGTACAAGCGGCGGATCGTCGGGAGGGCCGCGCTCAAGATGCTGTTATTCGGCCCGACCCAGCAGCGTTGGGGTCACCGCCGTCCGCGCACCCCTCATCGATCTCTGGGTCGGTGTCCGGCGCCATGACTTGACATGTAACGTTGGGCGCGCCTAGGATGCGAACATGAAGGCGGAGCCCGCGACCTGACAGTGATGGCGGCTAAGCGCCTGAATCCCAACCGCGCTGTGGTCGCCGAGATCGACGCGCGCTTGGCCGAGGTCGACCGCGAGCTCGCCTCGGTCGAGGATCTGATGGCCGAGCGTCGGCGCCTCGTGCAGGCGCGTCGCGCGCTCACGGGCGAGGGCCCGCCCAACGGCACGCTGCTGCGCCGGATCACCCAGGACGAGGTGGTCGCCTACCTGGGCAAGCATCCCGGCGTGCGGGCCGGTGTGATCGCCAAGGATCTGGGCGTGCCGCTGACGAACATCTCGCAGCATCTGCACCGCGGTAAGGACACCATTTTCCAGCGACGCAAGGACGGCTGGCATCTACGCAAGGCGAAGTGATGCGCGGTCGAGAGCGTGTCGCGCGTGGTCGTGGCGTAGGGGAGCGTCGGGAACCCGTCAAGCGCGCGCGAGCCTTTGCGGCGAGCTCGACGGCCGTGAGCGCGCTTGACAGAACCCCGGCGCTCCCCTTGATCAGCATTCAGGAGTCGGCCGAGCCGACTCCTGTCCCCACATATGGGGACGGCTCGACACGCGATCGCCGGAACCAACGCCGCCGCATGTCCCTGGTGATAGCCGGCGGTCGGAGGAGCCCATAGCTGATGTCCCGTCAAGCCTCCGGTCAGGTGCTCGTCACCGAGCTCAAGCAGGGCCAGACGTTCTCGCTGCGCTTTCGCGCCTACGGCCGTCGCGAGCACATCACCCTCGGCACGGCGCGGGACGGCTGGACGCGCCGTAAGGCCGAGGTCGAGCTGCAGAACATCCTTGCGGATGTGCGGCGAGGTCTGTGGCGCCCGCCGGAACCGCCGGCGGCCGCGCCCGTCGTCCGGGACCCGACGTTTCACGAGTTCGCCTCGATGTGGTTCGAGGGTCGACGCAGCGAGCTGAGGCAGACGACGCTCGACGACTACCGCTGGCAGCTGAGCCATCACCTGCTGCCGTTCTTCCATCGCCATCGGCTCAGCGAGATCACGATCGCCGAGGTCGACCGCTATCGCAACGCCAAGGTCCGCGAGGGCGTGATCAACGCGACCTCGATCAATGCGACGCTCAAGCGCTTGGCGCAGATTCTCGATCTCGCGATCGAGTACCACCCGGGCCTGCTCAACGGCAATCCCGCCCGTGGTCGCCGCCGTCGCCTGAAGCCGATCGCCCCAGCCCGCTCGTTCCTGGAGGCCGACCAGCTTCGGGCGGTGCTCGACGCGGCCGGGGAGCTTGACCGTGAGGCGCGAGCCGATCGCCAGCAGGTGGCGCGCCGGGCGACGCTCGCCACGCTCGCGCTGGCCGGCCTGCGCATCGGTGAGCTGCTTGAGCTTCGCTGGCAGGATGTCGATCTGGCCGGCGGGCACCTTGCTGTCCGACAGTCGAAGACCGACGCCGGCGTGCGCGAGGTGGAGATCGGAGCGTTCCTGCGTGAGGAGCTGGCGATCCACCGAGCGCGAACCATGTACTCGGCGCCGCACGACTATGTTCTTCGCGACGATGCGGGGCAACCGCGGCAGCCGGGACAACGTGCGGAACCGGATCCTGGCCGACGCCGTCGCGCGCGCCAACGAGCGACTCCTCGCGGCCGGCGGCATCCCGATCCCCGACGGCATCACGCCGCACTCGCTCAGACGCACCTACATCTCGCTGATGCTCGAGGCGGGGGAGAACCCGCGGGTGGTCATGGCGCAGGTCGGGCACACCGACCCGACGCTCACGCTGCGCATCTACGCCCAGGTCATGAAGCGACGCGAGCACTCCGCTCGCGAACGCATCGACGCGATCTTCCCGAGCCCGCGGTCGGGTGGCGCTGACCAGCGGCAAGGCGGCATATCAAACGCTCGCCACGGCGAGTCATTGGGCAGAAACGGGCAGAAATCGCCTCGCGAGCGCCTCTCAGATCCGGCGGATCTCCTCCCAGACGACCCGAAAACCAGCCCGTTTGCAGGCCAGCCAGAAGCGCGCCCGGCAGGATTTGAACCTGCGACCTCTCGCTCCGGAGGCGAGCGCTCTATCCACTGAGCTACGGGCGCGGGACGCGACGTCGCGCGGCGGACCGCTCGGGGCAGCTTACCGGCCCGACAAGGGTGGTCCCGGCCCCGCCGCTCCCGCCCCGCGCGGGCCGCCGAGGCGCTCAAACCTGCGCAAATTGGAGGACTCCCGGCCGACGATATAAGTAACGGCGGGCTAAATGCCGATGTGAGCGTCATGAGGGTGCTGCCAGGACGGCGAGCGCTCGGCCCTGCTCGGAGGGATGCCATCGGTTACGGGGGTGGCGTTCGGCGCTGCTGCTCGCGCTGGCGCACGCGCTGGCCTGGTCGCTCGTCGCCGTCCTCGACCGGCGCGCTGGCCACTGCTGGGCGGCCGCGCTCGGCGCTGGCGACGCGCCGCCACGCCGAGCTTGAGCGGCGCATGCGCGAGGCCGAGGAGGCCAACGAGGCCAAGAGCCGCTTCCTCGGCGAACATGTCGCACGAGCTGCGCACGCCGCTGAACGGGATCATGGGCTTCGCCGAGCTGCTGCACGACGGCCACCTCGGCGCCGGTCAGCACCGAGCAGTGCGAGGGGCTGGCCGACATCCTCACCAGCTCGCGCCACCTGCTCGCGCTCATCAACGACATCCTCGACCTGTCGCGCGTCGAGGCGGGGCGGCTCGACCTTCCAGCCCGAGCTCGGTCGACCCCGCTGTGCCTCGCGCGCGAGTGCATCGACTCGCTGCGCGCGGTCGACCGACACCGGCCGCGTGGTCGCTTCGAGGACGCACCGGGACGCGAGCCCGAGGTGAGCGCTCGACCCGGCCAAGCTGCGCCAGGTCGTCTTCAACTACCTCGCCAACGCGCATCAACTTCACGCCCGCCGGGGGACGCGTCGCGGTGCGGGTGCGGCGCGCCGTGCGATCGCTGCTGCGCCTCGAGGTCAGCGACACCGGCCCCGGCATCGCGCTTCGCGATCACGAGCGCGTGTTCTTCGAGTTCGAGCAGCTGCACGGCGGCCTCGCGCGCGCCGCACGCGGCGGCACCGGCCTCGGCCTGGCCGTGACCAAGCGGATCGTCGAGGCGCAGGGCGGCACGGTCGGCGTCGACAGCGACGTCGGCACAGGGCAGCACCTTCTACGCCGAGATGCCGCGTTGCCGACGCCGTGCCGTCGGCGCCGCCGTCGGAGGTCCGCCGTCTGGGCGACGGGCTGGTGCTGCGCCTGCAGGAGGCCGCCGCGTGAGCTGGCCGCGGCATCTCGCCTCGCCCGCCCGTCGAGCGCGCTCTCGCGGGCGGCTCCCCGAGCCGGCCACGCGTGCTCGTCGTCGACGACCATGCGATCAACCTGCGCCTCACGCGCCGGCTGCTGGAGATCGAGGGATACGAGCCGTACACGGTGCCGAGCGGCGCCGCGGCGCTGGAGTCGTGGCCGCGAGCTGCGGCCCGACCTGATCCTCGCGGACCTGTGCCTGGCCGACATGCACGGGTCGATGCTCGCTGCGGCACCTGCGCTCCGACCTGGCGACGGCGGACCTGCGCATCGTGGCGTTCACCGCCGCGGCGATGGAGAGCGACCGCGACGCGGCGCTGCGGGCCGGCTTCGACGGCTACCTGGCCAAGCCGGTCTCCGCCCGTCAGTTCTCCCGCTTCGTGGCTGCGCAGCTCGACGCCGGACTCCGACTCGGCGCCGCCGGCGCGAGGGTCCTCGGATGAGCCATTGCATCCTCGTCGTCGAGGACAACCCGATCATGCGCCGCATGCTGCGGCTCACGCTGGCCAGCGCCGGCCACCAGGTGCTCGAAGCGCCGGACGGCCACACCGGCCTGGGCGTGGCCAGCGAGCGGGCGCTCGACGCCGTCGTGCTCGACCTCGGCCTGCCCGACGTCGACGGCGCGGAGCTGCTCGAGCTGCTGCGCGCTCAGCCGGGACGCGAGGGACTGCCGGCGATCGCGCTGTCGGGGATGGCCAAGCGCCGCGGCGAGCCCGAGCTCGAGCGCTTCGAGGAGTTCCTCATCAAGCCGGTCGAACCGTCGCGCCTGATCGACGCCGTGGCGCGCGTGCTCACCGTGCCGACGGTGCCCGAGCTCGTGCCCGAGCGCACGCACACGCCGCACATACTCGTCGCCGACGACGACGAGGTGCAGCGCCACCTGCTGGTGCTGCGGCTGCGACAGCTCGGCTACGAGGTGACGGTGGCGGCGGATGGGCAGGCGGCGCTCGACGCGGCGCTCACCGACCCACCGGACGCCGTGATCAGCGACGTGCTGATGCCGGGTCTCGACGGGTTCAAGCTGTGCCAGGCACTGCGCGGGAACGAGCGGTTCGACGAGGTGCACGTGATCCTCGTGTCCTCCGCCTACGTCGAGGACGCCGACCGCGAGCTGGCCACGGCCTCGGGGGCCGACGTGCTGTTGGAGCGCACCCCCGATCTCGAGGAGGTGCTGGCCGCCCTGTCCGCGGCGCTCGCCCCGGATCGCTCCGCCCCCGAGCGGGCGGTGGCCGAGCTGGTCGACGAGCACCACGCGGAGCGAGTGGCCAACCAGGCGGACCGCCAGGCGGCCGAGAACGAGCGCCTGCGCAGCCGGCTGGCGCTGCAGTCCGTCGAGCTGTCGGTCCTCGGCAGCCTCGGCGACATGCTGACGAGCCCGCGGGGCGTCGAGCCAGCGCTCGACGAGGTGCTCCGCAGCTGCGCCGACATGACCGGCATCAGCCGGGCCGCGATCTACCTGCGCGGCGACGACGGGTCGTTCGTCCTGTCGGCCGACGTGGGCTTCTTGCAGCGCGAGGCCCTCGAGGACTTCTACGGCGCGACCTACGTCCTGCAGGCCGCCGTGTCCGAGGAGCATCCGATCAGCGTGCCGTCCTCGCGGGTGGACGACGCGACTGCGTCGCGACTGCTCGCGCAGGCGCGGCTGGATTGCATCGTCGTCGCGCCGCTGGTCTCCGACGGCGTCGGGCTCGGCGCGATCGCCTTCGGCACCCATGGTCGCGCCCCCTCCGACGAGGAGCACGCGTTCATCAGGGCCGTGGCCGGTCAGCTGCGTCAGGCGCTCGCGCTCAAGCGCACCGTGGAAGCGCTGGGACGTTCCCAGCAGCGCACGATCGAGCGGCTCGCGCTGGCCGCCGAGTTCCGCGACAGCGACACGGCCAACCACACCGAGCGCGTCAGCCGTTACTGCGCGCTGCTCGGGCGCCTCGCCGGTCTGGACCAGCGGCGCTGCGAGCTGCTGCGGCTGGGCAGCATGCTCCACGACATCGGCAAGCTCGGGGTGCCCGACACGATCCTGCTGAAGCCCGGCCCGCTCACCCCCGAGGAGCGCGTCGAGATGCAGCGCCACACCGAGTACGGCTACCACATCCTCGCCGGCGGGGACGACGAGCTGCTCGACATCGCCGCCACCGTCGCCCTGACGCATCACGAGCGCTGGGATGGCGGCGGCTACCCCCACAGGCTGTCGGGCACCGACATCCCGCTCGAAGGCCGGATCGCCGCGGTGGCCGACGTGTTCGATGCCGTCACCTCCGACCGTGTGTATCGCCCGGCGATGGCGCTCGAGCCGGCGATCACGCTGCTGCGCGACGGTCGCGGCGCCCACTTCGACCCGTCGCTGCTCGACGTGTTCCTCGAGGCGCTCCCGGAGATCCTGAACATCCGCGACGAGTGCCTGTTCGCGGAGGGCGATCGCACCCGTCTGCAGGTCCGCACCGACCTCGCCAGCTGACGCCCGACCGGTGGCGCCGCGGTTTCAGGCCGCTACCGTTCGCCCACAGTGGATCTCTCGTTGTTCTTCGCCGGTACGGCCGGATCGGTGCCGAGCGCGCGGCGCGGGCTCCCGGCCGTGCTCGTGCGGCGCGGCGGGGACCGCCTGCTGATCGACTGCGGCGAGGGGACGCAGCGACAGCTCGCGCGCGCCGGTGGCCTCACCGAGCTGGACGCCATCTTCCTCACCCACTTCCACACCGACCACTGGCTCGGCCTGCCGGGGATGCTCAAGTCCTACGACCTGCGCGACCGCGAGCGCCCGCTGACGCTCTACGGCCCGTCGGGGATCCACGACCTGGCCAAGATCATGGCGCTGATCCACGGCCGGCTCGGCTACGAGCTCGACGTCGTCGAGCTGGCCCCCGACGAGCCGGCGCGGTTCGACGGCTACACCATCACCGCCGTCCCGGTGCGCCACCGGGGCACGGCGGTCGGGTACATGCTGGCCGAGGACGAGCGCCCCGGGCGCTTCGACGCCGACCTCGCGCGCAGCCTGGGGGTGACGCCGGGGCCCGAATTCGGGCGCCTGCAGCGGGGCGAGACGATCAACGGCGTCGCTCCCGAGCAGGTGATCGGACCGGCGCGCGCGGGCCGCAAGGTCGTCTTCTCGGGCGACACCTCCCCGTGCGTCACGCTCGCGGCGGCCGCCCATCGGGCCGACGTGCTCATCCACGAGGCAACCTTCACCGAGGAGGAGCGCGATCGCGCGCGCCAGACCGGCCACTCGACGGCGCGCGGCGCGGCGCAGCTCGCGCGCGACGCCGAGGTCACCCTGCTCGGGCTGACGCACATCTCCACGCGATACGGCGGCCGCGAGCTGCGCGACGAGGCCCGCGAGGTGTTCCGGGCCTCCTACGTGCTGCGCGACTTCGACTCGATCGAGATCCCGTTCCCCGAGCGCGGTCGTCCCGAGCTCGCGCGATGGTCCGCCCGGCGCGACGGCGAGAACGGCCCACCCGCCGTGGAGCCGGACGCGGTCGCGTCCTCGCCCGGGCCGGCGACCTGAGCGCCGGCGGGGAACCGTCGCGCCGCGCTGGTACATTGCAGTGGCTCCTTTAACCCGGTCCCGAGAGGCCAGGAAGGAAGACGATGACCCAAGAGAAGACCGTCCTGGGCGAGGACGACGTGCGGCGGGCGCTGGTCCGCATCGCTCACGAGATCGCCGAGCGCAACGCCGAGGGTGACCCGCTGGCGATCGTCGGGATCCACCGTCGCGGCGCCTTCTTGGCCGCGCGGCTGCAGCCGCTCGTGGCGGATCTGGTCGAGGCCGATGTGCCGCTCGGGGACCTCGACATCAGCTTCTACCGCGACGACGTCGCCCTGCGCGCCGACGCGCCGGTGGTCAACGCCACGCATCTGGACTTCCCGATCGAGGGGCGCACGGTGATCATCGTCGACGACGTGCTGTTCACGGGCCGCACCGTGCGCGCGGCGATCGAGGCGCTGTTCGACTACGGCCGCGCCGGGCGCGTGCAGCTGGCCGTACTGGCCGATCGCGGCCATCGCGAGCTGCCGATCCGCCCCGACTACGTCGGGAAGAACCTGCCCACCGCGCGCAGCGAGCGCGTCAACGTGCGCGTGCGCGAGGTCGACGGGGTCGACGAGATCACCATCACCCCGCCCCTGGAGGCGCTCGTATGAGACATCTGCTGTCGATCGCCGATCTCGACCGCGCGGGCATCGAGCGCATCGTCGAGCGGGCGGCCTCGTTCGCCGAGGTGTCCGGTCGCGAGATCAAGAAGGTGCCCACGCTGCGCGGGCGCCTGGTGGTCAACCTGTTCTACGAGGCCTCCACGCGCACCCGCTCGAGCTTCGAGCTCGCGGCCAAGCGGCTGTCCGCCGACGTACTGAACTTCGCCGCGTCCGGATCGAGTGTGGAGAAGGGTGAGTCCCTGCGCGACACCGTCGCCACGCTGTCGGCCTACGGACCGGACGCCCTCGTCGTGCGCTCGCCCGACGTCGGTGCCGCCGCACTCGTGGCCGGCTGGACGCCGGCCGCGGTGATCAACGCCGGCGACGGCACCCACGAGCACCCCACGCAGGCGCTGCTGGACGTGTACACGCTCGTGCAGCGTCTCGGCTCGCTGGAGGGACGCGCGATCTGGATCGTCGGGGACGTGCTGCACTCGCGGGTGGCGCGCTCGAACATCCTTGCCTTCGGCAAGCTGGGCGCGCGCGTCACCGTCTGCGGCCCCCCGACGCTGATCCCGCGCGGGATCGAGTCGCTCGGCTGCACGGTGCGCTACGACCTGGAGGACCTGCGCGAGGCCGACGTCGTGTACGCGCTGCGGATGCAGAACGAGCGGATGCGCGGCGCGTACGTGCCCTCGCTGCGCGAGTACGTGGCCACCTACCAGATCAGCGCCCGGCGCCTGACGCCGCGCCAGCTGCTCATGCATCCCGGCCCGGTCAACCGCGGCGTCGAGCTGTCCAGCGACGTCGTCGACTCCGCCCAGGCGCTCATCACCGCCCAGGTCCAGGCCGGCGTGGTCGTGCGCATGGCCGTGCTCTACGAGCTGCTCGCCGGCGCGCGCGTGCCGACCTTCACGTCGACCGAGCCGCAGCTGGCATGACCGACGGCCTGTTCAGGGCGCCGGCGCCGCAGGCCACGCTGCTGGTCAGTGGGGCGCAGCTGCTCGATCCGCGCGGCGACGTGGACCGGCCCGGGGACGTGCTCGTCCGCGACGGCGTGATCGCCGAGGTCGGCGCGCCGGGCTCGATCGCGGCGCCGCCGGAGGCCGAGCGCATCGACGGCGTCGGTCGGCACCTGTTTCCCGGCCTTCTTCGACCCCCACGTCCACCTGCGCACCCCCGGCCAGGAGTACAAGGAGGACATGGAGACGGGCACGCGGGCCGCGGCCGCCGGTGGCTACTGCGGCGTCGTGGCGATGCCCAACACCGAGCCGCCCCTGGACTCGACCCCGCTGCTGCTGGCGCTGCGCGAGACGGCGCGCGCGAGAGGCCCGGGTGCCGGTCGGGTTCATGCCCTGCATCAGCCGGGGCATGGCCGGTGAGCAGCTGACCGACATGGCCGAGCTGCGCGAGGCCGGCGCGCTCGGGTTCACCGACGACGGGCGCCCGGTCGTCTCCTCCGGGTTGATGCGCAAGGCCCTGCAGTACCAGCGCCTGTGCGGCGGCGTGCTCGCGCTGCACGAGGAGGATCCCGCGCTGTCGGCCGGCGGGGCGATGCACGAGGGCCAGGTCTCGGCGCAGCTGGGCATCGGCGGGATCCCGTCGGTGTCGGAATCCACGATGATCGCTCGCGACGCCGCACTGGCCGCCTACGAGGGCGGCACCATTCACATCCAGCACCTGTCCTGCCTGGAGTCCGTGGCCGCGGTCGAGGCCGCCAAGCGCGCCGGCACCCGCATCACGGCGGAGGTCAGCCCACACCACCTGCTGCTCGTCGACGAGGACGTGCGCGACCTCGATACGCGCCGCAAGATGAACCCGCCGCTGCGCACCGAGCGCGATCGGCAGGCGCTCGTCGACGCGCTGCGCAGCGGCATGATCGATTGCATCGCCACCGACCACGCACCGCATCACCACGACGAGAAGGACGTCCCGTTCGAGCAGGCCGCGTTTGGCACCACGGGGTTGGAGACGGCCTTCTCCATGCTGTACACCGACCTCGTGCGGCCCGGCGTGCTCGAGCTCGCCCGGCTCGTCGCGGCCCTCAGCGAGGGGGCCAGCGTGCTCGACCTGACCGTGCCCCGGATCGCCGTCGGCGCCACCGCGAACCTGTGCCTCATCGACCTGCAGGCCGGCTGGGAGGTCGGCGAGTCCGGCTACGAGAGCCGCTCGGAGAACTGCGCCTTCGCCGGTCGCAGCGTCTGCGGTCGCGTGCTGCTCACCCTGGCCGACGGGGTCGTCGCCTACCGCGAGCGCGCGTTCGCGCTCACCGCGGCATGAGCGACGTCGTCACGCCCACCGCCGGCCCTGGCGTCGCCGCCAGTCCGCTGCTGCTGGATCGCGAGCGTTCGACGCTGCTCGTCGTCGACGTCCAGGATGCGTTCGCCAAGGCGGTCGTCGGGCTTCGACGCGCTCGTCGCGCGCGTCGGCATCCTCGTGCAGGCCGCCCGTCTCCTCGGCGTGCCGGTGGTCGTCACCGAGCAGTACCCGCGTGGGCTGGGGGACACGGTGGCGCCGCTGGCCGAGCATCTCGACGGGGTGCCGCGGCTGAGTAAGACCGTGTTCTCGGCCGCCCGAGCCGACGGCTTCGCGCTGCACCCGCGGCGCGACCAGGTGCTCGTATGCGGCATCGAGGCGCACGTGTGCGTCAGCCAGACGGTGTGCGATCTGCTCGAGGGGCCCGGCGGCCGTCAGGTCCACGTCGTCGCGGACGCGGTCGCATCGCGCACGCCCGAGAACCGCGCGGTCGGCCTGGCCAAGATGGAGCGTGCCGGTGCGCTGCCCACCTCCACCGAGGCCGCGGTGTTCGAGTGGTTGGGGGCGGCCGGCAGCGACGAGTTCAGGGCGATCCAGGCGCTCGTGCGATGAGCGGCACCCGCGGACCCGAGGCCTACGTCCTGCTCGAGGACGGCAGCCGCTTCCCCGGCCTGTGGTGCGGCGCGCGCCGAGCCGGTGACCGGCGAGGTGGTGTTCAACACGGCGATGTCCGGCTACCAGGAGTCGATGAGCGACCCCAGCTACGCGCACCAGATCATCACCTTCTGCTACCCGCACGTCGGCAACTACGGCGTCAGCGCGCAGGCCATGGAGTCCGACCGGGTGCACGCCCGCGGGGCGATCATGCGCAGCGCCGTCAACTACGAGGACGCGGCCAGCGCCGAGGGCGGATGGCTGGACTGGTTGCGCGACTGCGGCGTACCCGCGATCACCGACGTCGACACGCGCGCACTGGTGCGCCACATCCGCGATGCCGGCGCCATGCGCGGCGGCATCTTCCCGGCGGCGATCGCGCCCGAGGAGGCGATGCGCCTGGTGCAGGGCGAGGCGCCGATGAGCGGGCTTGATCTCGCTCGGGAGGTGACCCCGGAGCGGATGGTCGAGCTCGAGCCGACCGCACCGCGAGCGGACGGCGGCGCGCCGCTCATCGCGATGATCGACACCGGCGTCAAGGACTCGATCGTCGCGCAGCTGCGCGCGCAGGGGGCACGCGTGGCCCTGCATCCCTGCGCGGTGAGCGCCGCCACGCTGCTCGACGGTGACCCCGACGCCGTGTTCCTGGCCAACGGACCCGGCGATCCGGCGGCGCTGGACTACATCGTGGAGACGGTCCGCGGGGTCGTCGGGCGGGTGCCGGTGTTCGGGATCTGCCTGGGCCATCAGTTGCTCTGCCGCGCGGTGGGCCTGGAGACCTTCAAGCTGCCGTTCGGCCACCGCGGCATCAACCACCCGGTCAAGGACCTGACCACGGGCGCGATCGAGATCACCAGCCAGAATCACGGGTTCGCGGTGATCGGCCCGGGCGGCGAGCACCGGATCGAGGAGGACGAGCCGGTGCGCTGGGAGACCGACTTCGGGGCGGCCGAGCTGACGCACATCAACCTCTACGACCGCACGGTGGAGGGCCTGCGCCTGCGCGACGTGGTCGGCGCCACCGTGCAATACCACCCGGAGGCCGGCCCGGGCCCACACGACGCGCGGCACCTGTTCGAGCGGTTCGTCGGCGAGATCGCACCGGTGCGCTGATGCCCCGCCGCGACGACATCCAGCGGATCATGATCCTCGGCTCGGGGCCGATCGTCATCGGCCAGGCGGCCGAGTTCGACTACTCCGGCGTGCAGGCATGCAAGGTGCTGCTCGAGGAGGGCTACGAGGTGATCCTCGTCAACTCCAACCCGGCGACGATCATGACCGACCCGGAGTTCGCGACCGCCACCTACGTCGAGCCGATGCTGCCGGGCCCGGTGGCGCGGATCATCGAGAAGGAGCGCCCGGACGCGCTGCTGCCGACGCTCGGCGGGCAGACGGCGCTCAACCTGGCCAAGGCGCTGCACGAGGACGGGACGCTCGATCGGCTCGGCGTCGAGCTCATCGGGGCGAACTACGACGCGATCAACCGCGCCGAGGACCGCGACCTGTTCCGCGAGACCATGCGCGAGGCGGGCCTGCGCGTGCCGCGCAGCCTGATCGCCACCTCGCTGGAGGAGGCGCGCACGGCGATCAGCGGGATCGGACTGCCGCTGATCGTGCGCCCCGCGTTCACGCTCGGCGGGCAGGGCGGGGGCTTCGCCACCGACGAGGCGTCGTTCGAGCGCATCGTCACGGCGGGGATCGTCGCCTCGCCGATCGGTCAGGTGCTCGTCGAGGAGTCGGTTGTCGGCTGGGGCGAGTTCGAGCTCGAGGTGATGCGCGATCACAACGACAACGTCGTGATCGTCTGCTCGATCGAGAACGTGGACCCGATGGGAGTGCACACGGGCGACTCGGTCACCGTGGCGCCCCAGCAGTCGCTCAGCGACCGGGTCTACCAGGAGCTTCGCGACCAGGCTATCGCCGTCATCCGTGCGGTCGGGGTGGAGACAGGCGGATCCAACGTCCAGTTCGCCGTCAACCCGCACACCGACGAGATCATGATCATCGAGATGAACCCGCGGGTGTCGCGCTCGTCCGCGCTCGCGTCGAAGGCCACCGGCTTCCCGATCGCCAAGATCGCCGCCCGGCTGGCCGTCGGTTATGCGCTCGAGGAGATCACCAACGACATCACGCGGGCCACGCCGGCGAGCTTCGAGCCGACGATCGACTACGCCGTGGTCAAGATCCCGCGGTTCGCGTTCGAGAAGTTCCGCGGCGTCGACGCCCAGCTGTCGACCCACATGAAGTCGGTGGGGGAGGTGATGGCGATCGGGCGCACGTTCGGCCAGGCCTTCGCCAAGGCGATGCGCAGCCGCGAGCTGGACACGCCGGCCGAGCTCGGCGCGGGCAGCGATGAGCTGCTGCAGCGCGTGCAGCGACCGTCCTCGGATCGCTACGACATCGTGCTCGAGCTGCTGCGCCGCGGCGTCGGGATCGAGGCACTGCACGAGCGCACCGCGATCGACCGCTGGTTCCTGCGCGAGCTCGCCGAGCTGGCGCACGCCGGCGAGCCGGCCGGCGTGCGCACGTTCAAGGCCGTCGACACCTGCGCGGCGGAGTTCGCCGCCCAGACGCCCTACTACTACTCCTCCTGGGAGCGGGAGGGCACGGTG
The DNA here is from genome assembly GCA_963770405.1 of uncultured Solirubrobacterales bacterium. Taxonomy (GTDB): domain Bacteria; phylum Actinomycetota; class Thermoleophilia; order Solirubrobacterales; family Solirubrobacteraceae; genus CAVQBJ01. The sequence goes on from CAVYPO010000007.1 coordinate 169,666, forward strand.
CTCGGCGCGGGATCCGCATCCGGGACCGGAGAGCCGGCGCGCGCCGACGGCGCGACCGTGCGGGCCGGCGAGGTGCGCCGCGGCGATCGCCCCAGCGTGGTGATCCTCGGCTCCGGGCCCAATCGCATCGGCCAGGGGATCGAGTTCGACTACTGCTGCGTGCACGCGACGATGACCGTGCGCGAGTCCGGGCGCGACGCGGTGATGATCAATTGCAACCCCGAGACGGTGTCCACCGACTACGACACCTCCGATCGGCTGTACTTCGAGCCGCTGACCCTCCAGGACGTGCTCGCGGTGATCGAGGTCGAGCGCCCCGAGGGGGTGATCGTGCAGTTCGGCGGGCAGACGCCGCTGAAGCTCGCCGCCGGGCTGGAGGCGGCCGGCGTGCCGCTGCTCGGCACGAGCGTCGAGGCCATCGACGTGGCCGAGGACCGCGGCCGCTTCGGCGCGCTGCTCGAGCGGCTCGGCTATCAGGCGCCGCCGTATGCGACGGCGCGCTCGGCCCGCGAGGCGCTCGACGTGGCCCCCGACGTCGGATTCCCGCTGCTGGTGCGCCCTTCCTATGTGCTCGGCGGGCGCGCGATGGAGATCGTCTACTCGCTCGAGGACCTGGCCGACTACCTGACCCGCACCGCGCCGGCCGACGCCGGCGACGGCTCCGACGCTCGCGAGATCTACCTCGACCGCTTCCTCGAGAACGCGATCGAGGTCGACGTCGATGCGCTCTGCGACCGCGAGGAGGTGTGGATCGGCGGCATCATGCAGCACGTCGAGGAGGCCGGCATCCACTCCGGCGACTCGGCCTGCGTGCTGCCACCGCACTCGCTCGGCGAGGAGATGCTGCAACGCATCCGAGAGCAGACGCGCGGCATCGCGCTGGCGCTCGGCGTGCAGGGACTGCTCAACGTGCAGTTCGCGGTCCACGACGGCAACCTGTCCGTCATCGAGGCCAACCCGCGCGCCTCGCGCACGGTCCCGTTCGTGTCGAAGGCGATCGGCGTGCCGCTGGCCAAGATGGCCTGCCGGGTGATGCTCGGCGAGCGCATCGCCGACCTCGGGCTGCCCTCCGAGACGGCGCCCAGTCCGCACGTCTCGGTCAAGGAGGCGGTGCTGCCGTTCAACCGCTTCGCCGGCTCGGACTCGCTGCTGGGGCCCGAGATGCGCTCCACCGGCGAGGTGATGGGGATCGCCCAGGACTTCCCGACCGCCTTCGCCAAGGCGCAGGCCGCCGCCGGCGCGGCGCTGCCGCAATCGGGCACCGTGTTCATCACGCTCACCGACGGCGACAAGGCGGCGGGCGCCAGCGTCGCGGTGCTGCTGGCCGACCTCGGCTTTCAGATCGTGGCCACGCGCGGCACGGCGCAGGCGATCGAACGCATCGGCGTGCCGGTCACGGCGCTGAACAAGATCGGCGAGGGCTCACCGCACGTCGTCGACTACATCGAGCGCGGCGACGTGACGCTGGTGATCAACACGCCGACGGGCTCGGGCGCCCGCTCGGACGGTTGGGAGATCCGCCGCGCGGCGGTGACGCGGGGGATCCCGTGCATCACGACGCTGTCGGGAGCGCTGGCCGCCGCACGGGCGATTCGCGCGGCGCGCGAGCAGGAGCCCGAGGTGCGCTCGCTGCAGGAGATCCACGGCATGAGCGGCGCCGGCGACCGGGGCGCCGAGCGGGCCGGGACGTCGCGGTGAGCGCCACCGCGCCCGCGACGCGCCGCACGCCGGCGCCGTTCGGGCGTCGCGCGGTCCCGCTGGACGAGGTTCGCGACGCTCGGCGCCTACCGGCTCTTGAGCGTGCGCGACGCGTCGGGCGTGCGGCCCGTCGCGGGGCAGTTCTACATGCTCGGCACCGTCTCGGGATGGGGTGGCGGAGCCGATGAGCGTCCGGTCCTGGGACGAGCCTGCTCGGTGGCGCGCGCAACCCCACAGGACGGCGAGCTGCGACTGGACTTCCTGCTCGAGGACGTCGGGCCGGGCACACATCGCCTGTGCGCCGGCGCCGCCGGCGAAGAGCTGACGCTCGTCGGGCCGCTCGGCCTCGGCTTCCGTCCTGCGCCCGCGGGCCGGCGCGCGGTGCTGGTCGGCGGGGGCGTCGGGATCGCGCCGCTGGCCATCTGGCAGGACGAGCTGCGCGGCGCGGGCGACACGCCCACGGTGCTGCTCGGCTTCCGCGACGCCGCCCACGCCGCCGGGGCGCCGCTGCTGGACGAGCCGGTGATCGCCACCGACGACGGCAGCGTGGGCCACCGCGGCCTCGTCACCGAGCTGCTCGCGGCCGAGCTTGAGCACGGGCCACCGAGCGTCGTCTACGCCTGCGGTCCGCCGCCCATGCTCGAGGCCGTGCGCGCCCTGTGCGAGCGCCGCGACGTAGCCGCGCAACTGGCGCTGGAGTCGGGCATGGCCTGCGGGTTCGGCGCGTGCCACGGCTGCGTGGTGCCGGCTCGCGACGGCGCCTACCTGCGCGTGTGCGTCGACGGGCCGGTGGTGGACGCCGCCCGCCTGGCCACCGCGCTCGGCCCCTCGCACGCATGAGCGCATCGTGGCGCGGGCGGCCGGACGCCGGTGAGCGGTCGGGCGGCGCGAGCGGGCGCCCGGGGCTTCCGGGCGCGGCCGCCGACCTGCCGGTGACGTTCTGCGGCCTGGCCCTGTCGCACCCGGTCATCAACGCCTCGGGCACGTTCGACCTGATCGCGGCGGCCGACGCCTTCGACGGCCTATTCGATCCGTTCCCGTTCGCGGCCTTCGTCTCGAAGACGATCACGCTGGCTCCGCGCGCCGGCAACCCGGCGCCGCGCCTGTGGGAGGCGCCCGCCGGCCTCATCAACTCGATCGGCCTGCCCAACCGCGGGCTCGCCGGCTACCTCGAGCACGACCTTCCCGCGCTGCACGCGCTGCTCGGCGACGTGCCGCTGATCACCAACGTGATGGGCGCCACCGGGGAGGAGCTGGCGGCGCTCGTCGAGCCACTGGACGCTCGCCCGGAGGTGAGGGCGATCGAGCTGAACGTGTCCTGCCCCAACGTCCACACCGGCCTGGACCTCGGCGCCGATCCGCGCGAGCTGGCCGGCGCGCTCGCGCTGGTGCGCCCACGCACAGCCAAGCCGCTGATCGTCAAGCTGACGCCCAACGCCGCCGACGTGGCCGGCGTCGCCGCGGCCGCCGAGGCCGCCGGGGCCGACGCCGTGTCGCTCATCAACACGCTGCGGGCGATGGCGCTGTCGCCCGGGCGAGGCGACCCCATGGCTGGGGGCCGGTACCGGCGGGCTGTCCGGCCCGGCGGTCCGGGCGATCGCGCTGGCGCAGGTGGCCGCCGTGGCCGCGCGGGTGTCGATCCCCGTCGTGGGGATGGGGGGCGTGACGCACGCAGATCACGCTCGTGACATGCTGAGTGTCGGCGCGACCCTGGTCGCGGTGGGCACCGAGAGCTTCCGCGACCCCGCCACCGGCGCGCGGATCGCCGCCGCGCTGCAGGCTTCCCCCGCAAACACCAGGATTTCTGGTCGCTGAGCGGCGTCGCCTGTACGCTGACCCATACCAAAAAAGCCCTGCAAAGAGCGGTTGAAAACAGTCGACCAACCTGAATACGACTCAACCTCAGCTTCAGGTGTAGCTGAATTCTGCTCGTACGGCTTGAACGGCGTGCGGGGGTGTGTAGACTCGCCGCCGTGGCGCCGCCAACCAACACAGCGTTCAAGCAATCGACGGCGCCGGAACGATCCCTTCACCAGCGGATGGACGCGCTCGCCCGTGCGAATCAGATTCGCACCGAGCGCGCCCAGCTCAAGCGCGACCTGAAGGCCGGCCGGCTGTCGATCCACACGCTGCTGCTCAATCCGCCCGAGTACGTCGAGACGGCGAAGGTCTTCGACATGCTGCTGGCGGTGCCCAAGTACGGCCGCGTGAAGGTGAACAAGATCCTCGCGCAGTGCCGCATCTCGCCGAGCAAGACGATCGGCGGTCTCTCCGAGCGCCAGCGCTCGGAGCTCGTTTCGCTGCTGCGCCGCTAGTCTCGCGGCGCCGGGCGGATCGGCCGGCGGATCGGCTGGCGGTCTCGCCGGCGGCGGGGGCGATACCTCCGCAGCGGCGTCTAGGGTGACGGCATCGCGCGCGTATTCGTCATCACGGGCCCCTCGGGGGTGGGGAAGGGAACGCTCATCCGCGGACTGATGGAGCGGCGCCCCGAGCTCGAGCTGTCGGTCAGCGCCACCACCCGTGCGCCCCGCGCCGGCGAGCGCGACGGCGTTGACTACCACTTCCTCTCCGACGAGCAGTTCGAGCGCCACGTCCGCGACGGGGACTTCGTCGAGCACGCCGACTACGCCGGGCGCCGCTACGGGACGCTGCGGCGCGAGCTCGAGTCGCGGCTGGATGCGGGCGTGCCGCTCGTGCTCGAGATCGAGGTCCAGGGCGCTCGCCAGGTGCGCCGGACGCTCCCCGAGGCCGTGCAGGTGTTCATCGCCCCGCCATCGGCCGAGGCCCTGCGGGCCGCCTGGTCGGCCGCGGCACCGACGACCCCGACGTCGTCGAGCGCCGGCTGGCAGGTCGCCCAGGGCGAGCTGGAGGCCCAGTCGCGAGTTCGGCTACCAGGTCGTCAACGACGACCTCGGGACCGCGCTGGCCGGAGCTCGAACGGCGATCGTCGACGAGCGAGCTGCCGGGAAGCTCGCCGCCCAGTCAATAGAATGTGATGCTCGCGCCGGCCCTCGCAGGCCGGCGAACCCGGCCCACGCGGCCCCGGAAAGGCGAAGACGAACGGTGATCTCTCCCCGCATCGACCGACTGCTCGAGAACGTGGACTCCAACTACGCGAGCGTCCTGGTGGCCGCCAAGCGCGCCCGGCAGATCAACTCCTACTACCACAACCTCGGCGAGGGCACGTTCGACGAGTTCCCGCCCCCGATGGTCGACACCGCCTCCAAGAACTACCTCACGATCGCGCTCGAGGAAGTCGCGGCGGGCAAGATCAAGTACCACTACCGCTGAGGGGTGGCCGGGGGGCCGGGCGGGCCCCCCGCCGTGCGCATGAGCGCCACCAGCCCTTGCCCTCGAGCGTCACCCCTGCCACGGTGACCACCCGATGGCCCGGATCCTGCTGGGAGTGAGCGGCGGCATCGCCGCCTACAAGGGGCTCGAGCTCGTCCGCCTGGCGACCGGGGCCGGACACGCCGTCCGCGTCATCCAGACGCCCACGAGCGAGCGGTTCATCGGGCGGGCGTCGTTCGCGGCGCTGAGCGGCGCGCCCGTCCTCGCCGACGAGTTCGAACGCGACCCGGCCCGTGGCGCGTTCCCCGGTGACGAGCCGCCGGCGCACGACCCGCTCAGCCACCTGCAGCTGGTCGCGAATGCCGACGTGTTCGTGATCGCGCCCGCCTCCGCGAACACCCTGGCCAAGCTGGCCCACGGACTGGCGGACAACCTGCTCACCAGCGCGGCGCTCGCTGCGACCTGTCCGGTGATCGTCGCCCCGGCGATGAACCACCACATGTGGGAGCACGCGGCCACGCAGGCGAACCTGCAGCGCCTGCGCGCGCGCGGCGTCACCGTGGTCGACCCGCAGACCGGACGGCTCGCCTCCCAGGGTGAGTGGGGCACCGGGCGCCTGGCCGAGCCGGCCGACCTGCTCGCCGCGTGCGAGGCGCTGGCCGGAGCGCCCGCGGCGGGTTCGTCTGACGGGCCGGTGGCGGGCGTCGATTCGCCCGCCCGGGGCGACTGGGCGGGGCTGTCGGTGCTCGTCTCGGCGGGCGGAACCCGCGAGCCGATCGACAGCGTGCGCTTCGTGGGCAATCGCTCCTCGGGACGGATGGGCTTCGCGCTCGCCGAGGCGGCGCGGGCGCGGGGCGCGCGGGTGACCGTCGTGGCCGCGAACGTCGCGCTGGCTCGCCGCGACGACATCGAGTACCGCGACGTGGAGACGGCGGCCGAGCTGCGCGAAGCGTGCCTGGCGTCGTTCCCGAGTTGCGACGTGCTGCTGATGGCCGCCGCGGTGGCCGACTTCCGTCCGGTCGACGCGGCCGCCGAGAAGCTGAAGAAGGCGGGCCGCGATCGCCTGGAGCTGGTGCTCGAGTCCACGCCCGACGTGCTGGCCGAGCTGGCGCGCGGGCGGCGCGCCGGTCAGACGCTGGTCGGATTCGCCGCTGAGCACGGCGACGGCGCGCTCGCCTACGGCCGCGAGAAGCTCGAGCGCAAGGGCGTCGACCTGGTCGTCGTCAACGACATCTCGCGGGCCGAGATCGGCTTCGACCGGCCGGACAACGAGGTGACGATCGTCAGCCGGGGTGGAGAGCAGCACGTCGCGCGCGCGGCCAAGGAGACGATCGCCGCGGCCGTGCTCGACGCCGTCGATCGCGTGCGTGAGGGTGACCCGAACAGGCGTTGAGCGCTGGCGTAGCCTCGCGCGCGCGAGGCTAGAGTGGTGCCGATGGATGACGTGTACGAGCTCTACAGTCGAGGGAGCGAGTTGCTCGCGCGCGGCGACTATCAGGCGGCGGTGGTGCCGCTCTCGCGGGCCCGCGACCTGATGCCCGACAAGGCGTCGATCCGCGAAGCGCTCGGACGGGCGCTGTTTCACGCGCAGCGCTACGAGAGCGCGGTGGTCGAGTTTCAGGCCGTCGCCGATACGGCGCCCACCAACGACTACGCGCTGTTCTGCCTGGGACGGGCGATGCAGCTGCTCGGACGCCACCGCGAGGCCTGCCATCCGCTGGCGCTCGCCTGCTCGCTTCGCCCCGACCGCGACGACTACCGCCTCTACCGCGATCGCGCTCGGCGCGACGCCTCGCGCGCCGAGCGGCGCGCCTGAGCGGAGCCCGCGCGGGGATCGCTGACCGGTGGGGCGCGGGCGCTGCGGCGCTGCGCGCATGCAGCCCAACAACGCTCCCGGTGGGCGCTCCGCTGCTATTCTCGCCGAACAGCTTTCGTGCCGATGGCCATCCATCGGCAAGCCGTACCGGAAGTGGGCGCTCGCCCGCTTTTTTTGCGTAAGGAGCCAATTTCATGAATGCGCTGCAGACCGACATCGAGACGCGGCTCGCCCAGAGCGAGCCCGACGTCGAGGTGCTGCTCGCCGAAGTCGTCGGCGGGTCGACGCTGCGCGTGTTCATCGATCACCCCGAGGGGGTCACGCTCGCACTGTGCGAGCGGGTCACCCATGAGCTGAGCGAGCTGCGCGAGCGGTACTCGCTCGAGGTGTCCTCACCGGGCATCGAGCGCCCGCTGACCAAGCCCGCTCACTTCCGTCGCTTCGTCGGGACGCCGGGCACGGGTGCGCCTGCGCTCGTCGCACGACACCACGCTCGACGGCGAGCGGACGCGCAGCGCGCAGCTACACCGGGGAGCTGGTGGGCGCCACCGACAACGAGGTCACGCTGGCGGCCCCCGACGGGGTCATCGCGATCCCATACTCGGAAATCAGTCGTTCCAACCTCGTGGAGGAGTAGCCATGTCACGCGAGATCCTGGAGGCCATGCACGCGTTGGCGCGCGAGAAGGGCATCGAGCCGGAGAAGCTCATGATCGCGCTCGAGGACGCGCTCCTCTCCGCCTACAAGAAGCAGCCGGGCTCGGCCAAGTACGCGCGCGTGGAGATGGATCGCGACACGGCCGACTTTCGCGTCATCGAGCTGATCATCCCCGAGCGCCTCGAGGCGCACCTCATCGTCGAGACGATCGACGAGGGCACCACGGTCGATCCGGAGACGGGCGAACTGCGCGAGCCGGAGGATCCCGAGATCGACCCGGCCAAGTTCGCCGAGTACCGCGACCAGATCGACGAGCGCGACGTCACCCCCGACGACTTCGGGCGCATCGCCGCCCAAACGGCCAAGCAGGTCATCCTGCAGCGCATCCGCGAGGCCGAGCGCGACATGATGTTCGAGGAGTACCGAGACCGCGTCGGCGAGCTCATCACCGGCATCGTCCAGCAGTCCGACTCGCGCTACACGCTCGTGCAGTTGCGCGAGCGCGTCGAGGCGCTGCTGCCGAAGTCCGAGCAGGTGGACGGCGAGCGCTACGACCACTCCCAGCGCATCAAGGCGGTGATCAAGGAGGTGTCGCCCTCGACGAAGGGCCCCTCGATCATCGTGTCGCGGCGCGACCCCGAGCTGATCAAGAAGCTGTTCGAGCTCGAGGTGCCCGAGATCGCCGACGGACTCGTCGAGATCGCCAATGTGGCCCGCGAGCCCGGGTATCGCTCGAAGATCGCCGTCGTGTCACACGCCGACGGCGTCGACCCGGTCGGCGCCTGCGTCGGACCGCGCGGCTCGCGCGTGCGGATGGTGGTGTCCGAGTTGCGCGGCGAGAAGATCGACATCATCCCGTTCAACGACGAGCCCGCCCGCTTCGTGGCCAAGGCGCTGTCGCCCGCCCGCGTGCGCGAGGTGCTCGTCGACGACGATGCCAAGCAGGCCACGGTGATCGTCCCCGACGATCAGCTCTCGCTGGCCATCGGGCGCGAGGGACAGAACGCCCGTCTGGCGGCCCGCCTGACCGGCTGGCGCGTCGACATCCGCTCGGAGACCGAGTTCGCGGCCGAGGAGGCCGAGCACGGCTACGAGGAGGAAGAGGTGCAGGGCCGGTGCGCCGCCATCCTGTCCAACGGCAGGCGCTGTCCCAACGCCGCGCTGCCGGGCTCGCGCTACTGCGGCCTCGACGCGCACCAGGCGCTGGCCAACGTCGCCGGCGACCACGTCTCCGCCCTCGCCCCCGGCGGCGAGGAGCCGCCGGCCGACGACGCGCCCGCGGTGGAGGAGGCGGCCGCCGACGTGCCCGCGGCGGCGCCCGTCGCCGAGACCCAGACGCCGGGCGACGAGCCTCCCGCGCCAGCCGCGGGCGAGCCGGCCGCCGAGCTGGCCACCGAGCCGGCCGCCGAGCCGAACGGGACCGCCGACGGGGCGCATGACGACGCCCCCGTCGCGACGGAGCCTGCGTCATAGCCCGCCACGTACCCCAGCGGCGCTGCGTCGGTTGCGGGCGCGTGGCGCCCAAGCCCACACTCGTCAGACTCGCCCTCGGCGACCCGTCACAGCCGGGTCGCCGCGCCGCCGTGCTCGACCGCACGCAGCGACTTCCCGGGCGTGGTGCCTATCTGTGCTCCTCGGGGTCGGGACCGCGACCCGCCGACGCGTGCCTGCAGGCCGCGCTGAAGCGCGGTGGGCTGTCGCGTGCGTTTCGCGCGTCTGTCTCGATCGACGACGACTTCGTAGAATCGAGCCTCTGATGTCCAAGAAACGCGTACACGAGATCGCCAAGGAGCACGGGCTGTCGAGCAAGGAGCTGCTCGAGACGCCTTCACGCCGCCGGCATCGACGCGAAGGCGGCCGCCTCCTCGATCGAGGAGAGCGACGCGCTGCGGGTGCTGCCTCCCAATGGATCGGCGCCCAACGGTGCCGCTGCCACCGCGTCGGCGACGCCTGCAGCCGGACCGGCCACGCCGGCCCCGAGCGGCACTGCGCCGAGCAGCGCGCCCGCGAGCCCGAGCGCTCCGGCGCCGGCCGCGAGCGCACCCCCTGCCGCGCCCGCCCCGACCGCGTCCGCGCCGCCCGCCGCCCCGCCCACGGGCGCGCCGGCCTCCCAGCCGGCGGCCGCCGCGCCGCCGCCGCCCGCCGACGGTTCGGGCGCGCCCGCGGGAGGCCCGTCCGGCCGCCGCGACGGGCCCGTCAGGTGAGCGCGTACGCCCGACCCGGGACTCGCGCACCGGTGAGCGCACGCCCGGCGGGGTCGGACCCGGCGGCCGGCGTCGCGTCGTCATCGACTCGCAGGCCTCACGCCGCCAGCAGGGTGGCCCCGCCAACCAGCCCCAGCGGCGTCCTCGTCGCGGGCGGCGCCGCCGCGGCACCTACGACGACACGATCGCCCCGATCGACAACAGCGCGGCGGTGGCGACCGACGTCATCCGGGTCAACTCCGGCTCGACGGTCAAGGACGTGGCCGAGTACCTCGGGGTGGCGGTGCCGGAGATCATCAAGAAGCTGATGTCCCTCGGCGAGATGGCGACGCTGACCCAGACGCTGTCCGATGAGGCCATCCAGGTGCTGGCCGACGAGTTCGACAAGCAGATCGAGGTCGTCCACGCGGCCGACGACGTCGACGCCGAGCCGGTGTTCGAGGACGCCGACGAGGATCTGACCGAGCGTCCGCCGGTGGTCACGATCATGGGCCACGTCGACCACGGCAAGACCTCCCTGCTCGACGCGATCCGCTCCACCGAGGTGGCGGCGGGCGAGGCCGGGGGCATCACGCAGCACATCGGTGCCTACCAGGTCCGTCACGGTGGCAAGGCGATCACGTTCCTGGACACCCCCGGCCACGAGGCCTTCACCGCGATGCGCGCCCGCGGCGCAAGCGTCACCGACATCGCGGTCATCGTGGTCGCGGCCGACGACGGGGCCAAGCCCCAGACCGACGAGGCGATCGACCACGCCAAGGCGGCCGACGTGCCGATCGTCGTCGCGGTGAACAAGATCGACAAGGAGGGCGCACAGCCGGACCGGGTTCGCACCGAGCTCACCTCCCGCGGGCTGCAGCCCTCCGAGTGGGGCGGCGAGACCGAGTTCGTCGACGTCAGCGCCAAGACCCACGAGGGCCTGGACAGCCTGCTCGACACCCTGCAGGTGGTGGCCGACCTCGAGGAGCTGCGCGCCAACAGCAAGGCGGAGGCCTCGGGTACGGTGATCGAGTCCAAGCTCGACCCCGGTCGCGGTCCCGTCGTCACGATCCTCATCCAGCGCGGCACGCTGAAGGTCGGCGACGCGCTCGTCGCCGGCGCGCACTTCGGGCGGGTGCGGGCGATGCACGACTTCACGGGATCGAAGCTGAACGCCGCCACGCCCGGGGGAGCCGGTCGAGGTGCTCGGCTTCGACGGCGTGCCCGAGGCGGGCGAGGTCGTCCGTGTGGTCGAGAACGAGCGGCGCGCGCGACAGCTGGCCGGTGAGCGGGCCAACCGCCTGAAGACCGAGGCGCTCGCCCGGCGCTCGGGCCGCAAGGTGTCCCTGGAGGACGTCTTCCGGCTCGCCCAGGAGGGCACGGTCAAGGAGCTCAACCTCGTGGTCAAGGCCGACGTCGCCGGCTCGCTCGAGGCGATCGAGGACGAGATCGCCAAGCTGCCGCAGGACGAGGTGACCGTCAACATCATCCACCGCGGCGTCGGTGGCATCAGCGAGTCCGACGTGATGCTCGCCGCGGCCTCCACCGGAGTGGTCCTCGCGTTCAACGTGCGGCCGGTCGGCGACGCGCGTGCCGTGGCCGATCGGGAGGGCGTGGAGATCCGGTCCTACGCGGTGATCTACCGGGCGATCGAGGAGCTGCGCGCGGCGATGCAGGGGATGCTCGAGCCCGAGGAGGTGGAGTCGACGCTCGGTCAGGCCGAGGTGCGGCAGCTGTTCCGCGCCTCGCGCATCGGCACGATCGCCGGTTCGATGGTCACCGAGGGCAAGGTCACCCGCGGCGCCCGTGCCCGCGTCGTCCGCGACGGGACGATCATCTACGACACGACGATCGCCAGCCTGCGCCGCTTCAACGAGGACGTGCGCGAGGTGACATCCGGGCTTCGAATGCGGCATCGTGCTGGCGAACTTCCAGGATCTGCACGAGGGTGACGTGATCGAGTCCTACGAGACGCGCCAGGTCGAGCGCGAGCTCGCCTGACGGCACGCGCCGCGTGCCCATGCGCAGTCGCCGACGTCCCAATGACCGCCGTACCCCACATGGGGCAGGGACTCGTTCCCCACGCCATCGGAATCCCGACGGAGGGGTAGGATGCGATCTGACCGCATGCGCCGCGTCGACGAGGCGATCCGACAGGTGATCGGTGATGTCGTGGCGGGCGAGCTGAAAGATCCGCGAGTGGGATTCGTGACCGTGACCGACGTCAGGACGAGCGCCGACCTGCGCCATGCGCGCGTGTACGTCAGCGTGCTCGGGACTGCGGAGGAGCGCGAGGCCTCCCTCGACGGGCTGCAGAGCGCTCACGGCTACCTGCAGAGCCGCATCGCCGGCGAGCTGCGCCTCAAGCGTACGCCGGCGCTGCAGTTCCGCTACGACGACACCACCGAGCGCGCCATGCGCGTCGACTCGATCCTTAGCGATCCGGACGCTCCCAGGCCCGCGTCGTGAGCGAGGACGCCACCGCGCACCGACGCCAGGAGGTCCTCGACTGGATCCGGGCGGGTGAGCGCTTCATCCTGGTCACGCACGAGAACGCCGACGGCGACGCGCTCGGATCGCTCGTCGCCACGCACGGCCTGCTGACGGCGCTCGGCAAGGATTCGGTCATGTTCATGGCCCCCGACGAATTCCCGCTGCCGCACGAGTACCGCTTTTTCCGCCTCGACGGGCTCGTCTCGACCGCCCCCGAGGACGTGGCCGACCGCCGGATCGTGTTCCTGGACTGCGGCAACATCGACCGTAATCCGGCCCATGCGCTGTTCCAGGGCGGCGAGCTGCTCAATCTCGACCACCACCACGACAACACCCGCTTCGGCACGCTCAACTACGTCGTGCCGCAGGCTTCGTGCACGGCCGAGATCGTGTGGGACCTCATGCACGGGCTGGACGTGGCCCCGTCGCCGTCGGTGGCGGAGGCCCTGTACGTCGGGCTGATCACCGACACCGGCCGCTTCATGTACGAGAACACCGGTCCGCGGGCGCACGAGATGGCGGCCGAGCTGATCGAGGCCGGGGTCGACGTCCAGGCGATCTACCGGCGCCTGTACGAGGACATGCCGGTGGAGAAGCTGGCCCTCCTGGCCCGCGCGCTGGGCAACGTCAGCCGTCACGACGAGGGCGCGCTGACGTTCGCCTACCTCACGGCGGCCGACTTCGCGGACACCGATGCCGAGGAGAGCTATTCGGAGGGGATCATCGACAACCTGCGGGCCGTCCAGGGCACGAAGGTGGCCGCCCTCAGTCGCGCGCTCACCGCCGAGGACCGTCGCGCCGAGCGCAAGGTGTCGTTGCGCGCCACCGATGACGACGTCGACGTGTCTGCGATCGCCCGCGCGCAGGGCGGCGGTGGTCATCGCCGCGCCGCCGGTTTCTCGACCGATCTCGAGATCGACGAGCTCGTCGCGTTCCTGCGCCGCGCCGTGGCCGAGCAGCTCGGCACGGCCGCCGGATCTCCCGCACCGACGGCTGCCTGAGTCCCGCCGCCGTGGACGGCGTGCTGCTCATCGACAAGCCGGCGGGCATGAGCTCCCACGGCGTCGTCGCCGCCGTGCGCCGCACTCTGCGGACACCGCGCCGGGGCGAGCGGGTGCGCGTCGGTCATGCCGGGACACTCGATCCGTTCGCCACCGGGCTGCTGCTCGTCCTGCTCGGACGCGCCACCCGGCTGCAGCCGCTGCTCATGGCGCTGCCCAAGCGGTATGAGACCGTCGCCCAGCTGGGGGCGGTGTCGAGCACGCTTGATCCCGAGGGCGAGATCACCGAGACGGGGCGCATCCCGTCCGGACCCGCCCCCGCTGCCGGCGGGGCAGCATTCGCCAGCGCCCGCCGCGCTACTCCGCCGTGAAGGTCGGCGGGCAGCGCGCGTACGCCCGGGCTCGCCGCGGCGAGGCGTTCGAGCTGGCCGAGCGGACGGTCACGGTGTACCGCTTCGAGCAGCGACTGGCGCGACGGCGACCGGGCGAAGTTCACGATCGAGTGCTCGGCCGGAACGTACGTCCGCAGCCTGATCGCCGACCTCGGCGACGCGTACTGCCTGGAGTTGCGCCGCACCGACATCGGGCCGTTCTCGGTGCGTGACGCGGTCCGCGCCCCCGCAGGGCGAGGACGCGGCGATCGCTGTCGCCGTTGGGGCTCGATCGGGCGCTCGCCTTCCTGCCCAGCGCCCGTGCTGGCCGGCGAGGCGGCTCGCGTGGCCGCGCACGGGGTCGCGGTGGACGCCGGCGAGGCGCGGCTGCAGGCGCCGACCGTCTCCCGCCACCCGCTGGGCGAGGCACCGGCGGTGGCGCAGGCGACCCCGGAGGCCTCGCCCGAGCTCGTGCTGCTGACCGATGGCGAGGGAGCGGTCGCCGTCGCCGAGCCGCGCAGCGGTCCGGACGGCATGCGTCTACAAGCCGGTCATCGGCTTTCGGGGCTGAGACCGCCTAGGCTTCCTGCCCCGTGAAGCTCACCCGGCTCCCCGATGTCGCAACGGCGCCCCCGACGCCTGGCCGTCGGCATGTTCGATGGCGTCCATCTCGGCCACCGAGAGGTGATCCGCGGCGCCGACAGCGTGCTGACGTTTGACCCGCACCCCGTATCCGTCGTCGCCCCGGCCCATGCCCCGAAGCTCCTCACCGATCTCGAGCACAAGGCCGAGCTGATCGAGGGCCTCGGCGTGGAGGAGCTGATCGTGATCCCCTTCAACGAGGAATTCGCCTCGCGCGACGCGCAGCGCTTCGTCGACGACGTCCTTGTGGACGCGCTGGCCGCCACCGACGTGTCGGTGGGGGAGAACTTCCGCTTCGGTCACCGGGCCCAGGGCGACGTGCAGCTGCTCTCGGCAGACCCGCGCTTCGCCACCCATGTCGCTCCGCTCGTCGAGGTGGAGGGAGAGATCGTCTCCTCGAGCCACATCCGTGGCCTCGTGGTGGCCGGCGAGGTGGACACGGCCGAGCACTTTCTCGGCCGGCCGTTTCAGCTGCGCGGCGAGGTGACGCACGGGGACAAGCGCGGCCGTGACCTCGGCTACCCGACCGCCAACCTGGTGCCGGACGAGCGCCTTGTCTGCCCGGGCCACGGCGTGTACGCCGCCGTCGCCGATACGGCCGAACGAGCCTGGGCGGACGGCCCGCCGCCGTGAGCATCGGCGTCCGCCCGACGTTCGGCTCGGGTCGCGGCGAGCTGGTGGAGGTCTACGTACTCGACTTCTCCGGCGATCTCTATGGCCAGCAGCTGCACGTTGACTTCCTCGACCGGCTGCGCGGCGAACGGCGGTTCGACTCGGTCGAGGCGCTCGTCGCGCAGATGGCGCTCGACGTCGAGGACGCGCGCGCCGTCGCCGCGCGCGCGGCTCGGATGAGGCCGGCGCGACCTTCGCGGCGCGGCGTTCGCGTCTCTGCTACCGTTTGGCGCCGCTATGACTATGACCCTTGAGCGCAAGCGCGAGATCGTCGTCGCAGTTCGGGCGCACGAGAACGACACCGGCAGTACCAAGGTGCAGGTGGCGCTTCTCACCGAGCGCATCAACCACCTGACCGAGCACCTGCGCGAGCAGAAGAAGGACCACCACTCGCGCCGCGGCCTGCTCATGCTCGTCGGGCGCCGCCGTCGCTTCCTCGACTACCTCCAGCGCGAGGATCTCGAGGGCTACCGCGCGCTGATCAAGGAACTCGGGCTGCGCAAGTGAGCGTGCTGGCGGCGGGCACCCCGGCGCCGACCTTCTCGCTCAATCGTGCCCCGGTCGCGGGCGCCGACCCAGAGGCCGCGACCGTTCACCGAAGCAGCAGCTGCTCGGTCACACGACGATCCTCGTCTTCTACCCGTTCGCCTTCAGCCCGGTCTGCACCGACCAGTTCCAGCTGTACCAGGAGGTGCTCGGCGACCTGCGCGCGCAGGGCGCCGATCTCTACGGCGTGTCCTGCGACAGCGGCACGCCCAGGCGGCGTTCGCCGAGAAGCTCGGCGTGACGATTCCCGCAGCTGTCGGACTTCGAGCCCAAGGGCGCGCCTGCCGCGCCTTCGGCGTCCTGCACGCGGGCGGCTTCGCCGAGCGCGCGCTGGTCGTCATCGGCCCCGACGCGGTGGTGCGCTGGAGCCACCAGGCCGACTCGCCGGGCGACCTGCCCGGCGTGAACCTCCTCTTCGACGGCCTCGCGGCCATCGGGCAGACCGCGTAGCCGTTCAGCGCTCGGCCACGAGCAGGCGGTAGCCCAGATCGAGCTCGTGCCGCCCGCGCAGCTCGCCATGGCGGCGTCCCAGGCCCCGCTGGCCAGGTCCTCGCCCAGCGCGGCCATCGCCCGCTCCGCGGCGGCGGGATCGATCTGGCGCCAGACCGACATCCCGGCGCGCACGGACGCGTCAGGTAAGCCTCCGGGCGGGCCCAGTAGGCGGCCGAGGAAGCCGTCGCCGCAGTCGTGCGGGATCGGCACCTGCCGCCCGCGGCGCCGCCGAGCGCGCGGCGCAGCGCCCCGATCGGGGCGAAGCGCGGCCGGTCGAGCGCGGCGATCTCCGGCGCGTACTCGGCGGTCAGCCAGAGCCGAGCGCACCGCGGGATCGAAGGTGAGCATGACGATCCGCCGCGGAGGCCACGCGGCGCAGCTCGGCCAGCCCGGCGTCGGCGTCGCGCCAGTGGTGAACCGTGAGCACGGCCAGCGCCGCCTCGACGGCGCCGTCGGCGAGAGGCAGGTCCTCGGCCTGCGGCCTCGATCACCGGCGCGGCCCCGGGCGGGCGCTGGGCGATCATCGTGCGCGACGGCTCGACGGCGAGCACCCAGCGGTCGGCCGGCTCGTAGGAGCCGGTGCCGGCGCCGACGTTGACGACCGTCCGGGCGTCACCGAGCGCCGCGTCGATCAGTCGCGCGATCCGGGGGTCGGCGCGACGCGCCCCGCGGTAGTGCGACCCCGATGCGGTCGTAGAGGGCCTCGCGCACCCGGGCAGCGTCGCGCCTGCCGGCGCGGCGGTCAAGCCGCGCCGGCCGGCTTCGAGGTGTGGCGGGCTCATGCCCCTGCCTGGGCCACAAGTCGCCGCACCGGTCGCGCCGCGCCGGCGTCCGCGCGCGGCCCGCAACGGCGGCCGCTACCGTAGAGCCTGATGGCGGATCTCCGCAGCGCGGAGCTGACGCCGGTGAGCGAGGCGCGACTGGGCGCGGGGTGACCGCCGGCGCGCCGCTCGTGATCGTGTACGCCGATTTCACCTGCGTGCACTGTGCGGTCGCCCACGAGCGGCTGCGCCGCTGCCGATCCGGCGCGTGTTTCGCCACTTTGCGCTGGCGCAGCCGCCACCCCCGGGCGCTGCCGCTGGCGTACGCGGCCGAGGCGGCCGGGCGACCAGGGGGCGTTCTGGGCGCATGCACGACTCGCTGTTCGCCGATCAGGGGCATATCGACGATCCGCACCTGTGGCGCGGGCGGAGGCGGTGGGGCTCGATCTCGGGCGTTTCGAGGCCGATCGCCGCGACCCCGCGATTCTGCAGCTCGTCAGCGCGGCGTGCGGAACGCGATGCGCGCCGGGGTGGCCACGACGCCAACGCTGTTCGTCGACGGCGAGGCCCATCCGGGTCCGCCGGACGGCGCGCTGATCGAGCGTCTCGGGGGCGGACCGCCCGCTTCCTCGGGCGATGGCGTCCGCTAAGCTGACGCGGTTCGGACAGATAGAGAATCAAAGCGAAACGAGCCGCCGACCGACGGGCGGACAGGAAGGCAGTAACCACATGAGTAGTGACCCCGTAACCCGGGTCTCGGTGGAGATCTCCGGCAGTGAGATCTCGTTCGAGACCGGCAGGATGGCCAAGCAGGCCTCCGGTGCCGTCGTCGTCCGCCAGGGCGACACCATGGTCCTCGCGACCGCGACCGCCGGCAGCCTGCGCGACGTCGATTTCCTCCCGCTGACGGTCGATGTCGAGGAGCGGATGTATGCCGCCGGCAAGATCCCCGGTTCCTTCTTCAAGCGCGAGGGGCGCTCCGGCGAGAAGGCGACGCTGACCGCGCGCCTGATCGACCGTCCGATCCGCCCCCTGCTGCCCAAGAGCTGGCGCTTCGACACGCACGTCGTGGCCATCCCGATCTCGGTCGACCACGTCAACCCGTACGACGTGCTCGCCATGAATGGCGCGTCGGCGGCCCTGATGCTCTCCAACATCCCGCTGGCCCAGCCGGTCGGTGCGGTGCGCATCGGCAAGATCGACGGCAACTTCGTCGATCAACCCGCCCGAGGAGGACCTCCTCGAGAACAGCGACCTCGATCTCGTCGTCGCCGGCACCGACGAGGCGATCCTGATGGTCGAGGCCGGGGCGAACGAGATCCCCGAGGCCGAGATCCTCGACGCGCTCGATATCGCCCACTCGGAGATCAAGAAGCTCGTCGCGCTGCAGCGCGAGCTCGCCGAGAAGGCCGGCAAGCCGAAGACCGAGGTCGAGGTGCTCAAGCCCGACCCCGCGCTCCTGGACCAGATCCGCGGCTCGCACGGCCCGCTGCTCGACGCCGCCACGCAGGTGGAGGACAAGCTCGAGCGCCAGGACGCCACCAAGGAGGCCGAGGCGGCGATTCTCGCCCAGTACGCTCCGCCCGCGCCCGAGGGCGCCGGCGAGGAGCAGCTGGTCGAGGCCAAGACCCGCCGCGTCGAGGTCCAGCGGGCGTTCGACGCCCTTGAGAAGTCGATCGTGCGCGAGCGCATCGCCGTGCACAAGAAGCGCCCCGACGGTCGCAGCGAGGACGAGATCCGACCGATCACCATCGAGGTCGGCGTCGCGCCGCGCACGCACGGCTCGGCGCTGTTCACGCGCGGCCAGACGCAGGCGCTCAGCGTCGCGGCGCTCGGCACGCTCAAGGAGGAGATGCGCCTCGACACCCTCGGGTTGCAGACCAAGAAGTACTACTTCCACCACTACAACTTCCCGCCGTTCTCGGTGGGCGAGGCCGGACGGCTCGGGCCCAAGCGCCGCGACATCGGCCACGGCGCGCTCGCCGAGCGCGCGCTCGTGCCGATGGTCCCCTCGATCGAGGAGTTCCCGTACACGATTCGCGTCGTGTCGGACATCTTCGAGTCCAACGGGTCGTCGTCGATGGCCTCGGTGTGCGGCTCCTCGCTGTCGCTGATGGACGCCGGCGTGCCGCTCAAGCGGCCGGTCGCGGGCATCGCGATGGGCCTGATCAAGGAGGGCGATGACTACGTCGTCCTGACCGACATCGCCGGCGTCGAGGACCACCTCGGCGACATGGACTTCAAGGTCGCCGGCACCGAGCGCGGGATCACCGCGCTGCAGATGGACATCAAGATCACGGGCGTGACCTTCGACATCCTGCGCGACGCGCTCACGCAGGCACACCAGGCGCGCGAGTTCATCCTCGGCAAGATGGCCGAGGTCATCGAGGGCCCGCGCGAGCAGCTGTCCCAGTACGCCCCGCGGATCCAGACGATCCAGATCGACCCGAGCCAGATCGGCCTGCTGATCGGCAAGGGCGGCGAGACGATCCGAGGGCTGTCCGAGGAGTTCGAGTCCCAGATCGACGTCAACGACGACGGTCAGGTGCTCGTCTACTCCGCCAACGGTGAGCTCGGCGACGCGCTCGTCGATCGGATCCGGATGATGATGAAGGAGGTCGAGGTCGGCGACGAGTACGACGGCAAGGTCGTCAAGACGACCACGTTCGGCGCCTTCATCGAGCTCGCCAAGGGCACCGACGGCCTGCTGCACATCTCCAACGTGTCGCCCGGCGAGCGTGTCGAGGCGGTCGAGGACGTGTTCAACAAGGGCGACGAGGTGAAGGTCCGCGTCGTCGAGGTCGACCGGGAGCGCGGCCGCATCGGGCTGCGCCTGGCCCACGATCCCGAGATCGCCGGCAAGAGCGTCGAGGAGCTCGCGGGCGTCGGCACCGGCGGATCCGGTGGCGGCGATCGCGGTCCGCGCCGTCCGCGCGAGGGCGGGCCCAGCCGCAACGGCGGTGGCGAGCGCCGCGGTCCGCGTGGCTCCGGCCGTCCGCGCCACGGCCGCGACTAGGCCATCGGCGTCAGCCCAGGAACCTCCCGCATGCCCATAACGGGCACGTCATCCGGCCCCGTCGCGTGGCCCCCTTCGGGGGGCGGGCCGGCCGGATGACGCCGCGGAGGCCGGCCATGCACGACGAACATCGGATCACCACGCTCGACTCGGGCGTGCGCGTCGTCACCGAGCGCGTGCCCGCGGTGCGCTCGGTCGCGCTCGGGTTCTGGATCGGCACCGGCTCCGCCGCGGAGACGGACGCCGAGGCGGGCCTGTCGCACCTGCTCGAGCACATGCTCTTCCGCGGCACCGACCGCTTCGGCTCGGAGGAGATCGACCAGATCTTCGACGCCATGGGCGCCGAGATCAACGCCGGCACCGGCAAGGAGAACACGTCGGTGTTCACGCGCGTGCTCGACCGCCATCTCGAGCGCGCATTCGACGTCATCAGCGACATGGTGTGGCGGCCGGTGTTCGGCGAGCTCGAGGCCGAGCGCGAGGTCGTGCTCGAGGAGATCGCCATGTACGAGGACGACCCGCAGGACCGGGTGTTCGACGTGCTCGGCGAGGCCGTGTTCGGCGAGCATCCGCTCGGACGGGCGGTGCTCGGCCGGGCCGACGTCGTCGGCGACGCCACCGTCGGCGAGCTGTCGGCCTTCCACGGCGGCCGCTACGTTCCGGCCAACGTCGTCATCGCCGCCGCCGGCTCGATCGAGCACGACGCGCTCGTCGAGCTCGCGCGCCGCGCGGGCGCCGAGCGCATCGGCGCGTCGCTGGCGGCGACGGACTCGCCACCGCATGACCAGCCGCGCCGCGTTCGGTTCGTGAGCAAGGAGACCGAGCAGTACCACGTCTGCCTCGGCGGTCCCGGCCTGGCCCGCGACGACGAGCGACGCTACGCGCTGCGCGTGCTCGACAACATCCTCGGCGGCACCTCGTCATCGCGCCTGTTTCAGGCGGTGCGCGAGCGGCGCGGCCTGGCCTACTCGGTGTTCTCCTTCCAGAGCCTGTACGCCGCCACCGGCCAGGTCGGGCTGTATGTCGGCACGCGCCCCGAGAACCTCGTGGAGGCGATGGCGGTCCTGGCCGAGGAGATGCACCGCTTCGTCGAGGCGCCCGCGACGGAGGAGGAGCTCGTGCGCTCGCGCGAGAACCTCAAGGGCCGCATCGTGCTGTCACTGGAGAGCACGACCGCGCGCATGAACCGGCTCGGCACGTCGATCCTCTGCGACCTGCCGATCCTGTCGGTGGACGAGCTGATCGAGCGCATCGACGCCGTGACGCTCGATGACCTGCGCGCGCTGGCGGCGCGGCTGTTTGAGCCCTCGTCGCTGTCCGCGGCCGGAATCGGTGCCGACGAGGACGCGTTCCTGGCTGCGCTGGCGCCGTTCACCGCCCCGGGCGATCCGGCACCGCAGGCCGACGGGGAGGCCGCCGTTCCCGCGCGGGGCGCGTGATGGAGTCCGGCCGGCTGCGCGTCGCGGTGGCCGGAGCCGCCGGGCGCATGGGGGAGGCGGTGTGCGCGGCGGTCGACGGCGCGGAGGACCTGGTGCTGACCGGGCGGGCCGACCCAGTGCTCGGTGTGACGCTCGCCGACGTGCTGGACGATGCCGACGTCGTCGTCGACTTCACCCGTCCGGACACCGCGCTGCCCAACGCGCTGGCCTGCGTGGAGGCCGGCGTCCACGTCGTCATCGGCACCACCGGCTTCGAGCTCGCTGCGCTGGAGGCGGCGCGGACGCCGCCCGGACGCCCGCCGGCCAACGTCCTCGTGGCGCCGAACTTCGCCATCGGCGCGGTGCTGATGATGCGCTTCGCCGCCGAGGCCGCCCGCCACATGGCGAAGGCCGAGATCATCGAGCTGCACCACGACGCCAAGATCGACGCTCCGAGCGGCACCGCGGCGCGCACGGCGGCGCTGATGGCGCAGGCCAGCGGGCATGCGCCGCCGCCGATCCACTCGGTGCGGCTGCCCGGGCTGGTGGCCCATCAGGAGGTGATCCTCGGCGACCTGGGACAGACGCTGACGATCCGTCACGACTCGATCTCGCGTGAGTCCTTCATGCCGGGGGTGCTGCTGGCCGTCCGGCGGGTCCCGACGCTCGAACGCTCGCCGCTGGTGGGGCTCGAGCACCTGCTGTTCTAGCGGCCGTCCGCCCGCCGTGCCGATCGGCGAACCCCAGCCGCCGGGCGTGCTCATCGCCGTCACCGACCACGCGGCCGACCGCTTTCGCCAGCGCGTCGCCGCGCGGCGCGGCGATCTGGACCCGCGCGGCGAGATCGTGCAGCGCGTCGGCGCGGCGTGGCAGGCCGGCCGCGTGAGCTCCGACCCGCCCCCGGCGGCGCCGGCGCGTGCCGGCGCCGCCGGCCTTGCCGACGCCCCACCCCGGCGGTCCGCCCCGCCGGGCTCGCTGTACGTGCGCGACCTGGTCGACCGCGACCTGGTGTTCGTGTGCCGGCACGACGCCGCGCGCGGCGAGCTCGTGGTCATCACCCTGTGGGAGACCGAACGGCTCGGAGCGGCCCGGGTGCCGCGCCGCTTCACCGATGCGCTGCGCGAGCCGCGCCGCTGAGTCATGCTGTGGGCATGTGGCCCGGTCCCCGCCGCCCGCCGAGCGATGCACGTGAGCCCCGAAGCGCCGCCCGGCGGCTGACCGCATCCCTGCTCGCGGTCGCGCTGACGGGCGCGATCGGCGCCGGGGCGGCGCTCGGCGGTCCGCTCACCCACCGCACCGCCGCCGCGGCGATCCCAGTCCGGCCCACGGTGCCCGCCCCCCGCGCCGCCGGCACGCGCCGCCGCCGCCCGCTTGGGCGCTGGTCGGCCGGCGGGCGCCTGCCCGCGCGCGGCGTGCCCTTCCGGCAGGTCGTGGCGCTCGCCCCACAGCTGCAGGCCGGCGCCGAACCGCCCGTCGCGACGGGCACGCAAGGCGCCACCGCCGCCACGCACCTGCCCGCGGACGCCGGCACGATCGCACAGGTGCGACGGGGGCAGGTGGTGCTGGTGCGCCGCTCGCCCGGCGGGCGGGTCGTCGAGCGTCTCGACGCGCGCTCGGACAGCGGCTCGCGTCCGCGGTCGTTCACCGTGTACGCGGTGGCCGGCGGCCGCTGGCTGGGGGTGTCGGTGCCGAGCCTCGTCGGGCGGCTCGGCTGGATCGCCGCCAACCCGGCGCACGTGTTCGTCCACGCCGCCCTCAACGAGATCAGCGTCTCCCTGCGCCGGCGCCGGCTGGTGCTGTTCCAGGGCTCCCGCGTCGTCCTGTCCACGCCGGTGGTGATCGGCGGCCCGGGCTCGCCGACGCCGCCCGGGCACTTCTCGGTCGACGACGTGCTGCACTACCGGCCCGCCAGCCCCGAGTACGGGATCGGGGCGCTCGCCCTGTCCGTGGCCCCGCGCGGGCGCAGCTGGGTGTACTGGCGCGTGGCCATCCATGGCCTGAACAACCTGGGCACGCTCGGCGGCACCGGCAGCCTCGGCTGCGTGCACGTGCCGACACCGCAGCTGCGGCGGCTGCTCGACGTGCCGGTGGGCACGCCCGTCGACATCGTGCCGTAGGCGTCATCTTCCCGTCCAGCGGCCCGCGCGGACGTGAAAGCGAGGGCTCGGCGACGCCGACATCAGGGGGGAGACGCTCCCCGCCCCGTCCAACCGAGGGCGTCGTCCCGCCGCCATGCCTCCATGCCGCCTGTCAGTGCGCCGCGCGCTCGCGCGCGTGTGCGCCTCCGTCGCCGCACACCGCCCACCGGCCGGACGTCGCCGCGTCGCCCGGCGCGCCGCGCTCATCGTCGCCGCGATCGCCGTGGTCGTGGCGCCGGGCGCCCCGGCGTTCGGCTGGAGCGTCGCGCTCCCCGCCGGCGCGCCGACACCCCGTTCGGGGTCGGTACCGGCGCACCAGGCGAGCGGCCTGCCGGCGCTGGGCGTTCCCTTCACCCAGCTGCTGCAGGACGCACCCCAGCTCGCGCCCGGCTCCTCGAGCGCCAGCAAGGCGGCGCTGCACGGCGGGAGCCCGCCGGCGGGCGCCGGCTCGATCGCGCAGGTGCGTCCCGGGGCGAGCGTGGAGGTGCACCGCTCGCCCGGCGGGCCGGTCGTCGAGCAGCTCGACTCGCGCTCGGACAGCGGCTCGCAGCCGCGCGCGTTCACGGTCTACGCGCTGGACGGCAGCGATTGGCTCGGCGTGTCGGTACCGGCCCTCGGCGGGCGGCTGGGCTGGATCGCCGCGAACCCGGCCCACCTGTCGGTGCGGGCCGCCGTGCAGGAGATCCGGGTGTCGCTGCCGCACCGCAACCTGCAGCTGATCGTCGACGGACGCGTCGCGCTGTCCACGCCGGTGGTCATCGGCGCCGCGGGCACGCCCACGCCGGCCGGGCAGTTCTCGGTCGATGACATCGTGCGCTTCACCCCGGCCAGTCCCGAGTACGGGATCGGGGCGCTCGCGCTGTCGGTTCCGCCGCCCGGCCGCAACTGGGTGTACTGGCGGGTGGCCATCCACGGCCTGAACAATCTCGGCCGCCTGGGCGGCGCGGGCAGCCTCGGTTGCGTGCACGTGCCGACGCCCGAACTGCGGCGCCTGCTCGAGGTGCCGGTCGGCACGCCGGTCGACATCGTCGGCTGAGCGGACCGCCACTATTCGGCGGCCACGAGCTCCGCCAGGCGCGTGAAGCGCCGCTGCGTATCCGGACGGCTGAGGGCAAGGCGCATCGCCGCCTCCTCGCACACGACCACGCATACCCGCTCCGCTCGCGTGACGGCCGTGTAGAGCAGGTTGCGCGTCAGCATCACCGAGTGCGCGCGCGAGAGCGCCACCACGACGGCCTGGCACTGGGAGCCCTGCGCCTTGTGGATCGAGATTGCGTACGCGAGCCGTAGGGTGTCGAGCGCGGAACCCGGCAGGACCACACGTCGTCCGTCGTCGGTGGCCAGCAGCAGCCGCTCGCGGTCGCTGTCGTAGTGCTCGACGATGCCCACCTCGCCGTTCATCAGCTCGTGCTCGTGGTCGTTGCGGGTCTGGATGACGCGGTCGCCGATACGCAACGGCGTGCCGGGCACGGCCGCGCCGTCGGGGTTCAGGCGCGAGCGCAGCTCCTCGTTGAACGCGTCGATGCCGGCCGGTCCCCGGCGCATCGGGGCGAGCACCTGCACGTCGACCCGCGGGTCGAGTCCGTAGTGGGCCGACAGCCGCGTGGCGGCCAGCGACACCGCCTCGGTGAAGATCGCCGGCGCGTCGGGCCGCCGGACAAGGAAGAAGTCGCGCACGACGTCGTCGGGCACGCTCGCCGCCGGCATCTCGCCGTGGTTGATCGCGTGCGCGGCCCGGATGATCAGCGAGCGGGCGGCCTGCCGGAACACCTCGCGCAGCGCGGTCACCGGCACCGCGCGGGTGGCGATCAGATCGGCGAGCACGCGACCCGGACCGACCGGCGCGAGCTGGTCGCTGTCGCCGACGAGCAGCACGTGGGTGCTCGGACCGACGGCGGCGAGCAGGGCCTCGGCCAGCCGCACCCCGAGCATGCTCGCCTCGTCGACGATGAGCACATCGGCGCCATCGATCGGATGCTGCTCGTCGCGGGTGAAGCCCTCCCCGGGAACCCACTCGAGCAGGCGGTGGATCGTGCTCGCCTCGGCTCCCGTTGTCTCGGACAGGCGGCGCGCCGCCTTGCCGGTCGGGGCGCACAGCCGCACCCTGCGCCGGTTGGTCCGCAACAGCTCGACCAGCGTGCGCATCGCCGAGCTCTTGCCGGTGCCAGGGCCGCCGGTGAGGATCGACAGGCGGTGGTCGAGCACGGCCGTGACGCCCTCCCACTGCGCGTCGCTGGGCACGAACGCGCCGGTGCGCGGGCGCTTCACCCGCGAGAGCGTCAGCGTCGGCTCCGAGCGCGCGAGACGGCGGACGTGCCCGGCCAGGCGGCGCTCGGCGCGATCCATGCTCGGGTCGGCCACGCGCTCGGCTCCCGGGGGGCCCTCGAGCAGCACCCGCCCGCTCGAGGCCAGCTGCTCGATCTGCGCGTCGATGCTGCGCTCGTCGGGCGTCCCGGCGGCGGCGGGGACGGGAGAGCTCGTGTCGACGCCGAGCAGCCGGGTCGCCCGGCGCACGAGCTCGGCGCGCGGGAGGTGGCAGTGGCCGTCCAGCTCGGCCTCGGCGAGGGCGTGCAGCGCGCCGGCGGCGAGCCGCGCCGGCGCATCGCGGGCGATCCCAAGCGCGCGCGCGAGCTCGTCCGCGGTGGCGAAGCCGACGCCGTCCAGCTCGGTGATCCGGTAGGGATCCACCCGCAGGAGCTCGATGGACTCGGCGCCCAGCGCCCGCTGGATGCGCGCGGCGGCCGCGGCCGGCACGCCGTGCTGCGACAGGAACAGGCGCGTGGCCCGCTGGTCGCGCTCCTGCTCCCAGGAGGCGACGGCGTCGCCGATGCGGGCGCGGCCGATGCCCGGCACCTCGAGCAGCCGCCGGCGCGGCTCGCGGTCGACCACGGACAGCACCGCCTCGCCGTGACGGGCGAGCAGGTAGCGCGCGCCGCCGGGGCCGACGTGCTTGATCTGGGTCAGGTAGCCGAGCAGGGCGCGCTCGCCGGTCGGCTCGCGCAGGCGCACGTCGCTGGCCAGCAGCTGCGGGCCGTGGCGGGGATGTTCGCGCCAGGCGCCGCGCACCTCGATCGTCTCGCCCTCGTGCACGTGACCGACCGGGCCGGTGACGACGATCTCCTCGCCGTCGGCGGCGGTCGCGTCGAGCACCGCGAAGTCACCGTCGGGCGACCGGTAGCGCACCGAGTCGACCTCGAGCAGGAGATCGACGGCCGGCGTGGGCGTGGGGGGCGGGCGCAGCGCCATCCCGCGAAGATAGCCGCGCGCGGGGTCGTTCCTCCGCCGCGCCTGGGTGGTATGGTCAGCGGGCTCTGACTACGGGGGAGGCGCGAACGGTGCTGAGAACGGCGGGAGTGGGGATGCTGGCTGCGGCCGTGCTGCTGGCCGGGGCCAGCGGTGCGAGCGCGGCGAGCCCGATCGGCCCGCTGACGAGCGCGAACGGCTGCGCCGCGCTGTCGCCGGGCGGCACCCGCGAGGCGTCGGGCGGCGCGACCAGCACGACGACCAGCACGACGAGCAGCACGACGACCAGCACGAGCGCCGCCACGACGACGACGTCTGCCGCCGCGACCGCCAGCACCGCCCAGGCCGGCAGCTCGACCACGTCGACGAGCGCCACGAGCACCTCGACCACCACCACCACCACCACGTCGACGAGCGCGAGCGCTCCGGCGGGCGCCGGGCCGCCATCGATCAACGGCTGCGGCGGCGCCAGTGGCCTCACGTCGCCAACCGGCCTGGCGATCTCGCCGGATGGAACGAGCGTCTACGTGATCGGCGGCGTGAGCGGCACCAACCCCTACGGCGTCCTTGACATCCTGCACCGCGATCCGGCCACCGGCGATCTGACCGAGGTCGCCTGCCTGAGCAGCGACGGGACCGACGGCCACACCGGGGCCAGCCAGGCCTGCCTGCCGACGCCGGGCCTGCTCGGCGGAGGTGCGGTGGCGGTGAGCCCGGACGGGAACACCGTGTACACCGGCAGCTCGGCGTCGGCCGCGATCCTCGCTTTCCACCGTGACCCCACGACCGGCCTGCTGACACGCTTCGGCTGCCTGCGCCTGACTCCGCCGCTTGACAGCGGGTGCTCGGCCGCCAACGTGTTCGGCGGGATCGACGCGCTGGCCATCAGCCCGGACGGTCAGGGCCTGTACGCCGGCTCGGGCGTCGGTGGGCCCACGCCCGGCTCCACCACGGCGTTGTCGGTGCTCACCGCGGGACTGCTCACCGGTCAGACCACGAGCTCGAGCACGACGACCACCGTCAGCGCAGCGCTCAGCACCTCGACGACGTCGACCTCCACCTCGACGGCCACACCGGCCGCCACCTCCGCCGCGACGACGAGCGCCTCGACGGTGAGCTCGAGCGCCTCGACCACTTCGTCGGTGACGGCCTCGACGACCACGTCGACGCCGTCGGTGGCCTCGCTGTTCGGCGTGCTGTCGCCGGGCGTGGCCCTCGCGAACCCCTGCCTCGCCACCGGCGAGGTCGACGGCGCGTGCGCGAACGCCACGTCGACGGTCGGCCTGACGTCGCTGGCGGTGAGCCCCGACGGGCACTTCCTCTACGCCACGGCCGCGACCAGCGACGCGATCGACGTGTTCGCCCGCGGCGCGACGGGCCTGCTCACCCAGACCGGTTGCCTCATGCACCAGCCACCACCCGGCCCGTGCACCGCATCCGATCTGGTGGCCAGCCCGTCGGACATCGCGCTCAGCCCGGACGGCAAGAACGCCTACGTCGTCGACAGCGGCAACCTCGTCGTGGCCACCCGCAACGCCACCACCGGCGCGCTGACCGAGGTCAACTGCATCAGCGGGGCCACGAATCCGGACAACGGCAGCGGTGACAGCAGCGGCAGTGGCGACAACTCGGGCTCGGACAGCCGCGCCCGCGCCAGTCAGACGGGCACTGGCAGCTGCTCCTCGGTCGACGGCGTCAGCGTGCTGTCCGCGGTTGCCGTCAGCCCCGATGGCGCGAACGTGTACGTGACGAACGTCGGCGAGGGGGGCCTGGTGACCTTCGCGCGCGATCCCGCCACCGGCGCCCTGACCGAGGCCTCGTGCGCCGCGTCGTCGGACTACCTGTCCGGGAACAGCTCGAGCTCTTGCGTGATGAGCCCGGCCAGCGCCGCCAACGAGCTGGCGGTCTCGCCCGACGGACGCAATGTGTACGTGCTCGATCCCAGCGGCCAGGCGCTGTACGGGTTCGGTCCCGCGGCGACGCCGGCCGCCGCCGGCGCCCGGCTGTCGGCCGACGGCAAGGCCGCGCTGCGCATCGTCTGCCCGAGTGTCGCGCACAGCCTGTGCGTCGGTCGCGTGCAGCTCGCGTCGCTGCCCCCGAGCACCCACCGCAGCGCTCACCCGCCGCACCGGTCGCATGCCGCGTCGGCGGCCCGCAGCGCCCGGCCGGTCAGCGGGCCGGTCAGCTCGGCAGCGGGCTTCCGCGTCGCGCCGGGCCACAGCGCGGTGGTCTACGTCCGCTTGCCGCGGACCGTTCGCCGGGCGGTGCGCGGCCGGCGCGGTGGCGTGCGGCTGCTGGCCGAGGTGCGGCCGGTCCCCGGCGGCGGCGGGGCGAGCGCTCGCGTCGTCGTGCTGCGCTGACGGCGGGACGGGCCGCGAGCGCGCGGTGGCGGCCGGCGCTCGCGAATCGACGCGCCGGCGTGGAATACTGCATGGGCACATGGAGCTCGGGGCGATCATCACCGCGATCGTGACGCCGTTCGACGCCGACCTGCGGGTCGACGAGGACGCGTTCGTCGCGCTCATGCACCACCTGGCCGAGCACGGCTCGGACGGCTTCGTCGTGTGCGGCACGACCGGTGAGGCGTCGACGCTGACCGATGACGAGCACCTCGGGCTGATCGGACTCGCCGTGCGGGAGCGCCCGGCCGGGACATCGATCATCGCCGGCGCGGGCTCCAATGACACCCGTCACGCGGTGTTCCTCACGCGGCGGGCCACCGAGCTCGGGGCCGACGCGATCCTGTCGGTGACGCCGTATTACAACCGGCCCAGCCGTCGTGGACTGGTCGCGCACTTCCACGAGGTGGCGAGCGCCACCGACCTGCCGATCGGGCTGTACAACATCCCCGTCCGCACCGGCGTGGACATGCCCAACGACCTGCTCGCCGAGCTCGCGCAGGTCGACAACATCGCGTTCGTCAAGCAGGCCAACGACGACAACCTGGCGCTCGTGCCGGGCCTGGCGCTGTACGCCGGCAACGACGGCACCCTGGCGCGCACGCTGGATCTCGGCGGCGCCGGGGGGATCCTCGTGTCCAGCCACATCGTCGGCGACGAGATGCACCGCATGGTCGACGAGCCCGAGCGGCGAGCCGAGATCGACGCGTCGCTGCGCGACGTGTACGAGACGATCTTCTCGGTGCCGGGGAACGTCGGCATCAAGGCCGCGCTGAACATGCTCGGGCATCACGTCGGTGGCGTGCGCCTCCCGCATGTCGAGGCCGACCGTCGCGAGCAGGCGACGATCCGGGCGATGCTCGAGCGTCACGGCCTGCTCACCGCCTCCGGCAGCTCCGTCGCCCCCGCGTGAGCCGGCTGCGGGTCCTGCCCCTCGGGGGCCTGGGCGAGATCGGCAAGAACATGACGGTCGTCGAGTACGACGACCGGATCGTCGTCGTCGACGTCGGCCTGCGCTTCCCGACGCCCGAGATGGTGGGAATCGACCTTGTCCTGCCCGATTTCAGCTACCTGCGCGAGCGGGCCGAGGACATCGAGGCGATCGTCATCACCCACGGCCACGAGGATCACGTCGGCGCCCTGCCCTGGGTGCTGCGCGAGCTCGGTCCCCACCAGGCGCCGACGGTCTACGGCGGCCCGCTGACGCTTGCGCTCGCGCGCTCCAAGCTCGAGGAGCACAAGCTGCGCGACATCCACCTGGAGAACCTCGACGACGGCGACACCGTCGATCTCGGGCCGTTCGGCCTCGAGCTGGTGCACATGACGCACTCGATTCCGGACTCCAGCGCGGTCGCGCTGACCACCGAGCTCGGCACCGTGCTGATCACCGGGGACTACAAGTTCGATCAGACCCCCGTGGACGGCCCGCCGGCCGACATGTCCCGCCTGGCCGAGCTCGGGCGCGACGGGGTGCTGCTGCTGTGCGGCGACTCGACGAACGTCGACCGCGAGGGCTTCTCCCCTTCGGAGTCGGTCGTCGGACCCGCGCTCGAGGAGGTGTTCGCGCGCTGCGAGGGACGCATCGTGGTGACGAGCTTCGCCTCGAACATCCACCGCGTGCAGCAGGTGGTGGACGCCGCCTCCGAGCTGGGGCGCAAGGTGGCGCTCGTCGGCCGCTCGATGCGCAAGAACGTCAACATCGGGCGCACACTCGGCCACATCGAGATCCCCGAGGGTCAGCTCGTCGGTCCGCGCGAGATCGAGGACTTCCCCGATCACCGGATGGTCATCATCTCCACCGGCTCCCAGGGCGAGCCGCTGTCGGCGCTGCGGCGCATGGCCTACCGCGACCACCCGCAGGTCGAGCTGCGCGAGGGCGACACGGTCGTGTTCTCGGCCACGCCGGTGCCGGGCAACGAGCGGGCGGTCAACGAGACGATCGACCGGCTCTACCACATCGGCTGCGACGTGGTGACGCCCCGCGAGGCGCCGGTGCACGCGTCCGGGCACGGCTACGCCGAGGAGGTCAAGCTGATGCTCAACCTGGTCAAGCCGCGCTACGTGATGCCGTTCCACGGCGACTTCAAGCGCCTGCGTCTGCACGCCCAGCTCGCGGAGGCCGTCGGGGTCGACCCGGACGACATCTTCCAGGGCGAGAACGGCCTGCCGCTGGACATCGACGAGCGCGGCGCCCGCTTCGGCGACCATGAGGAGTCGGGCATGATCTTCGTCGACGGCGTCGAGATCGGCGAGCTCGCCGACGTCGCTCTGCGCGACCGGCGGATGCTCTCCGGCGACGGCATCTTCATCGTGGTCGCGACGATCGCCGAGCAGGACGGCAGCTCGGTGGCCGAGCCGGAGGTCATCTTCCGCGGTGTGCCGTTCCCCACCGAGGCCGGCGAGCTGGTGGAGGAGATCCGCGACTGCGTCGAGGACTCGCTCAAGCGGGCGGCCGGCGAGGGGATGCGCGAGGTCGACCTCCTGCAGCAGGTGCTGCACGACGACCTCGCCCAGTTCGTCTACGACCGGCTGCGCCGCCGTCCGATGGTGCTGCCGGTCGTCGTCGAGGTCTGATCCGCGATCAGCCCGGGCGCTCGGCGGAGGCCGCGGCGCCGGCGCCGGCGCCGGCGCGCCCCGGCGGTAGCGCCAGCAGCAGCCGCGCGCGCAGGAGCGGTCCCCGGTGTGCCCCCAGCACGCGACGCAACCGGCGGCGCTCGGTGCCGCTCGGCGCCGGCGCCTCGGCGCCGTGCCCATAGCGCCGCGCTCGCAGCAGGGCGGCGTAGCCGGCCGCGTCCGGGCCGTAGCGGGTGCTCAGCCGGCGCTCGATGTCGGCAAGCGTGGTCGAGGGTGCCAAAGGGAAGCCGACCAGCTCGAGCGCCCCGGCGAGCTCGTCGACGTCGCCGCGCCGGTGATGGCGGCGTCGGAGCACGAGCCACCCCAGCCCACCGGCCGCCAGCAGCAGCGCCAGGGCGCCTGCGGCGACGTCCGCGAGCGGCGCGCCGCTGGAGCCGCGCCGCAGCGACGCCGACGCGCCAAGCCCGAAGTCGCGGCGGCGGACGACGGCCGAGCGCGCGGGCGTCCCGGCGGCGGTCGGGGTCGTGCCGGTCGGGGAGTCGCCGGCCGCCGACAGCGGCGGCGGCGCCGAGCCGGCGGCCGGCGGAGTCGCGTCGAAAGTGACCCAGCCCACGCCGCTGAAGTAGGCCTCCACCCACTCGTGTGCGTCGGCGGCGGTGACCTGGTACTCGCCGGCGGCGTCCCGGGCACCGGTCTGGAACCCGGCGACCACGCGGGCGGGGATGCCGTCCATGCGCAGCAGCAGGGCCATCGCCCCCGAGAACTGCTGGCAATAGCCGACCCGCGTGCGCAGCAGGAAGGACACGAGCGGGTACGCGCTGCGCGGAGGGGTGGTGGTGTAGACGAAGTGCCCGCGCAGGTAGCGCAGCACCCGGGCCACGACGTCGTACCCCGTCGGTGCCCCGGCGGCCAGCCGGCGTGCGAGGGCGAGCACCCCGGCGTAGGGCGACGCCGCCACGGCCCGCACGGCCGCCGCCCCGGCGGCGCCGCCACCCGCCGGCAGGGCCACGACCCGCCCGCCCGGCAGCTCGAGCGCGGTGTACGGCTCGAGCGCGGCCGGGAATCCGCGCGGCGCCGCGCGCAACACCGCCGGGGAGGAGTCGGCCACGAACGCGTTCACCGTGTAGCTGTCGCCGCCGGTCGGGGCGCCACCGGCGACGGTGATCGTCCCGTCGGCGGAGAACCGCGTCACGCTCGGCAGGGCGACGCCGCGCAGCGTGACGGCGAACGCCTGCCCGGGCGACAGCAGCTGCGCGCTGCGCAGGCCATCGATGCGCGAAGCGCGCGCTCGTGTCGGCACCGCGGACGCCGGGCGTGGCCGCCGGCGCCACGGTGGGTGGCGACGACTGCACGAACCCGACGCCGTCGAAGCGGTCGAGCGTCGTCACCCGCCACAGCCGTGGGGCCGCGGCGCGCACGTCGAACATGACCTCGCCCGGTTGCCGCTCGGCGAGCGGGCCGTATTGCTGGTTCCAGTCGAAGGTCGTCGCCTGAGGCGCCGCGGCAAACGGATTCCACGCCCGGTAGTCGACCACCGGGCTCGTCGAGCGCAGGGCGCCGGCGGCCACCAGCCCGGCCACCGACGACAGCGCGAGCCACGTGGTCAGGCGCCCGGCCCGTGCCGGTCTGGGTGGACGCCACTGGGCCCCGATCCACAGCCAGGCCGCCGCACAGGCGAGCAGGCCCTGGGCCTGCCAGCCCGCCGTCGACTGGTTCACGGCGCCGACCGTGTACAGGGCGAGCAACAGCCCGAGCGCGGCGCCTCCCCGGACCGTCGCGCCATTCCTCGCGGGCCAGAATGTCAGCGCCGCCGCGGTGACGAGCAGCACGGCGCCGCCGAGCAGCAGCGCCATCTGCGCGGCCGCGACGGCGCCGCGGTACGGCCACAGGCCGTCGAACCCGTTCAGCCCGCGCGACACCGCATGAGCGAGGACGTCCCAATGCCACGGCCACAGCTCGTGGGCACTCGCACCGGCGGCGCGGCACGCCACGTAGGCGCCGAGTACGACGACGGCAAGGCGCAGCGCGGTGGCCGGCGCGACGGCTGCCAGCCGGCGCGATGCGTGCAGTGCAGCGCCGGTGGCGGTGGCGGTGGCCACGAGGCCGATCACGCGAAGCACCGGTGGGGGGGACAGCAGCGCAGCGAACCGCAGGCCGGCGAGCAGCGCGAGCACGGCGAAGGCCACCGCCCGCAGCACGGCGGACGCATCCGCCGCCGGGACGGGTGCCGCGACCGGGCTCGGCTGGCCCGCTGTCTGCGGGCGCCTCCCGACCCGTTCAAGCGCGCCGGCGGCGCTCATGCCGACCGCGCGCGGATCGTCACGGGTGTCCGCTGGGCATCGCAGCCGGCGACGGTGAACGCCACCGCGACGCCCGGAAGCGACCGCGGCCCCAGGCGCCAGCCTCCCGCCGGAGCGTCGGCGCTCCCCGGC
Source organism: uncultured Solirubrobacterales bacterium (assembly GCA_963770405.1). GTDB lineage: Bacteria > Actinomycetota > Thermoleophilia > Solirubrobacterales > Solirubrobacteraceae > CAVQBJ01. The sequence continues at coordinate 203,509 of CAVYPO010000007.1, forward strand.
TCGGCGGCGGTGACCCAGACGACCGTCCCGGCGCGCCGCACCGGCGCCGGCGCGGGCGGTGTGGCGGTCGGCTCGACCAGGGCGAGCCGCGCGTGCTGCGTCGCCCAGCCCCGCAGGTCGGGCCCGACCCAGACGGCCCGCCGATCGCCCGGCAGCAGCAGGGCGCACCCGCCGCGGCGGGCGAGATGGACGCACAGCGAGGCCGTCGCGCGCACCGCCCGGTCGAGCGCGTCAGCGGACTGCGCCTGGCGGGCATCGAGGACCACGAGCGGCCGCTGCTCGGCGTCGGCGGCAAGGCGGTGCTCGATCAGCTCGCCCGAGCGGGCCACCGTCGGCCAGTGGATCCGGGCCGCCGGCGCCCCGCGCTGATACGGGCGCAACCCGTCGATCTCATCGGCGCCGCGTGGCATCGCCGCACGGGCACCCACCTCGCCGTCCAGGCCCCCGCTGGCCGCGGCGCTCATCGGGTGCACCCGCGGCAGCACGAGAATCTCGCAGCCGTCGGAGGTGATCTCGCGGCTGCAGATGCCGAGCGGATCGCGCACCACCAGCCGCGCGGGGCCGAGCGTGTGGCGGCCCCGCCGGTGCATGGCGATCGACGTGGTCGTGGCCGCGACCCGCTGGCGCGGCGGCAGCGCCAGTGGCTCGTCGTGCGGGCCGAGCACGAGCGTCGCCCCGGGAAACGGCCATCCGCGGCGCGCGACCCGCACGGTCAGCCCGACGCGGTCGCCCTCCGCCACCGCGCGGGCCGCTGGCACGCTGAGCTGCACGCGCACGCCAGCCGCGGCCACCGCCACCCAGCCCGGCGCCACGGTGGCGACGAGCAGCAGCGAGACGCCCGGCACGTACAGCTCCGGCGCCGCGAAGGCAGTGGCCACCGCGCACAGCACCGCTCCGGCGGCGGCCAGGCGGGTGGCGCGGCTCACAGCGCGGACACCGTCGCGAGCGCGTCGCGCACCACGTCGGCGCGTGACGCCCCGGCGGCCGCCGGGGCGAGCAGCAGCCGGTGCGTGAGCACCGAGGCGGCGAGCTGCTGGACGTCGTCGGGGAGGGCGTGGTCGCGACCCTCGAGCGCCGCGTTCGCCTTCGCGGCCTTGAGCAGCATGAGGCCGGCGCGCGGGCTGGCGCCAAGCTCGGTGCGGGGATCGTCGCGGGTGCGTTGTAGCAAGGCGACGACATAGCGGCGCAGCGCCTCGCTGGCGTGCACATCGACGGCCGCCCGCTGGGCCAGCAGGACCTCGTCGATCGAGGCTACGGGGACGACGTCGAGCACGCGGTCACCCGAGGCGTGGGCGGAGAGCATCTCGGCCTCCTGGTCCGGCTCGGGGTAGCCGAGGGACACGCGCACGGTGAAGCGGTCGAGCTGCGCCTCCGGCAGCGGGTAGGTGCCCTCGTACTCGACCGGGTTCTGCGTGGCGAGCACGAGGAAGGGCACCGGCAACGGGTGGCTGCGGCCGTCGACGGTGACGTGCCCCTCCTGCATGCACTCGAGCAGGCCCGACTGCGTCTTGGGCGAGGCGCGGTTGATCTCGTCGACGAGCACGACATGAGCGAACACCGGTCCCGGGCGGAACGCGAAGCGCGCCTGCTGCTGATCGAACACGTTCGTGCCCATCACGTCGGACGGCAGCAGGTCCGACGTGCACTGCACGCGCGCGTAGTCGGCGCTGATCGACCGCGCGAGCGCTCGCGCGAGCGCGGTCTTGCCGACCCCGGGGTGATCCTCAATGAGCACGTGACCGGCGGCGACGAGGGCGACGAGCACGTCGCGCAGGACGGCGCCGGGCACCTTCACCGCCTCGGCGACGTTCGCGGCGACCCGCGAGCCGAGAGCGGCGACATCGGCCGGCCCGAGATGGTCGATCGTCGCGCCCATCGCCTCCGATGTTACGCGGACCGCTGTGCGGTCATTGCACGCGCGCCGGGATCGGCGCGTCGCCGGTCCGCGTGAGGGGTCGGGGGACTAACCGCGCGGGCCGGCCGTCTGCGCCGGCAGCTCGGCCGCCGCGGGCACGCTGACGGCGGCGGGCAGTCGCACCACCAGGCGCGCCCCGTGAGGGATGCCACCGTGGGCGTCGGGCGGGGGATCCTGCAGCGCGACGCTGCCCCCGTGAGACTCGGCCACGGCGCGCACGATGGCCAGCCCGAGCCCGAACGACCCGCCGTGGTCGCCCGCGCCGCGGACGAAGCGCTCGAACAGCGTCGGCGCGATCTCCGGCGGCACGCCCGGACCGTCGTCCTGCACCACCAGCTCCACCGTGGGCTGCTGCCCGGGGCCGGGCGCCCCCGGGCCCGTGTGAACCGTCACCGTGGTGCCGGGCGGCGTGTGCCGCAGCGCGTTCTCGATCAGGTTCAGAGCGACGCGGAAGAGCTCGTCGCGGACACCGAGGACGACCGCCGGCTCGGTGTCGAGCTCGATCGTGTGATCGCTGACCAGGGGCCCGAGCTCAGCGGCCGCCTCGATCGCCACCTGCGCCAGATCGGTGGGCTCGCGCGTGACGACCCGACCGACGTCGTTGCGGGCGAGCAGCAGCAGGTCGGCCACGAGGCGGCGCATGCGCCGTGTGGACCGCAGCGCCGAAGCGGCCGCCTCGCCCTGATCGCCGTGCAGGGACTCCGCCAGCAGCTCGAGGTTGGCGAGCACACTGGTCAGCGGCGTGCGCAGCTCGTGCGACGCGTCGGCGACGAACTGGCGCTGCCGGGCGAGCGTCGCCTCGGTCTCCCCGCGCGCGGCGTCCAGCGACCGCAGCATGTCGTCGAACGTGCGCGCGAGCTCGGCGACCTCGTCGTCGGCCTCGGGCTCGGGCACGTGCAGGCTCGGGTCGCGCGTCTCGGCGATCTCGCGCGCGGTGCCGGTCAGGCGGGCGATCGGCGCCATCGCGCGGCGGGCGATCATCAGGCCGCCGAGCAGCGCGAGGCCCGGTCCCGATCAGCACCCCGAGGAACAGCAGCAGCCGGACGCGGTTGACCGTCGCATCCACCTGGGAGAGCGGGCGCGCGTACTGCACGTACACGTCGGAGAACGTCAGGCCGCGGAACGAGAGTGTCGCCTGGCGATTGACGATCAGGTAGCCGTTGACGGTCTCCTCGTCGATCGGGTTCGCCATTCGCGTCCAGCACCGGTGCCGAGCCCAGGACGGCGTAGTTGGGCGAACCGCCCAGGGACGTGCGGCCGTCGTTGGCGATCAGCCGCGATGACCGTGCCGGCGCCGAACGGGCTGGCGTCCAGCTGCGCGCCCGCCTCGCGGTGAGGTGTCATTGGTGAATCCGGCCGCCGACTGCTCCAGGTCGCGCTGGAAGTCCGAGCGGATCCGGTTGACCGTCAGATCGCCGACGATCGTGGCGAACGAGCACAGGATGACGAACGTCAGCGCCGTCGACACCCCGCGAGGCGGACCCGGATGGGGAGGCGGTTCAGCGGGTCGGCCAGACGCCCAGACGGCGTCGCGCGCCTCACGCGCGAAGGACATACCCCGCTCCGCGGATCGTGTGCAGCAGGCGCGGCTCGCCGCCGGCCTCGAGCTTGCGCCGCAGGTTGGAGACGAACACCTCGATCGTGTTGGTGGTCGAGAACGGGTCGTAGCCCCAGACCTCGTCGAGCAGGCGCTGGCGCGAGACGACGATCCGCTCGTTGCGCATCAGGTACTCGAGCAGCTCGAACTCGCGCTGGGTGAGCTCGATCGCGCGCTCGCCGCGCACCACCTCGTGCGTATCGGCGTTGAGCGTGAGGTCGGCCACGCGCAGCGGCACCGAGCCCGCGCGGCGGGCGGCGGCGCAGCAGCGCGCGCAGGCGGGCGAGCAGCTCCTGGCGCTCGAACGGCTTGACGAGGTAGTCGTCGGCGCCGGAGTCCAGGCCCTCGACGCGCGACTCGACGGCGTCGCGTGCGGTGAGGATGAGGATCGGGATGTCGTCGTGCTCGCGCAGCGAGCGCGCGACCTCGATGCCGTCGAGCTTGGGCAGCCCGAGGTCGAGGATCACGAGGTCGGGCGCGAACGTGCGCGCGTGCTCGAGGGCGAGCTCGCCGTCGGCGGCGCTGCGCACCTCGTAGCCCTCCATGCGCAGCGAGCGCTGAAGGGCCTGGGCGATGTCATCGTCGTCCTCGACGACGAGGACCCGCGGAGATCGGGAGAAATCGGTCATGTCCTCAGTCTGTATGTAGTGAGCGGCGCGTAAAGCGATGGTAAGGGGTCGACCGCGGACGGACGCACGTCCGATAGGCGTCCAGGCGCGGCAGGGCAACGCCGCTCGCGCGTCGAAGTGGGCCGACATGCCGACGACTCGTCAGCGCGCTCAGTCGCGGTCGCGTCAGACCAAGCGCGCTCCGGCGCGCCGGAGCGCCCGCCGGCGTGGCAAGCGCGCCACGACGTCGCGGCTCGTGCTCGACCAGCGCCAGCGCGACCTGCTGGGCCTGGCGCTGGTGGCCGTCGGCGTGTACCTCGGGCTGGTGCTCTACGGCCACGGCGACGGGGGCAGCGTGGGCGGCCGGCTGGCCGACGCGCTCTCCTGGGCGGTCGGGATCGTCCGGGACGGGGTCCCGGTGGCCCTTGTGCTCGGTGGCGCCGCGCTGCTGCTGCGTCCGGTGCTGCCGGCCCTGCGGCCCCTGCGCACCGGGACGCTGTGCCTGTTCGCCGCCGTGACGCTCGCGCTTGCCGCCGGGACGTTCGGTCTCGGGCCGCCCGGAGTGCGGCACGGCTTCTGGCACCCGGACTACTTCAAGCCACGCGGCGGCATCGTCGGCGAGGCGCTCTTCTGGGGCTCCCACCATCTCGTGTCGACGCTCGGCGCCGACGTGCTGGCCGTGTTCCTCTTCGTGGCTGGCATGCTGCTGCTCACGGGCGCGTCGGTGTCGTCGCTGGTGCGGGCGACAGCGCCGGGGTGGTCGATACGACGCGCATCCTGCGCGAGCATGCGGCCTCGCGCCCCACGGCGGTCGCCCGCCGTCCGCGCGTGACCCCGCCCGAGCCCGAGCCCGACGAGCTCAGCGTGCGCGCCGCTCACGTCGAGGCCCCGGCGCTCGACGAGCCGACCTCGTTCCCACCGCTGCCGGAGTGGGAGGATGCCCTCACCGCGACCGACGAGCGGGGACGGCGGCGCCGGCGCCTGCGGCCGTCGGTCTGTCGCGCCGAGGAGGAGGCCCCGGTGGATGATGCGGGCGCGGCCGACGGCGACGCGCAGGACGTCGACGACGCCGACCTGATGCCCGCGCCGCGGGCGTCGCGGGCGATCGAGCCGGAGGACCTGACGCCGCAGGGGCGCCTGCGGGGTTCGGTGACCGACGATCCGGACTTCGTGTGGGATCTGCCGCCCGCCGGGCGGCTGCTGCAGCGCTCGACCGCCGAGCAGACGCGGCCCGACACGGCCGGGCAGGAGCGCGTCGCTGCGCACCTCGTGGAGGCGCTCGGGCACTTCGGCGTGCAGGCGAAGGTGATCGGCACCGTCGCCGGCCCGCACATCACCCGCTACGAGCTGCGGCTGGCGCCGGGCACCAAGGTGGCCAAGGTCGCCCAGCTCAAGGACGACCTGGCCTACGCGCTCGCCGCGACCGACATCCGCATCCTTGCTCCGATTCCCGGCAAGCAGGCGGTCGGCGTGGAGGTGCCGAACGCGCAACGGCGGATCGTCCGCCTCGGCGACGTCTTCCAGGCCCCCCCGGCCGATTGGTCGCCCCTGACGGTGTGGCTGGGCAAGGACGTGGCCGGCAAGGCGATCGGCGCGGACCTGGCGAAGATGCCGCATCTGCTCGTGGCCGGCACCACCGGGGCGGGCAAGTCCGGCGCGATCAACGCGATGCTCGCCAGCGTGCTGCTGCGGGCCACCCCGCACGAGGTGCGACTCGTGCTCGTCGACCCCAAGCAGGTGGAGCTCAACCACTATGACTCGATACCGCACCTGCTCACCCCGGTGATCACCAGCCCGCGGATGGCCGCGACCGCGCTGCAGAACCTCGTCCGCGAGATGGAGCAGCGCTACGGGATCATGTCGCTGGCGCGGACGCGCAACCTCGTCGAGCTCAACCTCGCTCGCGAGCGACGCGGCGAGCCGCCGCTGCCCTACGTCCTGTGCGTGATCGACGAGCTGGCGGACCTGATGATGGTCGCGCCGGCCGACGTCGAGGACTCGATCATCCGCCTCGCTCAGAAGGCGCGCGCGGTGGGGATCCACCTGGTGCTGGCCACCCAGAGCCCGCGCGTGGATGTGATCACCGGCATGATCAAGGCCAACGTCCCCTCCCGGATCGCCTTCGCGGTGTCCTCGCAGACCGATTCCCGGGTCATCCTGGACCAGAACGGCGCGGAGTCCCTGCTCGGGCAGGGCGACATGCTCTTCTCCCCGGTCGGCACCTCGCGGCTGCAGCGCATCCAGGGGGCCTACATCGACGAGGGCCAGATCGCCAAGCTGACCGAGTACTGGCGCCGCCAGGGCGAGCCCGAGTTCCACGAGGAACTGCTCGAGGAGGTCGAGCCCGAGCCCGGCGAGGAGGGCGCCGACCCCGAGTTCGACCCGGACGAGGATCCGCTGCTTCAGGAAGCGATCGTGCTCGTGGCCGAGATGCAGACGGCCTCGACCTCGATGCTGCAGCGCCGTCTGCGGCTCGGCTATACCCGCGCGGGACGCCTCATCGACATGCTCGAGCGCCGCGGGGTGATCTCCGGCTACGAGGGGTCCAAGCCACGGCAGGTGCTCATCAGCGAGGCCGATGTGCCGCGGGTGCTGGCCGCGCTGGCCGAGCGGTCCGGGGCGCGCGCCGGGGCGGCCCACGGCGCAACCGGTGACGCGTTCGGCGCGGGATCATCGCCGAGCGGGGCGCCCGGAGCCGACCACCCGGGTCCACCGCCCGCCGACGTGCTCGCGGAGGAGTAGGGGCGGGCGTGCGCGCCAGTTCGCCGCCCGGAGGATTCCGGTCACGCTGGGCGGCCCGAGAGCCGCACGAGAGCCACTAGCCTTCTGACATCCATGCCCGAGATCGGCGCCACTCTGCGTGAGGCCCGGATGCGTGCGCGGATCGACGTGTCCGAGATCGAGGCCCAGACCAAGATCCGCGCGAAGTACCTGCGCGCGCTCGAGAACGAGGAGTGGGACCTGCTGCCCGGTCCGACGTTCGTCAAGAGCTTCCTGCGCACGTACGCCGACGCGCTCGGCCTGGACTCCAAGGCCCTCCTGGAGCAGTACCGCCTCAGCCACGAGCGACTCACCGAGGTCGAGCTGCAGCCGATCATGCCGCCCTCGCGACGGGATCGCGAACGGGCGGCGCGGCCCCGCCCCGGTGGCGGGCCGCTGTTCCTGACCGCCGTCGTCGTCTTCGTGGTCGTCATCGCCCTGGCGATCTACGGCATCGTCTCCGGCGGCGGCTCGAGCAAGACGAACAACGCCGCGGCCCCGCCGACCACCCCGGCCAGGCACCGCGCCCACCGGCACCAGACCACGACGGCGGCCTCCGGCAGCGCGCATTCCGGCGTCGTGGAGCTGCAGGTCAAGGCGACCGGGCCGGTCTGGGTGTGCCTGCTGGCCCGAGGCAATCGCACGCTGATCAACGGCGTGATCCTCACACCGGGCAGTCCCCAGCAGACGTACCGCTCCAGCCGCTTTGCCATGACCTTGGGGAACAGCTCGGTGACGCTGCGCCTCAACGGCCAGCCGCTGACGATCCCCGCGTCGAGCACCCCGATCAGCTTCTCGCTGAGCGCCAGCGGACGCCACACCCTGTCGGGCGCCCAACTTCCCCACTGCGCATGAGCGCGCCCGAGCCAGCCGGCGGCGCCGGCACCAATCCTCGCGCGGGAATCGTGGTGACCGGCACCGAGGTGCTCACGGGGCGGGTGAGCGATCGCAACGGCCCGTGGCTGGCCGATCGCCTGTTCGAGCTCGGCGTCGAGCTCGTGCACATCGACATCGTCGGCGACCGCCCGCAGGACATGCTCGCCGCGCTGCGGTTCATGGCCGAGCAGGGCGTCCGGCTCATCCTCACCAGCGGCGGCCTCGGTCCCACGGCCGATGACCTGACGGCCGAGGTCGTCGGACGCTTCCAGGAGCGCGAGATGGTGCTCGACGAGCCGCTGGAGGAACGCATCGCCGAGATCTTGCGCCCGCTGGCGCGGCGGTGGCCCCATCTCGACATGGACGCCGTCCGCGAGTCCAACCGCAAGCAGGCGGTGATCCCTCGCGGCGCCACCATCCTCGAGCCGGTCGGCACCGCGCCCGGCCTGGTGGTGCCGCCCCCGGACGGCCGCGACGGTCCCACCGTGGTCGTGCTCCCCGGGCCGCCCCGGGAACTGCGGCCGATGTGGCGCCAGGCGCTGGCCACCGACGCCCTGCGACGGGCGGTCAGCGGAGCCGTCGAGTACCGCCAGGAGATGCTGCGCATGTTCGGCATCCCGGAGTCAGAGATCGCCGAGACGCTGCGGGCCGCCGAGCGCGAGGGCGTCGATCTCGCGCGCCTGGAGATCACGACCTGCCTGCGCCGCGGGGAGGTGGAGGTGGTGACCCGCCTTGTCCCGGATGCGCTGCCGGTGTACGAGGCCTTCGCCGAGGTCGTCCAGCGGCGCCACCCCGACACGCTGTTCTCCACGGACGGGACCACGGTCGACGACCAGGTGGCCGCGCTGCTGCTCGAGGGCTCGCCCGGTGGTTCGCCCGGCGGTTCGCCCGGTGGTGACGCCCGGGTCGGGTGCACGATCGGCACCGCCGAGTCGTGCACCGGCGGGCTGCTCGCCGCCCGTCTCACCGAGCGGCCCGGCGCGTCGGCCTACGTTCGCGGTGGCATCGTGGCCTATGACAACGCGGTCAAGGTCGACGCCGCCGGTGTCCCGGCCGAGCTGATCGAGCGCCATGGCGCGGTGTCGGCCGAGGTGGCGCAGGCGCTGGCCGACGGAGCGATCGCCCGCCTGGGGGCGGACGTCGGCGTCGGCATCACCGGCGTCGCCGGACCGGATGGCGGGACCGAGGACAAGCCGGTCGGCCTGGTGTGGCTGAGCGTCGCCTCGCGTTCGGGAGCGGATGCCGCGGTGGATCACGTGCGGATCACCCGGTCGGTGAACCTGCCGGGCTCGCGGGCCGACATCCGCGACCGGGCGACGACGGTCGCCATGCACCTGGTGCGACGGCTGCTGCTCGGCCAGGCCGACGCGGCGTCGATCGCGCCGGCGCCCGAGGGAGAGCTGCGCCTCCGGCCGTGACCGCCGGCGCCCGCACGGGAGAGGCGCGCCTGTTCGTGGCGCTGGACCTCCCGCGCGACGTGCGCGCGGCGATCGGCTGGTGGGGCCGGGAGGCGCGTCGCGAGAGCGGGCCGATGCGCCTCGTCGACGCCGACCTGCTGCATGTGACCGTGGCCTTCCTCGGCTCGCGGCCGGTCGCGGAGATCGACGCCCTGGCCGCCGTGACACTCGCGGCAGCCACGCCGGTCGAGCAGCTGGCGATCGGCGCACCGCTGTGGCTGCCCCGCCGGCGGCCGCGCCTGCTTGCGGTCGAGGTGCACGACGACCACGGCGCGCTCGGCGGGCTGTACGACGCGCTCGTCGCGGCACTGGCCGAGGAGATCGACTGGGCGCCCGAGCACCGCGCGTTCCATCCCCACATCACCGTGGCGCGCATGCGGGCGGGCAGCGCGCCACGCGCCCGCGCGCTGCCCGCCACGCCCGCCGCGGTGTTCAGCGGCGAGGCGCTGACGCTGTACCGGTCGTGGCTCAGCCCGGCCGGCGCGAGCTACGAGCCGCTGGCACGCGCGGGCCTGGGGGGCGAGGGGGCGGCGGGGGCGGGGTAGGTCGGCGGGGCTTGTCCGGGTCGGCGGGGCGCGTAGCGTCGCGCCGCGCGTGGGGTGGCGGGGAGCTTGGCGTGTCTCGGTCTGTGCGTTCGGGCTCGCGCGACGCGCCGCCGTCAGCTGTCGGCCAAGCCCGTGTTACCCGCCGCGCCGGAGCCGTCGCCCGGCGACCCGCCGCCGTACGACCCGCCGCCGTAGGACGACCCGCTGTCGCACACCAGCGTGGACCCGTCGCTGGAGAGCGTCGGTGACGATCCGTCGGCGCAGGTGGGCTGGGAGCCGTCGTCGCAGCTGACGTTGCCGTCGAAGTCGACGGTCGGCGTCGAGCCGTCGTCGCAGGATGGCCCGTTGCTCGCATCGCCGGAGCCGTCACCCGAGCTGTCGGCGGTGCAGGTGAGCGGGGTGCCGGTCGGCTCGGTGCCGTCGTCGCAGCTGGGGGCCGAGCCGTCGTCGCACGTGACGGTGGAGCCGCTCAGGGTGGGGTCGGTGCCGTCGTCGCAGTTCATCGTCGTCTCGTTGCCGCAGATCGCCGTCGCGGTGCCGAGGATCGGCTCCGAGCCGTCGGGGCAGGTCGCGGTGGTTCCGTCGGCGCATTGCAGCACCGTGCCGTCGCTGCTGAGCGTGGGGGTCGAGCCGTCGTCGCAGGTGATGGCGCTCGACGTGCTGCCGGCGCCGCCCCCGGTGGTCGTCGAGGACCGGTGGTGGCCTCCGGTCGCCGCGTGCTTGGCCTTCCCGGCCGCCCGGTGCTTCTTCTTGCGTCGCTTGCCGTGCTTGGCGGCGTTGCGGTGCGCAGAGGTGCGGGAGCCGGAGTGCGTGCCGGCCGGGCGCGCCCGAGCGGTGGCTGTCAGCGTGAACAGGGTCAGCAGGGCAGCGAGGACAAGGCCGACGAGGGTCAGCGGCAAGCGGCGGGGCGTGGAGATGACGGGCACGAAGGAGTCTCGATTTCTCGGGGCGGACGGGTGTCGAAGGTGCATCGACTTGGCCCGCGCGCAACTACAGGCGGTTGGACGATCGGCCTCGACATCCGTCCGCTCGGCGCCAGCGGCGCCGCCCGACCGCGGGCGGTCGGCATGGGCGTTCCGTCCGCAGCGGGGCCTAACGTGCCCGTTCCATCGAGTGAAAGAGAGTCGTGAGCATGGCCGTCAGCGATCAGGAGAAGGCCGCCAAGGCGCGGGACGCCGCACTGCAGGGCGCGCTCAGCCAGATCGAGCGCGAGTTTGGGAAAGGGTCGGTCATGCGCATGGGCGACCCCGGCGCCCAGGTGCGCGTGAACGCGATCCCCACCGGCGCGCTGTCGCTCGACATCGCGCTCGGGATCGGCGGGGTGCCGCGCGGCCGTATCGTCGAGGTGTTTGGCCCGGAGTCCTCGGGCAAGACGACGCTCATCTATCACGTGCTCGCCGAGGCCCAGAAGCTCGGCGGCGTGTGTGCCTTCATCGATGCCGAGCACGCGATGGACCCGCTGTACGCCCAGCAGATCGGCGTCGACATCGACGAGTTGCTCGTCTCCCAGCCCGACTACGGCGAGCAGGCGCTCGAGATCGCCGACATGCTGGTGCGGTCCGGCGCGGTCGACGTCGTCTCGATCGACTCGGTCGCCGCGCTCACGCCGCGCTCGGAGCTCGAGGGGCAGATGGGCGATCAGACGGTCGGCCTGCAGGCGCGAATGATGTCCCAGGCGATGCGCAAGCTGGCCGGCAATCTCAATCGCACCCAGACGCTGTGCATCCTGACCAACCAGATTCGCGAGAAGGTCGGGGTCATGTTCGGCTCCCCCGAGACGCAACCGGGTGGGCGCGCGCTGAAGTTCTATGCGTCGCAGCGACTGGACATTCGCCGCATCGAGACGCTCAAGGACGGCACGGAGGCGGTCGGCAACCGCGTGCGCGTGAAGGTGGTCAAGAACAAGGTGGCCGCCCCGTTCAAGCAGGCCGAGTTCGACATCGAGTTCGGGCGGGGGATCTCCACCTCGGGCTGCCTGATCGACCTCGGGCTCGAGCACAGCGTGGTCAGCAAGTCCGGCTCGTTCTTCTCCTACGGCGACGAGCGCCTCGGGCAGGGTCGCGGCAACGCCAAGGCCTATCTCGACGAGCACCAGGAGATGGCTCAGGAGATCGAAGCCAAGATCTACGCCGCGCTGAACATCAGCCGTGATCTCGTCGCGCCGATCGACGGTCCCCCCGCCGGCGCGCCCGAGGTGGCTCCGGCCCCGGCCGAGGCTCGCGGCCCAGCGCGGGCATCCCGTGACGAGATGCCCGTGGGCGAGCCGGCGGTGGCGTGACACCCCGTCCGGGGTGGGGATCGACTGAGGCACGCGGGGCCGGCGGCCCAGCGGAGGTGGGGATCGCCGGGGACGACGCGGGTGCGGTGGGCGCCGAGGCACTGGAGGAGGCGCTCGGCCGGGCCTACCGCTATCTGGCGCCGAGAGATCGCACGATCGCCGAGCTGCGGCGGCACCTCGGGCGTGCGGCGCTGGCGCCGGAGCTCATCGATGCCTGTGTGACCGAGCTGGTCGCACAGCGCTACCTCGACGATGAGCGCTTTGCGCGCCGCTTCACCGAGGATCGCCGCACCCTGGATGGATGGGGCAGCGAGCGCATCCGCGGCCGTCTGGTGGCGCTCGGCATCAGCCCCGAATGCGCCGAGCGCGTCGCCGGGGGACGCGATGGGGAGGATGAGCTCGAGGCTGCCGTCGAGCTGCTGCGCCGGCGGCTGGGCACGGCGCCCACGGACGAGCGGGGCCGCGGCCGGGCGCTCGGTCTGCTCGTGCGCCGGGGATACGAGCTCGAGCTCGCCCACGATGCGATCCGTCGCTTCGCGCGCGAGCCGGGCGCCGGCGCCTGATCGGCACCGGCGCCTCCGGCACCGGCTGGCAGCCGGCGCCGGAGGCTGGGTGTTCAGCGAGCGATGCTGCGGAGCTCCAGCCGCGCACGCTCGGCGGCGGTCGAGCCGGTGATGCTGAGCGTCAGGGCCACGCGGTCGTGGGCCCCGAACGCCGCGCGGATTCCCGACAGCGCCCGTCGGCTGAAGCCGATGCTCACCGTGAAGCGCCGCGCGCCGTCGAGATGCAGCGCCTGGCCGGTCAGGCCGTAGCTGCGCAGCAGACGCGTCAGGGCGTGTCCGCCGCGGCGGTGCCCGTACACGACCAGGCTGCCACCGAGCCGACCCTGGACGCTGCCCGTGCAGGTCACCGTCGCCGTCACCCGGCGCTCATGCAGCAGCCGCTGGATGCTGTGCGCGGACAGCGTGCAGCGCGTGGCGCTCACGCCGACGGGCCCCGCGGCCTGCGAGCCGCTCGCCCCGCCGGAGGCGGTCGAGCCGCCGCCGATCGGCGAGATCACCAGCGTCCGGGTGACGCTCGTGGCGTTGCCGAGCGTGTCGGTCGAGGTGATCGTGACCGCGTAGCTCCCGGGCGCCAGATACGTGTGCGAGGCACTCGTGCCCGGGACGGTCGAGCCGTCGCCGAACGCGATCGTGGTCGAGGCGACCGGGTTCCACACGTCCAGCGGCGAGACGGCAAAGCTCAGCGGCTGGCCGACGGTGCCGGTCGTGGGGATGGACAGGCCGCGCAGCTGCGGGCCGGCGGCGTCGTACCCGGCGACCTGGACCGTGTAGTCCGCGCCGGTGAACTGCGACCACACGGCGACGCCGTTGCCCTGGTCGTCGATGCCCACCACGTCGGGGGCGGGGTTCTGCGCACCGGCCGGCGACAGCGCGGTCGGAGCGGAGAACGATCCGCCGGCCGGGCGTACCACGGCCTGGGTCTGCTTGTCGGCGCCGTTGTACGTCTGCCACGCGACGATCGTGCCGCTGCGCCCATCGCCGGCGATCTGGGCGTCGTCGGCGTCCTGCCCGCCACCGTCCAGCAGCGTCGGAGCGGAGAACGAGCCGCCGCTGCCCGGCCCGCGCACGCCGGCGTGCACGCGGTCATAGGCGCCGTAGGCCTGGTTCCACACCACCACGGCGCTTCCCGTGGCGTCGAACGCGACCTGGGGGTTCAGGGCCGAGGACGCGCTCGGGGTTGACACCGTCTGGGCGGGCAGCGCGAAGTCGCCGCCGGCCGGCCGGTAGGCGGCCTGGATGACGCTCGGTGACCCGGTGCTCCACACCACCAGCGCGTCGCCCGCAGCGTCGAACGCGAGTTGCGGGTTGGCGGCATCGGCACCCGGAGCCGACAGGTACGGCGCCGTCCCGAAGCTTGCCTGGCCAGCAGGTCGCACGGCCTCCTCGATGCGTGTGGTGACGCCGTCGTTGCCCAGCCACACGGCGATCGCGTCTCCCTGCGGGTCGAACGCAACCTGCGGCGTGCCCTCGACCGGCCCGGTCGGGCTCACGTTGCTGGGCGCGCCGAACGCTCCCCCGGCCGTGGCCGCGGCCGCCTGGATCCGGTAGTCGCTGCCATCGAACAGGCTCCATACGGCGACGGCGTTGCCGTTGTCGTCAAGCGCCGCGCGTGGCGCCACCGCGACGTATCCGGGCGCCGACAGCGTCTGCGGGGAGCCGAACGACCCGCCGGCCGGACGGTAGGACGCCTCCACGAGGTGCGAGGCGCCACTCGCCTGCAGCCAGACGGCCAACGCGTCCCCGCGGGGATCAATGGCCACCGAGGGACTGGCCGAGTCCTCGGTGGGGTCCGACAGCGTCTGGGGCGAGCTGAAGCTGCCGCCGGCCGCGCGGAACGTCGCCTGGATGACCGGGTGCGCCCCGCCGATGGCCTCCCATGCGGACACGGCGTCGCCGCTTCCATCGAAGGCGACCTGCTGGTGGGTCGCGTCGTAGCCCGGGGCCGACACCGTCTGGGGCGACAGCCACTGAGGGGCGGCGTAGGCGGGCGCCGCGGCCACGCACGAGATGGCGACGGCGGCGGCGAGGATATGTGTGCGCTTGATCATGTGGTTCCTCCTGGGTGGGGCCCGCACGAAGGGCGGGCGTGTGGTCTGTTCACCCAGGGCAACTGGCTGTTCGGCGACGAATTACGGCGCTGGCGAGAAAATGTGTGACGGGCGGGGATCGGGGCCGGTGATCTCCCGAGTGGATGCCCGCCGGCCGGGCATCCACGGGCCGCCGGCCGGGGCGGGGTCGCGCCCACTGCCGGGAGGCGACAGACGTGGCGTCGAGCCGCGTCCGAGGTCGTGGAGCCCGCCGACCTGGCGCGGTGGCGCCGCGCCTACGGGCGGAGGAAGCCCGACGGGGGCGTGGAGCCGCCGCCGGGGCGAGGCCCGCCAAACGGCGTGAAGCCGCCGCTGCCCGAACCGGGCGAGGTCGAGCCGCCGGCGGGTGCGGTCGAGCCACCGCCGCTCGAACCCGAGCCGCCGGCCACGCCGGGGGTGCCGGAGCCGCCGCCGTTGCCGGGCGAGCCGCCGGCGGGCGTCCCCGAGCCGCCCGCCGAACCGGGCGACGTCGAGCCGCCGTTGCCGGGCGAACCGCCGGCGGGCGTGCCCGATCCGCCCGCCGAGCCCGATGAGCCGGAGCTGGTCACGGCGGGGTGGCCGCCTGCGCCGCCGCCGCCCGGCGCAGCGGCCGGCGTGGTGGGAGGCGGCGGGGCCGCGGTCTGCGTGGATGTGGTCTTGACCGTCGGCGGCGGCGGCGGCGGCGCCGGGGCCGGGGACGGCGGCGCGGCGAGCATGGGAGCGAGTCGCGACGCCGATCGGCGGTCACGTCGGCGCGGCGCGGCGGACGTCAGCGGCGGCTGGCCGGTGGCCGGCGTGGCGGGCGTGCCGACGCCCGGGGCGAGCGGAGAGCGCACGGTGGTCGGGCCCGCGGGCGCCCCGGGACTGTTCACCGTGACGCGGGTCGAGGTCTGCGAGACCGGCGTGAGCGTGCGCGTGCGGGGAGTGCGTGAGCGACGATCAAGGCGCGGCGGCGCCGTGAGCCGACCGGAGGTGATCACGGGCGCGAGGCTCGGGGCGGCACGCGATGCGCCCGTCGGATCAGGTGCCACGCGGGCGACGAGCGCTATCGAGGCGACCAGCGCGAGCAGGATGGCCAGCAGGCCGCGGCCGGCGCCGGGCCGGAACCTCCGTGCCGCGGCGTCGCGCGATCCGGTGGCCGGCCGAGGCGTAGCCGGCTCGACGAGGCGAAGCGGCGGCGGGCCGGCGATCTCACTCCAGTCCGCGCCGACGTAGTCGGCGGCGCGGGCGATCGCGGCGTGCCGCAGCCAGACCAGCGGGACGATCGCGGCCAGCGCGCGGTAGGACGCGCCCGCCTCCTCCATGGCCTCCCGGCGCACACGGCACGTCTCGCAGGCCAGCAGGTGGCGGTGAACCCACTCGAGCTCTCCCGGCTCGGCGGCCTCACCGTCCTGCGTGGCCGCCAGCAGTGGCAGCGCGCGCTCGCAGTCCGGAGAGCCCAGGCGCACCGACGCAAGCGCGTCGCCCCGCAGCAGCTCGCGCAGCCGGATGCGCGCGCGAGAGATCAGCTGTGCCACCGCATTGCGGTTGAGATCCATGATCTCGCCGATCTCGTCGTAGGACAGGAGCTCGATCTCGCGCAGCGAGAGAACCTCGCGCTGGCGCGTGGGCAGGCGGGCGTTGGCGGCCTGCACGTCGGCTCGGGCCGAGGCCAGCAGGGCTGCCCGCTCGGGATCCTCGCTGACGTGACCCGGCTCGGCGAGCAGCGGCTGCGGCTCTCCGTCGACCGGCTGCACACGCTGGCGCGACCTGATCATGTCGTAGCAGGCGTTGCGGGCGCAGGTGAGGGCGTAGGCGATGAAGTGCACCTCTCGGCCACGTAGCGCCGGCAGCCGGGCCAGCACGCGCACGAAGGCGTCCTGCGTGGCGTCCGCGGCGTCGTGCGGGTTGCCGAGCAGTCGCAGGCAGAACCCGTACACGCGCTGCTCGTGGCGATCGTAGAGCTCGGCGAACGCGTGGCCGTCGCCGTTGGCCGCGCGCGTCGCCAGCTCGGCATCCTCGAGGAAGCGAAGGAGCGGTGCCACCGATACGGCCATGCATCCGATGGTTGCGCGCGGTCGAGCGGCAGGCAAGCGCTGCTAGGGCGATAGGGGGACCTGTGTAGGGTCGCAGGGTGGCGGCGCCCGGCGGCGGGTGCGAGTCGGGCGGCATTGGGGGCGGGTCTCGCGCTCACGGCACCAGGACAACGGCGAGGTGAGCCGGGTGTTACGCCCCGGGGCGCGGGCGCTCGGGGGTACCCTTGTTCGCACGTGAAGCGGTATCACGGCACCCGCGCGTGAGCGCTTCTATGGCGTGTGGACGCTGTGGAGGTCGACTACTTCTTGCGTGATCTCGACCGGAATGTTTGGCTTCACGTTGGCGTCGAACCAGGTGTCGTGCTGCTGTTGCGTCTCCCACACCTCGGCGACGACAAAACCGGTTGCATCCTCGTATGCCACGTGGACCACGAAGCCCGGCTGCTGCTTCAACAGCGTGGTCAGGGCCGGCGCGGATTCGTCGTACTGCGCTTGGGTCATCGGGGCACGGTGGCGAATCAGGACGGGCATGGTGATCTCCTCCTCGCGTGTGTGGCCCGAGCCTACACGGGGTCTGGCGCACCCGGGTGCCCTTACGGGGACCCAACCTCCGGTCGCCCGCCACGACTCGGATTCGGGCATCTCTCCCGACTCGCGCTCACGCCGCGCCAGACGAGGCGAACATGTCGAGCACGATCAGGGCCTTCGCTACCGCGTCCGCGCGTGAAACCAGGACCGGGTCGCCGCCGATTCGCGGCCACCCCCCACGTCACCCGCTACCGTTTCAGCCGCATGGCCAAGCGGTATCACGTCACCACCTTCGGCTGTCAGATGAACGAGCACGACTCCGAGCGGATGAGGGGGATGCTCGAGTCGCTCGGCTATACGGAGGCGCCGGAGCGCGCCGAGGCCGATCTGATCCTGTTCAACACCTGCTCGATCCGCGAGTCGGCCGACAGCCGCTTCGTGGCGCATCTCGGTGAGGCCAAGCGGCTGAAGCGCGAGAACCCCGAGCGGATCGTGGGCGTCGGGGGCTGCTGGGCGCAGTCGGTCAAGGAGGAGGTGTTCGCTCGGTTCCCGTTCGTCGACGTGGCGTTCGGGCCGGGGCAGGTGCACCGCCTGGCCGAGTTTTTGACCAGCGACTCGCTGACCGCCCAGGGCTACTTCGAGTTCGAGGGCTTCACCGGCCATCTGCCGGCGCGGCGCACGCGGCCGTTTCAGGGTTGGCTGCAGATCAGCGTCGGCTGCAACTGCCGTTGCTCGTACTGCATCGTGCCGTCGACCCGCGGCCGCGAGGTATCGCGCCCGCCGGCCGAGCTGATCGCCGAGGTGGGGGCCATGGCCCGCGACGGCGTGCGCGAGGTGACGCTGCTCGGCCAGAACGTCAACTCCTACGGGCGTGATCTGCGCGCCGGCAGTGCGGAGCCCGTGAGCTTCGCGCTGCTGCTGCGCGCGCTCGATCGGATCGAGGGCATCGAGCGGCTGCGCTACACCTCGCCGCACCCGAAGGACATGCGCGAGGACGTCGTGCTGGCGCACGCCGAGCTGGCCAGCCTGTGCGAGCACATCCACCTGCCGCTGCAGTCGGGCTCGTCGAGGATCCTCAAGGCGATGCGCCGGACCTACGACCGAGCAGCGCTACCTGGACCGCGTGGCGCTCATCCGCGAGCACGTGCCCGACGTGGCGCTGACCACCGACATCATCGTCGGGTTCCCCGGCGAGACCGACGCCGACTTCGAGGAGACGCTGCAGGTGGCCGAGGAGGTCGGCTACGACGGCGCGTTCACGTTCATCTTCTCGCCGCGCCGCGGAACGGAGGCGGCCGCGCTGACCGACGGGCTCGTGGCGCATCCGATCAAGGTCGAGCGCATGGAGCGCCTCGTCGAGGTCGTGCAGCGACGCGCAGCGCAGCAGGCCCAGCGGTTCGTGGGGCGCACGCTCGAGGTGCTCGTCGAGGGGCCCTCTCGTACCGACCCGGACCGGCTGCGCGGGCGCACGCGCCACAACAAGGTGGTCAACTTCCCCGGGCTGGCGCAGGCCGGCGAGCTCACGCAGGTCACGATCACCTCGGCGACGAGCCAGACGCTCGCCGGCGAGGAGTCGCTGCTCGCCCGCGCCGACGCCGCGGGCGTGCGATGATCGCGGCGTGACCGAGCTGCGGCGCGCGGGGAGCATCGCCTACCGCGACGCGCGACCGGCGAGCTGGTCGCCGGGAGACCCGGTCGCGCTGCTGGTGCACGGCTGGCCGGAGTCGTCCTACATGTGGCGCTGGCTGCTGCCGGCACTGGCCGAGGCGGGCGTGCGCGCCATCGCCCCGGACCTGCCCGGCTACGGGGACTCCGAGCCCGATCCGCCCGGCACCTGGGAGCGCCACACCGACGCGCTCGAGCGCTTCCGCTCGGCGCTCGGGCTCGACCGGGTGGCGCTGGTCGTGCACGACTGGGGGGTGATGATCGGGCTGCGCTGGGCCTGTGAGCATCCCGACGCCGTCACCCGCCTGGTGATCTCCGACGGGGGCTTCTTCGCCGATCGCCGCTGGCACGACCTGGCCAACGTGATGCGCACGCCCGGCGACGGCGAGGCACTGCTGGATGGGTTCACCGAGGAGGGGCTCGCCGCCGGGTTGCGCGCCGTCAGCAGCGGGATGACCGACGACGCGCTGGCCGAGTACTGGAAGTGCTTCGCCGACCCAGTGCGCCGGCGGGGATCACTGGAGCTGTACCGGTCGGGGGACTTCGAGAAGCTTGTCCGGTACGAGCCGCGTCTGGCCGCGCTGCCGGTGCCCGCGCTCGTGCTGTGGGGGGCCGATGATCGCTTCGCCGGCGTCGCCCTCGCCGAGCGGTTTCACGCCGCGCTCGCCGGGTCGAGCGTGCGGGTGATCCCGGACGTCGGGCACTTCGTGTGGGAGGACGCGCCCGAGGTCACCACGGCGGCGACCGTGGCGTTCCTGACGGACGCCGCGCCCTAGCGGCGGCTCAGCCGAGCATCCGCGCGGCGCTGTCGGCCCAGGTGACCGCCTCGCGGTAGGCCTCGTCGAACGACGTGCCTTCGGGTGCCAGGCCGGAGTCGGCCACGATCTCAAAGTCGCCCCGCTCGTACGCGAGCACCGCGTCGAGCAGCTCGCCGGGCGGGCCGCTGCGCTCCTGAAGGGCCTGCACGATCTCCTCGCTGAAGGGCAGCGTGGCGAGGATGTCGGCCATCGGGGCGTCGACGAGCGCATCGACGACCGAGAACAGCCCGACGGTGAAGTAGCGGTCCGCGACCTGCTCGTCGCGCTCGCCGCACAGCAGCTGGCACATGCGGGCTCGCACCAGGCCGGTCACGAGCAGCTCATGGGGGGCATCGGACGTGCCGGCGAGCACCACGACCGTCGCCCAGCGGCGCACCTGGCGCGCGCCGAGCATGATGAGCGCCTCGCGCACCGAGCCCACCCGACGGGGCAGGAACACATAGGCGGAGTTGGCATAGCGCAGCAGGCGCAGGCTCAGACCGACGTCGCGGGTGATGATCTGCTCGAGGCTGTCGAAGTCCTCGATCGCGTTGAGCGAGGACACCGCGCTGAGCGCGCCCAGACACTGGGTGGGGACGCCGCGCCCGTGCGTCAGCGAGGGGCGGGCGAAGAAGTAGCCCTGGAAGGCGTCGAAGCCGAGCACCCGGCAGCGCTCGAAGTCCGCGCGCAGCTCGACCTTCTCGGCCAGCAGGCTGAGGCGGGGGCGCCGGCGCCGCAGCAGGGCGACCTGCTCCAGCAGCTCCTCCTCCTCGAGCGCGAGCACGTCGAGCTTGACGATCCGCGCCAGCTCGAGCAGCGGTTCGGACTCGGGCGTGTAGCGGAAGTCGTCGAGGGCCAGCGTGAAGCCGTCGGCGACCAGCTCGCGCAGGACGGCCAGCAGCTCGTCGTCGATGGCCTGGTTCTCGAGCAGCTCGATGACGACGCGGCCGGGCGGCAGCGGCAGCGGCCGCACGCTCATGAGGAAGTCGCGCGACACGTTGAGGTAGGCGAGGTGCTCGCCGACGAGCTCGTCGAGCCCGATCTCCATGAAGGAGTCGACGATCACGCTCGAGGTCGCCGCCTCGGCGTCGACCACCTGCGCGGTGCGCGCGCCGGGGGCGCGGAACAGCAGCTCGTAGCCGACGACGTGCATCTGGGCGTCGAGGATGGGCTGGCGAGCGACGGAGAACTCGCGTGCTGTGGCCTTGGCTGTGACCGGCTCGTTGGCTGCCGCCAGTGCGTGTTGTCTCACCTTAGATCTCCCGTGTCCCTCGGGGCGGGGACGCCCGACGCCCAGAACGTCATCGGCCCCTGGGACCGCGGGGTTGAGCGCCGAGGACGGATTGCGCCCTTCTGCCGACGGCTATGCGAACATACGTTCGTGCGCTGGCAGAATCTCACCCTGACCACCGAGGAGCAGGCGCAGCTGCCCGGTTACCGCGACGAGGCGGTCGTGCGCCGCTTCGACGCGCCCGAGGCGCTGGACATGCGCTTCTACGAGGTGCGGGCGCGGTCGGTGCTCAACCGGGTGCCGGCGGCGTCGCGGATGCCGTTCCGCTGGACGGTCAATCCGTATCGAGGTTGCAGTCATGCCTGCGTGTACTGCCTCGGAGGGGACACGCAGGTCCTCATGGCCGACGGGCGCACGAAGCCGATCGCCGCACTGCGGGCCGGAGACGGGGTGTACGGCACCGTTCGCGAGGGCACGTACAGGCGCTTCGCCGTCACCAGAGTCCTCGCGCAGTGGTCGAGCATCAAGCCGGCGTACCGCGTGCGACTCGAGGACGGCACCGAGCTGGTGGCGAGCGCCGATCACCGATTCCTGACGGGCCGGGGCTGGAAGCATGTCATCGGCGCCGAGCAGGGGCGCCTGCGGCGGGCGCATTTGACGGTCGGTAGCAAGCTGATGGGCATACAGACCACCGACCCGGCGATCACGCGCAAGCGCTCGATCGAGGGTCGAGCGGTCAAGACAGCAGCGCGGCTACGGGTCGTATCGATCGAGCCGGTTGGCCTCTCGATGCGGCTGTACGACATCACCACCGGCACCGGCGACTTCATTGCCAACGGGGTGGTGAGCCACAATTGCTTTGCCCGTCCCACCCACCGCTACCTCGACTTCGACGCCGGCCGCGACTTCGAGCGCGAGATCGTCGTCAAGGTCAACGCGCCCGAGGTGCTGCGCGCCGAGCTGTCGCGGCCGTCGTGGGCGCGACAGCACGTCGCGATGGGGACGAACACCGACCCCTATCAATGGGTCGAGGGCCGCTACCGGCTGATGCCGGAGATCTGGAAGGCGCTGCGCGACGCCGCCACGCCATGCTCGGTGCTGACCAAGTCACCGCTGCTGCTGCGCGATCTGCCCGACATGCTCGAGGTGGCCGAGCGCACCTCGATCTCGGCCGACCTGTCGATCCCGACGCTCGACGAGAAGGCGTGGCGGGCCACCGAGCCGCACACCCCGCACCCTCGCGCGCGGCTCGAGGCGGTGGCCGAGCTCAACCGCGCCGGCATCCCGAGCGGGGTGCTGATCGCGCCGTTGATGCCGGGCATCAACGACGCGCCCGAGCAGCTGCAACCGCTGCTCGAGGCCGCTGCCGAGGCCGGCGCCGTGCGGATCGGCGGCATCGCCCTGCACCTGCGCGGCGAGGTGCGCGACGTGTTCTTCGGCTGGCTGCGCGAGCGACATCCCGAGCTGGTGGAGCGCTACGAGGAGCTGTATCGCCGTGGCGCGTACGCGCCGAGCGAGGAGCGCAAGCGATTGGCCCGCCTGGTCCGCGATGACCCGCGGGCGCCGCACCGCGGCCGCGGCTCGGCGCCCGCGCGGGGTCTGAGCTTTCGCTCCGAGACCGAGCGGGCCGTCGCCCCGTCGGTGCCCGCGCCGCCCGTGAGCGAGACCCTGCCGCTGTTCTGATCGGCCGCCGCGCGAGCCGGGCGCTCAGCGCTTGGTGACGGCGTTGTTGCTCGTGGCCATCGCCTCGGCGACCTTGTCGCCGCCCGCTCGTCGTGCGAATCGGGCCGCGATCTCCGGGGCCACGGAGGCGATCGCGGTGCCGAGGCGCAGGCCGAGCGGCGCGACGTCGACTTCCGCCCGATCGTGGGTGATCGCGTCGAGCACGGCCTGGGCGACGTCCTCGGGTGCCCTCGTGCCGACGCCGGGCGGAAGCTTGACGCCGCTGTCCGCGAACATCCCGGCATCACGGATGAAGCCGGGGCTGACGAGCGACACCCCGACGCCGCTGCCGTGCAGCTCGGCGCGCATGGCCAGCGCGAATCCGCGCAGGCCGAACTTCGTCGCGTTGTACAGGGAGGCGGTCGGCGAGGCGGCCTTGCCGCCGACGGAGGAGATGTACAGCAGATGGCCGCGGCCGCGACCGGTCATCCCGGGCAGCAGCGTGCGCGTGAGCTCGATCGGGGCACGCAGGTTCACCGCCAGAACGTGGTCGACCTGCTCCTCGGTGAACGTCTCCAGGCGCCCGTTGCCGGGCAGGGCGGCGTTGGCGACGAGCACGTCGATGTCCCCGGCCGCCGTGACGAGGTCACGGACCTGCCCGGCGTCGTTGAGGTCGACCTCGATCGCCTTGGCGCCGAGCTCGTTGGACAGGGGGTCGAGCAGGTCGCGCCGCCGGCCGGTGAGCACGAGCTGCGCTCCGCGCGCCCGCAGCGCGCGCGCGATGGCCTGGCCGATCCCCCCGGTCGCGCCGGTGAGCAGAACTCGCGAACCACCGATCTCCACGGGCGGCAGTGTATTCGCGGCGATACTGGGCGCGTCATGTTCTCCTCCGCCACACCGGAAGCTGCCGCCCGGACGAGCGTGTTCGCCGTGTTCGGTCCCACCGCCGTCGGTAAGACCGAGCTCGCGCTCGCGCTCGCCCGCCGGCTGCGTCGCTCGGGGCGCCAGCCGGTCGCCGTGTCCGCCGATGCGCTGCAGGTCTACCGGGGGTTGGAGATCCTCACCGGCGTGGCCAGCGCCGAGGAGCAGCGCGAGCTCGAGCATCGGCTGGTCTCTGTCGCCGACCTGCAGGAGGGGTTCAGCGCCGGGCGCTTCGCGACGCTCGCGCACGCGGAGATCGACAACCTGCTCGCGCAGGGTCGCACCCCGATCGTCGTCGGCGGGACCGGGCTGTACCTGCGCGCCGCCCTGGCCGACCTCACGCTCGCTCCCCCGCCGCCGCCGGCGCTGCGGGAGCGGTGGCTGGCCGAGCTCGCGGCCCGCGGTCCGCAGGCGCTGCACGCCGAGCTTGCGGCCCGCGCACCCGCCATGGCGGCACGGATCGCCCCGGCGGACCGCAGCCGCATCGTTCGCGCGCTCGAGTTGCACGAGCTCGGAGCCCTGCGCGAGCCCGGCGGCGAATCGGAGCTGTGGACGTCCCATACGCGTCACCCGACTCGGCTGCTCGGGCTCACACGCCCCCGCGAGGAGCTGTACGCGCGCATCGACGCGCGCGTCGACGCGATGCTGGCTGCGGGCGCGGCCGAGGAGGTGCGCGCCGCCGCCGCCGCGGGCGCGTCGGCCACCGCGCGCCAGGCGCTCGGGTTCGCCGAGCTCGTGTCCGGCGACGTCGAGGCGATGAAGCGGCGCACCCGCCGGTACGCCAAGCGCCAGCTCACGTGGATGCGCAAGCTCGCCGGGGTGACGCTGCTCGACCTCGGCGGCCGGTCAGCCGACGAGGCGGTGGGTTCGCTTGACATGATCGGGGCGCTCGACGGCCCGCTCCCCGTGGCCGCCTCGCAGGACCTCCCCCCGCACCCGACGAAGGAGCGCAGGTGAAGCTCGAGAAGTGGCAAGCGCTGGGCAACGACTACCTGATCGTCGAGGCCGACGTGCTGCCGTTCGCGCTCACGCCGGCGCGCGTGCGGCGCCTGTGTGACGTGCATCTCGGCGCGGGCGCCGACGGCGTGCTGCTGCTCGCGCGCTCGCAGGACCCGCAGTACGTCGCCGACCTGCGCATCTTCAATCCCGACGGCTCCGAGGCCGAGCTGTCGGGCAACGGCGCCCGCGAGGCGATCATGTACCTGCGCCGCGCCGGCTGGACCGACCGGGACGAGTTCGCCATCCGTACGGCCGCCGGGCCGATCCGGCCGACGATCACCGGGCCGACGACGTGCCGCGTGGCGATGGGCCGCGCGTCGCTGACCTCGCCGGACTACCCGTCCGGGGCTCCCGACGGGCGCGGCAGCCTGAGCGCGGACGGGCGCCGCTTCGAGTTCCAGCACGTCTCGATCGGCAACCCGCAGTGCGCCATCGCCGTGCCGGACCTCGACGAGCTCGGGCGACTCGACCTCGGCGCCTACGGGCCGCCGATCGAGCACAGCGAGCTGTTCCCCCGCCGCACGAACGTGTCGTGGTTCGTGGCGGTCGACGTGCACGCCGTGCGCGCCCGGATCTTCGAGCGCGGGGTGGGGGAGACCATGGCCTCCGGCACCGGGGCCAGCGGCGCCGCCGTCGCGCACGTGCTGCGCGGCGGACGCTCGCCGGTGACGGTGACGCTCGACGGCGGCGAGCTCACGGTCGAGATCGACGAGGACCTCAACCTGACCCTGACCGGCTGGGCCGTGCCCGTCTACCGGGCGACGCTCAGCCCCGACTTCCTCGAGGAGCTGCATGCAACCGAGTAAGCGCCTGGAGCGCATCCCGCCGTACCTGTTCGCCGAGCTGGAACGCAAGATCGCGGCCAAGCGCGCCGCCGGCGTCGACGTCATCAGCCTCGGCATCGGCGATCCCGACACCCCGACCTATCCGCCGATCGTGGCCGCCGCGCAGGCCGCCGTGGCCGACCCCGGCACGCATCAGTACCCGAGCAACCGCGGGCGGGCGGAATTCCGCGAGGCGGTGAGCGCGTTCTACGCCCGCCGTTTCGGGGTCACGCTCGACCCCGAGACCCAGGTCATTCCGGCCATCGGGGCCAAGGAGTGCATCTTCAACCTCAACCTGGCCTTCCTCAATCCGGGCGACGTCGCGCTGGCCGCCGATCCCGGGTATCCCGTCTACACGTCGGGTCCCATCCTCGCCGGCGCGGAGCCGGCGATCATGCCGCTGGTGCCCGAGCTCGGGTTCATTCCCGACCTCGGGGCGATCGACGCCGACACCGCGCGGCGCGCCAAGCTGCTGTTCGTCAACTACCCGAACAACCCGACCGGCGCCGTTGTGCCGGAGGGCTTCTTCGCCGAGCTCGTCGAGTTCGCCCGCGGGCACGACATCCTCGTCGTCCATGACGCCGCCTACACGGAGACGGCCTTCGACGGCTACGTGCCCCCGTCGTTCCTGGCCACGCCCGGGGCGCAGGACGTCGGGGTGGAGGTGTTCTCGCTCTCCAAGGGCTACAACATGACCGGCTGGCGGTGTGCCGCGATCGTCGGCAATGCCGACGCGCTGCAGTCCTACTGGCGCCTGAAGACCAACATCGATTCCGGCCTGTTCGAGGCGGTGCAGCTCGCCGGCGCCGCGGCGCTGACGCCGGAGGTCGATGCGGACGTGGCGCGCATGAACGAGGTGTATACGCGCCGGCGCGACCTCGTCTGCGAGGCGCTGGGCGCCATCGGGGTCGACGTCACCCCACCGCGCGCGACGATCTACGTGTGGGCGCCGGTGCCCGACGGCTTCGAGAGTGCCGCGGCGTACTGCGAGCACGTGCTCGAGGAGGCCGCCGTGGTCATCTCCCCGGGTGGG
Source organism: uncultured Solirubrobacterales bacterium (assembly GCA_963770405.1). Lineage (GTDB taxonomy): Bacteria > Actinomycetota > Thermoleophilia > Solirubrobacterales > Solirubrobacteraceae > CAVQBJ01. The sequence continues at coordinate 229,849 of CAVYPO010000007.1, forward strand.
GCCTACGGGCCGAGCGGCGAAGGCTGGTTTCGCATCTCGCTGACGACGCCCGACGAACGCCTCGTCGAGGCCGTGCAGCGCCTGGGCCAGCTGGCGCCGGTGTAGGGCCGGGCCGGGCCGGCGCGGCGATCTACACTCTGAAGGGAATGGAGCGCAGCCGCCACGGCCGCACCGCGGTCACGAGGGCCGAATCCAGCGCGGGCGAGGGACGCGCGCGTCAGCGCGCCTTCTGCATCGCCGCCCTGCCCGAAGGCGACGATCTCAGCGAGCTGCACGAGCTGCTGCGCACGGCCGGCGTGGCCGTGGTCGGCGAGGTGGTGCAGCACCTCGACCAGCCCCATCCCAACACGTACCTCGGTCCCGGCAAGGTGGCCGAGGTCGCCGAGGCGGCGCGGGCCAGCGACGCGAACCTGATCGCCTGCGACGACGAGCTGTCGCCCCGTCAGGAGCGCAACCTCGAGAAGGAGCTCGGGCTGCCGGTGGTCGACCGCACGGCGATCATCCTGGACATCTTCGCCGCCCACGCGCACACGGCCGAGGGCAAGCTACAGGTCGAGCTCGCGCAGCTCGAATACAACCTCGCCCGCATGCGGGGGCTGTGGACCCACCTGGAGCGGCTCGGCGGCGGCATCGGCACCCGCGGCCCGGGCGAGTCCCAGATCGAGACGGACCGCCGCCTGGCGCGCGACCGCATCTCCGCGCTACGCCGCCGCCTGGCCCAGGTGCGGTCTTCGCGCGACGTGATGCGCGCGGAGCGCGAGCGCGCGGCGCTCCCGGAGATCGCGCTCGCCGGATACACCAATGCCGGTAAGTCCACCCTCCTCAACACGCTCACCGGGGCCGAGGTCGGCGTGCGCGATCGGCTGTTCCACACCCTGGATCCGACGACTCGCACGCTGCGGCTGGCCGGCCGCGCATACCTGCTGACGGACACGGTGGGCTTCATCCGCAAGCTTCCCCACCAGCTGGTCGACGCCTTCGGCGCCACGCTGGAGGAGACCCGCCGGGCCGATCTCATCCTGCACGTGGTGGACGCCTCCGCGCCGGACGAGGACGTCGAGGCGATGACCCGCGCGGTGCACGGGGTGCTCGGGGAGATCGGCGCCGGCGACAACCCCCGCCTGCTCATCGGGAACAAGGCCGACCTGCTCGACGCCGACCAGCGCCGGGAGTTCCTGCTGCGCCATCCGGATGCGCTGCTGGTCAGCGCGCAGACCGGCGAGGGCCTCGATGTGCTCGGCGAGCGCGTGGAGGAGACCTTCCGCGCCACGCTGCGCCCGATCGAGCTGCTGCTGCCCTACCGCGAGGGCGGACGCTTGGCCGAGCTGCACGACCTCGCCGGCGAGCTGCAGCGCGAAGACACCCCCGAGGGGGTCCGCGTGCACGCCCTCGTGCCGGCGCGCGTGGCCGAGCGCTACGCGCGGTTCGCGGTGGCCAACGGCGCCGCGCCCAACGTCTCCACCCGCTGACCGGCGCCCGCGCCAGGTCTCAGCGGTCGTCGCCGCTGCCGGCGAGCACGCCGCGCTGCTGGCGGGACAGGAGCTTGTCGAGGTTGCGCTGGGCGATGTCGTCGAGGTCGAGCTCGAGCTCGGTGGCGAGCTGGGCGAGATACCACAGCACGTCGCCGAGCTCCTTGCCCATCGCCGCTCGCCGCTCGGGCAGGACGGCGCCGCCGTCATCGCGGATCGACTTCTTGACGTGTTCGGCGACCTCGCCGGCCTCGCCGGCCAGGCCAAGGGCGGGATAGGCCAGCCACGCCTCGCGCGGGTACTCGGCGGTGCGGCGCGACAGGCGCTGGTACTCGGACAGCTCCACGCACGGCATCCTACGACGCCAGGCGGATCCGCTCGCGCGTCGCGCGGCCGGGCCCTACACCCCGGCGGCTTGGCGCGCGCTGAGGTGGGCGGCGTCCTCGAGGCGATCGTCCAGCGCAGCAAGCTCGTCGAGGCCGACGGCGGCCCGGATGAGCCAATCGGCGAACCACGCGTTCTTGGGCAGCAGCGGCCCGTGCAAGTAGGTACCGATGACGCGCCCGCGGCGCACCCCCTCATACCCGCTGTGGCCGTCGTTGCCGTGTCCCCGCAGCACCCGGCCGAGGGCGCGCTCCCCGGGGCCCAGCCGCGTGCGTCCGCCGTGGTTCTCGAAGCCGGCCAGCACCCTCGGTCCGGCGCCGTCATCGAGGTCGACCTCGATCGCCACGTTGCCGATCAGCCGCGGCCCGTCGGCGCGAACGGTATGCAGGTCGAGCAGGCCGATCCCGGGAATCACCTCGTCATCGAGGTCATAGCGGTCGCCGAGCAGCTGGTAGCCACCGCACACCCCCAGGATGACCGCGCCCCGGTCGGCGGCGGCGTGCAGCGCGGCACGCTTGTGGCGCAGCATGTCCTCGGCGCACAGGCGCTGGTCGCGGTCCTGTCCGCCGCCGATGTAGAACAGATCGTGGGCGTCGGGGTCGATCGCGTCGCCCAGCCCGCTGGCCGTGATCGTGCAGCCCAGGTCGCGCCACTCGCAGCGACGCTGCAGCATGAGCAGGTTGCCGCGGTCGGCGTAGATGCTCATCAGCTCGGGGTACAGGGCGCAGATCCGCAGGACCGGCCGCTCAGGCACGGAGCATCACCACCGTGGAGCCGACGTGCTCGGCGGTCGCCGGAATCGAGCGCGCCCGCACGGGAGTCCATCCCGCCGCCCGGCCCGCGCGCTCGAGCTCACGCGCGGTCACGCGGTACAGGTGGGTGACGTCGTGCTCGACGACGCGCTGGTCGCCGTGGACGATCTCGCGGCGACGCTCGAGCACCGCGCGGTCCTCGAGCTCGCGCACGGCGGTCGGCTGACTCCGGTACACGACATCGCCGATACGCACCTCGTCGGGTGCCGGAAGCAGGTGCATGGCCTCGTCGAACGGCTGCAGCTCATCTACGATCGCGCAGGCGAGCAGGCCGCCCGAGGCGGTCCTGGCGCGTGCCGCCCGCAGCAGCGAGGCCCGTCCCGCCTCGTCGAGCAGCTGCACCGTCTGCATCGGCACCAGACAGCACCGCACGGCGGGTACCTCGATCTCGAGCGTGCGGGCGTCGCCGAGCACCGTCTCGATGGGCAGGCCTCGCGCGCGTCGGGCGCACTCGGCGAGCAGCACCGGGTCGCGATCGAGCGCGATCACCGTGGTCCCGTCTCGCGCCAGGGCGAGGGCGACGCGACCGGTGCCCGCGCCGATGTCGAGCACCGGGCTGCTGGTGCCTGCGGCGAGCTCGCGCCACAGCGTCAGATCGGCACGATAGGCGCCGCACTCGAGGTCATGCCAGACGACCGCCGCGTCGGGACCGGGGTGGGCGCGCGTCGCGGCCGGTGGCGATTCGGACGCGTTCATGCCCAGGAGCTGCGCACGACGCCCCGCCCGGCCAGCAGGTCGCGCAGCGCGAGCATCGCGGTGTAGGTGGGTAGCGCGTACAGCGGCGTGTCGTCGGAGGCGCGGTCGGCCACCGCGGCATCGAGCGCGTCGTCGAGCGCGTCGCGCACCGTGATGCGCTCGGTCGGCACGCCGGCGTACTTCAGGCGCAGCGCCAGCTCGGCTGCCCGCGTGCCCGAGCAGGTGACTCGGCGCACGCGCGGGCCGAGCGCCTCGAAGTCGGCATCCCAAACCCACGAGACGTCCCGCCCGTCGGCGATGTTGTCGTTCAGCACCGCCAGCAGATCGAGCTCGCCCGGCTCCAGGACCAGGGTGCGCAGCACCTCGTTCGCGCCGGCCGGGTTCTTGATCAGCAGGATGCGCACCGCTCGCCCGGCGACGCTGAGGGTCTCGGCGCGCCCGAACGCGGCGCGCGTGGCCTCGAGGCCCGCGACGACGGTGGCGAGCGGGATCTCGAGCGCCGTGGCCAGCGCCGCCGCGGCCGTCGCGTTGTAGACGTTGTAGAGGCCCGGCAGGGCGAGGGTCACCGGCGCGCGCTCCCTGCCGCGGTGCGCAACTCGAAGCGGGCCCCGCGCGTCCCGTCCAGGACGACGTCGTGGGCGGCGACCACCGGGGTCGGGCGGGTCGCCCCACAGCTCGCGCAGTGATAGCGGCCGAGATGTCCGAGATAGATGACGTCGAAGGTGTAGGGCGCGCCACACCGCCGGCAGTGCTTGGCGTCGGCGGCGTGTGCCAGCGCGGGCAGGGCGAGCCGTTCGTCCTCGACGCCGAAGTACAGGACGCCGGCACGGTCGCGACCGAGGTCGGCGATGACGGGGTCATCGGCGTTGGCGACGAGCCCGATGTCCGCCCCGTCCGGCGAGCGCAGCAGGGAGGCCCAGCGGTCGGCGATCGTCTCGAGCTCGCCGTAGCGGTCGAGCTGGTCGCGAAAGAGGTTGCCGAGCAGCAGCTGGCGCGGGCGCAACTGCCTGACCATCGCCTCCAGCCAGAACTCGTCGACTTCGAACAGGCCGAGCTCGCCGTCGATGCCTCCCCCGCCGCGCGCCGCCTCGAGCAGCGTGGAGGCGATCCCTCCGCCCATGTTGGCGCCGGCCCGGTTGTACACGAGCGGAATCGACGCCTCGCTGCAGGATGCTGGCCGTCATCGTCGCGGTGGTCGTCTTGCCGTTGGTGGCCGAGACGACCACGCTGCCCGCGCGGAAGGCGCGAGGACAGCCGCGCGACGGCATCGCCATCGAGGCGCAGCAGCACCTTGCCGGGCAGGCTCGTGCCTCCCCGACCGCCGCGACGCGAGATCGCGCCCACGGCCCGGGCGAGTGCGATCTTGCCGTCGGTGAGGGCGTCGGTCATCATCGCTCGCCTCCCGCCGCATCGGCGAGCGCCCCCGAGCCGCGCGGCGCCGCGGCGACGGCCGGTGGCACGAGCACGCGGACCGCCCCGGGCAGCGCGCGCACGAGCGCGGGCAGCGTGGCGATCGGATCGCCGTCCGCGTAGACGACGAACGGGCGGTCGGCGCTGATGCGCACCTCGCGCGCGCGGAGCACGTGCACGTTGTCGAGCCGCACATGGGCGCCGGTGAAGACCTTCGGGGCGTGACGCAGGAAGTGCCGGCGCGAGACCGTGCCGATCGATCACGACGTCGAGCAGGCCGTCGCTCATCGAGGCATCGGGGGCCAGGCGCATCCCGCCGCCATAGACGCCGGAGTTCGCCGCGGCGACGGTGTAGGCGGAGAACGTGCGCGGCGGACTCGGCGGGTCGAGCTCGATCTCCAGCTGCGCGGGCGACCAGCTGGCCAGCGCGCGCAGCAGCCCGTAGGCGTACACGAAGCCGGCCGAGCGCCGACGGGGCCTCGTTCGCGACGCGGTTGGCCTCGCTGTCGAATCCCGCGCTGGCGATGCTCACGAACGCCTGCCCGTCGACCTCGCCGAGATCGAGCGGGCAGACCTCGCCGGCGATGCACCGTCGCGCAGGCGGCGATCGGGTCGCGCGAAATGCCGAGCGTGCGCGCGAGATCGTTGCCACGGCCGCCGGGGAGGATGCCCATCACGGCCCCCGGGCGAGCGCGCAGCGCGTCGGCGATGGCGCCGATCAGTCCGTCCCCGCCGAGCGTCACGACCGTCTCGCCGTCATCGGCTGCGACGAGGGCCAGGCGCCGCGCATCCTCGAGGTCGCGAGTTGCACGCCTCGCGCACGCTCATGCCGCCGGCGGCGAGCGTGTCCGCCACGCCGGCGCGCGCGCGACCGGCGCGCCCGCCCCCGGCGGAGGGATTGACGATCAGGCAGGCGCGGCGGACCATCACGCAAGCGTATTGGGCGCCGGCGGGCTCACCGGAGCACGAGATCGGCGAGCGTGTCCGCGACGGCCACCGGAGCCGGACCCGGCCACGCGTCGGCGGTGTCGCGGTCGGTGCCGCCGCTGAGCACGAGCGCGGCATCGATGCCGACCGCGTGCGCGCCCGCGATGTCGATGTCGAGACGGTCGCCGATCATCAGCGCGCGGCCCGGGCCCAGCGCGGTCGAGCGCGGTGAGGAACAGCTGCGGCTCGGGCTTGCCGACGACGATGTGGGCGCTGACGCCGCTGGCCACCTCGACCGCGGCCAGCAGCGCTCCGCCGCCGGGCCACAGGCCGTCGGGCTGCGGGGAAGTTGGAGTCGCGGGCCGCGCCGATGAGCGTCGCTCCGTTGAGCGTCGCGCCGCGTGGCCTCGCGCAACTCGTCGTAGTCGAAGCGCTCGTGCACGCCGACGACCACCACCTCGGCCTCGCGCCACGCGGCTGGAGCGGTTGACGACACGCAGACCGGCGTCGATCACGTGGCGGTGCAGGGCGACCGAGCCGATCACCACGGCCCGGGCGCCCTCGTACCGCTCGGCGAGCAGGTGCTGCATCGCCGCGCCGACGCTCACGACCTCCTCGATCGATGCCTGGATGCCGCTCGCCCACAGCCGGCGCACGAAGTCCTCGAGACCGAGGCGCGCGTCGTTGGTGACGAACGCGATCCGCTTTCCGTCGGCCCGCAGCGCGGTGATGGCCTCTGCCGCGCGCGGCGTCGGCTCGTCGCCGACCCACACGCAGCCGTCGAGGTCGAGCAGGACGTGGTCATAGCCGGCGGGCAGTGCGGAGAGCGTCACGGCGGAAACCATTATTCTTGCCGCCGATGTCTGACTCCCCGTTTCGCCGTGGTGGCCGCCCCGGCCAGGTCTGCGCCGCCCTGGCGTTGACGTTCGTGCTCGCGGCCTGCGGGTCGAGCTCCTCGAGCTCTCGGCGGCGGCTCGGCGATCAACGTCGGCAACGAATCCGTGCCGGCCTCCGAGGCGAGCATCGCCACTGGCTCGGCTCGAGCACGTCCAGCGCCTCGGCAGTACCCGAAGGGCTGCACGCCGGTCGCCGCACCGAAGCCGGAAGCCCAGCCGCACCTGAGCGCCCCCACGCACGCAGCTCGATCCGAGCCGCCAGTACACGGCCATGATCGATGACCAATTGCGGCGTGATCGACATCGGGCTGGCCGTGCACCAGGCGCCGAAGACCGCCGCGTCCTTCGCCTACCTGGTCAAGAGCGGCTTCTACGACAACCTCACCTTCCATCGCATCGTCCCCGGGTTCGTCATCCAGGGCGGCGACCCGCTGGGCACCGGGCTGGGCGGGCCCGGATACCAGATCGTCGAGGCCCCGCCCGCGAACCTGAAGTACCAGGTCGGGAGCGTCGCCATGGCCAAGACGGAGACCGAGCCCAACGGGGCCTCGGGCAGCCAGTTCTTCATCGTGATCGGGCCACAGGGCACGAGCCTGCCGCCGCAATACGCCCTCGTAGGCCACGTCACCAACGGCCTGACCACGGTCAACGCGATCGGCCAGGTGCCCGTGACGTCCTCGGCGACGGGCACGCCGGCGGTGCCGGTCGTGATTCGCTCGGCCACGCTCTCGACGAGCTGACGGCGAGCCGAGTCGCGTCAGGCGCGCCGGTCGCGGCGTGACGTGGCGGCCGGGGCCTTGTCCCGGGCCTCCGCCTTGGCCCGGTTCTGGCGTCGGCGCCCGACCGTCGCCAGAACGCCGAGCACGAGGATGACCAGGAAGAAGCCGAGCAGGACCGCTGGTGCGGCGCTGAAGCCACCGTTCAAGGGCAGCGAGATCAGCTCGACGATCCCGGCACCGATCGCGATGACCACGATGATCAGCGCGATGATGAGCAGGACACCACGGATCCGGGCGAACAGACCGGCGCTCGAGGGCGGGACGAGCAGGCCCATGGCGCGTAGCGCGAACATCTGCCGGCCGGTCGGAGGCGTCTGTCCGAGGCGCTCGACCGCCTCCTTGAGCTCGCTCGGCCGGCGCTCGGCCAGGGCGAGCGAGGCATCGGCCATCCGGCGCAGCTGCATGCGCTCCTGCGGGCGCGCCGCGGCGATCGAGCGCTGGAAGTAGCAGCGGGCCTTCTCGGCGTCGAAGCGCTCCGCCGCCCGCGCGCCGAGGATCGCCAGCGCCGCCGACTTGTACTTGGTCTCGGCTTCGAGTTCCTCGTCGGAGCGCTGCTCGAGCGCGGCGATGGCGGCCTGTGCGCCGCGCTGTTCCATCTTGATCTGACGCTGCTTGGGAGGCATGCCTGCCGCATTCTAGGGTGTCGGCCCGAGCGCCGAATCGTGCTCCAGCCGCTATGCTCGCGGCCGCCGTGATCCATAGACGACAGATGCACTGCTCGCCGTCGGCCGCGCCTCGACGCCGCTGTGTGCGGATGCTGCCAGCGCTGGCCACCGCCGCGGTGGTGCTCGGCCTGGCCGCGCCGGCCGCGTTGGCGCAGCTGCCGAACAACGTCGCGCCCCTGGCGCCGGCCGTCACGACGAGCTCGACGGCGGTGGTGACGGCCAACTCGACGTCATCGTCGTCCAGCATCGGTGCCTCGACCGACCGTGGCCCTGATCGTGATCGCCGTGGCGCTGCTGCTCATCGCGGCGATCGCCTGGTACATCCTGCGGGACGCGCGCTCGCACTCGCCGACGCGCGAGGGCGCGCTCGCGGCCCCGAGCCCGAGGCGCTCACTCGAGCAGCGCCAGCGCGACCGGGCCAAGGCGAAGGCCGCTCGCCAGCAACGCAAGCGCAACCGCTGAGCGTCGGCGCTCAGCGCAGCAGCGCGTCGACCGACACCTCGATCCGGGGCCGACTGACCGGGCCGTGCGGCTGACAGCGGGTGCCTCGCGCCGGGCGGGTGATCGTCGAACAGCGCGCTGCACATCGTCGGTGAGGAAGCGCGAGAGGCGGCCATAGCCGTGGGCATCGTCGCGACCATGCGGGCGGTGGTGGTAGCGCACGGGCGCGTAGACGTGCAGGCGCCGTCGTGCGCGGGTGAGCGCGACGTAGAACAGGCGGCGCTCCTCGGCGACGCCGTCGGCGCTGCCGGTGCTCATGTCGGCCGGGAAGTTGCCGTCGTAGGCGGCGATCAGGTGCACGGTCGTCCCACTCGAGTCCCTTGGCCGAATGGACCGTGCTGAGCACGAGGTAGTCCTCGTCCAGGTGCGGCGGCCCGGCCCAGTCCGACGAGGAGGACGGCGGGTCGAGCACGAGCTCGGCTACGAGGCCGTGCAGCTCGCTGCGCTGCTGCGCCGCCTGCACGAGCTGGTCGAGATCGAGCAGGCGCACCGCGCTGTCGGGGTAGCGCACCCGGAGCAGCGGAGCGAGCGCGTCGCGCAGCGCCTCGGCGCGGGGTCCCGCGCCCAGACCCGGCCCGCGGCTGACGCCCAGCGCATCGATCAGCGCATCGGCGTGGGGGGCGGCGGTCTCGGGCACGTGCACGCGTGCCTGCGGCCAGCGATCCAGGCGCAGATCCCCGTCTGCGCGCATCCGGTCGATGATCCGCCGGGCGCGCATCGGTCCAACGCCGTCGAGCAGCTGCAGCATCCGAAACCAGCTCATCTCGTCCGCGCCGTTGTCGCTCACCCGCAGGACGGCGACGAAGTCCTTGACGTGGGCGGCCTCCAGATAGCGCAGACCGCCGTACTTGACGAACGGGATCTGGCGGCGCGTCAGCTCGAGCTCGAGCAGCGCGCTGTCGTGATTGGTGCGAAACAGCACGGCCTGGCGGCGCAGGTCGATACCCTCCTCGCGCGCCGCGAGCACGCGATCGGCCACCTCCCGGCCCTGGGCGGCCTCGTCATCGGGCAGCGACAGCTCGGGCGCGACACCCCCGGCGCGCTCGGTGCGCAGCCGCTTGGGAAAGCCGGCCCGGTCCTGGGCCGACACCGCGTTGGCCACGGCGAGGATCCGCGCGGTCGAACGGTAGTTGCGCTCGAGGGTCACCACGGCCGCATCCGGGAAGTGCTGCGGGAAGTCGAGGATGTGCCGGGCCGATGCGGCACGGAAGCCGTAGATGGCCTGGAAGTCGTCGCCCACCGCCGTGACGGTGGGCGACGCGTCGTGACCGCCGAGGCCGCGCACGATGTCCACCTGCAGCCCGTTGACGTCCTGGTACTCGTCGACGAGCACGTGATCGATCTCGCGGGCCAGCACCGGACCGCTCACCGGGTCCAGCGACAGCGCGCGCCAGTACAGCAGCAGATCGTCGAGATCGAGCACGCCGAGCGCGCGCTTGCGCTGTCCGTAGGACCGAAACAGCGCGACGAGTGCGTCGCGATGCTCGGCACACCACGGGAACGCCTCGGCGAGCACGTCGCTGAGAGCGGTCTGCGCGTTGACGGTGCGCGAGTAGATGTCCAGCACGGTGTGCTTGCGAGGAAACCGCCGCTCCCCGGAGGCGAAGCCGCCATCCTGGCGGACGAGGTCCAGCAGGTCGGCGGCGTCGCTGGCGTCGAGCACGCCGAACCCGGGCGCCAGCCCGAGCGTCGCGTGGTGGCGGCGAACGAGGCGATGCGCCACCGAGTGGAAGGTGCCGCCCACGATCCGTCCCGCCCCGGGGTGCGCGTGCTCGACGAGACTGTGCGCTCGCCCGACCATCTCCCGCGCGGCGCGTCGCGTGAACGTCAGCAGCAGCAGCCGTTCGGCCGGCGTGCCGTCAGCAGATCAGCGAGGCGACTCGGGCCACCAGGGTCGTCGTCTTGCCGGTGCCCGCGCCGGCGAGGATCAGCAGCGGCCCGCCGCGGTGGGTGGCCGCGCGGCGCTGCTCGGGGTTGAGCTCGGCCAGCCAGGCCGGTTCACTCTCGGGGGCAGGGGCCACGGACATCGACCGCGGACGGTAGGTCGCGCGCCGGACGCGGCGGGCGTCAGCTTGCAGCGCGCGCCGCGCTCAGCGGTCGCGGTGATCGTGCGAAGCCGCCGACCGCGCGCCGTGAGGCGACGCACCCGCTGGGGCGGGGCCGGCGACGGCGACCCGTGGGGCCCGCGGCGCGGCGTGCGCGGCAGCGGCCCGCGGGGATGGCGGCGCCCGTCGTGGGGCCCGCCCGGAAGCGTCTTCGATCCTCCGTCCTCCTGGGAGGAGTCCGACGACGTCGTCGGGTGGCGGGTCGGACCGGAAGGGCATCCACAGCATCAAGGCCACGAGCGGCAGCTTGATGAGCCCGAGCAAGACGATCAGCACCCACACACCCACAGAGCCGATGCTACTACGTGGGGTCGGCGGGGATTCGGATCGAGCGCCTGGCCGCTCGGCAACCGTGCCTCCGGCACCCTGAGACGATCCCGGCCTGCGGCCGGGAAAGGGCGGCGGGTGGGTCCGATTCGCGGCCACATGGCCGCCTCCGGCACCCTAGGACTCGTCCGGCCAGCGACCGTGCCGGTCGAAGTAGTCGCGAGCCTGTCTCCTCGGCGTCGCGCTCGGCGTCGCCTTCGGCGCCAATGCGGAACAGCCAGTTGACGAACCAGATCGCCAGCCCGGCGCTGACCAGCCCGGCTCCGCCCTCGAGCGAGGTGTCGGTCCCGAAGGCCATCGCCACCAGGCCGGCGAGCACGACGACGGCCGGGAAGCACGTAGCGCAGCAGGACCATGGCGACGCGCGTGCGGGAGCGCTCGGCGTGCGCGGGAGCCGCGGTCGGCACGTGCGATTCGTGGGCGTGCTCGGTCGGCCGCAGCTCGCCGAGGCGGCGCGGCGGGGCGCCCGGGCGACGTCGGGGCCCGTGATGCAGTGGTCCGTGATGGCTGTCGTTCGGCGACATGGCGGTGACCGTGGTTCACGCTAGCGCAGTGCCAAGCTGGGGACCGTGACCACGACGCCATCGCGAGGGCGCTTCGCGCCGAGCCCGTCCGGGCCGCTGCACGTGGGCAACCTGCGCACCGCGCTGCTGGCCTGGCTGTTCGCGCGCTCGGCCGGCGCGCCGTTCGTACTTCGAATCGAGGATCTGGATGCGGAGCGCTGCCACCGCGAGTACGAGGCGACGCAGCTGGCGGACCTGCGCGACGCTCGGACTGGATTGGGACGGCGAGCCGCTGCGTCAATCGGCGCGCCGGGAGGCTCACCGCGCCGCTTGTCGGCGGCTTCTCGACGCCGGGCTGCTGTACCCGTGCTGGTGCACGCGAGCGGAGATCCGCAAGGCGAGCTCGGCGCCGCACGGCGCCGACGGCGGGGGCGCGTATCCGGGCACCTGCCGAGCGATGTCCGCGAGCGAACGGCGCTCGCGCGAGCGCGGGTCACGACCGCCGGCGTGGCGCGCTGGACGCCCAGGCGCGCACCGTGCGCGTCGTCGATCGACTGCACGGCGAGCTGACCGCCGTGGTCGATGACTTCGTCCTGTGGCGGGGCCACGTCGAGGCGGACGCCGAGTCTATGCCCGCCTACAACCTCGCCGTGGTGGTGGATGACGCCGAGCAGGGCGTGGGGGAGGTGGTGCGTGGTGACGATCTGCTCGCGACCACCCCGCGACAGGTGCTGCTGGCCACGATGCTGCAGCTGCCCGTCCCGTCGTACGCGCACGTCCCCCTCGTCCTCGGAGCCGATGGGCGGCGCCTGGCCAAACGCCACGGCGCGGTGACGCTCGAGGAGCAGCGCCGGGCCGGCGTCGGCGTGCCGGCGATCGTGGGCTGGATGGCGGCCAGCGTCGGCCTGGCGGCGCCGGGGGAGCGGCTCGTCTGCAGCGAACTGCTGCGCACGTTTCGACCCGGCACGCCTGTCGCGGACCCGACGACGTTCGACGGCGCCGCACTGCGGGCGGCGGCCGTCTGACCGCGCCGCGGCCGTGCTACAGCCCGAGCGCGGTACGGGCCGTGGCCACGCTGCCGTAGGTCTGCATGCTGGCGATGCGCCCGTTGCGCAGGCGGAAGACCAGTGAGACGGGGTGATCGACGGGACCCTCCTCGCCGCGCGTGCGCAGGGTGGCGAGCACGATCGTGCCGGTCGGCGCGCTGATCACCTGGGACGGCATGACGACCGGCGGGTTGGGGATGTCGTTGAGATCGGCGAAGAACGCCTCGGCGCCGTCGAGGCCGTGGTACGGGATCGCCGGCTCGCGCAGGTGAGCCAGCAGCGGTGCGAGCACGACATCGGGGGCGAGCAGCCCGCGGGCCAGGTCGGCGTCGCGCGCGTTGACGGCCGCCATGAACAGGTTGAGCGTGGAGCGATCGGCTTCCATGGCCGGCGGGGATCTCCGGGACGTGGGCGGGGTGCATCACTCAGCCTATCCGCCCGTGGCACGCCGCGTTCCACGCTACGGTCGAGCGATGCGCGAGATGCCGATCTCCGGCGAGACGATCCGTCTCGGCCAGCTGCTGAAGCTGTGCGGCCTGATCGACTCCGGCGCCGAGGCCAAGGCGACTGCTCGCCGCGTCCGCGGCGAGCATCAACGGCGAGCCCGAGACACGGCGCGGTCGGCAGCTGCGCTCGGCGACGTCGTGGCCGTCGGCGGCGGAGCCGCTGCTCATCGTGTCGGCCTAGTCATCCGAGCCCGACGTCGGCGAGCAGGCGTTCGAAGTCGGGGCACTCGAACTCGCGCACCGCGCGGTCGTATTTCTCCATGCCCCACGCCCAGAAGTCGAAGCCGATGGGCGACACTCCGTCCTGGATCGAGGCCCACAGCGTCCAGCCGTACTTGGCCATCAGTCCCCACAGGCGCGCCCGCGCCAGCTTGTCGGCACGCAGCCCACCCCAGTAGGCGGTCACCAACCGCTCGAGTCCGGCCGGACCCAGGTCCGACTCGCTGGCCAGGTTGCCGAGCTCGAACGACGGCTCGTTGTTGCCGGAGTACTCGTAGTCGATCATGCGCATCTGCCCATCGAGCTCGAGCAGGTTCTCGGCCAGCAGATCGTTGTGACAAGGCACGCTCGCCTCCGGCCGTGCCGCGAGCGCGGCACGGATCGCCGCGACGTGTCCGACGAACTCGTCGTAGCGGTCCGGCACGCGAAACCCGCGCGCGGCGACCAAGGCCCGGTACCGCGCCTGGATCTGGAACATGTCGAAGTCATCGCGGAAGGCCCGCGCGCCGTGCAAGCGACGGCAGGCGGCGGCCACCGCGACGAGGGGGCCGCCCGCGCGCAGCCCGGCGGCGGTCAGCGTGCGCCCGGGGAGGAACTCGATGACGAGGGTGTTATGCGATGGCACGTAGGCGATCACCGGTGCGCCAACCCCGACCTCGGCCGCGCGCACCGAGTTCTCGTACTCGTTGTCGCGATCGATCGCCAGCAAACCGGTGTCGTCGCTCCAGCGACGCACAACATAGGTCTCCGGTGTCGGTCCGCACCTTGTAGTTCGCGTTCGTGAGCCCCCCGGTCAGGGCCGAAACGGAGCGCGCACCGCGCAGCTGCGGGACGAACTCGACCAGATCCTCGAGGGGATCGTCCACCACAGCCCTCCGCTCGGCGCGGCTCGGCCCCCGCCGGGTCAGCCGCGGCGCGCGTGGCGGTAGCGGCGGATGAGCGCGTTCGTGGAGCTGTCGTGTGTGCAGCTCAGGCGGCTCGCAGAGCCGTCAGCTCGTCGGCGATGCGCCGCGCCAGCACCTTGCCAAGCTCGACGCCCCACTGGTCGAAGCTGTTGATCGACCAGATCGTCCCCTGCGTGAACACGCTGTGCTCGTAGAGCGCGACGAGCTTGCCGAGGACCTCGGGGGTGAGCCGATCGGCAAGGATCGTGTTGCTCGGCCGGTTGCCCGGAAACGTGCGGTGCGGTACGAGCCACTCGGGCGTGCCCTCCCCGCGCACCTCCTCGGGCGTCTTGCCGAAGGCCAGCGCCTCGGTCTGCGCGAACACGTTGGCCATCAGCAGGTCGTGGTGCTCGCCGAGCGGGTTCAGGCTCTCGGTGAAGCCGATGAAGTCGCACGGGATCAGGTGCGTACCCTGGTGGATGAGCTGGTAGAAGGAGTGCTGGCCGTTGGTGCCGGGCTCGCCCCAGACGACCGGACCGGTCGCTGCGTCGACGGGCTCCCCGGTCGAGCGTGACCGACTTGCCGTTGGACTCCATCGTCAGCTGCTGCAGGTAGGCGGGGAAGCGCTTGAGGTACTGGTCGTAGGGCAGGACCGCCAGCGTCTCGGCGCCGAAGAAGTCCGTGTACCAGACGGTGAGCAGGCCGAGCAGCACGGGCAGGTTGGCGTGCAGCGGGGCGGTGCGGAAGTGCTCGTCCATGGCGTGGAAGCCGGCGAGCATCTCGCGCGAAGTGCTCCGGGCCGATGGCGATCATCGTGGACAGGCCGATGGCCGAGTCCATCGAGTAGCGCCCGCCGACCCAGTCCCAGAAGCCGAACATGTTCGCGGTGTCGATGCCGAAGCGCGGCGACCTCCTGCGGCGTTGGTCGACACGGCCACGAAGTGGCGGGCCACGGCGGCCTCGTCGTCCAGCGCGGCGAGCAGCCAGGCTCTCGCGCGATGCGCGCGTTGGTCATCGTCTCGAGCGTGGTGAACGTCTTCGAGGCGATGATGAACAGCGTCTCGCTCGGGTCGAGGTCGCGCGTGGCCTCGGCGAAGTCGGTGCCGTCGACGTTGGAGACGAAGCGGAACGTCAGCGAGCGCGATCGCTGTAGTGGCGCAGCGCCTCGTAGGCCATCACCGGCCCGAGGTCGGAGCCGCCGATGCCGACGTTGACCACGTTGCGGATGCGGCCGGCCCGTGTGCCCGGTCCAGCTCGCCGCCGCGCACCGGCTGGCTGAAGCGAGTCATGCGGTCGAGCACCGCGTGCACCTCGGCGACGACGTCGCGCCCGTCGACGACCAGCGATCGATCCGCGCGGGCGCGCGCAGCGCGACGTGCAGCACGGCGCGGTCCTCGGTGACGTTGATGTGCTCGCCAGCGAACATCGCCGTCGATGCGCTCGCGCAGCTCGGACTGCTCGGCCAGCTCGACGAGCAGCCGCAGCGTCTCGTCGGTGACGCGGTTCTTGGAGTAGTCGAGGTACAGCCCCTCGGCCTCGAGCGTCAGGCGCTCGCCGCGCGCCTCGGATCGCCGGCGAACAGCTCGCGCAGGTGGACGTCGCGCAGCTGCTCGCAGTGCGCCTGCAGCGCGAGCCAGGCCGGACGTTGCGCGAGCGGAGCGGGGAGGGTCAGACGCCATCATCGGTCTCCTCGGGCGGCGGTGGGCAGGGGTACGGCGGGCCTGGCGCCATCGTAGTGCGGCCGTCCGCCGGCGCCGTCCGCTCCGTCTCCCGGACGCTCGCGGTCGTCGCTACTCGAGGTTCTCGAGGATCTCGTTGGCCGCCGACCACTCGCCGGGCGGAACGACGAGAAAGATGTCTCCGCGCCCGGCGCGGTCGAGCGGATGGTCCGCGACGCACGCCGCGGACACGCCGAGGCCGCGCAGCTGATCGCGCCAGGCGACGGCCGTCTTGGTGTCCTCGAACGTCGACACGGTCTCCCAGTTGTGAAAGCGGGGATCGCCGATGGCCACATCGGGCTCGCGGGCTACACGCGGACGGAGAAAGCGCGGCAGCGCCACGGCCGGCCTCAGCCGATCGGGGCGGCGTTGCCCCCGACGGGAGCGCCGCTGTTGCCGCCGCCAGCACCGCCGGTCCCGCCGCCGCCGCCCGTGCCGCCAGCACCGCCGGTCCCGCCACCGCCGCCCGTGCCGCCACCGCCGCCCGTGCCGCCGCCACCGCCCGTACCGCCGCCACCGCCCGTACCGCCACTCGCCGCCTCCACCGGTCCCACCGCCACCGCCGCCACCGCCCGGCGCCGGGGCCGGGTTCCCGCCTGTTGCCGCCCGCCGCCGTTCGAGTTCGAGTTACCGCCGCCCGAACCCGACGAGTGCGTGGCTCGACGCTGGAGCTCTAGCTGGAGCTGCGTGGAGCTCGCGGTGATCGCGGGGCCGAACGCGCTGGCCGGCGAGCTGCTCGTCGACGACGCGCTCTTCTCGAGCCCGTACTGGCCGTAGAACGGCGTGTACTGGATCTGCTCGGTCGGCGTCGGGAAGGGCGCGCAGTTGTCGCCGACGACCTGCGACATGTAGTCGTGCCAGATCTGCGCCGGGATCGCGCCGCCCTGCTGGGGCTCGCCGTGCACGTCGGTCATCGAGATCTCGGCTGTTCGGGTACCCGATCCAGACGACCGTCGAGTAAGTCGGGGTTGTAGCCGTCCAGCCAGGCGTCCTTCAGGTCGCTCGTCGTCCCGGTCTTGGCCGCGGTCGGGCAGCCGATCGCCGAGCGCACCGCGGTGCCGCTCTGCACGTTCTCCTCGAGGATCTTCGTCTCCTCGGCGGTGATCGCGTCGCTGATCACCTTCACGCGGTGTGGGATGCCCCAGCTGCGGTCGACCTTGCCGCCGGGGAAGACGACCTTGGTGATCGCCGTCTGCCGGTTGCGGTAGCCGCCGTCGGCGAGCGTGGCGTACACGTTGGCCATCTCCAGCGGCGTGACGCCGTACTTGCAGGCCGCCGAGTGCCTCGGCCGGGTTGCTGTTGAGGTGGGTGACGACGCCGAGGCGGTAGGCCATCTGCGTCACGCTCTGCTCGCCCATGTCGGCCGCCAGCTGCGCGTAGACGGTGTTGTCGGAGGCGAGCGTGGCCTGCGGTGAGGCTGATCGACTTGTTCAGCGACGTGCCCTCGAACGTCTTCACCTCGTAGGTCGGATAGCCCGGCAGCCAGCCCGGCGTGCAGCGTGTGCGAGAGGAAGTAGGTCGTGTCCGGATCGATGCCGTGCTCGAGCGCGTCGGCCAGATCGATCGCCTTCATGGTCGAGCCCGGCTGGCGCTGGGCATCGGCCGCGAGGTTGTACTCCGAGGAGCCGGGCGACTGCGCCATGGCCAGGATGTAGCCGGTGCGCGGGTCCTCGGTGACGACGGCGGCGGCCGGGTCGCCGGGCAGGCCGAGCTCCTGCTGGATCGCCGCACGCGCGAGCTGCTGGTAGCGCAGGTTGATCGTGGTGTACACGCGCAGGCCGCCCTGCTCGACGGTGTTGACGCCGTAGCGGTCGATGAGCTGCTGGGTCACGTAGTCGAAGAAGATGCTCTCGCGATGCTGGTCGTAGTAGGAGCTGTGGTGCACCTCGAGCGGTGAGGCGATGGCCGCCTGCGCCTGGGCCGGCGTGATGTAGTGCAGCTGCGCCATCTTGGTGAGCACCTCGTTGCGGCGCACCGTGGCCGCCCCGGGATCGATGAACGGGTTGTACTCGGATGGCGCCTGCGGCAGGCCGGCGAGCAGCGCGCACTGCTCCAGGTCGAGCTGGGCGACGGTCTTGTCGAAGAAGATGCGGGCCGCGGCCGCGACGCCGATGGCGTTCTGGCCCTCCGACGGTGCCGTACGGCACGCTGTTGAGGTACTTCGAGAGCACGTACTGCTTGCTGTACTTGTCCTCGAGGCGGTCGGCCTCGACCGCCTCGACGATCTTGCGCCGCAGCGTGTCCTCGGTGCGCTGATCGGCCGGCAGGTAGATGTTGCGAACGAGCTGCATCGCGATCGTCGAGCCGCCCTGCAGCGCCTTGCCGGCCAGCGCGTCGGTGATCGCCGAGCGGAGGATGCCCTGCACGTCGACCCCGCCGTGCTGCCAGAAGCGCTGGTCCTCGATCGCCACCGTGGCGTTCTTGAGGTCGAGCCGGGATGTTCTTGTAGGCGATCGGCGAGCGCAGGACGTCCGACTGGATGTAGCCGAGCGGCGTGCCGTCCGATGCGAACACCTCCGAGTTGCCGCCCGGCACCACCGGCTTCAGCTGACTCGAGCGGAGGCGCCTGGTTGACGTAGTGCACGACGTAGGCGGCGCCGACACCGCGCGGCGAGCCGAGCCGCCGCGAGGACCACGCCGAGCAGGACAAGGACGTAGCGGGCGCCCTTGCCGCGGGCTCGCCGGTCGCCGTCGCTGTCGTGCCAGTCGTGACATGAGGGTGGGGTACAGCGGCCATCGGTGCCGCGCCGATCCGCCCATCGGCAGCGGTAGGTCGGCTCGTCACGCTCCATCGAGACCGCGGACGCCACATATTGTGGCAGCGTCGGCGCCCGCGGCGGGAATCGTGCAGTCCGATGCCCGCGCCGGCGCGCTACTCGCCCGGGACGTCGAGCACGACCTTACCGGTCGCGCCGCGTTCGTCGATCAGCTTCAACGCATCGGCCGCGCGGGCGAGCGGGAACCGGGAGCCGACGATCGGCCGGACGAAGCCGTCCCGGACCATGACGTCGATCGCCTGCCCGATCTCGTCGGTTGAGATCCGGCTTGCCCATCACGTACGCACCCCAGCCGGCGCCCACCACCTCGGTGTTGCGCAGCAGCAGGCGGTTGACCTTCACCTCGGGGATCGTCCCACCCGTGAAGCCGACGACGACGAGACGCCCGTCCTCGCTGAGCGCGCGCAGGCTGTCGAGGAAGCGGTCGCCACCGACGGGATCGAGCACGACGTCGACGCCACCGCCCGACAACTCCTGGACCTGCTCGCGCCAAGGGCCGTCGGCGCGCACCACCTCGTCGGCGCCGGCCTCTCGGGCCACCCGCTCCTTCTCGTCGCTGGACACGACGGCGATGGTCCGCGCGCCGAGCGCGCGTGCGACCTGCAGCGCCGCGGTGCCGACGCCGCCGGCGGCGCCGTGCACGAGCACCTGCTCGCCGCTGCGCAGCCGCCCGCGCAGCTTCAGGGCGAAATAGGCGGTGTGGTAGTTGAGCAGCAGCGCCGCCCCCTGCGCGACGTCCAGTGGCTCGGGCAGGGCGAAGGTCAGGAACGCCGGTGCGACGGCACGCTCGGCCATCCCGCCGAGCACCGTGAAGGCGACGACCCGGTCGCCGGCCTGCAGGCCCGAGTCGGCGGGCGCCTGGGCCACGACGCCGGCGACCTCGGCGCCGGGCACGAACGGCAGGTCGGGCTTCAGCTGGTACAGCCCGCGGGTCTGCAGCACGTCGGGAAACGAGACTCCGGCCGCCGCGACGTCGATGAGCACGCCCTCCCCGGGCGTGAGCATGTGGCTGACCGCGGGGTCGGGCGCGTCGACGACGGCGATCGCGTCGGGACCGCTCAACTCCGAGATCTGCACGGCGCGCATGGCAGTGCACCCTAACGCGATCGGCGATCGTTCATGCTGTCAGGGTGACCGAGACCGCCACCCCGCCTCGCGAACGCGCTCTGCACGGGGCAGAGGCGGTGCTCGGGCTCGTGGCCGTCATGTGGGTCGTCCAGGTGGTCAACGCGCTGGATAGCTACCGGCTGGACACCGATGGGATCGTGCCGCGACAGCTCGCCGGACTCAAGGGCGTCGTCCTGTCGCCATTCCTGCACGAGAGCTGGGCGCACCTGATCGGCAACACGATTCCCTTCATCGTGCTCGGCCTGATGATCGCCATCGCCGGTGCCGGTCGGGTTCTGGCGGTGACGGTGATCGTGGCGCTGGTCGCCGGCCTCGGCACGTGGCTCACCTCGCCGTCCAACAGCGACACCGTGGGCGCGAGCGGGGTCGTGTTCGGCTACGCGGGCTATCTCGTCGCGCGGGGCTTCTTCAACCGGCGGCTGACCGAGATCGTCGTCGGCGTGTTCGTCGTGGTGCTCTTCGGGGGCGCCCTGCTGACCAGCCTGCTGCCACACGCCGGCGTGTCCTGGGAGGACCACGCCTTCGGGGCGCTCGGCGGCGTGCTCGCCGCGCGGGTGCTGGCGGCTGACCGGCCATCGCAGCCCGCCGGCGCGACGACCTGAGCCGCCTTGGCCCAGCTCCGCCTTTCGGGGCGCTAACGTGAGGGCATGGCCGCCGAAGCGATGACAACGCGTGGAGCGCACTACACGGCGCTCGTGGACGAGCTCAACCGCCACGGGGCGGCGAAGCTCCACCAGGGCGAGCGCGAGCGTATCCTCGAAGCCGCCGATGCGCTGCTGTTCGGGGAGCCCGGCAGCGAGCAGACGTTGCGCGGCGCCGCCGAGGTCATCGAGGCGCTGGAGACGAGCGGTCGCTGGTCGGCCGAGAGCTGCGACCAGCTGCGCGAGCACCTCTACGGCTGCGACGATCCCGGTCGCGCCGAGCGTTAGCTAGCGCGGAGCGGCCGCCGCGGCGCCGGTCGGCACCGGCCGTCGACCGGCGCGGCGTCCGGCTCGGCGATCGGCAGGCGGACATCGAAGGTCGTCCCTCGCCGCGGCTCGGCTGTGAACTGAGGCTGCCGCCGTGGCGCTCGTTGACGATCGTGTGCGAGATGGCGAGGCCCTGTCCGGTGCCGCGCCCGACCTCCTTGGTCGTGAAGAAGGGGTCGAACACGCGCCCGGCGACCTCGGCGGCGATGCCGCCGCCGGTGTCGGCGATGGTCACGAGAACGCGGCTCGCCCTCGACGCGCGTCGCGATATCGATGCCGCCCGCGCTCGCCCGGTCGGCCGACGACGTCCTCGATCGCCTGCGCGGCGTTGACCACGAGGTTGAGGAACACCTGGTTGAGGTCGCCGGCGTTGGCCACGATCGGCGGCAGCTCGCCGTAGTCGCACTCGACGTCGGCTACGTACTTGTACTCGTTGGCGGCGACGATCAGCGTGTTGGCGATCGACTGGTTGACGTCGACCGGGCCCTTGACCGTCGTCGGCGGGTGCGCGAAGTCGCGAATCGCGCGCACGATCCGGGCCACGCGGTCGATGCCGTCGCGGGCGCGAGCGAACGCGGCGGGCACGCGCTCGCGCAGGTAGTCGAGGTCGGCCGTCTCCTCGGCGGCGGCGAGCCGCGCGAGCGCCTCGGGCGCGGTGCCGAGCTCCGGCGGCGACGTCGCGCAGCTCGCCGTAGGCCTCGACGAGACCGGAGAGGTCGGTGAAGGCATCGTCGAGGAAGCGGATCGTGTCGCCGACGAACTGGACGGGCGTGTTGATCTCGTGCGCGATGCCGGCGGCGAGCTGGCCGACCGCCTCGAGCTTCTGGGAGAGGCGCAGCTCGAGCTCCATCCGGCGGCGCTCCTCCTCGTCCTCCTTGGCCGCGGTGACGTCGAGCAGCAGCACGTGGCCGTCGCCGGCCGGCTCGTAACGCAACTGCGCCCAGCGGCATGACCCGTCGGAGCCGAGCAGACGCAGCTCGGTCGGCCGGGCCCGGGGGCGCGGCGAGCGCGGCGCGATCCTGCGGATCCACCGCGGACACGATCGCCGGCCAGTTCGGCGCGTCCCGGCCCGTGAGCGTGGCCAGAGACGCGCTGACGTAGACCGGTGCCGGATGCGCCGTCGCCCCGACACTCGGCGACGCACAGGACGTCGGGGAAGGCGGCGGCAAGGGCGGCGAAGCGGCGCTCCCAGGGGTCGTCGGCGGTCCGCGGATCGGTCACCCCCGAGGTGGTCGGCCGCCCCGGCGCGGCCTTGAGTCTGTTATCGGCGCTCGCGCTCAACCCCGCGCGCCGAGGAGACGATCAAGGAGCAGATGAGCTCACAACCGCAGCCCGCGGGGACGGCATTCGCCGGCGACGCTGTTCGCCGCATCACGGGAGAGCGCGGCCGCGGCGCGGCCGGTGATCCTGTGCGTCGACGACGAGCCGCACGTGCTGGACGCCCTGCGCGACACGCTGCATCGCCACTTCACGGTGCTGGCCACGACGAACGGGTTCGAGGCGTTTCGGATGCTGTCCGAGCAGCCGATCGAAGCGATGCTGTCGGACATGCGCATGCCGAGCCTGGACGGGCCGACGCTGCTGACGATGGCGCGCGAGCAGGCGCCCGATGTGACTCGCGTGGTCCTCACCGGGCACGCGGAGCTGCAGGACGCCGTCACCGCCGTCAACGACGGCGAGATCTTCCGCTTCCTGCTCAAGCCGTGCCCGGCCGACGCCCTGATCGCCGCGCTGAACGCCGCCGTGCGCCAGCACCGTCTGATCCTGTCCGAGCGCATCCTGCTCAGCGAGACGCTGCGAGGCGCAGTGCGCGCCCTGTCGGAGGTCCTGGCCCTGTCGAGCCCCGAAGCGTTCGGGCGCGCCGCGCGCGTGCGCTACTACGCCCTGGCCCTGACCGCGGCTCTCGAGCTGCACGACGCCTGGCACATCGAGACGGCGGCGCTGCTCTCACAGATCGGTGCCGTCGCGCTGGACCCCGATGTGGTGGCGCGCCTCGCCCGCGGCGAGCGGCTGGATGCGGACGAGCTGCGCCAGGTCGAGGAGCTGCCGCGCGTGGCGCTCGAGCTGCTCGGCGGGATCCCGCGACTCGACGATGTGCGCGAGATCCTCGAACTACCTCACGGTGGCCCATCACGACGTGACCACCGGCGCCCTCCCGGTCGGGGCCAAGATCGTCAGGATCGCCAACGACTACGACCTGTTGGAGTCACAGGGGGCGGATCCGATGAGCGCGATCGCCGAGTTGCGCGCTGGTGACCGCCGCTATGACCAGGAGCTCGTCGACCGGTTCGCCGAGACGCTCGGCGTCCGCGCGGCGCAGGAGCGCGTCGTTCCGGTCAGCGAGTTGCAGGTCGGCATGATCCTCGCCGAGGACATCATCAGCCCTCAGAACGTGCTGCACCTCGCCCGCGGAACGGTCGTCTCGCCGACGATGCTCGAGCGTCTCGGCGCGCTCCAGCGCGAGCACGTCGCGCCGTGCTTCCGGGTGCTCGTGCCCGACGACGAGCACGAGGCGTAGCGCCGGCCGCCGGCGGCGGCGCGGCTGACGTTCACTCGCCTCGCGCCTGCTCGGCCTCCTCCTGCGCCAGCTCGCGCCAGCCCTCCAGCTCGTCGACCACGTGCAGCGAGGCCAGATAGTCCTCGTCCAGCGGCGCGATCGGGAGGCCCTCCGCCCCGGCGGGTGCCGGTGCCGCTTCGTGGGCCAGGACATCGGCCACGTGGACGGCGATGACGTGATCGAAGCGCACGCTGTGGGCCGCGCGCGGCGCGTGGTGGTAGGCGACCGCCTCCACGATGGTGTGCGGGATGCCCCACAGGTCGAGCAGGTGCGCGCCCAGCTCGGCGTGGGAGCTGCCGCGCGAGCTCAGCTCCACCTCGTACAGCGGACGGCTCTCGGAGCGGGCGGTCGCCATCGTCTCGGCGAGGTAGGCCGGCTCCTGGCTGGCGAGGATGAGCAGCCCCACGTCGTGCAGCATGCCGGCGGCGAACGCATCGTCGGTGGTGGCCGCCGGCGCGATGCGCCGGGCGATCCGGGCCACCAGCGTCGAGTGTGCCTGCAGGGCGGCGATCGAGAACCCCGGGATCGGCGTGCCCGGCGTGAACCGCTCGAACGCGCCGACCGACAGGGTCAGGGCGCGGAGGTTGTTCAGCCCAACCCGGGTGACGGCCTCGGTCAGCTGGTTGATCGTGCGTCCGGTGCCGAAGAAGGCCGAGTTTGCCAGCTGCAGCACCTTGGCCGCCATGGCGACGTCGCGCGCCACCACCTCGGCCACGTCGCGAGCGCTCGCGCGCTCGTCGTTGAGCATGCGCGTCAGCTCGACATA
This sequence comes from uncultured Solirubrobacterales bacterium, assembly GCA_963770405.1. Lineage (GTDB taxonomy): Bacteria > Actinomycetota > Thermoleophilia > Solirubrobacterales > Solirubrobacteraceae > CAVQBJ01. Next base: position 253,892 of record CAVYPO010000007.1, read on the forward strand.
CGCCAGCGGCGCCGAGGGCAGGGAGGAGAGCGCGGCGCTGGCGCGATTGCGCGAGACCTGCGCGCTCAGCTCGTGCAAGCGCGCAGGAACGCTCGATGACCCGCACGAGCTCATCGGTGTCGGCCGGCTTGGCCAGGAAGCGGTGGGCGACCCCGCCGGCTCGCGTCAGCGCGGCGGTGTCCGCGTAGCCCGACAGGACGATGCGGATGGTGTCCGGGTAGTGCTCCTGCACCTCGCCGAGCAGCTCGGCGCCATCCATGTGCGGCATGCGCATGTCGGTCACCACGACGTCGGCGGCGGTGCCTCGCATCTGCTCGAGCGCCTGCTCCGCACCGGACACGAAGGTCATCTGCCAGGCATGGCGCTGGCCCCGCAGGGCGTCGCGCAGACCGTCGAGGATCTCCTGCTGATCGTCGACGAACAGCACGTGCTTGCGGACGGTGACCGGCGCGGCGTCGCTCATCGGCGGCGCCCACGCCGGAAATCTTCGTGATAGCGTCGCGAAGCTGTCATGCCCCGTTTGGGGCTGGGGCCCGCGTGACCAAGGGAGCTGGCGTGATCCACGGACGAGATTGTGCTGCGCGACGAGAGCGGGCGCGTTGAGCGCGCAGGCCCCCGAGCGAGAGCCCCGGGCGGCCCGGCATGGCCGGGGCGCGGCCGCGAGCCCCGCGATGCGAGGGGGCGGCGCGCGTCGCGGCGGCCTCGTGGGGGCGTGCCGGGTCGGCATGGAGCTGCTCAGGGCCGGGGTGTTGCGACCGAGCCGGCCGGATCGGCTGGCGGGCGCGCTCGTGGCCTGGCGCCGCTGGGGATCGACGCCGGCGGCCGGTTACGCGATCTCGGCCAGCCGCTTCCCCGATCGATCCGGCCGTCATCGACGAGCGCGGCGCGGTCACGTTCCGGGCCCTGCACAAGCGGACCAACGCGCTCGCTCGCGCGCTGACCGCCGGTGGCGTGCGGTCCGGGCGATGGCGTCGCGATCATGTGTCGCAACCATCGCGGGATGGTCGAGGCGACGATCGCCGCCGCCAAGCTCGGCGCGCGACGTGCTGTTTCTCAACACCGCGTTCGCCGGTCCGCAGCTGACGGGCGTGCTCGGCGCGGAGGATCCACGCGCGGTCGTGTACGACGAGGAGTTCACCGAGCTGCTGGCCGAAGGCGCGCGTGATCGCCTGCGGATCCTGGCCTGGCGCGACGGCCCCTCCGGCCACGACGCGCACATCGACGAGCTGATCGCCGCCCACGACACGGCCGAGTTGCCGCCGCCGGCGCGCACCGGTCGCGTGGTCATCCTCACGTCGGGAACGACCGGGACCCCGAAGGGCGCGCAGCGCAGTCAGCCCGATTCGCTCGCGCCGCTCGGCGGCGATGCTGAGCAGGATCCCGCTGCGCGCCCGGGAGCACACGATGATCGCCGCGCCGCTGTTCCATGCCTGGGGCTACGCGGTGTGGACGATGGGGCTCGCGCTGTCGCAGACGATCGTCCTGCGCCGGCGCTTCGAGCCGGAGGCGATGCTCGAGGCGGTCCAGCGTCATCGCTGCGCCACCCTGTGCGTGGTGCCGGTGATGCTGCAGCGCACCCTCGAGCTGGCGCCCGACGTGCTCGCGCGCCACGACCACTCCAGCCTGCGCATCATCGCGGCCAGCGGGTCGGCGCTGCCCGGCGCACTGGCGACGCGCACGATGGACGCGTTCGGTGACGTGCTCTACAACTACTACGGCTCGACCGAGGTCGCGTGGGCCACGATCGCCACGCCGGCGGATCTCCGCGCGGCCCCGGGCACCGCCGGCTACCCGCCGCCCGGAACCGTGGTCAAGCTGTTCGACGAGCACGACCGCGAGGTGGCTCCAGGTGAGCGCGGGCGCATCTTCGTCAGCAACGGCATGCTGTTCGAGAGCTACACCGGCGGGGGCAGCAAGCCCCGTCTGGCCAACCTGATGAGCACGGGAGATGTCGGGCATTTCGATCCGGCCGGCCGGTTGTTCGTCGACGGGCGCGACGACGAGATGATCGTCTCGGGCGGGGAGAACGTCTTTCCGCGTGAGGTCGAGGATCTCCTGCACCGCCACGAGGCGATCCAGGAGGCGGCGGTGATCGGTGTCGACGACGACGAGTTCGGCCAACGACTGTGTGCCATCGTGGTCCGGCGCGAGGGCCAGCCGCTCACCGAGGAGGACGTCAAGGAGTACGTCAAGCACAACCTCGCCCGCTACAAGGTTCCGCGCGACGTGCGGTTCGTCGACGCGCTCCCGCGCAACGCGACCGGCAAGGTGCTCAAGCGCGAGCTCGTTGGCGGATGATTCGCCGGCAGCGCCGGTCGAGGTAGCGCACCGCCAGCCAGTAGTGGCGGAACGCCGGATTGCGCGTCTGGCGCAGCCGGTAGCGGCGGTAGATCTGCTGGATGATCACCGCCAGGCGAAACAGCCCGAACACCTCGTAGAAGCCGAAGTCGCCGACCTCGTAACCGGTCCGCTGCGGTAGTGCTCGACGACCTGCGCCCGCGTGAGCATGCCGGCCAGGTGCGTCGGCTGGCGGCGCAGCGCGCGCATGATTCGATCGTCGTCGGCCTGCACCCAGTAGGCCAGCGAGTTGCCGAGATCCATCAGCGGGTCGCCGAGCGTCGCCATCTCCCAGTCCAGCACGCCGACGATGCGCTGCGGATCGTCGGGAGCCAGCACGACGTTGTCGAGCCGGAAGTCGTTGTGCACGATCACCGGTCGCCACGTCGTCGGTCTGATGCTCGTCGAGCCAGGCCATGACGCGCTCGAAGCTGGGCACGTTGCCGGTGCGGGCCGCGCGGTAACGCTGCGACCAACCCTCCACCTGGCGCCGAACGTAGCCGCGCCCCGGACCGAGGTCGCCCAGCCCGGCGCGTGCCGGATCGACGGCGTGCAGGTCGGCCAGCGCATCGATCACCGAGCGGCACAGGCGACCCAGCGCGGCCGGATCGAGGCCGAGTTCGCGCGGGACCCCGGCCCGCAGGATCGTGCCACGGACGCGCTCCATGACGTAGAAGTCGCTGCCGATGACCGCTCGCGTCCTGGCACAGGGCGACGACACGGGGGACGTACGGGTAGACGGGCGCCAGCGCCGCCTGGACGCGATACTCGCGGGCCATGTCGTGCGCGCTGGCGGCCTTGACGCCCGGGGGCGGGCGGCGCAGCACGAGGTCGCTGTTCGGGGTAGCGCAACAGGTAGGTGAGGTTCGAGGCGCCGCCGGCGAACTGGCGCACGTCGGGCGGGCCGCTCAGCCGAGGCTCGTCGCTGCCGCAGCCAGACGTCGACGGCATCCACGTCGAAGCCGTCCTCCGCGCGCACGGCACGCGCGGCGGAGGTCGCGTCTGCGCTCACGTGGCCGCCCACTTCCCGTGACCGTGGCGGGCGAGCTCGAGACGCGCGATGACGCCGCGGTGCACCTCGTCGGGGCCATCGGCGATCCGTAGCGAGCGCGCCACCGTCCAGGCCGCCGCCAGCGGCACGTCATCGCTCAGGCCCGCGCCCCCGTGCAGCTGGATCGCCATGTCGACGACACGCTGGGCCATGTTCGGCACCGCCACCTTGATCTGCGAGACGGCGCCGAAGGCCTCCGGGCGCTGCTCGTCGAGCAGCCAGGCCGCGTGCAGGACGTGCAGGCGCGCCTGATCGATGGCGATCCGCGCGTCGGCGATCCGCTCGCGGTTGCCGCCCAGGTTGGCGAGCGGGCGGCCAAACGCCGTGCGGGTGGCCGCCCGCTCGCAGGCCAGCCCGAGCGACGTCTCGGCCAGCCCGATCAGCCGCATGCAGTGATGTACGCGCCCCGGACCGAGCCGGGCCTGGGCGATCGAGAACGCCTGCCCGGGCCCGCCGATGATCGCGCTGGCCGGCAGTCGCACGTCGGTGAAGGAGACTTCCCCGTGACCGAGGGGCGCGTCATAGAACCCCATCGCCGGCAGCATCCTGACGACCTCGACGCCGGGGGTATTGAAGGGCACGAGGACCATCGAGTGCTGGTGGTGACGGTCGCCCTCCGGGTCGGTCAAACCCATGAAGATGCCGACGCGGCAGTCGGGATGCCCGACGCCGGTGCTCCACCACTTGCGCCCGTTGAGCACCACCTCGTCGCCATCGAGGATCGCGGTCGCCTGCATGTTGGTGGCATCCGACGAGGCCACCTCCGGCTCCGTCATGCAGAAGGCCGAGCGGATGGAACCGTCCAGCAGCGGCGCGAGCCAGCGCGCCTTCTGCTCGTCGCTGCCGAAGTGCCACAGCACCTCCATGTTGCCGCTGTCGGGGGCGTTGCAGTTGCAGACCAGGGAGCTGATGAGCGAGCCTCCCATCGCCTCGGCGAGCGGCGCGTACTCGACGTTGGACAGACCGGCGCCCTGGTCCTCGTCGGGGAGGAAGAGGTTCCACAGCCCGCGCTCGCGGGCCTTGCCCTTCAGTTCCTCGATCACCGGCAGCACGACCCACGGGTCCCCGCGCGCCAGCAGCTCGCGGTGGTAGTCGTGCTCCCGGGGCTGGATCTCCTCGCGCTGAAAGTCGGTGAGCTTGCTGAGGTATTCCTGGGCCCGGGGGGAATGGTGGAAATCCATGGTGGCTCCTGGCGTGAGGGTGCGGGCCGCGAGCCTAACGCCCGGCCGCATACGATCTCGCCCCGAGGTTCGCGCGGCCGCGACGAACCGCCTTCGACCAAGGAGTGCCATGCCCCGGCTCGATCGCGACGGTGACGTCTACATGCTGCATCTCGGCGACGGCGAGAATCGCTTCAACCGCCAGTTCGTCGACGACGTCGCGGCGCTCATCGAGCAGGCGGCGCAGGCCCCGCCACCGCGCGCGCTGGTCACCGTGGCCGGCGGAAAGATCTGGAGTAACGGCCTGGACCTCGAGTGGATGTCCCAGAACACCGAGGCCATCGGCCCGCTGCTCGAGTCGGTGCACGCCCTGTACGCACGGCTGCTCGGGCTCGGCGTCCCGACCGTGGCGGCGTTGCAGGGGCATGCGTTCGCGGGCGGAGCGATGCTGGCGCTGGCGCACGACACACGCGTGATGCGCGCCGACCGGGGCTGGTTCTGCCTGCCCGAGGTCGACATCAACATTCCTTTCACTCCCGGGATGAGCGCGCTCATCACCGCGCGGTTGCCCCGCAACACGGCGCACGAGGCGATGACCACGGGGCGCCGCTACGGCGCGCGACGAGGCGGTGGCCGCGGGGATCGTGGCCGAGGCGGTGGGTGAGGACGAGGTGCTGCCGCGCGCCGTGACCATCGCCGCCGGCCTGGCCGGCAAGGATCCGCAGACGTTGCAGACGATCAAGCGGCGCATGTACGCGTCGACGCTCGCCGCGCTGACCGACACCGCCGCGAACTCGATCTCGCTGCCGTCGGCGTAGCGATCGCCGACACGCGGTAGAGGGTCGTGCCCTGCCCGGGGACGAGCGCGCTGAACGTGCCGCTGGTGGTCGTCGTCGCGTGGGCCCACACGTCGCGCAGGGTGTAGCGCGCCGCCCACGGCAGGCCGACCCCGAGCGCGCTCGCGGTGATGCGCAGCGGGGTCGTTGCCGCGGTTGAGCAGCGCGACGGCGCGGCTGCCGTCGCTGAGCGGGCTTGACCCATACCTCGGCGGCGCCGGCCGAGGCCACCAGCGTGCCCTGCACACCGGCGGGATCCTGGTCGATGGCGATCACCTCGGGATTGGCCGAATCGCTGGCGCTCTGTGCCGTCATCGTGTCCAGATCGTCGCTGATCATCAGTGGTGCGGCCAGCATCGCCCACATGCTCAGCTGGGTGCGGTAGGCGATCGGGCTGAGGCCCTGGTCGGGACCGAGGTAGTCGGGGTCGTTCCAGTGACCCGGCCCGGCCGCCTGGGGGTGCGCGGCGTCGGCGTCGATGTTGCGCAGCACGTTGGCGAACACGACGTGGTGTGGCGAGCCGACGTCGGTGTCCGTGCGCCAGCTGTTGGCGATCGCCGGGCCATAGGTCCATGAGTCGAACCCCGATCCGTCGAAGCTCGGCGTGCCGGTCGCGTACTGGCCGGGCTGCAGGAAGTTGCAGATCGACAGCAGCATCGGCCGGTGGCTGGCGTTATTGACGATCGCCTCGTGAAAGGCCGTGTAGGCGGTCTCGGGGTCGAGTCCCTGGCGCACGCCGCCGCAGAAGTCGACCTTCACCGCGTCGAACCCCCAGGCCGCGAACGTGTTGACATCCTGCTGGTAGTGGCCGTAGCTGCCCGCGCCGGGTCCCCCGCAACCGACGGAGCCCGCATCCGTGTACAGGCCGACGAGGAAGCCCGCCTGATGCAGGATCCCGGTCAGCCAGGCCAGCCCGTGTGGCCACTGGGTCGGGTCGAGCGTGATCTGCCCGGTCCCGTCGCGCGTGCCATGCCACCAGCCGACGTCGAACCAGATGTAGCGGTAGCCCGCCTTCAACAGCCCGCGGGCGATGAGCTGGTGGGCCTGATCGAGGATCGTCGCCTCGTTGAACGCGCCCCCGAAGGCGAAGTAGGTGTCCCAGCCCATGTAGGGCGTCGCGGCGAGCACCGGGGTGCTGGCCGGCGCCACGCTCGATGGCGCCGGCGCCGTGGCGGCGGCCGCCGCCCGCGGCGCGATCCAGCCGGCGGTGCCGAGGCCGGCCAGCGCGGCGGACATCGCCCAGGTGACCGCCCGGCGGCGGGCGCGCGTCATCCGCCTCCGCGGCCGCACGCGCGACGCGTGCGCGGCGCGGGCGACCAGCGTCAGCCGCGCCGTGCCGAGCGGAGCGCTGATGCTCCCGATCAGCGTGCCGTTGGCCGATATGAGCACGGGCAGGCGCCGCTCGCGCGCAAGCAAGAGACGCCCGAGCGCGTTGAGCGGAACGAGCACGGCGCGGACGCTGCCCGGTGCCAGCGACTGCGTCAGCGTGCCGACCACGAGCGTGCGATGGGTCGTGCGCGGTGGGGGCGCGCGCCGGGCGCTGACCGCCACGCGGCGGCCGCCGCGCAGGGTCTCCACGGTGCTCAGCACCAGCGTGATGCCGCAGGCTCCCGCGGCTCTCGGCGCGCAGCGCAGCACCACGCGGACGGAGGCCGCGTGCGCTTCGGCGGCGAACGACGTGGTCACGATCCCCGGCGGGGCGCCCTGCACCGGAACGGCGACGAACCCACTTGCGCCGCTGACGCTGCCGCCCGCCATCGTGCCCGTCATCACGCACTGCAGGTAGTGCCCGGCGTCGGTGCGGCCACCGCGTAGGTCTGGCGCGGTGGCCCCGGCGACCGGCGGCACGTCGCGCAGCCACGCGTAGGTGAAGGTTTCGCCCGGGGCGGCGCCGTGGCGACGCAGGTCAGCGGCTGTCCGCCGCCGGGGTGCCGACGATCACCGGGCGCGGCGAGGGAGGATCGGGCGGCGGCGGTGGCGGAGGCGCGGGCGCGGCGGAGGCGTGTAGCCGATCGAGACCGATGCCGGCGGTGGACGGCGGAAGCTGTGCGAACGCCGTGGCCGACGTCGGCGACGTAGAAGCCGCCGCCGCCGCCGCCGCCGCCGCCGCGTCGCCGCGCCGCCGCCGCTGCCGCCGCCGAAGAAGCCATCGCCGCCGCCGCCCGCGCCCGATGCGCGCGGGCCGGCCGCCGCCGCCGGTGGCGCTGCCGGGCAGGCCGGGCGGCGTACCGATGCCGCCGGCGCCGGGCTGCGTGGTGCTGCCCGCGCCGCCGCCGCCGGCAGCTCCGCCGGCGCCGGCCAGGCCGGCCATGCCGCCGGCACCGCCGGCGCCTCCGTTACCGGATGCCCCCGACGCTGCTGCGGCGTCGAGGCAGCGCCCGGGCCCGTTGAGACCGTTGTCGCGCCGGCTGCCGCGACGCCGCGTCGTGCCGCTCGCCGGGGCCGAGTCGCTCGACGGGCCCCCGCCGGCGCGGTGCCGCCGGTGGTCGATCCGCTGCCCGCGCCGCCCCCGCCGCCGCCCGGGCGCGACGAGCAGCAGCGAGGTCTCGCCGCTGGCTGGGCAGCGACACCGAGGACGCGCCGCCTCCTCCTCCGCCGCCGCCGAGGACGCCGGCGGCGGACGTCGTCGCGGTGGCGCCGGTGCCGCCGCGACCGCCGCCGAGGGTGCGCCGCCGACGCCGCCGGGCGCCGGCGTCGCCGAGCAGCGGGGGGCGCCGGCGGCGCCCTGACCGCCGACGGTGATCATGAACGTCTGCCCGGGGTGACGGCGAGGCTCGCTCGCGCGCTGCCGCCGCCGCCGCCGGTCCGCCGCCGTTGCCGCCCGCGCCGCCACTGCCGCCGGCCGCGTAGAAGGTCGACCTCGGTGACGCCGGCCGGGACCGTCCAGGTGGTCGTCGTGGCCGCCGCGTCGGGCCGGCGCCGGGTGCCCGAAGGTGACCTGGACGGGCAGCGGCCGTCCGCCGCCGGCGCGGCGGCGGCCAGCGCAGCGCCAGTGCGCCGAGCGTGGCGGCGACGATCGGGGCGGACCGGAGGCGGCGCGGGGGGAGCCGGGATGCGGGCACGAACGGACCACAAAGGGAGAACACATGCGGCGGCCGCGCGGTGCGCCCGACGCCGGCGGATGGCCGGGCCGGTCGGGCGCCGCGAAGCGAGCGCGGACGGCGGAGAAGCCGCCGCCGCAATGATCGTCTATGCGCTCTGCCGGCGCCGCGCCGGGCTCAGGTTTGCCGCCCGGCGGCCGACAACCTGGGGCAACCTTCCCCGAGTTTCACCGACGTGACCCCATGCGACATACCCCGAATCCCAGCAGCGAACTTGCCGATGCCGGCGCCGTCGCCCGCGCGGTGGTCCGGTCGCTGCCCGACGCCGCCGTGTTCGTCATCGACCGCCAGCTGCGCTTCCGCTTCGCCTGCGGCTCGGTGCTCGATCAGCTCGGCTGGGGCCTCGAGCGGCTGATCGGCGCGACGCTCGCGGAGTCCTCTCGCCCGAGTACGTCATCGCGCTGTACGCGCCGCACTTGCGGTCCGCGCTGCGCGGCGAGCCGAGCGAGCTCGAGGACGACGCCGTCGACGGCGTGGCCGTGTTCCACAGCCAGTTCTCGCCGCTGCGCGACGAGCGCGGCGACATCGTCGGCGCGCTTGTCGTGGCGCGTGACGTCACCGAGCGCCGGGCCGCCGATGCGGCGCGGCGCCAGACCCTCACCGAGCGCGACGAGGCGAGATCCCAGTTCGAGGCGGCGCTCGACGACGCGCCGATCGGGATGGCGCTCGTCGGGCTGGACGGCGCGTGGTTGAAGGTCAACGGCGCGTTGTGCGACATCCTCGGCTGGCCGGCCGGCGAGTTGCTGGCCACGACCTTCCAGGAGGTCACCCTCCTTCACGACGACGAGGGTGACGCCGGCCATGATCGACGAGCTCATCGCCGGGAGGATCCCCCGCTGCCAGATCGAGAAGCGCTGCCGCACCAAGGCCGGTGACGAGCTGTGGGTCCTGCTGTCGGTGTCGCTGGTGCGGGACGCCGCCGGCGCGCCGCGGCAGGTCATTGTCCAGGTGCAGGACATCGACGAGCGGCGGCGGCTGGCCGAGGAGCTGGCCAAGGCCCGACGACGAGGCGCTCGAGCTGTCGCGGCTGAAGTCCGAGTTCGTGGCGAACATGAGCCACGAGATCCGCACGCCGCTCAACGGCGTCCTCGGCCTGGCCGACCTGCTGCTCGACGGCGAGCTCAACGAGGACCAGCGCGAGTTCGCGCGAGGCGATCCGCGCGTCGGGCGACGCGCTGATGGCCGTCATCAGCGACGTCCTCGACGTGTCGAAGATCGAGGCGGGCAAGCTCGAGCTCGACGAGGAGGACTTCGACCTGCGCCGCGTCATCGACGAGGCGTGCGCGATCGTCGCCCCGGCGGCCGCCGAGAAGTACCTCGAGCTGATGGCCTGGGTCGACCACGACCTGCCCGCCGGGCGTGCGCGGTGACGGCAACCGGGTGCGCCAGGTGCTCGTCAACCTCCTCAACAACGCCGTGAAGTTCACCGAACGCGGCGAGGTCGTGCTGCGCGTCAGCACGCGGTGGGCCGACGGGCGCCCGATCGTGCGCTTCGACGTGCGTGACACGGGCTCGGGGATCGACCAGCGGTCTCGACGGGCTGTTCGAGGCGTTCACGCAGGTGCGCGGCGCCGGTCCGGACGCCGAACGTCGGCACCGGACTGGGCCTGAGCATCTGCAAGCAGCTCGTCGAGCTGATGGACGGGCGAGATCGCCGCCTACAGCATGCCTGGGCGTCGGCAGCACGTTCTGGTTCGCCTGCCGCTGACTGGGCGCGCGCGGCGGCACTGCGAACGGTCGCCGCTCGTCGACATCAGCCGGCGCCCAGCGTCCTCGTGGCCGACGACAACGCCACCAACCGCACGATCCTGCGCCACCGCTGGCGGCCTGGAACATGGAGTGCGATTGCGCGAACGACGGCGCCGGGGCGCTGCGCCTGCTGCGCGCCGCCGCCGCGGCGGGCCGGCCCTACGCCCTCGCGTTGATCGACCGCAACATGGACGGGCATGCACGAGCTCGAGCTCGTGCATGCGATGCGGGCTCGCCCGAGCTGCCGTGCGTACCGATCCTCATCCTGTCCTCGGCAGCGGCCGGTCGCGACGCCCTGCGCCGGGCGGGCGTGCACGGCGTGCTCACCAAGCCCGACCGGGCATCCCGCCTGCGCGACGAGATCAAGCGCATCCTGGGCGCCGCCGGCCGCCGCCGCCGCGCACGTGGGCGCCGCGCGCCGAGGCCTCCAGCCGTCGCCGGGCGCTGCCGGGGCCCCTGGGCAAGCGCGCACGAGCGGGCGCGCCTTCCGCCTCCCTCGCGGCGCCGGCACGGCTACGCCGCGGACTCCGATGTCCGATGCGGCGCGCCGCGCGTGCTGCTGGCCGAGGACAACGAGATCAACCAGATGGTGGCCGTCAACGTGCTCGAGAAGTGCGGCTACCGAGTCGACCTCGCCCAGACCGGCCGCGAAGCGGTGGAGATGAGCCGGCGCGGTCGCTACGAGGCGATCTTCATGGACTGCCGCCTGCCCGAGCTCGACGGCTACTCGGCGGCGAGCGAGATCCGCCGCCTCGAGGCGAGCCGACCGGCACACGCCGATCATCGCGATCACCGCCCACACGATGCGCGGCGACCGCGAGAGTGCCTCGCCGCCGGGATGGACGAGTACATCGCCAAGCCGCTGCGCCGCGAGACGCTCGTCACGTGCTGCGCCGCGCCCGTCGTGACCGGTCCCGCACCCCGGCCCGAGACCCCGGCTGCCGGGCCCGCGCGTCGCACGCCGCGATCCTCGACACTCGCTGCTCGGACGAGATCGACGGCGACAGCGCCGCGCGCATCGTCGAGCTGTTCTGTTCGGCTCGCGCGACCGGCTGGCCGAGATGCGCCGCCGCGGTCCGCGCGAGGCGCCGCCGTCGCCGGCTGCCCACGGCCTCAAGGGCGCCGCCGCGAGCGTCGGCGCCGTGGCCGTCTGCCGGGCGTGCGACCGCTCCGGCGCGGCCGCCGTGCGCGCGATCCCGGGCGACGCTGCGCGCTCGTCGCCGAGCTCGAGCACGCGCTCGAGTCAGACGGACTCTCGCCCTGTCACGCCCACACCCCAGGAAGGCCTGCGATGAGTCTGCCGAGCCGCCGAGCCCGCGCCCGCGAAGAACCGGCTGCTGATCGCCGACGACGAGCCGCTCGTTCGCTCGATGCTCACGGCGCAGCTGTCCGCCGACTTCGAGGTCGTCGGCGTCCGCGGCCGACGCCGACGAGGCGATCGCGCTGGCCCGCGAGCACCGGCCGACATGCGGCGATCGTCGACGTCGAGATGCCGAGCGGCGGCGGGCTGCGGGCGACCCGCGAGATCGCGGCCTGCTCGCCGGGCACCGCCGTGCTCGTCCTCTCCAGCGACGAGTCCGACGCCGGGGTCGTCGCCATGCTGCAGGCCGGCGCCGTCTCCTACTTCCGCAAGGGCCTGACCGCCGCGAGCTGTCGCAGCGCGGTCGAGGAGTCGATCGACGCCCACGGACGCTGTCACGCCGGGGCCCGACCGGCGCACCTGAGCGCGCTCAAGCCGCCGTCCGCCGGGCCGATGACTGGGGGAGCCGATGAGCTACGTGGACGTCCTCAACCGCATCAGCCAGCTGGAGGCGCCAGCTGGCGGCGCTCGACGGCGCCTCGGCCAGCCCAGCGGGGCCACGGCCGCGCAGAGCACGAGCCCCTCGACGGGGTCGACCGAGCTTCGCCGCCCAGCTCGCGCCGCACAGGCGGCGACGCCGGCCGCGGCGGGCTCGCCGGCCGCCGTGGGCACGACTCGGGGCCGCCGGCGCGCTGCGGGGCCGCCGGCACCGGGGACCGCGGCGCGGGCCGGCTGCCGCGGCCGCGGCCCCGGGGCCGCGCTGGATGCTCACCAGCGCCCAGCAGCAGTTCGCCGCCCGGCTGGCGCTGACACGGGCCTGGATCCGGGCGTCGTCGACGCCTGGGTGCTCGCCGAGGAGTCCGGCGGCGCGGCGACAGTCGCGGCAGGCCGCGAGCAACAACGACTGGCTGAACATCGGCTACACCGACAGCGCGACCTACGGCGCCGGCGACTCGGTGTGGTCCGATCCGGTCACGGCCGCGGACGCCACGGCGGGATGGCTGGTCGGGCAAGAACACGATTCCCGGCTACGGCACGGCCAGCAGCGGCGTCCAGGCGATCCTGCAGACGGTCGGCCAGGCGCCGTCCGCGCAGATCGCCGCCATCCAGGGCTCCGGCTGGGCGTCCAGCGGTTACCCCGATCTTCCCGCGCTCTACCAGCAGGTCGTTTCCTAAGCGGCCCGCGTGCGGGTTGGCCGGCGTGCGGGTGACTCCGTCATTTCGGCTCATAGTGATCCAAAATGACGGACTCGTGTCCGGGTGCCGCAGCTGAGCCAGGCCCGCCGGGCGCGGGCGTCCGGCACGCCTGACGCCCGCCCGTTAGCCTGCAGCGCCCGTCCTCACGTCACTGGGAGCGCTCACGATGTCTCTCGCCGGAAAGACCATCTTCATCTCGGGCGCCAGCCGCGGCATCGGACTGGCCATCGCGCTGCGCGCCGCGCGTGACGGCGCCAACGTCGCCCTGATCGCCAAGACGGCCGAGCCGCACCCAAAGCTGGAGGGCACGATCCACACCGCGGCAGAGGCGATCGAGGGGGCCGGCGGTCGGGCGCTGCCGATCGTCGGCGACATCCGTGACGAGGAACAGGTGCTGCGCGGCGGTGGCACGCGGCAGTCGAGCGCTTCGGTGGGATCGACGTATGCGTCAACAACGCCAGCGCGATCAGCCTCGAGGGCACCGAGGCGCTGCCCATGAAGCGCTACGACCTTATGGCGGACATCAACGTGCGCGGCACGTTCCTCGTCACGAAGAGCTGCATCCCGCACCTCAAGCCGAGCCGACAACCCGCACATCCTGACGCTGTCGCCTCCGATCAGCCTCGAGCCCCGATGGCTGGGGCCCGCACATCGGCTACACGCTGGCGAAGTTCGGGATGACGATGTGTGCCCTCGGTTTCGCCGCCGAGTTCCGCGCGACGACGGGATCGCCTCCAACGCGCTGTGGCCGCGCACGCTCGTCGCCACCGCGGCGGTGCAGAACCTGCTCGGCGGCGATGCCGCGATGGCACGCGCGCGCAGCCCCGAGGTGTACGCCGATGCAGCGTATGCCGTGATCACCCGTCCGAGCCGCGAGTACACCGGGCAGGCGCTGCTGTGCGAGGACGTGCTGCTCGACTCCGGGGTCACCGATCTGAGCGCGTACTCGCATGCCGGCGCCGAGCGCCGACCTGGCCGTCGACCTGTTCGTCGACGCCGTCGATCCGCCCGGACTGCCGGCCCACCGCTGAAGCCCCCGGCGTCGGGGGACGGGATCCGCGCGGATCCCGCGCCGCGGTGCGATCATCATCGCGTGCTCGCGATGCAGATCGAGCGGATCGGAGTGCTGGAGGCCGCCGAGCGGCCGGCGCCCCGCCCGGCGGCCCGGCCAGTTGCTCGCACGCGTGCACGCGTGCGGCGTCTGCCGCACCGACCTGCATCTGCTCGACGGCGAGGTCGACATCCCGGCGCTGCCGATCATGCCCGGCCACCAGATCGTCGCCACGGTGACCGAGCACGGCGACCCCGGCGCCGACGGGTCGAGCCGCCGCCGGTCGGCGCCCGCATCGGGATGCCGTGGCTGGGGTGGACCTGCGGGCAGTGCCGCTATTGCGCTAGCGGCCGCGAGAACCTGTGCGAGCGCGCGCGCTTCACCGGGCGGGACATCGATGGCGGCTATGCCGAGTGGGTGGTGGCCGATCCCGCTTCGCGTTCGCGCTCCCCGACGGGTATCGGCGACCTGCAGGTGGCGCCGCTGCTGTGCGCAGGGCTGATCGGGTACCGCGCCCTGCGCCTGGCCGGGGAGCCCGAGCGCCTCGGTCTGTACGGGTTCGGCGCCTCGGCTCACATCATCGCGCAGGTGGCGCGCTTCCAGGGTCGCACGCGTGTTCGCGTTCACGCGCGAGGGCGACGAGCGAGACGCAGGCCTTCGCGCGAAGCCTGGGCGCGGCGTGGGCAGGCGGGTCGGCGCAGGCGCCACCCGAGCCGCTCGATGCGGCGATCATCTTCGCCGCGGCCGGCGAGCTCGTCCCGGCCGCGCTTCGCGCCACCGCCAAGGGTGGCGTGGTGGTGTGCGCAGGGATCCACATGTCCGACATTCCGAGCTTTCCGTACGACATCCTGTGGGGCGAGCGTGTCGTGCGCTCGGTCGCCAACCTGACGCGCGACGACGCCCGCGCATTCCTGGCGCTCGCGCCGCAGGTACCCGTGCGCACGGAGGTGCATCCGTATCCGCTCGACGGCGCCGCGCGGGCGCTCGAGGATCTCCGGGCGGGACGGTTCGAGGGCGCGGCGGTGATCGAGACCCCGCACGGGTCTCGCGAACGGGAGCGCAGCCGTGAGCGCGGCTGAGCTCGGACTCGCGCTCTCGGTCTTCCTCGCGTGCGCCGTCGAGGCCGTCGAGGCGCTCACCATCGTGCTGGCGGTCGGGCACGACGCGCGACTGGCCGTCGGCGCTCGGCCGGGGTCGGGGCCGCGACGGTCGTGCTGGCGGCCATCTGCGCGGCGCTCGGTCCCGCGCTCACGCTCGTTGCCGATCGACGCCCTGCGCGTCGTCGTCGGTGGCCTGCTGCTCATCTTCGGCCTGCAGTGGCTGCGCAAGGCGATCCTGCGCGCGGCGGGGCTGAAGGCGCTCCGCGACGAGGAGGCGGAGTTCGGCGAGGAGGCGGCCGCGCGGCGCGGGCCGCCGGTGTCGCCAGGGCCCGGTTTGATCCCTACAGCTTCACGGTGGCGTTCAAGGGCGTGCTGCTGGAGGGGCTCGAGGTGGCGTTCATCGTCGTCACGTTCGGGGCCAATCAGCAGGACGTCGGTCTCGCGGCGATCGCGGCGGGTGCGGCGATCGCGGTCGTGGTGGCCGCCGGCGTCGCCCTGCGCGGCGCCGCTTGCCCGCGTGCCCGAGAACGCCATGAAGTTCGCCGTCGGCGTGATGCTCACGTCGTTCGGCACCTTCTGGGGCGCGGAGGGGGCGGGCGCGAGCTGGCCGGGCGGCGACGCGGCGCTGCCCGTGATCGTCGCGGCGCTGCTGGGGTTCTCGCTGCTCGCGGTCAGCCGGCTGCGAGGCAGGAACGCTCACGGGGTGCCGCCCCCCGGTCGCGATGCGTCGGCGGTGCAGGCATGAGGGTCATCCGCGCGTTCGGCGCGTTCGCCTGGGACTTCGTCGTCGGCGACGACTGGGTCAGCGCGGCCGGCGTCGTCGTCGCGCTCGCGCTCACGGCGGTGGTGGCCCAGGGGCCCACCGCGGCCTGGTGGATCATGCCCCTGGCCGTGGTCGGGCTGCTGTCGCTGTACCTGTGGCGGACGGTTCGCCACCGGCGCCGGCGCGGCGGGTAGCCCCGGTCGTCACGCTGCCTTCGGGGCTCGGCTAGGATCGGCGCGATGGAGCCGGGCATCGCCTTCGCGGCACTTGACCTCGATACCGACGAGCGCTTCCTCCCGCTGCGCCGCCAGCTCGGCGTGAGCACGTTCGGCTGCAACCAAGTGACGCTGGCGCCGCGCCAGCGCGGGCGCATCCACGCTCACGAGCGCCAGGAGGAGGTCTACCTCGTCATCGCCGGCGAGCTGACGCTCGTCGTCGAGCAGGAGGAACACACGCTGCGAGCCGGCGAGCTCGCGCGCGTGGCGCCCGACGTGCGCCGCCAGCTCATGAACCGCGGTCGCGAGCGCTGCGTCGTGCTGGCGCTCGGCGCCGCCGAGCCCCATGCGGGACGGGACGGGCGCGCCTGGCCGGCCTGGGATGCACCCGAAGGGGGCTCTCCGCAGGACGTGCCGCTGCCCGAGGACCTGCCGGCGCCATGAGGGCAGCGCCGGGACGGCCACGGCGGACGCTCAGCCGTGCCCGCCGGTCCGGGTGAAGCGCCTTCCCTGCCGCTGGAAGTGCACCGGCCGATTGGCCAGCGCGGTGACGAACTGATCGGCGCGGAGACCCTCCAACCCGACCGTGGTGGCAAACCGCTCGGCATAGCTGGCCACCATGTCGACGAACCGCCGCACCACGTCCTCCTGGTCCCCGGGCGAGGGCACCTCGAGCAGTACGTATTCGAACAGGCGATCGCTGAGCCGAACGACGCCGTCGAGGCCGTAGGGCGGCGCGTCGTCGCGGAGAAACCCGGCCGCGTCGATCGCGGCCTGCAGCCAGGCCGCCGAGCGGGCATCCTGCTGCCTCACGCGCTGGCGAACCGCGGCGCTGCGCCGGCCACCGAACCACACCGCCACCGTCTGCGGATGGCGCTGATGGTGAGCGAGGTGGGCCAACGTGGCCGCCTCGAGCATGCTGCGCAGCGTCACCCGTTCGAGCCCGAGCACAGCCTCGGCGATGGCGGTGTCGAGCTTCTCCATCTCGCGATCCAGGAACGCGGAGACGATGGCGTCGGAGTTCTCGAAGTAGCGGTAGATCGTGCCCACGGGAACACCGGAGCGCTCGGCCACGGCACGTGTCGACAGCTCGTCGAGGCCTCCCTCGTACAGGAGGTCCGACGCGGCCGCCAGGATCTGCTCCACACGATCCCGGCTGCGCTGTTGCACCGGGTCACGTCGAGTCGCACGCACTGCGGCCCCGAGTCTAGTCGGGGCCGCGGTCCGAGTCCGTGCCGCAACGCGGCCGCCGGCCCGTGGCAATCCTCAAGGTCGGCCCGCAACCGCCGATACAAGCGAACACCACCTGCGACGCGCGAGATGGCCGGTGCCGAACCTCGCGGCGCAGCGAAACGTGATGGCACACGGTCGTCAACCGGGGGGTTGAGGATGCGCTTGAGAGGGCACGCAGACCAGGACGGCACAGGCCGGTCCGGACCGACCGCGGGTGCCGGCGCCGGCTAGGCACCATGGGCGAGCTCGTCGCGCACCTCTCGGAGACGCAGCTCGACGCGATGCGCGAGCTCGCGAACATCGGTTCGGGGACGGCGGCCACGGCGCTGTCGGCCCTGATCGGGCGTCCGGTGGAGATCGATGTGCCCCGTGCGCTCGCGCTGCCGATCGCCGAGGCGATCGAGGACTCCGGGCCAAGCGACCGCGTGATCACGGCGATCGCGATGCCGGCGGTGGGCGACCTGGACGCGCTGGCGCTGATCTTCATGCCGGCGACCACGGTGGGGACGCTCTGCGGCCTGCTCGGCGTGAGCCCGGACACCGACCTGGGGTCATCCGCGCTCTGCGAGGTCGGCAACATCCTCGGCTCGTCCTACGTCGGTGCGATCGCGGCGATGACGGGACTCCGCCTCGACCCGTGTCCGACCGAGCGCATCGTCGACATGGTGGGCGCCATCCTGCAGACGGCGTTCGTGGCCAGCGGGGACGGCGAGACGGCGCTGCTGCTGGAGTCCAAGCTGGTCGTCGCCGACACCGAGTGCGCTCCGGTGTTCCTGTTCATCCCGTCCTCGCGCGGACTGAACGGGATGCTGGCCAGCCTCGGCGTGGGCGCGTAGGCGCGAGGGACGCGCGACCGATGGCCAAGATCCTCGTCGTCGACGACGCGCTGTTCATGCGCAAGGTGGTGACCGACGCGCTCCTCAGCGGCGGGCACGAGGTTATCGGGGAGGCCGCCAACGGCCAGGAGGCGGTCGACCGCTATCGCGAGCTCAGGCCCGACGTCGTAACGCTCGACATCACCATGCCCGAGAAGGATGGGCTGACGGCGCTGGCGGAGATCATCGCGCTCGATCCGTTGGCCAGGGTGGTGATGTGCTCAGCCGCCGGACAGGAGCACAAGGTGCTGGACGCGGTACGGGCCGGCGCCAAGGACTTCGTCGTCAAGCCATTTCAGACCGAACGTGTGCTGGCGGCGATCGCCAAGGCGGCAGCCTGACGGCGAACCCGTGCGCGGGCACGGGCGCATGCGAGCAGCGGCCCAGCTCACGCCTCGCGCCCGCCCTCGACCGTGGATGGCCGCGCTCGACGAGCCGGCGCCGGTCGCCGCCTGATCGTCCGCCCGGCGCGTTCGAATGCGGCTTTTCCACGACTGCGCTGCGGGGCCGCGCCGATTGCCTCTCGGGGCGCCGCTGAGAAGCTCTCGCCCGAACCGTGGCCAAGCTCGGTAATCCCCGTTCCCGCGCCGTCGTCGGCGTGCTCGCCGGCATCACCGGCTACGACCTGCTGCAGCGGCGGCGGGCGGTTCTGCGCAACTTCCCGATCGTCGGGCACTTCCGGTACCTGTTGGAGGCGTTCGGCCCCGAGCTGCGCCAGTACATCGTCACGTCCAACAATGAGGAGCGGCCGTTCTCGCGCGATCAGCGGCGCTGGGTCCAGGCGTCGGCGGAGGGAAAGCCGAACGTGTTCGGCTTCGGCACCGACGATGAGATGGAGGCCGTCGAGAGCCTGCTGATCATCAAGCACTCGCCGTTTCCGGCGCCGGCACCGGCGGCGGGCGATCCGGGCGCCGCGCCCCTGTACAGCCTCGCTGCCGGCAAGGTTCTCGGCGCGGCGCATGGGCGCCCGTACGCCTTCCGTCCCGTGTCGCTGGTCAACGTGTCCGGCATGAGCTACGGGTCGCTGTCACCGGTGGCCGTCGAGGCGCTCAACCGGGGCGTGCGCATGGCCGGCTGCCTGCAGAACACGGGGGAGGGGGGACTCGCTCCGGCGCACCGTCATGGCGGCGAGCTGACCTTTCAGATCGGCACCGGCTACTTCGGCTGCCGCGACTCGCGCGGGCGCTTCAGTCTCGAGCGACTGCGCGAGCGCCTCGCCGAGGCGCCCATCCGCGCGATCGAGGTCAAGCTCTCGCAGGGCGCCAAGCCCGGGCTCGGCGGAGTGCTGCCGGGCGTCAAGGTGACCCCGGAGATATCGGCCATCCGGGGCGTGCCGGCCGGGCACGACTGTGTCAGTCCACCCGCGCACTCGGCGTTCTCAGACGTGGACGGTCTGATCGAGTTCGTCGAGAGCATCGCCCAGGACACCGGCCTTCCGGTGGGGATCAAGTCCGCCGTCGGCGAGAGCGGCTTCTGGCAGCGACTGGCTGACCGCATGGCCGAGACCGGGGGCGGCCCGGACTTCATCACCGTCGACGGTGGCGAGGGGGGCACCGGCGCCGCGCCGCTATCGTTCGCCGACCACGTCGCGCTGCCATTCAAGCTGGGCTTCGCGCGCGTCTATGCCACGTTCGCCCGCGCCGGGCTGGCCGAGGACGTCGTGTTCAACGGGTCGGGGCGGCTCGGGTTTCCCGACTCGGCGCTGTTCGCGTTCGCGCTCGGTTGCGATCTCGTCAGCGTCGGGCGCGAGGCGATGCTCGCCCTCGGCTGCATCCAGGCGCAGCGGTGCCACACCGGCCGGTGCCCGACCGGCGTGGCCACGCAGTCGCGCTGGCTGATGCACGGCCTCGATCCCGAGCTGAAATCCAGCCGGGCCGCCAACTACCTCGTCACGCTGCGCGCTGAGACACTCGCGCTGGCACGTTCCTGCGGCGTGACGCATCCCGCCCTGGTCACCCCGGAGCACATCGAGATCGTCTCGGAGCGCTACGGGTCCGCGCCGCTGATCGACGTGTTCGGCTACGAGCCCGGATGGCCCGTGGTGTCGGCAGCCAGGCGCCGCGAGATCGAGCAGTTGGCGGCGGGGACGACTCCGGCGCCGGCGGCGCCGGTCGGATCCTGACCGTGCCCCAACATCGGCCGGGCGAGCCAATGGCTCGCCCGGTACCGCCGGTCATAGATCACCGCTGTACTACTTGTCCCAGGACGGAATGTCTTGCCTGGGCGGCTTGACACTCCCCGCCGCCGAGACTGGCCAGCGGCCCGGGGGCCACTGCGTTGCCCGGCTGGACGCGCTGAGCGCCCTGACGGAGTGGGCGATCCGCCGGACCCACAGCGTAGATGATCGGTCGTCGCCGCGGGCCTGGCGGCGACGACGACGGGTCACGCCCCGCCGTCGCCCTGCGGCCACGCCGCCGTGCCCATCACACCGTCGCCGTCCTCGGGCTTGGGTCCGCCGACGGCAATGATGTCCAGCCCATCGGAACCGGCCTCGAACGCGCGCACCACCTCGGGCGCCACGCGCACGACGTCCCATTGCCGTAGCTCGACAACCTCGTCATCCAGCAGCACGCGACCCGATCCGGCGACCACGACGTAGGCCTCCTCCTGCTCGCGGTGGCTGTGGGCCACCGGGCTGCGCACGTTGGCCGCGTAGCGGAAGAAGCTGACGCCGAGGTCACGCGAATCGAGATGCCGGCGGCCGAATCGGCCTTCGATGCCAGGCGCGCGGTCGCCCACGGAGTTCTCGACTTCCAACAGGTTCACGACGGCGAAGCGAGACATCGGCTCTCCTTTGACGTGGCGGGACGAACGTCTGTGCAGCCTAGTGGCCGTCCCGTCGCCAGGTTGGAGGCGACGCCTACGACATGCTCGTCACGACGGCACTCGGTGCCGCCGCCGGCTGGGCAGCGGACGACGAGGCGGCACTCGCGGCGCCGGACGACGAGGCGGCGGTGTTCGCCGGAGCCGTCGTCTGGGCGGTGGATGCCGACGAGTGGCCGGATGATGACGCCTGCGCCACCACGGCCGAGAGCGCGACCGTCACTCCGACGGCTCCCGCCACCAGCCAGCGGTTGAGCTGCCTCAGCTTCAGCAGCCCGGCGTCTCGGGCCGCGGGCGTGGGACGGTTGGCTTCCGCGCCAAGGGGCTTCAGGGTCTTACGGGGATCGGGCATGCACCCATGGTGGGTCGGGTCGGTAACGAAACCCTGAAGCGCGGCTGAGAATCAGCTCAGAACCGGCCGGAGCCCCAACGGACCGTGGCCCGTGGAGGCCGCGGCGCCGGTCAGCGCGCGTCGCCGGGCGGGCCGTTGGGCGTCGGCGCTGCCACCATGGCCGGTGCATCGACCCGCGTCGATGCACCGTCGGCGCGCGCGGCATCGGCGGCGTTCATCAGCGGGGCCAGCAGGTCGAGCGGGAATGGAAACACGATCGTCGAGCTCTCGTTGCCACCGATCTCGCGCAGCGTCTGCAGATAGCGCAGCTGAATCGTCACGTTGTTCTGGCTCATCAGATTGGCCGCCTCCAGCAGGCGCGCCGCCGCCTGGAACTCGCCCTCGGCGTCGATGATCTTGGCGCGCCGCTCGCGCTCGGCCTCGGCCTGGCGAGCCATCGCGTGCTGCATGGCCGCCGGGATCTCGACGTCCTTGATCTCAACCGTCGTCACCTTGATGCCCCACGGCTCGGTCTGGTCGTCGATGATGTGCTGCAGGTCCTCGTTGAGGTGTTCGCGCTCGGACAACAGCGTGTCGAGCTCGGCCTTGCCGAGCACCGAGCGCAGCGTGGTCTGAGCGATCTGCGACGTGGCCGAGAGGACGTCCTGGATCTCGACGATCGACCGGTTCGGATCGATGACGCGGAAGTAGGCCACGGCGGTGACCCGCGCGGGGACGTTGTCTCGCGTGATCACCTCCTGGGGCGGGATCTGCAGCGTGACCGTGCGCAGGCTCACGCGCTCGAGCCGATCGACGAACGGCATCAGCGTGACGACACCGGGGCCCTTCAGCTCGCTCAGACGGCCGAGGCGGAACACGACGCCCCGCTCGTACTCGCGCAGCACGCGCACCGAGGCGGCGGCCAGGACCAGCCCCAGTACGACGAACACGCCGACCACGATGAGCACGTCGGTCAGAATCATGGATTCAGCTCCCATTCCTCGGCCTTGCGGACGGCCAGGGTCAAGCCGTTGACGCGCTCGACGACGACCCGGTCACCTTCGTGCAACGTCAGCCCCTCGTCGAGGAGACTCGGCTGGGCGCGCCACAGGCCGCCGTCGACGAAGACGCGTGGCGCCGGACCGGCGCCACGGACCACGCCGACGTGACCCACCATGGCCTCGGCGCCGGATCGCGGACGTTGTGAGCGAACCGACAGCACGCTGCGGCCGACGACGAACAGCGCGGTCAGCGATCCGGCGAGCACCGCCGCCGCCACGGCCACGACGCCGAGCACGCCCACGCCGGCGCTCGCGGACAGCAGCGTCACCCCGGCCACCAGGGCGATGACCGCGGTGCCGGCGATGAACCCGCCCGTGCTGATATGCGCCTCGGCCAGCGCCAGGACGAGAGCGGCCACCACGAAGACCACGCCGAGTACGAGCACGCTTCCGATGGTACTCCCCGCCCGGGGCCGGCGAGACGGGGGACAGCCTAGTCGCGCGCGACCGTGACGTCGACGCGCTGGACGCGCTGGTCGGGGCGGCCGAACGCACGGTGGAGGATCCCGTTCACCGCGCTGATGATGACCGCGGCCAGGGCCGCCCACCAGAAGCTGGCGATGGTGAAGCGCGGCACCAGCCAGTGCGTCAGGTAGAGCATCAGCACGTTGAGGAGAAAGTAGAAGATACCGAGCGTGACGATGATGAACGGGATGGACAGCACCGTCAGCAGCGGCTTGAGGAAATAGTTCACCAGGGTGAATGCCAGCCCGGCCAGCAGCAGTGCCCACCAGTCGTTGCCGTAGCTGAGGCCGGACAGCAGCCAGGTGGCCACGAACAGGGCGATCGTGTTGAACAGCCAGGTGACGGCAAGGCGGCGAGCCACGGTCACAGGCTAGCCCACGTACGTGTGAGCGCTCAGCGGATGACCTGGATGGCGTAATCCAGGTCGACCGTGGAGCCACCGGAGGTGATTACGGCCTGAAACGTGAGCGGGTAGCCGACCGACTCAGCCGGAAACAGCAGCGAGTCGGAGAAGTGGCCGGTGAAGGTGTGATGGGCGCGCACGGCGACCACCTGCCCCCCGTACAGGTACTCGTACGTCACCTCCGCCGTCACCGCTCGACCCGAGCGCGTGGCGGTGAACTGCAGCGGCCACTCATGACCGACGGTGGGGTGGTGAGTGCCCGCGTGCATGCTCGCACTCAGCCCGCGCGAGGAGCCAGTCACCGTCGAAGCGGCGGCGGTGGCGGTCAACGCGAGCGTGAACACGAGCGCCAGAGCGAGAGAGAGCGCACGCCGTCGGCCATCCATGAGTCCAGGCTATTCGCGCCGGCGCGCGGCGAGGCCCGGGGAAACTACCGAAGCCCGGCCGGGCGGATTACCCAAACCCCGGGGCGCGGGCCCTCGCGCCGCCGACGCGCGCGCAGGGGCTTACGACGGCTCGAGAACGCCGACGCCCAGCGCGGCGGCGAACGCGCCGGCCATGTCCAGGATGTCGCCCCATTCCATGGCCGCGCCACGCAGGCTGTCGACGCCGTGCAGCCCCGAGAGGTTGCTGCGGCGAAACTCGCACCGCTGCAATCGGGCGTCGCGAAAGTCCGCCGCGGAGAGATCGCAGCGGTGGAAGCGCACCGACTCCAGCTGGGCTTGCAGGAAGTCGCTCTGGGCGAGCAGGCAGTCCTCGAAGGTCACGCGGGTGAGCCGGGCCCCGCCGAAGGATGCGAGATCGATGCGGCAGTCGGCGATCGTGACGTCGCGCAGGGCGGCTCCGGAGAGGTCGAGGCCGGTCAGGCGGCTCTTGGCGATGGCGACGCGACCCAGATCCGCGCGGCGCGCCTGCACGTTGGCGAGGCTGCAGCCGCTCAGCTCGGCGTCCGCGAGCTGCAGCTGCTCCAGGCGCGAGCCGGCCAGCTCGACGTTCGTCAGCCGGGCGACCCGGAACGACACGCCACCGGCACGCTGATCGGACCAGGTGGCATCCGCGACCGCGACGTCGGCGTAGGTGGCGTCGTGCGCCAGCGCGGCGATGCGCGACGCGTCGAGCTCATCGGGAAGCTGGGGCGCCGCAGGCGCGCGGGCGGCCGTCTGATTGGTCACCGGCGCAGTGTGCCATCACCCGGGCAGCGCATGGGCGAGCGCGCTGCGGGCCGCATCCTGCAGCGCGTCCGCGGCCGGGCGCGAGGTATAGCCCAGCTCGGACCGTGCCTTGGCGTCGTCGAAGAGATGCGGAAGGCGCCCCACGCGCACCTCGTCGAGGAGGAGCATTCGGGGCTCGCGTCCGATGGGGCGCAGCAGGCCGTCCGCGACGCGGGCGCCCGCGTAGGCGGCCGCCCACGGAATCGGCAGACGAGGCGCGGGCAACCCGGCGGTGCCGGCGATGACCGCGAAGACGTCGCGCACGGAGAGGTTGTCGCCGCCGAGCAGGTACCGCTCGCCGGGCCGGCCGCGCTCGAACGCCAGCCCGTGCCCGTGCGCGACGTCCTGCACGGCCACGATGTTCAGCGCGCTGCGAGCCAGATAGGCGCGGGCGCGCCCGTGCGCGACGTCGGCCACCATCTTGCCGGTGGGCGTGGGACGCAGGTCGCCGGGACCGACGGGCACCGTCGGGTTGACCACGATCACCTCCGCGCCATCGCGCGCCGCCGCGAGCGCCAGCCGCTCGCCCTCGAGCTTGGTGCGCTTGTACGGCACGTGGAGCTCCCGCGGCTGCGGAAGATCGTGCTCGCTGGCGTGCCGGCCCGGCGCCGGTCCACACGTGGCGCACGAGCTCGTGTGGACGACTCGCCGGCGCGGGCCGCGCAGCGCGGCGTCAAGCACGGTGTGCGTGCCGCGCACGTTGACGGCGCGCATGAGTGCCTCGTCGGCGCGGGCGTAGCTGTACACGGCGGCGAGGTGAAACACCGCGTCGCAGCCATCGACGGCCCGCCGCACCGTGTCGGCATCGAGGACGTCTCCGCGCATGAACTCGACGCCGCCGCGCATCACCTGCGCGGGTGGCGCCGTCCGATCGAACGCCCTGACCTGCGCGCCGCCGCTCGCCAGCGCGTCGACCACGTGGCCACCGATGAAGCCGGCCGCGCCGGTCACCAGCGCTCTCACGCGGCGGCGGGGTCGGCCACGGCCGGTAGTGAGCTCACGATCGCCGAGCTCCCGGGTGGCCTGGTCAGTTGGCGGTGCCGCCGGGGCACAGCGCGGTAGCCTGGCTGCCGGTGCCGACGGTGGCCTGCATCAGCAGCTCGGTGTTCGGGATCATCGCGCCGGTGAAGTTCGCGCCGTTCATCAGCCCGTTAAACGACGCGAACTGATCCACGTTGGAACCGCTCAGCGGCGCGAAGATCTCAAACGGCGTCCCGTTCGGGTAGGACGACGTCATCCCGCCGTCCGTGCTCAAGCCCACGTAGTCGCCCGCCTGCACGCACATGTTCGTCGGCATGAACGTGCTCAACTGATTGGGGTCTCCGCTCGTCGGCAACTGGAACGCCTGCGAGGTCACGATCACCGACACCGAGCCGTCCGGCTGCGGACGCAACGTCTGAAGATGAACCATCGCGTTCGGCGCCGGCGCGCCCGGGGTCGAACTGGCCAACGCCATGCCCTTCACCGTCACCGACAGCACCTGCCCACTCACCGGCGACGCCGCCGACCCCGACGCCGCCGGCGCATCCGGATTGACCGCCGACTTCAGACACTCCGGCGCAGTGGGGAAATCCTTGCAGTACTGCGTCAACAGATCCCAGAAATCCTGATCGTTGGGATTCTGCTCCACCGTGGTCGCGTTCGCCGACAGATCGCTACCCACCTTGAACGTCGCGCCCGTCTGACCTGTCGGACCACTTGGGCCCGACGGACCGCTGGGGCCCGTGGGTCCCGTCGGGGGTGCTGGCGGAGCCACCACATGAGCCGCGGGGTTGTATTGGTTCTGCGGGGTGGCGTAGCCGATCTGGGCGTCGAAGTTGAAGGGCAGTCCCTGGCTTGCGGCGAGATGCAATCCGGCCCCGAGGTTGTTGTTCGTGGCGGCGAGCTCGCTCGGCGATGTGGCCCACTCCTCGAGCCCGTGGATGTTGCCCTCCGTGAACGGATCGGGACCGTCCTTGGTGTAGTTCTTATTCACGATCACGTGCTCGGGCGACCAGCCGGGTGCGACCGAGTTCGGATCGATGTCCGGCGGATAGAAGGTGCCCGTGGCCGGGTCTTTCAGGACCCCGTACTCGACCTGGCGGGTCGACGCCTGGTCGCTGGCGGCGGACGTCTCGACGTCGATGAGGTTCGGGCGACCGTCGAGTAGGGGGAGGAAGCGACCGGAAAAGCACGACACGATCTTGAGCTTGAACGTCGCCTTCATGGCGTACTTGTTCATCAGGTTGATGAGGTCCTGCGGGGTAATGGTGGCGGCGGGCACCAGCTTGTCGCCGCCGCTGCCGGCCTCCGGCTGCCACGCCACCACGACACCGGGTGGTCCGCCGCCCTTCTTGAACGTGGCGAAACGCGGTCCCAGCTGGATCCGGGAGCCCGGCTCGGGCACGCCGTGACCGGCGAGATAGATGAACACGTCCGTACAGGGCGGGCTGGTCCTGCCGACCAGCGAGGCGACCGTGGCGTCGAGCCCGGCCACCGAGGGCGGAGCGTCGGCGACATGCGACGGCGCGAGGCCGAGTTGCATCGCGAACGTGCCCATCGCCGCGATGCTCGGCTTGAAGTCGGCCGCACCCGGCGTCTGGGCGGACGTGTCGCCGATGATGACCATGCAGTCGCCGGCGAGCTGGGCCGGCGTGATCACCGGCTTGAACGCGCTGATGGTCGCGACGGGCAGACGAACGGGCGGCGCGGTGAGCGGTGCGGCCCTCGCCAGCGAGGCGACCGGCGAGGCGGGGAAGCCGGCAAGCGGCATTGTCGACGCAGTCGGAGCGGCGGCGCGGGCCAGACGCGCGCCGGCGCGCGAGCTGCCGACGGGACAGATCGACGAGGACGCCACGCGGTAGCGCGAGCTGTCGTACGCCCGCCCGGTGGCGAGCCACGGGACGACCGCGCCGTTGATCAGCGGAAACCACAGCAGCGTGCGGGCGACGCGCACCCTCCCCGTGGCGGCGTCGAGGAGCACGAGCGTGCTCGGATGGGCGAAGAAGCCCCCGCACGTCGGGTCCGCCCAGAACAGCCACTCGCGGTGACCGATCGGCGCGGTCGACGTGAACGTGGCGCCCGGCCCGTCGGCCTCGTTGACCACTGCACTGGCCGGCAGTGGCGCCGTCAGGCCGAACACCGCCAGTGGGGGCGTTCCGCGGGTGAGATGGGCGATCGCACGCTCGGCGAGCCGGTCGGCCCGGGCGGCCGTGAGCGCGCTGGCCGGCGAGGCGAAGGCCTGGCACGCGATCAGCGCCACGAACCCCGCGAGCAGTTGCGTCGCGCGTGACACCAGTAGACGTCTGTCGCTCGTCGGCCCCAATGCGTCCCCCGTGGGGTCGCATCATAGACCGCGATCGAGCAGCCACTGCGCGGCATCGCGGCGCCGCGACCACGGGCGGGGGAGGGCCAGCCCCGCGCGAGCCGATGGCAGAATGCCGTCGCGGTGCCTCGACGCGGCGGCGATCCATCCCAGGGCGCGGTGAGCGCAGCGGCCTGGCGCATCCGCCGGCTCGAGCGCGCGGACCTGCCGGCGGTCGCGACCACCTCCGCGTCCGCGTTCGCCCTGGACATCGCGGACCCGTCGGTCGCGCAGCGCTGGCGCGAGCGTGTGGCTCACCCGCTGACCACCGACCCCGACGGGTGCTTCGTCGCCGAGCGAGGCGCTCGGGTCGTGGGAGCCGTGCAGGCGCTGCGCCGCGAGCGCGTGTGGTGCCTGTCGCTGCTGACCGTGCAACCCGACGCACAGAGCGCCGGACTGGGCCGGATGCTGTTGGCGCGAGCGCTGTCCTACGGCCCGGACACCGACGCCGGCCTGATCCCAAGCTCCAGCGATCCCCGCGCGCTACGGCTGTACGCGCTGGCCGGGTTTGCGCTGCGGCCCGCGTTCGACGCCGTGGGCGCGATCGATCGCCGCTCACTGCCCCGCCCTGATCATCAGGTGCGCGAAGGCGGCCCAGCCGATCTCGATGCCCTGGCCGCGATCTCGCGTGACGTGCGGGGCGGGCCACACACGCGCGAACTCGAGTTTGCGCTCGGCTGGGGGGCGCGACTGCTGCGACTCGGCGACCGTGGGTTCGCCGTCGCGGTCCCGGGGCGCGGCGTGTGGCTCCTCGTGGCCCGCGACGAGCAGGCGGCCTCGTCGCTGCTGTGGGCGGCGCTCGCGCTCATCGGCGAGACCGAGCAGCCGGTCGTGCGCTGGATGACCGCCGACCAGCAGTGGGCGATCGAGGTCGTCCTGCGGGCCGGACTGCAGCTGACGCCCTTCGGCGCGCTCTGCGTTCGCGGCCGGCCGGGACCGCTGCGTCCGTTCCTGCCCAGTGGTCCGTTCGCGTGAGCCGGCGTTCGGGGCTCAGGACGCGAGCGGCGCAAGTGCCTCCATCAGCAGCGGTGCGACGCTGAGCACCTCGAGGGCTGCGCCGGCCCGCTCGCGGGCGCCGGGCACGGTATCGGTGATCTGGATCGGGTGTGCTCCGGCTGCGGTCAGGTCCCGCCAGCGCTCGCCGCTGAGCGTGCCGTGCGTGGCCATGATCGAGATCTCGCGCGCACCGGCGTGGCGCAGCACGCCGCAGGCCGACAGCAGCGTGGCACCGGTGTCGAGGATGTCGTCAACGATCACCACATGGGATCCGATGTCTCCGACGAGCAGCGGGTGCCCGATGCCGGCGGCCGTGCGGCGCTTGCGCAGATGCGCGACGGGCCTTGTCACGCCGGCCGCATCGGCCATCGCCTGGCAGCGCTCGATGGCTCCCTCGTCCGGCGCCACCACCGTGAGGTCCGGGCCCGATCGGCGCCCCAGCTGCGCCGCGAAGAGGGCGGCCGGCGAGAGCGACACGACCGGCATGGGAAAGCAGTCCAGCGCGGCGGCGCTGTGGATGTCGACGGTGACCACCTGCTCGACGCCCGCGGCCGCCAGCAGGGCGCCGGCCCAGGCCGCGCCCAGGCTGCGTCCGACCGGTGCCCGGTCCTGGCGTGCGTAGCCCAGGTACGGCAGCACCGCAATGACCTGCCGCGCGCCGGCCCGCCGGGCGGTGTCGGCCAGCAGCAGGGTCGTGAGCATCTGCTCGTCGGGCGGGGCGAGCGAGCCGAGCACCGCGCAGCGCTCGCCGGCGACGGGACGGTCGAGCTCGAGCCACAGCTCGCCGTCGGGGAAACGCCCGGCGCGGAAGTCGCCGAGTGCGGGCGTCGACGTGGCATCCAGCTCGCGGGGGAGCTGGGCCCGCTGCCGGCGCAGGCAGAAGAGGATCATCGCCCGCTCAGCGGCGCCGTAGCGTCACCATCACCTGGTGCGGATCATCGAGCAGCAGGTTCACCTGGAGCACGTCGAACGACGATGACCAGCGCTCGCGCATGTAGGCCATCGTGATCACCGTCTCCCCGTAGTCGATCTGTCCCTCGTCGCGTCGTTGCGGATGCTGGGGGTCGGCGGGGTGGGGGACGAACAGGTAGCGCGGGTGCGCGAGCGCCGCGTCCACATCCGGCCCCAGCGCCTCGATCAGCGGGTGCATGAGCCGGCAATGGCTCAGATATGCCGGCGGGCGCACGGTCACGACCAGGATGCCCCCGGGTTGCAGCGATCGCTGCAACGCGCTGAGACAGCGCTCGTGCGCCGCCTCCGACAGGTGCGTGAAGACGGAGAACGCGAAGGCCAGGTCGAATTGCTCGTCGAACGGGAGCCGCTCGGGAAGGAACTCGGAGCGCGCCAGCGTCGCGGCCACTCCGTTTGCGCGACAGACGTCGAGGATCCCCTCCACGGGATCGCAGCCGTACAGCCGGCCGGCGGCGACGTCGCGGGCAAGGTAACGCGTCAGCCGTCCCCAGCCGCAGCCGAAGTCGAGCACGGCGGCGCCGCTCAGCGATCGCCCGGCGTGGCGCTCGTAGGCGTTGCGCAGCCTGGTGTAGAAGGCCGTGCTCTGCGTCGCCAGCGCCATGCCGCTGCGGCCGTTCCAGAGCTCCTGCCACGCCGGCTCGGGCATGGTCGGCAGCAGCGAGCGGATGTGCGGGTAGGCCTCGTACTGCTGCGTGAGCAGCAGCGCCCACAGCTCGTCGTCGAGGTCACGAAACAGGGCGTACCGGTCGGCGGACGAGCTGCTCGCACAGGCGGCGTCGATCGCCGCCAGGCGCTCACCGTAATAGTGGTGCAGCCAGGAGTCCAGGCGCTCCGGTCCGAGCGGTCGGGCGGGGCCCTCGGGCGCGCGCGCGGGGCGCAGTCCTTGCCCGAGGCGCCCGGCCGCACGCAGGGGCCTGGTCAGTCGCCAGCTGAGCGACGTCTCGTACTCCTGCCGCAGCCGATCGAGCTCGCCGACCGCGGCCGGGGGCGACCCGGCGGACATGGGCGCAGCCTACCGGCGCACCCCGGCGGCGGCGTCCGTATATTCGGCTCGCATGATGGGCTTCGTGTTCCGGCTGATTCCGCCTCGCCCCGACTTTGCCTTCGACATGTCGCCGGACGAGCGGGCGACGATGATGGAGCACGTCGGCTACTGGTCGGCACTGGCCGAGCAGGGCCGGGCACTGGCGTTCGGCCCGGTCAACGACGCATCCGGCTCCTACGGCATCGGCATCGTGGTCGCCGCGAGCCGCTCCGAGGCAGAGAAGCTTCGCGATCTCGACCCCGCGATCCGGTCGCCCCACGGCTTTCGCACCGAGATCGCGCCGATGCTGCGGCTCGTCACGCCGACGCGCACCTACGACGCCCGCCTCGCCTGAATCCCGCGGCGGCCCGGCGCGACGTCAGCGCGGAGCGCGTACGCCAGATCGAGGCGGCGGCGCTGGGCAAGCTGCGCTCGCTCCCCGACGGGTCGCGCCCGCCGGGGAGCTTGACGCCGGTGCAGTGAGGGCGCATGATCTCCATATGGAGGGGTCAGCTGGTCATGCCCCGCGCGTAGCTCGCATCGACGCTGCGGAGCAGCGACAGGAACGTGCGGAGGAGCCAGCCGCCAGACGTCCTGCCGCGTCGATCGATCTCGCCCTCCGGTCGACCGAAACGGCGCTCGGCCACCTCACGAAGGTCGCCGTCGAGGAGATCCGACGCGGGGCCGACGCGTCGCCGCACGTCCAGGCGGCGGAGCGTGACCTGCGCAGCGCCCTGAAGCAGCTCAGCCTGGCCCGCCGGACGTCGTGATCGCAGGCCAGCCGTCGCAGGCGTGGCGTGGGGCGGGCCGCGGCGCTGGGCGAATGTCACGGACACGCGCGGCGCCCGGGGGCTACTTCGCGGCGGCAATCGCCTCGCACGTGCGTGCCGGCATCGCCTCGACGGCCCTGAGGACCTCCGTGAGGCCACCTTCGGTGGTGAGGTCCAGGGCGCGCAGGATCGCCTCGGTGTCATGGAACGTCTGCACCGAGCGCTCGTCGGCCGCCTTGGCCTGCACGTTCTGACCGACGATGATGATCGGCAGCAGCACCAGCTGCAGGAAGGTCTGGGCGATCCAGGCGATGATGATGATCGAGTTGCCGGTCTTGAACGCCGACGGCGCGCTGACGAGCGCCAGGAGCGTGAACAGGTAGGCGCACCACATCGTGCCGACGACCAGCGTGATCCGCAGCCCGACTCGCGCGTTCAGGTTGGTGCCCCGGTGATCCACCGTCTTGACGGGGCCACGCTCGCCGCGCACCGCGAGGCGCTGCGCCACGACGTGAGGCTTTGCTGTAGTGCTCATCGTCCTCTGACCGCCTCTCGAATTGCGCCGCTCGCGCACCGGCGCTCGAAGCCAGTGCGGTGTGCGCGGCGAGGTTGCCGCCCATCGCCGATGACGTGCGTCTCGGCGGTTCGCGGTCGGGTCCTGGAAGACCGCTGGGTCGGGTTTCGTCAAGGACCATCGGAATCCCGCCAACTCAGGTGCGATTGCGTCGATTTCGGCGTGCGATCGTCCCCTGCCACCCGGGCAGAGCGCGGTGAGCGACGCCCGCCGGCCGAGCGTCTGATCCCACCCGCCGCTGCGTTCACGCGCATGCCGTGCGCCTCGCGACGGCGGCTCGGATCGGACTGAGCAAGGTGCCGGTGACCGCGGTCATCAGAGCGGCGGTCGGGCGCCGCCGAACGTGATGGGCGCCGGCCCGGTTGGCGTATGCTCACGCCGTGTCAGGCGCGGCGCGATTCAGGGTATGCGCGTTCGTCATCCTGCTGGCGATGACGCTCGTCCCACCGGCCGCAGTGAACGCGTTTGGGCGCCACGGGTTCGCGTTTAGCTTCTGGCCGGGGTTCACGGATCCGGACGGAAGCGGTGACATCGCCCAGTCACTCCTGGCGCCGTCAGGCGGCCCTCTGCTGCTTGAAACTGCCAGCGACGACTTGGCCGTGGGCGCACCCGTCGGGGGCGCCGTCCTGGCCTTTACGCGCGCCGGCGCGCGCGACTCGAGCTACGGCAGTGGCGGGAAGGCGTTGGCGATCGGCGATGGTCTCACCGACGGCGGCGACGGCGGCGGTGCCGTGCTCGGACCGGCTGGGACGGTGGTCATGGACGGCCTCAGCGGCACGGCCGACGACGGCGACGGCGGAGGGGAGATCGACATCGTGCGTCTGCTCGCCGACGGGCACCTGGATCGCTCGTTCGGCACCGCAGGCAAGGTCGTGCTCGCGATCTCAGACGCCTCGGTGTTCGCACCGGTGGTGTCCGCGGACGGGTCGGTGATTCTCGCCTACCAGACGGCAGGGGCGCCGCAGCTGGTGCGCCTCTCGTCCGCCGGTGCCATCGACTCGACGTTCACGCCGCGGTTGCCGTCCGGCGCCACGATCGACGACATAGCCGTCGGTCGGGACGGTGATGTCCTCGTCCTGCTCACCGCCCGAAGACGGGCGAAGGTCCTCGCGGTGACTCCGGCGGGCGGTCTCGACGCCCACTTCGGCACCGCGGGCGCCGCGATCGTCCCGGGCACGCCAGGAGCGGTGTCAAGCCTCGACGTTGACTCGGACGGGACGCTCCTGGTCACTGGGTCGAAGGGGCACGACTGGCTGCTCGCTCGGCTGACCGCCAGTGGCGGTGTCGACCGGCGATACGGTGCGACGGCGCGCGGCGTCACCGAGCGTCCGGACCCGTTCGCAGCCCACGGCTCGGCCATGGCGACGACGGCGTTGGGCCTGCCGGACGGGGACGTGCTGGTCGGGGGCGCCGCTGACTCGATAGCTCGGGCCGGGTTTCCCGGCGACGCGTTCGGCGACGGCTTCCTCGCCGAGCTGGGCGTCAGTGGCGCGCCCATCCGGAGCTTTGGCACCAAGGCCGCATTGAAGCTCTTTCCAGAAGGCCCGCTGGGGAACTTCGCCACGGCCAGCGTGCGTGCGCTGACGCTCGGTGGTGATCACGCGGTGTACGTCGCCGGTACCACCAGCACGCTTCCCGACCCGGAATGCGCGGAGTCGTGTGTGTCAACGATGGCTTGGCTGACGTCGGTCACGGCGCACTGAACTGGACGCTGCGCGACCGCGGCCAGCGTGGCGATGCTCGGATCAGCGGCCACCGTCCGGTTGCTCGTCCACCTCATGAACGACGAGTACCGGACATGACGCGTGCTTGAGCACCGCGCTGGATGTGCTGCCCTCGAGCCGCGCGCGAAGCCCGGTCAACCCGCGCGAGCCGACAACGATCGCCGCCGCCTCGCGTTCCCCGGCGACGTGCAAGATGGTGCGCGCGACACCGCCGCGGTCCGCTGCTGCGAGCGCCTCAGCGTCGAGGCCGTACGAGCGCGCCAGGTCGGCGCCCTCGGCGGCGACACGCTCGGCGCCCTCGCGCAGCGCGTCGTCCATTCCGAGCGCGATCGCCGGGTCGACGGCCTGCGGCATCGACACGTCGGGCGAGCCGACCACGGCGGAGTAGGCGAGGGCCGGCTCCCACACCGTGAGTACGACGACCGACCGCGGCGCGATGAGGGCAGCCACATCGGCGACGGCCTGCCGAGCCGCGGCGGAGCTGTCGAAAGCAACCACTACCGGTCCGTTGGCGGCGCTCATGCGGCGAGTCTATTCGGATGGCCGTGGAACGTGGGTGTGCAGTTTCGCCGTCGCGGACACCGATTGCGGCTCGACCGTCGCGACCGTCGAGCTGGGGCACGTTATCGACCGACCCCAGTCGGCTTTCAACGCTCGATAATGACGGTTATGTAGACGGACAGCGGAGAGCCGGCTCGGTTCCGACGAGCTCCCGCGCGCCGCCTGAGTCGCGGGCGCCATCGGCGCAGGGCACGTTCAGCCGATCCAGATCTCGGCTGAGATCGCCGGCGGCGCAGGCGCCGTCCGGCTGGTCACACGCCGACTGGCCAGTGCTCAACGTCCAGCTCGCGCATCGGGAAGTGCCTTGGGTTGCCGGTGGCCAGCGGCACTCCGATGGCGACGGCTGCGGCGGCGATCAGGCAGTCCGCCTGGGTGAGCGTCGCACCCGCGGACGCGTGCTCGCGCCGCCAGTCGCCGGCCTGGACGCCCTCGAGCCGACCGATCGGCACGATGCGCAGCCCGTCGAACAGGCGGATCGCGGCGTCGCGTTCGGTATCGCGTAGACCCCGATGGATCTCCTCGACGGTGATCGGCGTCGTAAACGGCACATCTCCATGCCGTCGAAGCGCTCGCAGTCGCCCGACGGTCCGCGGACGGCCTCGCAGTACATCGATCAGCACCGTCGTGTCGAGCAGGATGCTCACATCTAGCCGACGCGGCGAAGATCGGCTGAGCGCTGGTCGCGAACCCAACCAGCCGGGTCGGTGTCCCAGGCATGCTCGGAATCGGAGAGCGCGCCCATTGCACCTTCGATGTCCTCCCAACGACGCTCATCGTCGAGCGCTCGTCGAACCGCCGCAGCGATGAACGTGCTCCGTTGACGTTGACCGACCCGGCGGTCAAGAGCCTGGACGATCTCGTCATCCAAGCTTATGTGCAAACGCATGGCCACACGCTAGCACACAGCGTCGTCGTCCTTCCGTTCTACGCGCCGCTCGGATCGGGCACCGCGGCCGGGGTCGGCCCGAAGGACAGCTCGGGATCGGCGTAGGCGGACGCGAGCGACAGCTTGGGATCTCGCCGGTCGATCCCATCCTGCAGCAGGATGAACAAGACCATCACGATGAGCATGGCCAGCGGGAACGCCGACGTGGTCAGGACGGTGCGCGCGGTGCGCAGGATCGCGGCAAGGGGGCCGGTGGCCGGCGCTCGCCTCCGAGGCGCGCCGCGGCCGACGGCAATGGCCGGATGCGGCGACAACGACGGCGCGGTGCCCGCTCGGAGCCCGGACGAACCGGGACGCGTGCGCTGGTGCCGATGCCGTGCGGGCGGCGACTGAACGGCTGGCGAAGGCGACCCACTGAGCGCGCGCGGCGACACGACGGCCGGCGACGGCGAGGGCGAGTTGCCCTGCGCGGGCGGCGACACCGTGTGCGGCGGCGCCGCCGTCGGCGTGGATCTGTGTGTGGCGGTCGGAGCGGCGGGGCCGGACGGCTTTGGCTGCTCGGCGGCCGTGGAGGGCGGCCCGGCGGTCGAGCCGGTGCCGGCGGTGGCTCCGCCTTGCGGCACGTTGCCGGCCACGGCCGAGCCGCCGCCGATCGTGGCCGTGGCATGGGTTGAGGCCGCAGTGCCGCAGCCCGACACTTCGGTGGTGATGTCGTACGTACCCGGGGGCAGCGCCGAAGGCCACGAGAACGAATAGGTGATGCTGTCCCCCGGGAGCAGCAGATCGAGCTGGCGGGTCACGGACGAGCTGGCCCCGGTCGAGGACGCCACCGTCACCGTGAGCGTCGGACGGCACATCAGCGCTCCCGCGTCTTCGATCGGGACGAGGACCGTGGGCAGGGTCGTGCCCGGGACCGTCGCGAGCGTTGGTGCGCCCAGCTGCGCCTGCTCGCCGGCCGCGCCGCTCACCTGCACGTCGAGCGGGACGACCCCGCGCACCACCTGACTGATGGAGACCGACCCACCACCCGGCGTGGCGGCCTGCTGGACGACGATCCCAGCCACGTGGTCCCCCGGGGTCGCGCCGGCGGGCACCTGCACGGTGAAGTCGACCGTCTGCGATGAGTCCGGCGCGAGATCGAGACTCGTGACCGCCGGCGTCACCCAGGCGCCCGCGCTCTGCGGAGGCTGGCTGCCGTCCGCGTAGGAGACGCCGGTCGTGACCGCGGTGATGCCGTCCGCGGCGTACACGCTCACGGGCGTGGTGGTTGCAGTCGAGTTCGTCACCACGACCGCGCCCGAGACGGTCGCTCCCGGCGCGGTGGTCTCGACGAGAAACCCGTTGCTGACCGGGTCGACGCCGCCCTGCGCCGCAGGGACCACCCCGATCCCTCCCGCATCGGCGGCGGCGCCGGACGGCGCGGCGAGGCCGGTGCACCCGAGCGTGCACAGCACCAACGCGGCCGCGGCGCGGCGCGCGCGCGTCACCTCAGGCCTCACGGGGTCCGGGAGCGGCGAGGGACAGCTCCGGCGAACCGGCGCCGTCGACCACGACCCGGTTTCGGCCGGCCCGCTTGGCCGCGTACAGGGCCGCGTCGGCCGCCGCGACGAGCGCCTGAGCGGTGCCGCCGACCGGCAGCGAAGCCACGCCCGCGCTCGCGGTGACCGACAGCGCTCCCGAGGCTGCGCTGATCGCCGCGCACAGGCGGCCGGCCGTCTCGGCCGCCGCCTCGGTCCCGATTCCGGGGATGAGCACGCAGAACTCCTCGCCGCCGTAGCGCGCGGCCACATCGCTCGCCCTCGTCTGCTGCGCGAGCGTCTTACCCACGAGCTGCAGCACGCGGTCGCCCAGCTGGTGCCCGTGCGTGTCGTTGAAGGCCTTGAAGTGGTCGATGTCGACCATGGCGAGGCTGAGCGGCTCGTGCTCTCGAGCGGCGTGGGCGCAGGCACGCCCGAGCGCCTCCTCCAGCGCGCGGCGGTTTGCGAGCCCGGTGAGCATGTCGGTGGAAGCCTGATCGCGGATCTGCATGAGCAGCGTCACGTTGCTGAGCACGAGCGAGGCGTGTGAGCAGAAGCGCTCGAGCATCGAGACGACGCGGCGCTCCACGCGCGCGCCGCGATGCGAGCCGTGCCGCGCGCCGTGCTCGACGACGAGCGCGCCGAGCGCCCGATCGGCGTGCAAGGGCACGACGATCGCGTTACTCGTCGTCACCGCGCAGGCGGCGATCACCGCGTCGCGCTCTGCCTCCGCGCGCGCCACGAGCGCCGTGCAATTCTCCTCCAGCGCCCGGGTCACGACCGGCGCGTCGATTGGGTCAAACGGCGCCCACGAGACGTCCTCGTCGGCCCCGCCTCGCCAGGCCAGCGCGACGAACTGGCCCTCGTGTCGCTGCACGAGCATTGCGCGCTCATAGCCGAACGCGTCGGCCACCTCGGCGAGCAGTACGGCGCCCACCGCCGAAGGCTCGTCGACGGCCTCCAGCCGTAGCGCCAGCCGTGCGAGCGCCTCGAGGTCGTAGCGGCGACGGCGCAACTCACGCTCGTTGACCGCCGCGAGCGTCGAGGTGGCGATCGCGATCAGCCAGAACACGCCGGCGGTGACGACGAGCTCGCGGTAGCCGGCGCCGAGGCGAACGTGCGGGTTGCCAAGGCGGGTGAGGATGTCGGCACGCTCGGCGTAGTACGCCGACAGCAGCAGCAGCGAGTTGAACAGCGCGAGCTTGACGCCGGTACGCCACGAGGCGATCAGCGAGACGGTTGTCAGCTGCAGCAGGATGAGGTAGCAGACCGGGGAGCCGAGGCCGGCCGTCCCGTAGGAGGCCCAGGCCAGATATACGGCGTCGACCATCACGAGCACGCCGAGCAGCGTCCTGTCCGGAGGCCGCCATGCGCGCCAGAGAACCTCGAGCGCGAGGGTCGCCAGCACGTAACCGACCGTCACGGTGGCGACGAGCGTGGCGGAGGCGCCACGCGCCGCCGGGTCGCCCACCCACAGCGCCGCGACGACTGCCACGACCACGAGCCGGTACAGGCGCAGGACCTGCAGCCGCTGGCTGATCGGAACGAGATCGCGGGTGGTTGTGGCGATCTTGCTCATGTCGTCGGGATCACCGGCGCCCCCCGACCGCCATCCGCCACGGGGGACGGCGGTCGGCGCGTCGCGGGGGGCGACGCGCCGGCGCGATTACGGCCCGGAGACCAGGGTCAGGGTCCAGGTGGACGTGTACGGGGTGCCGGCGCCGCCGGCCCACGTGCTCGAAGGAATCGCCAGCGTCCACGTCGGGGTGATCGTCTGGGCCCCCATGCCCGTGTTGGCCGCGGCGTTGAACAGCTTCGTCGCCGTCGGTGCGCTCGCGGCCGCCGGCAGCGTGTAGGCGTAGGAGATGGCGTTGGTGGCGAGCGTGCAGGTCGAGGAGGCGTCGCAGCTGTCCGACGGAGCCGAGGCGATCGTCGTGGCCGTCGTGGGCAGCGTGTGCGTGCCAGCGGTGAACGTCGTCGACGTCGCCTGGATGTTCCAGCCGGCGTTCGTGCCGGTCGCGTCGCTGACGTCGAAGGCCTGCGTCTGCGTCTGCGTCTGGTTGGTGCCGTTCAGCGTCGTCGCCGGGAAGGTGATGTTCGCGGGCGTGCTGTTGATGAACGAGAGCGTTCCCGCGTTGACCTGCTCGCTGGCCGTCGTGGCACCCGCGGGCGCCACGGACCCGAACAGCAACGCGACAAACGCCAGCGTGGGCGCCGCCCCTCGTGCGATGCTGCGGTGTCGCTTCGTCATGTGGTTGTCCGATCCCTGTGCGCCGGGATGCCGCTTTGCGGACCCCATTGGGGGCCTGGCTCCTGGCGGTTCGCAGTTTTCGTCGACACATATGGCGATCGCGTCAAGCCGTCGGGGCCCGGACTCGACGATCGGCGGGTCGAACGCCCGTTCGGTCTAGGCGCTCGGGCGCGGCGCCTCGGGGCGCCGGCGCCGCGAGAGCAGCCATCCGAGGAAGACGCCCACGCCACCGACGAGCCCGATCAGCAGCCACGGCGTCGATGCGCGGGCCGGGGCAGCGGCGACGGGTGTGGCGCCGTCGGGCGAGTTGCCGCGCAGGCTGGTGCCGAGGCTGACCGACCGGCGCACCGCGGTCACCGGCCCGCACCCGGCTGCCACCGCCGTCACCGTGTAGGTCCCCGCCGCAAGCGGTCGTGGCCAGGCCAGCGGGAACGGGATGCTGTCGCCGGGCAGGATCAGGTCGAGATGGCGGGTGACGGTCACCGCAGGCGAGGCACCCTGCGCGATGCTGACCCGCAGGCGCGGTTTGCACAGCAGATCTCCGGTGTTGCTCAGGTTCACGACGGCGGAAGCGATATCGGTTCCCGGCAGCGACCGCAGAGCGAGGCCCGTTGCCACCAGCGCCGAGTGCGTCGGCCCGGCGACCCGCATCTCGACGGCCACGGCCGATCGGATGACCTGGATGATCGCGATGGATCCGTGCGCCGTCCGCGGGTGGTCGGTGTTCTCCAGGGCAATCGCGGCGAGGTGATCGCCCGGCCGGGCACCGACCGGGATCCTCGCGGTGAACCGCAACGGCCGCTGGCTGAGCGGCGGGATCGTCATCCTCGTCAGGTCGGGTATCAGCCAGCGCCCGTCACGGCGAACGGGGGCCTGCCCGGTGGGATACACGGCACCGGAGGTCACGCCCGTCAGGCCGTCGACCGGATACACGCGCAGGTGCACCGCAACCTTCTCGGCGTTGCTGACGAGCAGGATGCCAACGTAGCGGCCGCCTGGTCGGACGTGCCACTTGAAGTACGAACGCAGCGCCGGGTTGCCACTCGGATCCAGCGGGCGCGCGCTAAATCCGCCCAGCACCGCCTCCGCGCCCGCGATCCCGGGCAGACCGGCGCCGACGAGCAGGGCGCCAGTGAGGGCGATGACGAGGAGATGGCGAAGTCGCATGGGCGATCCGGCGCGAGACGGAAGGACGGGACCGGCGACGCGGCTCGGTGCGAGCAGCGTGCCGGGTCTGCTCTCTGATCGGCGTGCCGGGGCCGATCTTGAGCGCCGCGCTCGCCCTCGAGCGTGGCGGGCTGGCCCCGCGGGCCGGCGGCGACCGGAACGTCCAGGCCGCCCGCTGCGCGCGCGTCATAACGAGCAACTTAGGTCGCACGTCCACCCACGTCCGTCCGGGCTCATGGCGGCGGTGCGAATGCCGATGCAGAACTGACGAGACAACGACCGACTTGCGTTGCCGGAGGGACGGAGCAACCGTACGGGTAACAGCGGGAGACACAGCCATGTACGGGCACATCCGCGGGGCAAGCACACGACGCGGCTCGTGGTCACCCCCGCACCGCCGGAGCCGGCGAACCGACCGTCCGCGGTCCCGAGATGCCTGATCCTGCGAACAAGCGGCGCCCGGCCCGCGCCGGGCGGCTGGCCGCCCTGCTGACCCTGTGCCTCGCGGGCCTCGTGGCCGGCCCGATCGCCGGTGCCTCGGCAACAGCGACCTGGACCTCGCAGTCACCCTCGACGGCGCCGGCGGCGCGCGACGGCATGGCGCTCGCGTACGACGCGGCGGCCGGCGAGGACGTGGCCTTCGGCGGTCAGTACGCCGGGTCGTCCGCGTGGGGAAGCGCGCAGAGCTTCGATCCCGGCGGGAATCCTCAAGGGGTGTCGTGCCCTTCGTCGTCGTTCTGCGTGATGGTCGACAACAACGGCAACGCGGAGACGTACAACGGCACGAGCTGGTCCGGCCCGTCCAGAATCGACGGCACTGACGAGATGTACTCCGTGTCGTGCACGTCCTCGTCGTTCTGCGTGGCCGGCGACGACAACGGGAGCGTGCTCACCTACAACGGCACCACCTGGTCAGCCCCCGATGACATCGACAGCAGCTACATGCTGCGGTCGGTGTCCTGCGCATCGACGTCGTTCTGCGTCGCCGTCGACAGCGACGGTCACGCGATGACCTACAACGGGACGACCTGGTCGGCACCAACCACGATCGACGGCACCAACACCCTCTACGGGGTCTCCTGCCCCACCTCCTCCTTCTGCGAGGCGGTCGACGGCGTCGGCAAGGCGGTCAAATACACGGGCACCTGGGCCGCGGCGGCGACGATCGACAGCACGCGCAACGCTGTATTCGGTCTCCTGCCCCACCGCATCCTTCTGCGCTGCGGTGGACCTCAGCGGCGAAGCGACGACGTATAACGGCACGAGCTGGGCCACCGCCGCCACGATCGACAGCGGCCAGGGCCTGTACGGCGTCTCGTGCACCTCCTCGACGTTCTGCGAGGCGGTCGATGGCGCTGGACACGCCGTGAAGTACACCGGCACCTGGGGCTCGGCGACCACGATCGACGGCACCAACTTCTTCGAGGGCGCCTCCTGCTACAGCACCTCGTTCTGCGTCGCCGTCGACTCGAGCGGAAATGCCGCCATGTACAACGGCACGAGCTGGTCGATCGACTCGGACATCGACGAGGAGGGACAGCCCACCGCCATCAGCTGCCCGACTGCATCCTTCTGCGTCGCGGTCGACAGCGAAGGCCGCGCGGTCACGTACAACGGCACGACCTGGTCCTCGCCCACCGACATCGACGCGACCAACGAGCTGTTCGCCGTGTCGTGCACATCGTCGTCGTTCTGCGTTGCGACCGACACCACCGGGCACGCGCTCACCTATAACGGCACGACCTGGTCCGCGGCGTCCGACATCGACGGCAGCACCCCGGTCTTCGGCGTGTCGTGTGCATCGACATCGTTCTGCATGGCGGTCGACCAGACCGGGCACGTCCTCAGCTACAACGGCACGACGTGGTCCGGGGCGACCCTCATCGACAGCGGCAACGAGACGAGCGGCGTGTCGTGCCCCACGACGACCTTCTGCGAGGCGATCGACGCCGAAGGCCACGCCTTCAAGTACACGGGCACGTGGAGTGGCGCCACCACGATCGACAGCGGAAACGTGATCGACGGCCTGTCGTGCCCAACGACGTCATTCTGCGCCGCCGTCGACACGGCGGGGCACGCGATGACCTTCAACGGCACAAGCTGGTCGGCGGCCTCGGACGTCGACGGCTCGAACTCCATCGGGCGCGTCTCCTGCTCCTCGTCGTCGTTCTGCGCTGCGGTCGACGGCTCCGGACACGCGCTCACCTACAACGGCTCGAGCTGGTCCGCGGCGGTCGACATCGACGGCAGCACCCAGCTGACCCACGTGGGCTGCGTCTCGTCCTCGCTCTGCATCGCCATCGATGTCGACGAGAACTACTTCCTCTGGGGCCCGGCCCCGGCCTACGACCAGGACACCTGGCTGTACACGGCCTCGAGCGACACCTGGACGCAGGAGGCGCCGTCCACCAAGCCAGCGGCGCGCAGCGGCGCCGCGATCGCCTACGACAGCGCCACCAGCCAGATCGTGCTGTTCGGCGGCGTCAACGGCTCCACGTACGACAGCGACACATGGCTGTACACACCCTCCAACGACACCTGGACGCTCCAGTCGCCGAGCACCCACCCCACGGGGCGCAGCGGCGCCTCGATGGCCTACGACACCGCCACCGGACAGA
Organism: uncultured Solirubrobacterales bacterium; assembly: GCA_963770405.1. Classification (GTDB taxonomy): domain Bacteria; phylum Actinomycetota; class Thermoleophilia; order Solirubrobacterales; family Solirubrobacteraceae; genus CAVQBJ01. Next base: position 296,557 of record CAVYPO010000007.1, read on the forward strand.
TCGTGCTGTTCGGCGGCTACAGCGGCTCCGCCTATGACAACGACACCTGGGTGTACACGCCCTCCAACGACACCTGGACGCAGGAGTCTCCGTCGGGTCCACCCTCCGCGCGGGAGGGCGCGGCGATGACCTACGGCACCGCGGCGGACGAGGCCGTGTTGTTCGGCGGCCAGAACGGCTCCACCTATGACAGCGACACCTGGCTGTTCAACCCCTCCGCCGATACGTGGACGCAACAGTCACCCGCAACCTCACCGTCCGCGCGGTCGTTCATGGGCAGCGCCGGGACCGCGACGGAGATGATGATCTTCGGCGGCGCGACCTCGAGCGGTGACGTCTCCGACACGTGGGCCTACTACGGCGGCAACTGGACGCAGCAGTCGCCGGGCACCTCGCCGTCCGCGCGCGACACGCCGGCGATGACCTACGACTCGACCTCCAACGAGGTGGTCCTGTTCGGCGGTGCGGCCAGCGGCACCTACCAGGGCGACACCTGGATCGGCGCGTTCACGACGCTCGGCGTCCTGACACCGTCCACGCTCGCGTGGACGGTGACGCTCAACGGCCAGGACCAGACGAGCGCCCAGCCGGGAACGGTGACGGTCGATGACACGGCGGGCGCCGGATGGAACGTGGATGTCTCGGCGACCACGCTGACCTCGGGCTCGTACACGCTCCCGGCGCTCGTCGTCAACGGCTCCTCCGGTTCGGCCACCGCCACCACCGCACCGACGGCGACCTGTGCGGGCGGCGCCGGCACGTGCTCCGCGCCCGCCGGGAACTCGACCAGCTATCCGGTCACCGTTCCAACCGTGACGCCGGCACCGCTCTTCACCTCGAACAGCGGCAGCGGGACCGATGACGTCTCGCTCGCGCTGGACTGGTGGGCGAGTACGCCGGCGAATGCGCATACGGGCACCTATACGAACACGATCACGATCGCCGTGGCGTCGGGTCCATGAGGCGAGCCACCAACCACGGCTCGGAGCCGCGCGTGCGGAGATGGGCTCGGCGACTGCGCGCCACGTTCGCGATCACGCTCATCACCGTCACCGGCGCGGCGACAGCCGCCCAGGCGGCCTCGTTCAGCGGGGGCTTCGGAGCGGCGCCCGTGGGAGCCGGCGCGTCCGGCTACTTCTCGGTCACCCTCGGGCCGGGCACCGGCGCGACTCGCACTGTGCTCATCTCGAATCTGCGCGCCACCAGACAGACGCTCGACCTGTACGCCGTGCGGGGGGTCACCGCACCGTCCTCCGGCGATGTGTACGTCGGCAAGCCCGGCACATGCGCAGCCGTCGGCTGCTGGATCGCCCGCCTTCCCGCGCGGCTGACGCTGGCGGCCCACCGCGCGCGCAGCGTGGCATTCGCCGTTCACGTGCCGGCCGGGACGACACCCGGCCAGTACCTCGGTGGCGTGGCGGTCCAGCCCGCGAGGTCGCCGGCGCCGACCGCGGGCCAAGGCGCGCGCTCGGTGATCGTGCACGAGGTCGTGATCGGCGTCGCCGTCACGGTCGGTTCGCACTACGCGTCGCGGCTCTGGATTCCTCGGGTGACGGGCGCGGCGATCGGCGACGTTGGGGGCATCGCCGTGGCGGAGGCCAACGGGGGCGCGCAGTTCGAGCATCCGACGGGCACGGCGACGGTGGTGGCAAACGGCGCGAGCAACTCGTTCCCGCTGCTGTCGAGGACGATGCTGCCGGGCGGACGGGCGACCTTGCGCGTCCTCACCCCGCACATTGCGCCGGGGGCCTATCCGGCCCGTGTAGCGCTCACCTACGACGGAGGCGCCAGGACCACGTACTGGAGCGGGACGGTGCAGGTCCCTGCGGTCCGGACGGGCGCCGCCGGCCCGAACGGCCGCGCGCTCGCGGTGTCGCAGCGGTCGTCCAGCCCGCCGGTGCTCCTCCTGCTCGGGACCGGCGTCGGCGGGGCCGTGCTCGCAGCGCTGACCGTGTCGCTGCACCGGCGGCGACGCGGTCACCGGGCCGCCGCGGAGCACGTCTGACCCCCAACGGTCGGACTCAGGCTCCGCCCTGCTCAGGCGGCGGCCGGCTGACGCTGCGCCACCGGGCGTGGCGACCGGACGACCACCCGCCCGCCCTTCGCCGGGTAGGTCGTGATGCGCCGGGTGCGCACCGGACGTTCGGGCCTGTCGGTTGTCGTGCGCAACTCGACGTGGCGCAGCACGGCGCGCAGGATTGCCTTCATCTCCATCACGGCAAAGCTGGCGCCGATGCAGCGGCGCGATCCGCCGCCAAACGGGATCAAGGAGAACGCCGGCGCCGGCTGATCAAGCAGGCGCTCCGGACGAAATGTGTGGGCGTCGGCGAACGCCTCGGAGAACCCCGCGCCGATGATCGAGGCGACCACGATGGTCCCGGCGGGCAGCAGGTAGCCGCCCAGCGCCAGCGGTGCCGACAGTCGTCGCGACACCCCGTCGACGGGCGGTCGGACACGCAGCGTCTCGTTGATGACCGCATCGAGGTAGGCGTCGCCGTCGTCGCGGTCGATCTCGTCAACCAGGCGCGCGAGGACCTGCGGGTGGCGCACGAGTCGCTCGAAGCACCACGCAAGCGTTGTCGCGGAGGTCTCCTGGCCGGCGATGAGCAGCGTCGAGATCTGGTCGCGCAGCTCGGCGTCGCTGAGCAGTTCACCGTGCTCGTCTCGGGCGGCCATCAGCAGGGCGAGCACGTCCTCGCGACGATCGGGGTCCGCGCGATGGTCGGCGATCTCCTCATCGAGCAGCGCGTCGGCCTCGTGGCGCGCATGCAGCCATGGCAGCCGGCCGGCAAGCCGGCTTTCGGCGAGTCTCGGATGATCGGTCTCGGCCATGTAGGTGAGGATGCTCGCCTGCGCCACGCGCGGCAGCAGCGACCGAAGCCGCGCCATCCGACCGGGGTCGCGTATGCCGATCACGGCTCGCAAGATCACCTCGATCGCGATCGCCTGCATGCGCGGCTGGATCGCGAACGGCACACCGATCGGCCAGCGCCGCACCTCCTCGTCGGCGAGCTGTGAGATCAGCTCCCCGTACCGGCGCACGGCATCGCCGTGAAACGGCGGCGAGATCAGCCGGCGCATCCGCACGTGGCGTTGGCCGTCGAGCACCAGCACTGAGCTCGGCAGAACGTGACCGAACACCCGCGCGTTCGCCTCGCCGGCGCGGACGACCTCAGGATCCGCCCTGAACAGCTCCCTGATCTGCTCTGGCTCCCACACCGCGACATAGCGGCCGAGGCCGATCACGTGCCCCGTGCTCGGCGAATCGACAACCCGCATCACGCGACGCACGTAGCGCTCGGTGAACCACAGCACGGCGGCGGTCTGCACGACCCGGGGCCAGCCCACCGCCGGCGGGAGACCCGGTATGACGTCGGTATCGGACGGCTGTGATGCCACTGCACCTACCTCGTGGACGCTCACTGGATCGCGCACGTCGCCTCCCTCTCGGTGTCTTCCCCACCGACCAGTTCTCACCGGCTTCGGCACACCGTACCACGACTTTGTAACAAGTTGCCACTTGTTACAAATCGCTCGAGCACTGTCGCTCAAGACCCCGGCGAACGCCCCGCGCGCAGGGCGATCGCTCGCCGCGCTCGAGACGCCGAACCGTGGGTGTAGATGACGGAACGCTCGCCGGCCTTACGCGGCGATGGCCAGCTTCGGGTGGCCGGCGCCTTCGCGCTTGGACTCGTACATCGCGTTGTCGGCCAGCGCCACCATCGCATCGGCGCCGGGAGCGTCACCGGCGGACCACGCGACTCCCACGCTGATCTGAGCGGGCAAGGAACCCGTGGCAACGGGAATCACCTCGCGGCGCACCGCGTGAGCGAGTCGCTCGGCCAGTCTCATCGCCTGTTGGCGGCCGCCGATGTCAGGACACACCACCAGGAACTCGTCGCCGCCGATGCGGCCGACCATGTCGCCGTCCCGGACGGCGCGCTGGAGTCGCCGCGCGACCACGCGCAGCACCTCATCCCCGACGGCGTGGCCATGCTCGTCGTTGACCCCCTTGAAGCGATCGACATCCACGAAGACGACGGCGCGTTCGGCTCCGCGGTCCCCGCTCTCGATGTTCGCCTCGAGCGCGAGCATGATCGACTCGCGGTTGTAACAGCCAGTGAGCCGGTCGAACGTCGCCCGCCGCTTGAGCTCTTCGCGCATGCGCGCGCTGTCGGTGACATCCGCCACGCAGGCGATCGCGCCGCTGATCGTCCCGTCCTCGAGGCTGAGCGCGCGCAGGCTCACGGTGCAGAAGAGCAGCGCACCGCTCGTGCTCAGACGCAGCTGCACCTCGAGGTCCGCCTCGACGCCGTCGCCGAACAGCGCATCGAGCGCTAGCGCCAGCGCCGGCTGGTCCGCCTCGATGACCGTGGCCAGCTGCTCGTCGGCGGTGTCGGCTCGCCCGACGCCGAGGATCTGGTGCAGCCGCTCGTTGGTGTACACGACGTTGCGGTCGGCATCCAGCTGGACGAGGCCGACGGGGACCGCTCCGGCCAGGCGGTCGAGCAGTTGCTCGCGAGCCCGCACCACTTCGTGAGCGGCCATCTCCTCGGAGATGTCGACCATCTCGCTGACGACGTAGCCGTGGTCGGGATCGGCGAGCAGGTTGTGATTGGTGATCTCGAACCACACCCATGACCCGTCGCGGTGGCGGTGGCGCACGCGCACCCGACGGGCCAGACCCGCGGAGGAGAGCATCTCCATCCAGTTGTCGACGGCCAGCGAGTGGTCGTCGGGATGCATGAACTCGATCGAGCGCTGACCCTCCATCTCCTCGGCGGTCCAGCCCAGGATCTTGGTGATCGCGTCGTCGACGCGAACGATGACGCTCGTGGCGTCCTTGCGAACGGTGGTGAAGCGGGGCTTGATGTCGGGAAGGCTGAGCTCGGCTGACACGTCGTCGGACACATCGGAGGTGTCGAACGCGGTCACGGCCACGATCACGCCGTGCTTCTCGCGCACGTCGAGCAGATGGTTCTGGCCGGTGATGTCGGGGCGCGAGACGGGATGCACCTCACAGCGGGCAGCGCCCTGCACCAGCGCCCGGTCCCAGGCGGCCAAGAGCGCCGCGTCCATGACGACGATGTCCAGGCCCGACCGCGCGTCCGCCACGCGGCCTTGCGGGACCGCGATGCTGTCGGGCACCGGCACGATGACGCCCTCGGCCTGCATCGTGGTGATGATCGCGTCGCGATGCTCGGCCAGCAGCAACGTGAGCATCCGGTCCAGCGTCTCGGCGTCGAGGTGCTGGGTCTGCTCGCGGTCGAAGAGCTCGAGCACGGCGTCCATCGTCTCCGGCAGGGCGGGCTGCGGCGCAGCCCCTCCCGGGAGCTCGGTGATCCCCGGCGGGGCGGACTCCTGCTGCCCCGGACCGGCGGACGATGCGGCCTGCCTGTGCGCTTGCATTACGACGTTGAGAATCGGCTGATCCGAGTCGCGGCTATAGCGCCGGAGCGCGGCCGTGGACACCTGCGACGCCCGGCGATTTCGCGTCCAGGAGCGGTTTCAGCCACCCCCCACACCCGCGCCGGGACACGACGCGGAAGGTCGAGACCAAAGTCGCGCTCCCAGCCGGGACGCCCAGGCCGAGCCGCTATTTTGGGCGCAGCACGTGAATGATGAACCCGATCCGACGATGAACTCGAGTGAGCAGGCGCAACCGGCCGCCGGACTGGTGGCGGGCGTCGCCCGCTGGTCTGTTGCGCATCGTCGCACGGTGATCGTCGGGTGGATCGTGCTGCTGCTCGGCTCGCTCGGGCTTTCGGGCGCCATCGGTGCCAACTACGTGACCAACTTCTCGCTGCCGGGAACCGACAGCCAGCGCGCCGTCGATCTGCTCAAGCAGGACTTCCCGGCGCAGGCGGGCGATGCCGACCAGATCGTGTTCTCCGTCCCGCGGGGCTCCGTCACGGACGCGGCGACGCGTGCGCGCGTCCAGCCGATCCTGCAGCAGATCGCGCGTCTCCCCCACGTCACCAGCGTGATCAGTCCCTACTCCGCTGCCGGGGCTCGACAGATCTCGCGCAGCGGCAGCGTCGCGTTCGCCACCGTGAACTTCGACGAGAACGCCGCGGGACTGCCGACGGCGGCCACGCAGCGAGTGATCAACGTTGCCGAGAGCGCCGGCTCGCCGCAGCTGCAGGTCGCGCTCGGCGGACAGGCCATCGAGCAGGCGCAGCGCCCCGCGTTCGGGGTGGCCACCGCGGTGGGGCTGCTCGCCGCGATCGTGGTGCTGCTCATCACCTTCGGTTCGGCGGTCGCGATGGGACTGCCGATCCTCACCGCGCTGCTCGGACTCGGGACGGGCATCGGCCTCGCCGGGCTCGGCTCTCACGTGCTGAGCATGCCCGATTTCGCCACCGAGCTGGCCGCCATGATCGGACTCGGGGTCGGCATCGATTACGCCCTGTTCATCGTGACCCGATTCCGCGAGAACTATGCGCTCGGACTCGACGTGAACGAGGCCACGACCGCGGCCATGGACACGGCCGGCCGGGCTGTGCTGTTCGCCGGAGCCACCGTGATCATCGCGCTCCTGGGCCAGTTCGCGCTCGGGGTGAGCTTCCTCTACGGCCTTGCCGTCGCCTCGGCCCTCGCCGTGTTGATGACGATGCTGGCGGCTCTCACCGTGCTTCCCGCCCTGCTGTCACGCTACGGCCAGCGCATCGGCCATCGCGCCCGGACTCGCGCGGCGAAGGCCCAACCCGGCGCATGGTTCCGCTGGGCAGGCGTCATCGAGCGGCACCCGTGGCAGGGATGCATCGCCGGCCTGGCGATCATGCTCGCGCTCGCGTCACCGGTGCTGTCGCTGCGCCTTGGCACCAGCGATGCCGGCAACGACCCCTCCGGCCAGACGACGCGCCACGCCTACGACCTGCTCGCCAGTGGCTTCGGACCCGGGTTCAATGGCCCGCTGCAGGTCGTCGTCAAGCTCCCCCACGCCGCCGATCCGGTGGCGCTGAGCGCCGTGGCGCAGACGCTGCGCGCCACACCGGACGTCGCGTCGGTGTCCCCGCCCCACCTCAGCCCGGCGGGCGCGACCGCCGTGTTCAGCGTGTACCCGCGCTCGGCACCGGAGTCGCTGGCCAGCAGCACCCTGGTTGGTCGCCTGCGCAGCACCGAGCTGCCCGCCGTCGAACGGGCGACGGCGACGACCGTCCTGGTCGGCGGCGCGAGCGCGATCGGGATCGACTTCACCCACGTGCTGTCCAACAAGCTCCCGCTGTTCATCGGCATCGTCGTCCTGCTCTCGGCCTTGCTGCTGCTCGTCGTGTTCCGCTCGCTGGTGATCCCGGTGCAGGCGGCCGTCATGAACCTGCTGAGCATCGGAGCATCGCTCGGCGTCGTGGTCGCCATCTTCCAATGGGGCTGGCTGGGTGGCGTGTTCGACGTCAAGCCCGGCCCCATCGACGCGTTCATCCCGGTGATGCTGTTCGCGATCGTGTTCGGCCTGTCGATGGACTACGAGGTGTTCCTCATCTCGCGCATCCACGAGGAGTGGACACGCTCGCGCGACGCGTCGGCCGCCGTGCGCATCGGCCTGGGCTCGACGGGGCGGGTGATCACCGCCGCGGCCACGATCATGATCTGCGTGTTCCTGTCGTTCGTGCTCGGAGGCAGCCGGGTGATCGAGCTGTTCGGCCTCAGTCTGGCCAGCGCGGTGTTCCTCGACGCGTTCGTCGTGCGCTGCCTGCTGCTGCCGTCGGTCCTGTATCTGGTGGGTGCACGCGCGTGGGCGCTGCCGCGCTGGCTCGGCCGGCGCCTTCCGCACATCGCCGTCGAGCGGCCGTCGGGCGAGCCGCTCGTACTCGAGCCCGCGCTCGAGGGCGACGCCTGACCAAGCCGGCCGCGCCGCCGGCTGCCGGGCGGACCGGGGGCGGACGAGGGCCGCGACGCCAGCAACCCCTGCTCAGGCGAGCGACGCGCGCTGACCGGTCGGGTTCGCCGCCGGGGCAGCGAGAAAGCGCACGAACCAGTCGATGGCCAGCCGTGCCACCTCGTCGAGGGCGCCCGGCTCCTCGAACAGGTGGGTGGCATCCGCGATGACCGCCAGCTCGCTGTCGCAGCGCAACCGCCGCTGGGCCGCCCGGTTGAGCTCGAGCACGGTCGTGTCGGCGCCACCGACGATCAGCAGCACGGGCGACACCACCTCGGACAGACGGTCGTCCACGAGGTCGGGGCGTCCGCCGCGCGAGACGATGGCGCCCACCGTGACACCCAGCTCGGCGGCGGCCGCCAGCGCCGCCGCTGATCCCGTGCTGGCGCCGAAGTACCCGACGGCCAGGTCGGCCGTCTGCGGCTGGCGACCCAGCCACCGGGTCGCCGCCACGACGCGGCCGGCCAGCAACCGGATGTCGAACACGTTGGCCCGATCGAGCTCCTCGGTCGCGGTGAGCAGGTCGAGCAGCAGGGTGGCGAGGCCGGCGCGGTTGAGCACCTGTGCGACGGCGCGGTTGCGGGGACTGAGCCGGCTGGATCCGGAGCCGTGGGCGAACAGCACCACTCCACGCGCGCCAACGTCCGACGGCACGGCCAGATCGCCACGCAGCACGGTTCCCGGGGCCACCTCGATCGTCACCTCCCGCGACGCCACGCCGGCCTGCTGCCGTAGCAGCACCGCCACCTCCTCATCGGAGGTCGGGCTGAAGTCGTCGTACCAGAGACCGATCGCCCACATGTCGGCGGGTACCTCGGCACAGATGACGTCATCCGCCCACCCGCGCAGCGCCGCGGCCGAGTCCGCCGCCGCGACCGGCACCGCCAGGATGATGCGCGCCGCCCCGCGCTCGCGCAGCGACCGTGCGGCGGCGCGAGCGGTGAATCCGGTGGCCAGGCCGTCATCGACCAGCACCACCGTCCGTCCGGCCACGGCCAGACGCGGATGGCCGGCGTAGCGGGCCATGCGCGAGGCCAGCTCGCGGCGGGCGCGGGCCACCATCACGTCGAGCTCGGCCCCTCCCAGGCCGAGCCGGCCGACGGCGTCGTCGTTGATGGCCGTCACGTCACCCTCGGCGACGGCGCCGACCGCGAACTCCGGGTTTCCGGGGGCGCCGACCTTGCGCACGCCCACCACATCCAGCGGCGCGCCGAGCGAACGGGCCACCTCGCTGGCCACGGGCACGCCACCCCGCGGGATGGCCACCACGATCGGCCGCTCGTAGCGAAGCCCGGCGAGCAGCGGAGCGAGACGCCGGCCGGCGTCGCGACGGTCGGCGAAGCGCACGTCGCCGTGCCCGTCAGAAAGCGTACGGAGGAGCGAATCGACGGCACCGGTTCGGCGGCTGGGGGGCGGAGGTGTCATGCGGGCCTTGTCCTGCTGCTCCGCCATCTTCTCTGCCATGGCGCGCGCGAGCGTCGGCAGGCTGTCCCGATTCTCCCTGTGGTCGACTACCGACCCTGGGCGGGCGTCTGCTGCCACTCGCGCGCCAGGAGCGCCATCTCGGTCAGGCGATCCTGGACACGGCGATGCAGCGTGCCCTCCGGATAGTCGCCGTCTGGCCCGCGGTCGCCGGCGCGGACGCCGGTGAGGATCTCGAGCACCTCGTCGATGGTCTCGGCGGCCCACACGTGGAACCGGCCCCGCCGGACGGCATCGACCAGGTCGTCGTCGAGCATGATGTGCCGACGGTTGGTGGCCGGGATGATTACCCCCTGCTCGGTGGTCAGGCCGGCGCGCCGGCAGGCGGCGAAGAAGCCCTCGATCTTCTCGGTGACGCCCCCGACGGCCTGGATGCGGCCATGCTGGTCGACGGATCCGGTCAGGGCGATGCCCTGCGCGATCGGCGCGTCACCCAGGCTGGAGAGCAGCGCGCACAGCTCGCCCGCGGACGCCGAGTCACCGTCGACCCCGGAGTAGGACTGTTCGAAGGTCAGGCTGGCCGACAGCGATAGCGGCATGCGGCCACCGTAACTGCGCTCCAGGAAGCCGCGGAGCGTGAGAAACCCCTTGTCGTGGATTTGGCCACTCAGCTTGGTCTCGCGGTCGATGCTCACGAGCTCGCCCCCGCCGGCGGCCGTCGTGGCGGTGATGCGGGTCGGGTGACCGAAGGCGTAGTCGCCCACCTGGCTGACCGCGAGGCCATTGATCTGCCCGACCGTGCTTCCCGTCACGTCGATGCGCAGCGTGCCGTCCTGCACCATCTCGGCCCAGCGCTGCTCGATCAGGTTCGCGCGGGCGCGCCGCTCGCGGATCGCCTGATCGACGTGTTCGGCGCCGACCGCCTCGGCACCCGCCTGCGTGGCCCAGTGGCTCGACTCGATGACCAGATCGGCGGTGTCGCGGACGCGCGTGGAAAGCCGGCCCTGGTCGGCGGCCTGGCGCGAGCCCTCCTCGATCACGCGCGCCACCGCGCCGGCCTCGAAGTGGCGCAGCCCCTCGCGCGCGACCTGGGTGCTGATGAAGGCGGCGTAGGCCGCCGGCTCGTGCTCGCCCCAGGGCATCTGCACGTCGAAGTCGGCCCGTACGCGGAACAGCTCGCGGACGTCCTCGTCGAGCGCGAGCATCATCTCGTAGAGCTCGCCTGACCCCACGAGCACGACCTTCACGTCGGCCGCGACCGGGTCCGGCGTGAGGCTGGCGGTCGGGAACAGCGTGAACTGCTCGCCCAGGTTCTCGATCTGCGAGCGGCCCGAGCGCAAGGTCTCCTTGAGCTTCTCCCACGCGAACGGCTGGCGCAGGAGGTCGCTCGCGCGCAGGATCAGATACCCGCCGCTGGCCGTGTGAACCGCTCCGGCCTTGATGTGACGGTGGTCGGTGACGGCGGCGCCGAGGGTGGTCTCGAACTCGATGCGGCCGAACAGTCGCGGGTAGGTGGGGTTGCGCTCCACCACCACCGGGGCGCCGTCCGGCTCCTCACGCGCGACGAACACGTTGACCTCGTAGCGCGCGCGAAACGCGGCGGCCTCACGGCCGAGCATCGCGCCAAGCGCGGGCGGCAGCTGCTCCGGGGCTCCGCCGGCGACGAAGCCGCCGTAGTTGTCGATCACGTCCTCGCGCACGCGTTCGCAGCCAGGTCGCCACCGCGCTCACGTCGCCGTGCTCACGCTTGACGTCGTCGATCAGGTGACCGACGGCAAACAGGACGACCTCTCGGTCCAGCCCGCGGACCCGCTCGCGCGCTCGCGCGTCGAGGTCGCGCAGCTGCGGGATCACCTCGGCCATCCGCTGTTCGACCTCGTGGCCCGCGGCCTCGAGGCCGCGTCGCTCGTCCTCGGGCAGCCGTTCGAACTCCTGCGGCGTGGCCGGCCGGCCGTGCGACAGCGGGATGGTGACCAGGCCAGACGGCGTCATCTCGAGGTCGAGCCCACGCGAGCGGGCGAAACTGCGCACCTGCTCGAGCTGCTCCTGGTGCTCGCGCTCCAGCGGTGCCACGGCCTCCTCCCGCCGCCGCCGGTAGCTCTCGCTCTCGAACGCCCGCGGAATCTCCCGACCGGCGTGCTCGACGAACTCGCTCATGGCGTGGGCCAGACGGCGTCCACGACCCGGAGGCAACGCCGCGCACAGCGGCCGCGCGGACTCGTCGAAGTTGAACAGGTAGACGACGTCGGGGGATGCCGACTGCTCACGCGCATACGCCTGCAGCCGCGCCTGCACCGTCTCGCGCTTGCCGGTGCCATCCGGACCGGTGGCGAAGACGTTGTAGCCGCGCTGCGGTATCGCCACCGCGAAATCGATGGCACGCAAGGCGCGCTCTTGCCCGGCCGCCCCGTCGGCGGGGGCCACCTCTGCCGTCGTGGCGAAGCCCAGCTCGGCCGGATCGCAGCGTCGGCGCAGCGCCGCCGCGCTGAGACGCAGGGTGGCGCGAACGTTCGCACCAGCAGCCGCGGCAAGCGGCGGCGATCCGTCGGGGACGTTGGCAGCGGCGTCGGTCATGCGCCCAGTGCACACCGTACGCAACCGGATCATCCGGCGCCTGCGGACCGACACCGGACCGCAATCAGGGTTTTCTGCCGACGCGAGGGTTGCACGGCCCGGTCAGGATCGGCGCCAACACGACGGCGCTCGGCCCGTCGCTTCGGACGGAGGGGGAATCTGATGGCGGTCGCAAGACAACGCACCAAGCGAGCCGCGGCGCCCGCGGACGCCGCCGGCCTTCGCGCGAACGCCGGAACGACGATCGGAGCCGAGCTCGAACGTCGGCGTCTCGCCCATCGGGCGACGCGCCTGATGCGGGTGCTCGAGGCGCTGCGCGACCGGGCGGTGTACCGGTCGTCGGGCGACGGGCAGACCCCCCCTCCGCTGCGCGACGCCATCGCCGACTTCACCGCACAGCTGAACGCGATCGAGCGCCGCCTGGCCTCGCACGGCAGCTCACGGCGGCGCTCCGGCGGGTAGCACCGCGCCGATCCAGCGTGCCACGTCCCCGCGGGTGCTACCGTTACGCCATCAGGTTGGGCATGAGCCCAATACCATGTAGTGCCAGCGCTCGTAGCTTTTGCTCAGCAATCTCCGCGTTCGCAGCACACATCGACGCCGGAGGAAACAATGGCTACTGGAACCGTGAAGTGGTTCAGCGACGACAAGGGCTTCGGGTTCATCACGCCCGATGACCAGTCGAAGGACCTGTTCGTTCATCACAGCGGGATCGTTGGCGACGGCTATCACTCGCTCGCCGAGGGCGCAAAGGTCTCCTATGACGCCGAGAGCGGCGACAAGGGACCCAAGGCGGTCAACGTCCAAGTCGTATAGGCAGTGAGTGCCTGCGGACCGGACGGTCCGCAGGCACCGCCCCGCGCACGCTTACACAGCGCGGGGTTGCGGCAGGGCCGCCGCAGGGCCGCCTCGGGTGACATGCTGCGCCAAAATTGGTTGGACCAGCTGCTAAGCTGCCACCCGTGGCGTTGCGCATGGTCGAGAACAGCTCGCTGGCCGACAAGGTGTTCGAGCAGCTCACGGCCGAGATCGTCAGCGGCCGCTATGCGCCCGGCACGACGATCCCCTCCGAACGGGCGCTCAGCGAGGTGTTCGCCGTCAACCGCCACGTCGTGCGCGAGGCGGTCAAGCGGCTCGAGCAGGTCGGCCTGGTCAACGTCGTGCAGGGTGGGGGAACCAAGGTGCTCGACTTTCGGCGCAGCGCCGGGCTGGACCTGCTGGCGGTCGTCGCCGAGCACGCGGAGGCGGTCGAGGCCCTGCTGCCGCTGCTCGGCGCCGCCCTGGAGATGCGCGCAGGCATCGGCGCCGACCTGTCCCGGCTGTGCGCCGAGCGCGCGGAGCCGGACGTGCGCCGCGACCTGGTCTCGATCGCCGGGCGGATCGCGTCGGTCTCGAGCGGCCCCGACCTGTTCGCCGTGGACCAGCTGTTCTGGCAGCGCATCCTCGACGGCGCCGGCAACCTCGCCTACCAGCTGGCCTTCAACAGCCTGATCCGCGCCGTGCACGCGATTCCTGACGTCAGCCTGCCCTGGCTGGAGCACGAGCTCGGGCGCAGCGACCACCGTCGACCGATCGCCGCCGCGATCGCGGCCGGCGACGCGGAAGCCGCGGAGCGCGCCACGCGGCTGGCGCTCACGCCGGCCCCCGAGTTCTTCGTCGCGATCACGCAGTCCCGCAAAACCGCCACCGGATAGGGCCATGAGCACAGACCAGGTCCCCGCCTCGTACCACGCCGCGATCACCTCCAAGCGCACCGACCTCACGACCCTGCGTGCGTGTCTGCGCGAGTTCATGGCCCACTTCTCCCCGCGCGCCGTGCTGGCCGCGCTGGGCATCGCGCTCGCCGCCCGGATCTACGTCGGCCAGTGGTCCTGGCGCGATGTCGCTTCCGCTCGTGGCGCTGTTCGCCGCACAGCCGTTCGTGGAATGGGTGATTCACAAGTACCTGCTGCATCTGCCGCCGCTGACGCTGCTCGGCCGGCGCGTCGAGCTGTACGGGTCGATCCAGCACCGCAACCATCACCGCTCCCCCTCCGACCTCGATCGGGTGCTGCTCAAGCCTGTCGAGGTGGTCAGCTTCGCGGTGCAGATCGCCGTGCTGGTGCCGCTGCTCACCTGGGCGCTCGTCGCCGCGCTCGGCGGCGGGCACGTGGTGGCGCTCTCGCTGACGGCGCTCACGGTGGCCTATCTCGGCCTGTTCCGCTACGAGTGGTCGCACTTCCTCATCCACACGCCGTACGTGCCGAAGAGCGCGCTGGTACCGCGGGATCTGGCGCAACCATCGCCTGCACCACTTCAAGCACGAGGGCTATTGGATGGGCGTGAGCTCGAACCTCGGCGATCGCATCCTGGGGACCAACCCCGACCAGCACACCGTGCCAAGGTCGCCGACCGCGCGAACCCTCGGCGTCGACACCGAGTAGGCCCGTTTCGGCGACGTGCCGCCGCCGGTAGAGTGCGCGCCGTGACGTTCGTCCTGCTCACCGGAGCCACCCGCGGCATCGGCCGGGCCGCGGCCGTGGCGCTCGCCGGCCAGGGGGTCGAGCTGGCCCTCGTCGGCCGCGAACCCGAACGCGTCAGGGCCGTCGCGGCGGAGGCCGTGGCGACCGGCGGTGGCGCGCCGGTCCACGAGCACGTGGCCGACCTCGCGCTGATGTCCGAGGTGCGCGCCCTGGCCGAGGAGGTCCGCGAGCAATACGCGCACATCGACGTCCTGGCGAACAACGCCGGGGCGCTGTTCGCCTCGCGCAAGGAGACCCCAGAGGGCTTCGAGCAGACCTTCGCGCTCAACCACCTCGCGCCGTTCCTGCTCACCAACCTGCTGCTCGACCGGCTCGACGGCGGCCGCGTGGTCACCACCGCATCGGACGCCCACAAGTCCGGCCGTCTGCATCATCGACGACCTGCAGTCCGAGGGCTCCTACGCCGCCATGCGTGTCTACGGCACGTAGAAACTGTGCAACATCCTCTTCACCCGGGAGCTGGCCCGGCGTGACCCCGAGCTGCGTGCGAACTGCTTCCATCCCGGGGTGGTGCGCACCGGATTCGGCAAGAACGACAACGGCATCTGGAAGGTCCTGACCACGCTCGGCTCCCCCTTCTTTCGCTCCCCGCAGCGCGGCGCCCGGTCACTGGTGTGGCTCGCAGTCTCCGACGACGCAGCCGGGCTCACCGGCCAGTACGTCGAGGACGAGAAGGTCGTCACGCCCAGCGCGCAGGCGCAGGATGACACCCTCGCCGCCGGCCTGTGGGAGCGCAGCGCGCAGCTCGTGGGGCTGCCGGCCGACACTCCCGTCTAACGAGACCACCGGAGAGCGCATGAACGACACCGCGAACACGCCCGAGCCGGCGTACCACCTCCTCCTCGCCCCGGAGGAGGCCAGCGTGGCCGCCAGCGCCGTGCGCCTGCTCATCTCCGATGAGGCGCACGAGCCGCACATCCGCCAGCTGGCCCGCGACGTGCTGGCCGGCCTCGCGCAACCGCCGGGCGCCGACGGCCGCCTCGTCCTGCCCCTCGCACCCGAGCAGATGAAGATCATCCACAGCGCGGTGCGGCTGCTCCTCAACGACCTCCAGCGCGAACAGGCGGACGAGCGGGAGACCCTGCGAGGCATCCTCGACAAGCTGCCCGACGAGCACACCATGCGCGCGATCGACGTCGAGTAGCGCGCCGATCGCGACCGCCGCGTCGCGGACTGGTCGTCCGCCGGGCCGGCTGACGCCGGCCCGGGTGCTCAGACGGTCAGGCTGGGCAGGGCAGCTTGCCGGTGATTGGGACGGTGCTGCCGTCGGCGAAGCTCGTGCTGGCCCCCCACGGGATCGAGCCGGTGCACTTCGTGGGTAGGTCGAACAGGCCGACGGAGGTCTTGACGGTCTGCTTGACCGTCTTGTTGCCGTGCTTGACCGTCTTGGTGGCGGTGGCGGTGTGCATCCCGCCAAGGGTGAAGCTCAGCGAGGTGACCGAGCCGTCGGGTCCGCCGGGCACGGTGGGGATCGGCGGGATGTTCACCCCGATCTGCTCCGCGTAGGGAGCCCCGATCGGCGTGAACGTGCCGGGGAAGGTCAGCGTCTCGGCCACGGGCGTGGTGCCATTGCCCCACACCTCGGCCTTGAACGGGCTGCGCTGGATCGCGTAGATGTCGATCACCGTGTTCTCGACCAGGGTGGTGGAGCCCAGCGCCGCCTGCACGATCGCGCTACCCGAGCCGATCTGCGAGCCGGCCGGGCACACCGGCGGCACCGACCCGTTGGCCGCGGTGATCGTCGCTACGGGGCACACCGGCACCGTGGAGAAGTTGTAGGTGAACCCCGGCGGCACGTCGATGAGCAGCTGCATGAGCGGCGACGGAATTCCCCCGAGGGAATCGGTCACGCCGGCATTGACGGTGAGCGTGCCGGGCCCACCGAGCTTGCCCGTCAGCTTCGGCGACGCGCTCAGCACCTCGGCGGCCGACGCGGACGCGGGCACCGCGAACGCAACCATGACAGCGACCGTCCCTGACCACACAGCGACCTTACGCACGGACCGACTCCTTTGGGTATTTGCAGCGATACGCAACGGCTTCGATCTCGAAAACGTCGCTGACACCGTCGACCTCTCGGCCTCCGGGTCACTGAGCATAACCGCAGTCGGCGAGCCGATGGGGTTGGCTCCCGGGCAACGCCGCGCGAGGGCGCTCGCCGGCGAGCCGAGACGCCTACGACGACGATCTGGCTTGCCCGGGACAACGCGCGCTACGCCAGGCCCCACGCGACGCAGCCGGCGACGTCCAGCGTGGACAGCATCCCGATCGGCTGCGCGTCGTCGTCGACGACGACGAGATGCGACGTCCCGTGCTCGGTCATCAGCCGCGCGGCGTGCTCGAGCCCGTCGTCGCGGGTGACGGTGAGCAGCTCGCCGCGCGCGACATCGCCCGCGGTCTGCTCGGCGAAGCCGCCGCCTCGGATCGCCGCCACGAGGTCCAGGTCGGACAGCGCCCTCCACGACCCCGGCGCGGCGGGCTCGCCGACGACGACGCAGTGAATGTGGTGACCGGCCATCGTGCGGGCGACCTCGCGCAACGGCGCCTCCGACCGGCACGTCAGCGCGCCGGCGCGCATCACATCGCTCACCCTCGCGTGCTCGAATCGCGGTGCGCGGTAGCTCCCCTCAACCTCGGTGGCCTGCATCTCGCTGTGGCTCATCGTGTCCTCCGTATCGATAGGGGATGAAGGGGGCTCCCCCGCCGCCGCCGAACCGTCGCGGCTGGCTGCGGACGCCCGTTGCCACCGTAACCGCGCGGCGTCCGGCCACATCCGCGCTGCCTCCGGCTCAACCCCCGGGTGAACTACTGAGCCGTCCGAGCGGACGTCCGGGTCCGGCTGGAGGGTTTGCCCCGATAGCGCCGGCCCGTGCCGCGTCTAGCCTGGACGTCATGCCGGGTCGAAGTTGGCGTGTCGCTCGTATCGCGGGCATCCCGATCGGGGTCAGCCCGTGGTGGCTGGTCATCGTCGCCCTGTTCACCTGGGTGCTCGGGGCCAGCTACTTCCCCGACGAAGTCGCCGGCATCGCTCCGCTCGCGGCGTACGCGCTTGGCCTGGCGAGCACGCTGCTGCTGTTCGCCAGCATCCTGGCGCACGAGTTCGGGCACGCCGTCGTCGCGCGGTCGCGGGGCATCGAGGTCAGCGAGATCGACCTGTGGCTGCTGGGTGGCGTCGCGCGGATGCAGGGCGAGGCGCACTCGCCCGACGACGAGCTGCGCTACGCCCTCGCCGGCCCGGCGGTGACCGCGGTGATCCTGGCGGCCTTCGGGGTGCTGGACCTGATCCTGCCCGGCTCGACCGCGCCGTGGTTGCGCGCGCTCGTCGACTACCAGGTCCTCATCAACGCGTTCATCCTCGGCTTCAACCTGATACCGGCGTTCCCGCTCGACGGGGGACGGGTCGCCCGCGCGCTGCTGTGGCGCCGCGGCGGCGACATGCGGCGAGCCACCGAGACGGCGGCCGGGCTGGGGCGCGTGTTCGGCTTCCTGCTGATCGCCCTCGGCATGCTCGAGCTGTTCGACGGCGCTCCGGAGGGCCTGTGGCTGGGCGTGATCGGGTTCTTCATCATCACCGCCGCCGGTCAGCAGGCGATGGGAGCGGAGATCCAGGCCGTGTTCGCCGGCGTCACCGCGTCCGAGCTGATGGCCGCGCCGGTCGTGTCGATCCCGGCGCAGCTGCCGGTCGACGTCGCGGCCAGCGAGTACTTCGCACGCTACCGCTACACGGCCTTCCCCGTGATCGACGAGCGCTCCCGGCTGCTCGGCCTGGCGACGGTCGACCGCGTCGAGGCCCTGCCGCCCGAGCGACGAGCGCTCGCGCGCGTCGCCGAGATCGTCGACGCCGATCCGACCCTGGTGATCTCCGAGGACACCGACGTCGCCCGCCTGCTCGAGCGCCCGGCGTTTGCCCGCGTGGGCCGCGCCGTCGTGGTGGACACGAGCGGAGCACCCGTGGGGCTCGTGTCGGTCACCGACGTGCAGCGCGCGATCCGCGGCGCTCGCCTGAAGGCGTCGCCGGCGCCCGACCGGGCGGCGGGCTGACCGGGACCTAATCGCCCTCGGCGAGCCCGGCTCGCTGCAGCGCCCGCCACACGATCTCCGCGAGCTCCTCGTCCTCGATCGCGTCCGGCGGGTTGAGGCCGACGTTCATCCCACCCCGCTCGGCGATGCGCGTCAGCATGTCATTGCTGGCCGACGCCCACAGCTCGTCGCGCAGGGCATCGGCCAATCGTCGTGCATCGGATCGCCGCACGCCGCGACCGTAGCCGAGCCCGCGAAGCGCTGGATCCGTGAGCTCTACTGATGTCATCGGTGGGGTTGCGGCGATGCCCCGTGGCCCGCGGGCCGGGAAACTGGACCTGGCGACCGTGAAGCAACCGAGGAGGCATGCGATGAGCGATGGCGCAACCCCACCCGCGATGGCGACGACCCGAGGAGAAGCCATCACCGACTACCTGGACGGGACCGGCATCCGCTACGAGCGCGTCGAGCACGAGCCGACGATGAGCGCCGCTGCCGAGGCGCGCGTCGCCGACTGGCCGCCGGATGCCGTGGCCAAGACGGTGGTCCTGCAACACGGCAACAGCTATGTCATCGCCGCGATCCCCGCCTCGGGGCGGCTTGACCTGCACAAGCTGCGCGACCTGCTCGGGGCCGAGCGCCAGCTGCGACTGGCCAGCGAGGACGAGATCGGACGGGACTTTCCGACGCTGGAGGTTGGCGCTGTGCCGCCGTTCGGACCGATGGTCGCCGCGGCCACCGTGATCGACAGCGCGCTGCTGGCGCAGCCGCAGGTGCTCTGTCCCGGCGGCGACCACACCCACGCGGTGCTCGTCGATCCCCGTGACGTCGTGCGTATCACCGCCGCCAAGACCGCCGATATCTGCGAGGACTGACCGCAGACCGAGACCGTCGCGCCCGTCCGCCGCCGCGTCAGCCGGGGCCCATCAGCCTGACCGTGGCCCGCGCGACCGCGCGGCCCAGCGGGGGCGCGTAGCGCTTCAGCAGCCAGGCGGGAAGGACCTGGTAGCGCGGCGTGGGCACGATCACCAGACCGCGAGCGACGGCGTCGAGGGCCGCGGCGGCCACGACATCGGGCGAGGTGCCGCGCGTGGCGTAGAACTGGGTGAGCTTCTCGTGCCGGGCGTCCCATGCACCGCGGGTCGTGGTGGTGCGGACGATGTCGGTGTTGATGATGCCCGGGCACAGGGCCGTGACCCTGACACCCTGCGGGCCGATCTCGAGGTCGAGCGCCTCGCTGAGTCCGACGACGGCGAACTTCGAAGTGCAGTACGGAACGAGGCCGGCGGTCGCCACCAGGCCGGCCATCGACGCGGTGTTGACGATGTGCGCCGGTCGTCCCTGCGCCAGCAGCCGCGGCACGAACGCGTGCACACCGTGCACGACACCCATCAGGTTGACCTCGACGATGCGCCGCCAGTCCTCGAGCGGCGTGTCGGCGACGGCGCCGGCATGCCCCACGCCGGCGTTGTTGAACAGCAGGTCCACGCCCGCGGGGTCAGCGAACACCTCGGTCGCAAGCGCCTCGACGGCCTCGGGGTCCGTCACATCGAGGGTGTGAGCGTTCGCGCGCCCGCCGGCGGCGGCGATCTCAGCGGTCACGGCGCCTGCGCGCTGCTCGTCGAGGTCGGCGACGTGCACGACAGCGCCCTCGCGCGCGACGCGCAGCGCGATCGCGCGTCCGATGCCCGAGCCAGCACCGGTGACGACCGCGACGCGTCCGGAGCAATCGACACGGCGGCGGGCAGGCACGAGCGGAAGCTTACGGGGCGGCGGCGCCGGGGGCGCGAGGCTCACCGGCCTGCGTCGCTGGCGCTCGCGCGGGCGGTGAGCACCGACGCCGGGGGGCAGGCTGCCCGGATCGTCGACGCGACGCGGCGGGGTGAGTCCAGCATCGGAACGTGCCCCACATCGTCGAGCACGACCCAGGCGGCGTCGGGGACGAGCGCCCGCGCCTGCACCCCGTTGACCGCCACCGGGAAGATGCGATCGAGCGCTGCCCAGGCGATCGTCACCGGGCAGGGGGCCGGCGCGAGCGGCTCGAGCCGGTCATCGCCGGTGAGCAGGTCCGAGCCGATGCCGCAACCCAAGAGGTCGTCGGCGAGCCCGACGAGCTCATCAGCTGGCACCCGATCGCCATGCGCCGCGGTCACGCGCAGCGCGAAGCGGCGAAACGCCGGCGAGCGGGCGGCCAGCGGGAGCAGCGGCCGGCCGAGCCGCGTCTGGCGCATCGCGGTGCGCAGACGGCCGCGCGAGCGCGCATGACTGGCGCTGCCCACCTCCCACGCCCCGGCCGGCGACAGCGCGCACACCGAGCGCGCACGTCCCCGGCGGGCCAGCTCGAAGGCGACCCAGCCGCCCATCGAGTTGCCGGCGGCATGAACCTGGGTCAGGCCGAGCTCGTCGAGGGTTCGTTCGGCGTCGTCGGCGACGTCCCCGATGCGTACCGGCCGCCGCGACGCCGGCCGGCCGCCGCGATGCCCGAGCGCCGTCGGCGCGATCACGTCGTAGTCGGACGCGAGCAGCGGCACCACGTGTGCCCACATACGCTCCGAGCCCAGCACGCCATGCAGCAGCACCAGCGGCTCACCGTTCCCGGCCCTGATCATCGGCAGCAGCATACGCGCGGCGGCGCTCCTCCGATAGGGCCGCTCGTGCGAACATGGCGACGGCCGCGTCGTGAAGCTCGCCATCCACAATCCGCGCTTCACCCTGCCCGGTGGCCCGGAGGCGCTCGCCTCCACCCTGGCCGCGACGGCGCGCGCCGCCGAGCGAGGGCGGCGCGGCGGCGTTCACGCTGATGGACCACTACTTCCAGATGGAGCAGCTGGCCACCGCGCAGGATCCGATGCTCGAGGGCTACACGGCACTCGGGTTCCTGGCCGGGCAGACGGAGCGGATCCGGCTCGGTCTCCTTGTCACCGGCGTCACCTACCGGCATCCCGGGCTGCTCGCCAAGATCGTGGCCACGCTCGACGTGCTCTCCGGCGGACGCGCCCAGCTGGGGATCGGCGCGGCGTGGTACGAACGCGAGCACCTCGGACTCGGGGTCCCGTTCCCGCCGATCGCGCGAGCGCTTCGAGCGCCTCGAGGAGGCGATCCAGATCTGCCGGCAGATGTGGAGCGATGACGATGGCCCGTACGAGGGCCGCCACTACCGCCTGGTCGAAACGATCTGCCAGCCGCGCCCGATCCAGCGGCCCCGGCCGCGCATCCTCATCGGCGGCAGCGGCGAGCGCAAGACGCTTGCCCTCGTTGCGCGCTACGCCGACGCGTGCAACCTGTTCGCCCCCGACCCCGCCGTGGTCGAGCACAAGCTCGAGCGTCCTCGATCGCCATTGCGACGCCGAGGGCCGCGACCCGGCCGCGATCGAGCGCACGATCATCTTCTCCGCAGACCCGCTCGCCGACGCCGACGGCTTTCTCGCGGCGATGCAACGCTACGCCGCACTGGGCATCGAGCAGGTGTGGCTGTCACCCAACGACCCGGACCCGGCAGGCTGGGTCGCACGC
This sequence comes from uncultured Solirubrobacterales bacterium, assembly GCA_963770405.1. Taxonomy (GTDB): domain Bacteria; phylum Actinomycetota; class Thermoleophilia; order Solirubrobacterales; family Solirubrobacteraceae; genus CAVQBJ01. The sequence goes on from CAVYPO010000007.1 coordinate 318,487, forward strand.
GTCTGCGAGCAGGTCGGGTCGCGCCTGGGCGAGCTCTAGCCGGCGACGGCGTGCCGCTACGCCGCGCGCTCGACCGGCGCGCGCTCGGAGCGCCAGCGCTCCAGATGCTCGAGCGTGAGCGGCCGTGCGATCAGGAAGCCCTGGAGCGCGTCGCAGCCGATCTCGGTCAGCAGCGCGCGCTGCTCGTCGGTCTCGATGCCCTCGGCCACCACGCTGACGCCAAGCTGATGACCGAGCTCGGTGACCATCCGCACGAGCGGACTCTCGCCGTCGTTGGACAGCTGCTCGATGAACGAGCGGTCGATCTTCAGCTCATCGACGGTCAGGTGCTGGAGATGGGCCAGCGACGTGTAGCCGGTGCCGAAGTCGTCGATCGCCACCCGGATGCCCAGCGCGCGCAAACGCTCGAGCTCCCCGGCGACGGTGGCCAGGTCGGCCAGCAGGACGGTCTCGGTCACCTCCAGGATGAGGCGACCGGGCTCGACCCGAGCGGCGGCCACGGCCGCCTCGACGTGCTCGGCCAGCTGCCCGGACAGCAGATGGCGCCCAGAGATGTTCACGGCGACGCTCGTGTCCGCCGGCACCGAGTTCGACCACTCGGCAAGCTGCGTCAGCGCGGCCGCCAGCACCCAGCAGTCCAGTCGGATGATCAGATCGCTCTGCTCGGCCGCCGGGATGAAGTCGCCGGGCTGGCACAGGCCGCTGCCTTGCCGTTCCCAGCGCACGAGGGCCTCGACGCTGCGCATCTCCCCGGTGCGGGCGTCGATGATCGGCTGGTAGACGAGGAACAGACCGTCACCACCGGCATCGAGAGCGGCATGGAGGTCCTGCTCGACCCCGGCACGGGTCAGCAGCGTGCTCTGCAGGCTCTCGTCGTAGATCTCGACGCGGCCGCTGCCGGCCTCCTTGGCGCGGTGGACGGCCAGATCGGCGCGCGCCAGCAGCTGCGACGGCTCGTCGCTGGCGTCCTGATGGGCGAACGCGACGCCGACCGACGCGACGATGCTGACGGTCACCGACTGCACCGACACCGGCGTGCCGATGCTGCTCAGCAGCGCCTCGCCCAGCGTGGTCGCCTCGCCCGGACCTTCCAGCCCCTCGGCCACGACGAGGAACTCGTCACCGCCGAGGCGGGCGACGAAGTCACCTCGCCGCGTGGCGGCGCACAGGCGCTCGCCAATCTGCTTGAGAATTGCGTCGCCCACGCCGTGGCCGTGGGTGTCGTTCGCCCGCTTGAAGTCGTCGAGATCGATGAACAGCGCCGCCAGCGGAGCGCCGGAGCGCTGTGCCCGCGCGAGCGCCTGTTCGAGGAATTCGACCGTCGCCGCCCGGTTGTGCAGGCCGGTCAGCGCGTCGTGCGTGGCCTGATGCACCAGGCGGTGCTGGAGCGCGTCACGCTCCATGATCGATCCAGACAGCACGCGGACGGACTCGTGCAACGCCCGGCCGAGACGTCCCGGCAGCGGCTCGCTGAGGACCGGGTCGTCGAACGCGCACTCCGACAGGGCCCGGGTCTGCGCCTCCATGAGGCGCAGGTTGTTGACCAGGTCGTTGAACGCCTCCGACACGACCACCGTCTCCTTGGGCCCACGACCCGTGGGTACGAGCGCCTCGAGGTCGCCGCCGCTGACCGCGCGGGCGCGTGCCTCGAGCACGCGCAGCGGCCCCGTGATCGAGCGCGCGAGCAACAGCGCCACCCCGATCGTCAGTCCCGCGGCGAGCAGCATCTCGGCCAGCAGCATCCGGAAGGCGTCGGTGTTGGCGCGGCTGACCGCGGCCGCCCGCGCCTGGACGCCGCGCTCGGCGGCGTCGACCAGGGCATACAGCTCACGCGCGCCGATCACCCCGGCGCGGAACGTCGTCGCCACCGGCAGGAGCGAGTCGAAGCTCGCCGTCGTGGGCGCCGGCGCGGAACGTCCGGTCGCCGCGGTGGTCAGCAGACCCTCAAAGGTCCTCTCGCTCGCGCCGTTCTGGAACCGCGCCCACAACACCGAGAGCGGCCCGCCGGCGTCATGCAAGCCCTGACCGGCCTGATCGAGCAGGGCGACCGTCTGGCCGAGGCCGCTCAGCTGCGTCGCCGTATGCGCACCCGGCAGCTCGATGTCGCTGACCTCCCCGAGCTCGTCGACGCCGGCGCTCAGCGCGCCATTCGCGTCGTTGAGCGCGCGCAGCCCCCCCTGCAGGGCGGCGGTGTCGCTCAGCCCGGCGATCCGGTCCTGCAGCTCGACCAGGCGCGCGGTGAAGGCGTCCGACAGCATCGCGTCCAGGCGGGCAAACGCTCGATCGGCGGGGGTCGCGGCCAGCGTCCCGGCATCGGCCTGCCGGCGAACCGCGGCGAGTCCGCTGGCGAAGCCGCTCGGGACCGCCGGCCCAAGCATCCGCATTTCGGCGTCGGTGACGGCGCGGGCCTGGCCGGTCGACTCATTGGTGAAGCCCAGGTAGCTCGAGATGTTCGGGATGTCGAAGCCGAACTGCTTGGCGCGCAGCCAGCCCTCGATCGGCACCCGCTCCAGGTCGAGCTCCTGACGGAGGTTGGCCAGCTGGTTGAGCGCCGGGATCTGGCGGAGGATCGCCGCCGCCTGTTGCGCGGTCTGGTAGCGCTGTCGCAGCAGCGCGCCGGCGCCGATGCCGAGCACGGTGATCGGCAGCAGCACGGCGATGAGCAGGCGGCCGGACACCCCGCGCGAGCGCAAGCGGTGCCACGCCGGGCGTCGCCGGCCGCCGGACGAGTCGCGGACGACGTCCGTGTCGAGCGCCTGCTTCCGTGCAGGCCGATATGGGGATCGCAGCCGGAGGGCCATGACGTGGGGTGCAGACGTACGTGGTGGTATCGACCGGCGCCGGATCGGCCTTGAGGCCGGGGCCACCGGGCGTACGACGCGCGGCGCGCCGCCGCCGGCCCGATGCGGCGTCGATGGACGGGCGCGGACGTCCGGCCACCGGCTTCAAGGCGGCATCCGGGCCAGTCGATAACCAAGCGCGTGACCCGCGACCGTGTACGGCTATGCGAGGACGGCGAACGGGGGCGGATCGTCGACATGACGCGCCGCCTGCGACCGGCCGCCCGCTGCTGCGGGGTCGTCGCCGTCGCTGCCGCCGCCGTCGGAGTGCCGACGTTCGGGATCAGTCCGGTCGTGGGGCTGCTGCTCGCCGGAGCGGTGCTCGAGTGCGCGTACGCCGCGGTGGCCCGGCGCGACCGGCCCGAGCTGGCGGTCATCGTCAGCTGGCTGGCCGGCATGGCGGTGGCGGCCGCGAGCATCGCGCTGGCCAGCGGCCCGGAGCTGTATCTGCTGCCGCTGTTCGCCTACCCGATGATCCTCGTCGCCACGCTGCTGCCCGACCGCGTCGTCGCCGCGGCAGCGTTCGTCACCGTCGGGGTGATCGTCGGCCTGAGCCTGGCGCTCGACGCCGCGGGCGTGGAGCGCTTTCCCCCGGCCGTGCTGTACCCGATCGCCACGGTGCTCGTGGCCACGCTCGGCGCCTCGCTGGCCCGCGAAAAGGACGTCGCGTCGCGTCGCTCGGCGTTCTTCGACGACCTCACCGGGCTTCCCAATCGGGCCTCGCTGGCGGCGCGTGTCGGAGAGCTCGCCCACCAGGCCGCCGCAAGCGGAGGGTCGGTGGCGGTGCTCATCGCCGACATCGATCATTTCAAGTCGATCAACGACCGACACGGGCATGCGCGAGGCGACGGCGTGCTCGCCGCGCTGGCTGGCCGCTTGGCGGCCACGCTGGCGGGCGGCTCGCTGTACCGGCTCGGTGGCGAGGAGTTCGTGTGCCTGCTTGCCGGAGCCAGGCCGGACGATGCGCGGCAGCTGGCCGAGCGCCTGCGCGAGGCGGTCCGGGCGACACCGGTCGATGACGTGCCGGTCACCATGTCGTTGGGGGTCGCCGTGTCCGAGCCTCCCGGATTCGACTTCGGGCGGGTGTTCGCCGCGGCCGATGATGCGCTCTACCGTGCTAAGCGCACCGGTCGCGACCGGGTGTGCTGTGCCGAGGGGCCCCAGACCGTGATCGCCCTGCGCTCCGCCCCGTCGGCGCAGCGGCGTGGCCGCGAGCTGCCCGCGGAGCGCCCCCAACCGCGGGACGCCAGCACGGAGACCGTCCTGCTGGCGCGCGTCGCACGGGACCGGGGCGACCGCGGATGGCTCGTGCGCGATCGCCAGCAGCGTGCACAGCTCGTGGCCCTGGCGCAACGGTCGCAGCTGCTGGGGCTGATGATCATCTACCCGTGTGCGCTGGCTGCCGTGATGGCGGCCGCGCCGTCCTTCGGCTGGTGGATCATCGTGCCGCCAACGATCGGCGCCGCCGTCCTCGTCAGCACGGTCGCCGTGCTGCCGCGCCTGCGCCGTCCCGAGCGCGCCCTCGCGGCCGCGTGGGTGGTCGCCGAGCTGTGTGCGGCCGCCGGCTGGCTGGTGGCGCACCCCGCGCCCGGGGTGTCGATGCTCGTCGCGCTCCCGGCACTGGGGCTGCTCGTGGCGGCGTTCAGTCCGGTGTTCCCGCCCCGCGTGGTCGCCGCCGGGGCCGCGCTGAGCGGGCTGTTGATCATCGCGGTGGCCTATGGCTGGGACGCCGGGCTGGCATCCCGCGACCCCGGGATCGTGACGCTGGCGCTGGGGTTGACGACCACGGTGGCCGTCATCGGATGCACGCTGGGACGATCGACGCTCGATCACCTCGAGGTCGGCGTCGTCGACGAGCTCACGGGCATGCTCAACCGAACGGCCCTGAAGGCGCGCACCGCCGAGCTGGAAGGAACGGCCGCAAGCGAGGCACAGATCGCGATCATCGTCGGCGACCTCGATCAGCTCAAGCGGATCAACGATGAGCTGGGCCATGCGACCGGCGACACCGTGCTGCGCGAGGTCTCGCGCCGCGTGCGCAACGAGCTGCGCACCTTCGACACGGTGTACCGGGTCGGCGGCGACGAGTTCGTGGCCCTGCTGCCGTCGATCGAGGAGGACGCCGCGGCCGTGGCCGAGCGCCTGCGCGTCGCGATCCGCGAACCGCCGATCGCCGACTCCGGGGTGACCCTGTCGCTCGGAGTGGCGGTGTGCCCACCCGGCGAGGCGTTCGACTACGCCAGCCTGTTCGCGCGAGCGGACCACGCGTTGTACGAAGCCAAGCGCAGCGGCCGCGATCAGGTGTGCTGCGCCGCTGCCGAGGTGGGCGCCCGCAGCGACGGCTTCCCCGCCCAGCGCACCGCCTAGCGCAGCAGCAGGCGCAGCACCGGTTCGGCGCGACGGGCATCGGGCTGCTCGCCCGTGATGAGATCGAGGTAGACGTAGCTCTCGATCAGGCGCACGAGGACGTACGCGACCTCGTGCAGATCGACCGGCAGGTCGAGCCGGTCGGCGGCGGCCTCCTCACGCAACAGCCGCTCCATCGCGTCGATCAGGCGGCGCTGGAAGTCGGTCTCGCGCCGCGTGAGCAGACGCATCGCCGAGTCCCCCTCGTCGCCGACCCAGCGGCGCATGCCGGGGCTGTCGATGACCGCCTCCAGGAAGCGCGTCACGGTCTGCACGAGTCGCTCGGGGCCACGTTCGTTCACCTGCGCGTCGGCCAGCTCGAGCGTGCGCTGGGCGAGCGACCACAGCACCTCGACCAGCAGCTGATCGCGTGACCCCACCCAGCGATAGAGCGTCACGCGGTTGACGCCGAGCTCGTCCGCGAGCGCGCTCATGTCGATCCGCCGGCCGGCGAGGAACCAGCGGCGCGCGAGCTTGAACGCGTCCAGCGCGGTCGGACGACGCCCGGTGCTGTCGTCGGCGAGCTGCTGCTGCAGCTTGGTGGTGGGCCGTTCCGGGGCTCCGGCGCGCGTGGGCGGCATGGCCGGCCATGCTATCCGGGCGGCGACGCGCGGTCTCTGCCAGCGCGTCGCTGGGGCGGCGCTGGGCCGGACGCATGTTCTGAAAATCTGCCTGTCGACACAGCGGCGCGAGGCGCCATGCCGACACAGAGGACAGGTCGGGCGCGACCGCTTGCCGCCGGCCCGCCCCCACGCCGCCATGACGCGCATTCCGCACGACTCGCCGCCACCATCCGCCACCACGCCCCAGGGGCGCGCGATGAGGCGACTCGCCCTGCGCGCTCGGGTCGGCGCCGCGCTGCTCGGCGCCGCCGTGATCGCCGTGGTGGGCAGCGCGTCGGTGGCCGTCGCCCAGAGCCAGTGGACGCCCGCCGGACCGGGCTCGAGCACGCCGGCCCCGAACCCGCTCACCACGCGCTACGTCCAGCTCGCCGACGCGGGCCTGCACCAGCAGAGCACCCGTTGGCGGACCTCAACGGACAGCTGGTACTGCGAGACGCTGGGCTGCACCGGCGCGTATCCGCTGCTGACCATCTGGGGCGTGGTGCGAATGTTCGAGGCCGCCGACGGCGTCGAGCTCGCCGACCCGTCGGCCGCGCACCGCGCGACCGTCGACGCCTTCGCCGGTCAGTCGGAGAAGCTCTACTGGAACAAGTACCTCAACGGCTACGACCCCTACCCGGGCGACGACTACCCTGCCGCGCAGGCCTGGTTCGACGACAACGGCTGGCTCGGCCTCGCCTTCGTCGACGCCTACCGTGCCACGGGCGAGCGTCGCTGGTTGACCGACGCGCAGCGTGCCTTCAGTTTCATCGCCGCTCGCGGCTGGTCCGGCGGCGGCCGCGGGGCCGGCATGTGGTGGAACACCCAGCATCAGCAGCACTCCGGCGAGGCGCTCGCCGCCGACAGCCTGCTGGGCGTGATGCTCTACGACGCCACCGGCAACGACTCGGACCTGCGCACCGCCCGCATGTGGATCGACTGGGCGAATGCCAACGACATCGGCTTCAGCGGCCTATACGACAGCGAGGGCCCCGGCAGCAGCGTCATCGATTACGTCGAGGCGCCGCTCATCTACGCGCAGTACCTGCTCTGCCAGGACGTCCACCAGAACAGCTACTGCACCCACGCCGCGGCGCAGTCCAACGCGCTCACGCACATCTATGGGGTCCAGTACAACCTGGCGCCGCTGTACGACTCGATCTTCTTCCAGTGGATGATGGCCTACGACCAGGCGACCGGCGACCATCATTGGATCTCGGTGGCGCAGAACAACGCCCAGGCCGCCATCCAGCATGCCAGCGACAGTCAGGGCCTGTGGCTGAACAGCTGGTGGGGCGGCCCGATCCGCGACCCCAACACGCAGCCGGACATGCTCCGCACCGTCGGCGGCACGACCAGCCTGTTCGCCTGGCTGGCCTACTACGGCGGCTGAATGACGCCCGTCGGGTGTCGCGGGCCGGCCGGGCGCCCGGCGCTACGACATCCGTCCGCGGCGATCACGCGGCGGTCCGCCCGCTGCCGATGCAGCCGCATGCCCTCGTCGCGGCCGCGAGACCACCGATGATCAGGCGGTGGCTCGCCCCCGTTTGCGCGACGCTGCTCGCGGTCGGGTCGATCGCCGCCATCATCGGACTGCAGCAGAGCGCCGCCGCCTACCCGAACGCCAAGGTCAAGCTCGCCGACATCGCCGCCACGACAGGCGAGGTGGCGACCCAGCCGCTTGACCTGGTCAGCCATCTCGCCACCCCGGCCGCGGTCGCGGCCAATATGGCGGCGGGCGAGCGCTCGGCCATCGCGGCGCTCACGCGCCTGGCGCAGCAGACGCCGAGCTCTGATGTTCGCGCGATCATGCCGGCGCTTCGCGCCGAGTTCGCCGCGGCCAACATGGCGCGTGACGTCCTCGCCCGTGACCCGACGTTGACCCGCGCTCAGACGCTCCGCGCAACGATCAGCCTCGGCCTACCGGTCGAGCGGGCCGGCGCCACCGTCGCCGCCGCGTTCTCCGCGGCCCAGGCGCAGTACAGCGCGCTCGGCTCGCGCGCGCTGCGGATCTCCACGATCGGCTCCGTCCTCACGATCGTCGTCCTGCTGCTGGCGTTTCTGTTCTTCTACCGGCGTTGGCTGGCCGTGCGCACGACGCTGGCCGGCCTGCTCGCCCGCAGCCGTCGCGACGCGCTGACCGACGCGCTGACCGGGCTCGGCAACCGGCGCGCCCTGATCGAGGCGCTGCAGAAGCGGATCGGGGCGGCCAGCGAGGCCGAGCCGCTCGTGCTCGCTCTCTATGACCTCGACGGCTTCAAGGGCTACAACGACACCTTCGGCCACCTGGCCGGCGATGCCCTGCTCGTGCGTGCGGCAGAACGCCTGAACGCCACCGTCGAGGGCTTCGGCACCGCCTACCGCATGGGGGGCGATGAGTTCTGCACGCTGACAACCATCGGCCCCGACGGTGTCGAGGCCATGCGTGAGCGCGCGACGGCGGCCCTGCTGGAGTCCGGCGAGGCGTTCGACATCGATTGCTCGTGCGGCACGGTGCTGGTCCCGAGCGAGGCCGCCAGCGCGGACGCCGCGCTGCTGCTGGCAGACCGGCGCATGTACGAGCAGAAGGCCACCGGCCGCACGTCGGCGAGCCGGCAGAGCGCCGACGTCCTGCTGAAGGTCCTCAGTGAGAAGGACGACGACCTCGGGCACCACATCGGGGATGTCGCCGCGCTGGCCCAGGCCACGGCGCAGCGCCTCGGCCTCGGCGCGGACGACGTTCGCAGGGTGCGGCTCGCGGCCGAGCTGCACGACGTCGGCAAGAGCGCGATCCCCGACGCGATCCTCAACAAGCCCGCGGCCCTGGACGGCGACGAGTGGAACTTCATGCGAGCCCACACGATCATCGGCGAGCGCATCATTCGTGCCGCCCCGTCGCTGGCCGACGTCGCCGAGCTCGTGCGCTCCAGCCACGAGCGCGTGGACTCCGGCGGCTACCCGGACGGCATCGGCGGCGAGGCGATCCCGCTCGGCGCGCGCATCATCGCGGTGTGCGACGCGTTCGACGCCATGATCTCCCCGCGCCCGTACCGCGAGCCGGTCACGATCAGCGAGGCGCTACAGGAGCTGCGCAACTGCCGCGGGACGCAGTTCGACGCGCGCATCGTGGACGCCTTCTGCGCGCTCATCAGCAGCCGCGCCACCGGTCGCCGGACCGACCTGGCCGCCTGAGCACCGCCTCGCGAGGGGGCCGGATGTTCGTTGACGCGACCCGCCGCGACTTGCCGAGCCAGTGATCGTCGCCGATGCCATCAGCGGACCCCATGGCAACACACCCACAAACACACCGCATCGGCGAGCTCATACGTGACTCGCTCTACCAGGTGGACGAAGGGGCGGTCGCCGACGCGATCCTGACGCGCGCCCGAGCGCGGCAACTCGTGCCGGAGAGCGGCTTTCGCAACGACCAGCACAGCGGCGAGCTCGGCCCGCCGCCGGCGAGCGGCGCATCACCCGTCCGCTCGTTCCGGCCCAGCCGGCGTGCGCGCTCCTTCCACCTGCCCGAGCGACGTCCGGCGTCGATCCACGCGTAGCGGCCGCTTCGACAGCGCCGCGGACCGGCGGGCGGCGTCAGCCTGCGCCGGGGCGCAGCAGCGTCACGCGCGCCGGAGCGGCGAAGCACCAGCCATCGCCGTCGCGGCGTCCGAGCGTCGCAAAGCCCGCGCGCAGCTCGGCCTCCGCCTCGCGTAGCGGGGCAGCCCGCGCGGGGTCGACGAGCAGATGGTGCTCGGACCACGCCTCGAAGTTGCGCATCCGCACCTCCGGCGTGAACGTCTGCCGTGACGCGGTCACGCCGCGCCGACGCCCCGCCCGCTGCAGCGCGTCGTCGGCGGCCGTTCGCTGAGCCGTCTCGTCGCTCACCGGTCGCATGAGCTCGAAGAACGGCCCCTCGGCCAGCGGCTCCTGTACGAACACCAGGCCGCCGGGCCGGCACACTCTCAGCGCCTCGGCGAGCGCGTCGTCGATGCGGTCGACCGGTACGTGGTGAAGGCTGTTGAAGAAGACCAGCACGTCGAATCCATCATCGGGGAGCGGCAGCGCCTCGGCGGCGGCACACAGGTAGCGCTCGCCGGACACCGTCGGCGCGGCCCGCGCGGCCGACAGCGCGTCCGGGCCCGGGTCGACGCCGACGACCGTCGCGCCTCGCGCCGCGAGGCGCCGGACGAGCCAGCCGTCGCCACACCCGACGTCGAGGATCGCGTGCCCCGCCGGGAGCACGAACTGGTCGAGAAGGTCGGTCTGCGCGGTCACGGTGCCGCAATCCTACGAACCCGCGTCGCGCGTGCCCCGGTTCGGCCGGTTCGTCCGCCACACTAGGACCCAGGTCGCGGCGCCGGATGCGCCCAGCGAACCGGCCGTCGGCCGCGACCGCCCCCACGATGCCCCCGTCGCCTGCCGTGTCCTTCGCCGTTCGCCGCCGACGCTGTGGCCCGAGGCCGTTTGCCGTCGCCGGTGCCGCGGCGCTGTGCGCCCTGGCCGGCTGTGGCGCCACGACGCCGCCGCCCCATCCTGTCGCGGCCCGGCCCGCGACACGTCCCGCCAACCCAGCGCCGCCGCCGCGCGCTCCCGTTGTGGCGGCGCCCCGCACGACGCGGATCTCGGTCGTGCCCTCCGCGAACGGGCTCGGCGCGCTGCAGGCCGACCTCGCGCACGAGATGCGGCTCGCGGGACCGCACTCGGGTGCCGTCGTGTACGACGACACCGCGCAGCGGCTGCTGTTCGCCGTACGCGCCAATGTCGCCCGTCCTCCGGCCTCGGTGGAGAAGCTGTACACCTCGACGGCGGCACTCGCCCTGCTCGGTCCCTCCAGCAGGCTGTCCACGACGGTGCTCGGGACCGGAAGGCTCGGCGCGGACGGCACCTGGCACGGCGACCTCTACGTCCACGGCGGCGGCGACCCCACCCTCGGCTCGTCCGGGTTCGACGCCGTGTACGCGGACGGCCAGGGAGCCCTCATCGGGACGCTGGCACAGCGCGTGCGGGCGGCCGGCATCCGGCGGGTCACCGGGCACGTGATCGGAGACGAGTCGCTGTTCGACAGCGAGCGCGGGCCGGTGTCCAGCGACGGGCTGCCGGACCTCGATGACCTCGGTGGGCAGCTGAGCGCCCTGACCTACAACCACGGCTATATCGGACCGGCGCCCCGTCGGGGATGGGGCGCCTCGCTGACACCGGCCACGTATGCGACGCTCGAGTTCGTTCGCGCGCTCCAGCGGGTCGGCGTCGCCGTCCGCGCCGCCCAGGTGGCGCGGGTGACACCGGCCGGCGCCCAGCTGCTGGCCAGCGTCGCCTCCCCGCCGCTGTCGGTGTTGCTCGGCCTGATGAACCGACCCTCCGACGACTTCTACGCCGAGTTGCTGCTCAAGCAGCTCGGCGTCCGGTTCGGCGGTGCCGGCACGAGCGCCGCGGGCGCCGCCGCCGTGTCAGGGGTCCTGGCCGGATACCGCCTGCATCCGCGGGTCGTCGACGGGTCGGGCCTGTCGCGCCGCGACGCCACCAGCCCGCGCGACGTCGTACAGCTGCTCGTGGACCTCACGCCGACCGCCAACGGCGCCATCCTGCGGCGGTCGCTGCCACTGGCCGGCGTCAGCGGGACGCTCGCGACGCGGATGCGGGGCACGACGGCCGCCGGCCGCTGCGAGGCGAAGACGGGGACGCTTGACGACGTGACGAACCTGGCCGGGTGGTGCCGCGATCTGTCCGGGCACCTGATCGTGTTCGCGTTCTTCATGGATGACGCCAACGTGCTGCAGGGCCACGGCCTGCAGGACCACATGCTCATCACGATCGCGCGTGACGATCCTTCGCGGCCGTGACGACCGACGCAAGCGGGTCGCCCGCCACGCGGTCAGCGACCGCGCGCGGCCAGCCAGGCCGCGTGCTCGCGGCCCAGCTCGCTGACCGGTGCGCCACCCTCCAGCAGCTCTCGCAGCAGCCGTCCCCACGGCGCACTCGCTCTGGCGGTGGCCACCGTCTGGAACAGCAGGCCCTCCATGCGTCGCAGCAGGAGCGCCTCGGGCGGTAGCGTCATGCGGCGCAGCTGCTCGATGTGGGCGCGACCGTCGCCCTGTCGCAGTGCCTCGCTGCCCCGCCACAGATCGGCGGGCTCCAGCCGCAGCGGCTCCTCCGAGTATGCCCACCACGACACCTCGGCCATGTATCCCAGCAGCAGCTCTGCGTCCCATTCGCTCGGTTCGCCGGGGAGGTACCCGAGCTCGCGCATGCCACGCATGACGGTCTCGTCGTCGCGCTCGCGCACGCCCCGCGCGATGACCGCCTCCCGGCGCAGATAGTCGGGGGGCAGCCGGCGCACCATGCCGAAGTCGAAGAACGCGACGCGACCGTCGCGACCGAGCAGGTAGTTGCCCGGGTGCGGGTCGCCGAGCGCGAGCCCGAGCTCGAGCGCGGTGCCGTAGAAGAACCGGTACACGATCTCGGCATAGCGGTCGCGCACTCCCGGGGGTTGCGGAGATCGACCTCCTCGAAGCTCATGCCGTCCACCCAGTCGGTCACGAGCACCCGCCGGCGACTGAGCTCGGAGTCCACCGCAGGCACCTGCACGAACGGGTGCCCCTCCCAGAAGCGCGCGAGCCGGCCGTGGTTGGACGCCTCGAGCTCGTAGTCGCACTCCTCGACGATCCGCTCGCGCAGCTCGGCCAGCAGGGGCTTGACGTCGAGACCCGGCATCAGCTGGCGCAGCAACGGTGACAGGAGCCGCAGGTTGCGCATGTCGGACTCCACCGCCTCCGCGATGCCCGGGTATTGGACCTTGACGGCAACCTCGCGGCCCTCGCGGGTGCGGGCCCGGTAGACCTGTCCGATGCTGGCGGCCGCGGCCGGCTCGGCGTCGATCGTCTCGAGCACGCGCGTCGGATCCTGCTCCCAATCGGCGGCCAGCACCTTGCGCATCCGGTCCCAGTCGACCGGGGGCGCGCTGTCGCGCAGCGAGGCCAGGCGCTGCTGCAGATAGGCGGTCTGATCCTCGTCGAGCCCCGGAAACTCGACCGTGGACAGGACCTGACCGGCCTTCATCGCGGCCCCGCGCATCACCGCCAGCTGGTCGACGAGCGCGTCGACGGTGTTGACGATGCGATCACCGCGGCGGCGACGGCGATCCTCGTCGCTGCCGCGCGCGTCCAAACGGTCGCCGGCCCAGCGCACCGCCCCACCGACGGCCACGCGGCCCAGCCGGGCCGTCCGGGTGCTGCGTCCCTGCGAGGGAGTGCGTCCTTGCCGCTGGGCCACGCCCTCAGTGTGGCAAGGTCGAGCCTTCGACCCGGGAAGCGCCGCCCACGCGTCCCCAGAACGACCGAGGGCCGCGCCGTTGCCGGCGCGGCCCTCAAGCCGATCAATCGCTGACGAGGAGGGTCAGCCGGTGAACTTGGGGACGACCGCGCGAGCCGGCACCACTCGCGAGTAGCTGAGCGTGCCGTCCTGGGGCGAACCGCACTTGGTCGTCGTCTTGGTCGTCAGCAGGTGGCTGCCGTAGCGCCCCTTGGAGACGGGCACCGTGTAGGCGAAGCCGGTGCTGCCGGAGTTCGCCTTGGTGACCGTCTTGACGTGGCGACCGTCGATGTAGAAGGCGACGCTCTTGATGCCGCTGCCGCGCACGACGGCGGTGAACTGCTTGTTGGTCGACACCTTCGTCTTGGACACCGTCACCTTGACGACCTTGCAGGCCACCGGGGTGGTGCTCCCCAGGACGCCGCCGGACCCGGGGGTGCTGGTGGTCGACGAGGAGCTCGTCGTGACGGTCGTCGAGGTCGCCGGCGTGGTGCTGGTCGTCGACGTGGTGGTGGACGGCGTCGTGCTCGTCGTCGACGTGGTGGTCGACGGCGTCGTGCTCGTCGTCGTGGTCGACGGCGTCGTGCTCGTCGTCGTGGTTGACGGCGTGGTGCTGGTCGTCGACGTCGTGGTGCTCGTCGTCGGGGTCGTGCTGGTCGTCGACGTCGTCGTGGTGGTGGTCGTCGTGCAGCCCGTGACCGGGATGTTGTGGGCCGTCTCCCCGCCGGACACCTTGTCGGTGGTCTGGGCGGAAGTCCAGGTCGAGTTCGCGTAGGTGACGGTGCCGTTGACCGCCGGGACGATCGGGATGACCTGCGTGAAGCTCGAGCCGCTGAACGACACGCCGCCCGCGTACGTCTGGGCGGGGCCGCCACTGGCCGGCTGGAAGATCAGGGTGTAGGTCGGGGTGTTGAGCCCGCCGTTGTTGTCGTTGCCGGGGCTGTTGCCGCCGGGCGTGAAGTTCGACCAGGTGACGGTCGCCTTCCCGCACGCGACGTTCAGGTTGACGTAGTGCGCCTGCGCCACCGCGGGGATGGCGAGCGAGAACAGAACAACTAGTGGGAGTAGGAACTTCTTCATTGGATCTCCTGATGTAAGGGATGTTCCGCCGAGTCCCGCTGTCTGGTGTCGGTTCTCGAATAGACGATGTGGCCAGTTCTTGCGCTGTGGACTTTAGTCGGGCGACGGGGCCGCTCTCAAGCTTCCAGGCGCAATGACGCGTACGTTTTCGCCGCTTTGCACAGGCAGACTAAGGCCGGCGCCGGAAAACTTGAGACGTTTCATGCGAGATGGACGAACAATCGATGCCACGCCGTCCTCACGCGCGGCCCGCCACGAGGTCGTAGCCGGCGGCCGCGCCAAGCTACGCTGTCGATGATGCCTCGTTCTCCCACCGCACCGGTCGCCGCGGCGTCGCTGATCGCGGGCTATGCGACCGCAGTCGGAACGGGCTCGCGACCGCTCGGTGGCGTCGTCCTGCTGGCCGGCGGCGCCTGGTGCATACGCGTCTGGCTGCGCGAGCACGACCGCAGGACCGCCGCCACCCTCACGGCGGTCGGGTTGGGCGCGTTCGTTCTCTCCCACGTGCTCGCCCTCGCCATCGGAGCATGGCCATCGGTGCTCCTCGTCGCCGCTCTGACCGCCGCCGTCGTGTGGCAGCAGGCCGACGCGCCGGCCCTGCGCCCGCGCTGACCGGCGTCGCCGCGATCGGCGGACGACCGCCGGGCGGCCCGTCCCGGCCCTACGACGTTCGTCCACGTCAACACTGCGCAGTGCGCCCGAAAGCGGCCCGTTTACTCGGCTCATCCTCCCCAACATCCGCCGAAATTCGCCGCCGATGCTCAGGTTAGCGCCGCAACCGTGCGCGTTTACCCGGCTTGGACCCGGCGCAAACCTCCGCGAGTCTTTGCAACCCTGCGCCCAATGGCTTGGCGCGGCCGACTGAGAAGGGCTAAAGTCCGCGCCATCGAGGCCGAACCACGCGGGAGCTGCGCCACTAGGCGGCCAAGCGGTCGACACGGCACCCAGGCTCGGAGGGCGGTCTCCACCGATAGCGAAGGGGTACCGCGATGATCCGCAAGACGCTCGTCCTCACCGCCGCTCTGTTTGCGCTGATCGTCGCCTCCGCTCAGGCGCACACCATCAATATCGGTGCCACCTGCGGATCGGTCACCATCCAGTGGGAGAACTTCAACGACGGCGCCCACGGCAACCGCCTCAACGACGGGCTCAACCAGCCGACCTACACCGTCAGCTTCACACCGGCCGGGCAGACGACGCCGATCGTCACCAACGGTCAGGTGACGTTTGACAACTCGAATACGGAGCGTGGCGTCCCGCAGTACATGACGACCGTCCAGCTGGTGCCCGCGCTCAACGGGACGATCACGGTCACATCGAGCTGGACCGCCCAGCAGACGAGCGACGGCAACGCCGACTCGGTGACGCAGACGGTGACGGTCTCGAACTGCTCCTACACCCCCGCGATCAGCACCCAGGCCACGCCGGCCACCGCGTCGGTCGGCTCACCGGTGACCGACATCGCCACGCTCAGCGGCGGCTACCATCCGACCGGCTCGATCACCTGGCGGCTGTACGGCCCGAACGACCCGAGCTGCTCGGACCCGAGCGCGCCGTCGGTGACGATCACCGGTGTCAACGGGGACGGCCCCTACAGGTCGCTGCCGCTGACGCCGTCGCAGGCGGGCACCTACCACTGGGTCGCCAGCTACGACGGCGACATCAACAACAACGCTGCCGCCGGAAGTTGCTCGGATGCCGGCGAGACCCTGACGGTCACGCCCGTCACGCCGTCGTTGACGACGAGCGCCTCGCCGGCCTCCGCGCCCGTCGGCACCGCCATCAACGACGTGGCCACGCTCAGCGGCGGCTTCCGGCCGACCGGCACGATCACCTGGAGTCTCTACGGCCCCAACGACAACTCCTGCTCCGGGACGCCGCTGACCACCAGCGCCGTCACCGTTACCGGCGACGGCCCCTACACGAGTCCGCCGCTGACGCCGGGCACCGCCGGCACCTACCACTGGGTCGCCAGCTACAGCGGCGACACCAACAACAGCCCCATTCCCGACGTCGGCTGCAGCGACCCCTCCGAGACCGTGACCATCACGGCGCTCACGCCGTCGTTGACGACGAGCGCCTCGCCGGCCTCCGCCCCCGTGGGCACCGCGATCAATGACGTGGCCACGCTCAACGGCGGGGACAACCCGACCGGCACCATCACCTGGAGCCTGTACGGCCCCAACGACAACGCTTGCTCGGGCACCCCACAAACCACCAGCAAGGTGCCCGTCAGCGGCGACGGTTCCTACACCAGTCCGCCGCTGACGCCCAGCACTGCCGGCACCTACCACTGGGTCGCCAGCTACAGCGGCGACACCAACAACAGCCCCATTCCCAACGTCGGCTGCAGCGACCCCTCCGAGACCGTGACCATCACCCCGGTCACGCCGTCGTTGACGACGAGCGCCTCGCCGGCCTCCGCCCCCGTGGGCACCGCGATCAATGACGTGGCCACGCTCAACGGCGGGGACAACCCGACCGGCACCATCACCTGGAGCCTGTACGGCCCCAACGACAACGCCTGCTCGGGCACCCCACAAACCACCAGCAAGGTGCCCGTCAGCGGCGACGGTTCCTACACCAGTCCGCCGCTGACACCGAGCACTGCCGGCACCTACCACTGGGTCGCCAGCTACAGCGGCGACACCAACAACAGCCCCATCCCCAACGTCGGCTGCAGCGAAACCTCCGAGACGGTGACGATCGCGCAGGTGGGCCCGAAGCTGACCACCAGCGCCTCGCCGGCCTCGGCATCCGTGGGATCGCCGATCCAGGACGTCGCAACGCTCACCGGAGGGGACAACCCCACCGGCACCATCACCTGGAAGCTCTACGGCCCCAACGACGCGTCCGGCTGCACCACCGGCAACGCGGTCACGACGACGGCGGTGAAGGTCACCGGAGACGGCAGCTACACGAGCCCGCCGCTGACCCCCACCACCGCGGGCGCGTACCACTGGGTCGCCTCCTACAGCGGCGACACCAACAACACGCCGGTCGGTCCCGTCGGGTGCACCGACCCCGCCGAGGCGGTCACGATCACCCCGGTCACGCCCGCGCTGACCACGAGCGCCACGCCGGCGTCGGCGGCAGTCAACTCCTCGATCAAGGACGTCGCGACGCTGACCGGCGGGGACAACCCGACCGGCAGCATCACCTGGAAGTTGTACGGCCCCAACGACAACAGCTGCTCGTCGGCGACGCCCCTGCCCGGCGGCAGCGCCGTGGTCACCGGCGACGGGAGCTACACGAGCCCGGCGCTGCCGGTGTCCACCGCGGGCACGTACCACTGGGTCGCCTCCTACAGCGGCGACACCAACAACAATCCCATCCCCAACGTCGGCTGCAACGATCCCAGCGAGGCGGTCACGATCACCCAGGTCGCGCCCGCGCTGACCACCGCGGCGACACCTCCCGGCATCACCGCCGGCGGCTCGGCCACGGATGTGGCATCGCTCACAGGGGGCGACAGCCCGACCGGCAGCATCACCTGGAAGCTGTACGGACCCAACGACGACAGCTGCTCGTCGGCGACGCCGCAGACCACGGGCAGCGTGACCGTCACCGGCGACGGCAGCTACACCAGCCCGGCGCTGCCCGTGACCACCGCGGGCACCTACCACTGGGTCGCCAGCTACAGCGGCGACACCAACAACGCCGCCGTCGGACCCGTGGGCTGCACCGACCCTGCCGAGACGCTGACCGTTGTGCCCGCGCCAGCGCCGAGCTTCACCCTGCAGAAGCTCCAGTCGCTGAGCAGCTCCGGCTTTACCGCCAGCCCGATCACCGCACAGGTCGGGCAGACCATCAACTACCAGATCGTGGTCACCAACACGGGCAACGAACCGCTCTCGCTGGCGCTCGTCGACGCGATGTGCACCGGCATCAGCGGCCCGACCGGCAACATCGCCGGCGGCGACCTGCAGGTCGGCGGCACGGCGACGTACACGTGCTCGCACGTCGTGGTCGCCAGCGACTTCCCGACCTACGTCAACGTGGCCCAGGTCACGGCCACGCCGCCCGGCGGCACGCCGCTGCCGCCGCAGCGCAGCTCCGTGCTCGCCAACGTGCCGCGCCAGGCGGTGCAGGCCTGCACGACGTCCAAGACCGAGCTCACGCAGTCGAGCAAGGCGCTGAAGACGACGCATAAGACGAGCAACGGCAAGACGGTCACCACGACCAATCAGCTCATCACCGCGATCCTCAGCGACCCCAACCACGGGACCGACATCACCAAGGTGGTGTTCTCCCTGGATGGTCGCCCGCTGAAGACGCTGACCAAGCCGAATCTGTCCGGCGGGCGCTTCGAGGTGCAGGTGTCAACGGCGAGCACCCGCTATGGCGCGCACCGGATCACCGCGGCGGTCACGATGATCTGCGGGCCCGCGCAGACCAGCAACGTGTCCTTCAACCACGCGCTGCCGGCGATCAAGATCATTCCGCGGTTCACCGGCTGATCCGCCGCCCGGGGCCGGGCCGACCCGGCCCCGGCGGCAGCACCCGCGAGCGGGGCGCGGGGCGCTCTAGCCCTGGAACAGGCCGAGCGTCTTGCCGCTCTGCTCGAAGTACGGAATCGACTTCGCCACCTCGGCCTGCTCGTTGTTGATGTCCTGCTGCGCGGTGGAGTTCTTGCCCGCGCGGACAGCGGCCACGGCGGCCAGCCCATCGCCGGCGGCGCCATAGGAGTCCGACAGGGCGGTGAGCACCTCCGACTGCGCCTTGCGTCCACCCGAGGTCGACGGGCTCTGGCCACGCGCCACCCGCGCAACCGTGACCATGTCGCTCTGCACGTGCGAGAGATGGCTGGCGATCGACGCCGCCGTCGCCTTGCTGGGCACCGAGCGCACCTCGGCCAGGAAGATGATGTCGATCGTGAGCGTCGACTTGTAGGGGGCGAGAGCGTGGATCATGCTGGCGTCGCTCGCCTGCGCCATCGACGGGAGGGCGAGCGCCGGCAGCAGGCCGCACAGCATGAGAATTCGACGTGGCATGACTGCTCCTCTAGGCATTGGCAGACGGGGTATCCCCTGTTTGTCGGCCGGAGCGGGACATTCGTTTAGGACCAGACGTCCCCAAGGACGCTTGCCGCTCGCGCCGGCCGGCAGGCGAAGCGCTCGCCTGCGACACTGCTCCTCCTCGTGACCGAGGCCAGGATAGCGTCTGCGCAGAACCTGATCCTGGCGCGCGTACGGGCCATCCCGCCCGGCTGGGTGCGCACCTATGGCGACGTGTCGCCCGGCGCGCCGCGACTGGCCGGGTACGTCCTCCGTCACTGCGACGAGCCCGACCTGCCGTGGCATCGCGTCGTTCGGGCCGATGGCTCCGTGGCCAAGGGCGAGCGCCAGCGGCGCCGATTGCGCGCCGAGGGCGTGCCCTTTCGCGGCGACCGAGTCGTGCTCGAGCGGGCCCGCCTGGACGATCTCGACGTCTTGTGAGGCGGGCCGCCGGCCCCCGGCCGCGGTGACCTACGATTGGACGGTGCACCTCGGGCGCGGTCGCCGTCGCCGGCGTGCGTCGATTAATCCGGTGATCGCTTTCGTCGCGCGCGGTCACGGTCGATGCTCTGAACGGCGCACCCCGCGGCCGCGGGAAGCGTGCGCAGGGGTGTCCGGCGCAACCGCGCCGGACAACTGCCTACACCGATCCACCTGCTCATATGTCGCACCGTCTCGTCCTCCACACCGGTCTCCGGGCCATCCTGCTCGGTTGCGCGCTCGTGGCCTGCCTCGCCGCGAGCTCGGCGCTGACCGCGTCGGCGACCCCGGCCGCCGCCCCGCCGCCGGCGTCGAGCCCCTCGTCGCTGAGCCCGACCCAGCTGCACTATCTGGCGCTGGCCGAGCAGGGTGTCAGCGCGGCCGAGTCGGGGTGGGCCGACCCCCGCCAGCACTGGTATGACGAGACGCTGCACGACCCCGCTCGCTATCCGCTCGCGACGATCTGGGACATCGTGCCGCTGTTCGAGTCGATCGACGCCATCGCGCTTGCCCAGCCCTCCCCGGCCCACCTGCTGGCGGTGCGCACGTTCGCCAATGGCGCGGAGCTCTACCTGGATCGCGCGTTGCGTCCGGTACCCGGCTACGCCCCGTACCCCGGTGACCGCGGGGCGAACGTCCAGACGTGGTTCGACGACAATGGCTGGTGGGGCCTGGCCTTCGTCAACGCCTATCGCGCCACCGGCTCTGAGCGCTACCTCGCCGACGCCCAACGCGCCCTCACCTACATCGTCCGCGCCGGCTGGGATCCGGCCGGCGGAGGGATCTGGTGGGACACCAGCCATCCCTACAAGGCCGGCGAGGCGCTCGCCTCCGGCACGCTGCTGGCGACCGAGCTGTACCTGGCGACGCACGCCTCATGGGAGCTGACGGCCGCGAACATGTTTCTCGCCTGGGCCAACACGACCGGGTTCAGCGCCGCCGACGGGCTGTACGCGAAGTCCGACTCCAGCCACGTGCCCGAGGACTACATCGAGGCGCCGCTGATCTATGCACAGCAGCAGCTGTGTGCCGCCACCGGCGTGCAGGCCGACTGCAGCCGCGCACGCGCGCTCACCGACACCTCGCTGCAGCGGTTTGGCTCCGACCTCGAGTTCGGCCCCCAGTACGACGCGATCTACCTGCAGTGGATGCTGGCGCTCTACGGCGCCGACCACGACGCGCGCCTGTACAACCTCGCCGCCAGCAACGCCACGGTGGCGTCCAGCGAGGCCCGCGACGCGAACGGCCTGTACCTGCGCGCCTGGAACGGCGATCCGCTCAGCCCATCGGTCGCGGCGCCCAACATGCTGCAGTCTCAGGCGGCCACCACGAGCCTGTTCGCCTGGCTGGCCGTGTATCCGCCGCCGGCCTGACGCCGTTCGCCGGATCGACCCCGGCCCCGTGGGGCCCGGCGCTAAGCTCACCGGTGGGAGAAGCGCGTTTCCCGACGGGAGCGATGTGAGCGACGCCACGCAAGAAACCGAGCCGGCGCCCGGCGCCGAGCCGGGGCCTCCCCCGGGGAGCCCGCGCCCCTGGCGCGTCCTGGCGCCGATCGCCGTGATCGCGCTCATCGTGGCCGGCACCATCGCGGCGGTCGCGGCCTCGGGCAACGGCGGCAAGCAGCCGCTGCCCAACAACGTGCATCAGGTCAAGGCGGCCAACTTCGACGGCTCGGTCGCCACGCCCGCGCTGCCCGCGCCGCCGCTGGCCCTGGACAACTATCTCGGCCAGCCGATCGACCTCACGCAATACCACGGCAAGGTGGTGCTCGTCACCTTCCTGTACGCCAACTGCCCGACGCTCTGCCCGGTCATCGCCGCGAATCTGCGGGCCGCTCAGAACCTCATGGGGGCCGAGGCGTCGCGGGTGCAGCTGCTCGCGGTGTCCGTCGATCCGCGCGGCGACACGCCACGCGCCGTCGCCGGGTTCCTGAAGGCACACGGCCTGGTCGGGCGCATGCAGTACCTGATCGGCAACGCCCAGCAGCTCGGGCGAGTGTGGTCGGCCTGGAACGTGGGCTCCCAGCGCGACGCCCAGCAGCCGGACCTGATCAACCATTCCGGCCTGGTGTACGGCGTCGCCGCCAGCGGCAAGCTGACGACCCTATATCCGGGGAACTTCGCGCCCTCGGACATCGTGCACGACATTCCCGGACTGCTCGCGAGCTGAACGCTCCCGCGTGAGCTTGCCGCGCCGCCTGCTGATCGCCGTGATCATCGTCGCCTCGGCGGCGGCATTCGCGGTGTTCGGGCTGAGGGGCACGTCCACCGCAACGCGCCCGGCGCCCGCCCTGCCGAGTACCGCGCTGGCCGGTCGGCCGGTGACGCTCGCCGATCTCCGCGGCCGGCCCGCATTCCTCGTGTTCTGGGCCAGCTGGTGCGGACCGTGCGCCGGCGAGGCGCCGGCGATCGAGCGCTTCGCGCGCTCGCTGGATGGCCGCGCCAGCCTGGTGGGCGTCAACTGGAACGATCCCAGCACCGCGGCCGCGCGAGCGTTCGTGCGCCGGTACGGATGGTCGTTTCCGAGTCTGCTCGACGGAGACGGGCTCGTCGGCGATCGCTATGGGCTGCGCGGCCTGCCGACCACGTTCGTGCTCGACCGTTCCGGCATGATCGCCGCCACGCTCACCGGTCAGCAGACCGAGCAGTCGTTGCAGCGCGCCCTGCAGACGACCCAGTGAGCCCTACGCCCCCGGGCCGCGCGCCGGCGCCCGCGGCTCGTCCGACAGCGTACGCGTGCTCAGGGTCGCGCCCGCGCCGCCGCTGAGCACCCGGCGCGTCAGTCCCGGCAAGAGCACCCGCAGCGCGGCCGGAATCGCGTACAGGCGCGGGACGTAGCGCTCCGGCACCCGCCCTAGCCCCGCGGCGACGATAGCCTCGGCCGCCTGCTCAGGTCGCCCGAGCGCGAACCGCGCGAGCGGATGCTCGACGAGCTCCCGCTGGGGAAAGCCCTCCGTGGGAATGAACCCGGGGAGCACGACCCCCACGTGCACGCCGTGCGGCCGCTCCTCGAGATAGAGGGCGTCGCTCCAGGCGGCCAGGGCGGCCTTACTGGCCGAGTAGGCGCCCGAGCCGCCGCGCGCCACCCGTGCGGCCGTGCTCGACACGTTGACGATCGCGCTGGGCGCACTCGAGCGCAGCAGCGGCAGGAGGGCCTCAACGAGGCGCACCTGCGCATTGAAGTTGAGCTCCATCGTGCGGGCCACCGTGGCCCACCCGCTCTCGGCGAACGCGCCCCGGCCGCCGGCCCCCGCGTTGTTGACCAGCAGATCCAGACGCCCGCCAGCCCGCTCCCGCAGCGCCTCGGCCACGCGCTGCGGCGCGTCGGGGTCGGTCAGGTCCACGGCCACGAAGCTGACGTGGCTCCCGAGCTCGTCGGCGAGCGCACGGAGCCGCTCCTCGCGGCGCGCCACCAGCACGAGCGCCCCAAGGTCTTCCCGGGCCAGTCGCCGCGCGGTGGCCTGGCCGAGCCCGCTCGACGCGCCGGTGACCACGGCGACGGGACCGGGAGTGGCCGGGTGGCGACCATTGCTCGACATGACCGCCCCGAGCCTACCGGGTCACGGCTGCCTACGGACGCGCATCTCTATCGTTCCCCATCGTGAACGAGCGTCTGCTCACCGAGCTGACCGACTGGCTGCGCGTCCCGTCGATCTCGACCGGCGAGGGCGATCCCGCGGCGCTCGAGCGCGCGGCGCGATGGGTGACCGACCGGGTGGCGGCGGCCGGCGGCACCGGCGAGCTGGTCACGATCGATGGCGGGAACCCGCTGGCTGTCGGTGAGCTGGCGGCCGCCGACCACGATGCGCCGACCGTCCTGATCTACGGGCATTACGACGTCCAGGGCCCGGGCGTACCGGAGGCCTGGGCTTCGCCCCCGTTCGCCCCGGAAATCCGCGATGGCCGCCTGTATGCGCGCGGCGCTGCCGATGACAAGGGCAATTTCCTCCCCCTGCTGCACGTCGCGTGTGAGCTCGCCGCCGCCGGCGCGCTGCCGGTTCACGTGCGGGTGCTGGTGGAGGGCGAGGAGGAGATCGGCGGCGAGTCGGTCAGCTCGTGGGTGCGGGCCGACGAGCGCGGAGCCGACGCGGCGATCGTGTTCGACAGCGGCGTCCCGGACCTCGACACGCCCGCGCTGACCGTGGGACTGCGGGGCATGGTGCAGGTGCACGCCACCGTTCGCACCGCCGAGCGCAACCTGCATTCTGGCCTCTACGGCGGGAGCGTGCTCAACGCGCTGCACGTCCTCATCACCCAGCTCGCGCACGTACTCCCCGGACCCGACGGGCGCCTGCGCGACGAGCTGCGCGCCGGCATCGCCGCGCCCACGCCGGCCGAGCTGGCCTCCTGGGAGCGCCTCGTCAGCGGCGACCAGGTGCTCGCCGAGGTGGGTGGGCACCCCGTCCATCCGGGCGCCGGCGAGGAGTACTACCTCCGTAACGGCGCCGACGCCTCGCTCGACGTCAACGCGATTGAGGGCGGCGAGCCACGGACGGTCGTGCCGCCGGTGGCCACCGCCACCCTGACCATGCGCCTGGCGCCCGGCCAGGACGCAGCGGCGATCGAGGCGACGCTCGTGGCGCTGCTGCGCGACGGCCTCCCCGACGGGGCAGCGCTCCAGCTCACCAGCGCGCGCGCCCGCCCGGCGCTGTTCGATCCCACCGAGCCTGCCCTGACGCTCGCCGCCCAGGCCCTCGAACGCGCCTGCGGCCGGGCCCCCCTGTTCCTGCGTTCCGGTGGCAGCATCCCGATCGTCGCCGACATGGCCGCCCGCGGCTACCCGGTCATCGTCGGCGGCTTCGGCCTTCCCGAGGACGCCATCCACGCCCCCAACGAGTCCTACGCCCTCCGCGCCCTCGAGCTCGGCGAAGCCTCCGCGCGCGAACTCTTCCAGTCCCTGGCCAGCCTCCGTCCGTAGCCGTCCCTCAGCCAGCCTCCCGAAGCCCGGCCAAGAGCGATCCAGCCTGACGAAGCCCGCGGGTGTGGGCGAGGCCGTCGCGTTCGGCCCCCCTTGTCTTTGGGGCCGAACGCGACGGCCTCGCGCACGCCCCTCCAGGCGCACCTCAGGCCGGCGTGAGCGACTGCTGCTTGGACCGCAGCCCCTGCAGCAGCTCCTCGAAGGATGCGGCGAACTTCTCCACTCCCTCGCGCTCGAGCGTGTCGGTCACGTCGTCATAGTCGACGCCGGCCCGGGCCAGGTCGTCCAGCAGCTGGCGAGCCTCGGCGAGATGGAGCTCCAGGCGCGGTTTGGGGCTACCGTGGTCCTGATAGGCGTGGACCGTCTCCTCGGGCATCGTGTTGACGGTGTCGGGGCCGATGAGCTCGTCGACGTACATGGTGTCGGGGTAGTCGGGGTTCTTCACCGAGGTGGAGGCCCACAGCACGCGCTGCGGGGTCGCGCCCTTCTCGGCCAGGAACTCCCAGCGCGGGCCGCTGAACACCTCGAGATAGTGCTGATAGGCCAGACGGGCGTTGGCGATCGCCAGCTTGCCCTTGAGCTCGTCGTGGCCGCCGACCTCCTCCAGGCGCCGGTCGGCCTCGGTGTCGATGCGCGAAACGAAGAAGCTCGCCACGGACGCCACGACGCTCGGATCCCCGCCCTCGGCGACCAGCCGCTCGATGCCGCGCACGTAGGACTCGGCCACCTCGGCGTAACGACGCATGGAGAAGATGAGGGTCACATTGATCGACTTGCCCTTGGCGATCACGTCCTCGATGGCAGCCAGCCCGGGCTTCGTCGCCGGGATCTTCACCATCAGGTTCGGGCGCTCGACCTCGCGGTGGAGGCGCATCGCCTCGCTGTACGTGGTCATGGTGTCGTAGGCCAGGCCGGGGTCGACCTCGAGCGAGACGTAGCCGTCGCGGCCGAGGCTGGCGTCGAAGATGGGCCGAAACACGTCGCAGGCGTCGCGGATGTCCTGCTCGGCGAGCGCCCAGAAGATCTCGCGGGTGTCGGTCGTGCGCTCGAGCAGCTCGCGCAGCTGCTCGTCGTAGGCGTTGCCCGCCGACATCGCCTTCTCGAAGATCGTCGGGTTCGACGTCGCGCCGGCCACGGCGTCGTCGTCGATGAGCGACTGCAGGTGGCCGTCGCGGTTGGATTCGCGCGACAGGAAGTCGATCCACACGCTCTGGCCCAGAGCCGAGAGGCGGTGCAGTGGTGAGGAAGACACGGTGCTTCTCCTTGGCGTCGTCGTGTGCTCGGACGTGACCTGCGCTTGCGATCAGCTTACGCGCTCATACACCGCTTTCGCGCGTGCCGCGATGTTCGCGGCGGTGAAGCCGAACTCCTCCAGAACCTTGGGGCCCGGCGCCGAGGCGCCGAAGTGGTCGAGGCCCAGCACGTCACCCTGATCGCCGACCCATTTCCACCAGCTCATCGTGGCGCCCGGCTCCACCGCGAGTCGCGCCCGCACGCCCGCAGGCAGCACCGTGTCGCGGTACTCCGGCGTCTGAGCCTCGAACAGCTCGATGCAGGGCATCGACACGACGCGCGCGCGAATCCCCTCCTGCGCCAGGGCGCGCGCCGCGTCGAGCGTCGGCGGGACCTCCGCCCCGGTCGAGATCAGGATGAGCTCCGGATCACCGCCGGGGGCGTCCCAGAGTACGTAGCCACCGCGCTCCAGCCCGTCTGCCGGTGCGACCTCGGAGCGGTCCAGGGTCGGTACGTTCTGGCGCGACAGCAGCAACGCGACCGGGCCGTCGGTGCGCTCGAGCGCGACGCGCCAGCCGACGACCGTCTCGTTGGCGTCTCCCGGGCGGATCACCCACAGGTTGGGGATGACGCGCAATGCCGCATAGTGCTCGACGGGCTGGTGTGTGGGGCCGTCCTCGCCCAGCCCGACCGAGTCGTGGGTCCACACCCAGACACCGGCAGGCCCATGAGCGCCGACAGGCGCACGGAACCGCGCATGTAGTCGGAGAACACGAGGAATGTCGAGCCGTAGGGCTTGATCAGCCCGCCGTGCGCGGCGAGGCCGTTGACGATCGCCCCCATCCCGTGCTCGCGGATGCCGAACGGGATGTTGCGCCCGACGTGAACGTCGCTGAACTCGCCGCCGCCCTCGAACAGCGTCTTGGTCGACTCCACCAGATCGGCGGCGCCCCCGATCATGGTGGGCGAGTAGGTCGCGAATGCGGCCATCGCCTTCTGCCCGGCGACACGGGTGGCCAGCTTGTCGCCGGCGGCGAACGTCGGCAGCGCCTCGCGCCAGCCGTCGTACAGCTCGCCGCGCCACGTGCGCGCCCAGTCCTCGGCCAGCTGCGGGTACGCCTGCGACCAGGCGTCGAAGCGCGCCTGCCAGTCCTGCTGGTGGCGCGCGCCGTCCTCGCGCAGGCTCATGTGCTCCATCACCGACTCGTCGACCCAGAACGAGCGATCCGGGTCGAAGCCCATGACCTCCTTGGCGGCGCGGACCTCGTCCGCACCGAGCGGCGCACCATGGGCCTTCGCGGTGTCGACCGCGTGCGGCGCCGGATAGCCGATGTGTGAGCGGATCGCGATGAACGACGGACGCTCGGTCTCCTGGCGGGCGGCCTCGATCGCGTCATGGAGCGCGTCGAGGTCCTCGACGTCGGCGACCCGCTGCACGTGCCAGCCGTTGGCCGCGAAGCGGGCGAGGTGATCCTCGTGCGTCGAAGGAGATCGCCGTCGTGCCGTCGATCGTGATGTGGTTGTCGTCGTAGCAGACGATGAGCTTGCCGAGGCCGAAGTGGCCGGCGATCGAGGCGGCCTCCTGGGAGACGCCCTCCATCAGGTCGCCATCGCCGCACATCGACGTAGGTGTGGTGGTCGACGATCGCAGTGCCCGGGCCGGTTGTAGCGCTCGGCCAGAAAACGCTCGGCCATCGCCAGGCCGACGGCGTTGGAGATGCCCTGCCCGAGCGGGCCGGTGGTCACCTCGATGCCGGCGGTGTGACCGCGCTCGGGGTGGCCGGGCGTACGCGAGCCCCACTGGCGGAACTGCTGCAGGTCCTCGATCGTCAGGTCGTAGCCGGTGAGGTGCAGCAGCGCGTACTGTAGGACGCACGCGTGACCGTTGCTGAGCACGAAGCGGTCGCGGTCGGCCCAGTGCGGGTCCTGCGGGTTGGCCCGCAGGAAACGGTGGAAGATCGTGTAGGCGAGCGGCGCCAGCGCCATCGCCGTGCCGGGGTGCCCGGCGTTGGCCTTCTGCACGGCGTCCATCGCGAGCCCGCGGATGGTGTCGATCGACAGCGCGGTCACGTCCTGCTCGGCATCCGTCCCCGCCCTGGTTGCCGCGTAGCCCGCCATCAGAGCCTCCGTTGTCGTGGATCGTCGCGCGTTGTCGCGCATAGCCTACGCGGGCCGCACCCGGCCGTGGTGGCCGACTGCGCGGCACGGGCCTCGGCGCGCTCGAGCGCGCTCGCCATCCCCTATCGCCCTACCCGACCGCGCGACGATTACGCTTGCTCGACATGCGCCAGCAGCTCCGTCCGCTCTTCGATCGTGTCGTCATCAAGGAGCTCGAACCCGATCGCGTGCGCCAGTCCGGGCTGCTCGTGCCGGCGGGCTCGCACGAGATACCCCCTCAGCACGGCATCGTGCTGGCGGTCGGCCCGGGCATGGACTGGTGGGAGCACGTCGGGCTGCGGATGCCGGTGAGCCCGGGCGATCACGTCGTGTTCCCGTTCTCGGCCGGCGCGTGGGTCGAGGTCGAGGAGGAGCGACTGCTCGTCTTCCGCGTCGGCGAGCTGCTCGGGGTGCTGGACAACCTGCGACTCCGCCCGCCGCCGCCGCCGCCGAGGCGTCGGCGCCGCCGGACAGTTGGCAGCAGACGGGTATGCTGGCGGCCCGAGGTCGGTGATCCCGCTGGCGTGAGCTTGCGCCCGGAGATCGTTCCCTCGCCCACCGCGTCATGCCCGGCGAACAGCCCCCCTCTCCCAGCGATCGCAGCGGACTGACGGTCCGTGAAGATCAGCGAGCACGAACGCAGCGGCTACTCGAGCGACCGCACGCGGCGAGGCGAGATGATCGGCGACGACCGCAGCGAGCGCCCGGCGAACGTGCGGCGTGCGCGCGGCCGGCGCCTGAACCCGAGCAACCGCCTCGGGTACTCGCCGTCGTCGGTGATCGTGCTCGCCGGGGCCGACCCAGGTGGGCAAGACGACATTCGCCGAGCGGCTGTTCGACAAGGGCTCGGTGGCGGTGCTCTCGCTGGCCAAGATCCGGCGCATGATCGCCGCCAGCGACGGACGAGGCCAGGTCGCGTGCGCAGGCGCTGCCGCTCGTCGGCCAGGTCGCTCATCAGCGCCTGCGCGCCGGCCAGTCGGTCGTCTTCGACGGCGACGCCCTCGATCCCGACGAGCGACGGGCGACTGGTGCTCATCGCCCAGCGGCGCGCCGGCCCGCCCACCTCATCTTCCTCGAGGGATCTCGCGAGCAGCTGGAGGAGAGCGGCGCCGACGAGGCGGCGCTCGAGCGCGACCTGCCGCTGGCCGCCGAGCTTCGACGCGCGGTCGAGCAGGACCGGCTCGGCGAGGAGGGCTTCGCCACGGTGCTGACGCTCACCCGCCGCGCCGCCGACCAGGTCAAGCAGATCGGCTTTGACCTGGACATGCGCGCCTCGCTGGACTGAGCGCCGCGCCGGCGCGCTAGCCCGCCTCGGGCAGCGGCTCGGTCGCGCCGATCGCGTAGCGAACCTGCGAGCGCCGGCACCCGTGCCGCCGGCGCCGCCACGCGATCACCGGGTGGTCTCCGACGGCGTCGAACGCCGCCGTCGGGTCGCCCGCGGCGGTCGCCGGGGCGACCGGCTGCGGACGGTGAGAACACCGCCTGCCCGGCGCCGTCGTCGACGCCGACGGCCGCCTCGATCTCGCCCGCGACCCGTGCGGCGCGCCGGCCGCGTGGCGGCGAACACGGCCAGCACCTCGCCGCGGGCGCCGCGGCGCCAGATCGGTCAGCTGCGCGTCGGCGCCGGCCGGCGAGACGGTCACCGCCGGGTGCAGCCCGGCCAGCGTGACCGGCGCGGCGCGGGCGACGAGGCGGCCGGCCTGCCGGTCGGTCCAGCCGAGCACCACCCGCCCGTTGCCGAGGCGAATGAGGCGCATCGCACCGCCGGCCGAGCCGCAGACCGGGCGGCTCCGGCCAGGCGTCGACGATGCTCGGGCGGCGAACGTCACTCTCGGCCGGAGATCGCCAGGCGCGTGCTCGCCGTGCGGCGGCTCGCCGCGCGGTCGGATGAGGTCTCGTCGGTCCAGGCCACGATCGCGCGCCCGTCGTCGGAGATGACGGCGTCGAGGCGGGGCCCGCCCGCGCTGACCCCGACCGCCTGCAAGCGGTCCGAGCCGCCGGAGGTCCGGCCGCTCGCGCGCGATAGATCAGCCCGTCCTGCTGCCAGGCCACGAGCGCGTCTCCGCGCCAGTCCAGGCCGACGGCGATCGGCGCTCACGCTCCCCGGGCGGGCGGACAGCACCACCGGCGGGCCGAGCGCGGACGCGCGCGGGGCTGCGTGCGCAGCACCACCCGCGCCGGCCGCTCCGCCGGGGCGGCGGTGGCCAGCGCCACCTCGCCGGTGAGGTAGTTGGCCAGCGCGAGCGGACCACCGCCACGACCGAGCGCGCGCGGCGCACCGAACGGCCCGGACGGGGTCGGCCTCGAGCGTCGCGCGGTCGGGCGCTCGGGCCCCGCGGCGAGCTCGCCCGCGAGCACGACGCGTCCGTCGCCGTCCGGCGTGGCCGCGGCGACCGAGCCGAGCGCCAGCGCGCGGGCGCCGATGGCCAGCAGGGCCGCGCGACGCCCCGCGACGCGCCGGCGGCGGCCGGCGGACGAGCGCCAGCGCGCGTCCCCCGCCAGCGTCGAGGCTCCACACCAGCGCGCCCGGGCCCTGCGGCGTGAAGGCGAGGTACGGGTCGCCGAGGGCGTCGCCGCCGGCAACGACCGGAGTCGACCACGGACCGGCGGCCCGCAGCGAGGGGTCGGGCAGCGCCCGCGCGCCGACGGCAAGGACGAGGGCGAGGGTGAGAATGCCAGCGACGCCGATCGGGCGCGTGTACTCGCACGCGCGGCATCCTTCCGTATCCGCCGCGGCGGTGACGCCCGCGCGGCGTGCCCCGACCTCTGCGAAGATCGCCGCGACGAACAACGACAGCGAAAGGACGTGCCATGGCGGACTCCGTCGAGCTCACGAAGGACATCGCGGCCGGCGTCAACGGCGCCGCTCTGCGCGGCAGCACCCTGGTCGTCGGCTACATCGGCGATGACGGGTACCCCTCGCTGTCATTTCGCGGCAGCACGCAGGTGCATGGGCCGCAGCAGCTCGCGTTCTGGGCCCGCAAGCGCGACGAGGGCATCGTCAAGGCCATCGCCGATCGCCCGCAGGTCTCGCTCCTGTTCTTCGAGGCCGACGGACCCGGCCCCCGGTACCTGTCCTTCCAGGGTCGCGCGCACGTTGACCCGTCGGCCAGCGACGATGTCTACGCCAACATGATCGAGGGCGAGCGCAAGCAGGACCCCGAGCGCCAGGGCGTGGCCGTGGTGGTCGACGTCGAGTCGGTGCGCGGCTTCGGCGCCGACGGCCCGTTCCAGATGCGGCGCGACGCGAGCTGAGATCCGCTCCGCCCTGCGGCGGGATCGCCGCGCGAAGCCTCAGCCGCGCCCGAGCGTCTCCTGCTCCTCGACCGTGCGTTCGGCGGTGGGCATCGCCTCGAGACGCGCGTCGGGAATCGGCTCGCCGCTGTCCACCGACAGCCCGTAGGTGCCGGCCGCCAGGCGCGCCTCGGCCCGCTCGACCGCGGCGAGCTGCTCGGCGAGATCTTCGGCCAGCCCGGCGTCGAGCTCGTCCTGGTAGAGATCCTCCGAGCCCTCATCCCCGGGTTCGGGCTCGGCGTCGTTGGAGTGCCCGAGGCCGGCCAGCGCCTGCTCGATCCGGGCTCGCTCGCGAGCGAGCAGTTCACGTGCGCGTTGCGCATCCATGCCCGGCAGACTATCGCTGCCGGCCGGGCGAGCGTCCGGCCGTGCGCGCGGCCGTCGTCGGCGCCTACTCGAGCGGCGTCGTGTAGGCGCTGCTCAGCCCGCCGTCCACCAGGAAGGTCGACGCCGTCACGTAACTGGAATCGTCGCTGGCCAGGAACAGCGCTCCCTGGGCGATCTCCTCGGCCCGCGCGAAGCGGCCCATCGGCACGTGCACGAGCCGGCGGGCCGCCTTCTCGGGGTCCTTGGCGAACAGCTCGCGCAGCAGCGGCGTATCCACCGGCCCGGGGCACAGCGCGTTGACCCGCACGCCGCGACGGGCGAACTCGACGCCGAGCTCCCGCGACAGGGCGAGCACCCCGCCCTTGGATGCCGTGTAGGAGATCTGCGAGGTGGCGGCGCCCATGACGGCCACGAACGAGGCGGTGTTGATGACCGAGCCGCGCAGCGGGCCCGTCGTTGTCGAGCAGGTGCGGGATGCCGTGCTTGCAGCACAGGAACACGCTGCGCAGGTTGACCCGCTGCACCCGCTCCCAGGCCTCGAGCGTCGTCTCGATCACCGAGCCGTCGTCGTTGGGCGAGATGCCCGCGTTGTTGAACAGCACGTCGACGCGGCCGTACTCGCTCGCGTACCCGGGCGAACAGTTCGCGCACCTCATCCTCGCTGGTGACGTCGGCCCGCAGGGCGAGGTCACCCGGCGAGCCGTCGCGCAGGTCGACGCCCACGACCGTGCGCGCCCTCGCGCTGGAACAGCTCGACCGTCGCCGCCCCGATGCCGCCGCTGGCGCCGGTGACGACGCACACCCGCCCCGCGAGCCTGCCCGGCGCGGCCGTCACTGCTCGGTCGCGTAGTAGATGGTCTTTACCTCGGTGTAGGCGTCCAGCGCGTGCGGCCCGAGCTCGCGACCGTAGCCGGACTGCTTGAAGCCGCCGAACGGCGTCGTGACGCGCACCGAGTTGTTCGAGTTGATCGAGAGGACTCCTGTCTCGATCGCTCGGGCCACGCGCAGCGCGCGGGCGCCGTCGCGGGTCCACACCGAGCCCGACAGCCCGTAGATCGTGTCGTTGGCCAGCGCGCACCGCCTCGGCCTCGTCGCCGAAGGGGATCACCGCGGCGATCGGCCCGAACACCTCCTCGCGCGCCACGCGCGCGGTCGGCGCCACCGGAGCCAGCACGGTCGGGGCGAACCAGAACCCGGCGCCCTGCGGCGCGCTGCCGCGGAAGGCCACCGGCGGCGCCGTCGTCCAGGAAGGAGGCGACCGCCTCGCGCTGGCCGGCGGAGATGAGCGGGCCCATCTGCGTGGCCTCGTCGAGGGGATCGCCGACGCGCAGCCCGGTCACCTGGTCCTCGAGCAGGGCCATGAAGCGGTCCAGCGCCGACGCCTGCACCAGGATGCGCGAGCGCGCGCAGCAGTCCTGCCCGGCGTTGCCGAACACGGCCACGGCGCCGCCGCCGCCGCCGCCTCGAGGTCGGCGTCGGCGAAGATCACGTTCGCCGACTTGCCGCCGAGCTCGAGCGTCACGCGCTTGATCGTCGCGGCGGCGCCGGCGGCGATCGAGCGCCCCACCTCGGTCGAGCCGGTGAACGCGATCTTGGCCACGTCGCGGATGCTCGACCAGCCGCTGTCCGCAGGTGCGTCCGGGGCCGACGACGACGTTGACCACGCCGTCGGGCAGGCCGGCCTCGCGCCGCGATCTCGGCGAAGCGCAGCGCCGTCAGCGGCGTCAGCTCGGCCGGCTTGAGCACGACCGTATTGCCGGCGGCGAGCGCCGGCCCGAGCTTCCAGGCGGCGATCGTCAGCGGGAAGTTCCACGGGGTGATCAGGCCGACGACGCCGACCGGCTCGCGCACCGTGAACGCCTGCCCGCCCGCCACCGGGATCGTGTCGCCGAGCAGGCGCTCGGGCGCGCCGGCGTAGTAGCGGAACGTGTCGACGACCATCCCCATCTCGCCGCGCGCGTCGGCGATCGCCTTGCCGGCATTGCGCGCCTCGAGCACCGCGAGCTCCTCGAGGCGGGCTTCGAGCGCATCGGCGAGCCCGCGCAGCGGTGGCGGCGCGCGCGCCCGGCGCCAGCGCGCGCCACGCCGGCAGGGCCGCCTGTGCGCGGGCGACGGCCTCGTCGACCTCCGGCGCGCCCGCGCGTGCGACCTCGGCGAGCACCGCCTCGGTGGCGGGCTCGATGACTGCCAGTTGCTCGCTCAGGTCAGTCGTCCATCGTGGGCCGAGGCGAAGCCGGGCCCGGGACGACCGGGGCCAGCCCATCGAGGTCGAGCGGGTCATCAATCGTCCGGATCGGGCCCTTGAAGGTGTTCTTGGCCGACACGAGGTACCAGAGCGTGACGAAGAACATCACGCCGATCACCACCAGCGGGGCGTAGTTGACCGCCGACCAGCTGAAGGCGCTGTTCCACGGGACGGCTGCCGGCGTGAAGGGCAAGCAGAAGATGATCACGCACAACGCCACCCACACCACCGCGATCAGGTTGACCCACTTGTACTTCTGGCCGAGCGTCCACGGCCCCGCCTCGAATGCGTCGCCCATCCGCCAGCGCAGGAACACGGGGATCGTGTAGGCGATGTACAGCCCGATCACCGAGACCGAGGTCACCGCCAGGAAGGCCACGGGCGAGCCCTTGCTGTTCGGGAAGTACGCCGGGATCGTGACGATGAGCGCGAACAGGACGACGAACAGCACGGCCCAGGTGGGCGTGCGATTGGAGCCGAGGCGCCGCCACAGGTTGTGCCCGGGCACCGCGCCGTCGCGCGAGAACGCGAACGTCATCCGCGACGCGCTGGTGACGCAGGCCATCCCGCAGAACAGCTGCCCCACCGTCGAGATGAGGATCACCGCCTTCGCGGCGGACGACGACAGCGCGGACTCGAACACGCCGAGCGCCGGGAAGGCGTTGGCGCTCA
Source organism: uncultured Solirubrobacterales bacterium (assembly GCA_963770405.1). Lineage (GTDB taxonomy): Bacteria > Actinomycetota > Thermoleophilia > Solirubrobacterales > Solirubrobacteraceae > CAVQBJ01. Next base: position 353,021 of record CAVYPO010000007.1, read on the forward strand.
CCGCGCTGGGGTGGATCGCGGCGAAGGTGATCGCGAGCAGCACCGCCCAGCCGATCACGGCCGAGTAGAACACCGAGCGCCAGATGCCCTTCGGGGCCTCCTCCGCCGCGTTGTGCGTCTCCTCGGAGATGTGCGCGGACGCGTCGTAACCGGTGATCGTGTACATCGTGAGCAGGAAGCCGAGCGGCAGGACGTAGAACCAGAACATCGGCGACGTCGTACTCCCGCCGGTGAAGCCGGAGTTGTTCAGCGTGTGCCCGAACACGAACGACAGGCTCTGGTGGTGGCTCGGCACGGCGATCAGGATCACGATGATCACGGCGACGCCGATCACGTGCCACCAGACCGAGATGCCGTTGAAGATCGACACCAGGTGGCTGGAGAAGACGTTGATCAGCCCGTCGAGGATGAGGATGGCCACGAACACCGCGAACACGGCGTGCGCCGTGTAGTGCACGTTGGTGCCCGCGGCGACCTTGCCGAAGTTGAAGATGAAGTTGAGGTTGTAGAGGCCGAGCAGGGTCGACAGGAACTGCGCGCAGACGTAGTCGACCGAGGCGACGACGGCGACGAGGCCGATGAGGTTGAACCAGCCGGTGAACCAGCCCCAGCCGGCGCCCCCGAGCTTCGATGCCCAGTAGTAGATGCCGCCGGCCGTCGGGAACGCCGAGGCGAGCTCGGACATCGAGAACGCGACCGTGAGGATGAGCAGGCTGATGAGCGGCCACGCGATCGAGATCGCGATCGGGCCGCCGTTGTTCCACGCCTGGCCGAAGGTGGTGAAGCATCCGGCGAGCACCGAGATGATCGAGAACGAGATCGCGAAGTTGGAGAACGAGCTCCAGCCGCGGTGCAGTTCCTGCTTGTAGCCCAGCTCGGCGAGGCGCTGCTCGTCCTTGCTCCGGGTCTCCGTCTCGGTCGTGGCCACTACTGCCCCCCTTGGAGGAGAAAAGGTTTGATCGTCCGTCCTTCGCTCGTGACATTACGCTCGATCGCAGACGGAAGTCAAGGCCCCCCTGGCCACATCGAGTCGGGGCCGACCCGACCGGTCGGCCAACCACCGGGCCGGCGGGCCGGGGGCGCCGCTCAGGCCTCGGGCAGCAGCCCGGCGAGGATGTGCTCGGTGCCCTGCAGGTGCTCGGTCATCACCCGCACGGCGCGCATCGCGTCGCGTTCGCGCACGGCGGCGAGCAGCCGGCGGTGCTGCGCGTTGGAGGAGGCCAGCACCTCGGGCGGGTGGGCGATGTAGGCGATGAGGTCGGTCATCTGGCCCTGTACGTCGGTCATCTCCCGCACGAGACGCGTCGACCGCGTCGACTCGGCCAGGCCGACGTGCAGGCGCACGTCGGCCTGCCGGTAGGCGCCGAAGTCGTCCAGGGCGCGCTCGAGCGAGGCGGCAACGTCGTCGAGCACGTCCAGCTCGGAGCTGCGGGCCCGCTCGGCGGCGAGCACGGCCACGCCCAGCTCGACCCCGAGGCGCTGATCGCACATCTCCCGCCACTGCGCGAACATCTCCAGTGACGGCGGCACGGCCGGCGGCTGCGGGTCGGCCACGAACGTGCCGCCGCCGCGGCCACGAGTGGCGAACACGTGCCCGCTCTGGGTGAGCGCGATGAGCGCCTGGCGCAGCGTCGAACGGGCGATCCCCAGCCGGCCGCACAGCTCGCGCTCGGCCGGCAGGCGCGCTCCGGGCGCCAGCAACCCGAGCTTGATCGCCGTGCCGAGGCGGTCCACCGTCTCCTCGAAGGCGGTCTGCGAGCGAACCGGCGCGAAGACCGCGTCGGGCGGCGTCGGCGTGTCGACGGGCACGCTGAATCGAGCCTCCGGCTCCGCAACGCGGTGGCCCGGCCTCGGCACGCCAGTCACAGTCGTTCGAACCCCCGCACGCGCTCCCAGTCTGTCACCGCCGACTGGAAGGCCGCAAGTTCCACGTCGGCCGCGTTGAGGTAGTGAGCGACGACCTCCTCGCCGAACGCCTCGCGGGCGACCGTGCTGCCGGCGAACAGCTCCCGGGCGTCGCGCAGGGTGGCGGGGACGCGCGGATGCTCGGCCGCGCCGTAGGCATTGCCCTCGAAGGGTGGCTCGAGACGCAGACCGGCGTCGACGCCGTGCAGCCCGGAGGCGATGATCGCGCTCAGCGCCAGGTACGGATTGAGGTCCGCTCCCCCGACGCGGTTCTCGAAGCGACGACCGGGACCGTGACCGACGACGCGCAGCGAGCAGGTGCGGTTGTCGTGCCCCCAGGCCACCGTCGTGGGCGCGAAGCTGCCGGCGGCGTAGCGCTTGTAGGAGTTGACGTTGGGCGCGAACAGCAGCGTCATCTCGCGCAGGCAGGCCAGCTGGCCGGCCAGAAAGGCATGAAAGGAGGCCTCATCGCGCGCGAACAGCGGCCCCTCGCTGTCGCCAAGCGAGAAGTGGATGTGACACGAGTTGCCCTCGCGCTCGTCGAACTTGGCCATGAACGTCAATGCCATGCCCTCGAGGGCGGCGATCTCCTTGGCGCCGTTCTTGTAGATCGCGTGCTCGTCGGCGGTGCGCAGGGCGTCGGCGTAGCGAAAGTTGATCTCGTGCTGGCCGAAGTTGCACTCGCCCTTGGAGTCCTCCACCACCATCCCCGCCGCCGCCATGCTGTTGCGGATCCGGCGGATGAGCGGCTCCACCCGCGCGGTGCCCAGTAGCGAGTAGTCGACGTTGTAGAGGTTGGCGGGCCGCAGGTCGCGGTAGTTCTTGTGCCAGGCCTCCTCGTAGGTGTCGAGCACGACCAGGAACTCGAGCTCGGTGCCGGCGTAGGCGGTCCAGCCGCGCTCGGCCAGGCGGGCGAGCTGGCGGCGCAGCACCTGGCGCGGAGACGCGACCACGTCGGCGCCATCCAGCCACGCGACGTCGGCGAGCACGATGACCGTCCCCTCCTGCCACGGCACCGGGCGCAGCGTGGCCAGGTCGGGGACGAGCAGCATGTCACCGTACCCGTGTTCCCACGAGGACATCGCGTAGCCCTCGACGGTGGCCATGTCGACGTCCACCGCCAGCAGGTAGTTGCACCCCTCCGCCCCGTGCTCGACGACCTCGTCGAGGAAGTGGGTGGCGGTCAGGCGCTTACCCTGCAGGCGCCCCTGCATGTCGGTGATCGCCAGCAGGACCGTGTCGATCCTGCCGTGCGCAACCTCCTCGGCCAGTTCCTCCGGCGTCACGTCCCTGAAGGTATACGCATCGCGCCATAAACGCTAGGTTCCAATGGTGACGCGCCCTCGACAGCTGCCCCCACGGGCTCGCGTCGTCATCATCGGCGGCGGCGTCGGCGGAACCTCCATCGCCTACCACCTCGCCCAGCGCGGGGAGCGCGACGTCGTGCTGCTCGACCGCGACGAGCTGACCAGTGGCTCGACCTTCCACTCCGCCGGGCTGGTCGGGCAGCTGCGCTCCAGCGTGTCGCTGACGCGGCTGATGATGGACTCCGTCGAGCTGTATCGCACGCTCGATTGCGGATGGGTGGAGTGCGGTGGAATCCGCCTTGCCTGCACGCCCGAGCGCGAGCAGGAGGTGCTGCGCCAGGTGGCCTGGGCCAAGACCTTCGGCCTGCCGCTGCAGCTCATCGGCCCGCAGGAGGCGCGCGAGCTGTTCCCGCTGATGGTCACCGACGGGGTGCGCTGCGCCTCCTACCTGGCCACCGACGGCTATCTCGACCCCTCGCAGCTGACCTACGCGCTGGCCGAGGGCGCGCGGGAGGGCGGGGCCCGGATCTTCACCCACACGCGCGTGACCGGGATCGACGTGGCCGGCGGGCGCGTTCGCGGCGTGCAGACCGAGTGGGGGCCGATCGAGGCCGAGGTGGTCGTCAACGCCGGTGGCATGTACGCCGCCGAGATTGGCCGCCTGGCCGGCGTGCGGGTGCCGATCGTGGCGTTCGCCCACGAGTATCTCGTCACCCAGCCGTTCCGGGACCGTACCGCCGCCGGAGAGCCCCTTCACCTGCCCACCCTGCGCGATCCCGACCTGCTGATCTATTTCCGCGAGGAGGGCGGTGGGCTGGTGATGGGCGGCTACGAGCGAGCGAGCGCGCCGTGGGCGCTGGACGAGCACGAGCTCGACCGCATCCCCCCCGACTTCAACGGCCGCCTGCTCGAGGAGGACTGGCCGCGCTTCGAGGAGATCGCCGCCAACTCGCGCCGGCGCGTGCCGGTCATGGAGGACGTCAAGGTGACGCGCCTCATCAACGGCCCCGAGGCGTTCACGCCCGACAACGAGTTCTGCCTGGGCGAGAGCGAGGTGGCCGGCTTCTTCGTCGCCGCGGGCTTCTGCGCGCACGGCCTCGCCGGCGCGGGCGGCATCGGCAGGCTGATGGCCGAGTGGATCAGCGAGGGCGAGCCGTCGCTGGACGCGTGGGAGATGGACATCCGCCGCTTCGGCCCCCACTACCGCTCGCCCGCCTACACGCTCAAGCGCGCGCGCGAGGTCTACGAGACCTACTACGACATCCGCTACCCGGGTCACGAGCGACAGGCCGGCCGCCCGCTGCGGATCTCCAGCGCCTACGCGTGGCATCGAGACCGTGACGCGGCGTTCGGCGAGAAGTCGGGCTGGGAGCGCGTCAACTGGTACGCGAGCAACGCCGCCGCCGGCGACGAGTCGCTGCGCCCGCGCGGCTGGGCGGGCCGTCACTGGTCGGCGGCGATCGGCGCCGAGCACCGGGCCACCCGCGAGGCGGCCGGCCTGTTCGACGAGTCCTCGTTTGCCAAGCTCGAGGTCTCCGGCCCGGGCGCGGCCGGCCTGCTCGAGCGACTGTGCGACAACCGCGTGGCGCGCGACGTGGGCGCGATCACCTACACCCAGATGTGCAACCGCCGCGGCGGGATCGAGTGCGACTTCACGGTCACCCGCCTGGCCGAGGACGTGTTCGGCATCGTCACCGGCACCGCGTTCGGCCGCCACGACGCCAGCTGGATCGCTCGGCATCTGCCGTCCGACGGCTCGGTCCGCCTCACCGATGTCACCTCGCGGTGGGCCTGCTTCGGGCTGTGGGGCCCCAGGGCCGGGGAGATCCTCGGCCCGCTCACCCCCGATCCGCTGGACTTCCCCTACCTGTCGATGCGCGACATCACCGTGGGCGACGTGCCCGTGCGCGCGCTGCGCGTGACGTTCGTGGGCGAGCACGGCTGGGAGCTGTACTGCCCGTCTGAGTACGGCGCCGGGCTGTGGCGGACGCTGTGGGAGGCGGGGGCGCCGCGGGGGCTCCTCGCCGGCGGGTATCGCGCGATCGACTCGCTGCGCCTGGAGAAGGGCTACCGCGTGTGGGCCGCGGACATCACGCCCGCGGAGACCCCGCTCGAGGCGGGCCTCGGCTTCTGCGTGGCCCGGGACAAGGACTTCCTCGGCCGCCCGGCCCTCGACGCCCCGCTGCGAGCCCGCCTGCGCTGCCTGGTGCTCGACGATCCCCGCGCAGTGGCGCTTGGCAACGAGCCGGTGCGCGTCGCCGACGGCGTGGTCGGACGGGTGACAAGCGGCGGCTACGGCTACACGGTGCAGCGCTCGATCGCCTACGCGTACCTGCCCCCAGACGTCGAGATCGGCACGCGCGTGGAGGTTGACGTGTTCGGCACGTGGGTGCCGGGCACGGTCACCCGGGAGCCGCTGTACGACCCGCGCTCGGAGCGGGTGCGCGCCGGCTGAGGTCGGGGTCGGGTAGGGTCTGCGGGGCGACGCCTTCGCTTGTCCGGGTGCCGAGGCGCCTGCGGCCCACGATGACCGACTCCCCGCGCCTGTGGACGTTCCGCACCTCGCCGTTCGCCGGCAAGGTGCGCGCCGCGTTCGCCGAGAAGGGGGTTGAGGTCGAGCTCGTCGAGATCGACCCGGCCCACCGCCCGCCGCGCCTGCGCGAGCTGAACCCCCTCAACCGCGTGCCGGTGCTCGAGGTCGACGGCGCCGCGCTGCGGGAGTCGTCGGCGATCCTCGAGTGGCTCGACGAGGTGCATCCCGACCCGCCGATGTGGCCGGCCGACCCGCAGCAGCGCGCGGCGGCGCGGGCGTGGGAGCGGTTCATCGACGACGCCCTGCTGGCCAACATGTTCCTTGGCCTGCGCAAGCTCGCCTTCGGGCGCGACGAGAGCGACCCCGACGACATCGTCGAGCAGCTGCACGCGCGTGTGCCGCGCCAATGGCCCCGCCTCGAGGCGGCGCTGGCCGCCACCGACGGACCGTGGCTGATGGGCGACGACTTCACGTACGCCGATCTGACCGCGCTTCCGCTGGCGGTGCGCGTGCCCGAGTGGGCGCCCCAGCTCGCGCCGGACCCGCAGGAGTACCCGCTCTGCGCGGCGTGGCTGCAGACGTTGCGTGAGCGCCCCAGCGCCGCGGCCATCGACGCCGCCGGCGAGCGGCGCGTCGAGGCCTGAGGCCGCGCCCGCGGCCGGCCCGGGGAGCTCCCGTCACCCGTCCGGCGGCACCGGCTCCATGCCCTGGGCTCGCATCGCCTTCTCGATCTCGCGGCTGACCAGCTCGACCACCGCGACGCGCGCGTAGCGCTTGGACTCGGCCGGGATGACGTGCCAGTGGCCGCGCTTGTGGTCGGTGCGGGCCAGCATGTCCTCGACCGCCTGCTCGTACTCGGCCCGCCGCTCGCGGTTGCGCCAGTCGTCGTCGGTGAGCTTCCAGCGTTTGAGCGGATCGCGCTCGCGGCCCTTGAAGCGCCGCAGTTGCTCCTTCTCGCTGATGTGCAGGAAGCACTTGACGAGCCACAGGCCCTCGGCCGCCAACAGGTCCTCGAACTCGACGATCTGCTCGTAGGCCCGCTCCCACTCCGGCGGCGCGGCCAGCGCCTCCACCCGCTCGACGAGCACCCGCCCGTACCAGGTGCGGTCGAACACGGCCATCCCGCCCCACCCGGGTAGCGACGACCAGAAGCGCCACAGGAAGTGATGCCGCTTGGCCCGGATGTCGGGCACCGCGAACTCGACCACGCGGACGTGCCGCGGATCGAGCGGGGCGACCAGACGGCGGATGGCGCCACCCTTGCCCGACGCGTCCCAGCCCTCGAACAGGACCGCGACCGGCGGCCCCAGCGTGCCGTCGCCGAGCAGGCCGGCCAGCTGCAGCCGCAGCGCGAGCAGCCGCTGCTGCGCGGCGGCGAGCCGCCGCTCCCCCTCGTCGAGGTCATAGGCCAGCGCCAGGTCGGCGCGCTCGAGGCGTCCCATCGGGCCGATGTTGCCAGCCCCATCGGCGGCCCCGGAGCAGCGGTGGCCAGCGCGTCGGAGAGGGCGCCCGACCGCGGACACCGCCGGCGCGGAGCCGCGCCGCGGGCGCGGCTCCGCCCCTTCAGGACGTCCGCGAGACCGAGGCCGGCACGCCGCGTTCGCGCGCCGGCCAGCGCACCTCGACCAGCCACAGGCCGAACGCGACCAGCCCCAACGCCCCCCCGAGCGCGCAGACCGCCGACCAGCCGGCGCTGGCGTAGACCGCGGCGGCGAGAGCGGAGCCGGCCGCGCCGCCGGCGAAGTAGCAGGTCATGTAGATCGTCGTGATGCGGCTGCGCGACTGGGGGCGCAGCTCGTAGATGTCGCTCTGGTTGAGGATGTGACTGCCCTGTACGGCGAGATCGAGCGCGATGACGCCGGCCACGAACGGCGCCAGGTGATGCCCGCCCCAGGCCAACAGCGCGAACGAGCCGGCCATCAGCGCGAGCAAGGCCCCGCGCGAGGTGTGGGTGCGCCCGGCGTCGGCCAACCGCCCGGCGTAGGTCGCCATCAGCGCTCCCGCGACGCCGAGCAGCCCGAACAGGCCGATCACACCCTCGCCGTAGTGGTAGGGCGCTCCCGCGAGCACGAAGGCCGCTGACGTCCAGAAGACGCTGAAGCAGGCGAAACCGAGGGCGCCCAGGGCGCCGCGCCGCAGCACGAGGGGCTCCTCGCGCGCGATGTGCACCACGGAGGCGAGCAGGTCCCGGTAGCGCAGCTCGACCCGTCCAGGCAGGCGCGGGAGCTCGTGCCACAGCACGACCGCGAGCGCCACCATGAGCGCCGCGGCGACGACGTAGACGGCGCGCCAGCCGAAGGCGGCGGCGAGCAGGCCGCTCGCCGTGCGCGCGAGCAGAATCCCGATGAGCAGGCCGCTCATGACGGTGCCGACAACACGGCCACGCTCCTGCTCGGCCGCCAGCGTCGCCGCGAACGGCACCAGGATCTGGGCGACCACCGACGTCAGGCCGACGCAGGCGAGCGCGATGGCCAGGACGACCAGCGAGGGGGCGGCCGCCGCGCCGAGCAGTCCGAGCGTCGTGACGGCCAGCATGACGGCGAGCAGGCGCCGTCGCTCGTGTAGGTCGCCGAGCGGCACCAGCAGCAGCAGCCCGACGGCGTACCCGATCTGGGTTGCGGTGACGAGCAGCCCGACCGCCGCCGTCGATACGCCCAGTGACCCGGCGATCGTGTGCAGCAGCGGCTGCGCGTAGTAGAGATTCGCGACGACGATCCCGCAGGCGGCGGCGAGGATCAGCGTCAGGCGGCGGCTGATGCCGGGGCTCGGTACCGCGTCGTCCCGCATCTCGTCCAGGATGGCAGACGTCGCGCGCGCCCCTGCACGCTGGCCGGAAAATGGACCGATGCCGCAACCTTCGGCGTCGTCGATCGTTACAACTTGCCACATAGGCCGCCCAGAGTCGCTACAATGGACGTTGCATGGCCGTTCGCGGCTGTGCGCGTAGGTTCGAAACCCCGCGCTGCCACCTGGACAGCTTGGCAGGCTGGGCTCGTCGTCCTACGTACCCCTCGGTCGGCCGCACCGGACCCACGACCTGCGTTTGCGTTATAGCACGCGCGGGAAGGGCATCGGGCGTCCGCGCTGAACTTCAGTTATCCGGGCGCCGGTGGTTGGTCGGACCGCCGTCAACCTCAGCAACGCTGTACTAGTTGGTTGACAACGCAACTATCCGGATCTATAATTCCGACTACAAGCATCGGATTCGAAGGACGATATGTCAGACGTGATCACCCTCACCCCCCCAGACTTTGAGAGCGACGAGCTCGTCGACGAGACGGCCGCCGTGCCGGCCGTGGCGTTCGACGCACCCGACGACGCGGATGAGCACGCCTCCGACGAGGACACGCCGGAAGTGGTCGCCGCGCCGCGCGCGATCCACGAGGCCGTCGCCGACAGCTTCATCCCCGAGTCGGTCGACCAGCTGCTCGCGCATTCCCGGCGCTACCCGCTGCTCACCCCCGCTCAGGAGATCGAGCTGGCCCAGCGCATCGAGCGCGGAGACCTGCACGCCAAGGAGCTGATGATCAACTCCAACCTGCGCCTGGTCGCCTCCAACGCCCGCCGCTACCAGAACCAGGGCCTGCCCCTGTCCGATCTGGTGCAGGAGGGCATGCTCGGGCTCATCCGGGCCAGCGAGAAGTTCGACTGGCGCAAGGGCTTCCGCTTCTCGACCTACGCGACGCTGTGGATCCGCCAGGCGATCCAGCGCGGCCTGGAGAACTCCGGCCGCACGATTCGCCTGCCCGTCCACGTCGCGCAGCGTTCGCGCAAGGTGGGCCGCATCGAGCGTGAGCTGACCGTCCGCCTCGGGCGCGAGCCGACGATCGAAGAGGTGGCGGCCGAGGCTCAGCTGCCGGTCGAGCAGGTGGAGGAGGTCCGCGACCAGCGGGCCGCCCTCGTCAGCCTCGACCAGCACGTCGGCGAGGACGCCGACACGGCGCTCGGCGACCTGCTCCCCTCCGACGACGAGGCTCCGGATGACACCGCCTGGGTGAACGAGCGCGAGCGCATCGTGCACGAGGCCATCGCCCAGCTGCCCGACACCGAGCGCACGGTCATCACGCTGCGCTTCGGGACCGGGCGCGAGGAGCCCCAGACGCTCACCGCGATCGGCAAGCGGCTGGGATTCTCGGCCGAGCGGGCCTCCCAGCTCGAGCAGCGCGCGCTGAAGAAGCTCGCCGAGTCGGCCGACCTGGCCGCCTTGCGCGAAGCGGCGTAGCTGCGCTAGCTTGCTCGACGGCAGTCCCCTCGAGCGGAGGGGCCTTCACCGAGGGGAGTCGACGTGAGCAACTCGCTGTGGGACCGGATCGTCACCGCGACCATCTACGTCGGGGAGCGGATCCTCGCCCCGATCGAGCGCTGGATCGGCCGGCGCTCGCTCGTGGGCGACGCGACGTTCCTGCCGGAGGAGCGCTTCGCGTGGATCGCCGACGTCGAGCGCAACTGGACGGTCATCCGCGACGAGTTGCAGACCCTGCTGGCCGACCGTGACGCGCTGCCCAACTTCCAGGACATCTCGCGCGATCAGATCTACATCACGCAGGACGACCGCTGGAAGACCGTCTTCCTGTTCGGCTACGGCTTTCGTTCGGAGCTGACGACCGAGCTGTGTCCGCGCACCGCCGAGCTGATGCAGGCCATCCCCGGCATGACCACGGCGATGTTCTCCATCCTGTCGCCCCGCAAGCACATCGAGCCCCACCGCGGCCCCTACAAGGGCGTCCTGCGCTACCACCTCGGGCTCGTCGTCCCTCGCGACAAGGAGGCCTGCCGGCTCCGCGTCGGCGAGGACATTCGCCACTGGGAGGAGGGCAAGAGCCTGATCTTCGACGACACCTACGACCACGAGGTCTGGAACGACACCGACGAGCTGCGGGTCGTGCTGTTCGTCGACGTCATCCGGCCCCTGCCGTTCCCCGAGTCGCAGATCAACCGCGCGATCCTCAAGGCCATCGGCTGGTCGCCGTTCGTCCAGGACGCCAAGCGCAACCAGGAGGCCTGGGAGCGCGGCTACCGCGAGTTCCAGCGCACGCGCGAGGCGACGACGGCGACCACCGGGCGCTTCTCGCAGAACGGCGCCAGCGACACACACTCGGTCGCCTCGCCGTGAAGCGCTCGGCGCTTCAGGAGCGCGAGTCCGTCATTTTGGATCACTATGAACCAGAATGACGGACTCACCGTCGCTGGCCCCCGAGCGGATCACGCCGGCTCGGTGTGCACGATCACGTCGAAGATCGCGGGGTGCTCGTCGCGCACCCGGCGCTCCACCAGCGAGGCCTGCTCGTGCGCGGCCACCAGCGTCGTGTCGGGCGGCAGGGCGAGCGTCAGGAACGCCAGCAGCCCCTGATCGGTGTCGCGAAAGCGCAGCTCGCGCGGATCGGCGCCGGTGAGCTCGCGGACGACCGCGCGCACGCGCTCGTCCTCCTCGTGCACACGGCCGTCGACCACGGGCATCCCGGCGGCCTCCTCGCTGAGCGGCTCGATGTGGCTGAGCACGCGGACGGCTCCGGGGATGGCGTCGCGGATCGCCGCCTCGACGTCGTCGGCGATCGCGTGGGCGGCGTCGAGCGTCAGCCCGCCCGGCACCTTCAGGTGCAGGCTGAACTCGGTTCCCTCCCCCACTCGCAGGGCCGTGACGTTATGGATCTCGCGCACCTCGGGCACGCTGAGGGCCGCCGCCGTGGCCCGCTGGCGCAGCGGGCCGAGGTCGCCCTCGGGCTCGACGTGGACGACGACGTCGCTGCCCGGCAGCCGGGCTTCGATCGCCGCCTCGATCGCCGAGGCCACCGCGTGCCCGTGGGCCACGCCGGCATCGGCCGGCACGCCGACGACCACGTCGGCGAAGTGATGGCCGCCGGCTTCGCGGATGCGCAGGCGCCGCAGCGACGCGCCGATGTCCAGGGACACGATCGCCTCTCGCGCGAGATCCTCGGCGTCGCCGGGAGCGGTGTCCATCAGCACGGCCACGTTGTTGCGCATCAGCCGCCCGGCGGACACGAGCACGAGCGCCGCCACGAACAGCGCCGCGACGGCATCGGCACCCGGGTAGCCCGCGCGGACGAGCAGCAGGCCCACCAGCACTGCGGTCGAGCCGAGCATGTCCAGCGCGAAGTGCAGCGCGTTGGCGCCGAGCGCAGCGCTGCCGTGGCGGCGCGCGCCGCGCCGCGAGGAGATGGTGCGCAGCGCGTCGACGGCGATGACCCCGGCGACGACGGCAATCACGTACCAGTGCGCGTCGACCTGGTCGGTGCCGTTGACCAGGCGCACGATCGCCTCGTAGGCGATCGCGAAGCTCGCCAGCACCAGGATCGCACCCTCGGCCAGCGCCGACAGGTGCTCGGCCTTGCCGTGACCGAAGGGATGGCTGTCGTCGGCCGGGCGGCCGGCCACGCCGACGGCGAAGAAGGTCAGCAGCGCCGCGACGACGTCGGTGCCCGAGTGGATCGCCTCGGCCACCAGGCCCAGGCTGTGCGCGAGCAGGCCGACGACGAGCTTCGTGGCGACGAGTCCGACGGCGGCGACCACCGAGACGAGCGCGGTGCGCTGGGCGGGGGCGAGACGATGCATCGCGTGGCCGAGCGTAGCCGGCCGGCGGCCGGCGCGGGGAGCGCTCAGATACTCGTGAGGTTGGCCAGGCCCGTGCCCTGCAGCAGCGCGTTCGCCTTGGCGTTGAGGATCGTGAACTCGCCGGTGAGGATGAGCACGCCCATCCCGACGAGCACCGCGCCACCGAGGGCGATGATGATCGGGAAGTGGCGCTTGACGCGCGAGAACGCGTTGGTCATGCGCTCGAAGGCCAGCGCGGTGGCCAGGAAGGGGATGGCCAGCCCCGCCGAGTAGAAGGCCAGCAGCAACGCGCCGTGCGCCGCCGAGCTGGAGATCGCCGCGGCGCTGAGGATCGACGTCAGCGTGGGACCGACGCACGGCGTCCAGGCGAGCGCAAAGGCGGCGCCCACGAGCAGCGGGCCACCCTTGCCCGCCTTACGCAGCAGCCCATCGACGTGCCACTCGCGGTTGAGGCGCCCGATGAACGGGGTGAGCAGGAACACCAGGCCGAGCGCGACGATCACCACGGCGCCGATGCGCTCCAGCGCCACGCGGTGGGCGCTCAGCGATGATCCGATCTCGGTCGCGCCGAGCCCGAGCAGGATGAAGATCACCGAGAAGCTGGCCGTGAAGGCAAGACTCGGCAGCAGCACGCGGCGCACCCCGGCGCCCTGCAGGTCCGCCGGAGCCACCCCGATGACGGTCGACAGGTAGCCCGGCACGAGCGGCAGCACGCACGGCGACAGGAACGACACCAGACCGGCGGCCACGGCGGCGAAGATGCCCACTCCGGTGGCCGGATCGCTGGCGCTGCTGGCGAGAATCGCGTGTGCGGCGTGCATCGGCACCCCCCAGGATCGCAGAGCCGGCCGTCAGCCGCCAAGCGCCTCGCGCAGCTCGGCGACCTCGCGCTCGAGGCGCTCCACCCGAGCCTGCAGCGCGGCCAGCCCGCCGTCGCCGGCCGGCGCCGCCGCGACCGCCGCGTCCGGGCCCCGCGCCGGTACGGGCCCCGTGTCCGTACCCCGCGCCGCCAGCGTGCCCGCGTCGGCGCCCGGGGCGGCCGGCGCTTCGCCGAAATCAGCGCGGGCCGCCCACCCGCCGCCGCCCGCCGGGGCAGGTCCGGCGGCGCCGTCGCCCTCGCCGGCGCGTGGCGGCGCCACGGCCGGCTCGCCGCCGGGCCCGACCGCAACGCCGGCGGACGCGCGGGGCGCGTCGGCCTCCTCCTCGGCGAGCAGGTGCGCGTAGCGCTCCTCCTTCTGGCCCGGGCGGCGCGGGAGGCGCTCGACGAGTTCGCGCTCGATGAGACGCTGCAGCGCCGCATCGACCCCGCCGAGGTCGGCGAACGCGTGCATCCGCTCGGTGCGCTGCTTGAGCTCGCCGGGCGTCTGCGGTCCGCGGAGCATGAGCACGCACATCACCGCGTGCTCGCCGTCGTCCAGCGGCAGGCGCTCGGCCAGCAGGTGGCGGAACTTGGCCGTGCGGCTGCCGGCCCCGCTGGCCAGGCGGGTGAGCCCGCGTCGCTGCAGGCGGGTGGTGGCGTCCCGGATGACGTCCTCGTCGTAGTCGACGACGGGGTCGCGATTGGTCGACTGGTTGCAAGCCAGGCGCAGCGCGTTCAGTGACAGCGGGTAGGCGTCGGGCGTGGTGCGCTGCTTCTCCATCAGGCACCCGAGCACGCGAATCTCGGAAGGTCGCAGGTCCATGGCGCCACAGGGTACGACCCCGCGCGCGGCCGGCGCCCGCTCGCCGCCGTGGGTACCGCGAGCCGTTCACTACAGTGGCTTGGTGGTGAACGCGAGGCAGCCGTCCCGATGAGCTCCCCGCACGGCGAGGGCCGCGGCGGAGGCGGAGGCGGACGCCGCCGGCGCGAGCTGCGCCCCGAGGACCTGCCGAGCACGCCGGTGTCGCTGCGGCGCGTCGGGCGGCTGTTCACCCCCTACCGCATGCGGCTGACCTGGCTGCTGAGCCTGATCATCTTCTCGGCCGTGCTCGGGGTGATCAGCCCGTTCCTGCTGCGCGACATCATCGACAAGGCCTACCCCGAGCGCAACACCACCCTGCTCGTCGAGCTCGTCGCCGGCATGATCGCCATCTCGATCGCCAGCGGCGTCATCGGGGTCGCGCAGACCTGGGCGTCCAACGTCGTCGGCCAGCAGGTGATGCACGACCTGCGCGCATCGGTGTACGCGCACCTGCAGCGCATGTCGCTGGCCTTCTTCACCCGCACCCGCACCGGCGAGGTGCAGTCGCGGATCGCCAACGACATCGGCGGCATCGACGACGTGGTCACCAGTACCGCCACCTCGATCGCCCAGAACGCCACGACGGTGGTGGCCGACGATCGTGGCGATGTTCCTGCTCAGCCCGCTGCTGGCCGCATTCTCGCTGTGCGCTGCTGCCGTTCTTCATCTGGCTGACGCGCCGCGTCGGTGAGCAGCGCAAGCGCATCACCGCCGTGCGCCAGAGCCGGCTGGCCGACATGTCCACGCTGGTGGCGGAGTCGCTGTCGGTGTCGGGGATCCTGCTCGGCAAGACGATGGGCCGCAGCTCCGAGCTCGTGCAGCGCTTCCGCCGTGAGTCCTCCGAGCTCGCCGACATCGAGGTGCACAGCCGCATGGCCGGCCGCTGGCGGATGGCCTCGGTGCAGATGACCTTCGCGATCATGCCGGCGCTCATCTACCTGTTCGCCGGCGAGAGCTTCGCCCACGGCTGGAACGGCGATCACGATCGGCACCGTCGTCGCCTTCACGCAGCTGCAGACGCGGCTGCTGTTCCCGCTCGCAGTCGCTGCTGTCGACCGGCCTGGACGTGCAGACCTCGCTGGCGCTGTTCGGGCGGATCTTCGAGTACCTCGACCTGCCGGTCGACATCGAGGAGCATCCGGAGGCGACCCCGTTTCGCGTGCCTGCGCGGCGACGTGCGCCCTGGAGGACGTCTGGTTTCGCTACGAGCCGAACGGGACCTGGACGCTGCAGGACGTCAGCGCGAGCATGCCCGGCCGGCACCCGAACGGCGATCGTCGGCGAGACCGGCTCGGGCAAGACGACGATGGCCTACCTCGTCGCGCGTCTGTACGAGCCCGAGCGGGGCCGGGTGACGATCGACGGGACCGACATCCGCGACGTCACGCTCGAGTCGCTCGCCGCGACCGTCGGGCTCGTCTCGCAGGAGACCTACCTGTTCCACTCCACGCATCCGCGAGAACCTGCGCTTCGCCCGCCCGGACGCCAGCGACGAGGAGATCGTCGAGGCGGCCACGCGCGGCGCAGATCCACGACCTCATCGCCTCGCTGCCCGATGGCTACGACACCGTCGTCGGCGAGCGCGGCTATCGCTTCTCCGGTGGCGAGAAGCAGCGGATCGCGATCGCGCGCACCGTCCTGCGCAACCCGCCCGTGCTCGTCCTCGACGAGGCGACGAGCGCGCTGGACACCGAGACCGAGCGACAGGTGCAGGCGGCGCTGGACGATCTCGCCCGCGGGCGCACGACGATCGCGATCGCGCACCGCCTGTCGACGGTCCGCGACGCCGATCAGATCCTCGTCCTCGATCATGGGCGCATCGTCGAGCGCGGCACGCACGAGGAGCTGCTCGAGCTCGGTGGCCGCTACGCCGCGCTGGCCAGCGACGCGTTGCTCGACCCCGAGGCGCTCGACGCCGGCGGTCAGCTGCTCTCCTAGCGCGCGGGTCAGGCCGGGCTCGACGGGCCCCGCCAGTAGCCGCTCATCAGCTCGTGCGACCAGGCCGGCTGGCGCACCTCGCCGCGCGCGGCGAACTCGGCCAGGTACGGCTTCAGGTCGAGCACCGGCGTGCCATCGATCGCGTCGAGCGCCCGCACGGTGACCGCGAGCCCGTCCACTCCGAGCAGCCGGCAGACCGACACGCCGAGCCGGTTCGGCCGGTCCTTGGCCCGCTGGGCGAAGATCCCCACGCGGGGCCAGGCGGCGTTGCCGCGCGGGTGCCGAGCGCCGGTCTCGACGGCGTCCGGGTCCACCCGATCGAAGATGTACACCACCTCGACGTGCGAGAACGCCTCCAGGCCCAACAGGGCCTCGGGCGCGAAGCGGTCGCCGTCGAGCGTGATCGTGCACGCGATCGCGTCCCAGTCGTCGTCGAGCGGCTCCCCGCGCGTGGAGCTGACCCGCCCGATCGGCTGCAGCACGATCCCGCCCATCGCGCTCAGGCCCGCGCGTCGAGGTTCAGCCGCACGTAGTCGATCGTCACCGGGTCGCCGAGCTGGGCCAGGACGGCGCGCACGAACGCAACGTGCAGCTCTGCGGGCAGGCGATCCAGGTGCGCGCCGAGATTGATCGTGCGCAGGTACTCCTCGGGCTCCTCCGGTGTAATCGGCACGGGCTGCAGCCACGTGTGCACGTCGCCAAAGCCGGCGCGGGCGAGCGCGGCGCTCGTCGCGGGCGGCCCGGCGAAGTTCCATGGTCCGCGCCAGCCCGCGAGGTACGGGGCGAACGGCTCGCGCGTGGCCACGTCGTCGGCGATCCGATGCAGGCTGGCGATGTTGCCCTCTCCCCCGCACTGCGCAACGAGCTGGCCACCCGGACGCAGCGCGGCGTGCAGACGCTCGAACAGGCGGTCGTGGTCGGCGATCCAGTGGAACGTGGCGGTCGACAGCACCGCGTCGACGGGAGCCTCGAGCTCGAGCTCGAGCAGGTCGACGTGGCGGATGTCGGCGCGGTCGCCCAGCCGCTCGCGCGCGGCGGCGACCATCGACGGCGACGCGTCGACGGCGAACACCCGACCGCGCGGCAGACGCTCGATGAGCGCCTCGGTCACGCGGCCCGAGCCGCAGCCGGCGTCGAGCACCGTCTCGTCGCCGGCGAGGGTCAGGCGCTGCAGGACGGCGCGCCCGAGCGCCTCCATCGGCGCCGAGACGCGATCGTAGCTCGGTCCGTTCCAGTCTCGCGTGGCCATGGTCTGTACGTTATCACGTACGTTCGTCCGTTGTATATGCACGTGCTGCGAGCTCGGCCAGCACGCGCGACAGCTGGCCGCCCTGCCAGGCCAGCGGCGAGTGCCCCGGTTCCTCGACGCGCAGCCGCGCCCCGGGGATCGCCGCCGCCTAGCGCTCGCCGACGGCGAGCGGGTGCTCGGGGTCGGGCTCGTCGCGGCTGGCCACCACGACCGCCGGCACCGCGATGCGCCCGAGCTCGGCCAGGGTCTCGAACGGGCGCGAGCGCGGCACCGCCCGCAGCGCATCGGCGACCGCGTCGGGATGCTCGTGCGCGGACAGGCGCTGGCGCAGCACCGTCAGCAGCGTGTCGCGGTAGCGCTCGGGCACGCCGCGATGGGTGCGGTAGGCGGCAACGAACCCGTCCGCGCCGCCCTCGCGCAGGCCCTCGGCCAGCGCGTCCCACACCGCCAGCTGGGACGGTGAGTACGGCGCGCCGGGGTCGAACGCCGGGGTGATGAATGCCACGGCGGCCACGCGCTCAGGATGCTGTAGGGCGAAGCGCGCGGCGGTCTGGGCGCCCATCGAGGCGCCGGCCAGCACCGCGCGCGAGACGCCGAACGCGTCGAGCACCGCCTCGAGGTCGTCGGCGAGCTGCTCGTAGCCGTAGGCCGCCGGATCGGGCGCCGGTCGGAGCGGCCGTGACCGCGGGCGTCGTAGGCGATCACGCGATGGCCGGAGCGCTGCAGCGACTGCGCGCCCATGACGACATAGCGGCGGCGTGGCGGTGAGCCCGTGCAGCAGCACGATGGGCCGGCCGGCGCCGCTCGGCCTCGGCGGAGAGCACGACGCCGGGACGCTGGACGAGCGCTCGATCGGCGGGTCGCTCACGGCGCAGTGTCACTGGACGCATTGGACGCGGCGCGCACGTGATCTATTCTGAGCTTCGTGGCCGCCATCGACGTCACCGAGCAGACCTTCGCCACCGAGGTGATCGAGCGTTCGCGCACGACCCCGGTCGTCGTGGACTTCTGGGCGGCCTGGTGTGGCCCGTGCCGCGCACTCGGCCCGATCCTCGAGTCGGTGGCGGCCCGGCACGAGGGCGAGGTCGTGCTGGCCAAGATCGACACCGACGAGAACCCCGAGCTCGCCCGTCGCTTCGAGATCCGCGGCATCCCCGCCGTCAAGGCCTTCCGCGACGGCGAGGTGGTCGACGAGTTCGTCGGCGTTCAGCCGCCGGCGGCGGTCGAGCGCTTCTTCACCGCGCTCATCCCTTCGGAGGCCGAGGCTCTCGTGCAGGAGGGCGACCGCGACTCGCTGCGGCGCGCGCTGGAGCTCGAGCCCGGGCGCGCGGACGCCGCCGTGCCGCTGGCGCGCATGCTGCTCGCCGAAGGCGACCGCGAGCAGGCGCGCGCGACGCTCGAGCCGGTCACCGGCAGCTTCCAGGCCGACGGCCTGCAGGCTCGGCTGCGTCTCGAGGATTCGCTCGAGGAGAACCCCGAGCTGGCGCCGACGCTGCGGGACGCGTTCAGCGCGCTGGATGAGCAGCAGACCGAGCGGGCGATCGACCTGCTCATCTCGGCGCTGGAGCGCGCGAACGGCTTCCGCGACGACATCCGCCAGGTCGTCGTCGGCGAGCTCGACGTGCTCGGCACGGCCCACCCGCTGGCCCGCGATGCGCGGCGGCGGCTGGCCAGCGCGCTGTTCTGAGCGCCCGCCGGGCCGCTCAGCCGGTGCGCAGCGCGCGGTCGCCGACGCCGACCGCGCGCAGGCCTGGTTCGCCCGGTAGGACCCGCAGCGGGAGCGGCGCCCCGTCGAGCCACCACTCCAGCCGGCCCGCGTCGCCGGTCAGCTCGATCCATCCGATGCTCGCCGGCTCGGGCGTGCGGACCGCGGCGAAGCGGGCCGCTCCGCGCTCGATGAAGAACGGCAGGCACGGCTCGGCCAGCGACTCCGCCACCCCGGTCAGGCGCGCGGTCATCCCCTGCCGTCCGACGGCGCTCACCGGCGTCTTCAGCCGCGCCGCGACCGACGACACGTCGGGCACGGCGACCGCCCAGCCGAGCAGCCCGTCGCCGCGCGCGATGCCCGCCGCCAGCGCGGCCCCGAGCGGCGAGGCGGCCGCCTCCTGCGGGTCGACCACCGCCAGCAGCTCCAGGTAGCTGCCGTCGGCCAGCGGGACGACGCGGTTGTGCGTCCCCATCCCGTCGTGGCGGCCGCCCGCCACGGCCGTCAACCCGAGATCGGCCTCGATCCGCGCCGCCGCAACCTCGAGGTCCGCCGCACCGTAGATGACGTGATCGATGCGCATCTGTGGCGACGGTACCCGACCGCGCCGGAAGGGTGTCAGTGCAGCGGTAGCAGCAGCGCCGCGACGGTCATCGCCACCACCACGGCGCAGTACGCCGCGGCTGCCAGCATCGGCATCCGGTACCAGGGCGACGCCGGCGGCGCTGCGGCCGCGCCGGCGTGAGTGGGCTGTGAGGACATGCCTCAAGATGGCGCCGCGGCCTGAAGCATCGCTGAGCGGAGGCTGAAGATCCGCTAAACGGCCGCGTCACACCCCCAGGCGCAGCTGCGCGCCGTCCGGCTGCAGCGGCGGCGGGGGCGCGTCGGTGGGCGCCAGCGCGGCCACGCGCACGCCCAGCAGGCGGACCGGACGCGGCGGGTCGTAGGCCGCGTACAGCTGTTGGGCGATGTCACGCACCACCGTCTCGTCACACGTCGGGCGGGCGATCGTGCGTGCTCGCGTGACCGTCGTCCAGTCGTCCAGGCGCACCTTGATCCCGATCGTCCGCCCCTGCAGCCGGCGATCCCGCAGACGGCGGCACACCTGCTCGCCGAGCTCGTCGAGGAACCGCCGCTGCGCGTCGCGATCGGCCAGGTCCTCGTCGAAGGTCATCTCGCTCGACTGGGACTTCGTCTCGCGCACGGGCTCGAGCGGGCGCTCGTCCTCGAAGTGGGCGCGGCGGTGCAGATGCGCGCCGAGGTTCTCGCCGAAGGCGGCGATCAGCTCGCCGACCTCGGCCCGCCGCACCGATTCCAGCGTGGCGTAGCCGAGCCCCTGCAGCCGCTCGGCCGTCTTGGGCCCGATGCCCGGCAGGAGTCCCGGGGAGGCCGCGGCGAAGCGCTCGCACGCCATCTCGCGGCTGAGCGCCACGAGGCCGCGCGGCTTCTCGCAGTCGCTGGCCACCTTCGCGACGAGCTTGTTCGGGCCGATCCCCACCGATGCGGTGAGTCCCGTGCGGGCGTGGATGTCGCCGACCAGCCGCCGCATCGCGGCCTTCGGCGCCACCAGGTCCGACAGGTCGAGGTAGCCCTCGTCGATCCCCACCTGCTCGACGGTCTCGATGTGCTCGCGCACGATCTCCCAGACCGTGGCGGAGGCCGCGCGGTAGGCGACGAAGTCGGGGGCGACGCGCACGGCCTGCGGGCACAGGCGCAGGGCGCGAGTGACCGGCATCGCCGAGCGGACCCCGAACGCACGGGCCTCGTAGGTCGCGGTCGTCACCACGGCCCGCGGCCCGCCTCCGCACACAACGACCGGTTGACCGCGCAGCTCGGGGTGGCGGAGCAGCTCGACGCTGGCGTAGAACGCATCGAGATCGAGATGGGCGATCACCCGGCGCATCGACGACAGTGTCGCGCGCGCCGCGGATCAGTCGAAGCGCAGATGCACCCCGACCGGCGGCGGCGCGCCGCCGGCCAGTTGCGCCACCGCGCCCCGGAGGCTGAGCGCGAGCGCGTCGGCGCTCGCCGCCACCAGCCGGGCCAGCTCGCTCACCGGCGTCGGCTCGGAGAGTCACCCCGTTGGCGTAGTCGGTGACATAGCCGAGCAGCGCGTACGGCAGCTCCGCCTCGCCGCACAGGACGGTCTCGGCACCCGCCGTCTGGCTGACCGCGGTGACCCCGCACTGCGCCAGCTGCCGGATCTCGGCAGCGGTGTTGAATCGCGGTCCGTCGACGTGGCCGTAGCAGCCGCCATCGGTCGTCTCGTGGCCGGCCGCCCGCGGCCCCGCGCAGCAGGGCGGCCCGCAGCGGCGCGCTGAACGGCCGCTCGTACACCCAGTGCCCGCGACCGGCCCCGCCGGGCTCGGTGTGCAGGGTGCACAGCGAGCCGTCGGGCAGCCGGTTGACGAGGAAGTGCAGATCGTCGAAGACCACCAGCGACCCGAGCGCGAGCTCCGGATCGACCGCCCCGCAGACGGTGACGCCCAGCACGGCCTCCGCGCCGGCGTCGCGGAGGGCGAGCACGTTGGCCCGGTGGTTGACGTGGTTGGACAGGCGCCGGTGACCCGGCTCGTGGCGCGACACGTGCAGGACGTCGACGCCGACGAACCGACCCTCGCTGACCGCGACCGAGCCGAACGGCGTCTTGCGCTCGAGCGTCGCCGAGACCTCGAGGCCCGGCAGCGCGTAGGTCCCGATCCGGTGATGATCCCGACGCGCACGCGGGGCATCCTAGGGATCCTCCCGGGGATCCGGGCGCGCGCCCGGCGCCGGCCCCACGCGGGCCGCCGCCGGGCGCCGCGCGTCAGGCCATGGTGGTCCAGACGCCGCCGAGGTCGCCGAACCCGAGCGCGGCCTTCGTGGCCACCGTGAGGTCGAACTCGCGTCCGGCGACGTACGGACCGCGGTCGATCACCGGCACGCGCACGGTGCGCGAGCCGTAGTGCAGCGTCACCTCGGTGCCGCAGGGGAGCGTCTTGTTGGCAACGCCGAGCGTCGCCGCCGTCAGCTGCTGTCCGCAGGCCGTGGTCCCGCCGGGGCCGTACCAGGAGGCCTCGGCCAGCCGGTACACGTTGACCCGACCGGCCGCGCGCGTGCCCGATGCATCCGGCCCGTCGGCGCCGACCCGCACCCGGGCCAGCTCGCTGCCGACGCCCTGCGGCGCGAAGGCCAACCGGTAGCCCCCGCGCGCCCCGGTGTGACCCTGTGCGACGGAACGCCAGCCGCGGCCCTCGCGCACCTGCAGCTGCACCGGCACGCCGCCACGCGACGGATACACGGTGCCGGCCACCGACGCGCGGCCGCTGCCAAACACGCTCAGACGCGCCGACGACAGGCCGATGCCCGCGCGGACGGTGACCGCGATCGGCACGCTGGTCAGCAGCGTCGGCGAGGCCGGCAGGCCCGACCCCGAGATGGGGCCCGACCCGAGCGTCACCGACACGGCGGCCGAGGGCGTCAGGGATACACGCAGCGCGCCGGAATGTCCGAGCGCCGCCGTCAGGCGATAGGCGCCGGTGCGCCCCGCGCGGGTCGCGGCCAGCGGCTGCCAGCTCGACGTGCCCGCGGCGAGGTACTGCAGTTCGAGTCCGAGCCCGGCGGCGGCGGGACCCAGCTTGCCGACGACCGCGACGCGGTCCCGGTAGTCGACGGTGTCCGGGCTGAGCAGGCGCGCCGGCAGCACGGTCGACGCGCTGCCGGGCACAGGTGCCGGGCCGGAAGGGGCGGCGGGGGTGGCGACCTGGGCGCTTGCTGGCAACGCGGCGTGGGCCGCGTAGGCAAGCCCGACAACGGCAGCCGCCGCGCACGCGCGACGAGCGCGCAGGTCCATCTGCGTCCTCATGAGCGAGGTTCTCCTTTGGTTGCCCGCCTACGGGGTTAGCTGTCGGGCTCGCAACCGGCGCGCGCGTGACAGAACGCGACGACCGGGCGCTACGGTCGCAACAGCGACCGATTCGCCCCATCCGGGCCAGCAACGGCCCGGCAGTGGGTCCCCCGCTCGCCCCCGATCACGGGAGCGACTCGGCAGTTAGACGACGTCCCAGCGTAGCGGAGGTCTGGGCGGCTTCTGTGACGCACGTCACACATGGCCACTGTCGATTTTCGTGGAGATGGGCTCGCGCCGGCTGAGGTCAGTCGCCGCCCGTTCCGATGCGCAGGTGTCCGGCGGGCGCGGGCCGAGCAGCAGTGCAGGGGGTGCCTGACGTTTCTATGCCTATGGCCGTGGTTTTGTCAGACACCCCCGGCGGTTCCGGCCAGCCGGCGCTCGGCCGGCGCCCCTCCACCGTCTCGGCCGCCAGCCGCCGCTGCGTCCCGGACACCATCTCCACTCAAATCGACAGTCGACAGATGGGCAATCGCCGTGGAACAACCACGGAGCTGCCGTCGGGCGGCCAGGACGCCCGGCCAGCGTCCACCGCGACGGGACGTTTGTCCACTGTCTATTTGCGTGGACATCGCTTCTCGGGCTAACGGCTCGGTCGCGGGCGCCGATGACAGGTTGGGAAACGATGTCGATGCCGGGTCAGACGACCGCGTCGCTCGACTCGTCACGTTGGAGAGGTTTGACGGGCTATGCCATTTCCACGCAACAGTCTGTTTGCGAGTTCGCCTGTTCCGAGCTCGTCCGCCGCGCACGGCGGCTCTCTCCTGGCCGATGACCCCGCGACGAAGCTCGACGCGCTCGCCGAGTCCCAGTCGGCCTTCACCGCCCAGTCTCACGCTGAGCTTCGCACGCAATGGCGGGTGCTCGGGTTCGCCGCCGGCGGTGTCGCCCTGCTGACCGCGCCGGGCGCGTTCTATTACCTGCACCATCACGACCGTCTCAGCGTTCCCACCAGCCTTCTGCTCGCTGCCGTGGGGGTGGTGATGACGCGGGCTCTGGTTGAGCTCGGCCTGCGCCGTTTCGTCCCCTCCGCCGGGGTCGACAGCGCCGACCGGTCGTCACTGGCCGACGACGCTTTGACGCGCCGGCGCACCTGGTTCTGGTCGCGGCGAGTGCGCCTGCTCGCCGTCGCGGCGCTCATCGTCGGCCTCATCTCGATCATCGAGGGACGCTCGGTGGGCGCGACGCTGGGCGCGCTGCTGGGCGCAGTACCGCAGGTGGCGACGCTGGTGCCGACCATCGGCCTGCAGTTCATGCTCCTGTTCTTCATCAACTTCGCGATCCTCTTCGGACCGCTGGTCGCCCTGGGCGTCGCCCAGATTCAAAGCTACGAGCCGGGCGAGGCCGACTGGGGCGTGCGCATGGAATCGGTCCGCGGCCAGGCCGATGCGAAGCAGGAGATCGCCAAGGTCATCAATCTCTGGCAGGCCGGCGAGGCGTTTGAGCGCTCCGGCGGCAAGCGCGAACGCGGCCTGCTGTTCCTCGGCGCGCCCGGGGTGGGCAAGACGATGCTGGCCAAGGCGATTGCCACCGGCTTCAACTGCCCGTTCGTCTCCATTCCCGGCTCCGGGTTTGCGCAGACGTTCATCGGCATGGATGCCGTCATCGTCCGCTTCATGGTCCGAAAGGCAAAGCGCCTGGCGCGCAAGTGGGGCGGGCAGTGCATCGTCTTCATCGACGAGATCGACGCCGTCGGCATGCGCCGTCAGTCCCTCAATCCCGCCTTCGCCGCTGCCTTCGGCGCGCAGGCCTTCGAGGATGTGGCCTTCTTCGGCCCCGCAGGAGCCCTGAACCCGTCCGGCGATCTCGTGCTCGAAACCGAACGCTGGCGCGAGCGGATGTTTGAGATGCGCGCCCCCGCTCCCGCCGCATCGCGCCTCCCGACCGCCCTCACCCGCGTCTCGGACAACATCGCCCGCTTCATGATGCCCGGGATGGGCGGCGGGAGCCTCGCACTCAATCAGCTGCTGGTGCAGATGGATGGCGTGGATTCCCCGCCGGTCGCCCGTCGCTACCTGACGAAGCGTCTCAACGTCTGGCTCGACGCCATGTTCTTCATCCCGCGGCGCCTCGGTCCACTGCCGCTGCGCGTGCCAGCCGCCAAGCCGCGCAACGAGCAGATCTTCTTCATCGGCGCGACCAACGTGCCGCTGGAGGCGCTCGACCCGGCCCTGACCCGGCCAGGGCGCTTGGGGCGCCACATCTGGTTTCGCACGCCCGACAAGGACGATCGCACGGACATCTTCGACTTCTACCTCGACAAGGTGTCTCACGCGCCCGAGCTCGATGAGCCACGCCGCCGCGACGAGCTGGGCCGCCTGACCTCGGGGTATTCGCCGGCGATGATCGAGCAGGTCTGCTCGCTCGGGTTGACCTACGCTCATTCCGAGGGCCGCGAAGCGTTCACCTGGTCGGACCTCGTCGAGGCGATGACGACCGTCGAGTCCGGGACGGCAATCGCCATTGAGTATCAGCCCAAGGAGACACGGGCGGTCGCCATCCACGAGGCGGGGCATGCCGTCTGCGGGCATCTGTTGATGGAGGGCGTGCTCTCGACCCGGCTGTCGATTCGCAAGCGCGGCGCGTCGCTCGGGCATCATCAGGCCATCGAGGTCGAGGAGCGCTTCTCGCACTGGCGCGAGGAGGAGTTCGCCAAGCTCGTGTGGGCGTTGGGAGCGATGGCGGCCGAGCGCGTCTTCTACGGCCAGAACTCGACCGGGGTCGGCGGTGATGTCGCCTCGGCCACGCTGCGAGCGGCGTGGATGGTCGGGGCGTGCGCCATGGGGCCCGACCCCGTACTCGGGCTGGACGCCCGCGAAGCCACGGCGGCGATGAAACGCTTCGAACAGACCGGCGCGGAGATCATGCAGCGCTCGGGCGCAGGGCCGATGCTGTCCGCTGACCCGATCGCCGGCGTGCTCGGTGACCCGTTCAAGCGCCGCGCCGCCGCCCAGCTACTCGGCCAGGCCTACGCGATTGCCTACGCGGTCGTGCACCGCAACCGTGACCAGGTGGAGCGGGTCGCTGACGCGCTCATCGCCGCTCGTGAGCTCTACGGGGACGAGGTTGTCGAGCTGCTCGATTCCGTGGGCCTGGAGAAGCCCGGTCTGTCCATCGCCGAGACCGCTCAACTGCTGGACGGCTAGGCGCGCTCCCCGAGGGCGCGCAACGACGAGCGCGAGATGGCCACGGCTGCGCCTCCCCTTACCGCCCGTCGCACCAAGCGACCGCGGCCTTTGCTGCGCGGGCGAGCGGCGCTCGGCGCGCTTGCCGTCCTGGCGGTGGCGACACTGGCGGCCAACTGGGCGGCATTCTCGAGCCCGGCGGGCACGGCGCCGCTCGCGCCGGTGACGAAGGGCCGCTTTCTCATCGGGCACGGAACCATGCTGCAACCCCACCTACTGGACCTCAGCAATGGACAGTGGATCGGGACGTGGCTGAGCGGCAGCGCCGCCCGTCGCACCCTGACCGTCGCGCTGCTCGACAGCCGCCGTGGGCTCGTGCGCGAACGGCTCTTGCCCGCGGCGGCACTGACCGACGGCGGCTCGCTGCTCACTACGCCACTGCTGGCCTCCGGGCCCAACGGTCAGGTCGTCATGGCGTGGCGCGCGATACACGCCAACACCCACACCGCGCAGCTGATGCTCACGTCCTGGGCCGCGACGCTGCGCGGGCAGCCGCAGACGCGTCCGCTCGGGTCGGTGGCCTTGGTCACCACCCCGCAAGCCATCGACGATGGACCTCAGGGCCAGTATCTCTCCTATCAGCCGGCCCGACACGCCTACCTGCTCGCCGAGGTGAACGAGCAGCCCTGGATTGCGCCGTCGTCCTGGTACAAGAACCGCCCGCAGCTGCTGCTGTCGCTCATCAGCCCCGACGGCAGTCTGCAGGCCCAACGGACGATCGCCATGCCACCCGCGCAGAGCTTCATCGTGCCCACCGTTCGAGTCGACTCCGCGGGCGACGGCTGGAACCTGTTCGTCATCCACCCCGGCGACACGCTCCCCGACGGCAGCGTCCGCTACGACACGCTGTGGCTGTATCGACTGAGCCCCAAGCTCGCCGCGCCCGCCGCGCCGACGGTGATCGAGAAATCCTCGCAGGCCGACGGGCAGATTCTCGACGCGGCCGTCTGCACAGACGCTCCCGGCAACGAGTTCGTCATCTGGGAGGACGCCGGACCGTCTGCCGCCGGCGGCCTGCAGGCGAAGTGGGTGCTCGGTCAGCACCTTGTCGCGGGCAAGCCGGTGGGCTCCACCTCCACGCTCAGGCAAGCGATATCGCCGTCCACGACGTCCCCCGCCCGGTTGGTGCTCGTCTGTCAGCGCGGCGGCGCGCTGATCGGCATGAACACGGGCACACAAGAGGTGTTCGCGGCCTCCGCCGGCGACGGCGCCGCCCACTCCGGCGTCATCTTCAGCGTCGCCGAGAACGCGGGCATGCAACCGCCCGACGGCGTGGCCTACAACCCGGTCAATCGAGCCCTGGCCGCGGTCTGGCAGGACCCCGGCACGGCGATCTCTCCCGGCGGCGTCAGTTCCGACGCGCCGCTGTACCTCAGCGTCGCTGGCACCTGACGACGCGACCCGGCGGCTGCCGGGCTGATGGCCTCAAGCGGAAGGCCCATGCGAGGCCCCTCGGCACGCCTCGCGCCCCCCGTTTGCGACACGCCGTTGACGGCGACCCGGGCAGCATGCACAATCGCTCCGTGGCCAACCCCGACCGACTCTCCGCGCTCGACACGGCGTTCCTGCACCTCGAGGACCACGGGACGGCCCACATGCACGTCGCGTCGGTGATGGTGTTCTCGGGTCAGACGCCCTCCGTTGACACGCTCATCGACCACCTCGTGGGGCGCCTGGATCTCGTTCCGCGCTACCGCCAGCGGCTGGCCTACGTACCGCTCGACCAGGGGCGTCCGGTGTGGACCGATGACCCGCACTTCAACCCGCGTTACCACATCCGGCATACGGCGCTGCCGCGGCCCGGGGATGACGCGGCACTGCAGCGGCTGGCCGGACGGCTGTTCTCCCAGCGGCTGGACCGCTCCAAGCCGCTGTGGGAGATCTGGCTGGTCGACCGGCTCGACGGCGATCGCTTCGCCCTCATCTGCAAGACGCACCACGCGCTGGTCGACGGCGTCTCTGGCGTCGACATCACGTCCGTGCTGTTCGACGCCTCGCCGACGCCGGCGCCCCCGGTGCAGGTGATCGAACCGTGGGCGCCCAAGCCGCTGCCGGGACCAGCGAAGTTGCTCGCCGAGGCGCTGCTCGAGCGCTCGACGATCCCCGGCGAGATGGTGCGTGGGGTGCGCCGAGCCGTGCGGGCGCCGCGGCGACTGATCGGGCGCGCCCGCGAGGAGCTGGTCGGCCTCGGCGCCACGGCGCTCGCCGGGATCAGCGATCCGGCGCCACCGAGCCCGTTCAACGTCGAGATCACCGGGCACCGGCGCTACACGTGGGTGGACGCCGACCTCGCGCAGTTCAAGGCGATCAAGGACGCCCTGGGCGGCACCCTCAACGACGCCGTGCTCACCGTCGTGGCGCTCACGCTCGGCGACTACCTGCGAGGCGCCGGACACGAAACGACCGACCTCGTGCTCAAGGCGATGGTGCCCGTATCCGTTCGCTCCGAGCACGAGGCCGGTGCGCTCGGCAACCGCGTCACGGCGATGTGGGCACCGCTCCCGGTCGGTCTCACCGACGCAGTCAGCGTGTTCGAGGAGATCCACATCGCCATGGACGAGATCAAGCGCTCCGGCCAGGCGGTCGGAGCCCAGACGCTGACCGAGCTCGCCGGGCTGGCTCCGCCCACGATCGCCAGCCAGGCTGCGCGGCTCCAGGCGCGCCAGCGCTTCTTCAACCTCGTCGTGACGAACATCCCCGGGCCGCAGCTGCCTTTGTACCTGCTCGGCCGCGAGCTCATCGGGCTCTATCCCGTCGTGCCGCTCGCGAAGCGCCAGGCGCTCGGCATCGCGATCATGAGCTACAACGGCCACCTCGGGTTCGGACTGCTGGCGGACTTCGACGCCCTGCCCGACCTCGACGCCATCGCCCTGGCGCTCGAGGGCTCGATCGCCGCGCTGTCGCGCGCCGCCGGCGTCGCCCGCACGCGGCGGTTCGCCTCGCGCCGCCGCGCCTCGACGGCGCGGACGTAACGCGCGCACCCGGCGCCCGCCAGCGCCGCGCGGCGTCCGCGCCCGGCGTCCGGGCGTCGCCGGGCACCCGGGTCGCACGCCGGCACGCTCCATAATGGCCGCACATGAGCGGCTCCGACGATCCCCACCGCGCTGGCGGCGCCCTGCGGATCGCGCTCGCACAGATCAACGCCACGGTGGGTGACATCGCCGGGAACGCGCACGCGGATCCGTCGCGGGCTGGCCGAAGCCCGCGCCGCGGGAGCCGAGCTCGTGCTGTTTCCAGAGCTCGCGCTGACCGGCTATCCACCGGAGGACCTGCTGCTGAAGGAGCACTTCCTGCGCGACGCCCGCGAGGCGCTGCAGCAGATCGCCGCCGATGCGGACGGACTGGTGGCGATCGTGGGAACGCCCGAACGCGCGGAGGACGTCTTCAACGCCGCCGCGGTGCTGGCCGACGGCGGGATCGCCGGCTTCTACCGGAAGATGTACCTGCCCAACTACGGCGTGTTCGACGAGCAGCGGTACTTCCAGAGCGGGCCCGGCGGGGCGCTGATCGAGCTCGGCGAGCATCGCGTCGGCCTGACGGTGTGCGAGGACATGTGGGAGCCCGGCCCCCCGGCGTCGGACGAGGCCCTGGCGGGCGCGACGCTGCTGGTGAACATCTCCGCCTCGCCGTACCACATCGGCAAGGGGCTCGAGCGCGAGCGCATGTTCGCCCAGCGCGCCCGCGACAGCGGCGCCGCCGTCGCCTTCTGCGGGCTTGTCGGCGGGCAGGACGAGCTTGTGTTCGACGGGCACTCGTGTGTCCTTGACCACACGGGCGCGGTGATCGCCCGGGCGCACCAGTTCGAGGAGGAGCTGCTCGTGTGTGACGTCGATCTGCGCCCGGCCGCGGCCGCGCGTCTGCGCGACGCGGGATACCGCCCGGCCGCGCGGCGCACGCGGCCCGAGGTGGCGACGATCGCCCGCCTGCGGCGCTCCCCGACCCACCTCGCGGGTCGCCACCCCGAACGGGGTGCGGTCCCGCTCAACGAGGTGGCCGAGCTGCTGCGCCCCGAGGAGGCTGAGGTGTACGCCGCGCTGACCCTGGGCCTGCACGACTACGTCGATAAGAACGGCTTCGGGCACGTGGTGCTCGGGCTGTCCGGCGGGATCGACTCGGCCCTGGTGGCCTGCCTGGCAGTCGACGCGCTCGGCTCCGAACGCGTGACCCTGACGATCATGCCTTCGCCCCATTCCTCTGAGGCGACGCAGGGCGACGCGCGGGCGCTGGCCGCGGCGCTCGGCACGCAGACCTTCGAGCTGCCCATCGAGGCCGTCATGGACGCGTACGACGACGCGCTGTCCGGCGCGTTCGACGGTCGCGCCGCGGACCTGACCGAGGAGAACGTGCAGGCGCGGATCCGGGGCAACCTGCTGATGGCGCTGTCCAACAAGTTCGGCTGGCTGGTCTTGACCACCGGCAACAAGTCGGAGATGTCGGTCGGCTACACGACGCTCTACGGAGATCTCGCCGGGGGGTTCGCCGTGATCAAGGACGTTCCCAAGACGCTCGTCTACCGGCTCGCGCACTGGCGCAACTCGCCGGCCGGCTCGGCCGGCCGGGTGGCGGCGCCGATCCCGGTGTCGATCATCGAGCGGGCCCCGTCGGCCGAGCTGCGCCCCGAGCAGCGCGATGAGGACTCGCTGCCGCCCTATCCGGTGCTCGACCGCATCCTGCAGGGCTACGTCGAGCTCGACCAGGGCCGCGAGGAGCTGATCTCGCTCGGGTTACCCGAGGCCGATGTCGATCGCACGATCCGCCTGGTCGACCTGGCGGAGTACAAGCGACGTCAGGCGCCACCGGGTATCAAGGTGACCCCGCGCGCCTTCGGCCGCGACCGCCGTATGCCGATCACCAGCCGCTACCGCGGCTGATCGCGGCGGACAGGGGCCCCGTCGCCGGTGGCTCAGCCCGTAGAGTACGGGCATGGCCGCGCTCGCCGACCACCTGCTTGCCGGCCTGCCCCCGGCATCGCTGCTGGCCGTTCCCGGCCGGGGCGAGTTCTTCGTGCGCGACTCTGGCGGCGACGGGCCGCCGGTGCTGCTGCTGCACGGCTGGATGTTCTCGGCCGACCTCAACTGGGGTCTGGCCTACGGCGCCCTGGCCGCCGCCGGCCACCGCGTGATCGCCATCGATCACCGCGGGCACGGCCGGGGGTTGCGGATGCTCGAGCGCTTCCGCCTGCGCGACTGCGCCGACGACGCCGCCGCGGTGGTGCGCGAGCTCGGCTGCGGCCCCGTGGCGGCCACCGGCTATTCGATGGGCGGCCCGATCGCTGCGCTGCTCGCCCGTGACCACCCCGAGCTGGTCAGCGGGCTGGTGTTCTGCGCCACGGCGACGAACTGGCAGGAGCCGCGCATGCGCCGCTTCTGGCGCACCATGGGCGCCGTACACCTCCTGCTCGCCCTTTCTCCGATGTGGCTGTGGCGGCGCGCGCTGGTCCGCGTGGGGCTGCCCGACTCCGACCTCACCGACTGGGTGGCGGCCGAACTGTCACGCGGCAGCGCGCGCGACCTGGCCGAGGCCGGCCGGGAGCTCGGCCGCTTCGACGGCCGCGCGTGGATCGGCCGGCTGACTGCGCCCACCGCCGTCGTGCTGACCAGTCGCGACCGCTCGGTCCCACCGCGACTGCAGCGCGATCTCGCCGCCGCCCGCCGGGCGCCGATCTTCGACGTGCCCGCCGACCACTTCGCGGTCATCGAGGCCACCGAGCGATTCAACGCGGCGCTGCTGGGAGCTCTTGCCGCGCTGGCGCTGCCCGCGGCGGGTGCCGCGGCCGTCGGCGCCGCCACCGTGCCCGCCTGACCCCGCCGCGTCCCGGACCCGACCGACCGACCGCCCGCCGCCCGCCGCAATGCCCTTCCTCCCACGCCGCCTGCGCCGCGTCACCGCGACCGCGACGCTCGCGCTCCTGCTCGCCGGCTGCGGCGACACGCTGCAGCTCGAGCCCCTGCGCGATCGCGACCTCACCGACGCCAGCCACGTCACCTACATCGTCTACTGGGTGGGGCGCGCCTTCGAAGGGATGCCGGTGAGCTTCGCCGCCCAGCAGACCGGCGGGTCGGTGCTGGTCACCTACGGCAACTGCGTGGTCGGCGGGCAGAACACCTGCATACGGGCGCTCTCGATCGTCACCTCGCACGACAACAGCTTCCTTCCCGGCGCCGAGCACACCAACGACCGGCGGATCATTCGCGGCCGCCTCGCCGTGGTGGCCATGGGCGGCCGCACACTCGAGCTCGCCACCGGTTCGGTCGTGGTGGATATCACGGCCAACACCCCGGCACTGGCGCTCGCGGCGGCGGAGGCGATGTCGCCGCTCAACGGCTCGAGCAGCCACCCCGGCGCGCCGTACGCCCCGCTGCCGCCCGCGCTGCCGCCCAACGGCTTCGACCAGACGGCCTCCTAGCCGCCGACATCGCCGCTAGGCCGGGCGCTGCGGGCGCACGGCGATCGTCATCCGCGTGATCGCGCACAGGCGACCCGCGTCATCGAGGATCTCGACGTCCCACAGCCAGGTCGTGCGGCCGCGGTGCCGCCGCCGCGCGACGCCGTGGACGGTGCCCTCGGTGATCGGGCGCAGGAAGCTCGTGTTGTTCGACATACCGAGCGCCATGTCCCCGTCGGCGCGCACGTGCATGGCGGTGCCGAACGAGGCCAACGACTCGGCGATCGAGGCGTACAGGCCGCCGTGAGCCAGGCCGGCGACCTGCTTGAGCTCGTCGGTGAGCGCCACGCGGCCGCGCACGAGCTCCTCGCCGACCTCGAGGAACTCGAGGCCGTAGAGGCGCTCGAAGCCACCCAGGCGCCCGTTGAGCTCGGCAATGGAGGGCACAGCCATGCGGCCGCCACGATAGCCTACGGTCCTGCAGGCCCCGTCCGCGAAGCCGTCCGCCGCGGCCGGGAGTCTGTGCGCCCAACGATGAGTGATCTCGACCAGCTCCCGCCCGAACAGCGAGCCGTCCTGTCGCTGCTCCTGCGCCAAGGCAAGCGCTACGACGATGTCGCCTCGCTGCTGCGCATCGACGCCGACGCGGTCCGCGAGCGCGCCTTCAGCGCGCTGACGGCGCTCGGGCCGGCGGAGCTGTCCGAGCTCGCGCCGGAGATCCGTCAGGAGGTCGGGGACTACCTGCTCGGCCAGCAGACGCCGGCGGAGAGCGAGGCGACCCGGGCCCTGTTCAAGTCCTCCGGTGGTGCCCGCACCTGGGCCGAGGAGGTCTCCGGGAAGCTCTCCGAGCTCTCGCCCGAGCCGCTCCCACCCGTGCCCCCGGCGCGCGCGACGAGCGCCGGCACGCCGCCGATCCGCGCCGTCCCGCCGCCGGCGCCGCCGCGCGCACCCGCCGAGCCGCCGCGCGCGGCCGGCCCAGCGGACGCCACCGAGGCCCGTCGCCGCCCCGCGCGGACGGGTAAGCGCCCCGAGCAGCCCGCGAGCGGCGGCCCGAGCCCGCGCCGGGTTCCACCGGCCGCGCCACCGCCACCCGGCGGCGACGGCGAGCCCGACCGGGACGAGGCGTCAGCCGAGCGGGCTTCCCGCCGCGGCGGCTACCTCGTGCTGGCGGCGCTCGCCGTGATCATCGCCGTGGCCGTCATCGTGATCCTCAACAGCGGCGGCGGCAGCAACGACAACGCCGCCGTCACCGGCACGACGACCGCCAGGACGACTGCCACGTCGACGAGCGCCGCCCAGCCGAAGATCGAGGCCCAGATCAACTTCACCCCGCCGGACCCGACGAGCCACGCCCTGGCGATCGCCGACATCATCTCCCAGGGCTCCCTGAAGGCGTTCGCGCTCACCGCCCAGGGCCTCGCTCCCACCAACGGATTCGCATACGCCGTCTGGCTGTACAACTCCGCCACCAACGCGAAGCTGCTCGGCTTCATCGACCAGGCCGTCACCGCCAACGGACAGGCCAAGGCGATCTCCCCGCTGCCGGCCGACGCCTCGAGCTACCGCGAGATCGTCATCACCAAGGAGACGGCGACCAAGCCGACGCAGCCCGGCCCGATCGTGCTCGTTGGTCAGCTCGGATCCGCCGGCTGAGGCTCCGCCGGCGGCAGCAGGGCGCCGGGGTTCATCATCGCGGCCGGGTCCAGCTCGCGCTTGAGTGCGCGTAGCGCCCCGACGCCGGTGTCGCCGATCTCGGCGCTCAGATACCGCCGGTGGTCACGCCCGACGCCGTGGTGATGGGTGATCGTGGCCCGGTGCGAGACGATCGCGGCGCCGGCTGCCTCCTTCGCCGCCCGCCACTGCTCGAGCTCGCCGCCCTCCTGCTGGCGAGCCAGGAAGGTGAAGTACAGCGAGGCGCCGGTGCGGTACACGTGCGAGACGTGGCACATGACCAGCGCGGGCGTGCCGTGCGCGAGGAGTGCGCTCGCGATCGCGTCGGCCACGGCGCGCCGCAGCGTCGGCACCTGGCGCCACGGGGCCGCCGTCTCGAGCGTCTCGACCATCACCCCGAGATCGAGCAGGTCGTCGCGCAGGTACGGTCCGCTGAAGCGGCCCTCCTGCCAGGCGCGGCCGGGGGATCCCCCGACGGCCACCGCGCCCTGGCGCCGCAGGAGCGCCATGGCCCGAGCGCGCCGGCGCGGCACGTCTCGACTCGCTGCCCTCGAACCCGATGATGGCCAGGCAGCCGCTCTCTACGCCGCGCAGGCGCAGGTAGCCGCGGCCGAGCACGTCAAGCGGCCCGTGCGACCCGCTGAGCGCGATCGACGTGCGCGTCTCGGGCTCGTCGGAGAGCCGGATCACGTCCGGTCGCCCGTCGAGCGCGGCCAGCGCCCGCAGCGCCTCGACGCCGCCGGCGAAGGTCTCGAAGAACACGCCCTCGTAGCGCCGCACCGCCGGCGCGGGACGAAGCCCCAGCGTCACCTCGGTGATCACCCCCAGCGCACCCTCGGAGCCGAGCACGAGCTCGCGCAGATCGGGCCCGGCGGCGCTCGCCGGGACGGCGGCGAGGTCGAGCTCGCCGCTCGGCGACTGGCAGCGCAGACCGGCGACCATTTCGTCGAAGCGCCCGTACCCCGACGAGGCCTGTCCGGCCGAGCGCGTCGCCGCACACCCGCCCACGGTCACGTACTCGTAGCTCTGCGGGTAAGTGCCCGAGCGTCAGGCCCCGCGGCGCCAGATGCGCCTCGAGCGCGGCCACGCGCAGGCCGGCCCCGCAGCGCACGAGCGAGCGACTCGCGATCGACCTCGCCGACCGCGTCGCAGGCGCGCAGGTCGAGCGACACGACGGCGTGGTGAGCGCCACGCTCGGGGGTCAGCCCGCCGACGACGCTCGTGCCGCCGCCGAACGGGACGACGGCGAGTCGTGCTCGGCGCAGATCCGCAGCGCCGCGCGCACCGCCGCCGCGTCGGCGCGGGCCAGCGACGGCGTCCGGCGCCATCTCGGGGCGGCCGGCACGCAGGCGCACGAGGTCGGGGTAGCCCTTAGCCGGCGCAGTGCAGCACGCGCGTGCGATGGTCGCCGGCGAGCCCGTCCGGACCGAGCGCGGCGCGCAGGGCCTGCTCGGCCGGCGGCGGCAGTCGGCTGGCGGGCAACTCGCACCGCCGCGAGCTCGACCGGGGCGGGTGTCGCCGTGGCGCAACGCCGACGTGGTCGGCCAGGAAAGCCAGCGCGTGGTCGGGCAGCACGCGCGGATGGCCCTCGCGGCCCCAACCCCAGAAGCGCATGTCGGCCGGCTCAGGCAACGATCCGCGCGAGGCCGTCGAGCGCGTCCTGAAGTCGGCGCCGCGCGGCGCGGCGCATCATGACCGTGCCGAGACGGTTAGCATGCCGTGCGGGGTCTCCCGCACCGCCAGCGTCACCTCGGTCGCCGCTCCCGTCCGGCGTCGGGGCCAGGCGCAGCTCCGTTTCGGCGACGGCGAGGAAGCGGGCGAACGGGCGTGCCCTCGAGATCCTGGCGCCAGCGCGCCAGCCGGGGCGGGTCGGACTCGACGATCGTGAAGTCGGCGCGCACCGGCCGGCCCTTCGCGGTCATCAGCACCTCGGTGAACGCCGTGCCCTCCGACGGCCTCGACGCGGGTACACCCGCGGCCACCAGCGCGCGAGGTGATGCGGATCGGCGGCGACCGCCCACACGTCGGCCTGGGCGGCGCGGCAGCGTCGCGGCTCACCTCCGTCGTCGGCATCAGGGCTGCTCGTAGCGCAGGAGCGCGCTGACCTCGCGCGGCGCCAGCGCCGCGCGCCCGCCGAGGAAGGCCAGCTCGATGAGGAACCCGCAGCCCACGACCTGGCCGCCGAGCCGCTCCACGAGCTCGCACAGGGCGCGCGCGGTGCCACCGGTGGCCAGCAGGTCGTCGTGGACGAGCACCCGCGCCCCGGGCGCCATCGCGTCGCTGTGCAGCTCGAGGTGATCGGTGCCGTATTCGAGCGGTAGGCGGCGCTGACCGTCTCGTACGGCAGCTTGCCGGGCTTGCGGGCGAGCACGAATCCGGCGTTCAGCGCGAGCGCGAGCGCGCGGCCCGAGCAGGAAGCCGCGCGCCTCGGCGGCGACGACGACGTCGACGTTCCGGCTGCCGGGCCGGCTCGGCGAGTGCCTCCACCGCCGTGGCGAGCGTGTGCGGGTCCGCCATCAGCGGGCGTGATGTCACGAAATAGGATCCCCGGCTGGGGGAAGTCGGGGATGTCGCGCACGCGGGCCCGCAGCGCGCCGAGGCGGGGATCGGCGCCGGCGGCGTCGCTCATCCGCCCGCGAGCTTGCGCAGGTCGCGGATGAGCAGCAGGTGCTTGAGGTGCGTGGCGACGGCGGCAAGGTTCTCGAGCGCGTCGAGCGCCTCCTTGCGCCGCTCGGGGTTGCGTGAGCGCAGCGACGGGGCCAGGATCTGCTGCAGCAGGCTCGCCTCGCGGTCGGCCGAGGAGCGAAACACGCGTAGGTTCCGGCCGCCGACGCCGTAGCGGGCCAGCTCGGTCACCGCGCGGATGATCTCGCGCTCGGTCTCGTCGAAGTAGCGCACCCCGCCCCGTAGCTCGCCCTTGACGACCCCGTACTCCTCCAGCTCGCGCACGAGCCCGGCGTCGGCCTGGGTCTCCTCGAGCACCTCGTCCATCGAATACAGCGCTCCGGAGGCGTCACGCACGGTGACAGCTCGCGCGCCACGGACGCGCGCCGTCACGCGGCGGCGCCGCGCCCGCGACGACGTCGCTCTCGGCGGCGCGTCCCGCGGCGAGCTCCTGGCGGATGACGCGCAGCGGCAGGAACTCGTCGCGCTGCATGCGCAGGATCGTGCGCAGCCGCGCGACGTCGCCCTGGGAGTAGAGGCGGTACCCGCCGGGGGTACGGCGCGGCGTGAGCAGCTTCTGGTCCTCCAGGTAGCGGATCTTGGAGATCGAGATGTCGGGGAACTCCTGGGCCAGCGCCTTGCATACCGCGCCGATGGTGATCGCCTTGTGGCGCACGCCCTCCGGCGCGGCGGGCGGCGAATCGGTCTCGTCCGGGGCGGCCCGGCGAGTTCGCTGTCCGGCACGCCGTGATCGGTGCCGCGTCCCGCCATCAGCGCGAGAGGAAGCTGAGCTTGTACTTGCCGACCTGCAGCTCGTCGCCGTCCTGCAGGCGGTGCGACTCGATCCGCGACCGGTTGACATACGTCCCGTTCAGCGATCCGCAGTCGTCGAGGTACCACTCATCCCCGCGGCGCACGAGCAGCGCGTGGTCGCGCGACACCGTGACGTCGTCGAGGAACACGTCGGAGTCCGGCCGGCGGCCGACCGTCATGACGGTCGCTCGACAGCGGGAAGCTCTCGCCGACCCGTCCGCCGCCGGCCCGGATCACCAGCGTCGGGCCCTTGGAGACGACGTCGTCGAGCTCGACCGGGATCAGCTCGCCGGTCTCGCCCACGCGGTAGGTCGCCGTCGGCGGCTCGCCGGTCGGCAACGGGTCGGCCCGCGCGAGGGACGAACCGCACCTCGAGCAGAAGTTGGCGGACTCGTCGTTGGCCGAGCCGCACTCCGGGCAGATCTGCGCCATCGGACGCCCTCGGCGGGCTTACACCGTGCCCGCGGGAGGCTCGTCCTCGGGGAGGCTGTCGTCGAG
Organism: uncultured Solirubrobacterales bacterium; assembly: GCA_963770405.1. Taxonomy (GTDB): domain Bacteria; phylum Actinomycetota; class Thermoleophilia; order Solirubrobacterales; family Solirubrobacteraceae; genus CAVQBJ01. Next base: position 391,051 of record CAVYPO010000007.1, read on the forward strand.
CCCGGCCAGACCGGCCGCGCCGGCCTCGCCCTCCCCGTCGCCTTCGATCTCGCGGCCCGAGAGGATGTCGGTCAGGCGCTGCACGTCGTCCCCCGTGATGATGTCCTCGCCGCCTTCGTGCTTCTTGCGCAGGCGGTTGACGAGCTCGGCCCGGAGGATGTCGATCTTGCCGTGCAGGATCCGGCGCTTATAGGAGATGTCGACCTCCTCGTCGGTGAGCTGTTGGATGAGATCCTTGAGCTCCACGTCCGAAAGCGAGCCGAGGTCAGGAAAGGTGTCCATCGGGGCAGTCTCCTAACGACCGAAGAAGGCCAGGCGCAAACGAGCATCTCCATGCCCGGGTGCACCTGGAGGGCCCCGGCAGTATAGACACCGCCCACCGCACTGTCAGGCTGAGCTTGAGGCTAGGTCGCATCGGGCGCCCGCCGACGCTGCGCCCGCAGCTGCGCCACCCCGTCCCGGCAGTACAGCGCGGTGGCCACCAGGGCGAGCGAGATGCCGAGGTACAGCCAGATCTCGCCCAGGGTGCGTACCCCGATCAGCCCGAGGAACACGCCGAGCATCGTCGGGCCGACGGCGATGCGCCCCGGCCAGTTGATCCGCAGCTCCAGTCCGCGCCGCAGCCACAGGCGCCCGACCACCAGCATCAGCAGCTCGCGCACCAGCAGCACGGCGAGCGCCCAGCGCGGCAGCAGCTCGTAGGACCAGCACACGGCCACGCCCGCGATGACCAGCGCCCGATCGACGATCGGGTCGAGCAGGGTGCCGAGCCGGCTGTACTGCCCGGTCACCCGCGCCGCCATGCCGTCCGCGTAGTCGGCGATCCCGGCCACGAAGAACACGATCGCCGCGCCGGCGCTGACGCCACCGGTGGAGCCCTGCCCGTACGCCAGTCCGAGGAACACCGGAATCAGCGCCGCCCGGACGTACCCGATGGCGTTGGGGATCGTCCAGGGCCGCAGCGGACGCCCGGCGAGCGTCTCCGGAGGCGGCGGTCCCGAGCGGTCCAGCCCGAGCAGGCGTCGCGTGCTCAGCCGGCGGGGCTCTACGGGAGGCGTTCCCACAGCTCCGACACCGCGCGCACGGCCGCCTCGGCGTCGTCGAGCGTCGGGCCGTCCAGCGTCTCGCGCCCCCGGCGCTGCTGCGCCTCGGCGACCCCGGACTCGAGTGCGCGCCGGCCGACGGTGAGCCGCAGCGGCACGCCGAGCAGCTCGGCGTCGGCGAACTTCTCGCCCGGGCCGGCGTCACGGTCGTCGTAGATCACCTCGAGCTCGGCGGCGTCCAGGGCCGCGTACAGCCGCTCGGCCGCGTCGCGCTCGGGGCTGCCGGCCTTGCCGACGCTGACCAGGTGCACGGCGAACGGCGCGATCGCGCGGGGCCAGGAGATGCCGTGCTCGTCGGCGTACTGCTCCACCGCCGCCGCCGCGATGCGCGCCGGGCCGATGCCGTAGGAACCCATCCAGACCAGCTGCTCGCGTCCCTGCTCGTCCAGGTAGCGCGCGCCGAGGGGCTCGGAGTAGCGGGTGCCGAGCTTGAAGATGTTGCCGATCTCGATCGCCGGCTCGATCGTGATCGCCTTCCCGTCGACCGTGTCGCCGCTCTCCACGCGGCGCACGTCCACCGCCGTGAACGGAAAGTCACGCCCGGGCTGCACGCCGCGCAGGTGCGCGTCGGGCCGGTTTGCCCCCGCCACGTACCCGCCCTCGCCGGGCGACACCGCCTCGTCGAGCAGGATCTCCACGCGACCGTCGAGACCAACCGGGCCGATGAACCCGGGCGGCCCGATGGCCCGTTCGATCTCGGGCGGCGTGGCCGGCCGGGAGCGCGCGCCGAGCGCGTTGGTCAGCTTGATCTCGTTGACCTGGTGATCGCCGCGCACGACGACGAGCACCGGTTGCTCGCGCCCGTCGACGACGACCGGGTAGGCCTTCAGCAGCGCACCGGCCGGCACGCCGAGCAGCCCGGCGACGTCGGCGACCGTCGTCGCGCCGGGGGTCGACACCTCCTCGGGCGCGGCCAGCGCGCCTGGGAGGGTCACCGCCTGAGCCTGCGCGCTGGCGACCTCGACGTTCGCCGCGTACCCGGGCGCGAGCGCAACCTCGTTCTCGCCCGCGGGACACGGCGCCATGTACTCGTGCGCGCCGAGGCCGCCCATCATGCCGACGTCGCTCTCCACCCGATACCAGCGCAGTCCGCTGCGGTCGAAGATGCGATCGTACGCCTGGATGTGCAGCTGGTAGCGCTCCTCCAGACCGTCGGCGTCGCGGTCGAAGGTGTAGGAGTCCTTCATGATGAACTCGCGGGTGCGCAGCACGCCGGCGCGCGGGCGCGGCTCGTCCCGCTCCTTGATCTGGAAGTGGTAGAGGATCTTCGGCAGGTCGCGGTAGGAGCGCACCAGCTGCGCCATGTGCGACGTGACCACCTCCTCGTGGGTCATCGCCAGCACCATGTCGGCGCCCTTGCGGTCCGTGAGCTTGAACAGCTCGTCGATCTCGGCGCGCCCGCTGCGCCGCCACGGCTCGATCGGCTGCAGCACGGGCATGAGCATCTCCAGCCCGCCGATGGCGTTCATCTCCTCGCGAATGATGCCGACCACGCGCTGGTGCACCCGCCAGCCCGCCGGCAGCCACGACCACAGGCCGGCGCCGACCTGACGGACGAGCCCGGCGCGCACCATCAGCTTGTGCGAGAGCGCCTCGGCGTCGGAGGGCGCCTCCTTCTCGGTGGGCAGCAGATATTCGGACAGTCGTGTCACGTGCGCGCACAGCCTACAAGCGCCCACCGCCGCGGCCTGTGTAGCGCGCCGGCGACGCGGGCATAGAGGCCTATGTGGGTGCCAGAGGTGGGCCCCGTCGCGTTTGGCGACTTGGTCTCTTAGAGTCCCACCCCGTCATCGCCAAAACGACCTAGGAGAGAGCATGCCTTACGAGCTTCCCCCGCTGCCGTACGCGGCCAACGCGCTGGAGCCGCACATCGACGAGCAGACGATGACCATCCATCACGACAAGCACCACGGCACGTACGTGACGAACGTCAACGCCGCGCTCGAGGGCACCGATTGGGCCGACAAGCCGATCGAGGAAGTCGTCAAGAACCTGGCGTCGATCCCCGAGGACAAGCGCACCGCGGTGCGCAACAACGGCGGAGGCCACTACAACCACACGCTCTTCTGGGAGAGCATGGCTCCCGGTGGCGGTGGCGAGCCCGACGGCGCGCTGGCCGCAGCGATCGCCGCCACGTTCGGCGACTTCGCGAGCTTCCAGGGCGAGATCAAGAAGGCCGGTCTCGGCCGCTTCGGTTCGGGCTGGTCCTGGCTCGTGCACGACGGCTCCGGCCTGGCGGTCGTCAGCACTCCCAACCAGGACAACCCGCTCACCGACGGCAAGTCGCCGCTGCTCGGCGTCGACGTGTGGGAGCACGCCTACTACCTGAAGTACCAGAACCGCCGGCCCGACTACATCGACGCCTGGTGGAACACCGTCAACTGGCCGAAGGTGGCCGAGCGCTTCGCCGCCGCCGGCTGAGCGAGGCGGACGGCGGCGACATCCGGCCGCGCCCCATCCCCGTCATCGTGCGACGGGGATGGGCCCGGGGGCGCGCCAGCGCCTGCGATCAGCTGCCGGGGCTACCCGACCGGAAGCGCCAGCCCGACGTCCGAGTTGTTGTTCGCCCGGCTCCACGAGCCGACGTTGCTGGTCTGGAGCGTCCCGTCGGGCTTCTGCTGATAGGTGATGAACCTGACCGCGCCGTACTGGAACGTGTCGGTCTCGAGCGTGGGCGTGAAGTCGATCTGCTTGACCGCGACCAACGCGAACTGCCACTGCTCGACGATGTACGGCGTCTTGCCGGACGTCTTCACCACCGACAGCAGCATCTGCTTGAAGGTGTTTCCGGACGCGGAGTTCAGGAACAGCGTCGGCGAGCTCGCATCGATCGCGCGGGTGATGACGAGCGGATTGAAGGTGATCTTGCCCGCTCCCGCACCGGTCGTCTGGCTGCCGATGTTCAACGGGCGCTGGACGGAGAACGCGAAGCCGTTGAGCGCAACGGGCATCAGCGACGCGGCGCCGCCCGTCTCGCCGGAGAGGCCGTTGTCGGTCGTCTCGCCGGCGGGGGCGTGGACGATCCGCTTCGACGGAGCCCGCGCCACCGTCGCCGTCATGAGGCTGTACCCGCCGCCGGTCTGTGACTCGCCCTTCAGCGCCGACGAGCCGTTCTGGTTCTCGAGCTGCAGGTAGGCCGCCTCACCGGGGCCGAGGCCCGAGCCGTAGGCGGCCGGGCCCGTCGTCCCGCTGCCGGCCGCGCCGGCGGGACCCTGCAGGCCCTGCGGGCCGGGGACTGCCCTGCGCCCCGGTGACGCCCTGCGGCCCGGTGACGCCCTGCGGCCCGGTGACGCCCTGCGGCCCGGCTGGACCGGCGGGACCCTGCTGGTTCCAGGTCAGCGTCGTCTCGTTGCTCGAGCAGGCATTCGGTGAGTTCTCGAAGTCCTCGGTCGTGCTCGTCGTAGACGACGTGTCGATGATCCGCACCGCGCCCACCGGAACGTCAGCGTCCGCGTTCGTGTTCACGCACGCGGTGATCACGCCGCTGTTGCTCGCCGGCAGCGCGCCCGCGACCACGGCCCCGGCCGCCAGCGCCACCGCAGCCGGTATGACCACCTTCACGAGCCAGCCCCGCCGGCGTGGCCGCCGGCCGGACCCCTGGACCTGGGCAGGATCTTCGTGGCTCATGTGCTCCCCCGTTCCGGATGTCGGCGTGATCGCGTTGGCGACGGGCGAGCGTGCAACGGGATCGCCGCGGCGCCAGCGCCGTTCACAGCGTATGGCATCGCCGGGCGGGGCGGCGGTCGGTTCGCGCGCCAGGCTCCGGGCCCTCCGTACCAGAGGTGTCGCGGCCGAGGGCTCCGGCGCGGCGCAGCGGCGTCCCGGCTCAGCTGCGCGAGAAGCGCCGCCCGTCGACCGGCGAAACCGCCTCGTCCAGGCGGGTGGGCGCGATCACCGACAGCAACTGGGAGTCGGACTCCTCGCTGTCGGCGTTGGCGGCCTCCATCGCCGCCAGGCGCTCGGGGGTCAGCTGGTCGGCATTCTCGGCCTCGATGCGGGCCAGCCACTCGGCGCCCTGCGCCGCCTCGGTCGCGTCCACATCCACCCGGCGAGAGGCGACGTAGCGGTCGATCTCCGCGAACAGGGTGTCGACGAGCTGGTCCTGGGGCACCTTGCGCAGCGGCTTGCCGCGGGAGAAGATCAGGCCCTCGTTCTTGGCCCCGGTGATGCCGAAGTCGGCGTGGGAGGCCTCGCCGATGCCGTTGACGGCGCAGCCGAGGACCGCGACCTCGATCGGGTCGCTGTAGGCCTCCAGGCGCCGCTCGATCTCGGCCACGACGGTATCCATGTCGAACTGCAGGCGACCGCAGGTCGGGCAGGCGATGAGCACCGGCCCGCGCTCGCGCAGCTGCAGCGCCTTGAGGATCTCCCAGGCCACCTTGACCTCTTCCTCGGCGTGGAACGTCGACAGCGAGATGCGGATCGTGTCGCCGATGCCGTCGGCCAGCAGCGTGCCGAGCCCAACGGCCGACTTCAGCGAGCCCGACCACTTCGTGCCGGCCTCGGTGATCCCCAGGTGCAGCGGATAGGGGATGCGCTCGGACAGCAGCCGGTTGGACGCGATCGTGTTGGGCACGTTCGTCGACTTGATCGACACCTTGAAGTCGGTGAAGTCCAGGCGCTCCATGAGCTCCACGAACTCGGTCGCCGCGGTGACGAGCGCCTCGACCGGGTTCTCCCGCTCGAGCTCATGCAGGTGCTTGGGCAAGGAGCCGGAGTTGACGCCGATGCGCATCGGGGTCCCCTTCGCCTTGCGCGCTCCGCCACCTCGGCCACCTTCGCCGGGCCGCCGATGTTGCCCGGGTTGAGCCGCACGCAGTGGGCGCCGGCGTCGATCGCCTTCAGCGCGAGCGTGTGGTTGAAATGGATGTCGGCGATGACCGGAATCGGCGACTCGCGCACGATCGTGGCGAGCGCCTCGACGTCGCGCTCGCGTGGCACGGCGACGCGGACGATGTCGGCCCCGGCCTCGGCCACCTTGCGGATCTGCTCCATCGTGGCCGCGAGGTTCGCGGTCTCCGTCTTGGTCATCGTCTGCACGGCGACCGGCGCGCCGCCCCCGATGGGGACGTCGCCGACGCGTATCTGGCGCTGGGAGGCCACAGGCGCATTGTAGGTGAGCGGCCGCTCAGCCAGACGTCGTAGCCTGCTCAGCGCCGATGTGCCCTCCCGACGCCGACGTCTACGCCACCGCCCACGGTCCGCTCGCGCGCCTGGCCTCCCCGCTGGCGGCGCGGGCGCGCCGGCGCCGCCACGAGCGCTTCTTCTCGCTGCTGGCGCTCACGCCCGGAGCCCGCGTGCTCGACGTCGGCTGCGGCGCGCTCGGCCTGCGCGGCGCTCGAGCCGGACCTCGACATCACCGGCGTCGACCTCGCTCCGCGGCCGGCCTACCCCGGGCCGTTCGTGCAGGCCGACGCCACGCGCGGGCTGCCGTTCGCCGACGACGAGTTCGACCTGGCCTACAGCAGCAGCGTGGTCGAGCACGTCGCGCCGGCCGACCGGCCGGCCTTCGCCGCCGAGCTGCGGCGCGTCGCGCGCGGCTGGTTCGTCCAGACCCCGGCGTATTCGTTCCCGATCGAGCCTCACGCCCTGCTGCCGGCCGCCCACTGGCTCCCACCGCGCGTACGGCGAGCGTACTGGCGACTGGGGGTGGCCGGCGAGTGGGAGGACATCCGGCTGCTGCGCCGCGGCGAGCTCGAGGCGCTGTTCGGCCCGGCCCGGGCCGAACGCGTCGGACCGCTCGTCAAGAGCTGGGTCTGCGTGCGCCCGCCCGCGCCGCGGGGTTGAGCGCACCGGCGCCGGGCTACCGGTACAGCTCCTCGATGTCATCGGCGTACTTCGCGGCGATCGGCTTGCGCCGCAGCTTCATCGTCGGCGTCAGCTCATCGCCGCCGGGCAGCCAGTCCCCGGGCACGATGTGAAAGCGCTTGATCTGCTCGACGCGCGCCAGCCGCTCATTGGCGCTCTGCACGGCGGCCTCGATCTCGGTGCGCACCGCCGGCTCCTCGGCGAGCCCGGCCAGATCCGACGCGTCCAGCCCGTGCTGGGTCGCCCAGGCCGGCGCGAAGTCCGCGTCGAGCACGATCAGCGCCGTGTTGTAGGGCCGACGGTCACCGATCACGCAGGCCTGCCCGATGAGCGGGCTGGCGCTCTTGAGCGTGCCCTCGATGTTGGCGGGCGACATGTTCTTGCCGGCCGCGTTGATGATGATCTCCTTCTTGCGGTCGACGATCTTCAGGTAGCCGTCGTCGTCGAGCTCGCCGATGTCGCCCGTGTGCAGCCAGCCGTCGGGGTCGATCGCCTCGGCGGTCGCTTCGGGCAGGTTGCGGTAGCCGCGGGTGACCATCGGGCCGCGCATCAGCACCTCGCCGTCGTCGGCCAGCTTGATCTCGGCGCCGGGAACCGCAGGCCCGACGGTGCCGAGCTTGATCCGCCCCGGCGGGTTGACCGTCCCCGTGCCGGTCGTCTCCGACATCCCCCACAACTCCGCCACGGGGATGCCGATGGCATGGAAGAACTCGAGCACCTCCATCGAGATCGGCGCCGCCCCGGCGTGCACGGCCGCGATCTCGTCGAACCCGAACTGGTGGCGCAGTCCCGCGAACAGCTCCTCGTCGGCGCGAGCCACCTCGGCGGCCAGCTCCTCGGGCACGGGCTCGCCCGCCTGCTCGAGGCGGACCTTGCGGATCGCGCTCTCCAGCGCGTGTTCGATGCGCTCACGCTGCTCGTCTGGCAGCGACGCGACCATCGTCTCGAGGCCGGCCTTCAGCTTCTCCCAGATCCGCGGCACGGCGAAGAACCAGTGCGGCCGCACATCGGGCAGGTAGCTGAGCACCTGGCGGGGGTCCTCGCAGTCGGTGACGGTGAACCCGTACACGACCGGCAGGTAGTGATGGGCCCCGCGCTCGGCGATATGGGCGGCCGGCAGCCAGGACAGCACTCGCGCACCCTCGGGGAACACGAGCAGCTGGTCGAGGATCGCCACCCCCGACATCGCGTTGGCATGGGTCAGCTCAACGCCCTTGGGCGGCCCCGTGGTGCCCGACGTGTAGATGAGGGTCAGCACGTCGCTCGGCTCGATGGCGGCGATCGCCGCGTCGACGTCGAAGTCGCCCCCGCCAGCCACGACATCTTCGAGCGACACGACGCCGTCGCCGAGCGGCGTCGTCTCGTCGGGATCGACGACGATCACGTGCTCGAGGTCGGGCAGCTCCTTGCGCGCCTCCAGCAGGGCATCCAGGAGCGCTTGCTCGACGATGACCACGCGCGCGTCGGCGTCCGAGATCACGTACTGAATCTGGTTGGGGGCGTAGGTCGGATAGATCGAGAACGGCGTCGCCCCGAGCATCATCACGGCGAGGTCGGCGATGTGGAACTCCGGGCGATTGGACAGCAGCAGTGCGCAGGTGTCGCCGCGGCGCAGGCCGAGCGCGGCCAGCCCGCCGGCCAGCGCGTCCACGCGCTCGCGCAGCTCGGCCCAGGTGATCGAGACCTCGTCGTTACGGGTGCGGATCGCCACCTGGTCGGGCCGCGCCGCGACGGTCAGCCGGAACGCCTCCGCGATCGTGGACGCCTGCGCCCCTCGGCGGGGCTCGGTGGCGGTGCTGCTCTCCATCGGCGTCTTCTCCTTCGTCGACGTGCGGCCTGGGGGGCGCAAACGCTAGCGCAGCGCCGTCGCCTTCACGGCGCACGGCCGACGCGCCCGGGGCGCGGCTCAGTGGATGTGGAAGCCGCCGTGGGTGAGCGTGTGGATGTCGTTGTTGAGGCCGATCAGGAACACGAAGCCGACGAGCGCGATGCCGACGATGCTGGCCTGCTCCATCACCGACACCGGCACCGCGCGCCCGCGCACGCGCTCGACGAGCGCCCAGAAGATGTGGCCGCCGTCGAGCGGCAGGAATGGAAACAGATTGATGATGGCCAGCGACAGCGAGATCAGCGCGAGCACGCCGAGCGCCTCGGAGGCGGAGAAGCTGAACGCCTCGCTGGTCACCGTGTAGGCGCCGACGCCGCTGTTGATCTGCCGGCGGGCCGAGGCGCTGACGAACAGCTTGCCGAACGTGCCCAGCGTGAGCGTGGTGACGTGCCACATCTGGCTGACGCTCTGGCCGGCGGCCGACAGCGGGCCGACCGGCGACACCCGGTCATCGAACGCGATGCCGACACGCGGGCTGGCCGGCAGGCCGGCCGCCGCCGTGTAGCGCGGGTAGATGGTCAGAGCGAGCGTGCGCCCGCCGCGGCGCACGACGAGATGGGCGGGCGTCGCCGCCACGCAGCCGACCACCGGTGGCTTGCGCGCACAGGTGTGCGCCCCGATCGTCCGGGAGAAGTAGTCGGAGTCCCGCACGCCATCGACGGCGATGATCTGATCGCCGGGGCGCAGCACCGCGGCGGCCGGCGTCCCCGGCGAGACCGTCTGCACGCTGTGGCCGACGTGACCGCTGTCCAGGCCGTTCGCCCAGAACAGCGCCGCCAGGATGAGGAAGGCAACCAGGATGTTCATCGCCGGTCCCGCCGCCACGACGACCACGCGCTTCCACACCGGCTGAGCCCAGTAGGAACGCGGCAGGACCTCTTCGGGCAGCTCCTCGCGCGGGTTCATGCCGCTGATCTTCACGTAGCCACCGAGCGGGATCGGACCGATCCCATACTCGGTCTCGCCGCGGCGCACCTTGACCAGGAGCGGCCCGAAGAACAGCGAGAAGCGCTCGACTCGCATTCCGACCGCCTTCGCCGCCGCGAAGTGACCGAACTCGTGCAGGATGATCAGCGCCGCGAAGCCGGCGAACGCGAGGGCGTAGCTCATCGCCTGTCAGTGTGGCAGGCCCGTTCAGCGGACCCTAAAGAATGCGGCCTCGAGGCGGCGTGCCAGCTCAGCGCGCGCGGACGGCGATCTGTGCGCCGGCAAGCTCCCGCGCGGCGCGATCGGCCTCATACAGCGACTCGAACGCGCGCACCGGCTCGGCCGGCAGCTCGTCGAGGGCGGCGTCGATCACGGCCGCGATGTCGGTGAACCGCAGCTCGCCGCGCAGAAAGGCGTGGACGGCCACCTCGTTGGCGGCGTTGAGCACGCACGGGGCGGTACCGCCCGCGGCGGCCGCCTCGCGGGCCAGACGCAGGCACGGAAACGCGTCCTCGTCGACCGGCTCGAAGGTCAGCGAGCCGAGCGCAGCGAGGTCGAGCGCCGGGACGGGCACCTCGGCGCGCTCGGGATAGTGCAGCGCGTAGGAGATCGGCACGCGCATGTCGGGGTAGCCGAGATGCGCCAGCGACGCCCCGTCGCACAGCTGCACGAGGCTGTGCACGATCGATTGCGGGTGCACGACGACGTCGATCCGCTCGTAGGGCACACCGAACAGGTGATAGGCCTCGATGATCTCGAGGCCCTTGTTCATGAGCGTGGCGGAATCGATCGTGATCTTCCCGCCCATCTGCCACGTGGGATGCGCGAGGGCCTCCTCGATCGTGACGTCCTGCAACTGCTCGCGCGTGCGCCCGCGGAACGGACCGCCCGACGCGGTCAGCACGAGCCGATCGACGGTCCCGGCACGCTCACCGGCGATCAGCTGGTGCAGCGCGGAGTGCTCGCTGTCGACGGGCAGGATCTGGGCGCCGGTCGCCTCGGCCAGCGCCACCACCAGCTCGCCCCCGACCACCAGCGACTCCTTGTTGGCCAGCGCCAGGTCGATCCCCTCGCCGAGCGCCGCCACGGTCGGCCCCAGCCCGGCCGAGCCGACGAGCGCGTTGAGGACGAGATCGGCGCCCGACTCGACGACGAGGCGCACGAGTCCCTCCGCCCCGGCGAGCACCTCGCCGCCGGTCCAGGCCTCGGCCGCGCGCGCCGCCGCGTCGGGGTCAGCGATCGCCACGCGGTCGACCCCGTGCTCGCGCGCCTGGGCGACCAGCGCCTCCCACGAGCGCTCGGCCGACAGCCCGACGAGCTCGAGATCGTCGGCGCGATCCAGGATGTCGAGCGCCTGGGTGCCGATCGAGCCGGTCGAGCCGAGGAGGAGCAGGCGCCGGGGCATGTGAGGACGAGCGTAGCGAGCGAGGCGCTCACGCCCAGGCGGCCCAGATGTAGTAGCCGACGACGGCGGTGAACAGGACGGCGTCGAGGCGGTCAAGCGCGCCGCCGTGTGCGCCGAACAGGCGCCCGGTGTCCTTGGTGCCCGCCTCGCGCTTGATGAACGACTCGAACAGGTCGCCCACCGGCCCGGCGATGGCGACGCCCAGTCCGAGCAGGAGCGCGTGGGTGCCGCTGAACCAGTCCTGGTAGCGGCTGGCCAGCCATACCCCGGCGATCGCCACCAGCATCCCGATCAGCAGGCCCTCGACGGTCTTGTTCGGGGAGATCCGGGGCGCGAGGGGGCGCGAGCCGAACATCCGCCCGCCCAGGTAGGCGCCGGTGTCACCGAGGAACGTGCCCGACGAGCACGTCGATGACGACGCCCTCTCCGTGCGGGAGGCGGCGCAGCAACACGGCGTGGGCGAGCGCGAAGCCGATCCAGTACAGGCCGAGCACGGTGATCGCCATGCCACCGACGCTTGGCCGGGGCTGCATGAGGGTCAGCGCGAACAGCACCGGGATGAAGGCCATCGCCACGAGCAGGATCTGGTACTGGCCGCCGTACTCGGCGGCCAGCAGCAGCCCGGCCAGACCGAGCAGCCCGGCCAGACGAACCGGGTGCGCGCGCTCGTACATCTCGAACAGCTCGTGCATGCAGAGGCCGCCGAGCACGATCAGCCCCACGGCGAAGATCAGCCCGCCGGTGATGACGAGGAACAGCGCCACCGCCACCGCTGGCACGGCGACGAGGATGCGGGCCCGCAGATCGCTGCGCGGCCGGGCCGCTGCGGCGTCGTCGGCGGCGTGGGACGGCTGGGCGGGGCGCGAGCGTGGGCGCGTCGGCATCGGGCCGCTCAACGCCCGCCGAAGCGCCGCCGCCGCTCGCCGTACTCATCGCAGGCAGGCCTCGAGGTCCGCCCGGGAGAAGTCCGGCCACAGCTCGTCGCGGAACACGAGCTCGGCGTAGGCGCCCTGCCACAGCAGGTAATTGGACAGCCGCCGCTCGCCGCTCGTGCGGATGATCAGCTCGGGGTCGTGCATCTCGGGCGCGTAGAGGCCCGCCCGGAACTCCTCCTCCGTGGTGCCGGTGAAGCGCCGGCGCGGCGTCGACGATCTCCGCCCGTCCGCCGTAGTTGAAGGCCACGTACAGCGTGATCGTCTCGTTGGCGCGCGGTGAGGTCCTCCGCCCACTGCATCTGCGCGCACGAGCGCCGTCCTCGATGCCCTCGCGCCGGCCGATGAAGCGCATGCGCACGCCCTCCTCGTGCAGCTCGGGCGTCTCGCGCGCGATGCGCTCGCGAATGCATGCGCATCAGCCCGGCGACCTCCTCGGGCGGGCGCGACCAGTTCTCGGTCGAGAACGAGTAGACCGTCAGCTCCTCGATGCCCAGCTCGACGGCGTCGCGCAGGCGCGCCTTGACCGTGTCGGCGCCGGCACGGTGGCCCTCCGCGACGGGCAGGCCCCGCGCCTGCGCCCAGCGGCCGTTGCCGTCGGTGATGATCGCCACGTAGCGGGCCGTCGTGGGGCGCGCACCCGCGGCAGGCGGTGGCGGAGGCCCGGTGCCCGACATCAGACCTCGAGGATCTCCTCTTCCTTGGCCTTGAGGAGGTGATCGAGCTCGGCGATCCGCGCGTCGGTGAGCTTCTGCAGCTCGACCTCCGCGCGATGCTCGTCGTCGGAGCTGGCCTCGCCCTCTGACTTCATCTCGCGCAGGTCGTGCATGACGTCGCGGCGCACGTTGCGGATCGCCACGCGGCCCTCCTCGGCGAGGTGGCGCACGACCTTGACGAGCTCCTTGCGGCGCTCCTCGGTGAGCTCGGGGACGACGAGCCGCACGACGTTGCCGTCGTTGGACGGGTTCAGACCGACGTCGGACTCGTTGATCGCCTTCTCGATCGCCTTGATCGAGGACTTGTCGTAGGGCTGGACGGTCAGCAGGCGGGCCTCCGGGGCGGAGATCGTCGCCAGCTGCTTCAGCGGTGTGCGGCCCCGTAGTAGTCGACGCTGACGCGGTCGAGCAGGGACGGGCTGGCCCGCCCGGTGCGAACCGTCGCGAACTCGTGCTGCGCGGACTCCAGCGACTTGCCCATCCGTTCGCGGGCGTCGGCGAGCAGCGCGTCGATCATCTCGGTAGCCACGTCTAGCGCTCCCCTCTCATGTGCGGACCAGCGTCCCGACGCGTTCACCGGAGATTATCCGCGCGATGTTCGAGGCGTCGTCCATGTTGAACACGTTGATCGGCATGCCGTTCTCCATGCACAGCGCCAGCGCGGTCGAGTCCATCACCCGCAGGCGGCGCTCCAGCGCCTCCATGTGGGTGATCTCGGGCAGGAACTCGGCGTCGGGGTCGAGCGCCGGGTCGGCGCTGTAGACGCCCTCGACGCCGTTCTTGGCCATCAGGATGATCTCGGCGTGCATCTCCACCGCGCGCAGCGCCGCCGCGGTGTCGGAGGTGAAGAACGGGTTGCCGGTGCCGGCGGCGAAGATCACCACGCGCCCCTTCTCGAGGTGGCGCATGGCCCGGCGCCGGATGTACGGCTCGGCCACCTCGGAGATGGCGATCGCCGACTGCACCCGCGTGTGGACGTCCTGCTTCTCGAGCGCGTCCTGCAGCTGCAGCGCGTTGAGCACGATCGCCAGCATGCCCATGTAGTCCGCCGTCGCGCGGTCCATGCCGGCGGCGGCGCCGGCGATGCCGCGGTAGATGTTGCCCGCCCCGAGCACGATCGCCACCTCGACGCCGCGATCGCGCACCACGCGAATCTGCTCGGCTACGGCGGACAGTCGTGCGGGGTCGGTCCCGTAGTCGAGCGAGCCCATGAGGGCCTCGCCCGACAGCTTCAGCAGGATGCGCCTGAAGGCCGGATCACTCACCGCGGCGAGAGCCTACTCGCCGCGGCGGGTCTGACGCGGCGGCGGCGGCGGAACCGCTTGGAGTGCCGGCACCTGTGCCTCGGAGCGATGCGCCACGCCGGCTACTGCCCGACCGCGAATCGGGCGAAGCGGCGGATGATGACGTTCTCGCCCGTCGTGGCGGCGAGCTCGTCGCGCAGCTGCTTGATCGTCTTGCCCTCGTACTTGTCGCCGTTGACGTGGGGCTGGTCGAGCAGCACGACGCGTCTCGTACCACTTGTTCAGCTTGCCCTCGGCGATCTTGGCGCGCACGTTCTCGGGCTTGTCCGCCGCCTCCTGCTCGTAGATGCGCAGCTCGGCCTGCACCTCCTCCTCGGGCACCTCCTCGCGCGTCACGTAGCGCGGGGCGGCGGCGGCGATGTGCAGCGCGATGTCGCGGGCGAACGACGACGAAGTCCTCGTTGCGGGCGACGAAGTCCGTCTCGCAGTCGACCTCGACGAGCACGCCGACCTTGGCGTTGGAGTGGATGTAGGTCTGGACCGTCCCCTCGGTGGCGACGCGCTCGCCGCGATCCTCGAGGCGCTTGCCCTGCTTGAGGCGCAGCAGCTCGATCGCCTTGTCGACGTCGCCGGCGGCCTCGGTGAGCGCCTTCTTGCAATCCATCATCCCGGCGCCGGTGCGGTCGCGCAGGGCCTTGACGTCCTTGGCGCTGATCTCGACGGTACTCATGACTTGGCTTCCTCCGTTGTGGCGGTCGCCGCCTCGGCGGCCGCGTCGGCTTCATCGGTGCGGGACTGCGGCTCGGCGGTTGCGCTCTCGCGGCTCCGCGACGTCGGCAGCCGGCTCGGCCGCGTCCGTGGGCTCCGGCGTCGCGGCCGCCGGCTCGGGCTCCGCCGCCGGCTCGGGCGTCACCGCCGGCGCCTCGGCCGCCGGCTCCGGCGCCGCCGGCGCCTCGGCGCAGGCGCCGGCTCGGGGCGTCGGCCCGGCGGCCGGCGCCGGCTCGGGGGCTCCGGCGCGGCGCGGCTCCGGCGCGGCGCCGGCGTCAGCGCGGCTCGGGCGCCGGGGGCGCGGCGGGCGCCGCGGCCTCGACCGGCGCAGCGGGTGCCGCCGGCTCGGCCGGAGCGGCGGCAGCCTCCGCCGCCGCGGCCTGCGGCCGCCGCAGCCTCCGCGGCCGCGGCCGCCGCGGCCGCCTCGCGCTCGGCGGCCTCGCGCGCAGCCTGCTCCTCGGCCTCGCGCGCAGCCTGCGCTTCGGCCTCGCGCCGCGCCCGCTCCTCGGCCTCGCGGCGCGCCTTCTCCTCGGCCTCCTTGCGCGCCTTCTCCTCCTCGGCCCGGAACACCGCGTGGCCGGAGGCCACGACGTCGCCGATCGCCTTCGTGATGAGCGCGCACGAACGGATCGCGTCGTCGTTGCCGGGGATCACGTAGTCGATGCCGTCGGGATCGCAGTTCGTGTCGACGAGCCCGATGATCGGGATGCGCAGCCGCTGCGCCTCGCGCACGGCGATGACCTCGGTCTTCAGGTCGATGACGAACATCGCGTCGGGGACGCGCTGCATGTTCTTCACGCCGCCGAGGTTGGCGCGCAGCTTCGCCAGGTCGGCCTCCGCCGCCATCCGCTCGCGCGTCGGCAGCAGCGCCAGCTGGCCCTCGCCCTCGTAGCGCTCGAGATCGTGCAGCCGCCGGATGCGCTGGTTGATCGTCTGGAAGTTGGTCAGCAGGCCGCCGAGCCAGCGGTGGTTGACGTACGGCATGCCGGCCGCCGTCGCCGCCTAGGCGATCGTGTCGCGGGCCTGCTTCTTGGTGCCGACGAACAGCACCGTGCCACCGCGGTGCGCCAGCTGCGCCGCGAACTCCTGCGGCGCTGTTGAGCAGCGCCTCGGTCTTGAGCAGGTCGATGATGTAGATGCCGTCCCGCTCGCCGAAGATGAAGCGGCGCATCTTGGGGTTCCAGCGACGCGTCTGGTGGCCGAAATGGACGCCGGCCTCCAGCAGCTCGCGAATGCCTACTTGAGCCACAGTTGCTCCCTTTTGCCAATCGATACGTGATGCGGTCGCCGCGCGGCGGCCGGGGACCCGGGACGACAGTCGTCGTCGCCGGGCAGGGCCCGGTCCGTGTACCCGCGCGGGTCGTGGGACACGTGAACGGACAAGGATAGCCCAGCCCGTCGTCCGCGCCCGCCGCGCGCGGCCGTCGCTCAGTCGCCGAGGATCGTGCCGCCGCGCTGCTGCAGCACGTAGGTGGCCAGGCGATCGGTCGCTGTCCGCAGGTAGCGGAAGTACGTCGAGCGGCTCACGTGCAGGTCGTCGGCCACCATCTCGTGCGTGGCCGGGCCGCTGAAGTAGGCGCGGGTGATCAGCTCGCGCAGGATCGCCTCCTGGGGGCCGGCGCCGAAGGCCTCCGTGGTGGCCGCGGTGAGCAGCTGGCGCACCGACTCGGCACGCTCGGCCGGGGCGCGCCCGGTGGCCAGGGGGCTGCGGGCGAGCTCGAGCGGTCGATCGAGCGAGCGCAGGGCCTCCTTGACCGTCTCGGAAGTGACGGGAACGCCCGGCTGCGCCCCCTCGGCACCCGGCTTGGGCGGGCGCAGCCCGGTCTCGGCGTAGATGGCGGCGCGATGCGCGGCGAGCAGGCCGCCCTCGCCGTGGTCGAGCAGGTGACACTCGTGGGTACGCTGGTCGAGCACGACGTCGAGGCCGTCGATCCGCTGGGCGCCCATGCGCTGCGCGAACCGCACGGCCTGCTCGTTCTGCGGGTCGATCGGCAGGTAGGCCTAGCGGGGGTTGGCCACGCCGGAGCGCAGAACCGCCGTCGTGTTGAGCACCGACACCACGCGCGAGCTCTCCTTGCCGTGCTCGGGCGTGAAGTCGAGCGAGTCGCGCCAGATGATCAGCGGCTCGCCGGCCAGGTTGGCGCGCGCGTGCGCGAGCCATCCGCCGAGGATCGGATCGCGGTCACAGGCGCCGGAGGCCCGCTCCGGCGTGGTGAAGGAGCACAGTCCGACGATCTCGATCGGTGCGATCGCGCGCCACGATCACGCACTCGGGCGCCTGCGCGCACCAGCTCGGTGGTGGCCGCCCACCACTCGCTGCGCCTGACGGCGGCCGGCGTCTGCGCCGAACTCCTCGAACTCCGTCGCGCGGATGCCGTCGACGCGCAGGCTGCCGTCGCCCAGCCCGCCGAGCCCCCAGCGGATCGTCTCGTTCTCGACCAGCTCGGCGAGGTCACACATCAGCGCCGCCGTCCCGCGCACGCACGCGCATAGAGGTGCTCGCCGACGCGGCGGCGCAGCTCGCGCTCGCGCTCCGGCTGCTGGCGTCGCAGCCACGCACGCAGCGCGGTGCGCACGAGCTCGTGCAGCGTGACCCCGTCTCCCAGCGGCTCGGCGAACGTCCGCGTCCGCAGCCACCGCTCGGCCTCGCCGCCGTCGACGCCCGGGAAGCACCTCGGCCGAGCATCGCCGCATCGGTGCGCCAGGCGATCGCCGCGACGGCAGCGACGTCGAGGTGGCTGGGATCGAGCTCGGACTCCGTCAGCCGGCGCACGAGCAGGTCGGCCAGGGCCGGGCGGTCCTCCAGCCGCTGGGCGCTCCAGGTACCGCCATCGCGCAGGGCATCGGCTCCGAGGGCCAGCGCGAGCGGCGAGCCGGCGGCCCAGCTGAGCAGCGCCTCGGCGGCCGGATCGTCGGCGACGCCGGCCTTGCTGCAGCAGCTCGATCGCCTCGTCGCCGGTGACGGGCGCCAGCGCCACCGCGGTGGTCACGCGGTCCCAGCCATCGCGCAGCCACTCGGGATCGGGGGCGCCCCGCTGGGCGATGAGCACCCGGCAGCGCTCCGGGCAGCTCGGGGATCAGCTCACGGCGCAGGAACGTGCCGAGCGGAGCAAGCCGCTCGTACGTGTCAAGCAGCACCAGCCGCTGGCCGCTGCTCGGGCAGCTCGCCGGCGATCCGCTCGCCGCGCCTCCAGCGACGTCGGGACGCCGTCGCGCCCGTCGAGGAAGCGCACATCCCAGCCGGCGGCAGCCGCGCGGCGGCGAACCTCGCGCACGAGCGTCGACTTGCCGATGCCGCCGGGGCCGTGCACGAGCACGATGCGCACCGGCGAGTCCGGCTGCAGCGCGCTCTCGATGGTGGCCAGCTCGCGTGCGCGACCGACGAAACGCCGCTGATCCTCTCGATCGACCGTGGCCGCCAGTGTGGGCATCGAGTGCGAACGATAATGGCTGGGTCACCCCGCATCCCGGCCCGCGGCGGGACGGACATGAGACGACGATGACACTGACGCGCGGCCGGCGCGAACGTAGTGTCGTGGACACAAACCGTCAAGGCATCGCGTCAAGGAGTCGTGATCCATGTTCATCGTCGTCCGAAACACCCGCGCCCGCATCCTGCTGGCCCTGATTCCCATTATCTTGTTCCTGATCGTGTACTTCACGGTCATCCGGCCAGATCAGAACACGGCCAACCAGGCACTCAACCAGGGTCTCCAGCAGGTGCAGAGCAGCGAGAAGCAGGCCAATCAGCAGGTGCAGTCCGACCCCGTCGGCCCCGGCGAGCGTCAAGAACCTCACTGCCTGCCTCGCCGCCGCCGGAACGAACGTCAGCGCGGTGCAGGCGTGTCAGGCGAAGTACCCGAAGTAGCACCGCAGGAGCAGGTCGTCTCCCCGGACCCCATTGGCGACAGCGCCGGGGTCCGGGGACGCTGCCATGACTCTCCGGCGCCGCCACGGCAGCGCCGGAGAGTTCGTCGCGCGCTCGCCCGCATCGAGGCGATGCTCGCCCTCGCCCTGGTCGCCGTGGCGATCGTGCTGATCACGACCTCGACGCTGGACCACGGCGCCTCGACGACCGCCGCGACGGCCAAGCCGACGCTGAAGGTGACGCTGCATCACGTGCGCCCGGGCGACTCGCTGGCGACCATCGCCGCCCGCTACCACTCCAGCGTGGCGATCCTCGAGCAGCTCAACCCCGCCCTCAACCCGCAG
The DNA here is from genome assembly GCA_963770405.1 of uncultured Solirubrobacterales bacterium. Taxonomy (GTDB): domain Bacteria; phylum Actinomycetota; class Thermoleophilia; order Solirubrobacterales; family Solirubrobacteraceae; genus CAVQBJ01. The sequence continues at coordinate 410,054 of CAVYPO010000007.1, forward strand.
GCGCTGATCCCCGGGTCGGTGCTGCGGGTGGGCACGATGACGACCTCCTAGCAGCGCCGGGCGGCGCACGGTCGCGCTCGGCGAGGTCCGGCACGGGCCGCGAGGCGCTCGGGCCACGCGGTTCCCGGACCTTCCGGGCGCGCGGCCTCAGGAGCCCGCCGGGTGAGACGTGGCGGCCAGGCCAGCGTCCCAATGGATCGCCACGGCGCCATCGTTGTTCGTGGCCACGAAGGCGGGCAGCGTGGCTCCGGGGCTGATGAGTGCCACCGCGTCGGGCGGCACCGGCTGGGTGGTCTGGCACTGATACGGCGCCTGTCCGTCGAGACTGACCGTGAGCACGAAGCTGTGCAGGTCCACGCCGGCCGCGCTGCGCAGCCCGGTCGGAGCCGACTGCACGATCTCCACCCGCGCGGTGCGCCCGGTGGCGATGATCTCGCTGGCCGAGCCCGCGGGTGCGCTCGCCGGGAGGCGCACGGTGGGCGGCTCGGCGCTCAGGTCAAGGGCAAGTCGCCGATGATCGTCGGCGTCGACGCGCACCGCGACCGGCCGCTGACCGGAGGCCAGCTCGGCCAGCCGTGCGGCGGGAACGGTCTGACGGCAACGCGCCTCGAACGGCTCGACGTCATCGAGGAACACACGCAGCGTGAACAGGCACTCCGGGTCGGACGGGTGCTCGGCGTCGCCGCCGCCGCTCGTCTGCTGCATGTCGATGACCTGGCCCCGGCCGAGCAGACCCTCGCCGAGCAGCCTGGCGTCGGCGCCTCCTCCCGACCCCTGTGTCTCTCCGAACAGGTCCACGTCTCTCTCCTTTCCGAGCGCGCCGGCGGCCGGCGGTCGCGGCGGCACGCTTGTCGTCTACAGGAGCGACCCTACGACCCTAGCGCCCGCCCCGCAGTGCCAAGGTGGTCTCAGGTCCGGTTTCAGTGCGTGCGCTTGGACTTCTTGTCGGCGTACATCGCTCGATCGGCCTCGGCCAGCACGTCGTCGTCGCCGGCCACGCGCTCATCGAGAAGGGCGAGCCCGGCGCTGACCGAGCAGCTGAGCGTCCCGCCGTCGGGCAGGGAGATCGACGCCCCGGCGATGAGGCGCTTGAGCTCCTCGGCGACGGCGGCCGCCTGCGTCGCTCCGACGTGGATGAGCAGCATCCCGAACTCGTCGCCCCCGAGGCGCGACACGCTGTCGGCCTGGCGCGCGCGTGTGCGCAGCACGCCGGCGACCGTCTTCAGCAGGCAGTCGCCCACGCGGTGGCCATAGGTGTCGTTGACCATCTTCAGGTCATCAACGTCGAGCACGATCAGCGCCGCCTGCTCGCCGTAGCGACGGCAGCGGCGGATCTGGAACTCGAGGTCCTGGGCGAAGCGACGCCGGTTGTGCACCTGCGTCAGCGGGTCGTAGTCGGCCAGCCGGCGCAGACGCTCCTCCGCCAGCTTGCGGGCAGAGATGTCGATGACCTGGATCACCAGGTGCAGCGGCCGGCCGTGGCCATCGCGGACCAGTGACGCGGACAGCGACACCCAGATCGTGTGCCCGTGGGCGTTGAGTAGCCGCTGATCGATCTCGTAGTCGCGGATGTCGCCGTCGATCAGCTGTCGCGCGTGCTCACGATCGGCGCCGGCGTCCTCGGGGTGCACCAGGTCGATCAGGCGGCGAGACAGCAGCGCCGTCTCGGGATGTCCCGTGATGTCGCACAGGGCGCGGTTGACCCGCGTGATCTGCCCGCCGAGGTCGACGAGCGCCATGCCGACCGGGGCGTGGTCAAAGGCGCGCTTGAGGTCCGCCTCGGCCCGCGCCAGCTCGTGCTCGGCGTGCTTGCGCTCGGTGATGTCGACGGCCTGCACGAGCACGCGCAGCGGGCGGCCGTGGTTGTCGTCGACGAGCACGGCGGACAGCAGCACGTAGGCGACGCGCCCGTCGGGCGCGACGAAGCGGCACTCCCCGTCCCAAGAGGTCTGTCCCCCACCGATGAGGGCTCCGAACGCATCGAGCGCCGCCGCGACATCGCCGGGGTGCGCCAGCTCGACGGCCATCATGCCGGTGAGGGCATCGCGCGGGCGCCCGACGAGCGCGGCGAGTGCCTCGTTGGCGTCGATGATGCGCCCGTCCAGGCCGAGGCGCAATGCCCCGATGGCGGCGTTCTCGAACCCGATCTGGGACTCCCGCTCGGCGACCAGGGACTGGCGCTCGAGCTGTCGCATCAACGTCGTCTCGTGGCAGACGATGGCCACGGCGGTCACCTCGGCACCGCCGTCGCGCACCGGGTGCACGTGCACCTGGTAGGAGCGTGTCCGGTCCTCGGAGAAGTGCGAAGCCGATGACGAGCGGCCCTCGAAGCGCCGCGCGCACGAGCGGCTCATAGCGCAGCCAGCGCTCGCGCGAGATCACGTCATAGGCGTGCCGGCCCTCCAGCAGGCCCGGGTCATAGCCGTTCTCGGTCAGCGCGTCACCGACGGCGAGCAGGTAGCGCAGGTCACGATCGACCACCGTGATGGCCGTCTGGGGCAGGCCTTCGAGCACGGCGAGCGCCGCCGCCGGGCGATCGAGCAGGGAGCCGCTGCCATCGAGGTCGAGCACGTTCCTCTCATCGGCGACGGCGCGCCCGGAATTTAGGCTGCCGCCAACAAATCCTTGTTATGGAAAGGTTGCCCCCGGCGTGGAACCCGTGCGGGCGCGGTCCAACGCCGCGCGCAGGTCGGCCGGCAGCGGCGAGGCAAGTGCGAGCGGCTCCCCGCTGACCGGGTGCTCGAAGGCCAGGCCGCTGGCGTGCAGGAACTGCCGCGAGAGGCCGAACAGGCCGGCCCCACCGTACTCCGGATCGCCGCACACGGGCAGCCCGATGGCCTGCAGATGCACGCGGATCTGATGGGTGCGTCCCGTCTCCAGGCGGACCAGCAGCAGGCTGCTGGTGGGCAGCGCCTCGACCAGCGTGAAGTGGGTGCGCGCCTCCCGCGGGGCATCGGTGTCGATGGACATGCGCGTGCGCACGTGACGATCGCGGCCGATCGGCGCGTCGATCGTGCCGGTGCGCGATGGTGGGCGTCCCTGCACGAGCGTCGTGTACTCGCGTTCGATGCGCCGTGCCGCCAGGGCGGCCTTCAGGCGCCGGTGGACCTCCTCCGAGCGCGCCACCACGAGCAGCCCGGAGGTGTCGCGGTCGAGGCGATGGACGATCCCCGGGCGCTGCGGATCGTCCCCGCCCCCCACGGCGCCGGCCAGCGCCTGCACCAGCGTGCCCTCGCGGTGCCCGCGCGCCGGGTGCACGACCACCCCGGCCGGCTTGTCCACGACGAGCAGGTGCTCGTCCTCGTAGACGATCGCGTAGGGCGCCATCGACGCCGGCTCGCTCACGGCCCCCGGCGGCGCGCTGCGCACGGTGACCAGCTCCCCGCTGCGCACCGGGTCGCCCTTGCCGCGGGGCCGGCCGTCGACCTGCACCGCGCCGTCGTCGATGAGACGCTGAGCCTGGGCGCGGGAGCCGAGCGGGCCGGCCAGGAACCGGTCCAGGCGCTCGCCGTCGTCCCCGTCGCCGACGACCAAGCGGCGCGCGCCGCTCACGCTCTCACTCCGAGGAGCGCAACCGCGGACGCCGCCAGCCGCGCCGGGGCGCGTCGTCGGGGTCGGGCACGCCGCGAGCGGCGTCGCCACGGACCCCCGACTCGACGACCACGGCCAGGATGAGCACGCCGACCGTGATGGCCGCATCGGCCAGGTTGAACGGCGGCCAGCCCAGGGGCAGCTTGATGAAGTCGGTGACCGACCCGTCGCGGACACGGTCGAGGATGTTGCTGAGCGCGCCGCCGATCAGCAGCCCGGTCGGCAGCCACACCAGCCGCCGCGTCGAATGGCGCGCGAAGTAGAGCAGCACGCCGAGCAGGGCGAGTCCGATGAGCGCGATGACGATCGTGTGGCCGCCCGGCGCCAGGCCGAACGCCACGCCGTCGTTGAAGGTGTGCACGAACTGCAGGCCCGGGAGCACGTGGCGCGTCTGGCCGGGCATGATCGGGTCGGCGATCCAACGCTTGGTCAGCTGGTCGGCCACGACGACCGCCACGAGCACGAGCGCCGCCCGGAGCCAGGCGATCCGCGAGCGCATCGGCGCTACCCGCCGAGGATGCCGACGACGACGATGCTGTTGACGAGCTGCAGCACGATGATGGCCAGGATCGGGCTGATGTCGAGCGGCCCGATCATGGGAACGATACGCCGGAAGATCCTCAGGTAGGGCTCGCACACGTCGCGGAGGAATCCGAGCACCGCGTCGAAGGTGCGCGAGTAGCCGGGACGCACGCCGAGGGTGAACATCCACTGCGACAGGATGTACACGAAGATGATCAGCGTGTACACGTAGAGCAGCGTCGACAGGTAGCCGGCGATGTCCGTGCGCGCGCTGGCCAGCAGGAGCGTCATCCCGCGAGCACCGCGTCGAGGGCGGCGCTGAAGCCGCCGCGCAGCCCCGCCCGCTCGAGCGCGTCCAGCCCGCGGGCCGTCGAGCCCCCGGGCGAGGCCACCTCGCGGCGCATGCGCAGGGTGTCGCCGCCGCGTGCCACCAGCAGCCCGGCGGAGCCGACGAGCGTGGCGCACACGAGCTCGGTGGCCTGTGCCGCCGTCAACCCGCGGCGCACACCGGCATCGACCTGCGCCTCGGCCACGAGCGCGACATAGGCCGGGAACACGCCGGACAGGCCGGTGGCGACGTCCATCAGACGCTCGGGCAGCCGCACCACCGCGCCGACGCGGGCAAACAGCGCATGCACCTGCTCGTGGAAGCCCGGATCCGCCGTCCGGGTCCTCGGCCAGGCAGGTGACGCCCTCGCGCAGCTCGACCGGCGTGTTGGGCATCGTGCGAGCCACCGGGACCTCTGGATAGGCGGAGCGCAGCTGCTCGAGCGTCACACCGCCGAGCACGGACACCACCGCGCGGGCGTGCGGCGCCAGCTCGGTTGCGACCGCCGCCAGTTGCGCCGGCTTGTGCGCGAGGACGAGCACGTCCGCGCGCCCCGCGAGCTCCACGTTGCTCGAGAAGGCCTCGCCCCCGAGCTCGGCCGCCAGGGCCGCTGCGCGGCCCGAGCCGTGGTCGCTGACGAGCACCGGATCGCCCCAGCCGCGCGCGAGCGCCGCCGCCATGTTCCCCGCGCCGACGATCCCGATGGTCATGGGCGACAGGCTAGCCGCTCGGTCGCGCACAGCACGCGACGCCGGTCAGCTCTGGTTGAAGAAGCCCTTCTCGATCAGCGTGGCGCGCTGCTCGGCCGAGATCTCGACGTTGCGCGGGGTCAGCATGAACACCTTGTCGGCGATGCGCTGCATGCCACCGTCCAGCGCATAGGTCAGCCCGCTGGCGAAGTCGATCAGCCGCTTGGACAGGTCGGTGTCGATCCCCTGCAGGTTCAGCACCACCGGGATCGAGTCCTTGAACTTGTCGGCGACCTCCTGGGCGTCGTTGAACGACTTGGGCACCACCAGGTGCACCCGGGCCGCCCCGCCGTGTCCGTTGCCGCGACCGCCGTTCACGGGACGCAGCTGCGGTCGTGGGTCGTCCGGGCGGCTCGTCGTCGGCGAAGATGTCGTCGAAGTCGCTGCCGCCGCGCCGCCGCGACGAGAGGCGGCGCACGTTCGGGCGCTCGCGGTAGCGATCCTCGAGCTCGACTTCGGCCGGAGGTTCGTCCTCATAGAAGTCGTCATGATGCTCCTCGGCCAATCCGAAGTAGACGAGGGCACGGTGCCAGGAATCGCGGAAGGCCATTGTTCTTGAGGGCGTTTTCGCTCAGCAGGGGAAATTCCCTGCTCCACAAACACTTTACTCGCGCCGCGGCGGCATGCGCCCGGGGCGCCGAAAGAACCCTCAGCCGTACAGTCGCGAGCCAACGCGCACGATCGTCGCGCCCTCCTCGACGGCGACGACGTAGTCCTGCGTGGTTCCCATCGACAGGTGCTCCAGGCCATGAGCCGCCGCGAGCTCCCGCAGGGCGGCGAACCAGCGGCGGCTGTCCTGCGGATCTGCCGACAGCGGGGGCATGGTCATCAGCCCGGCCACCGGCACCGGTGCGCGGGCGATGAAGTCGCCGAGCGCGTCAGGGACCACGCCGGCCTTCCCGGGCTCACCGGCCACGTTGACCTCGATGAGGATGCGCAGGCCCGGCCGGGCGCGCTCGGCGTGGCGCGCGAGCTCGCGCAGGGCGCTGTCGCTGGCCACCGAGTGGATGAGCCGCACATGCGGGACGATCGTGCGGACCTTGCGACTCTGCAGCTGGCCGATGAAGTCCCATTCGAACAGCGGCCCGTGCGCGGCCACCTTGGCCTCGAGGTCCTGCGCCCGGTTCTCGCCGACGAGCTCGATGCCAGCCTGCGCCAGCGTCGCCATCTCCTCGAGCGGCACGTACTTGGTGGCGGCGAGGATCTGCACCGCCGAGGGCGCTCGGCCGCAGCGGCGGCAGGCGGCGTCGATGTCCTCGCGCACCGCACGCAGGTTTGCGCGCACGCGCTCGGCCCGCAGGCCGTGGATCAGCTGCGCCACGCCACACCCGCCTGACGGCCCGTGACGCCGCCGTCGCGCCGGTGGGAGAAGAACAGCGCGGGATCGGCGCACAGCGTGCACAGCGCCGCGTCGTGCACGGCGTGCACGCCGGCGTGGCGCAGGGAGCGCGCTGCGATCCGCTTGAGGTCCAGCCGTCTCCCGTCACGCACGTCGGGGCCGAAGCCGGCGAAATTGGCGTGCACCTCCTCACCGACCTCGTAGCAGCAGCCGCCGGCGCCCGGTCCGATGGCGGCGGAGATCGGGCCCTCGGCGCCGAGCTCTCGCAGGGCGGCGACGCCCTCCTGCAGCACGCCGCCGGCGAGGCCGCGCCAGCCGGCGTGGAGCATGGCCACGGCCCCGGGGGCGATGAGGGCGATCGGCAGGCAGTCGGCCACCAGGACCACCACCGCGACGTCGGGCAGCGACGTCGCCTGGCCATCGGCCGGCGCGGCGCCGAGGCGGGCGGCGGCCCAATGCGCATCGGGCGCGCCGGTCACGCGCGCGACCACGCGGCCATGCACCTGATGGCCCTGTGCAAAGCGCTCCGGGGCCATTCCGACGTGGGCGGCGACGGTTCGCCGGTTGGCGGCCACCGCCTCGGGCGCGTCCCCGGGCACCGGCCGGCCCTCGGCGCCGGGGACGGTGAGGCCGAGGTTCAGCGACCGATACGGGCCCTGCGACACGCCGCCGCGGCGTGTCGTGAACAGCGCGCGACCGCCCGGCAACTCGATCGCCACGTGCTCGCCGTCGGCGTGGAACGGCGCCGGCAGGCTCATCGGTCCGCGCGCGGAGGCGCCGCGCCGGCGGGCCCGCCGGCCGGCGGCGCCCCGTTGGGCGGCGGGTCGTCCAGTGCCGCGGCCAGCTCGGCCTGACGGCCCTCGGCCAGCTCGCCGTCGAGGCGGCGATCGAGGGCGAGCGCCAGGCGCCGGCCGACCTCCGGTCCGGCGGCCAGCCCGCCGGCCAGCACGTCGTCGCCGGTGATCCCCAGGCGCACATGACGCCACTTCCACAGCCAGTCGTAGGCCGCATTACGCGGGCCGAGCGCGCCGGCCAGGGCCACGCCCTCGATCGGCACGCGCGCGGCCGCCGCGCGCACCTGGGAGGGCCTGGCGGCGGCGCCGAGCTCGTCCACGAGCCGGGGCACGGCGGCCGCCGCGGCCAGGGCGCGATCGCGGTCGGGCGCGGGGAACTCCAGCCGCGTCAGCCACGACCGCAGCTCGGCGCGGGGGTCCTCGGCGGCCGACAGCGACAGCGGCAGCGCGAGCGCGGCGAGCAGGAGCAGATCGCGACGACCGTCACGCGGAAGCAGGGCCAGTGCGCTGGCGCACAGCGCCCGGTCGAAGCGCAACCGCGGGTGCAGCGCCACCAGCGCCCCGATCCGGTCGAGCTCGGTGAGCGCCGCCAGCGCCTCGCGCTCGGACAGCAGCAGCCGCAGCTCCGCGCCGAGCCGCGCCCCGGTGATCGTGGCGAGTACGCCCTCGGCCACCGCCCGCCCGGCCAGCAGTCGCGTGTGCTCATCGGGGTCGAAGGCCAGCCGCGCGCAATAGCGCGCCAGCCGCAGCAGTCGCGTCGGGTCGTCGGCGAAGCTCGCGTCGTGCAGCACGCGCAGCCGCCCGTCGGCCAGGTCGTCGAGGGCGTGCGGCGCCGTGCGCACCCGCTCGGCCACGTCGTCGCGCAACGCGACCGCCATCGCGTTGATGGTGAAGTCGCGCCGCAGCAGGTCCTCCGGCACCGTGGCCGGCGCGACCTCGGGCAGGGCGCCCGGCTGCGGGTAGATCTCCGTGCGCGCGGTGGCCACGTCGAGCAGCACCCGCCCGTCGGGGTCGCTGACCTGGGCGGTGAGGAAGCCCGGGTGCTGGACCACCGTGGCCCCGAGGGCCGCCGCCGCCAAGCGGGCGACGGCGACGGCGTCGCCCTCGACGATCACGTCGAGCTCTCGCGGGGCGCGGCCGAGCAGCACGTCGCGCACGGCCCCGCCGACCAGCCACAGTCCGGGCGTGTGCTCGGCGATGGCCAGCAGCGCTCGCCCGGCATTGCTGCCCGGCAACTGCGCCAGCGCCGTCAGCGGGTCACGCAGCGCGGGCGCGATGCTCCCATCCGGTCCGCTGTGCTCGTTCACGGGACCGCTGACCAACGGTGATCGACGGGGCGGTTACGCATCGGTGTCGCCCGCCGAGACGTGCTCGCGCACCGGGATCCCCGCCGCGGCCAGGTACTCGCGGGCCTCGTCGATCGTGTGCTGGCCATAGTGGAAGATCGATGCGCACAGGGCGGCGTCGGCCCCGGCGCGCAGCGCCTCGGCCAGGTGCTCGAGGTTGCCGGCCCCGCCCGAGGCGATCACCGGGACGTTGACCGCCCCGCTCACCGCCGCCGTCAGCGGAAGGTCGTACCCGTCGTTGGTGCCGTCGCGGTCCATGCTGGTGAGCAGGACCTCCCCGGCCCCGAGCGCGGCCCCCTCGACCGCCCACTCCACCACGTCGCGGCCAGTGGGCGTGCGTCCCCCGGCCACCACCACCTCCCAGCTGCCGCCGGGACGCGCGCGAGCATCGATGGCCAGCACGACGCATTGCGCGCCGAACACCTCGGCCATCTCGGCCAGCAGCTCGGGCCGGGCCACCGCCGCCGAGTTCACCGACACCTTGTCGGCGCCCGCGTCGAGCACCGCCTGGGCGTCCTCCACCGAGCGGATGCCACCGCCGATCGTGAACGGCACGAACACGTCGTCAGCCGTGCGCCGGGCCAGCTCGACGATCGTGTCGCGCTTCTCGTGGGTGGCCGTGATATCGAGGAACACGACCTCGTCGGCGCCGGCACGGTCATAGAACGCGGCCAGCTCGATCGGGTCGCCGGCATCGCGGATGTCGATGAAGCGCGTGCCCTTGACCACGCGCCCGGCGTCGACGTCCAGGCACGGGATGATCCGCTTGTAGTGCATGGCGGGCACGGTAGCGCGCCGCTGCGCCCCGGCGCGGCCGCCGGCCCGAGCGGCCCGGCGGCGCGACCCGGCGCTAGGCCGGCGTGCCCACGCGCTCGGGCTCGCCGGGCGGCCGCGCCGCCTCCCCGGACTGCTCGGAGCGCGCCAGCGTCCCCTCGATGTTGATGTGCGGCAGCCGCACGTCCAGCCAGGCCGGCAAGCGCCAGGTCGAGCGCCCCGAACAGCTCGAGCACCGCCGGGAGCATCACGCAGCGAACGACGACCGCGTCGATGAACACCGCCGCGGCCAGGCCGAAGCCGAACTCCTTCAGGACGCGCTGATCCCCGATGAGGAAGGAGAGGAAGACGCAGATCATGATCGCCGCCGCCGCGCTGATCACGCGGCCGGTGAAGGCGATCCCGTCACCGACCGCGTTGGACGCATTGCCCTGGCGCACCCATTCCTCGCGCACGCGAGAGACGAGAAACACCTCGTAGTCCATCGACAGCCCGAACACGACCGCGAACATGAGCACCGGTATCCACGGCTCTATCGGGCCCTTCTGCACGCCGACCACCCGCCCAAGCCATCCCCACTGGAAGATGGCCACGGTGGCGCCGAGCGCGCCGCCGATGCTCAACAGGTTCATGACCGCCGCCTGCAGCGGGATGACGATCGACCGGAAGATGACGAACAGCAACAGCGCCGACAGCACGACCACGAGCACCGATGAACAGCGGCAGCTTGCCCGCCAGCACGCGCGAGAAGTCGATCGAGCCGGCGGTGAAGCCACCGACGAGCACGTGCAGCCCGGTCTGCGCCTCGATCGGCGGGATGACCGACGAGCGCAGCTGATTGACGAGATCGGTGGTGGCGAGATCCTGCGGCGCGGAGTCGGGGTAGGCCTGGACGACCGCGACGTCACCGGACGGGCTGACGCGCGGGAGCGTGACCGCACCGACGTCGGGGGTGGCGGCGATCGCGGTCCGCAGCTCGCTGACGCCGCTGGCGTCGCCCGGGTGGGGCAACTGCGCGACGACGACCAGCGGGCCGTTGAAGCCGGCGCCGAAGCCCTGCGCGAGCAGATCGAACGAACGGCGCGAGTTGAGGCTGCTGGCGTTGTTGCCGGCGTCGGTGTTGTCCAGACGGAGCGCCAGCGCCGGCGACAGGAACGCCAGCGTGACGGCCAGCGAGCCGAGGGCCAGCGGCCACGGTCGCGACTGCACGAGGCGGCTCCAGCGCCGCCACGCCGTCTCGTGGGGCGCCTCCCCCCGAGCCACGCGGGCGCGCTCGCGCCGGCCCGGCCGGACGACCTTGGGTCCGAAGCGCGAGAGCATGGCCGGAAGCAGAGTCAGCGACGCCAGCATGACCATCAGCACGGCGATCACCGACGCCAGCGCCAGCGCGTACAGGAACGCGACGCCGGTCACGAACATGCCGAGCAGCGCGATCATCACGGTCGTACCGGCGAGCAGCACCGCGCGGCCCGAGGTGTCCATGGCCGCCGCCACGGACGCCTCGACGTCACCATTCCGCGAGTACGCCTCGCGGAAGCGCGTCACGATGAACAGGGCGTAGTCGACGCCCACGCCGAGGCCGATCATCAGCGCGAGCTCGGGCGCGGTGTTCGGCGTGTCGATGATCTGGGTCATCAGCCCGATCAGGCCCACCCCGGTGACGAGACCGAAGCCGGCGGTCAGCAGCGGCATCCCCGCCGCCGTGAGCGACCCGAAGGTGAAGAGCAGGATCACCATCGCCGCCAGCACGCCGACGGTGGTGGCCGGCCCGACGCTGAAGCCCTCGGCCTGCTGGACGACGGCGCCGCCGGCGGCCACCTGCAGTCCCGGCACGTGCACGGCGTTCACCTGCGCGATGAGGGCCTTGCCCGTGGTGTCGGGCAGCAGGTTCACCCGCTTGGCGTACGCGACCGACGCGAACGCGGTGCGGTGGTCCCTGGAGACCTGCAGCGCGCCGCGTGTCGTGTAGGGGCTGACGACCCCGACGATGTGGGGCAGCTTCGCCACGCGCGCGAGCATCGGCTCGATCGCCGCGCGCACCGTCGGCGAGTACACCGTCCCGGTGCTCGTGTGCCAAACGACCTGGTCGATGTCGCCGGCCTGCGCGGGGAACTCGCTCACCAGCAGGTTGGAGGCGCGCTGCGCGTCGGTGCCCGGCAGCTGGAAGTTGTTGGAGTAGTTGCGCCCCACCGAGGTGGCGATCACGGTGGTTCCGACCGCGATCACCACCCACGCGAGCACCACGTAGCGGCGGTGGTTGACGCACCAGCGAGCGAGTTTGAGCATCGGGCCTCCTACAGAGGGCGGTCAGGGGGCACGGCCATCGGAGCGCCGCGGGGAGACGGCCACTCTCGTTGAACGCCAAACACTTTATAGTTCAAACTATGGTTGTCAAGGTTGGTCCCAGCGGAGAGTCGCAGGAGGGCGCGGAGACGGATCCCGGCCCCCCGCCGGGACTGAACCTGGACGCGGATCTGTCGGAGCTGCTGCGTCTGATGCCGCGGGTGTTTCGCGGCCTGCGCGCGTGGGGCGGGGCGGAGCCCGCCGACGAGCAGGCCGCCCGCCTGAAGGAGCTGTTCCACGCCGGACCGCTCGGGCCCCGTCACATGCCGGTGATGGTCGTACTCATGCTCGAGGACCAGATGGCCGTCAGCGACCTGGCCCAGCGCCTCGGTCTGAGCGTCGCCACCACGAGCCTGATGACCGGCGAGCTCGCCCGCGCCGGGCTGGTCGAGCGCCGCGAGGACGAACGCGACCGGCGCCGCACGCTGGTCAGCGTGACCGAGGAGTACCGCGCGCAGCTGGTGCCGCTCGTCCGCGAGCGCATCGGGCCGGTGCGGCGCGGACTGGAGCGCATGGACCCCGAGGTGCGCGCCGGCTTCCTGGCCGGCTGGCGACTGCTGGCCGCCGAGCTCGACTCGATCGCCGGCGACGCGGCGGCGGACCCCGACGCGCCGCTGGACGCCGCCGCGCCTGGGTAGCCAGCGACGGGCGAGGCGCGATAACGTGGCGCCCGTGCGCCGCTCTCGTCGGTCCCGCAGGTCAAGACATCGCCCGCCGTCGCCCGGCGAGCTGCGCGAGCTGTACACCCGGCACTTCGCCGACTGTCGCCAGGAGCGCCGCTTCCTGTCCACCGTGGGCTTCTTCGGCACGTTCACCGGGGTGCGGGCGATCACGCATGCGATTCGCGACAACAAGGGGCCGTTTCGCAACATCACCCCGGGCGGGCACCACATCCACCACATGACGTTCGGCATCGCCGGGATGATCATCACCGGCACGCTGTGGATCAACGACATCGGCAGCGGTGCCGACCCCCGGCGTCGGCGCGCCTCGCGCATCACCTCCACCCTGTTCGGCGCCGGCGTGGCGCTGACCCTCGACGAGTTCGCCCTGTGGCTGAACCTGCAGGACGACTACTGGACCAAGCAGGGCCGGGAGAGCATCGATGCCGTCGCCGTCTACGGCTCCCTGCTGATGATGATCCTCTACAGCCGCGACCTGCTGCGCGAGCTCGCTCGCATCTAGCTGCGCGCGCTCAGCGGTCGAGCACGGCCTCGGCCCGCGTGGACCGGCCGTCGAGCACCGCCTGAGCCTCGGCCACGGTGAACCGCCGCTCGTACAGCGCCTTGCCCACGATCACCCCGGCGAGGTTGACCTGGCGCAGCGCGACGAGCGCCTCGAGATCGGCCAGCTTGCCGATGCCGGCCGAGTAGAGGAAGCGCCCGCGGACGGTTTGCGCGACGCGGCGGACCTCGTCGACGTCGGGGCCCTCGAGCATGCCGTCGCGATCGACGTTGGTGTAGACGAGGTTGCGCACGCCGCGCTCCTGCAGGCGGCGAATGACCGACTCGGTGGTCATCTGCGTCGTCTCCTGCCAGCCGGCGGTGGTGATGTTGCCGCCGCGCACGTCGACGGACACGAGCACGTGCTCGGGCCACGCGCGCAGGACCTCGTCGAGGAACTCGACGTCGGTGAACGCCGCCGTGCCGAGGATCACGCGCTGGGCGCCGGCGCGCAGCGCGTCGCGCACCGAGGGCAGCGAGCGCAGCCCGCCGCCGTACTGCACGGGCACGTCCAGCTCGCTGGTGATCCGTTGCAGGTGCTCGAGGTTGACGGGATGGCCCTCCTTGGCCCCGTCGAGGTCGACGACGTGCAGCCAGCGGGCACCATCGGCCACCCAGTCGCGCGCCGCCGACAGCGGGTCCTGGTCGTAGATCTTCTTGGCCGCGAAGTCGCCCTTCTCTAGGCGCACGGCGTTGCCGCCCAGGATGTCGATCGCCGGGTAGAGGATCATCGCGAGCGACGCCAGCGGCGCGCACAGCGCCACGAAGTTGGCCAGCAGCCGCAGGCCGTGCGTCGAGGACTTCTCGGGATGGAACTGCACGCCGCGGAAGGAGCCGTGCTCGACCACGGTGACGAACGGACCGCCGTACTCGGCCCAGCCCAGCACGTCGGCCTCGTCGCGCGGGCCGCGCCGCGAAGGAGTGCACGTGGTAGAAGGCGCAGCGGTCCGGCAGCCCCGCCCGCAGCGGCGAGTCGCGCGTGAAGGTCACGAGGTTCCAGCCGATGTGGGGCAGCTTCAGCGTCGCCGGCATCGAGCCGCTCGACGTCGCCCGGCAACGATGCCGAGGCCCTCCGCGCCGCCGAGCTCGGTCGAGCGATTCGAACGCCAGCTGCATGCCCAGGCACAGCCCGAGCACCGGGACGCCGGCGGCCACGCGCTCGCGCACGAGCACGTCGAGCCCGAGCGCGCGCAGGTTGGCCATTCCGCGGACGAACGCGCCCACTCCCGGGAGGATGCAGGCCGTCGGCGGCGCGCAGTGCGTCGTGGTCGGCGGTCAGTCGCGCGTCAACGCCGACGTGGGCCAGCGCCTTCTCCACCGAGCGGCGGTTGCCCATCCCGTAGTCGATGATGGCGATCGACGCGGTCGCGGCGCTCATGTCAGCGTCCCCTTCGTGCTCGGCACGCCGGTCTCGGTCGGGTCGAGCGCGATCGCGCCGCGCAGCGCCCGCGCGAACGCCTTGAACGCCGCCTCGATCATGTGGTGGGCGTTGGTTCCCGTCTCCACCCGCAGGTGCAGGGTGAGCTTCGCGGCGGTCGCGAACGCGCGAAAGAACTCCTCGGCGAGCTCGTGGTCGAAGCCGCCGGTGCCGCCGGGCGGCAGGGCCGCCTCGAAGAGCGTGAACGGCCGCCCCGAGATGTCGATCGCGCAGCTGGCGCGCGCCTCGTCCATCGGCACAGTGGCCGAGCCGTAGCGGGTGATTCCGGCGCGATTGCCCAGCGCCTCATCCAGGGCGCGGCCGAGTCCGATCGCCGCGTCCTCGACGGTGTGATGTGCGCCCGTCTGCAGGTCCCCGGTCACCGCTACGTCGAGGTCCACGCGGGCGTGACGCGCGAGCAGGTCGAGCATGTGGTCGAGGAAGCCGACGCCCGTGCTGCGGCTGCCCAGGCCGGTGCCGTCGAGGGCCAGAGTCAGGCGCACCTGCGTCTCGTTGGTGTCGCGCTGGATGGTGGCGGTTCGCAGCTGGGTGACCGTCATGGCTGCCCATTCTCGCGCAGCGCCCCGTCGGGTGCGCGCGCCGCGCGCGCCTCCATCGACTCGGCGTGCAGGACGAAGCCCTCCGCGCGGGCGATCGGCGCTCCGGCGGCGGCGAGCTTGGCCGCGCCGGCGCCGACGTGAACCTCGGCCATGCGGCGGCGGAAGTGCGCGCGGCGACAGACGCGGAGGCGAAGCGCGCGGCGCCGCCGGTCGGCAGCACGTGGTTGGAGCCGGCGACGTAGTCGCCGAAGGCGGTCGCGCTGGAGGCGCCGACGAACAGGCAGCCCGCCGAGGCGACGAGCGGCGCAAGCGCCTCGGCCTCGCGGCCGACCAGCTGCAGATGCTCCGGCGCGAACGCGTTGGCCACGGCGATCGCCTCGCGCAGGTCGGGCGTGCACACCAGGGCGCAGGGCGCCTCCGGGAGCTGCGGATGACGCCCGCCGATCTCGCGCAGCTCCGCCTCCAGCGCGTCGAGCATGTCGTCGGAGGCGGCGAGCGCGCCCACCAGGCTGTCGGCACCGTGCTCGGCCTGGGCGAGCAGGTCCAGCGCCACCAGATGCGCGTCGGCGTCCGGCCCGAGCACGGCGAGCAGGTCGCTCGGTCCGGCGAAGCCGTCGATGCCGACGAGATGGGAGACCTGGCGCTTGGCCTCCTGGACGTAGAGGTTGCCGGGCCCGACGATCACGTCGACGCGCCGCACCGTCTCGGTCCCGTGGGCCAGCGCGGCGACCGCCTGGGCGCCGCCCATGCGGTACACCGTGTCGACGCCGCACAGCCGGCACGTGCCGAGGATCGCCGGGTGGATGTCGCCGCTCGGTCCCGGCGGCGCAGCAGACGGCCACGTCGAACACGCCGGCCGCACGGGCCGTGACCACGCCCATGACGACCGTGCTCGGGTACGGCGCTCGCCCGCCGGGCACGTACACCGCGGCCGAGGCGACCGGCAGCTCGCGAATGACGATGCGCTGGCCCTGGGGCAGGATCACCTGGCCGTCGTCCGCCACCCCGAGCTGCGCGACCTCGGCGACGTTGCCGATGGCCACCTGCAGCCCGGCGACGACGTCGAGCGGCAGCGTCTGGATGGCGGCGTCGAGCGCGTCGGGGGCCACACGCAGCGCGAGCGGCTCGGCGCCACCGGTGTCGAAGCGGCGCGCGTATTCGACCAGGGCCTCGTCGCCGCGCTCGCGCACCTGAGCGACGATCGCCTCGACGGCATCGGCGACGGACGCCCCGTCGGGGACGAGGCCGCGCAGGTGGGCGGCCACGCCGGCCGCACCGAGCGCGTCGTAGTCGGCGCGCGCCAGACGCTGCACGCGCACCACCTCAGGCGGCTCCGGCGGCCTCACGCGTGCGCAGGCGGCCCAACACGTCGTCGATGGCGCCGGCCTTGAGCTTGTGGGCCACCGGGTTGGCGACCAGGCGCGCGGTGCAGACGACGATCTCCTCGCGGATGACGAGATTGTTCTCGCGCAGCGTCGTGCCGGTGGCCGTGAGGTCGACGATCGCCTCGGCCAGGCCGGCGAGGGGGGCGAGCTCGACGGAGCCCTTGACCTCGACGATCTCGGCCTGGCGTCCGGTCTCCTCGAGGTGGCGGGCGGCGATCCGCGGGTACTTGGTGGCCACGCGCATGACGCCGAGACGGCGCAGCGCCTCCGCGGCGGGGTCGGGTCCGGCGGCCGTGGCCAGCACCATCGTGCAGCGGCCGTAGCCGAGGTCGAGCAGCTCGTAGACCTGGCGCGCGCCCTCGTCGCGAGCGTAGCCGGACTGCTCGAGCAGCACGTCCTTGCCCGTCACGCCGAGGTCGGCCGCTCCGGCCTCCACGTAGGTGGGCACGTCCGACGGGCGCATGGTGATGACCCCGATGTCCTCGAACAGCAGCTTGCGATCGTTGCCGCGCAGCTCGGCCGTGTCCAGGCCGAGCTGCTCGAGCAGGTCGACCGTGGCGGAGAACAGCGCGCCGCGCGGGACGGCGATGGTCAGGCCGTTCGTCGCGGTCACTCGCCGACCCCCGCCGCGGCCGCATCCCGGTCGCCGCTCGCCGCCGCCGGCGCGCCGCGCTCCTCGCCGGCCAGCGCGATGTGCAGCTTCTCCACGCCGAGCGCGAACCCGACGGCCGGCAGGCCGCGCCCGAAGCGGCCGAGCAGGTCGTCGTAGCGTCCGCCGCCGCCGATCGGCGTGCCCAGCGCCGGGTCGTAGACCTCGAAGATCGCGCCGGTGTAGTAACCGATGTCGCGCCCGAGACCGAGGTCGAAGATGAGCCGCTGCGCGACCGCCGGCGGCACGCGCTCGGCCACGCTGCGCAGCCCGTCGACGGCGTCGGCGACCGGGTCGGAGAGGCCGTCGAGCACCTCCGGTCCACCGCGGATCTGCGGGACGCGGACGAGCAGCTCGGCGGAGCGGTCGTCCAGCCCGAGCGCGCCGACCTGCTCCTCCAGCGCGACGAGGTCGCGACTGCCGAGCGTGTGCAGCAGGTCCTCGCGGACCACCGGCGGGACGCCGAGCGCCTCCATCAGAGACGGATACAGCGATGCGTCCCCGATCCCGATCCGGTAGTCGGCCAGCCCGGTCTCGTCGAGCGCGTCCACCAGGACGGTGAGGGCCTCCACGGTCCCGTCGGGGGCCGGCGCGCCGACGAGCTCGATCCCGGCCTGCAGCAGCTCTCGCTGCTGGCCGCGCTGGGGCCGGACCGCCCGGTAGCAGTGCGCGAAGTAGCAGAAGCGCAGCGGGGGCTCGACGTGCGGGTAGCGTGTGGCCACCACGCGCGCGATCGGGACGGTCATGTCCGAGCGCAGCACGAGCACGGCGCCGTTCTCGTCGAACACGCGATAGGCGGGGCGTGCGTCGCGCATGTTGGCGCGCGCGAGCTCTGACTCGTACTCGAGCGCCGGGGTGACGACCTCACCGTAGCCGTCACGCTCGAACACGGCGCGCAGGGCGTCGGTGATGCGCCGCAGCTCCCTTGTCTCGTCGGGCAGGACGTCGCGTGTGCCGCTGGGGATCGGATGAATCATGGCCACATGATCGCGTGCCGGGGCCGGCGACGGCTTGCCGCCGGGGCGCCCACTCTCCTGGCCGGCATGCCGGCTAGGCGTGAACCGGCTCGGTGGCCACGCGCTCGATGTGGGCGCCAAGCTCGCGCAGGCGCTCGTCGATGCGCTCGTAGCCGCGGTCGATCTGGCGGATGTTGCCGATCTCGCTGCGGCCGTCGGCCCCGAGCGCCGCCAGCAGCATCGCCATGCCGGCGCGGATGTCCGGCGACTCCAGGCGCTCGCCGCGCAGCCGGCGCGGCCCGTTGACGATCACCCGGTGAGGGTCGCACTGCAGGATGTTGGCCCCCATCGAGTTGAGCTTGTCGATGAACACCAGGCGGTTCTCGAACATCCACTCGTGCACGAGGATCGAGCCCTCGGCCTGCGTGGCCAGCGCGACGGCGATCGAGGTCAGGTCGGCCGGGAACGCCGGCCAGGGCCCGTCCTGGATCTTGCCGGTGTACTCGCCGACATCGGACTCCATCACGAGCTTCTGCCCGCCGGGGACGAAGACGTCGTCGCCCTGGATCTCGCTGTGCAGACCGAGGCGCTCGAAGGCGAGGCGGATCATGCGCAGGTCGCCCGGGACGGTGTCCTTGATTCGCAGCTCGCCGCCGGTGATGCCGGCCAGCGCCATGAAGCTGCCGATCTCGATGTGGTCGGGGGCGAGCTCGTGCTCACAGCCGTGCAGGCTCGCGGCGCCGTTGACCGTGAGCAGGTTCGAGCCGATGCCCTGGATGTCGGCGCCCATCTTGACGAGCAGCCGCGCGAGGTCCTGCACGTGGGGCTCGCAGGCGGCGTTGCCGATCACCGTCGTCCCGGGGATGAGCGCGGCGGCCATCAGGGCGTTCTCGGTGCCCATCACCGAGGGCTCGTCCATGAACACGTCGCTGCCGGGACGCAGGCCACGCGGAGCGGACAACAGGATGTCGCGGCCGCAGTCGACCTCGGCCCCCATGTTGCGAAACGCGTCGACGTGGGGGTCCAGACGGCGGCGGCCGATCACGTCGCCCCCGGGAGGCGGCATCAGCGCGCGGCCGAAGCGGGCCAGCAGCGGTCCGGCGAGCAGGAACGAGGCGCGGATGCGCTCGGCGAGCTCGCGATCGATCGTCGCGTCCTCGCGCACGCCGGCGGCGCACAGGGCGACCTCGTTGGGCCCGCGCCATTGCACCGATACGCCAACCGCCTCGAGGATCCACAGCATCGCCTGGACGTCGCGGATGCGCGGAACGTTGCTGACCACGACCTCGTCCTCGGTGAGGACGCTCGCGGCGAGGATGGGCAGCGCGCCGTTCTTGTTCCCGGCGGGATAGACCGTGCCGGAGAGCGGAACACCACCCTCGATGACAAACTTTTGCATGAGCGGTAGGCGGGCGCGGCGCGAATGTCGGGCGACAGCGGCGCGACGCCCCGCAAGCGTAACAGTCATGGTGGGCACTCAGTTCGAGCGCTGGGCGACAACCCCTTTTCGCACTGGACGGACGGACGAGCCGGGCGCCCCACGCCGGGACGCGAGCGACGGCGTCACGGCGATATCGTGCCGCCATGTCCGATCCTCTGACCATCGTCGTGCTCGACGGCGACGAGACCGGGCAGGAACTGCTCGAGCAGGCGCTGCGTGTGCTCGAGCCGGACGTCATCGGGCTCGAGCTTGCCCTGCCGCGCTTCGATCTGTCGCTGCAGCACCGCCGCGCGACCGGGAACGCGGTCGTCAGCGAGGCCGCCGAGGCCATGCGGGCGGCCGGATACGGGCTGAAGGCCGCCACCATCACCCCCGAGGGCAAGGACGACGTCGGGTCGCCCAACCGGATCCTGCGGGAGGAGGTGGATGGCACGGTGATCCTCCGCACGGGCCGGCGGATACCCGGGATCACGCCGATCGCCGGCGTGCACTTCCCGATCTCGATCGTGCGCATGGCGGTCGGAGACGCCTACGGTGCCCAGCAATGGCGCGAGGGCGAGCCGGGCAGCGACCAGGAGGTGGCGCTGCGCACCGAGCGGATCACCCGCTCCATCTGCCGCGGGGTGGCCGAGGTCGCCTTCCGCACCGCCGAGGCCAACCGCGGGCGCGTGTACGGCGGTCCCAAGTGGACCGTCTCGCCCATCTACGAGGGCATGCTCAAGGAGGAGATGGACGCGGCGGCAGCCCGTCACCCCGACGTGGACTATCGGCCGGTGCTGATCGACGCCACCTACGCGGGGCTCATCTCCGGCGCCACCGACGCCCCGCTGGCCATCCCCGCGCTCAACCGCGACGGCGACTGCCTGTCGGACCTCGTGATGCCGATGTTCGGGTCGATCGCCGGAGCCGAGTCGGTGCTGCTCGCCTTCGACGAGCACTACGAGACCACGGTGGCGATGGCCGAGGCGCCGCACGGCACCGCCCCGGCGCTGCAGGGCAAGGACATCGCCAACCCGATGGCCATGATTCTCTCCTGCGGCGCGATCCTCGGTCAGGCGGCCCAGCGCGGCGTGCTCCGCGCGCAGTCCGCCTCGCGCGCCATCTACGAGGCGATGCTCGAGGCCACGGCGGCGGGAATCCGCACGCCCGATCTCGGCGGGCACCACTCGACGACCGACGTCACCGACGAGGTGGTCGCACGGATCCGCGGCAAGCTCGAGGTGTGGGATTCGCTGGGGACCACCTTGTGAGCGCGTGCCATCGAGCCGCCGCATCGCGCCTCCGTGCAAGCGGCGTTGCACCCCGACACACCTTGTTTGGCTCTCTAGAGCCAAACTCCTTCCGTGAAGCCTGTCGAACGCGCGTTCCCCCGCGATCCGTCCGACACCGAGCCTAGCCTTGCGAACACATGTTCTGGTCTGCCCGTCAAACCGACCGCCCCGCTGACCTTTCAGGCCTGCGCGAACGCGCCCACGCCGCGCTGCGGCTCGTCGGCGCCTTCCTGACGCTCGCCGACCAGTACGACGTCGACTGGGACTTCCCTGGCGACGCGGCCCGAGTCGGCGCCGCCGAGGGCGACCGCGCCGCCTCGCAACGCGCGCGCAGCGAGGCGCGCCGAGCTCGCACGCAGGCCCACCGCAGCCCGCTCGTGTCACGGTCGCCGGCGCGCCGTCCGGCCCCGCCGGCCCGCGCTACGCCTTGCCTGTCCCCCATTCCGCTGCGTCCGCACGCCGCCGCACCTCGCGAGCGCTCGCCCCGCGACCGCTGAGCGCGCGTCGCGCGTCGCGCGTCGCCCCGGCAGTACGCGCACGCGCCACCAGGGCCCCGCCGCGGCGACGTCGCGCCTTACCGATCTCTTCGCCGAGCCTTATGGGCAGCTCACCCCAGCGCGCAATGCTCTGTGCATCCTGGTAACGACACGAGGAAGTGGCTCATGAGGCAGGCATTACGCGACATCGGACTTCTGCTCGCCGCCGCTTCCTATGGGCCGTTCGGCGTGTTCGGGGCCATCCTCGAGGCTGACGGCCCGTCGTCACACACCCGTCTGCCCGAGTCGGCTCCCGCGCCCGGGCCCGAGCCCGGCGCGGCCGCCTAGCGGTCGCAGCCCACTCCCTGCGTGCACGCGCACCTCGGTCACCCGGCGCTCTGCTCTGGCCACACATGGGCCGCGAACGACGACGAGCCGCCCCTCTCGAGGCGGCTCGCGCTAAAGAAACCGGCGGCGTCCTACTCTCCCAGGCCCTTGCGAGCCAAGTACCATCGGCGCTGAGGGGCTTAACTTCTCTGTTCGGAATGGGAAGAGGTGTTTCCCCCTCGCCAAAGCCACCGGAAAAGGTCGAGAAACCGGCCTCCACGGCCCTTCAAAACTACACAGCGCCACACGGGTACCACACTAAAAAATCCGTCAAGCCCTCGAGCCATTAGTACCGGTCTCCTTCACGCGTCACCGCGCTTCCAGATCCGGCCTATCAACCTGGTGGTCTACCAGGGCTCTTACTCCCTCTAGGGGATGGGAGAACTCATCTTGAGGCCGGCTTCCCGCTTAGATGCTTTCAGCGGTTATCCGATCCACACGTAGCTAACCTGCGATGCCCTTGGCAGGACAACAGATACACCAGAGGTGCGTTCATCCCGGTCCTCTCGTACTAGGGACAAATCCTCGCAATTCTCCAACGCCCACGGCAGATAGGGACCGAACTGTCTCACGACGTTCTGAACCCAGCTCGCGTACCGCTTTAATGGGCGAACAGCCCAACCCTTGGGACCTACTCCAGCCCCAGGATGCGACGAGCCGACATCGAGGTGCCAAACCGGGCCGTCGATGTGGACTCTTGGGCCCGATAAGCCTGTTATCCCCGGAGTACCTTTTATCCGTTGAGCGACGGCACTTCCACTTGCTACCGCCGGATCACTAAGACCTGCTTTCGCACCTGCTCGACTTGTCAGTCTCGCAGTCAAGCTCCCTTGCTACCTTTGCGCTCTACGCACGATTTCCAACCGTGCTGAGGGAACCTTTGTGCGCCTCCGTTACATTTTGGGAGGCGACCGCCCCAGTCAAACTACCCGCCTGGCACTGTCCAGCACCCGGATTCACGGCGTGCTGTTAGAAGTCCAATACACCAAGGGTGGTATCTCAAGGTTGGCTCCACGCCAGCCGCAGCCAGCGCTTCAAAGCCTCCCACCTATCCTGAGCGAAATGCATCGAACCCCAATACCAAGTTGTAGTAAAGGTTCACGGGGTCTTTCCGTCTAGCCGCGGGTACTCGGCATCTTCACCGAGACTGCAATTTCACCGAGCCCCTCGTTGAGACAGTGCTGAAGTCGTTACGCCATTCGTGCAGGTCGGAACTTACCCGACAAGGAATTTCGCTTATTGCCTTTCCCAGGGAGCTTCCCCTGAGCGAAGAGCACGTCCTGTGCACGCGTTGCTCTTCCTGCATGTCGCCATGCAGATGGGACCATCTCATGATCCAGTGTCCTGGACCTCTGGCGTATGGTCTCTGAGGATTCTGATTAGTTCGGTAGGGACTTGCGACGATTCATCGTCTCGGCGATCGATGCGATGTCCGCCAGACCATTACGGGTCAGGTGGATACCGGAGTCGATCATCCCGACGCAGCGAGCGAACTGCTCAACGTCCCGCTGCTTCGATGAATGCATGGGGTGCGCCCGAAAGAACGGGACGATCGTGTTGATCAGATCCGCTCTCCGCCGCACCACATAGCGATACAGGTGCTCGCGATGGTCGTCGTGTCGCCGGTTGGCGATCACGCTTCCCACCCCGAGGAAATCCACGAACTCGTGGAGACAGCTGACGCTCTTCGCGCCTTGCGTCACCGCAAATTCATGGGCCACCTGATAGCCAGTTCTGTAGCCGGCTCGACCCATCCGGTCTGGTTGCCGGACAAAGCCGATAGAGAAGCATCCTTCTCCGTCTACAAAACCAAGAACCCAACCAAGCTGAACCAGCCTTTCCTGCTGATTTCCTGCACCGATCACATTGTCACGGTACCGCCCGCTTGGGACGGCACTCGTAGTGTCGGATACTCAGGCGTTCCAGCATATGGCCAGATGCGCACCACGCAGTTACCTGCGTGGGGGGCAGCGTTCTACCTTAGGACCGTTATAGTTACGGCCGCCGTTTACCGGGGCTTAGCTTCGGTGCTTCGGGTCAAGCCCTAACACCTCCACGTAACCTTCCGGCACCGGGCAGGCGTCAGCCCCTATACGTCGTCTTTCGACTTAGCAGAGACCTGTGTTTTTGGTAAACAGTCGCTTCAGCCTATTCACTGCGGCCCCCTCAGGCTCCACCGGCAAGCGGCTTCACCTTACTGGGGCGACCCTTATCCCGAAGTTACGGGTCAATTTTGCCGAGTTCCTTAACGAGGGTTATCTCGATCACCTTAGTATTCTCTACTTGCCCACCTGTGTCGGTTTTGGTACGGGCACGCGCTTCCTCCCTAGAGGATTTTCTCGGAGGTATGGCGTTGGGGACTCGCCGGCTTAGAGCCAGCTGACATCGCACCTCAGGTTATGCGGCCCCGCATTTCACTAGGGCCACCCCTACATGCTTGTCCCAGGACGACCATCGCCTGGGTTCCCTTAGCCTTCCTCGTCTCCCCATTGGTCAAACGGATGCGACGTGGTACAGGAATATCAACCTGTTGGCCATCGACTACGCCTTTCGGCCTCGCCTTAGGTCCCGACTAACCCTGAGCAGACGAACTTTACTCAGGAATCCTTGGGCAATCGGTGGAGGGGATTCTCACCCCTCTTTCGTTACTCATGCCGGCATTCTCACTTCCCAAGCCTCCACGGCTGGCTTCCGCCGCCGCTTTACTGGCTTGGGAACGCTCTCCTACCGCGCGATCGGTCCGAAGACCTCACGCACCCGCAGCTTCGGTGACTAGCTTGAGCCCCGTTACATTGTCCGCGCTCGAACACTTGACCAGTGAGCTGTTACGCACTCTTTCAAGGGTGGCTGCCTCTAAGCCAACCTCCTGGTTGTCTATGCACTCGAACATCGTTTCCCACTTAGCTAGTACTTAGGGACCTTAGCTGGCGGTCTGGGCTGTTTCCCTTTTGACGCTGAAGTTTATCCCCCAGCAACTGACTCCCGGAGTAAACGTAATGGTCTTCGGAGTTTGCCTGAATTCGGTAACCTGGTAGGGCCCCTAGTCCAAACAGTGCTCTACGGCCAAAACGCAATTTATCCGAGGCTATACCTAAATATATTTCGGAGAGAACCAGATATCACTGAGCTTGATTAGCCTTTCACTCCGACCCACAGGTCATCCGCCCAGTTTTCAACCTAGGTCGGTTCGGCCCTCCACGAGGTCTTACCCCCGCTTCAGCCTGCCCATGGGTAGCTCGCTCAGTTTCGGGTATACCGCCTACGACTATGTCGCCCTATTAGGACTCGCTTTCGCTACGGCTCCGCTCATCGCTTAACCTTGCCGCAGACGAGTAACTCGCCGGCTCGTTATGCAAAAAGCACGCGGTCACAGAACAAGTCTGCTCCCACCGCTTGTAGGCGCGCGGTTTCAGGTACTATTTCACTCCCCTTCCGGGGTACTTTTCACCTTTCCCTCACGGTACTAGTCCGCTATCGGTCACCAAGGAGTACTTAGCCTTGGAGGGTGGTCCCCCCAGGTTCAGTCCGCGTTTCACGGGTGCGGACTTACTCAGGAACGTCTCACGGGAGGCCATGCAGTTTCGTCTACGGGACGGTTGCCCTCTCTGGTGCGCGGTTCCACGCGCTTCGACTACCACATGACTTTGTAACTCCCGCCGGACCGGCCACGGCCCGGAAGAAACGCCCTACAACCCCTGACAAGCAACGCGTGGCCGCTTGCACTTACCAGGTTTGGGCTGGTCCCTTTTCGCTCGCCACTACTCAGGGAGTCTCTGTTGATTTACTTTCCTCGGGGTACTGAGATGTTTCACTTCCCCCGCTTGTCTTCACCCGGCCTATGTGTTCAGCCGGGGATAACGCCGCATTACCAGCGCTGGGTTTCCCCATTCGGAGATCCGCGGATCACAGGCTATTCAGCGCCTACCCGCGGCTTATCGCAGCCGTTCACGTCCTTCATCGACTCTTGGTGCCAAGGCATCCACCATGCGCCCTTACTATCTTGACGGTGATCTGGCCGTTCGCGTCACTTACGTTCGGCGAGCGGCCCGGTGATACCCGTTGTCGGTCGCGCTTATCGATGCGACCGACTTGTGGCTACTGTGCAGTTTTCAAGGACCGTGGAGAGGCGATACGCCGGCCGCACCGGCATCACGTGTGAACGCCCCCTCAATGTGGGGCGCCACGATGCCGACGGCGGACGCCGGTCTCTCAAAACTCAACAGCATGCTGGGGTCGTTTATGGCTCAGACGCGCGGCCTCCCTGTAGGTCGGGAACGCGAGGCTTGCGCCGTCCAGCCAGGTTCGGTCGACGTGCTAGGCCCGATCGACGCGAGAGCCACAGTCTCTCGAGGAGACGAGGGGGCGCGACCGGGGCGCCCGTAGGTGCTCCCTAGAAAGGAGGTGATCCAGCCGCAGCTTCCGCTACGGCTACCTTGTTACGACTTCACCCCAGTCACGAGCCCCACCTTCGACGGCTCCCTCCCTTGCGGGTTAGGCCACCGGCTTCGGGTGTTGCTCACTCCCGTGGTGTGACGGGCGGTGTGTACAAGGCCCGGGAACGTATTCACCGCGGCAATGCTGATCCGCGATTACTAGCAACTCCGCCTTCATGCAGGCGAGTTTCAGCCTGCAATCCGAACCGAGACGCGCTTTAAGGGATTCGCTCCACCTCGCGGTATCGCAGCCCTCTGTACGCGCCAATGTAGCACGTGTGTAGCCCTGAACATAAGGGGCATGAGGACTTGACGTCATCCCCACCTTCCTCCGGTTTGTCACCGGCAGTCTCGCATGAGTCCCCAACTAAATGCTGGCAACATGCGACGGGGGTTGCGCTCGTTGCGGGACTTAACCCAACATCTCACGACACGAGCTGACGACAGCCATGCACCACCTGTGAAAGTGCCCCGAAGGGAAGGTGTGTTTCCACACCGGTCACCCACATGTCAAGCCCAGGTAAGGTTCTTCGCGTTGCGTCGAATTAAACCACATGCTCCGCTGCTTGTGCGGGCCCCCGTCAATTCCTTTGAGTTTTAGCCTTGCGGCCGTACTCCCCAGGCGGGCAACTTAATGCGTTAGCTTCGGCACGGAGGGAGTCGACACCCCCCACACCTAGTTGCCATCGTTTACAGCGTGGACTACCAGGGTATCTAATCCTGTTTGCTCCCCACGCTTTCGCGTCTCAGCGTCAGTACCGTCCCAGCGAGCTGCCTTCGCCATCGGTGTTCCTCCTGATATCTGCGCATTTCACCGCTACACCAGGAATTCCACTCGCCCCTTCCGGACTCTAGCCCGACAGTATCCACCGGCTTTCCAAGGTTGAGCCTTGGACTTTCACAGCGGACTAATCGGGCCGCCTACACGCTCTTTACGCCCAATGATTCCGGACAACGCTTGCACCCTACGTATTACCGCGGCTGCTGGCACGTAGTTAGCCGGTGCTTCTTGTGAAGGTACCGTCACCCCGGTCGGCTATTCACCGCCGAGGCTTCGTCCCAACTGAAAGGGGTTTACAACCCGAAAGCCTTCTTCCCCCACGCGGCGTTGCTGCGTCACGCTTTCGCGCATTGCGCAAGATTCCCCACTGCTGCCTCCCGTAGGAGTCTGGGCCGTGTCTCAGTCCCAGTGTGGCTGATCGTCCTCTCAGACCAGCTACCCATCGAAGCCTTGGTGAGCCGTTACCTCACCAACAAGCTAATGGGCCGCGGGCCCATCTCGATGCGGAGGCCGAAGCTTCCTTTCCCCTTGCGGGCACATCCGGTATTAGCCCGAGTTTCCTCGGGTTGTCCCGGTCATCGAGGCAGGTAACCCACGTGTTACTCACCCGTTCGCGGCTCTGCCCCAGGGCAAGCCCTGGTTCGTCGCTCCACTTGCATGTGTTAAGCACGCCGCCAGCGTTCGTCCTGAGCCAGGATCAAACTCTCCGTGAAGAACTGCGTTCACTGAGAGTGTCATAGCGGTTGCTGGGACGTATACACCGTGTCCCGAGCTATGACGGGGTACTTCTTCCTACTTGACTCTTTGCCGCCGCCGGGCGGACGCAAGCGTCGCCGAGCGGCAGGTCGAACCTGGACGCACACCGCGATCGATATTCGATCGCAAGTGCGCATGCTGTTGAGTTTTCAAAGACCGTGTCGCCACGCCGAAAGGGATTCTTTCGAGGAGGCCGGGCCGAGCCCAGCGCCCAAAGGCGCACTTTCGGGCCGGCCCGCCAGTATAGCGCCTGCCAGGCTCCCGGGGCAAATCGCCGACGACAAGCGTCAGCCGCCTACCCGGGAGGGCGACGCATGCGGCAGTGTAGGGCACCGGCGCGACGGACGTCGCCGCCACCGCACGGGCGGGCCCGCACCGCGACCGACCTCCCCGCCCCGGTGCGGCCGAGCCAGCACCCGACGGACGTCTGCGCTCCGGGGTCGCCGGGCGGGCGATCTGACGCCGGTCAGGAGGCGATCTGCCCGGCGGTCAGGAAGCGATCTGCACGCTGACCACCCGTTCGCGCGGGCGGTCGTCGAAGTCCAGCAGGACGATCTGCTGCCAGGTGCCGAGCGCGAGCTCGCCGGCGACGACGGAATCGACTCCGACGGCCCGATGAGCGCCGCGCGCAGGTGGGCATGGGCGTTGCTGTCGCCGTTGAGGCGGTTGTGCTCGTAGGCGCCGTGCGGGCTCCGCGGGGATGAGGCGTTCGAGCAGCGCCCCAGGTCCGACACGGCGCCGCGCTCATACTCCATGGTCGTGACCGCGACGGTCGCGCCCGGAGGTGAACACGGTCGCCACGCCAAGGGTCACGCCGGAGGTCCGCAGCACCGACCGTACGCCGTCGGTGACGTCGACGACCTCGCCGTGGCCGCCGTGTGCAGGCGCAGCAGTCCGCTGTGGATCGGCATGCCGGTCCGCCCTGCTCAGGTCGCCGGGCCAGCCGCCGAAAGCGGCGCTTGCCGACGCGCAGCACCTCGCCGTCGGCCGCGGTCGCAGGCGACGTCGTGCTCGCCGGCGGCCAGCGCCTGCTCGCCGAGCGTGACGCCGCCCTGGTCGATGAGGCGCCGCGCCTCCGAACGTGACATCCCGAACGCGTCGGCGATCACGCCGGGCAGGTGCACATTGCCGCCCTCGCACACGAAGGTCGCCCCCGGCACCTCGTCGGGCAGCCCGCCGGCCACGATCACCTGGTCGAAGTGGGCCTGCGCGGCCGCCGCGTCCTGCTCGGAGCGCAGCCGGGTGACGAGCGCGAAGGCGAGCGCGCGCTTGGCGTCGCGCGGCGGCGACGCCGGGCCCCGGCGGGTCGCGCCGAACAGCAGGCGGTAGTAGTCGGCCATGGCCTCGTCGGGGATCGACATCGTCTTGCCGTAGATCTCCTGCGGCGGATCGGTGACCCCGATCTGGTTGCCGAGCGACTTGGACATCTTCTGGTGGCCGTCGGTGCCGACCAGCAGCGGCATCGTCAGGACCGCCTGCTGCGGCTGCCGTAGGCGCTGCTGGATGTCGCGGGCCGAGCAGCAGGTTGAACGTCTGGTCGGTGCCGCCGAGCTCGACGTCGGCGTCGACCATCACCGAGTCGTAGCCCTGCAGCAGCGGGTAGAGCATCTCGAGCATCGAGATCGGCTGCGCGGCGGCGCATGCGCTTGGAGAAGTCGTCGCGCTCGAGCAGCTGGGCCACGGTGGTCGTGCGCGCGAGCCGCAGCAGGTCGACCATCGACATGTCCAGCCACTCGCCATTGCGGCGCACCTCCAGCCGCTCCGGGTCGGGATCGAGGATCGCGAACGCCTGCTCCTGGTAGGTCTGCGCGTTGGCCTCGATCTCGGCGTCGGTGAGGATCGGGCGGGTCGTCGAGCGACCCGATGGGTCGCCGACCCGGGCGGTGTAGTCGCCGATGATGAGCACGACCCGGTGGCCGAGGTCCTGGAACTCGCGCAGCTTGGCCAGCACGACGCGTGGCCGAGATGGATGTCGGGCGCCGTCGGGTCGATACCGAGCTTGACCCGCAGCGGCCGGCCGGCCTGCTGCGGCGACGGCCAGCTTGGCCGCCAGCGCGCCACGCGGGAGGCTCTCGACGGCATTGCCGGGCGAGGTGCTCGGCGGCGTCGTCGGGCGCGAGAGTCGGATTCGGCATGGGGTGCCAATGCTAGACTCTCGACGCCCGTGGGGCCCGTGCCGCCAGGTCCCCGCGCCCGGCGCTAGCGCCGCATTGGCCGGTCGTCGGCCGTTTCGCCTCCGCGCCGCCACCCCTGATGAGCGAGCACGATCGCCCTGACAACCCCACGTCGTACGCCAGCCCGGCGTGATCTGGACCGACGCCCCGCGATGCTCGGCGCGACCGCCGGCCGCGCCATGGCGACCGGCGGCGGCGCCGCCCGCGCCAACGGTGGCCCCGGCGCCAGCTGCCGCCGCCCCGAGCGGGGCGACGGCCAGCGGCGCCCGACGCCACCGCCGCTCGGCTACACGCGCGAGCCGCCGATCGAGCCGCTGCAGCCGCACCGCAAGCGCACCCGCCTGAAGAAGCTGCGGCTGTTCGCGATCTTCGTCGCGCTGCTGCTGCTCGGGGTCGTCTCGTTCGCGTTCGGCATGTTCATGGCCGTCGCCTCGGACCTGCCCAAGCTCGAGAACAGCGCCGAGTTCAACAACGCGTCGAACTCGGTCCTGCTCGACGATCACGGCAACCAGATCGCGCATCCTCAACCAGCAGCACCGCATCCTGCTGAAGGTCGGCCAGGTCCCACCGCTGGTCAGCGACGCGGTCATCTCCGTCGAGGACAAGCGCTTCTACCACAACAGCGGCATCGACATCCGCGGCATCGCCCGCGCGCTGTCTTCCAGGACATCCTGCACCAGGGCGCGGTCCAGGGCGCGTCCACGATCGAGCAGCAGTTCGTCAAGAACGTGCTGCAGGCCCAGTCACACCGCACCGTCTTCGAGAAGCTCCGCGAGGCCGCGCTGGCCTACCACCTCTCACATCGGTGGCCGAAGCAGAAGATCATCACGCGAGTACCTCAACACGATCTACTTCGGCAACGGCGCGTACGGCATCGAGGCGGCCGCGCGAACCTACTTCGGTCACACGCCCGGCTACATCGGCTGCGGCAGCTCGCTCGGCAACCTCTGCGTCACCGAGCTGCAGTACCACCCCGCCGACGCGGCGCTGCTGGCCGGACTGATCGCGTCGCCGAGCGGCTTCGACCCGATCGCGCATCCGGTGGCACGCGCGCGCCCGCCGCGCCGAGGTGCTGCAGCGACATGCTCGCGCAGCACTACATCAGCCAGCAGCAGTACGACACCGCCCTGGCCGCACCGCTGCCCACCGCCGCCGAGGTCCAGGCGCCCGAGCTGACCACCGAGGGCGGCTACAACACCGGCTACTTCGACGACTGGGTCCAGCATCAGGTGATCGACCGCTACGGCGCGCAGCAGGCGTTCGAGGGCGGCCTGAAGATCACCACGTCACTCGACCTGCAGCTGCAGAAGGCGGCCGAGGACGCGATCAACGCCTACCTGCCAAGCCCGGACGGCCCGACCGCGTCGCTCGTGGCGATCGACAACGCCACCGGTCAGGTCAAGGCGATGGTCGGCGGGCGCGACTACGACACGACGCCCGTTCAACCTCGCCACCCAGGGAGAGCGCCAGCCCGGGTCGGCGTTCAAGGCCTTCGACCTCGCCGCGGCGCTCGAGGACGGGATCTCGCCGTACTCCGTCTGGCCGTCGCACCCGCTCGACGCTGCGCGACCCGCACGGCGGCATGTTCGTCGTGCGCAACGACGAGTCCTCCTACGCGGGCAGCAACACGCTGCTGGCGGCCACGACGCTGTCGGACAACACCGTCTTCGCCCAGGTCGGCGTCAAGGTGGGCACCCACAAGATCGCCGGCCTGGCCCACCGCATGGGCCTCACGACCCCGATCTCGACGAACTACGCAATGACGATCGGCGGCCTGAGCACCGGCGTCACGGTGCTCGACATGGCGCACGCCTACGAGACGATCGCCGAGGGCGGGCGAGCGCGTCAGCGGCTCGCTCGTCGCCGACCCCGCGGCCCGCTCAGCTCCTACGCGCCGGTCGGCATCGAGAAGGTCAAGTTCCCCAACGGGCACATCCAGGTCGACAGCCGGTCTAGCCGCCGGGTGCTGCCGGCCGGGGTGGCCGCGACCGAGACCTCGATGCTCGAGACGGTCATCACCTCCGGCACCGGCACGAACGCGGCGAACTTCGGCGGGTTCGCCGCCGGCAAGACCGGCACGACCTCCAACTACGCGGACGCCTGGTTCGTCGGCTGGAACAGCAAGTACACGGTCGCCGTCTGGGTCGGCTATCCGAACAAGCTCGTGCCGATGACGACCGCCTTCGACGGCAGCCCGGTGCTCGGCGGCACGTTCCCGGCCCTCATCTGGCGCGACTTCATGCTCGTCGGCGAGGCCATCGACCAGAGCCACTCGCGTCGGCGTCACGCCGACGGCGTGTCACGCCGCCGCGGCGGCGGCAGCAGCGGCGCCGGCGCGCCCCGGCCGAGCTCCGGCTCGGCCCGTCGGCGTCGACGGTGACGCCAAGCCCCGGAACGAGCGGCGCCGGGGCGGCGCGGGCGGCGGCGCCGCCCGGCCCCGGCACCGGCGCGGCGCGCCAGCCGCGCCGACGACCGGCGCCGCGCAGGGCACGGCCGCGCCGCCGGCGCCCGCGCCCCGGCGACGCCCGCGCCGGCGGCGCCGGCACCCAGCGGCGCGCCGGCCGGCGGCGGCGGCGGCAGCGCCACGCCCGGGGCCAGCGGCGGCGTCGGCGCCCCGCCCGGCTGACGCAGCGCGGCTATCCGCCGCGGACGCCGGCCCCAACCGCGCGGCGCCCGGGCGCGGGCGCGACACGTCGGGATGACCGGCAACGGCGAAGCGCCACGGCAGCTCGGCCGCCTTGGTGATGCCGATCCGCGGCCCCACCGCGATCGCGCCGGGCGTCCACCCCGGCGGCCGCGCGTACACCCGCACCGGCCCGCGCACGAGGTCCTCACCGTTGTCCGACAGCGAGATGGCGAGCGCCTGCGCGAGCTTGCCCGGCCCGAGCACAGAGGTCGTGCGCGCGCTGCGCGCCGCGGCGCTCACGCATCAGCTCGACAGCCCGCGTCAGCGGCTCGAGCGCGCGACGAGCACGGCGGCCGCCGCTGCCCTCGGGCTCGCAGACGAAGTTGAGCATCGCGTGGATCCCGTAGGAGCGGTACACGTACGCGCTGCCGGGCGCTCCGAACAGCGTCTGCGTGCGCGCGCGTGCGCCCGACATAGGCGTGGCAGGCCGGCTCGGTCTCGTGGTAGGCCTCGGTCTCGACGATCACGCCGCTGACTCCGTCGCGCTCGACGACGCAGCCAAGCAGGTCGCGCGCCACGTCGAGCACCGGCCGCGCGTAGAAACGCGTGGGCAGCGGGCTCCGGCGCGCACGTCAGGACGGGTCCTCGACCGCCGCGCGCGCCAGCGCCGAGCTGCTCGCGAACACGGGCGAGCGAGGTTCCGCCCTCGGAGACCTTCGACTCCAGCCAGGAGCGCTGCGCGAGCACCCCGTAGTACTCGTCGTCGAGCACGTCGCTGTGCGCGGCGAGCTCTGCGCGGCTGAGCGCCGAGAGCGGGCGGCCGCTGTGGACGGCCGTGCGTACGAGGCCGGCGACGATACCGTGGCGCCTCGCGGAACGGCACGCCGCGGCGGACGAGCAGGTCGGCGACGTCGGTGGCCGCGATCATCTCGTCCGAGGCCGCGTCACGGAGGCGGTCGCGGCGGAAGCGCACCCCCTCGAGCATGCCCCGCGCGGCGGCGAGCACCAGCTCGAGCGTGTCGACGACGTCGAAGAGATGCTCCTTGTCCTCCTGCAGGTCCTTGTTGTAGGTGAGCGGCAGCGCGTGCATGACGCCGTGGAGGCCGACCAGGTGGCCGGCGGTCCGCGGCGCCTTGGCCCGCAGCAACTCGGCCGCATCAGGGTTCTTCTTCTGCGGCATGATCGAGGAGCCCGAGGCCCACGCGTCGGGGAGCTCGCAGAAGCCGAACTCCTCGCTGGACCACAGCACCAACTCGGCGCCGAGACGGGACAGGTGGGTCGTGCAGGTCGCGGCGGCAGCCAGATAATCAAGCACGAAGTCACGGTTGGAGACCGCGTCGATCGAGTTCGGCGCGACGGTGTGGAAGCCGAGCTCGCGGGCCACCTGCCCACGGTCGGTGTCGAAGTTCACGCCGGCCAGCGCTCCCGCGCCGAGCGGGAGCACGCCCGCCTGGTGACTCCGCGAATGCGAAGCGCGCGCGGTCTCGATCGAGCATCCACAGGTAGGCCAGCAGGTGGTGGCTGAGGTAGACCGGCTGGGCGCGCTGTAGATGGGTGTAGCCGGGCATCGGCCAGTCGAGATGCTCTCCGGCCCGGGTGAGCAGCGACGCCATCAGCTCGCGGATGCGCGCCTGGGCCTCGGCGGCACGCTCGCGGGTGTACATGGCCAGATCGGTCGCCACCTGGTCGTTGCGCGACCGCGCTGTGTGCAGCCGGCCGCCCGACCGGACCGACGATCTCGGTCAGCCGGCGCTCGACGGCCATGTGGACGTCCTCGTCGTCGGGCAGGAAGACAAAGGCGCCGCTGGCCAGCTCGGTCTCGACCGCGTCGAGGCCGCGCAGCAGCGTCTCGGCGTCGGCGTCGGCGATGATGCCGCGGGCCGCGAGCATGCGGGCGTGGGCCCGCGACTGCGCGATGTCCTGCGGCCACAGACGCCGGTCGAAGCCGATCGAGGCGTTCAGGCGCTGAAAGTCGGGATGCTGGGACTCGGCGAATCGGGACATCGGGGCGCCAGTCTACGAGGCCGCACCGCGCGGGCCGGGACGACGCCGCTGTGATTGATACACGCATGAGCAAAGCGTCATACTTATGTCCCGCGAGCGGAGCGCAGGCAGTGGCTGGCCGAAACAGCGGCTGAGGGCGAAACGCGAGCGTTCGGGGTGTCGCGTCCAAGGGGGGCGGAGCCACCTGAGCTACGACCGGAGCACCGCCCGGCAGTCGTGGATGGGCGGGGCCAAGTGTGCGAGGGCACAGCACAACATGTTGAAGACCGATGACTATCGCCGTGTGTTATCCGTTCTGGAGGACGTCGAGCACGCGACATCGCTGAGCGCGCTGCGCCGTGCGACGCTCGACGCGGTGTCTGAGCACCTCGGCTGGCAGCACGCCACGTTCCTCACCGCATCGAGCGACAGCACGAAGATCGAGGGCGTCGCGCTCGGCTTTCCGCAGCGGCGCCTCGACGCGCTGCTCGCCCGCCTGTCTCGCGAGCAGGCGCTGCGGCGGCTCGTCTGCGCCGCGCCGCCGGACCTCGGCACCGCGGTCACCCGCGAGGATCTGTGGGCACTGCTGACCGACGGCGCGCGCAGCGCCGGCGACGAGTACCTCGCCACCCAGGGCTTCCACTCCCTGCTGGCCGTCTGGCTCGACCCGCCCGGATCGACGAAGGGCCTGCTCGTGGTGCTCAGCGGCGCTCGCGCGCTGACAGCACACGATCGCGAGCGGCTGATCGAGCTCACGCCACACCTGACGAACCTGCTCGCGCTCCAGACGCCGGGCGAGGCGGCGGCGCGGAGTACCACCCTGCTCACGCCGCGCGAGGCCGAGACGGTCGACCTCGTGGCCGCCGGCTACAGCAACCGCACGATCGCGCGACGCCTGAACGTCACCGAGAGCACGGTCAAGAAGCACGTCTCGGCCGCGCTGACCAAGCTCGACGTGGACAGCCGCACGCAGCTGGCGCTCGCCTGGCTGGGCAGTGAGGGACGCAACGGAGGCAAGCGGCCGCGCCGCATGGCGGCGCGCTGATCGACGCCCAACGCCGGTGGCGCTCAGCCCGCTCGGCCGGGCGCGCCGCCGGCGGTCGGTCGCAGCGCTAAGGTGTGGCTCACGCCCGCGCCACCCCGAGGTTCGGGCTCGAGGGGAAGCTCGGAGGAGTCATGGGTATCAGGAGCATCCGTCGTCGCCGTCCGTTCGCGGCGGTGGCCGCGCTCGTCGTGGGACTGCTGGCGATCGCCGTCGCGGCCAGCGGCGCGCTCGCCGCACAGGTCCTGCGCGTGGGCACCTTCAACGGGGTCCGCGGCAACTACTCGACGATCGAGGCCGCCGTGAAGGCCGCGCACCCAGGCGACTTCATCCTCGTCGGTCCCGGCGACTACAAGACCACGGCGACCACGATGCCCAGCGGCGCCAAGGGCGGCGATCGCGCCGGGGGCGCTGTGCTGATCACGAAGTCCAACCTGCACGTGATCGGCATGAGCCGCAGCGGCGTGGTGCTCGACGGCACGCGGCCCGGCACCCCCAAGTGCAGCACGGCGACCAGCGCCCAGTTCCTCGGCAAGAAGGACAAGGCGGGCAAGCCCTCCGGTGCCAACGGCATCCTCGTGTACAAGGCCACGGGCGTCACCGTGGAGAACCTCACGGCGTGCAACTTCCTCACCGGTGATCTGGGCGGCGGCAACGCGATCTGGTTCACGGGCGGCGGGTCGACCGGCAAGCAGACCGCGATGTCGTTCACCGGCTCGTGGCTGACCGCGACGTCCACCTACTTCGTCAACGAGCAGTCGCCGGCGGCCGGCTACGGGATCTACTCGTCGAACACCAAGGGTGGCCCCGGGCTGTTCGCTCACGACTACGCGTCCAACCAGAACGACTCCGGCTACTACGTCGGCGCGTGCCCGGACTGCGGCGTGACCCTCGACGACGACCAGGCGGAGTTCAACGTGCTCGGCTACTCGGGGACGAACTCCGGCGGACACCTGCTGATCGAGAACTCCCAGTTCGACAACAACCAGGACGGCTTCGACACCAACAGCCAGAACAACGACGACGCGCCGTCCCCGCAGAACGGCGCCTGCCCGAGCGCCTCGCCGGCCAGCTACCTGAAGATGCTGCCCGCCGGCATCCAGCAGACGCACTCCTGCTGGGTGTTCTTCAACAACTACGTGCACGACAACAACAACCCGAACGTGCCGTCGATCGGCGCCGCCTCCTACGGGCCGGTCGGGACCGGCATGTCGCTGTCGGGCGCGCGCAACAACATCGTCGTCGGCAACCGCTTCGTCAACAACGGCGCCTGGGGCATCCTGCTCGTGCCCTACCCCGACACCGAGACGCCGCCACCCGAGGCGATCCCCTGTCGCGGCGGCACCCCGAACGCGGTCATCTTCGGCCAGACGATCCTCTGCTACTACGACGACTACGGCAACGAGATCGCCGGCAACACGTTCACGCACAACGGCTTCTTCGGCAACGTCAGCAACGGGGACATCGCGGTCGTCTCCAATCAGAACACGCCGGGCAACTGCTTCCACAACAACACCGACACGCTCGGCCCGCTGACGACCGACCCGGCGAACCTGCAGACGACCAGCGCCATCTGCGGACAGCCTGGCGCGGGCGACGCGGTGACGAGCCCGCTGGCCCTGCAGGCGATCTGCGACACGCAGCTGTTCGGGCCGTGCGCCTCCTCGCCGGGGATGGAGTACCCGCGCATCACCAAGGTCGTCATGCACCCGCTGCCGAACCTGCCCTCGATGCCGAACCCGTGCGCCGGGGTGCCGAGTAACCCCTGGTGCCGGGCCAAGACCTGAGCCGCCGCCGGCCCGCCGGATCGTTCAGGCCCGCAGTACCGCGGTGAGCGCCTCGGCGACGCGCGCCACCTCGCCCTCGCCCATGCCGGGATAGAACGGCAGGGCGAGCGAGCGAGCGGCCACGTCCTCGCACACGGGGAACTCGCCCGGGCGGTGCCCGAAACGCTCGCGGTAGAAGCTCATGAGGTGAATGGCCGGCAGGTAGGGCTTGCTCTGCACGCCGTGCTCGCGCAACGCGAGCATCGTGGCGTCGCGATCATGCCCGCGGGGCACCTGCACGACGAACACGAACCAGCCGCGTACGTCGCCGCCGCGGTCCTCGCAGGGCAGCCCGAGCCCCTCGATGCCGCTGAGCGCCTCCCGGTAGTGAGCGGCGACCCGCGCGCGCGATGCGAGCATCCCGTCGAGGCGCTGCAGCTGCACCAGCCCGATCGCGCTGGCGATGTCCGACAGCCGGTAGTTGAACCCGAGGCGGTCGTGATCGAGCCAGCCCATGTCCGGCGCACGACCCTGATTGCGCTCGGAGTCGATCCGCACCTTCAGCGCCTCCTCGCCGAGGGTGACCATTCCGCCCTCGCCGGTGGTCAGCTGCTTGTTGGCGTAGAAGCCGAACGCCGCCGGATGCCCGCGCCCGCCGACGGCGACGCCGTCGGCATGCCGCGCGCCCAGCGCCTCGCACGCGTCCTCGACGATGGCCAGCTCGTGGCGCGCGGCCAGCGCCTCGAACGCCGGCAGGTCGGCCGGGTAGCCGAAGATGTGCACGGGCAGCAGCGCCCGCGTGCGATCGGTCACGGCCGCCGCCGCGGCGGCCGGATCGAGGTTGAGCGTCACCGCATCGATGTCCGCGAACACCGGCCGGGCGCGCTCGTAGAGGGCCACGTTCGCCGACGCCACGAACGAGAACGGGCTGGTGATCACCTCATCCCCGTCGCCGACCCCCACGGCTCGCAGCGCCAGGTGCAACCCGGCCGTCCCCGACGACACCGCGCAGGCGTGGGCAACCCCCACCCGCGCCGCGAACGCCGCCTCGAACGCCGGCACGCGGGGCCCGAGCGACAGCTGCCCCGACCGCAGCACCTCCGCTACCGCAGCCTCCTCCTCCGCCCCGAGGACCGGCCGGGCGAGCGGAATCACATCGACCGCGTCAGGCGCACTCACGCCGCCATCCTAGTGCGACAACCGCGCGTCGCGCCTCCCAGCCATGACCCAAGTCAGGGCGTGCTCGTTCGGGTGGAGGCGACCCGGGCGCAGGGGCGTCGGGGCGAGCCACGTTCGTTCGGCCCCCCTTGTCCGTCCCGGCGCAGCACCCCATCCCGGCGCAGCCCTATTGGGGGGCCGAACGAGCGGGGCTCGTCCCAACGCCAAGCGACCCGGGTTGCATCCCATATTCCAGAGAGTCCACGAGCGCCTCCCAAGACGCCTCGATGACGTTCTCCGACACCCCGATAGCGCCCCACACCGCCTCGCCGTCGGACGCGTCGATGAGCACGCGCGTCACGGCGCCGGTCCCCTTCGTCTCGTCCAGGATGCGAACCTTGAAATTGACCAGGTCGATGTCGCGCAGGTGCGGGTGGATCTCCCCGATCGCGTCGCGCAGGGCGCGGTCGAGCGCGTGCACGGGACCGTTGCCCTCGGCGGTGCGCACGAAGCGCTCGCCACCGACCCAGATCTTGATCGTCGCCTCGGTCTCCACCCGGCCATCGGCGCGCTTCTCGACGAGCACCCGCCAGGACTCCAGGCGGAACAGCGGCTCGTAGCCTCCGGCCTCCTTGCGCATGAGCAGCTCGAACGAGCCGTCAGCGGCCTCGAACTGAAAGCCCCGGTGCTCGAGCTCCTTGACCCGGTCGACGACGCGCGTGGCGGCGTCCTCGCTGAGGGCGATGTGTGCCGCCTGCGCCTTCTCGATCACGGTGCCCCGGCCGGCCAGCTCGGACACGAGCAGGTCGCCGCGGTTGCCGACCAGCGCCGGATCGATGTGCTCGTAGGTGCTCGCGTCGGCCCGCGCCCCGGCCGCGTGGAGCCCGGCCTTGTGCGCGAACGCGTTGCGCCCCACGTAGGGCTGGTTGGGATCCGGCGTGAAGTTGAGCAGCTCGTCGAAATAGTGCGCGGCGGGCGTGAGCATGGCCAGCTGCTGCGGCGTGAGCAGCTCGTAGCCAAGCTTGATCTGCAGTGCGGCGATGATCGACACGAGGTTGGCGTTCCCGCAGCGCTCGCCGTAGCCGTTGATCGTGCCCTGCACGTGCGTCGCGCCGGCGAGCACCGCGGCGATCGAGTTGGCCACGCCGCACTCGGCGTCGTTATGACAATGGATGCCCACGCGGACCGCATGCCCGAGGGCGTCGACGACGG
Source organism: uncultured Solirubrobacterales bacterium (assembly GCA_963770405.1). Classification (GTDB taxonomy): domain Bacteria; phylum Actinomycetota; class Thermoleophilia; order Solirubrobacterales; family Solirubrobacteraceae; genus CAVQBJ01. Next base: position 449,536 of record CAVYPO010000007.1, read on the forward strand.
CGATCGTCGCCTCCGTCACCTGGTGGGGCAGCGAGGAGCCGTTGGTGTCGCACAGCGTCAGCGTGTCCGCCCCGGCCTCCGCGGCTGCGCGCAGACAGGCCAGCGTGTACTCGCGATCGTCGCGGAAGGCGTCGAAGAAGTGCTCGGCGTCGTAGATCACCCGCTTGCCCTCGCCGACGAGGAAGGCGATCGACTCGGCGATCATGCGCAGGTTCTCCTCGCGATCGACGCGTACCACCTTGTCCAGGTGCAGCGCCCACGTCTTGCCGACGAGCGTGCACACCGGCGCGAAGCACTCGGCCAGGACGCGCAGCGCGGCGTCCTCCTCGGCGCGGCTGTCGCGCCGGCGGGTCATGCCGAAGGCGGCGATCTGCGCATGGGTGAAGCGCTCGGCGGCCAGCAGCTCGAAGAGCTCGCGCTCCTTGGGGTTGGAGGCGGGAAAGCCCGCCTCGATCAGGTCGACACCGAGCTCGTCGAGCTTGTGCGTGACGCGCACGCGCTCGGCGGCGGACAGCGACATGCCCTCGCCGCCCATGCCATCGCGCAGGGTGGCGTCGTAGGTTTCGATGCGTTCGGGGGGAGTCATGACGGGGTTGGTCCTTTCGGCGTGGGAGACGAGGCGGCGGCGGGATGCGGGCAGCCGCGACTCCTCGGCCGCTTAGGCGCCCGCCCCGGTAATTCGCTGCTCGTCTCGGCGCCGGCGCGTCATCAGGCCGCGCTCGCCTCGGTCGGCGACGTCGCTGTCTGCACGACGTCCAGCCACTCGCGGTAGCGCTCCGCGCGCCCGTGGATGGCGTCCTCGAAGACGCCCTGCAGCACGCGCGTGATCTCGCCGGGCGTGCCGCCGCCGATCGCGTGGTCGTCGATCTCGCGGACCGGCACGAGCTCGGCGGCCGTGCCGGACAGGAACACCTCGTCGGCCAGGTACAGCTCGGCGCGCGAGATGTTGCGCTCCGTCACGGTGTAGCCGAGGTCCTGCGCGATCTGGATGATCGAGCGGCGCGTGATGCCGTCGAGGATCGAGTTGTGATGGCCGGGCGTGCTGATCTCGCCCTCGCGCACCACGTACACGTTCTCGCCCGTCCCCTCGCACACGTGGCCGTGGTCGTCGAGCAGGATCGCCTCCTCGTAGCCGGCCTTGGCCGACTCGACCTTGGCCAGCACGCTGTTGAGGTACTGCCCGGACGCCTTGGCCTGCGGGATCAGCGAATCCGGGCTGATGCGCCGCCAGGAGGACACCTTCGCCCGGATGCCGTTGCGCTTGCCCTCCTCGCCGAGGTAGGCGCCCCACTCCCACACGGCGATCATCACGTCGACCGGCGCCTCGAGGGGGTTGAGGCCCATCTGCCCGTAGCCGCGGTAGACGAGCGGGCGGATGTAGCAGGAGCGCAGCCCGTTGCGGGCGATCAACTGGTGCGTGGCCTCACGCAGTTGATCGACGCTGTAGGGCACCGGCATGTAGTACAGGTCGGCCGAGCGCATGAGACGCTCGAGGTGCTCGCGGTGGCGGAAGACGGCCGGGCCGAGCTCGGTGTCGTAGCAGCGCTCGCCCTCGAAGACGCCGGTCCCGTAGTGCAGTCCGTGCGTCAGCACGTGAACCTTGGCGTCCTGCCACGCGACGAATTCCCCGTTCATCCAGATGAGGTCGGCTTCGTTCACGTCCTGGCTCCTGTGTGTGCTAGAGGTCGGCGAAGACCGCGCTGGTCGCCTCCGCGGTATCGGCCTGACCCCCCAGGTCACGCGTCCGCAGGCCCGCAGCGAGTGCACGGTCGACGGCCGATTCTACCGCCGCCGCCTCGGCTGCCAAGCCCAATCCGTGCCGCAGCAGCATCGCGACCGACAGGAGCATGGCCAGCGGATTGGCGATTCCCTGCCCGGCGATATCCGGCGCCGAGCCGTGAACCGGCTCGAACAGCCCGGGTCCGCCGGCGCCCTCAGCGTCGCCCGAACCGCCGAGCGAGGCGCTCGGCAGCATGCCGATGGAGCCGGTGATCATCGCCGCCTCGTCGCTGAGGATGTCGCCGAACATGTTCTCGGTGACGATCACGTCGAAGTGGCGCGGTGCGGCCACCAGCTGCATGGCCGCGTTGTCCACGAGCACGTGCTCGAGCTGGACGTGCGGGAACTCGGTCGAGTGCACGCGCGAGACCACCTCGCGCCACAGCCGGGACGTCTCGAGCACGTTCGCCTTGTCGACGCTGGTCACCTTGGCCCGAGCGGCCCGGAAGGCCACGCGCGCGATGCGCTCGATCTCCTCGACGCTGTAGATGCACAGGTCCGACGCGTCGTGATCGCTGCGCGTCTTCTCACCGAAGTAGATGCCACCGGTCAGCTCGCGCACGACGAGCAGGTCGGTACCCTCGATGCGCTCGCGCCGCAGCGGCGACGCGTCGTACAGGGCCGCGAACGGGCGCACCGGGCGCAGGTTGGCGAACAGGCCGAGCCCCTTGCGCAGCCCGAGCAGGCCCTGCTCCGGACGCGGGGCGTGCGGGTCGGTGGTGTCCCACTTGGGCCCGCCGACAGCAGCGAGCAGGACCGCGTCGGCGCCGCGACAGAGCTCGAGCGTCTCATCGGTCAGCGCGGTGCCGTGGGCGTCGATGCTGGCGCCGCCGAACAGCCGCTCCTCGATCACCAGGTCGTCGCCGATGAGGTGCTGGAGCAGCTCGACGGCCGGCGCCATGATCTCGGGGCCGATCCCGTCTCCGGGAAGGGTGACGATGCGGGTGGCCATTTCGGTGGGCCAGGATGGCAGATCGGCGCGGCGGGCCACGCTCAGCGGGCGCGGCCGCGCGCTCAGCGCCCGCCGGAGCGGAGGTCCAGGCGCGCCAGGCGTAGGGCGTCGAGGTCACGGACGCCCGCGGCGATCGTGCCACCGTTGCGCACGACGAGCCAGCCCGCGCCAACGCGGCGGCCGACGACGGCCGGCTCAACCGCATGCGCCCTCACGCTCTGGCGCAGGAAGTCCTGGGCGGCGGCCGCGCCGTCGCGGCGTCGCAGCGCGGCAAGCATGCGCTCGGTGGCCGCGCGCGGGATCGGCACGAAGTGCGCGTAGTAGGGCGGCACCATGACCAGGCCGGGGTGCCCGGCGAGCGGTTGCGAACCCCACAGTGCCGGCGGACGCGCGCCCGGCGAGCGAGCGTCGATCAGCAGCCCGACCTCGAAGGCCTGGCCGCCGGGAAGCGTGTACCAGGCGTCCAGGCAGCTGAGAAAGGCGGTCGTCGGCGCCTGCGCGGTCGACACGAGGCCGGTCGCGACCTCCCCCCACTGCACCCGCGCGCCGGGCACGCTCGATGTGACGGCGCAGCGTCCGGCGGCCGGCGCCGTGGTGCCGCCCATCCAGTAGCGCACCGAGCTCGGAACCGTCGCCCTCGGCGAGTGGCTCGTCGGTGCGCAGGGGGCGACCGGCGGCGTCGAGCGGCTCGAGCACGATCGGGTCGTTCGAGGCTCCGACGCTGCTCGGTGGGATCTCGGGGGTCACGAGCGTGCCGGGAGCGCCGGGCGGCCGGTAGAAGATGAGCAGGCGATCGCCGTCGGGTAGACCCGCGAACGGGACGGTGGCGAAGTGTTCCGAAGGCCGGGACGCGCACCGCGGACCACGTCGCCCGGCGTGACGAAGGCGTCGACCTCTCCCGCCGCGCCCAACCTGGGCCTCCGGGCTGTAGCCGCCGTCCGTAGATCGGGACGCCACGGCCCCGGATAGGCGCCGCCGCAGGTGCCGCCGCCCCCGCCGAGGTCGTCGACGCACAGCGAGGCACTGCCCGGCTGCCACCAGGGCGTGGCGACGAGGCCCTGGGGGCGTCCGTCGAGTAGGGCCGACCGTCCACGCAGGTGAGCCGGCCGGCGGGGCGTGACCCGGGCGCCCCGCCGGCGCGGCGCCGGCCGCTGCTGCTGCCACCGCCGGAGGCGAGGATCACGGCGGCGGCTGCGGCGAGCGTGCTGACGTTGCCGGCGCCGGCGTTCGCCGCCGCCGCTGCCGGCGGCGGGCCTCCTCGATGACGCCGGCCTCGAGCGTCGGGCGTGCGCGGAGCGGCTCGAGTACTGATAGCCATGATGCTAGTATCAATAGCACAATGCTCGACGTCCACGTCGACCGCTCCGACCCCGCCCCGTTGCACGAACAGGTCGCCGGCTCAGATCCGCCGCGCGATCGCCGACGGCGAGGCGTCGCCCGGCGGGCGCCTCCCCCCCGTCCGCGACCTGGCCGCCGTCATGGGCGTCAACACGAACACCGTCCTGCGCGCCTTCGCCTCCTGCGCGACGAAGGCCTCCTGGAGTTCCGCCGCGGCCACGGCATCCGGGTGGCAGGCACGCCCCAGCGCGGCGCAGTCATCGAGCGTGCCCGAGAGCTGGTGGCTTCGCCCGCACCCAGGGCTACCGGCCCGACGACCTCATCGCGATCATCCAAGGCCTGCGGTAGGGGCTCCCGACGCCTTCGGTGGCGGGAGCCCTCAGCCCAGGCGCCCGCCGCTAGGTCGCGAGCGCCGTCGTAACCGGGCCCACCCGCTCCCGCTCGTGCTCGTAGAGGCCGATCGCCTCGTCCTGCTTCAGCGTCAGCGCGATGTCGTCGAGGCCGTTGAGCAGCCGGTGCTTGATGTCGGGGTCGATCTCGAAACGACGCGCTGCGCCCGTCGAAGCGCACCTCCTGCGCCGCGAGGTCGATCTCGGCCTCGCCGGCCTGCGCGATCGCGTGCACGTCGGCCTCGTCGAGGGCACGACCGGCAGCAGCCCGATCTTCGTCGAGTTGGAATAGAAGATGTCGCCGAAGCTCGGCGCGATGACGGCCCGGAAGCCGTAGTCGTCCAGCGCCCACGGCGGCGTGCTCGCGCGAGGAGCCGCAGCCGAAGTTCTCGCCCGGCGACGAGGATCGGGTTGCGCGGCAGGTCCCAGCCGGGCTCCTGCGCCCAGTCGTAGAACAGGAACTCCCCGAAGCCGGTGCGCTCCACCCGCTTGAGGAACTGCTTGGGGATGATCTGGTCGGTGTCGACGTTCGCGCGCTCGAGCACGCTGACGGGACCGTCGATGGTTGCGATCGGCTCCATCGGTTCGCTCCCTAGCTCCAGTTGCGGATGTCGACGAAGCGGCCCTCGATGGCCGCGGCGGCGGCCATCTGCGGCGAGACGAGATGGGTGCGCCCGCCGCGGCCCTGGCGACCCTCGAAGTTGCGGTTCGAGGTCGAGGCGCAGCGCTCGCCGGGCGACGAGGATGTCGGGGTTCATGCCGAGGCACATCGAGCAGCCGGCGCCCGCGCCAGTCGAAGCCGGCGGCGCGGAAGACCTCGTCGAGCCCCTCGGCCTCGGCCTGCTCCTTGACCTGCACCGAGCCGGGCACGACCATCGCCGACACGCGGTCGGCCACCCGTCGGCCCGCGCACGACCTCGGCGGCGGCGCGCAGGTCGCCGATGCGCGAGTTCGTGCACGACCCGATGAACACCCGGTCGAGCCGGATCTCCTCGATCGGGCGTGCCCGGCGCGAGGTCCATGTAGTGCAGCGCGCGCTCGGCGGCCTCGCGGTCGGCCGGGTGTCGAACGTCGTCGGGCGCCGGCACCGCGTCGGTGACCGCCGACGACCTGCCCGGGGTTGGTGCCCCAGGTGACGCAGCGGCGACAGCGCGCCGCAGTCGACGGTCGATCTCGCGGTCGAAGCTCGCGCCCTCGTCGGTGCGCAGCTCGCGCCACGCCTGCGACGGCGGCTCGAAGCTCCGCGCCCCGGGGCGCGCCGGGACGGCCCTGCAGCCACTCGAAGGTCGTGTCGTCGGGGGCGATCATGCCGGCGCGGCCGCCGCCCTCGATCGTCATGTTGCAGATCGTCATGCGGCCCTCCATCGAGAGCGCCTCGATCGCCGGGCCGGCGAACTCGACGACGTGCCCGACGGCTCCGGCGACGCCCATCTGGCCGATCGTGCCGAGGATCAGGTCCTTGGCGGTGACGCCGAAGCCGGGCGTGCCGACGTAGTTGATGCGCATCGACTTGGGCTTGTGCTGCACGAGGCACTGCGTGGCCAGCACGTGCTCGACCTCGCTCGTGCCGATGCCGAACGCGAGCGCGCCGAACGCCCCGTGCGTCGCCGTGTGCGAGTCGCCGCAGACGATCGTCATGCCCGGCTGGGTGACGCCCGAGCTCGGGGCCGATCACGTGCACGATGCCCTGGTGCTCGGAGCCGAGCGAGAACACCGGGATGCCGAACTCGGCGCAGTTGCGCTCGAGCGTCTGCGACCTGCACGCGCGAGAGCTCGTCGCGGATCGCGCGCGGCCACCGGCGTGCCGTCGGTGGGCACGTTGTGATCGGCCGTGGCCAGCGTGCGGTCGGGGCGGCGCACCGTGCGCCCGGCGAGGCGCAGCCCGTCGAACGCCTGCGGGCTCGTCACCTCGTGCACGAGGTGCAGGTCGATGTACAGCAGCCCGGGCGCGACCTCGTGGGCCGCCCAGATCTTGTCGAACAGCGTGGTGGGCATCGGTGTCGGTCCTTCGCTCGGGGTCAACTACGGCGCAGGCCGGCGCTGACGACGGCGAGGAACGCCGCCTCGGCCGGGCCGGGGTTCTCGAAGTGGTGGGGCAGGTCGGCGTCGAAGGTGACGCAGTCGCCCTCGCTGCAGCTCGTAGCGCTGGCCGTCGCAGACCAGCGCGAGCGCCCCGCTCTGCACGAGCGCGACCTCGCGGCTGCCCGGCTCGTGCATCGGCGGGTCATCGGGGCCGCCGGTGGCGGCCGCCGGGGCGAGCGTGTGGCGCGAGAGCTCGACGCGCTGACCGGGCCGCGGCGGCGGTCAGCACCTCGAAGCGGTGGCCGCGGCGCGCGCTGCCGCCCTGCGCGCGCTCGGCCGGCGCGCACGACGGTCACGGCGCCGTCCTCGTCGAGGCGCAGCAGCTGCGACAGGCGCAGGTCCAGGCCGGCGGCGATCCGCGCGGCCACCGACAGCGTCGGGCTCGTCTCGCCGCGCTCGACCTGCGAGAGCATCGGGGCGCTCACGCCGCTGCGCAGCGCCAGGTCGCGCAGCGACAGCGACATCGACTCGCGCAGCGCGCGCACGCGGGCGCCGATCACGCCGGGGTCGAGCGGATCCGGGCGTCGGCGGGCTTGCGGCGGGCAGCGCCATACGCGCGTACGTTATCACATACAGCGTCTCGGCGGCCCGCCGCACGCGGCCGCTACCGCTCACGTCCCCTGTCCTGCCGCGCTCCTTCACGCCACCCGACGTGCTGGTCCTCGGCGCCGGCGGCATGCGCCGGCGTGGCCTGGCTCAACGGCGTGCTCGCCGGGCATCGAGGACGCCAGCCGGCGTCGACTTCCGCGCGCGCCGACTGCTTCGTCGGCACCTCGGCCGGCTCGATCATCGCCGCGCGCCTGTGCGCCGGGCGACGCCCGCGCGCGGCCGCCGCGGCGCGAGCCGCCGAGGCCGACGGGACGGCGCGGCGCCGCACGAGCCGCCGCACCGGGCGGCGCGGCCTCGACGGCCGTGGAGCACGCTCGGGCCGGCCGCCGGGCCGGCCGCGATCGATCGGCGCCCTTCATCGCCGCTCGCGCTCGCCGCCCGGCGCCCGGCTCCGCGCTCGCCCGGCGGCTGCTGCTCGCGCCTGGCCCCGCGCGGCCGGCGCAACCACGACGGCCTCGCCGAGCGTCTCGACCGCCTGCGCTCGCGCTTCGACGGGCGGCTGCGCGTCGTGCACCGTCTGGCGCGCGCAGCGGCCGGCGCGTCGTCTTCGGCGCACCCGGTGCGCCCGATGCGAGCGTCGGCGGGCGGTCGCCGCCTCGTGCGCGTCCCGGGGTGTTCGCACCGGTGCGCATCGGCGGCCGCGAGTACGTCGACGGCGGCGTGTGGAGCCCGACGAACCTCGACGCCGCGGTCGGTGGCCCGCGGCACCCGCGTGCTGTGCCTGAACCCGCTCGGTGCGCTTGGCGCCGGGCCGCCGTCCGGCGCGCGCGGTGCTCCGGTCGCCATCCGCGCCGGCGAGGCCGTCGAGGCGACCGTGCTGCGCGGCCGCGGGGCCGACGGTGCCGCATCGATCGCCCGACGCCGCGTGCGCGGCCGCGATGGGCCGCGACCTGATGGCCCCCGCCGCCGGCACGCCGTCGCCGGCGCCGCCTACCGGCAGGGCCTGCGCGCACGGGCGCTCCCGGCACGGTGACCGTGAGGCGCGGCCGGCGCCGATCCGCCGCGGCGGCGCGCGCGCCGGGATCGCCGCCGCGCGCCGACGGGTACGCGCCCGGCGCGGTCGCGCTCAGGGCGCTGGACGCGAGCTGCGGCCGGCGAGCGCCGTCGGGCCCTCGCTCGGCGGCGACGATCGCCCGCTCGCGCGCGATGCTCGAGCGCGCGCACGTAGGCGCGCGCGGCGGCCTCGATGATGTCGGTGGCGACGCCCTGGCCGGAGCCGCGTGTGGCCGTCGACCTCGAGCACCACCGAGACCTCGCCGAGCGCGTCCTGGCCCTCGGTCACCGCGCTGATGTTGAACTCGCGCAGGCGCGCGTCGACGCCGGTGGCCGCGTTGATGGCGTGGAACACGGCGTCGATCGGGCCGTCGCCGGTGAACGAGCCCTCGGCCTCCTCGCCCGTCGGGCAGCGTCACCGCCGACCTTGCGCGTGCGGCGGGCGCCGCGAGGACGCCTCGACGTCGAACCACTCGAGCGCGTAGCCGGCGATCTCGTCGCGCAGCTCGTCGGTGACCAGCGCCTCGAGATCCATCGCCGTCACCTGCTTCTTCTTGTCCGCGATCTCCTTGAAGCGCTTGAAGGCGGTGTTGAGCGCCTGGCCGTCGATCCGGAAGCCGAGCTCCTCGAGCGCCTGGCGCAGCGCGTGGCGGCCGGAGTGCTTGCCGAGCACGATCGAGTTGGCGTCGACGCCCACCGAGGTGGCGTCCATGATCTCGTAGGTCGAGCGCTCCTTGAGCACGCCGTCCTGGTGGATGCCCGACTCGTGGGCGAACGCGTTGCGCCCGACGATCGCCTTGTTGGGCTGCACCGCGTAGCCGGTCAGGCGCGACACGAGGCGGCTCGTGCGCGCCAGCTCGGTGGTGACGATCGCCGTGTCCAGGCCGATGTCGGCGTCGCCGCGTGCGCAGCAGCATCACGATCTCCTCGAGCGACGCGTTGCCGGCCCGCTCGCCGATCCCGTTGATCGCGCACTCGACCTGGCGCGCCCCGGCCAGCACGCCGGCGAACGAGTTGGCCACCGCCAGGCCGAGGTCGTCGTGGCAGTGCACCGACAGCACGACGTCGCGCAGGCCGGGCACGAGCTCGTACAGCCGGCCGAGGAAGGCGGCGTACTCCTGCGGCATCGCGTAGCCGACGGTGTCGGGGATGTTGATCGTCGTCGCGCCCTCGTCGAGGGCGATCTGCAGCACCTCGGCGGTGAACTCCACGTCGGCGCGCGTGGCGTCCATCGGCGAGAACTCGACGTCGTCGACGTACTGCTTGGCCTGCGCCACGGCGGCCCGCGCCTGGCCCTTGACGTCCTCGCGCGTGCTCTGCAGCTGGTACTGGATGTGGATGTCCGACGTCGAGATGAAGGTGTGGATGCGCGGGCGCTCGGAGTCGCGCACCGCCTCCCAGGCCGCGTCGATGTCGGGCGCCTGCGCGCGCGCGAGGCCGGCGATCACCGGTCCCTGCGACCTCGCGCGCGATCGCCTGCACCGCCTCGAAGTCGCCCGGCGAGCTGATCGGGAAGCCGGCCTCGATCACGTCGACGCCGAGCCGCGCGAGCTGCTGGGCGATCTCGAGCTTCTCGGCCGTGTTCAGCGCGATGCCCGGCGACTGCTCGCCGTCGCGCAGCGTCGTGTCGAAGATCAGGACGCGGTCCGCGTCCTCGTGCCGGGGCTCCTGCTCGGGTTCGCTCATGTCGTGCTCAAGTCCTCTCTTGGTCTCGTACGTCGCTTCTTCTCAGATGGGTATGCGGCTTCGCGGCCGCCACGCGCTATTCCCCCCGAGGGGGGAGGAGAAGAAGTCGACGGGCGAGCAGGGACGACATGCACTGCGCAGCGTAGCATCGGCGCGCCGGCGATGGGCACCGTGCAGGCCGGCGCCCCGGCCCGGTCAGGGGACGAGGACGACCTTGCCCACGTTGCGCCGCTCGCTGAGCATGCGGTGCGCGTCACCGGCCTGCGCGAAGGAGAACTCCCCGCCCACCACCGGCTCGACCGTGCCGTCGTCGAGCAGCGCGCGCAGCGGCTCGATCCACGGGCGCAGCGTGCCGCGGCTCTCCCACAGCGACAGCATGTTCAGCCCGATGACCGCCTTGGACTCCGACATCTGCTTGATGAGGTTGAACCGCGGCATGCGCAGCACGCGTGCGCAGCGCCGACACGAGGTTGCGCCGCTCGCCGGAGACGACACCGGAGGCGCCGAACGCCACCAGTCGACCGCCGGCGGCCAGGTGGCCGTAGCTGCGGCGGAAGCTGTGGCCGCCGATCGCGTCCAGCACGATGTCCAACGGCGGCAGCCCGCGATCCCAGCCGGCCCTGGTGTAGTCGAGCGGATGCTGCACGCCGAGCTCGGCGATGCGCGCGTGCTTGGCCGGTGAGGCGGCGCCCCAGACCTCCGCGCCGTGGCGGCGCGCGATCTGCGTGGCGGCGATCCCCACGCCGCCGGCGGCGGCGTGGATGAGCACGCGCTCGCCGGGCTGCAGGTTGCCGTAGCCGATCAGGGCGGCCCAGGCCGTGGCGTAGTTGACCGGGATCGCCGCTCCCTGCTGAAAGCTGAGCCGCTCGGGCAGGGCGACCACGTCGCTGGCGGGCACGGCGACCTGGCTGGCGTAGCCACCGAACTCGTCCCGGCCATCACGCGATCGCCGTGGCCCAGGCCGCTCACCGCCTCGCCGAGCTCGACGACCGTGCCCGCGACCTCGTAGCCGACCACGCACGGGGTGGGCGGCGCGTCCGGGTACACGCCGATGCGGGCCATCACATCGGCGAAGTTCACGCCGGCGGCGGCGACATCGATGCGCACGTCGCCGGCGGCGAGCGCGCCGGGGTCCGGGCGCTCCTGCACCTGCAGGACGTCCGGCCCCCCGTGGCGCGTGATGACGACGGCACGCATCGCCCGCACTCTAGCCGCGAGCCCCGGCGGCGCGCTCGCTAGAGCAGCTGCGTGGTGCGCCCGCCGACGAAGCCCTCGGACGCCACGATCTCGTCCACCACCGCCTGCGGAACGGCAGTGTCGGTGGTGACGACCATCACGGCCGAGCCCGACGACGCGCCGCCGTCGGGTGCGTGCCCAACCGCCGCCGAGGAGATGTTGACGCCGTGACCGCCGAAGACCGTGCCGACGCGGCCGATCATCCCGGGGACGTCCGCGTAGCGCAAGACGGTGACGTAGGGCGCCAGCTCGACCGTGAAGCGCTGCCCATGGACCTCGACCAGGTGTGGCACGCGCTGCGGGCCGATGCCCGTGCCCGCGACCGCCACGCGCTCGTCGCCGGCAACCACGGTCACCCGGATGAGCTCGTTGAAGTCCTGCGCCTCCGACACCGCCTTCTCCTCGAGCACGATGCCGCGCTCGGCCGCCAGCGACGGCGCGTTGACGAAGTTGACCGCCTCCTCGGTCCGCCCCTGGAGGGCTCCGTTGAGGACGGCGATCTGCAGCAGGCTGGTGTCGTAGTCGGCGATGCGGCCCATGAACGCCGCTTCGATCCGCTCGACCGAGCTGCCCTCGGCGAGCTCCATCGCCAGACGCCCGAGCTGGGTGGCCAGCGGGATGAACGGATTGAGCATCTCCATGTCCTCCTCGCCGATGGCGGGGATGTTCACCGCCGTCGACACGAGACCGCCCGTGAGCGCGGCGACGACCTGCTCGGCGCTCTGGTAGCCGGCCCGGTCGGTGGCCTCGGCCGTCGAGGCGCCGAGGTGCGGCGTCACGACGACGTTCGGATACCCGGTGAACAGCGGGTAGTCGGTGATCGGCTCGCTCGGGAAGACGTCGAGCGCGGCACCCCCGACCTTGCCGGAGTCGAGCGCCGCCTGCAGGGCCGCATCGTCCACCAGCGGGCCACGCGCAACGTTGAGGATGCGCACACCGTCCTTCATCTTGGCGAACGCCTCGGCATTGAGCCAGCCCTCCGTGTCCGGCGTCTTGGGCAGGTGCACGGTGATGAAGTCGGCCTCCGCGTACACGTCGTCGCTGCTGTCCGCCTTCTCCACCCCCAACTCGCGATAGCGCTCAGCGCTGACGAACGGGTCGAACGCGACCACCCGCATGCCAAAGCCCTTCGCGCGATGCGCGACGAGCTGGCCGATGCGCCCGAAGCCGAGGATCCCGAGCGTCTTCTCGTACAGCTCGACACCGGAGAACTTCGAGCGCTCCCACTTGCCCGAGGTGAGCGACATGTGCGCCTGCGGCACGTTGCGCGCGAGCGCCAGCAGCAACGCCATGGTGTGCTCGGCGGCGGTCACGACGTTGGACTGCGGCGCGTTGGCGACGATGATCCCGCGCTTGGTCGCCGCGGGCACGTCGACGTTGTCGACGCCGACGCCGGCGCGCCCGATCGCGCGCAGATTCGTGCCCCGGTTGATGAGGTCCGCCGGTGAGCTTGGTGGCCGAGCGGATGAGGATGCCGTGGTAGTCGCCGATGCGCTCCGCGAGCTCCTCGTCGTTCCAGTCCAGGCCGAGGTCGACGTCGAAGTGCTCTCGCAGGAGGTCCACACCGGAGTCGCCGATCTTCTCCTTCACGAGCACCCGCAGACGGGTCCCGTTGGCGGCGGCGGCGCTGCCCGTATCGGTGGTGCTGAGCGTGCTCATCGGCCCACCCGCTCCACGACGTAGTCAATGCAGGCGGTCAGCGCCTGCACATCGGTCGGCTCGACCGCCGGGAACATGCCGATGCGCAGCTGGTTGCGACCAAGCTTGCGGTAGGGCTCCACGTCGACGATCCCGTTCGAGCGCAGCACGGTGGCCACCGCCGCGGCGTCGACGCCCTCAGCTGAAGTCGATCGTGCCGACCACCAGCGACCGCTTGGCCGGATCGGCGACGAACGGCGTGGCGTACTCCGAGGCATGAGCCCACCGATACAGGTAGTCCGAGGAGCCACGGGTGCGCTGCACGCACCAGTCCAGGCCCCCGTTGCCCAGCATCCACTCGATCTGGTCGGCCAGCAGGAACAGCGTGGCCAGCGCGGGCGTGTTGTACGTCTGGTCCTTGGTGGAATTCTCCAGCGCCGTGGCCAGCGACAGGAAGGCGGGCGTCCAGCGTCCGCTCGCGGCCAGCTCGGCGATTCGCTCCTGGGCGCGTGGGCTGAGCAGCGCGATCCACAGCCCGCCGTCGGAGGCAAAGCTCTTCTGCGGAGCGAAGTAGTACGCGTCGGCGCTGTGTGCGTCGAGCGGTAGCCCCCCGGCGCCCGAGGTCGCGTCGATGAGCACGAGGGCATGATCGGAGTCGGCCGGGCGGGTCACCGGCACCATCACGCCGGTCGAGGTCTCGTTGTGCGCCCAGGCGATGACGTCGGCCTGCGGGTCCGAGGTCGGCGCGGGCGCGTCGCCGGGCTCGGCCGAGATGACGATCGACTCGCCGAGGAACGGCGCCTCGTTCGTGGCCTGGGCGAACTTCGAGGAGAACTCCCCATAGGTGAGATGCAGCGCCCGCTCGCGCACGAGCCCGAACGTGGCGGCGTCCCAGAACGCGGTGGCGCCGCCGTTGCCGAGCGCCACCTCGTAGCCGTCGGGCAGCGCGAACAGCTCGCTCAGTCCGCCGCGTACGCGCGCGACGAGCCGCTTCACGGGAGCCTGGCGGTGGGAGGTGCCGAGCAGGGCGGCGCCCTCGCCGGCCAGGCGCGCGAGCGCCTCGGGGCGAACCTTCGACGGACCGCAGCCGAAGCGGCCGTCGAGCGGCTTCAGGTCATCGGGGATCACCAGCTCCGTGGCGATCGAGGAGTGTGGCGTCATGGGAAGCGTCCTCACGTTCATGCCCGGTGACCCCGTGGCGGGAGCACGCAGGCGGGTCGATGGAGGTGCCCAGGCGCGCGGCGGCGAGACTCCGTCGCTTCCCGGTGGTTGCACCCACCCGAACGCCAGTCGCGACGGCTCGGCGAGTGTAGCGAACCACGCGCTGTGCGCGTCACCGTCCGGGCCGTCGTCGGCTGGCGCCGGAGCGAGCGCTCACGCCAGCGCGAACACCGCCGGCGCGTCGACGGCCGTCGGCACCTCCAGCTCGACGGACGGCAGCATCCGCTCGAGCAGCGCGAAGCCACCGCGCTGCAGCTCGAGCACGGTCGGTCGCAGCGCCGTGCGAGAGGCTTCCCGAGCCGCGTGCCGCGTCACCCGGCCGCACATCCCGCGCACGTATGCTCCGGCGGCGTCGCCCCCGGTGGCGCGAGCCGCCGCGCGCACGCGGACGCCGAGGATGTCGCCGATGCCGATGCGGGCCGACGCCCAGGCCGCGGCGGCAGCCGAGGCCCAGCCGATCTCGCGCGCCGTCAGGCGCCCGGCGCTCCAGGCGATCGTCCAGGCCATCGAGCGCCCCGCCGACCACGCCGCCCGAGCCTCGGCGCGCGCCACGAGCAGCTCTTCGTGGGCGGTGACGAGCTCGTCGTGCTCGACGATCGGCGGCAGGGCTTGCAGGCGCCGCGCGGGCTCGTCCAATCCGGCCAGCTCCAGCCACGCCGGCGTATGCACGCGCACCAGCCAGTCCATGGCCATCCAGGCGCGCTCGGCGTCGCGCCCGTCGCTGGCGGTGCCGATCGTGCGTGCGAGGTACGGGCGCAGGCGCTGGCGCGTGTCGTCGTCCAGATCGTCATTGAACGAGATACAGAACGCCCGCAAGACCGGGCTGACGCACGACGGCTCGTCGCTGTGCGGCTCCCCGGCCAGGTAGCTCACCCACTCCATCGCGCAGCGGCCGTCGTCGGGACTGCTGTGACGGCCGGCGCTGAGTCGGTAATCGGTGTCGACGGTCTGCATGGTGACCTCCATCGCCGCGTGTCCCCCCCGATCGGGGGCCCGATGACTTGAAGATACTCCCGTGCCGGCGCGGACGGATCAAGTGCCGGCGCGCAGGCCCACGCGAGTCCGCGCTCGCCGAAATCGGGCGCCGGACCGAGCGGGAGCGACGAGTCCCCCGTGCCGCTGCGGTCAGGCTGCCCGGATCGCCTCGCGCCGGCCGTGCTCGGCGCTCCACCCGGCCGGCAGGCGGCCGTCGCGCACGCCCGCCGGGACGGCGTCGCCGAGCACGCAGTACTCGGGGGCCGGCCCGAGCACGAGCTCGCGGCGCCACAGGCCGGCCTTCGCGCGATCGAGGCCGTCCCCGAGCAGCAGCGACGCGACGGCGTCCTCGGGCTGCTCGCGGGTCACCGCGACCCACACCGCGAGCGTCACGTCGGCCAGGCTGGCGCGCGCCCTCGCTCAGCCGGTACACCCCGGCCGTGCCGGCGCCCAGATGCCGGGCGGCGGCGTCATGGGCGCTGTGATGGCCGACGGCCACCACGGCCTGGCGCAGCACGCCCAGCGCGGCCCAGTCGTCGACCAGATACCAGTCCTCGTAGGCGTCGGGCGCGCCGCTCAGCCAGCGCAGCGCCGGCGCACGAAAGCAGGCCGAGCCGCGAAAGCCCTCCGGCGGGCGGGCGGCCAGGGAGCGCTGCAGCCGGTCCTGGTCGCGCTCGTAGGCTTCGACGGACGTTCCCTCGGCGGGGCGATGCCAGAACACGTAGGCGAGCATTGCGCTCCCCGCCCGGGCCCCTCGTCAGAACGAGGGCTTGATCCAGTCCATGTGGGAGCGCAGCTCGCGCCCGACGTCCTCGACCTGGGTGTGTGCCTGCTCGTCGCGCATGCGCTTGAAGTTCTCCTGCCCGGCGCGATTCTCGGCGATCCACTCGCGCGCGAACGCGCCGGACTGGATCTCGCCGAGGATCTCCTTCATGTGAGCCCGGGTGTCGTCGGTGATCACGCGCTTGCCGCGGGTGTAGTCGCCGTACTCCGCCGTGTTGGAGATCGAGAAGCGCATGCCGGCGAGGCCCTTCTCGTACATCAGGTCGACGATCAGCTTGAGCTCGTGCAGGCATTCGAAGTACGCCATCTCGGGGTCGTAGCCGGCCTCCACGAGGGTCTCGAAGCCGGCCTGCACGAGCGCCGAGGCGCCGCCGCACAGCACCGCCTGCTCGCCGAACAGGTCGGTCTCGGTCTCGTCCTTGAAGGTGGTCTCGATCACGCCGCCGCGCGTGCAACCGATGCCCTTGGCGTAGGCGAGCGCCAGGTCGCGCGCGTCGCCCGTCGCGTCCTGATGGACGGCGACCAGGCCCGGAACGCCGCTGCCCTCCGTGTACTGCCGGCGCACGAGATGCCCCGGGCCCTTCGGGGCCACGAGCGCCACGTTGACCCCGGGGGGCGGCTCGATCTCGCCGTAGTGGATCGAGAAGCCGTGGCCGAACAGCAGCGTGTTGCCCTCGGCGATGCCGTCGCGGATCTCCTGCAGCCACACGTCGTGGTGGCGCTCGTCGGGGACGAGGATCATCACGATGTCGCCGCGGCTGGCCGCCTCGACCACGGGGAGCACGTCGAAGTGCTCGCTGGCCGCCTCCACCGACGAGGAGTCCGGGCGCAGGCCGACGACCACGTCGACGCCGGAGTCCTTGAGGTTCAGCGCGTGGGCGTGGCCCTGGGAGCCGTAGCCGATGATGGCGACGGTCTTGCCGTCGAGGAGGGAGAGGTCTGCGTCGTCGTCGTAGATCATGGGGACGGCAGGCTATCGGGTTTGCTCAGGCGCTCGCGGCCGCCACGAGCGAGCTGGCCGGCAGCTCGAGAACGCCATCGGTGTCGACGTACGGGGAGAGCCGGCGCTCCAGCGCGTCGCGCACGGCGTCGCTCTCCGCCGGCGGCTGACTCATCACGCGCGTCGTGGAAGGTGCGCGACAGGTCGAGCTGCTGGTCCCAGAACGCGGCGAAGTTCGGATGGCGCTGCGTCGAGCGCGACGGCGTCGATCTCGATGTCCTCGAAGCCGGCGCCGTCGAGCAGCTCGCGCAGACGCTCGCGATCGCCGAGCGCGAGCGGTCCGGGCGCGCCGGCACCGGCGCCGGGATGAGGCCTCGCTCCGCGAACAGCGCCGCCGGCAGCGTCAGCCACGGGTTGCGCGTCGCGTCGTCCCACACGGCCAGGGCGAGGCGTCCGCCCGAACGCAGCACCCGGCGGGTCTCGGACAGCGCCGCCCCGGGATCGGCCATCAGCATGTAGCCCCAGCGGCAGAGCACCGCGTCGACGCTGGCCACCGGCAGATCGATCCACTCGGCGTTGATGCTCTTGAACTCGACGTTGCGCAGGCCGAGCTCCTGCGCGCGGGCTCGCGCGGCGTCGAGCATCGCCTCGGCCTGGTCGGAGATGATCACGCTTCCGCCCGGCGCGACGAGCTCGGCGGCGAGGAAGCCGGTCTCCCCGATGCCGGCGGCCAGGTCGAGCACGCGGTGGCCGGGCTGCGGGTGGATCGCCTCGACCAGCCAGTTCGACACCGGCGCGCCGAACGCGCCGCATGGCCTCCTGGCGCCGCGCCCAGCCGGCGGCGGCTTCCTCCCAGTGCTCGCCGCTGGCGCGGCGGTGTTCCTCGGCGTCCATCGGCTAGAGCTCCCGGCGCAACAGCTTGCCGGATCGCGTGCGCGGAAGCGGGCCGTCGGCCAGCAGGACGCGGCGCGGGCACCTTGTACGGCGGCCAGCGCGGCCGCGCAATGCGCGCGCAGGGCCTCGAGGTCCAGCTGCTCGCCGTCGCGGGCGCACCACGAGCGCGGTCACCGCCTCTCCCCATTCGGGGTCCGCCCGCGCGATCACCGCCGCCTCGAGCACGTCAGGGTGCGCCTCGAGCACCGCCTCGACCTCGGCCGGCGCGACGTTCTCGCCGCCGCTGATGATCGTGTCGGCCTTGCGGCCGGTGACGTGCAGCGACCCCGCGCGCGTCGAGGCGGCCGAGGTCGCCAGTGGCCAGCCAGCCGTCCTCGCCGGCGGCCCCGGCGGCGATCGTCGGGCCGCGCAACAGGATCTCGCCGTCGGGCCGATGCGCACGCGGGTGCAGAACAAGGGCGGGCCGGCGCCGTGCTCGCCCTGCCGCGCCCCGCCAGCGGCGCCGGCACCGTGGTGGCCTGCGAGCAGGACTCGGTGAGGCCGTACGTCTGGCTGACCGGCACGCCGGCCGCGCGCGGCGCGCTCCAGCAGCGCCGCCGGCGACCGGGCCGCCGCCGGCCAGCGCCAGGCGCAGGCGCGGCGGCGCGCCAGGCCGGCGTCGAGCAGCCGCGTCAACGTGGTGGCCACGACCGACACGAGCGTGATCGTCCTGCGAGCGCAGCGCGTGCAGCACCCGGTCGGTCTCGAAGCGCTCGTGCACGACCGCGGTCGTGCCGTAGATGGCGCTGCGCAGCAGGATCGACAGGCCGCCGACATGCGACACCGGCATCGCGCACAGCCAGCGCTCGTCGGGGTCGAGGCCGAGCGCCACGGCCGAGCCGAGCGCGCTCCACAGGAAGTTGCCGTAGGTCAGCTCCACCGGCCGCGGGGCCGAGCGTGGTGCCCGAGGTGTGCACGATCGCGGCGACCGCGTCGAGGTCGTGGCCGGCCGGCGCCGCGGCGCCGACGCCGCGCGGCGCCGAGGGCCCCTCCCACAGCGGCCGCCATCGATCGACCGCGCCGTCCGTCGGTGACCGAGGCGCGCTCGGCGGGCGCCGAGGCGCGGGTCGACCGGCACGGCCACCGCGCCGAGCAGCAGCGACGCGTGCAGGGCCTGCACGAAGGCGAGGCCCGGCCCGAGCGCGATCGCCGACCCGATCGCCGGCGCGCACGCCGCGCTGCGGCCAGCCAGCGCCGCACCGTCGCGGGCGACGCGTCAGCAGCTGCGCGTAGGTCCAGCTGCCGGCGGGCGTCTGCACGGCGCACGCGCTCCGGCGTCGCGGCCGCGGCGCGCGGAGCCATGCGTCGACCAACATGGCGCACAGGCTAGCCTTGGCGCCGACATCCGCGAAGAGGAGCGCGTCTCCCTTGTCCCACACCTGGATCACCGCCGCCGAGTACAGCGACATCCGCTATGAGAAGTCCGGGCCCGAGACGCCCGGGCATCGCCAAGATCACCATCAACCGTCCCGAGGTGCGCAACGCGTTCCGCCCCGAGACGGTGATCGAGCTCTCCGATGCCTTCGAGCGCGCGCGCGAGGACCTCGAGGTCGGCGTGATCATCCTCACCGGCGAGGGACCGGACGCGTTCTGCTCCGGCGGCGACCAGCGCGTGCGCGGCGACGCCGGGTACGTGAGCGGCGACGCGGCACGCGCCGCGCGGCGTCGGGCGCTTCCACGTCACCGACCTGCACGTGCAGATCCGCCGCCTGCCCAAGCCGGTGGTGGCGATGGTGGCCGGCTACGCGATCGGCGGCGGGCCACGTGCTGCACGTCGTCTGCGACCTGACGATCGCCGCCGACAACGCGCGCTTCGGGCAGACCGGGCCGCGGGTCGGCTCCTTCGACGGCGGGCTTCGGGGCGAGCGTGCTGGCGCGCCAGATCGGGCAGAAGCGGGCCAAGGAGATCTGGCTGCTGTGCCGCCAGTACGACGCGCAGCAGGCCCTGCAGATGGGCCTGGTCAACGCCGTCGTGCCGCTCGAGCGTCTCGAGGAGGAGACGGTCGCGTGGTGCGCGGAGATGCTCGCCCTCTCCCCCTTCGCCCTGCGGCTGCTCAAGGCGAGCTTCCACGCCGACGAGGACGGGCTGGCCGGCATCCAGCAGCTCGCCCACGACGCCAACCTGCTGTTCTACGGCAGCGAGGAGGCGCAGGAGGGACGCAACGCCTACCGCGAGAAGCGCCCGCCCGACTTCGGGCGCTTCCCGCGCCGCGCCTGAGCCGATGGCCGCCTCCGCCCGCGCCGAGGCATCCGCCACCGCCCGCATCTGGCTGATGGCGGCGCGGCCGCGCACGCTGCCGGCGGCGGTCGCGCCTGTGCTCGTCGGCACCTCGCTGGCGCTCGGGGCGGGCACCTTCAATGCGCTCGCGTTCGTCGCCGCGCTGCTCGGCGCACTGTTCATCCAGGTCGGCACAAACCTGTCCAACGACTACTCCGACGCGCGCCGCGGCGCCGACACCGAGGACCGGCTCGGCCCGGTGCGGGTGACGGCCGGCGGGCTCGTCCCGCCCCGCCAGGTGCTGTACGCGACCTACCTGACCTTCGGTCTGGCCGTGCTGTGCGGCGTGTACCTGATCATCGTCGCCGGCTGGGTGCTGCTGGCCGTCGGCGCCGCCTCGATCCTCGCCGGCGTGCTGTACACCGGCGGCCCGCGGCCGTACGGCTACGAGGGGCTCGGCGAGCTGTTCGTGTTCCTGTTCTTCGGCCTGGTGGCGGTGACCGGGTCCTACTACGTGCAGGTGCAGCAACTGCCGTGGCAGGCGTTCGTCGAGGCGGTCCCGGTCGGGCTGCTGGCCAGCGCGATCCTGGTCGTCAACAACGTGCGCGACCTCGACACCGATCGCCGGGCCGGCAAGCGCACGCTGGCCGTGCGCCTCGGGCGCGACCGCACGCGGATCCTCTACGTGACGATGGTCGTGCTGGCGTTCCTGGTGGCCCCGCTGCCATGGGTGCTCGGCTCGATGAGCGCCTGGCTGCTGCTGTGCTGGCTGGCCATCCCGCTCGCCGTCCGGGTGATCGGCATCGTGCGCACGCGCGTTGACGGCCCCTCGCTGAACGGCGCGCTCGCGGCGACCGGGGCGCTGCAGCTGGCCTTCTGCGTGCTGCTGTCGGCCGGGATCCTGGCCAGCGGGGGCATTCCCCATTGAAGGTCGCGCTGCGGCGCCGCACGCTGCGCCTGCGGACGCCGCTGCAGGCCTCCTACGGGCCGGTGCACGCGCGCGAGCTGCTGATCCTCGAGCTGACCGACGCCGAGGGTCGCACCGGCCGGGGCGAGGCGGCGCCGCTGCCCGCCTACGACGGTGTCAGCGTCGCGCACGTGGAGCGGGCGCTGCAGGCCTATCGCGGCGTGCTCGAGCAGCCTGGCCCGCGTCGCGGTCCCCAGCTGCTCGAGGCCTGCCGGCAGATCGACGACCTGCCGCAGGCGCTGGCCGCGGTGGACCTCGCGCTGTGGGACCTGGCCGGTCAGCGCGAGGGGCAACCGATCGCCGCGCTGCTGACCGACCGCCCGGCGACCCACGTCGCCGTCAACGCCACGCTGGGCGGCGGCGACCGCGCCTCGGCGGCGGCCGCCGCATCCGAGGCGGTGGAGCGCGGCTTCGGTTGTCTGAAGCTGAAGGTCGGCATCGGCGACGACGCCGGACGCGTCGCTGCGGTGCGCGCCGCGGCGGGTCCGCAGGTCGCGCTGCGACTTGATGCCAACGGTGCGTGGGGTGTCGAGCAGGCCGTGCGCACGATCGAAGCGCTCGCCCCGGCAGGGCTCGAGCTGGTCGAGGAGCCCACGCACGGCCTGCAGGCGGTGCGGGCGGTACGCGAACGGGTGGCCGTGCGCGTGGCGATCGACGAGACGGCGGCCGAGCCCGGGGCGCTCGGCGCCGGCGTCGCCGACGCGGTGTGCCTGAAGATCTCGCGCTGCGGCGGCATCGGCGCGCTGGTCGCGGCGGCCACGCTCGTGCGGGCCTCCGGTGCCGAGCCGTACCTGGCCTCCACCTTCGACGGGCCGATCGGGATCGCCGCCGGCGTGCACGCCGCCGCGGCACTGGCCGGCCACGGTCCGATGCCGGCCTGCGGCCTGGCCACGCTCGAGCTGTTCAGCGAGCGCTTCGGCGTCCTGGCCGTGCACGACGGGGCGATCGAGGTGCCCGACGAGCCGGGGCTGGGGATCCCCGCGTGGGCCTGAGCGAGGGTTCGCGGCCGGCCGGCTAGCGTCCGTTGAGCGCCTCGGCGACCGCGCCGGGATTCTCCAGCAGCAGGGTATGGCCGCCCGGCACGATCCGCAGCTCGCCCCGCGGAAGCGCCTCGGCGAGCCGGCGGCCGATCGCCTGGTAGCGCGCATCGCGCTCGCCGACGAGCACGATCGCCGGCATCGTCAGCTCGCCGAGGCGATCCCACACCGGCACGAGCGCGCCCGCCCCGATTCCCCGCAGCGCGGCGGCCAGTCCCAACGGATCGTTGCGCCGCTGGTCGGCCCGGGCCGCCTCGTTGACCTCGGGCGGATCGTCGGCGAACAGCGGTTGGGCGCGCCAGCGCGCCACGAAACGCTCGAACGGCTCGTGCCCGAGCCGTTCGGCCAGGGCGTCATCGGCTGCCCGGCGCCGGGCGCGCTCGTCCTCGTCCTCGATTCCGGCGGTGGTGGAGATGAGCACGAGGCGGGCGACCCGGGCCGGATCGGCCAGCGCGATGTGCAGGGCCACGCGACCGCCCATCGAGTACCCCGCCAGCGCGAAGCGCGGCGGGCTGAGCGCGAGCACCCATTCGATGCACGACGCCACGGTGACCGGTCGCAGCGCGCCGGCCTCGCCATGGCCCGGGAGGTCGTGCGCGACAGGTCGATAGCGTTCCGCGTTCAGCCGGCGCCACGACGGGGTCCCAACCGCGCCGGGTGGCCCCGAATCCGTGCAGCAGCACGATCGCCTCTCGCTCATCCACGCCGACATCTTGACCTCCGCCGTCGATCAATACATGCAGTTGCGGGCGTTCACGGACGAGCTCGCGCGCTGCGGGCTGCGCGACGCGTGCACCTCGCCGGGCTCGCGCTGCACGCCGATCGTGCTGTCGCTGGCGCGCGACGATCGGCTGCGCTGCCACTCGCATATCGACGAGCGCGGTGGCCGGCTTCTTCGCCCTCGGACTGGCCAAGGCGTCCGCGCGTCCGGTGGCCGTGACCTGCACGTCGGGCACCGCCGCGGCCGAGCTGCTGCCCGCGGTGATCGAGGCGCGCGAGGCGCGCGTGCCGCTGATCGTGCTCACCGCCGATCGCCCACCCGAGCTGCGCGACGTCGGCGCCGGCCAGGCGATCGACCAGATCAAGCTCTACGGAGACGCGGTGAAGTGGTTCTGCGAGGTCGGGCAGCACGACGCCAGCCCGGCATCCCTGCGCTGGTGGCGCACGCTCGCGTGCCGCGCGTACGCCACCGCGATCGAGGGACGCCCCGGGGTCGTGCACCTCAACCTCCCGCTGCGCGAGCCGCTGATCATCGACGACGCAGCTGCCCGAGGACAGCACCGGCCGGCGGTCCGGCGCGCCGTTCCTCGCCCGGCCGGCGACCCGCGCCGACGCCGCCGGCGACCCGGCGATGCCTCGCCTGCGCGACCTGGTCGCCGAGGCCAGCCGCGGGTGTGCTGGTCGCCGGGCGTCACGAGCGTGCCACGCCGCTCGGACAGGCCGCCGCGGCGTTCGCGGCCGCCGCCGGCTGGCCGTTGCTCGCCGACCCGCTGTCGGGCGCGCGCCGTGGGCCGGCGGCGATCGCGCACTACGACGCCCTCCTGCGCGACGAGGCTTTCGCCGGCGCGCAGCGACCCGACGTGATTGTGCGCGTCGGCGACCTGCCCCCCTCCAAGCCCCTGCGCAGCTGGCTGGCCGCACAGGCCGCGGCGCGCCAGATCGCGCTGGACCCGGAGGGCGCGTGGCAGGACCCCGACGGCGTGCTCGTGCGAGTCACTGCCGCTCGAGCCGGCCGACGCGCTGGCGACGCTCACCGCCGGCACCGGCCCGCCGTCCCCACGGCCGAGGAGCTGTGGCTGTCGAGGCTGGCGACATGCCGATGACCGCGCCGCCGAGGCGCTGGCCGAGGCGCTCGGGGACGAGGAGCTGTCCGAGCCGTGGCTGGCGTGCGAGCTGGCGCGCGCGCTCGGCCCCGACGGCACCCTCTTCGTCGCCTCCTCGATGCCGGTGCGCGACGTCGAGACGTTCTGGCCGCGCCTGGACGCACCGCCGCGCGTGCTGTGCAACCGGGGCGCGAACGGCATCGACGGCACCGTGGCCAGCGCGCTCGGCGCCGCCGCCGCCGGCGACCGCCCCGTCGCCCTGCTGATCGGCGACGTCGCCGTCGCTCACGACCTCGGCGCGCTGGCGTCGCTGGCCCGGCGTCCGCTGCCCCTGACCATCGTGCTGATCAACAACGGCGGGCGGCGGCATCTTCGATTTCCTGCCCGTCTCACGCTCGCCGGCCGTCGAGCCCGACCTGTACGCCGAGCACGTCAGCACGCCCACCCGGCTGGACTTCGAGCGCGCCGCCGCGCTCGCCGCGGCCGCCTATACGCGGCCGCCCGATCGCGCCCGCGCTCGCGACGCGCTCCGCGCCGCCCTGGCCGGCACCGCGCCCTCGCTGATCGAGGTGCGCACCGACCGGGCGCGCAACGTGGCGCTGCACGCCGAGGCCTGGTCGGCGGTGCGGCGCGCCGTCCGTGCCGAGGACTAGCCTCCGGCGCCAGTGAGCGAGCCCGACGGCCAGCCCCGCCTCATCGATATGCCCGAGCCCGCGGCGCGGGCCCGCCGTGCCTCATCGAAGACGATCGGGCCCGGCGACATCGTCGAGATCGACAAGAAGGGCCGGCGCTTTCACGCCCTCGTGGACGAGCTCGAGCAGGGCGACAGCGGCCGCTTCGAGCTGCGCGTGCGCCCGCTGGACTCACGCGTGTCCTATCACCACGCCACGGTGCGCGAGGTGATCGGCGTGTGGCGCAAGGCGCGCCGGCGCGGCGCCGTTCAGACGCACACCAGCGCGTAGCTGGTCTTCCTGGCAACGCCCGACGGGCGCTTGCCGCTGAGCACCAGGCTGGCCTTCGTGTACTGCACCTTGTGGCTGCGACCGCACGCCTTGGCCCCGGACACCTGCAGCGACGCCGGGAAGGTCTCGAGGTGGCCGTCCGCGCAGTTGGGCTCACAGGTGTTGACGTTCAGCGTGCCGCTGGCGGAGGCGGTGCCCGTGTTCCAGTGGGTCCAGCGCAGGCCCGTCAGGTAGGTGTTCCCGTCCCCGCAGGTGAGGGTCACGGTCGCGGGCGCGGTCTGGGCGTGCACGCAGTCGCCGGCCAGGTACACCTTCGCCGCCGCCGCTGCGGCCGGCGTCGCCGGCCGGGCCCAGCCCACCCCCGCGCCCAGCGCGGTGAGCCCCAAGCCCAGCGACAGCACGCCGAGAATCGGGCGAGCGGACACGCGACGCATGATGGCGACCTCCTCGATCGTTGTCCCGGCCGGGGCCCGGGTGCTCACGGATGCTAGACAGTCAGCCGGCCAGCACCGGCAGCAGCGCCGAGAGCTTGATCTCGGTCTCGGCGAGCTCGCCGGCCGGGTCGGATTCGCTGACCACGCCCACGCCCGCGTAGCAGCGCGCGTCGCGGCCGCGCAACAGCCCGCAGCGCAGCGCGACGCAGAACTCGCCGTCGCCGTGACGGTCGCTCCAGCCCACCGGTCCGGCGTACCAGCCACGGTCCAGGCCCTCGAGCGCCGGGATCAGCGGGGCCGCCACCTCGAGCGGCTCGCCGCCCACGGCCGGCGTCGGGTGCATCAGCCCGACGAGCTCGATGGCGTCGATCGGCCGCGCGAGCTGCGCGCGGATCGGGCGTCGCCAGGTGCTGGATGTTGGCCACCCGCACCAGCGCCGGCTCGGGCGCCGCTGTCACCCACACCGCGTGCGGCCGCAGCGTGCGCTCGATGCGCCGCGCCACGATGGCCTGCTCGGCGCGGTCCTTGTGCGAGTGCAGCAACTGCTCGCCGAGGTGGTCGTCCACCGCCGGGTCGGCGCTGCGCCGGGTCGAGCCCGCCAGCGCGAGCGTGCTCGCCCGCATCCCCTCGCGGCGCATGAGCAGCTCGGGGCTGGCGGCGACGAGCGTGGCATCGCCGCGCCCGACGCAGAAGCGGAAGCAGGCCGGGAAGGCCTCGCGCAGGACGCCGAGCACGGCGGCCGGGTCGTGCGGCTCCGGGGCGCGCACCAGAACCTCGCGCGCGAGCACGATCTTCTCGAAATCGCCGTCGCGGATCGCCGACACGGCGCGCGCCACGGCCTGCTCGTAGTGCTCGGGCGGCATCACACTGGAGACCGCGAAGCGCCGGCCGGGATGGGTCGAGCAGCGGCAGCGGCGCCTCGCGCACTCGTCCAGGCGCCGCAGCAGCTGCGCCAGCAGCTCGTCGGGCACGTCGTCGGGCGCGGCCAGCGCCGTCAGGCTGAGGTGGACCTCGCGGCGGCCGTCTCGCTCGCCGCGGGCGATCGACAGCTCGGGGACGACCAGCGAAGCCGGAGCGAAGCCCTCCCAGGCCGGGCTGCGCCCGCCGTCGTGGGCGAAGCTGAAGCCGCCGACGGCGACCGGGCCGGTTGCGCCCGGCGCCACCGGGTCGTCGCCGACCGCGTCGGCCGCCAGCGCCCGCCAGCGGGCGGCCAGCGCGGAGAAGCGGCCGGGTCCGCTGGCCTGCAGCGTCACCACCGCGCCCAGCGCCGCCAGCGCGGCACCCCCGTGGTCGGGCTGCTCGAACACGAACCACTCCTCGCCCGGGCGGCGCGATGCGCACACCACGGCGCTCGGGTCGGTCGTCGGCGCCAGCCCGACGGTGACCGATGCGAGCACGCCCTCGCCGCGACGCCGGGCGCGCGCGACGGCCGCGATCAGGTGCGCGTGCAGACGTTCCTGGTCGGCCGCGCCGAGGCGCAGCGGCGGCTCGGGGACGGTGCGGATCGCCACGGATCCCGAGTCTAGACAATGGCGGTCGGCCCCCGGCGCCGCGCCCTCGCCAGGGCGGCCGCGCCGGGTGCTGCCGCCGCCGGCGATCAGGTCTCGCCGCGTCCGCGGGAGATGGCGATCTCGCCCGTGCGCATCATCTCGATGAGCCCGAACGGCCGCACCATGCTCTCGAACGCCTCGATCTTCTCGGTGGTGCCGGTGACCTCGACGATCACCGCGCGCTTCGTGACGTCGACGATCTTGCCGCGGAAGATCTCGGCGATCTGCATCAGCTCGCCGCGCTGGCCGCCGTCGACGGCCACCTTGAACAGCGCGAGCTCGCGCGCGACCGTGTCGGCCGGCTCGAGATCGCGGATCTTCAGGACGTTGATGAGCTTGTGCAGCTGCTTGGTCACCTGGTCGATCGGGTGCACGGCGCCGTCGACGGTGAGCGTCACGCGCGAGATCTGCTCGTCGTTGGTCGGACCGACGGTCAGCGTGTCGATGTTGAACCCGCGGCGGGCGAACAGGCCGGCGATGCGGCTGAGGACGCCCGGCTTGTTCTCGACCAAAATCGACAGGACGTGCTTGCGCCCCGTGCGCAGCCCGGTGACGGCCTCGAGATCCTCGAGGCTGAGCGGTTCCTTGGTGCCCGGCTCGCCCATCAGCCCACCATCTCCCTCGCCGGCTGGCCCGCCGGGATCATCGGGTACGTGTTCTCCTCGCGTGTGACGCGCACGTCGACGACCACCGGGCCCTCGATGGCCAGCGCCTCGCGCAGGTCGGAGATGAGCGTGGTCTTGTCGTGCAGGCGCCGGCCGGTGGCGCCGTACGCCTCGGCGAGCTTGACGAAGTCGGGAAACTCGCCGGTCTCGACGTGGCTGTAGCGCTTGTCCCAGAAGAGCTCCTGCCACTGACGGACCATGCCGAGGTAGCCGTTATTCATGATCAGGACCTTGATCGGGATCTTCTCCTGGGCGCAGGTGGCCAGCTCCTGGGCGTTCATCTGCACCGAGCCGTCGCCGGCGACGCACACGACGAGCTGGTCGGGGCAACCGACGGCCGCGCCCATCGCGGCGGGCAGGCCGAAGCCCATCGTGCCGAGGCCGCCGGAGTTGATCCAGCGCCGCGGCTGCTTGAAGTGGAAGTACTGCGCGGTCCACATCTGGTGCTGGCCGACGTCGCTGGCCACGATCGCGTCGCCGCCGGTGGCCTCGTAGATCGCCTCGATCATGTACTGCGGCTTGATCTCGTTGTCGGTCGAGTCCTCGTAGCCGAGCGGGTACTTCTCCTGCCAGCCGTGGATGCGCGTCCACCAGTCCTCCAGGCGCGCCGGATCGGCGCCAAGCGCCCGGTACTCGATCAGCAGCTTGGCCAGGACGTTGCGAGCGTCGCCGACGATCGGGATGTGCGCCGGCACGTTCTTCGAGATCTCGGCCGGGTCGACGTCGATGTGGATGAACTTCGCCCGCGGCGCGAACTCCGACAGCTTGCCGGTGATCCGGTCGTCGAAGCGCGCCCCGACGGCGCAGATGAGGTCGGCCTCGTCCATCGCGTAGTTGGCCGCCCGCGTGCCGTGCATCCCGAGCATGCCGAGCCACTGCGGGTCCGGGGCGGGGAAGCCGCCGAAGCCCATCAGCGTGCAGGTGACCGGGAAGCGATCCGAGCGGGCGAACTCGGTCAGCTCGGGCGACGGCGTTGGCGTTGATGACGCCGCCGCCGGCGTAGATGACCGGCCGCCGCGCGCTGGCCAGCGCCTTGGCCGCCTGGCGGATCTGCTTCTGGTTGCCCTCGGTCGTCGGCTGGTAGCCGGGCAGCCGCACGTCGGTCACCGGCTCGTAGTCGATCTCGGCGCGCGAGAGGTCCTGCGGGATGTCGACGATCACCGGCCCGGGGCGTCCGCTGCGGGCGATGTGGAACGCCTCGTGGATCGCGCGCGGGATCTCCAGCGGGTGCTGGATCATGAACGAGTGCTTGACGATCGGCATCGTGATGCCGATCGTGTCGGCCTCCTGGAAGCCATCGGTGCCGAGCAGTTCGGTCCGCACCTGGCCGGTGATGAACACCACCGGAACGGAGTCCATCATCGCGTCGGTGATCGGGGTGACGAGATTCGTCGCTCCGGGGCCGCTGGTGGCGAAGGCCACGCCCACCTTGCCGGTGGCCTTGGCGTAGCCCTCGGCGGCGTGACCGCCGCCGGCCTCGTGACGCACGAGGATGTGGCGGATTCCGGCATCGACGAACGCGTCGTAGGTCGGCAGGTTGGCACCGCCGGGCAGGCCGAATACGACGTCCACACCCTCCGCCTTCAGGCATTCCATCACGGCATCGACCGCGCGCATCGCACCGACCTCCTTCCCATCAACTCGTTGTGTGTAGAGACGACAAGGCCGCTGCGGGCGTCACGGGGGCCCGAGCGGCGACAGAAACGCCAGTGTACCAGCGGGTTTTCGGGCGGCAAGCCGGGAGGTCAGGCGCTGCCGATGGCCACGCCGATGACCAGCACGATCGCGCCGCCGACGGTCACGACCAGCAGCGAGGAGCGCATCGAGACCTCGAGGAAGCGGTTGCGGATCCAGGCGATCACGAACAGCTCCACGGCCACCACGCAGCCGGCGACGATGAGCGCCTTGTGCACGTCGGAGATGAGGAACGGCAGCGTGTGGAACAGCCCGCCGAGCGTGGTCATCCCGCCGGTGATGGCGCCGCGCACGATGGCCGAGCCGCGACCGGTCTGCTCGCCGGTGTCCGACAGCGCCTCCGACCAGCCCATGCTCACGCCGGCGCCCAGCGCGGTCGACAATCCGACGAGCAGCGCGGTGTGGGAGTTCGAGGACACGGCGGCGGCAAAGATCGGCGCGATCGAGGAGACCGTGCCGTCGATCAGGCCGACGAGCGCGGGCTGCACCACACGCAGGATGAAGTCACGCTCGTCGCGAAACCCGGCCCGGTGCACGAGCGCGTCGACGAGCGAGCTCCGCCCGTCGCCCGCGTCCGTGGCAGGCGTCTCCTCGGTCCCCGTGCTGGCCATCGCCGCCACTGTAGCAACTGGTTTGCAATAAGGATGCCCTAACTTTCGCTACACTCAAGCCATGAACGCGTCGACCGCCGATGCCGTGATCATCACCAAGCTGCGCGACCGCGGCCAGCGGGTCACGTCCCAGCGGCTGGTCATCCACCGCGCCCTGGCGGCGCGCGATCAGCACGTGTCCGCCGAGGAGATGCACGCCACGGTGAGCGAGCAGCTCCCCGGCACGTCGCTGCCGACCGTGTACGCCACGCTCGAGCTGTTCGAGCAGCTCGGCCTCGTGCGACGCGTCAGCACCGGCAGCGGGCCGGCGCTCTACGACTCCCGCGTGGCGCCGCACGGCCACGCGATCTGCCGCTCCTGCGGAGCGGTGTTCGACCTGGAGGGCGAGCCGCCCGAGGGGGCGATCGAGTCGGCACGTCACGCCGGATTTGAGCCGGACCACGCTCAGCTCGTGGTCTGGGGCCGCTGCGCCGGCTGCGCCTGAGTCGCGCGGGCGCGACCGTTCAGGAGTGCCCCGCGGTCTCCCGCGTCCACGCCTCCGGAGCGATCGCCACCTCGGGGAATTCGAGCTCCTCCCCGCAGCGCGTGCAGATCGCGTCGTAGAGCTTGGTCACCCGCCCGCAGCGCGGGCATTGGCGGCGCAGCTCCTCGGACTCGTAGCGATAGAAGATCGCCGCCAGGAGCCCGAGGAACGGAACCGTGCCGGAGATGAGGAACCACAGCACGAACGAGCTGCCCTTGACCTTGCCGACGAAGCCGCCGGCCAAGCCGAAGCAGACCGCGATGACGACGTAGCCCATCGAACCGGCGCTACAGCACGACGCGCAGCGCCCAGATGAGCGCGACGATCGCGACGACGATCACCGCCACGCTGGCGATGGCCAGTGCGATGTGCACGACGAAGTGCAGCAGGATCCACGCCGCGATGATCAGCACCAGGACGGCGATCGCCTTGGTGCCCAGCGAGGTGTGCTGCCCGGATTCCGAGGGAGGAGTGGAGTTCATACGACAAGGGTAGTCGTTCCGCACCCGTTCGGGGAACGGTTTGCGTCAGTCGTGCGAGCGGCGCAGGTAGGCGAACTCGCCGGCCGGCCGGCGGGTCGACTCTCCGTGTGCGGCGCCGCCGTCGGCCGTCAGCCGCGCCAGCCGGTATCGGCGCACCCGTGGGCGGCGCGGATCGGCCGTGCGGCCCGAGAGCGCCGGATCCTCGGGCAGCAGCATGTACCGCCCGCGCTCCGCACGGCCCGCGTTGCTGGTGCTGAGATCGCTCATGAGCACATGATCGGGGCGGCGCGCCTGGACGCGTATGGACCGCGGTCCAAAAACGCCTGCGGCGATCTGTACCGGGTGGCCGGTGCGGCTCAGGGACGGCGGCGCGCAGCGACGAGCGCCCGGCGCGTGCGCGGCGGCAGCCGCCGGGCCACACGCCAGGACGCGCCCGAGAACCCGAGGTTGGCCACGGTGGCGAAGCCCGCCTCGTCCGCGCGCAGGGCGAGCAGCAGATGCGCGATGCGGTCGGCCTGCGGCAGCCGCTGCGCGCGGCCCTCGTCGCCGCCGCCGCGCGGGTCCACCTTGACGCAGTAGCAGAACACCCGCCGGCCGCGGACGAGCAGCGCGCCCGCCGGTCCCACGAGCCACACGCCGAGACGCCCGCGCTCGAGCACGAGACCCGTCTCGGCGTACAGGTCGCGCGCGTGGTGCCCGACGAGGTCGCCGAGCAGGCCCGCGGCGACCCGCTCGGCCTGCTCGGCCTGGGCCGACGCGCCCGCGGCCGACGTGGCGCCCGGCGCCGCCTTGGGTCGCACGACATTGGCGCCCCGCAGCGCGTACAGCTCGGGGATCACCCACGCGTGGGCGAGCGCGACGAGCGCGACGGCGAAGGCCAGCGGCTGGAGCAGCATCAGTACGGCGGCGGCGGCGATGAACGGCACCGTGTGGGCGACCGTCGTCGCCGTCCACAGCCGGCCCGAGCGCACCAGCGCGCGTTCGTCGACGCGCGGACGCCAGTGCACCGTGGCCAGCTCGGGCAGCGGCGGGGCGACGACCGCCGGCAGGGCGTCCGGTCGGGCGGCGGCGTGCATCGGCAGGATGCTGGCGCCCGCGCTCAGCCGCCGGCGATCGGCAGGCGCAGGATGACGAGGTCGGCGTCGGGCGGCAGCTCGCGGACCTGCTCGGCGTGCCCCTCGCCATCGCTGACGATCCCGAAGTAGCCGCGATCGAGCTCGTCGCGAAATGCCCGCACGGCCTCCTGCACGCTGTCGGGGTCGGCGGCGGTCCACTCCGCGAGCGTCGTGTGGCCGCTCTGGTCCATGCGGATGAGACGGGACAAGGCTCCCTCCTCGTAACGGTGACTCGGCGACGCCGCGACGGGCGACGCCCGTCGCTCAATGGTACGCCTGCGCGGGCGCCGCTTCGAACCCCGCCCGGCCGCGTCAGGCGCCGAGCTGCTCGAGCACGAGGCGGCGCACCTCGCCGCCGTCGGCTCGCCCGCGCGTCTCGCGCATCACGTGGCCGACGATCGGGCCGATCGCCTCGACCTTGCCGGCCCGGATCTTCTCGGCGGCGTCGGCATTGGCCTCGATCGCGGCCGCCACGATCGGCGCCAGCTCGTCCGCCGCGCCGACCGCGGCCAGCCCCTCCGCGGCGACGATGGCCGCCGGGTCGCCGCCGTCGGCGAGCAGGCGCTCGAGCACCGTCCGCGCGCTGGGGGCGTTGATCTCGCGGCGGGAGACCATCGCCACCAGGGCCGCCATCGCGGCCGGCGTGACCCGGCTGTCGGCCGGGGGGGTGTCCTGCAGGCGCGGCGCCAACTCGGCGGTAACCCACTGAGCGACGGCCTGCGCGGGCGCCGCATCGCCGTTGGCCGACCCCGCCGCCGCGAGCACCGACTCGAAGTAGACGGCCAGCTCGCCACGAAACGCGAGCGCCTGGGCGCTGTCGACGGTCAAGCCGAGGTCGGACTCGTAGCGCTGCGCGCGCGCCGCCGGCAACTCGGGCATCGCCTCCCGGGCCGCCACGAGCATGGCCTCGGTGATGGCGATCGGAACGAGGTCCGGCTCGGGGAAGTAGCGGTAGTCGTGGGCCTCCTCCTTGGAGCGCAGCGAGGTGAGCGCGCCGCTGGCCGGATCGAAGTGCAGCGTCTCCTGCTCGACCGCCTCGCCGGCGGACAGCAGCCGCGTCTGGCGCTCGATCTCGGCCCGTACGCCCTGCTCGAGGAAGCGGAACGAGTTCATGTTCTTCAGCTCGGTCTTGGTGCCGAGCTCGGTGCTGCCGACCGGGCGGATCGAGACGTTGGCGTCGCAGCGCAGCGAGCCCTGGGACATGTCCACGTCGGACACGCCGAGCTCGCGCAGCGTCGTGCGCAGCAGCGTCAGCCACTCGCGGGCCTGCTCGGCCGAGTGCACGTCGGGCTCGGTGACGATCTCCACCAGCGGGGTGCCGCCCCGGTTGAAGTCCACCACGCTGCGCTCGGACCCGTGGATGCGGCCGCTGGCGCCAGCGTGGATGAGCTTGGCCGCGTCCTCCTCGAGATGCACGCGGTGGATGCGCACGTCGCCGAGGCGACCGCCGCGGCACAGCGGCTCGTCGAACTGTGAGATCTGGTAGCCCTTCGGCAGATCGGGATAGAAGTAGTTCTTGCGGTGGAAGATCGAGCGCGGCGCCAGCTCGCTCTCCAGCGCCAGACCGATCATCAGGCCGAAGTGGATCGCCCGGGCGTTGACCACCGGCAGGCTCCCGGGCAGGCCGAGGCACACCGGGCACGTGCGCGTGTTCGGTGGCTCGCCGAACGACAGCTCGCAGCCGCAGAACATCTTCGTGCGGGTCGACAGCTGGACGTGGATCTCGAGGCCGATGACGGGCTCGTAGTCGGTCATGTCCGCGCCGGGCTCCCGTCGAAGGCGATCGCCTGTTCCAGCGCGAACGCACAGTCCAGGATGCGCTCCTCGCTGAACGCCGGGCCGGCGATCTGGAACCCGATCGGCAGGCCCGGCCCGTCCGGGGCGCCGTCGGGGCGCCCGAGGCCGTTGGGAATCGAGATGGCCGGTATCCCGGCCAGGGACATCGGCACCGTGCAGAAGTCGTTCAGGTACATGGCCAGCGGATCGCTCGTCTTGGCCCCGAGCTCGAACGCCACCGTCGGGCTCGTCGGGGTGACGATGAAGTCGAACTCGGAGAACGCCTGCGCGAAGTCCTCGGCGATCTTCGTGCGCACGCGCTGCGCCCGCCCGTAGAACGCGTCGTAATAGCCGCTGGACAGCGCGTAGGTGCCGAGCATCACGCGGCGCTTGACCTCCGGACCGAAGCCGTCGTGGCGCGTGCGCGTGTACATGTCGATCAGCCCCGCGTCACCGCCGCTGCGCAGCCCGTAGCGCACCCCGTCGAAGCGAGCCAGGTTGGACGAGCACTCCGCCGGCGCCAGCACGTAGTAGGCCGACAGCGCGTGCGGCGCGTGCGGCAGGCGGCAGGTCCGCACGGTTGCGCCCAGGCGCTCGGCCACCCGCAGGGTCTCCTGGAAGGCCGCGAGCACGCCGGACTCGATGCCCTCGCCGGAGAGCTCCTCCGGCACGCCCAGGCGCATGCCGTCCAGGCGCGTCGCCGTCGGCAGCTCGATCGTTCCCGGGAACGCCAGCGAGGTGGAGTCCAGCGGATCGCGCTGCCCCACCATGTGGCGCAGGAGCAGCGCGGCGTCGGTGACGTCGCGAGCGAACGGGCCGGCCTGATCCAGCGAGGACGCGAACGCGATCATCCCGTAGCGCGATACGGCACCGTAGGTGGGCTTCAGGCCGACGATCCCGCACAGCGCCGCCGGCTGGCGGATCGACCCGCCGGTGTCGGTGCCGAGCGCCCACGGCGCCAGGCCGGCGGCGACCGCCGCCGCGCTGCCGCCCGAGGAGCCGCCCGGCACGCGCGAGCGCTCCCACGGGTTGAGCACCGGGCCGTAGGCGGAGTTCTCGTTGGAGGAGCCCATCGCGAACTCGTCCTGGTTGGTCTTGCCCAGCAGCGGCGCGCCCGCCCCGGCGAGACGGGCCACCACCGAGGCGGTGTACGGCGGCCGGTAGCCCTCGAGGATCCGCGAGCCGGCCTGGCTGGGAGCGCCCTCGGTGCAGAACAGGTCCTTGACCGCCAGCGGCACCCCGCCGAGCGGGGCGTCCGGCGCCCCCCGTTCGGGCGCGGACTCGGCCACCCACACGAACGCGTTGAGCTCGTCGGCGGCCGCGCGCTCGCGGTAGGCCTCGAACAGCTCCGCAGCCGACACGTCGCCGGCGGCCACGCGGCGGGCGGCCTCGGCGGCCGACAGCTCGCACGAGCTCGCTCACGCGTCGCCCCCGCCGGCCTGCGGGCTTGGAACCGCGAAGCCATCGTCGACGACCTCTGGTGCAGCGGCGAGCACGACGTCCCGTGGCAGGCACGGGATCGGCACGTCCTCGCGCAGGGCGTTCTCGACCTCGACGACGTGCGAGGTCGGCGGCACGCCGTCGAGGTCGAGCTCGCCGATCATCTCGACGTGGTCGAGCACGCGGGCCAGGTCGGCGGTCATGCGCTGGACCTCCGCCTCGGTGAGCTCGAGGCGGGCCAGGCGGGCGACGTGCAGGACCTCTTCGCGGGTGATCACGGCGGCGATTCTACGCGGGCGCCGCGTCGCTCACGCGGGCGGAGCCGGCCGCCGCGGCGTGTCGTCGGGGAGATAGCGCCCGATCCGCTCGTCACGCATCGACTGCCAGGCGCCGACCAGGATGAGCGCCGAGGCGGCCAGCCCGAGCCAACTGGCCGCGCAGTTGCCGGTGGCATCCCCGGGCCGCACGATGACCCACACCAGGATCGCGATGGTCGAGATGACCGCGAACAGGGTCGTCCAGACGGCGCTGGCCACCGGCAGCGCCGTCGTGCGCTCGGTCACGGTGGTGACGGTGAGCGTCAGCGCGCAGACGACGACGAGCACGATCAGCACGTCGACCACCCCGAACTCGTCCCACGCCGTCACGTTGCCGCTTGGCGTGCTGAACCAGGGCAGGAAGGTGAGGACCGCCAGCGCGATCGCGCCGACCGTGGCCAGCAGCTCGCCGAGACGGAGACGGGTCAACTTCATGACGTGGAAAGCCTATTCGGGGGCGTCCGTCAGGGCCCGGCCTGTGCGCGGGCGGCGGCAACCGTGTTCCGCAGCAACATGGCGATCGTCATCGGCCCGACGCCGCCGGGCACCGGCGTGATTGCGCTGGCCACCTGCGACACGGCGTCGAAGTCGACGTCCCCGACCAGCCCCGACTCGAGGCGGTTGATGCCGACGTCGATGACCACCGCGCCCGGCTTGACGAAGTCGCGCGTCACCAGCCGCGGGCGGCCGACGGCGGCGATGAGCACGTCCGCCCGGGCGCTGACGCCGGCCAGGTCCGCGGTGCGCGAGTGGCAGATGGTGACGGTCGCGTTGGCGGCCAGCAGCAGCTGGGCCATGGGCTTGCCGAACAGGTTGGAGCGACCGATCACCACCGCCTCGGCGCCCTCGAGCCGGGCGTCGACGCTGGCCAGCAGCTCCATCACCCCCGACGGCGTGCATGGGCGCAGTCCCGGCCGCCCGAGCGCGAGCAGCCCGGCGCTGACCGGCGTGAGGCCGTCGACGTCCTTGGCCGGATGGATCAGCCCGGTCAGCGCCGTCTCGGACAGACCGCCGGGCAGCGGCAGCTGCAGCAGGATGCCGTGCACGCGCGGGTCTGCGTTGAGGCCCTCGATGACCGCGGCCACGTCCTCGCTGCTCGCCGTCGCCGGCAGCATCTCGCTGACCGCCGTCATCCCCAGCTCGGCCGACGTCCGCTGCTTGCCGCCGACGTAGACGGCCGAGGCAGGGTCGTCGCCGACGAGGATCGTGGCCAGGCCGGGCGGGTAGCCGTGCTCCGCGGTGAACGCGGCCACGTCGTCGGCGACGTCGGCGCGCACCCGCGCCGCCACCGCCTTACCGTCGATGATCGTGGCCGCCATCGGGCGGCATGTTAGTGCCCGCGCCGGGCGCCGCCGGACGTCGCCCGGCGCCGCCGCGCGAGCCTCGCCGGTGTCTCGTCAGCGCCGCGTGACGGGCGCGAAGTCGGCCATCAGCTTGCGCTCGGAGCCGTCGCCGGCGAAGCGCACGACGATGATCCCGCCGGGCTCCACGCCGGTTACCACGCCCTCGCCGAAGGCGGCGTGCACCACGTCCTCGCCGAGGCGGAAGCTCACCGCCGGCTGCTCGGTACGGGCGGCGGCCCATCCGCCCGCCGGTCCGGAGCCCTGGGGACCTCGGCCACGCGCCGAGCTCTGGCCCATGGCCAGTCCGCCGATGCCGTGACGCAGCACGGGCTCGTCCTCGCGGTCGGTCAGCTCGGCGGGGATCTCGTCGAGGAAGCGGCTGCGCAGGCCGTAGGTCTGCGACCCGAACACCGCGCGCCGACGCGCGTAGCTGAGGCACAGGTCGCGCATCGCGCGGGTGACGCCGACGTAGAACAGCCGGCGCTCCTCCTCCAGGCCCCCCTCCTCCAGCGCACGCGAGTGAGGGAACACGCCGTCCTCGCAACCGACGATGAACACGATCGGGTACTCGAGGCCCTTGGCGTTGTGCAGCGTCATCAGCGTCACCATGTGCTCCTCGTCGCGGCGCGTGTCGGCGTCGGCGACGAGCGCGATCTGCTGCAGGAACACGTCCAACGTGTCCTCGCCGGCCTCGGAGGCGGCGTCGAACTCGCGCGCCACGCCGACGAGCTCCTCGAGGTTCTCGATGCGCCCCTGCGCCTCGATCGTGCGCTCGGCCTCGAGCGCCTCGACGTAGCCGGTCTGCGCCAGCAGGGCCTCGAGCAGGTCGCCGACCGGCACGCCCTCCTCGGCCCGCGCCCGCAGCGAGACCATCGTGTCCATGAACCGGTGCAGCGCCTTCACCGCCGCGGCCCCGAGGCCCGGGACCGATTCCGGCTCGGCGGCGGCGTCCCACACCGGCACGTCGACGCTCGTCGCGTGGGCGATGATCCGCGACAGCGACGTCTGCCCGATGCCGCGGCGGGGCGAGTTCGCCACCCTGGTGAAGCTGACCACGTCGCGCGGGTTGGCCAGCAGCGTGAGGTAGGCCATGGCGTCCTTGATCTCCGCGCGCTCGTAGAACTTCGTGCCCCCGATGACCTGGTAGGCGATCTCGCGGCGCACGAGCGTGTCCTCGATCACGCGCGACATCGCATTGGTCCGGTAGAAGACGGCGATCTCCGACCGCGAGCAGCCCTCGTCGACGAGCCGCTCGATCTCGCCCACCACGAAGCGCGCCTCGGCGTGCTCGTCCTCGAGCTCGCGGATGCGGATCGGATCGCCCTCCCCGATCTCGCTCCAGAGCGTCTTGGCGATGCCACCGCGGTTGTGGGCGATGACCGCGTTGGCGGCCGACAGGATCGTCTGCGTGGAGCGGTAGTTCTGCTCGAGCTTGACGACGCGCGCGTCGGGGAAGTCGTCCTGGAAGTCGAGGATGTTGTGGATGTCGGCGCCGCGCCAGCCGTAGATGGACTGCGAGTCATCGCCCACCACCGCCAGGTTGCGATGCCCGGGCACGTGCACCGCCTCGCCCCGAGCCGGCGCCTCCCGGCCGCCGCCGACGAGCAGCTGCAGCCAGCGGTACTGGGCGTGGTTGGTGTCCTGGTACTCGTCGACCAGGACGTGGCGAAAGGCCGTGGCGTAGCGTTCGCGCACCTCCGGGAACAGCTCGAGCAGGTTGACGGCCCGGAACAGCAGGTCGTCGAAGTCCATCGCGTTGGCCCGGTGCAGGTCGCGCTCGTAGAGGTCGTACACGTCGGCCACGGTCTGCTCGAAGTAGGAGCCCACGAGCTGCCGGTAGGCCGCGGCGTCGCGCAGGCGGTTCTTCGCGTCGGAGATCTGCCCGTGGATCGCGGTCGGAGTGAAGCGCTTGGGATCGATCCCGAGCTCATCGATGCAGCGCTTGGTCAGGCGGCGCGCGTCGGCCTGGTCGTAGATGGTGAACTGGCGCGTGTAGCCCAGCCGCGCGCCATCCGCCCGCAGCATGCGCGCGCAGGCCGCGTGGAAGGTGAGCAGCCACATGCCGCGCGTGCGCCGCCCCAGCAGGAGCTCCACGCGCTCGCGCATCTCCTGCGCCGCCTTGTTGGTGAACGTGATGGCGAGGATCTCGCCGGGCTGGGCGACGCCCGTGAAGATGAGGTAAGCAATCCGGTGCGTCAGCACGCGGGTCTTGCCGCTGCCCGCCCCGGCGAGGATGAGCAGCGGGCCCTCGCCGTGCGTTACCGCCTCGCGCTGAGGCTCGTTGAGCCCGTCGAGCAGACGCTCCAGACGCTCCGTCAGCTCGGGCGGATCCTGACCGGGCGGCGCCGGCTCGTCGACGAGGTATTCGGTTTCGGCGCTGGCCTCACTCACGTGGAATTGAGGATAGACCCGCCCACGGAGGGGTCCGCGTCGGCGCCGTGGGTCCGGTCGCGCGCGATACTGCGCGGATGTCCCTCTGCGACGAGGTGCGCCGCAGCAGCGCGGCAATCGCCGGTGCGGCGCGCTGGGTGCGCATCGATGTCGACGCGGCGGCCGCGGCGGCCCCCGCGCCGGCGCCCAGCCTCGATCCCGAGCGCCACTACCTGGAGGGCACCCCCGAGGAGGTCGCCATGTACCTGCTCACGCTCGATGCGATCAACTTCGGCTCGGGATGGTTCCCGCGCCTGCGCAAGCGCAAGCGCGAGACGGACGGCCGGGCGCTGTCGGGCTACTTCACCGTGGCGTGGGCACTCACCGACCGCTTTCGTGCGGCCGGGCCGTGGTCGCCGGCCGAGCTGCGCGAGCTCGGCACCGAGACCGTCGCGGCCGTGCTCGGCCAGCGGCCCGACCTCGAGCTGATGGCGCTCTACGCTCAGGCGCTGCGCTCGCTCGGCGGCTTCCTCGGCGACCGCGGCGCGCTCGACGTCGTCCGCCAGGCGCGGGGATCCGCGGACCGGCTGGCCCGCATGCTGGCCACCCGGATGGCGATGTACAACGACGTCGGCTTCTACAAGCGGGCGCTCATCACCGCCAACGATCTCGCGCTCGCCGGGGTGGCCGACTTCGACGATCTCGACACGCTGCCGATCTTCGCCGACAACCTGGTGCCGCACGTGTTGCGCTGCGACGGCGTGCTGGTCTACGACGAGCGCCTGGCCACCCACATCGACGCGGGGCTCCCGGTGCGGATGGGACCCGCCGAGCGCGAGATCCGCGCGTGCGCCGTGCACGCCTGCGAGCTGATCGCGCGGCGAACCGGCGTCCCGCCGCGCGAATTGGACGGCTGGCTGTGGCACCGCGGTCAGGCGCCTGAGTACAAGGCGCGCCCGCGCCACCGCACCAGCACGGTCTTCTATTAGCGCCCGGCTACGGCGCGCCGCTACCGGGCGGGAACAGCGGCTGCCCGCCGGGACCGCCGAAGCCACCGCCGTGGGCGGCCTGGATCCGTCCCTGCCACACCGCCTTCGCGCCGAGATCGCCGGTCCGGAAGCACATGTAGCCGGCGCCCACGGCCAACAGCACGAGCCCGACGCGCAACGTCGTGCACACCCAATGGGGAGACAGCAGGCGGTCGACGATGCTCAGACCGGTCGGCATGCCCCCCGAGATCCGTTGCGCGGCGAAGGTGACGATCAGCGTCGCGGTGAAGACGACGTACACGACGGCGAGGATGTGCGCGGCCTGAGCGTGCTGGGAGATCAGCGTCCCGGCCGGGCCGTAGAGGTTCAGCTCGGCGCGCAGCGCGGCGCCGGCCTGCATCGTCAGGAACACCGAGCTCATGGCGACGATCGACACGGCAGCCAGCGCGATGCCGTAACGCAAGAACCACTGCGGCTTGATCACGAACACCACGGCGGCGACGACCGTGGTCGGGATCAGGATCACCGGCACGTGCACGAACAGCGGATGCGCCGGCAGGCCGCTGTAGATCGTCGTGATGCGGATCGGGAGCGCGAGGAAGCCGAGGAACGCCAGGAGCGTCAGAACGAACTCCGCCCGGCGCAGGTCGACCCCGGGGCGGCCGGGAGCCGTGATGCTGTCGGTACTCACCGGGTCGCAGTCTGCGAACGGCCGGTAAGCCAGCCGTAAGAAGATCCTCGGAGACCTCTCATGAACATGTGACGATCCGCCGGATCGGCCGGCCGCAGAGGGAGCTACCCGCCGGCGGGGTTGGGACCCTTGACCGGACGCAGCGGGCGCACCTCCGCGGTGGCCGGCACGTCGGTGTCGTCGCCCGCCAGCGTCGCCACGGCACGCTCGAGCGCGCCGATGCGACTGGCCAGGCCCTGGATGGCCTCGGCGATCGGGTCCGGCAGATGAATCCAGTCGGCGTCGGGTCCCTCCGGGCGGCGCCCGTCGATGCGCACGGGATGCCCGGGGACGCCGACGACGGTGGAGTTCGGTGGCACGTCGGTGATGACAACGCTGTTGGCGCCGATCTTCGCGCCGTGACCGATGGTGATCGGGCCGAGCAGCTTCGCGCCCGAGCCGATCGTCACGTTGTCCTGGACGGTCGGATGGCGCTTGCCGCTGGCAAAGCCCGTCCCGCCGAGGGTGACCCCCTGGTACAGCGTCACGTCGTTGCCGATCTCGGCCGTCTCGCCGATGACCACGCCCGTGCCGTGATCGATGAACAGACCCTGGCCGATGACCGCCGAGGGGTGGATCTCGATACCGGTGAGCGCGCGCGATACGAGCGCGATCGAACGGGGCAGCACCGGCAGCCCGGCGTCCTGGAGCGCGTGGGCGACCCGATGGGTGAGCAACGCGTGGATCCCCGGCCAGTTGACCAGGATCTCGGTCGGCCCGACGCCCCGAGCGGCCGGATCGCGATCGCGGGCGGCGGCGATGTCGCGACGAACCTCCTTGGCGACCCGTCCGAGGGTGACCAGGCCGAACATGCACAGAGCGTAGCGGCCCCGCCCTCAGGGCGCAAAGAACGGCTGCGACACGTAGCGCTCGCCCGAGTCGGGGAGCACCACGACGATCCGCTGGCCGCGCGACTCCGGTCGCGCGGCGACCTGCAGCGCCGCCCACACCGCCGCCCCGCACGAGATGCCGGCCAGCACCCCCAGCTCGCGTGCACACCGCCAGGCGGTGGCAATGGCGTCGTCGTCGGTCACGGGGATGACCTCATCGATCAGCTCGCGGTTGAGCACCGGCGGCACGAAGCCGGCCCCGATGCCCTGGATCCGGTGGGGGCCGACGCTGCCGCCGGACAGCACCGCCGAGTTCGCGGGCTCGACGGCCACCACCCGCAGCTTGTCGTTGTGCTCGCGCAGGAACTCCCCGGTGCCGGTGATCGTGCCGCCCGTCCCGACGCCGGCCACGAGCACGTCGACCGACCCGTCGAGCGCGGCGAGGATCTCCGGCCCGGTCGTGCGGCGGTGCGCCTCCGGGTTGGCCGGGTTGGAGAACTGGTCGGGAAGGAACACGTCGGCGCCGCGAGCGAGCTCACGCGCGGCCGCCACCGCCTCCCCCATGCCACCCATCGACTCGGTGATTCGGACCTGCGCCCCGTACAGCCGCAGCAGGCTCTCCCGCTCGCGACTCATGCCCTGCGGGAGGGTCAGCACGAGCTCGTAGCCCCTCGCCGCGCATACGAAGGCGAGCGCGATGCCGGTGTTCCCGCTCGTCGCCTCGACGATCGTGGTGCGACCCGGCTCGATGCGGCCCTCGGCCTCGGCCGTCTCGATCATCGCCACGCCGATGCGGTCCTTCACGCTGCCGCCGGGGTTGAACGCCTCGAGCTTGCCGACGAGCTGAACGCCACCATCCACCGCCGCATCGTCGAGCAGG
Source organism: uncultured Solirubrobacterales bacterium (assembly GCA_963770405.1). GTDB lineage: Bacteria > Actinomycetota > Thermoleophilia > Solirubrobacterales > Solirubrobacteraceae > CAVQBJ01. Next base: position 491,847 of record CAVYPO010000007.1, read on the forward strand.
CCGGTGAGCGCCACCATCGGCGTGCCGCCGACCAGCTCGGCAATGTTGATCGGAATTCGACCCATATGCGCCGACAATAATGCTCACGGCTGGCGGACGCTGCACCGTGGCCTTCACCGCCGCTTGTCAGCGATGTAACGAAAGCTCAACAGCGACGGACTAGATCTGGGTGATGGCTCCACCGCAGCCCTGTGCCGACCCGCTCCGTCCGCACGTCGCCGCGGCGCGCCCGCACCGCCCGGACGACGGCCTCGATCAGACCTGCCCGCGCTGCGGCGTGACCGTCCACGTCCGGTCGGCGGCCCTGGCCGTGCGCTACTGCCCGCACTGCATGGCGCGAGCCCGCATCGCCACCCCGATGCCGCCGGTCCCCGGGCAGCCCGCCTGAGCGGGCCGCCGGCGCCGTCCTCGTCGCGGAGGGCCGGACCGTCGGTCGCGAGCCGTATGTTGCCCTGCATCGTGTCCGACGCCGGGGTGGCCCGGGCGGGTGGAGCTCCCCTTGATCATCGCCCATCGCGGCGCGTCGGCGCACGCGGCCGGCAACAGCCTGGAGGCATTCGAGCAGGCGGTCTCGCCGGCGCCGACTGCATCGAGTTCGATGTGCGGCGGACCCGCGAGCGACGAGCTGATCGTGTTCCACGACGCCCGCGTCGCGGGCGTGCCCGTGGCGCCAACTCACGCGCGCGGAGATCACCCGGCGCGCGGCGGCGCCAGCCTCCGCTGCTGGACGAGGTGTTCGAGCTCGCCGCTGGACGGGTGCGCATCGACGTCGAGCTCAAGGAGGACGGCTACGTCGACGAGGTGGTCGCCCTCATCGCCGAGCGGTTTGCGCCACCGGAGGTGATCGTCACCTCGTTCCTGGACGCGGTCATCGCCCGGGTGAAGGTCGCTCGAGCCGGCGATCCGCACCGGGCTGCTGCTCGGTGCGGACCGGCCGGCGCACGCCGTCTGCGTACCCGCGTGTCCGAGCTGCGCCCGTCGCCCGGGCGCAGGCCTGCGGCGCCGATTACCTGGCGCCGCACCACGCGCTCGCGCGTCTCGGCACGCTCGCGCGGGCGGCCGCCGCCGGACTGCCCGGCGCTGGTGTGGACGGTCAACCGCAGCGAGCCGCTTGCGCGAGCTGATCGCCGACCCGCGCGTCGCCGGGATCATCACGAACGTCCCCGGCCAAGGCGCTGGAGCTGCGCCGGCAGGCGGGCTGACGCGCGCCGGCAGGCGGCGACTCAGGACTCGCCGCGCGGCTCACCGTCGCCGTATCGCTCCCGCCACGGGTCGACGTCGTCGAGCGCCAGCTCGACGCGTACGTCGTGACCGCGCTCGATCAGCGACGCGGTCATCTCGGCCACGCCGAGGCGCACGCCGGCCGTCGGCCGCGGCGCGCAGCGCCGCGGCGACCGCGAGCGAGTCCTTCTCCTCGAGCTCGACCTCCAGGCGCGCGGTGAGCGTCTGTGAGATCGAGCGCAGCGCGTCGGTCACCGCGGCGTCGAGGTACAGCGAAGGCTCGTCGCTCATGCCCCGGACGGTAACGTGAGGGCGAGACAGCGCCGACGGCACGGCGTTCGCGCAGCGCCGGCCCCGGTGCCCGACGCGTCCGAGCCACCGCTTGGCATCAACTTTGGTACACCGTCGATCTCCCCGTCCGGCGGCGTGGCACCGGACCCCCAGGTAGGAGCAACGCGTGGCATCACCGCATTCCCTCAGCAGCCTCGGCCAGACGGCGCTCGAGGTGGCGGTCGTGCGGGCGCCAGGAGAGCGAACGGCCCGACCGGCTGTTCGACGACCCGTACGCCGCGGCGTTCGCCGCCGCAGTCCCGCCCGCCGCGGAGGCCGCCGAGCGCCCGCAGGCCGCACAGGCGGCGCTGGCCTTTCAGGTCGCCATCCGCACCCGGTTCTTCGACGACTACCTGCTCGAGGCGTGCCGCGATCGGCTGCCGCCAGGTCGTGCTGCTGGCCTGCCGGCCTGGACACCCGGGCATTTCGCCTGCCGTGGCCAGACGGTACGCGAGCTGTTCGAGCTCGACCTCCCCGAGGTCATCGAGTTCAAGGGACGAGGTGCTCACCGCGCAGGGTGCCGAGCGCAGCGCTGCGAGCGCCACGCGCTGGCGGTCGACCTGCGCGGCGACTGGCCCGGCGCGCTGCGCGACGCGGGCTTCGAGCCCGCCCGGCCGACCGCCTGGCTGGCCGAGGGGCTGCTCATCTACCTGACCGCCGAGGAGGCCACCGACTTGCTGAGCACGGTCGGCGAGCCTGTCGGCGCCGGGCAGCCAGCTGGCGTCCGAGCGAGCGAACTTCGCCGACCCGGCGCTGCTCGAGCAGGCCCAGGCGGTCCTCGGCATGGACCACTTCAGCGCCCTGTGGAAGGGCGGGTTGGGCTACGACGCCGCCGAGTGGCTGCCGGCGCACGGCTGGGAGGTTCACACCCACGACATGGCTCGTCGCGGCGGCCTACGGCCGCCCGGCCGACGAGGACGTCGGCGGCGGGTTCCTCACCGCGGTCCGGCCCGGCGGCGACTGACGGCTCGGGCGCGCCGGCGGCGACGGGCGCGGCGCGCCGGTGCTCAGACCCCGGGCATGCCGCCCTGGACGTACAGCGGAACCGTCGTCGGTCTTGTCGTCGACCTCAGACCTGCATCGTGTACGTGCCCTCCTCCTCGGCGGCGAACTGGATAGCGTCGGGATCAGCGCCCCGACCTCCCAGCCCGCCGGCTCGGTGGGCGCGCGCTCGGGCGGGAAGCCGAAGCGCATATCCAGCGGCGGCGCGCAGGGCTGCCATGTCGGGACCGAGCGGCTGGATGGCCAGGCGTGTGCTCGGCTCTCGACCTCGCTGCGGTGGCCGTAGATCTGCACGGCGATCCAGACGCTCAGCGTCGTCGGGAACTCCGCCACCGCGTAGTGGTTTGCTCCGGCGCCGACCAGCGTGCCAAGGCCGTCGTGCACCTCGAGGTACTTGCAGGGGATGGTCCAGCCGATTCTCATTGTGTGGGATCGCGTCGCTTGTTCATGACAGGCACGCGCATCAGATGTAGTACATCGCCGAGCCGGCCTCGCGCGCCTCGCGCTCGATGACATCGGCGATCGTGGTGGCCTCCAGCACCTGCCGGGCGGCCGCCGCGGCGTCCGCGAACACCCCCTGGGAGTCGCGACCGAGCGGACCGTCGAGCAGCTCGACCACCTCGAGCACGGTCACCGTGGCTGGATCGCGGGCGAAACGGTAGCCGCCCTTCACGCCGCGCTGGGAGGTGAGGATGCCCGCACGCCGCAACACCGCGAACAGCTGCTCGAGAAACTGCACCGGGACGTCGCGCCGGCGGGCGAGCTCCCCGATGGGGACGGGCGACGCTCCCGCGGTGCGCCCCAGTTCGGTGAGCGCGAGAACGGCGTAGGGGGACTTTGTCGTGATCGAGATCATCGGTGGGGGGGGTGCCCGACGATCCTACGCGACCGGCCCGTCGCTCACGGCGGCGGGAAGCGAGAGACGCGGAGGAGACGATCCCGGCCTACGGCCGGGAGGGGACCCACCTGCGGCGGCCACATGGCCGCCTCCGGCACCCCTACAACCAGCCGCGCTCGGTGGCGATGAGGACCGCCTGGGCGCGGTCGACGGCGCCGAGCTTGCCGTAGATGTTGTGCAGGTGCGTGCGGACCGTGCTCGTGGAGAGCGTTAGCTCGTGGGCGATCTGCTTGTAGACCTTGCCCTCGGCCAGGCGCTGCAGTACGCCGAGCTCGCGCGAGGACAGCGGGCAAGGGTCGACGTGGCGCTGGCGCACGTTCGTCGGGTTGGGCAGCTCGTACATCACGCGACGCAACTCGGCCGGGCCGATCCCGATGCTGCGCGCGACCTTCAACAGCTCGCTCGGCGCGACCGAGGAGCCCTGCTCGTAATGCGCGAGCATGTCGGCCAGGCGTACGAAGGCGGCCTCCCCGCTGACGTCGTCGGCGTGATGGCGCTCGATCACCGAGGCCACGGCGTCGGGCAGGCCCCAGCGGCGGGCCAGCACGCCGCCGACCAGGGCATGATCGACGCCGAGCTCGCGGCGCTCGCGATGCAGCCGATCCTCGGGCGTGCGGGCGCCCTGGTGGACCTGGCCCGGATAGCCCGGGTAGGCGTGCATGAGGACGAGCTTGCCGACGTCGTGCAGCAGGCTGGTGACCATCAGGCGGTCGCGGTGCTCGTAGCCGACCTCGCTGGCGACGCGGTCGGCCGCGTGCTGCGTGGCGAGGCCGTGCAGGCGGAAACGCTCGGGCGCCGCGTCCCACACGCTCGAGCGCTCGAAGAAGTCGAAGGTCCGCGCTCGCGCCGCGAGCGCATGCACCGCCTGGGGCGACAGCAGCTCGACGGCCTGGACAACCGTCTCGACGCGCCCGCGGTACTTGCCGCTGACGCGGTTGGCGACGCGCAGCACGGCGATGATCAGGGCGACGTCGGACTCGACGGCGGCGACGATCTCGCCGGCCGAGACGTGCTCCTGGGCGACGAGCGAGAGCACGCGGTTGCGCGACTCGGCGAGCGCCGGGAAGGCCTCGAGTGCCTCGAACGCCGCGGTGAGGCGACGGCCGTGACCCTCATTCTGATGGCGCCCGGTGGACTGGGAGGGGGCGGCAGGTTGTTGTTCAGGGATGGACACTCGGGCGGTGAAGTTGAGGCTGCGTTGGGCATCGATGGTTCCAGAATCGGCCGCAACGGCGATCTCTGTGCCGGGTATCGGCAACGGTGGACGGATGGTTGAGAGCAATTCGGCTATGACCACCCCAGCGGATGACATTCGGGCGTTAGATTGCCACGGTCGCGCGGGAAATCAGTCGCTGACCAGGCGAAACGCGGCGACGACCCCCGCGACCCCGGCTACGCGACGGCGCCGAGCGCCGCGTCGACGCGGCGCAGCGTGTCCTCGCGACCGAGCAGCGCCACCGTCTCGAAGATGCCCGGGGACACCGTGGTGCCGGCCAGCGCCACCCGCAGCGGCTGGTAGACGTCGCGCGGCTTGAGCCCGCGCGACTCGACGATCTCCCGCAGCGCCGCCTCGACATGCTCCTCGTCGAACGGGTCCACGCCGGCGAGCGCACCACGCACGGCGGCGAGGATCGCCGGCCCCGTCGCCGGCCAGCCACTTCTCGCGCGCGGCGGGATCGTCGGCCGGGCCGTCGAAGATGAACCCGGCCAGCGGCCAGAAGTCGGCCAGCGTCTGGATCTTCTCGTGGCTGATGCGCGCCGCGCCGAGCAGTCCCTCGCGTCCGGTGAGCTCCTCCAGGCGCCGCGCCAGCTCGGCGTCGTCGAGATCGCGCAGGTACAGCCCGTTGAGCCAGCGCAGCTTCGTCTCATCGAACCGCGCGGGGTTGCGGCTGACGCGATCGAGGGTGAAGCGCTGCACCAGCTCCTCCGTGGAGAGCTTCGTCTCGTCGTCATCGCTGCCCCATCCGAGCAGCGCGAGATAGTTGCGCACCGCCTCCGGCAGGTAGCCGGCGGCCCGCAGCTCCTGCACCGAGGCGGCGCCGTGACGCTTGGACAGCTTCTTGCCGTCGGGTCCGTGGATGAGCGGCATGTGCCCATACACCGGCGGGGTGGCCCCCAGCGCCTGCAGCACCCAGAGCTGCTTGGGCGTGTTCGACAGGTGGTCGTTGCCGCGGACAACATGCGTGATGCCCGCATCCAGGTCGTCGATCGCGACGGCGAAGTTGTAGAGGGCCGAGCCGTCGGCGCGCCCGATCACCGGATCGTCGTAGTGCTCGTTGTCGAAGGTCACGTCGCCGAGGATCGCGTCGGCGACGACCGTCTGCCCGTCGGGCACGCGCAAGCGCACGGCGCCCTCGGTGTCGGGCTCGCCGCGGAAGCCGCGTTCGGCGCCGTGGCGCTCCTTGTAGGCCTTCACGTCCTCCGCCGTGGCGGTGGAGCGGTACGCCAGGCCGCTGTCCAGCAGGCGCGCGAGCGCCTCCCGGTGTCGCTCGGCACGCTCGCTCTGGAAGATCGGGCCCTCGTCGTAGTCGAGCTCCAGCCAGCGCAGCGCGTCGAGGATCTGCTCAACGTTCTCGGGCGTCGAGCGCTCGCGGTCGGTATCTTCGATGCGCAGCACGAGCGTGCCGCCGTTGTGGCGCGCGAGCAGCCAATTGAACAGGGCCGTACGGGCGCCGCCGATGTGCAACGCCCCCGTCGGTGAGGGAGCGAAGCGAACACGCATGTCGGTCATGGGAGGTCGGTCATCGCGATCAGCACGGTGGCTCGGAGTGCGCGCCGCCGCCGAGCACGCGCGTCGGCGTGCCCTGGGACGGGCGCCGGACGCGGCGCCGACCGGCACGCGCAGCCTCCCATGCTAATCGGCGCCCACGTCTCACCGGCCGGCGGCCTGTACAAGGCGATCGAGCGCGGGAGCGACCTGGGCTGCCGGGCGATCCAGATCTTCAACCAGTCCCCCCGCATGTGGCGACCCACCGCCTACGGCGAGGATGACTTCGCGGCCTTCCGAGAGGCACGCGAGGCCAGCGAGATCGACGGCGTGCTCATCCATGCCGTGTACCTCCTCAACTGCGCCAGCGATGACCCGGACATCGCGCAGCGCTCGCTGGCCTCGCTCACCCAATCGCTGCGGATCGGAGACGCGATCGGCGCCGACGCCGTCGTCCTGCACCCCGGCTCGGCCAAGACCGGGGCCGTCGGACCGGCGATCGCCCGCGCCGGAAAGGTGATGGCCGCGGCGCTGGCCGAATCGGATCACTGTCCCCTGCATCTCGAGGACACCGCCGGCGCGGGCGGGACGCTCGGCCGGTCGTTCGATGAGCTCGCGGCACTGATCGACGCGGCCGGCGGGTCGAAGCGCCTGGGCGTGTGCCTGGACTCCTGCCACCTGCTGGCCTCCGGCTATGAGATCCGCACCCTGGAGGCGTTGACGGCGACGATCGACGAATGCGTCGCCGCCGTCGGCGCGCCGCGGATCGGGTCGCTGCACCTCAACGACTCGCAGACCCCGCTGGGCTCCAACCGGGACCGACATGCCAACATCGGCGCGGGAGAGATCGGGGACGACGGTTGCGCGGTGTTCCTGTCCGAGCCGCGCTTCCAGGACCTCCCCTGCGTGCTGGAGACTCCCGGGGACAAGCACAGCGGCCCCACCCGCGAGGAGGTGGCGCACGCCGTCGCGCTGCGCGAGCGCGGGCTGGCCGCGCGCGCGGCGACCAGCGGTCGCCGCCGCCGGGCACGTTCCTGAGGACGGCGCGGGTGCGTCGGCGTCAGCCGACGGCGTGGACGGCCGGTCCGAGGATCTGCTCGAGCTCGGCCCGCAGCGTCGGGGTCGGGGCGACGCGGTAGGCCGGTCCGAGGCGCAGGCAGCGGGCGCCGGCGCTCGTGGCCATCTCCAGGACCACCTCGGCCGGCCCAGGGAACTTCTCCAGGGCGTCCTTGAGGTCGTCGATGATCGTCGCGGGCAATCGCGCGGCGTCCAGGCGCAGACGCATCAGCGCCGGGGTCGCCTCATCGGCCTGCCGTTCGGCGGCCTCGCGGGCGCGATCGATCTCGTCTTCGCTCGGAGCGAACGGCTCGACCGTCTGCACGACGACGCAGGTCTTGCCGGCCTCCTTGTGGTCGACGCGTCCGCGTACCAGGACGACCTGGTCGACGCCGAGCGCGCCCTCGTACTCCGACAGCGCCTTGCCGAACACGAGGATCTCCACGGCGCCCTCGAGATCGTCGAGGGTGGCGAACATCATCGGGTCGCCGTTGCGGGTGCGGATCTTCTTGGCCTCGGTGATGATGCCGCCGACAGTGACCCAATCCTTGTCGCGGCGCTCGGAGAGGTCCGACAGCGAGCAGTCGACGGTGGCGCGCAGCGCCTCACGAAGCGGCTTGAGCGGGTGGGCGGAGATGAACAGGCCGATCGACTCCTTCTCGGCGGCCAGCAGCTCGGCCTGGTCGAACTCCTCGGCCGGGATCGTCGGGTGGCTCGGGCGCAGCAGCCCGGCACCGGCGCCCGCCGGGGCGCCGTCGCCGCCGGGCCCGGCGAGCATGTCAAAGATCGATCCCTGGCCGATGAGCGCGTCCTGCTGGGCCTTCTGCCCGGCGCCCTGGGCCTGCTCGAGCACCGTGAGCATGCCTCGCCGGGTCGCTCCGGTGGATCCGAACGCGCCGCATTTGATCAGCGCCTCAATCGCCTTCTTGTTCACCGAGCGGTTGTCCACGCGCTCGCAGAAGTCCCACAGCGACGCAAACGATCCCGCCTCCTCGCGCGCGGTCTTGATCGCCTCGACGGCCTGGAAGCCGACGCCCTTGACCGCGTCGAGGCCGAAGCGGATGTTGCCCTCCACGACGGTGAACTCGTGGTCGGACAGGTTGACGTCGGGTGGCAGGATCTCGATGCCCATCTCCTCGCAGCGGGCGACGAAGAACGGCACCTTGTCCTTGGTCGACATCACCGACGAGATGAGCGCCGCCATGTACTCGGCCGGGTAGTTCGCCTTCAGCCAGGCGGTGCGGTAGGCGATCAGCGCGTAACAGGCGGCGTGGGACTTGTTGAACGAGTAGTCGGCGCTCTTCTCGTTGGTCGTCCAGAGGAACTCGATGACCGCCTCACCAGTGCCGGATGCGCGGCAGCCCGCGACGAACTCGGGCTTCAGCGCGGCCATCGCCTCGCGATTCTTCTTGCCGATCGCCTTGCGCAGGTCGTCGGCCTTGGCCCCGCTGAAACCGGCGAGCTCCTTGGAGATCTGCATCGCCTGCTCCTGGTAGAGGATCACCCCCATCGACGATTCCAGGATCGGGCGCAGGCGTTCGTCGGCGTAGCTGATCGCCTCGGGGTTGCGCTTGCCCTTGGCGTAGACGGGAATCTGGTCCAGCGCCCCCGGCCGGTAGAGGGCGTTGAGGGCAACGAGGTCGTTGAACTCGGTCGGGCGCACCTTGCGCAGCGCCTCGCGCATGCCCTCGGACTCGAACTGGAAGACGCCGATCGAATCGCCGCGGGCCAGCATCTCGTAGGTGGGCGCATCGTCCAGTGGCAGCGTCGTCATGTCCGGACGGGTGCCCGTCGAGCGCTCGATGATGTCCAGCGCGTCCTCGATCACATCGAGGTTGCGCAGCCCGAGGAAGTCCATCTTCAGCAGGCCGATCTCCTCGATCGGCTTCATCGAGAACTGGGTGACGGTTCGGTACACCCGCTCACCGCTCTCGTCGGTCCCGGCGTCGGCCAGCTGCAGCGGCACGATGTCGGTCAGCGGGCGGTCGGCGATCACGACCGCGGCGGCGTGGATCGAGGAGTTGCGCACGATCCCCTCGAGGCCCTTGGCGACGTCGATGATCTGGCGGGCCTCGCCGTCCTCGTCATACGCCTTGCGCAGGGCCTCGCCAGGGGCCAGGCAGTCGTCGAAGGACGGTGGGCGGCCCTGCTGGGGGTCGGGGATCAGCTTGGCCAGGCGGTCGCCGGCGCCGTAGTCGAACCCGAGCACCCGGGCCGCATCGCGCGTGGCGGCGCGCGGGAACATCTTGCCGAACGTGACGATCTGCGCCACCGACTCGCGGCCGTACTTCTCGACCACGTAGCGCATCACGCGCTCGCGGCCGCGCACCGAGAAGTCGATGTCGATATCCGGCATCGACACGCGCTCGGGGTTGAGGAAGCGCTCGAACAGCAGGTCGTACTGCAACGGGTCGACGTCGGTGATCGACAGGCAGTAGGCGACGATCGAGCCGGCCGCCGAGCCGCGGCCGGGGCCGACGGCCACGCCGTTCTCCTTGGCGAAGCGCACGAAGTCCCACACGATGAGGAAGTACGCGTTGAAGCCCATGCGGTCGATGACGTCGAGCTCCATCTCCACCCGCGCGACCGCCTCCGCCGGCGGCGGGTCGCCGTAGCGCAGCCGCAGGCCCTCCTGCACGCGGGCCCGCAGGTAGTCGCGCTCGGGCGTGCCGTCGGCCGTCGGGTAGCTGGGGATCAGCTGGTTGCCGAGCTCGATCTCCACGTTGCAGCGCTCGGCGATCTCGAGCGTGCTGGCGATCGCCTCGGGCCACTCGGCGAACGCCTTCGCCATCTCGGCGCTGTCGCGCAGGTAGAACTCGTTGGTCTCGAAGGTCATCTTCGGCGCGGCGAGCGTGCTCTTCGTCTGCACGCACAGCAGCGCAGTGTGGTGGTCGTAGTCCTCGCGGCGCAGGTAGTGGACGTCGCCGGTGCCGACCAACCGACCGCCGACCTCGCGGGCGATGCGCACGATGCCCTCGTTGCACTTCTCCTGTGCGTCGAGGCGGTTCTTCTGGACCTCGAAGTAGACGTTGTCGGCGCCGAAGACCCGCAGCAGGTCATCGGCGTGGGCCCGCGCCTCGTCGGGGCGATCACTGAGCAGTCGCTGGCAGAACCGCGAGGCCAGGCAGCCGGAGAGCGCGATGATGCCCTCGGCGTGGCTCTCGATCTGGCCGAGGTCGACGCAGGGCTTGCCGCGCTGCAGGCCGTCGAGGAAGCCGGCGGAGGAAAGCCTCACGAGATTGCGATAGCCCGTGTCGTTGGCGGCCAGCAGGGTCAGGTGGTTGCGCTCCACGCGACCGCTTCCCTGCGCGGCGTGATCCTCGACCAGGTAGATCTCGCAGCCGATGATCGGCTTCACGCCGTGCTTGCGACAGGCCTTCTGCAGCTCGACGGCGCCGTTCATCACGCCGTGGTCGGTCAGCCCGAGCGCCGGCTGGTCGAACGCCGCGGCGCGCGCGGCCAGCGCATCGATCTGGCACGCGCCGTCGAGCAGCGAGTACTCGGAGTGCACGTGCAGATGGGCGCAGGTAGCGGCGTTCACTGGAGATCTGATGGTAGGTGCCGAGCCGGATGTGCCGGGCGGCTCATCTCGCACGTTGCGAGGTCCGCGAGCACCCGATCCGAGGCCGCAGGGCCAGCCGGGCAGGCGCCGATACGGCGCCGACGGTCGTCATGAACACCGGACGGCTATGCCGCGGGAGCGCCGAGCCCCTGGGCCCGATCCATCCAAGTCAGCAGCCGCTCGGCGGCCGCCTGGTCCCCGGCGCACAGCACGCGCTCGCCGGCGGGCAGCGGCGTCCGCGCCAGCAGGTTCAGGCACGCCTGCTCGCTCAGGTACAGCGTCGCCGCGGGCACGGCGTCGAACCGGCGGGGGCTGACGGTGACGGGTGCGCCGTCGTGCACACCGACGTACAGCACTGTCGGCGTGGCCCCGGTGATGGCCAGGGCGACGAGGAAGTCCTCGCCCGCCGTCCACTGCGGATCGATGGCCTCCGCCAGCACCGGCAGCAGCAGGCCGGGCCACACCCGGATGTTCGCCGCGGCGAGCTCGGCCAGGGTGAGGGGAATCTTGCGGGACCGCGCGACGCGGCGCGCGCGGTGACGGCGCCCGGGCGTGACGCGCAGGCCGCGCAACCGCCAGCTCCCGCGAGCGGCGGCGAGGGCCCCGATCGCCGCCGCCGAGCCGCGCACCTCGAAGTCCAGCCCGCTCAGCGCCGCGGGATCGATGCTCGCCACCGAGGCGGGACCGGAGCCCGTCGTGGCGACGCGGTAGCACCCCACCTCGTCGATGGTCACGCCGTACGTCGTGGCCCGCCGCACCACGAGCCCCTGGGCCGGCAGCAGCTCGGCGATCAGCTCACCGACGAGCTGCGTGTCGCGATGCACCGCCGCGTGCCGCAGCGCCTCCGCCAGCCAGGCGGTGGGTCGGGGGCGCACTCCCTGCAGCCGGGAGGCGAGCTCGACCGCGTCAGGCGGTGGCATCGCCGGCGTATCGCCGAGGGTCGCCGGCGCGGCGGGGGGCGACGTCGCGCCCGGAATGGCTGCCGCGGCCGCCACGCCGAGCTCCAGGGGCCGATGGCTGCTGGCCGCCTCCGCGGAGTCCTCGGTCACCGCGGGCTGGATCGCGCCTGCCGACGGCTCACCGCCGACCGTGGTGCCCGAGTCGGCGACGGTCCATGGCACCGGCGGCGGCGACGCCGGCGCCGGCGTCTCGGCCGGCATGACCGCGGCCTCGGGCGGCGCGGCCTCGCCGGTGGTCGCGGCCTCGGGCGGCGCGGCCTCGAAGGCGCGGCGCGGCCTCGGGCGGCGCGGGCTCGGCGGCCGGCGCGACCTCGACGGCTGCTTCGGCCTCGGGCTTGGAGAGTGCGGGCGCGGCGGCCGCCGCCTCGGTGGCCGTGGCCTCGAGTGGGGCGGCTTCGGCCGCCTCGGGCTGGGCCGGCACGGCCTCGGCCGGCGGCTGCGCGGACACGGGCTCGGCCTGCTCGAACTCGGCGACGCGCGCGCGCAGCCGGGCGACCGCCGCGGCGAGCGCCTCGGCCATCTCTTCGCGCTGGCGCCGCAGCTCGGTCTCGCTGGTCGCGGTCGGTGTCTGCTCGAGCGGGAGGTCGCCGAGCGCCAGCGCGGTGCTGGCCGCCTCGGTTCGCGCCGCCTGGAGCTCGTCGCTCAGTCGCTGGACGGCCGCGCGTTCGGCGTGCAGCTCGCCCTCGGCGCGCAGGCGCGCCTCCTGCTCGGCCTGCAGGTCGTCCTCGGCCCGTGCGCGGGCGGCCTGCTCGGCCTGCAGCTCTGCGCGCACGAGCCCGATGGCCGCCACGAGCTCGCCGCGCAGCTCCTCGACGCGACGCTGCAGGCCGGCCAGGTCCTCGTCGTGGCGGGCCCGCTCGGAGGCGAGGGCATCGCGCGCCTCGCGCTCACCGGCGACCGCCTCCTCGAGGGCGACCTCGCGACGGGCCAGGTGATCGGAGATCGAACGCAGCTGCTGACCGAGCGCCTGAACGCGCTCCTCGGTGGAGTCGACGCGCACGAACACGCGCTGGGGAGGCTCCCCTCCGCCGGCCGCGCCGGCGGGCGCCTGTGCCGACTCGCCGAGCGCCGATTCGCGTGCCGCGAGCTCCTCCTGGGCGCGACGCAGGTTCGCCTGCTCGGAGGCGGCCGAATGCTGGGCCTCGGCCAGCGCCCGCTGCAGGCGTTCGAGCTCGGCGGCCAGCGTCTGGGTCTCCTGCTCGGCCTTGCGCAGACTCGCCCGCAGGCCGTCGCGCTCACCGGCGATGCGGGCCTCGAGCTCTCGGATGCGGTCCTCGGCCTCGAGGCGCTGTTGCTGCTCGGCGTACTCGCGCTGCCGCAGCCGGCGCCGCTCCGCCTCGCCCTGGGTCAGCCGGGGTCGCAGGCGCTCGAGCTCCTCGTTGGTCTTGGCGAAGCGCTGCTCGAGGTTCGTCAGCTGGCGCTGCAGCGTGTCGACGGCCGCTTCGGCCTCGGCGGCCCGGCGCAGGAGACCCTGCTCGGCGAGCTCGGCGCGACGCGCGCGGCGCTCGGCGAGGACGCCACGGTCGATCACCTGGGCGTCCGCCGTCGGGCCAACGCCCTCGCTGCCACCGGCGAGCGCGGCCGGCAGCGCGAGCACGAGCCCCCCGAGCTCGAGCGCGAGGTTGGCTTCCAGGGCCGGACGAAGCTCGATCGGGACCGAGAAGCAAGCCGTCCACTCACCCGTGTGGTAATTGACGTGCACGCCCTGATCGGGTGGAAAGGCACGCCGATGCCCGGCCTCGTCGACGATGAGCCTCAGCTCATCGTCGCTGCGCGGCTGCACGCGGTGTCCATGCACCCGCACGAGGACGACCTCGGACGAGGAGGACAGCCATTCGACCCGGTCGATCTCCGGCGCTGGCTCCATCGCTCGCCCCTACCGCCCGTCCGGAACATCGGTCGTCTGCCGAGCCCGGCTACTCGGCGACGCTGCCTCCTCGAAGCTCATGGCGGGCAGCCTAGGCCGCGCACCGGACACCAGAGGCGTAAGCGGGCGCGCCTTGCGCATCGGGTCCGCGCCGTTCCTCAGACGGGCTCGCGGCGGTTGGCGAGCAGGAGCGCCCCGGCGAGTACCGTGCCGGCCGCTCCGACCAGGAGAACGGTGCGCCGCGACGGAGCCACGTGGTGGAACGTCTTGCGCACATACCAGCGACTCACCCGCCAGACGACGAACCCGAGGATCCTGTAGCCGGTCGCATACATCGCCTCGATGCTACTCGCCGCGCGACGCGGCGGCATCCAGCCCGGCGAACCGGGGTCCGGCACGGGCATCGCGGCGGGCGGGAGCCGGGAACCGGGACCGACGCTGACGGCGGGGGCGTGATCCACCAGCGCTGCAGCGCGGGCGCAAACCGTCCGACGCGCCGCTCAGTCGCCACCAGCCCGAGAGGTGTGGTCGATTAACCCCCCCACAGGGGCAACAACTCACCACACCCCCACAACCGACCACCGGGGTGTGGTCGATTGACTCCCCCACAGGGGCAACAACGCACCACACCCCCCCGATCGTGCCACCAGCCAAGGTGTGGCAACTCGACACGCCGCCTCCCGGGCGCCGCCCCGCCGCCACCGCCGCCACCGCCGCGCCGAACCGCCACGGCGCCCGCACGCACCGGCGCCCGCCACCGCCGCGCCGAACCGCCGCGGCGCCCACACGCACCGGCGCCCGCCCCCGCCGCGCCGAACCGCCACGGCGCCCACACGCACCGGCACCCGCCACCGCCGCGCCGAACAACCGCGGCGCTCGCACACGCGCCGGCGCCCGCCCCCGCCGCGCCGAACCGCCACGGCGCCCACACGCGCCGGCGCCCGCCCCCGCCGCGCCGAACAACCGCGGCGCTCGCACACGCGCCGGGCGCCTCGCCCCCGCCTCAGCCGGCGCCGGCCCCAGAGCCGGGGCCCGAGCCAGAGCCCGACCCCCCGCTCTCGCGCAGCCGCCAGGCCATGCGCGACTGCAGCGACCACAGCTCGATGAAGCCTGGCGAAGCCTGCTGGCTGAACAGGCCGCCGGACGCCCCGAAGGAGGCCAGCGCCTCGTCGTAGACCGCGTTGGGCGACGAGCGCGTGACGACGCGCGCATGACCCTTGAAGAGCTTCACGCCGATCGTGCCCGTGACGCGCTCGTTGACGGCGTCCATGTACGCATCAAGGTCACTCCGAAGCGGCTCCCACCACAGCCCCGCGTACACCAGATAGGCCCACTGGCGGTCGAGCTGGGGCTTGAACTGGTTCTGGTGGATCGTGCCGACGAGCTTCTCGAGCTCGGCGTGGGCGGGCAGGATGATCGCCGCGGCGGGCACCTCGTAGATGTCGCGCACCTTCAGCCCGACGATGCGGTCCTCGATGTGGTCGACGATCCCGACGCCGTGGCGCGCGCCGATCTCCGCGACCCGTTCGAGGAGCGAGACGATCCCCAGCCGCTCGCCGTTCAGCGCGACCGGCACGCCGCGCTCGAAGCCGATCTGCACCGTCTCGGGCTCGTCCGGCGCCTCCTCGGGGCGCACCACGAGCTGGAAGACGTCGTCGTCGGGGGCGTGGTCGAGATCCTCGATCCAGCGCCCCTCCGAGGAGCGCCCCCAGAGGTTGTCGTCGATCGAGTAGGGGGCCACCTCGGAACCGCCCTTGACCGGGATGCCGTGCTCGCGGGCGTAGGCGACCTCCTCCTCGCGGCCCATCTGCCAGCCGCGCACCGGCGCGATGATCTTCAGCTCGGGCGCCAGCGTGGCGACGGTGGCCTCGATGCGCACCTGGTCGTTGCCCTTGCCGGTGCAGCCGTGGGCGATCGTGTCACAGCCACTGCGGCGCGCGTACTCGACCGCGAGCTTGGCGATCAGCGGCCGCCCGAGCGCGGTGAACAGGGGATAGCCCAGCCCGTAGATCCCGTTGGCCTTGATCGCCGGCACGACGTACTGGTCGGCGAACTCCTGGCGGGCGTCGATGACGAAGGACTCGACCGCGCCCAGGCGCCGCGCCTTGTCCTCGATGACGCCGTAATCCTCGCCGGGCTGGCCGAGGTTGACGGTGAGCGTGACCACCTCGGCCTCGTACTCGTCCTGGATCCACTTGAGCATCACGCTCGTGTCCAGGCCGCCGGAATAGAGCAGCAGGACGCGGTGGACGTCCTCGGGCGCCGCCTCGTAGGAGGCGGTCTTGAGCAGGTGCGCGCGGGTGTGCTCCTCGGTCACGGGCGCCGCAGCCTATCTCGGATCGCCCGCGGCCCGGGTCGCCCACGGCTCCTCGCGACCGCGGTCCATGCCGGTCGGGGGCGCCGCGACGAAGCCGAAGCGCCCGTACAGCGACTGCGCGTCGCGGGTATGCAGGTTCCAGCGCAGCGACCGGTAGTCGGGGTGCTCGACCGCCTCGCGCACGACCGCCACGCCCAGTCCGCGGCCGCGGTGCTCGGGCAGCACGAAGACGTCGGCCAGGTAGGCGAACGTGGCAACGTCGGAGATGACCCGCGCACCCCCCACCATGGCGTCGCCGCGGTAGCAGCCGAGCACCCGGGCCGAACCGGCCCACGAGCGCGCGACGAGCTCGCGCGGGCGCCCGGGCGCCCAGTAGGAGTCCCGCGACAGGAACGCGTGCACGACGTCGATGTCGACGCGTCCACGGTCGTCATCGAGCTCGTAGCCGGCGGGCAGGCACACGACCGCGGCGCTCATCCGAGCGCCCGCCCCAGGCGTGCCAGCGCCTCGTCCACCTCCGCCTCGGACACGGTCAGCGGCGGGAGCAGCCGGACGGTCGTCGGCCCGGTGGCGTTGACGACCAGGCGCTCGTCGAGCAGCGCGCGACGCGTGACCTCCGGCGCGGGCACGTCGACCTCCACCGCCAGCATCAGCCCCCGCCCGCGCACGCCGAGCACGTGCGGCAGCCGCTCCAGCCCGGCGGCCAGCCGCGCGCCGAGGTCGCGCACGCTCGCGAGCAGCGCCTCGTCGTCGATCACGTCCAGCGCGGCGTGCGCGGCGGCGGCGATCACCGGCCCGCCGGCGAACGTCGAGCCGTGGTCGCCGGGCGCGAACACGTCGGCCAGCCGCGGCCCGGTGATGAGCGCGCCGATCGGCAGTCCGCCGCCGAGCGCCTTGGCGCTGGTGATCGCGTCGGGGATGACGCCGGTCTGCTCGTAGGCCCACAGCGTGCCGGTGCGGCCGAGGCCGCACTGGATCTCGTCAAAGATGAGCGCCGCGCCGTGCGCGTCGCAGGCCTCGCGGGCGGCGAGCAGCACCTCGTCGGAGAGCACGTTGACGCCGCTCTCGCCCTGGATCGGCTCGAGCAACACGGCCGCCGTGCGCTCGTCGACCGCCGCGGTCAGCGCCTCGGGCGTCGCCTCGACCGCGCGGAAGCCGGGCACCAGCGGCGCGAACGGCGCCTGCTTGGCCTCCTGGGGCGTCGCCGACAGCGCGCCGTAGGTGCGCCCGTGGAAGGCGTTGTGCGCGACGACGATGTCGCCGCCGGTACGCGCCTTGCGCGCGAGCTTGATCGCCGCCTCGATCGCCTCCGCACCGGAGTTGCAGAAGTAGACCTTGCCGCCGAGCGAGCGGTCCGACAGGCGGGCGGCCAGACGCATGGCCGGCTCGTTGTAGAAGAGGTTGGAGATGTGGATCAGCTCGCCGACCTGCGCGCGCACGGCCGCCACCACCGCCGGGTGGCAGTGCCCGGTGCTGGTCACGCCGATCCCGCATAGGAAGTCGAGGTACTCGTTGCCCTCGTCGTCCCACAGCAGCGTGCCCCGTCCACGGACGAACTCGACGGGCATGCGCGCGTAGGACAGCGCCACGCTCGAGCGCTCCAGCGCCTGCAGCTCGGCGAGGCTCACCGGGCCCCCGCGGCGGCGGTGATCATCGTCCCCAGGCCGGCGTCGGTGAACAGCTCGAGCAGCAGGGAGTGCGGCACCCGGCCATCGACGATGACCGCCGAGTTCACGCCCCCGCCGATCGCATCGAGGCACGCCGCCAGCTTCGGCCGCATCCCCCCTCGAGGTCGTCGAGCGCCGCACGCACCTGCGCGTCGTCGGCCCGCGTGATGAGGCTCGACGGGTCGGCCGGATCGGCCAGCCACCCGGGCACGTCGGTGAGGAACACCACCTTGTACGCCCCGAGCGTGCGCGCGATCGCGCCCGCCGCCTCGTCGGCGTTGATGTTGTAGGAGTTGCCCTCACGGTCGGCGCCGACCGAGGCGACCACCGGGATGTAGTCGCTGGCGAAGTGCAACAGCACGTCGGCGTCGACGCGGTCGATGCGCCCGACGAAGCCGATGTCCTCGCCCCCGGGCGCGGAGCGGCGCGACACGCGAAACAGCGAGCCGTCGTCCCCGCACAGGCCGACGGCCGGCTGGCCGTGGCGGTTGATGCGCAGCACGATCTCCTTGTTGACCTTGCCGACCAGCACCATCTTGGCCACCTCGACGGTGTCGGCGTCGGAGACGCGCAGGCCGGACACGAACTGCACGGGCAGGCCGAGCCGGTCCATGTAGGCGGTGATCTCCGGCCCGCCGCCGTGCACGATGATCGGGTTCAGCCCGACGTACTTCAGCAGCACGACGTCGCGCGCGAAGTCCTCGCGCAGCGCGTCGTCCTCCATCGCCGCGCCGCCGTACTTGATCACGACGGTCTTGCCGTGGAACTCGCGGATGTAGGGGAGCGCCTCGAGGAGGGTGCCGACGTCTCTCACGTCGTGTACTCCGCGTTGATGGTCACGTACCCGTGTCCGAGGTCGGAGAAGAAGACCTCCGTCTCGGCGCCCTCGCCGGGCAGCCCGATCTCGTACTCGACCTCCTCACGGCCAACGGCCCGCGTGAGCGCATCGGCGTCGAACGGGATCGCCGCGCCGGCCGAGCAGACCTGCACGCCCTCGATGTGCACGTCCAGCGCCAGCGGCGCGGTCCCCGGCAGGGCGGCCCCGACCGCCTGCACGATGCGACCCCAGTTCGGGTCGCCCCCGTACAGAGCTGTCTTGACAAGGGGGGAGTTGGCCACCGCCCGAGCCACCGCCTCCACGCCCCGAGGGTCACCGCCCCGCACCACGACGCGGCCGACGCGCCGGGCGCCCTCGCCGTCGCGGACGAGCAGCAGCGCAAGCTGGCGCAAGAGCGCGTCCAGGGCCTCGCCGAACAGTCCCTCGTCGGCGCTCTCGGGCGCGACGGGCACGCCGCTGGTGCCGCTGGCCATGAGGATCGCCGTGTCGTTGGTGGACAGCTGCCCGTCGACCGACACGCGGTCGAAGGAGCGCTTGACGCACACGCCGAGCAGCAGGTCGGCGGTCTCGGGCGCGAGCACCGCGTCGGTCTGCACGAAGCACAGCATGGTGGCGAAGCGGGGCGAGATCATTCCCGCGCCCTTGCACTGCGCGGTCAGGCGCACCGTGCCGCTGGGCAGCGTGACCTCCAGCCACGCGCGCTTGTCGATCGCGTCCGTCGTCTTGATCGCCTCGGCGAAGTCGACATCGCCGGTCGGGCGCAGCTCGCCGGACGCCGCGCGCAGGCCCGAGATGATGCGGTCGCCCGGCAGCGGGACGCCGATCACGCCGGTCGAGGCGACGGCGACCTGGTCGGGGTTGACGCGCGAGACGAGCGCGGCGGCGCCCTGCGACTTGGCCGCGTCATCGACGCCGCGGCGCCCGGTGGCGGCGTTGGCGTTGCCGGAGTTGGCGACGACGGCCCGCAGCGCATCGAGGCGGCAGCGCTCCTGGCAGAGGATGACCGGGCCCGCGAGCACGCCGCTGTCGCAGAAGCGCGCGGCGCTCGTGGCCTCGTTCGCTGTCGCACACGAGCAGGCCGAGGTCCAGGCGTCGCATCGGCCTTGATGCCGCAGGCCACGCCGGCGGCGCGGAAGCCGTCGGGCAGGCCGCTGCCGAGCGCCAGCTCGGTGACGTGGTCGGGGCACGGGACCCAGCGGGAGTCGAAGAACGCCGCGCCGCTCACGACAGCCCCGTCGTCTCGGGCAGGCCGAACATCAGGTTGAGGTTCTGCACCGCCTGCGAGGAGGTTCCCTTCCACAGGTTGTCGATCGCCGCGAACACGAGCACCTTGCCGGTGTGCGCGGTCGGCGACCGCGTGGATGCGGCAGAAGTTCGTGTCGCGCACGTCGCGCACGCCGGGCGGCGCGGCGACGAGCTCGACGAACGGCTCGTCGGCGTAGGCGGCCTCGAACAGGCCGGCCAGCTCGTCGTCGATGACCGGGGCGGGTCGGCGTGACGTAGGCGCTCGTCAGCTGCCCCTGGTCGAAGCGGCGCGAGGTGGGGCTGGAACTGCAGCTTGACCTCGGCGCCGAGCAGCGCCAGCTGCTCCTCCATCTCGGGCGTGTGGCGGTGCCCGGCCACCTTGTAGGGGTACGAGGTTCTCCCCGATGAAGGAGAAGTGGGTGTCGTAGCTCGGCGCGCGCCCGACGCCGGCGACGCCCTGCTTGGCGTCGACGACCACGTCGCCGATGCAGCCCGGCGCGGGCCAGCGGCGCCAGCGACAGCAGCGTCGCCGTCGGGATAGCAGCCGGGGTTGGCGACGAGCTGCCGCGCCGGCGATCCGCGTCGCGGTGCAGCTCGGTCAGGCCGTAGGCCGAGTGCTGCAGGTGCTCGGGGTGCGGGTGCGGGCCGTACCAGTCCTCGTAGGTCTGCAGGTCGGACAGGCGGTAGTCGGCGCTCAGGTCGACGACCCGCACGCCGCGCTCGAGCAGCGCCGTGCACGACGGGCGCGGCGGCGGCGTGCGGGTAGGCCACGATCGCCGCGTCGACGTCGGCCGTGGCGGTCGAGGTCGAGCTCCTCCAGCGTGAGCGGCACGCGGTAGCGCGGGTACAGGTCCGCCAGCGGCTGGCCGGCCTCGGCGCGCGCCGTGACGGTCGGTCAGCTCGAACTCGGGGTGGCGCCACAGCAGCTGCGCGGCGAGCGCGCCCGCGAAACCGCTCGCGCCGGCGACGAGGACCCTAGGCACGCAGCTCACCTCCGAGCTCGGCGGCGAGCGCGGCCACGATCTTCTCGCGCACCGGGACGACGTCGCCGTCGGTCAGCGTGCGCTCGGGCGAGCGGAAGGACAGCGCGAGCGCGAGCGAGCGCCGGCCCTCCCCCACCTGCGGGCCGCTGTACACGTCGAACACGCGCGCGTCGTCGAGCAGCGCGCCGCCGGCCTCCGCGCACGACGGCCAGCACGCGCGCGGCCGGGATCTCGGCGTCGAGCACGACCGCGAGGTCCTCGCGCAGCGCGGGGAAGCCGATCAGGTCCTCGTAGCGGTGCTCCGCCGGCGCCGCGGCGATCAGGCGGTCGAGGTCGAGCTCGAAGCCCGCCGCCCCCTCGATATCCCACGCGCGCGCCACCAGCGGGTGCAGCTCGCCCAGCCAGCCGATCGGGTCGCGGCGCCGCAGCGGGCGGCGAGCACGGCGGCGCTGCGCCCGGGATGCAGGAACGGCTCCGGCGCCAGTCGGCGACCTCGACGCGCACGCGCAGGGCGGCGGCGAGGGCCTCGAGGATGCCCTTGACGGCGAAGAAGTCCGCCCGCGGCGGGTCGGGCGCGCCCCAGCGTGGGCGGCGCCAGGCGACCGGTGGCGAGCACGCCGAGCGCGCGGTGCTCGTGGGGCAGCCGCTCGTCGGCCGCCGCAGGCGCCGGCCGGGGCGGCCGCGGGCGGGTACGTGAACACCGTGCCGGTCTCGAACAGCGCCAGGTCGGCGGCGCCCTGCGCGCGGTTGTGGGCGGCGGCGTCCAGCAGCGAGCCGAGCAGCATCGTGCGCAGCAGCGACTGGTCGCCGGAGAGGGGGTTCTGCAGCTCCACGGCCCGCCGGCGCTCATCGTCGGCGGGCAGGCGCAGGCGATCGAGCAGCGCGGGGGCGGTGAACGTCCAGCCGACGATCTCGTGCAGGCCGCGGCCGACCAGGGCGTCCGCGGCGCGGCGGCGCAGTCGCTGCTCGCGCGACAGCAGCCCGTAGGCGCCGCGGCGCTTGGGCAGGGTCGCCGGCAGCCGCTCGAGGCCGTCGATGCGGCTGACCTCCTCGATCAGATCCGCCTCGCGCGTGACGTCGGCGCGCCGCACGGCGGGCACGCTGACGAGCAGCCCGTCGTCCGTCGGCTCGGTCTGGAAGTCCAACGCCGCGAGAATCTCGGCCTGGCGCTCGCGCGGGATGGGCGCGCCGAGCAGTTCTTGTACCCGATGCTCACGCAGACGGATCTGCTGCGGCGCGCGGACCCGGTCCGCCGAGGTCGATCGTCCCGGTGCATGAGCCGCGCCCCGGTGAGCTCGAGCATCAGCCGCGTGGCGATCGCCTGCGCGTGCATCGCCTGCTCGGGCTGCAGGCCCTTCTCGAAGCGGCCGCTGGCCTCGCTGCGCAGGGCGAGCGTCCACGACGTGCGGTGGATGTTCGGGCCGTCCCAGGTGGCGGCCTCCATCAGCACGCGCGTGGTCTCGGGCACGACCTCCGAGCGGGCGCCACCCATGACCCCGGCGATGCTCGTCGGCCCCTCGTCGTCCTCGATCAGCACCATCTCGCCGTCGAGCGTGCGCGTCTGGCCGTCGAGGGTCTCGATCTGCTCCCCGTCGGCGGCGCGCCGGACGACGAGATGGCCGCCGGCGACGCGGTCGAAGTCGAACGCGTGCAGCGGCTGGCCGGTCAGCAGCATCACGTAGTTGGTGATGTCGACGACGTTGTTGATCGGGCGCTGCCCGGCCGCGCTGAGGCGCGCCTTCAGCCACAGCGGCGAGGGGCCGATCGTGACGTCCTCGAACAGCCGCGCCGTGAAGCGCGGGCACAGATCGGGCGCGGTGACCTCTATGCGGACGCCCGCGAGCTCGCCCGGCGCTGCCGGGGTCTCGCTGCCACGGCGCCGGCGCGAGCGGCGCGCCGGTGGCCGCGTGCAGCTCGCGCGCGACGCCGTAGACGGCCAGGCAGTCGGGGCGGTTGGGCGTGATCTCCAGCTCGAGCACGTCGGTGGCGATCGGCAGCACGCTGGCCAGCGGCGTGCCCGGGCGCCAGCTCGGCGTCGAGCAGCATCTGGTCGAGCACGATGATCCCGGCGTGGTCGCCGCCGATGGCGAGCTCGTCCTCGGCCAGGATCATCCCGTCGGAGACGACGCCCCGCAGCTTGGCCGCCTTCAGCTTGGTGCCGTCGGGCATGCACCGCGCCGGGGCGGGCGACGGCCACGGTCTGCCCGGCGGCGACGTTCGGGCGCGCCGCAGACGATCGTGCGCCGGCGCGTCCTCACCGAGCGCCACCTCGCACACCGACAGGCGGTCGGCGTCCGGGTGGCGCGCGGCGCTGCGAGCACGCGGCCGACCACGAAGTGGTCCACGCGTCGACCCCGTGATGGTGGATCGCCTCGACCTTCGTGCCGGTCATGGTCAGGCGCTCCTCGATCTCGCGCGCGTCCAGCGCTGGGTCGCAGTACTCGCGCAGCCAGTTCAGGGGGACCTTCATGCGCCCGCCGCCGTCGGGGTGGCCCGAGCCGTCGTCCACAGCGACGTGTCCGACTTTCCTTGAGACATAGTGAAGAAAGGTCGGACACGTCCGTTCCCGAGACGCGGAGTGGCAACGATCGAGTCGCTCATCCGAACTGCTCCAGGAAGCGGATGTCGTTGTCGTAGTACAGGCGCAGGTCGGGGACGCCGTGCTTGAGCATGGCGATGCGCTCGACGCCCATGCCCCAGGCGAAGCCCTGGACCCGCTCGGGGTCGTAGGCCGGGTCGTCGATGTAGGAGTAGACGTTCGGGTCGACCTCGCCGGCGCCGAGGATCTCCAGCCAGCCCTCGCCCTTGCAGAGCGGGCAGCGCGAGCCGTCGCGCAGGAAGCCCTCGCCGGAGCAGTGGAAGCACGACACGTCGACCTCGACGCTCGGCTCGGTAAAGGGGAAGAAGTGCGGGCGCAGGCGGACCTCGCGCTCATCCCCGAACACCGAGCGGGCGAACGCGAGCAGCGTGCCCTTCAGGTCGGCCAGGGTGATGTCCTCGTCAACGGCCAGGCCCTCGATCTGGTGAAACTGCGGCGTGTGCGTGGCGTCGCTGTCGGGCCGGTAGACGCGGCCGGGAATGACGACGTACAGCGGTGGCGGGTGGGCCTCCATCGCACGCACCTGCATCGGCGAGGTGTGCGTGCGTAGCACGACGTCCGAGGCGTAGCCGCGCAGCATGTCGCCGGCCTGCCCCGCGCCGTCGGGAGCGCCCTCGCCGCCGTCACGCGGGCGCACGTAGAAGGTGTCGGTGAGGGCGCGCGCCGGGTGATTGGGGCTGTGGTTGAGCGCGTCGAAGTTGTAGTGCACGAGCTCGACCTCGCGGCCCTCGAGCACGGTGAAGCCGAGGCCGAGGAAGATGTCCTCGAGCTCGCGCTGGGTGGCGGTGAGCAGGTGCAGGCGGCCGACCGGCTGCGGCGGGGTGCCGGGCAGCGTGACGTCGATGCGATCGGCGACCAGTCGGTCGTCGAGCTCGCGGGCGTCGAGGTCGGCGGCGCGTTCGGTGAGCATTGTCTCGAGCGCCTGGCGCGCCTGATTGGCCGCCCGGCCGACGGCGCCACGCTCCTCGGGCGGCAGCTCGGCCACGCCGCGCAGCAGCTGGGGCAGCTCGGCGCGGCGGCCCAGGTAGCGCACCCGGGTCTCCTCGAGCGCCTCGCTGGACGTCGCCTGCGCGATCGCCTGCTCGGCCTCGGCGCGAAGCTCGGCGATGCGGGGAAGAACGCTCATGGCGACGCCACCCTAGTCATTTCATACAGCGCCACGGTCGCCGCCATCGCCGCGTTCAGGGACTCGCCGGCGATCGGGATGTGCGCCACGCGGTCGCAGCCGGCAATGAAGGGCGGCGGCAGACCGTCCCGCTCGGCGCCGACGCACAGCGTCACCGGGCCGTGCGGCGGGGCCGCGCAGCGGCTCGCCGGCGTGCGCGACCAGCGCCACCCGCTCGCCCGGCAGGTCGTCCGGGCCGGCGGCCGCAGCGAGGGTCACCGCGAACACCGCGCCCATGCTCGCGCGCACCGCCTTGGGCCCGTGGGGGTCGGCGCAGCCGGGTCCGAGGGCGACGCTCGAGGCGCCGAGGGCCACCGCGCCGCGCAGCACCGTCCCGACGTTGCCGGGGTCGTGCACGCCGTGCAGGTACACGCACAACGGACCGACGGGGCCTGGCCCAGCGCTGCTCGTAGACGCCGATCACCCGCGTGCCCGAGCCCAGCGTGGAGACAGCGGCCAGGGCGTCGGGCGTCACGTCGGTGAACGAGTCGGGCTCCGAGCGCCGCTGCCGGTCACCCGGTAGCCGGCCAGCGGTACGCGACCGGCGGCGTGCGCGGCGCCACGAGGTCCTCACCCTCGGCCAGGAAGCGCTGCGTGCGATCGCGCTCGCGACGGCGCTGCAGGCGGCGCAGCTCCTTCAGCTGGGGGTTGTGCGGGGAGGTGATGACGGTGGGGGTCATGGGTCGGCGGAATCGGCGGGGATCGGCGGGTCGCGTTCGGGCAACAAAAAGGGCGCCGTCCTGAAGGAGCGGCGCCCGCGAGAGACGGTCTGTCGGCTGGCAGGGTCAGGCGGCCGACGCCTCGCGGACGGCAAAGCGAAATCGGCGTCGGGGACGGCGCGACGTGGCGGTGGGGGCGAGCGGCTGTGACGAGACGTCGAGCATCGAGCGCCGAAGTAAATCAGACGGAGGGCGCCGTCGTAAAGGGCGGTCGCGCCGAAGCGTCGGGCGGTCGTGCCGTGGCGCGGCGGTCAGCCCGCGGCGAGGGCCGTCTTGGCGGCCTCGGCGACCTGCGTGAACGCCTCGGCGTCGCGCACGGCCATGTCGGCGAGCACCTTGCGGTCGAGCTCGATGCCGGCCGCCTGCACACCGTGGATGAACTGCGAGTAGCTGAGCCCGTTCTGGCGCGCCGCGGCGTTGATGCGGGTGATCCACAGCCGGCGGAAGTCGCGCTTGCGGTTGCGCCGGTCGCGGTACGCGTAGGCGTCCGCCTTCATCAGCGCTTCCTTGGCGCGCTTGTAATTCGAGTGCGCCTCGCCGCGGAAGCCCTTCGTCAGCTCGAGCGTCGCGCGGCGCTTCTTCTTCGCGTGAACGGAGCGCTTGACGCGGGTCATGACTTGCTCCCCGAGTCCGGCGCGACGCTTCGGGCGGGGCTGGCGGCGCCGGCGCCGAGCATGCCGCTTGACGCGCGGGGCGTCGTGGTCGGACAGGATCACGGGCTGTCCGAGGTTGCGCTTGTGCTTGGGCGACTTCTTCTCGAGGATGTGGCTCGTGAAGGCGTGACGGGCGCGCACCTTGCCGGTGGCGGTCAGCTTGAAGCGCTTCTTGGCGCCGGAATGGGTCTTCATCTTGGGCATGGCCGGCCGAGGATTATGGCAGAACGTGGGCGCACGACCCGGTGGGCGCCGGCGCGGCGCCGCCGGAGCGCGTCCCTCGGCGCCCGCTCGGGACGCGACCGGGCCGACTGGGCTGCGTCCACGCCAACCGGCGCTTGATCATGAAACGGCGCATCGCGGCCGATGATGTCTGCGCTATGAAGCGGACGCAGGTGCTCAGGCCGCATCGCTTGCGAGACGCACGCGTCTCGCAGCATCATGCCGATGCGACCCCGGCCGACGACGACGGCGACTCGCCAGCGCCCGCGTCGCCGGCGCCCGCGGTCGACCCCGGCGTCGACCCCGCCCACGCCCGCGTCGGCGAAGCCGGCGGCGACTTCGTGGCCGCCCTGACCGCCGCCTGCGAGGCGGCCGCCGAGGCGACGCAGGCCCAGCGAGCCACGATCCGGCTCGTGGAGCGCCCGCAGCTGCGCGCGTGGGCCACGACAACGAGCTCGAACCGGGAGATCGTCAAGCGCGTCCCGATCGCGTCCTCCATGGAGGGCGTCGCGGTGCGCGAGCGCCAGCTCGTCCTGTGTGACGACGCGGCCTCCGATGAGCGCGCCGATCCCGACACGAGCCGGCACCTCGACGCCCGCTCGTGGCTGGTGCTCCCGCTCACCTGGGATGACGAGGTCGTCGGCACGCTCAGCATCAGCGACCCCGAGCCATCGGCGTTCAGCGCGCCCGAACGGGCCCGGGACCTCGCCGATGCGCTGCGCGGCATCGCCGACGCGCTCGGCCCCCACCTGCAGACGGCGGCCTGGCTGCTCGAGCGCGACCGCGCGCGCGAGGAAACCGTCGGTCAGGTCAACGAGACGCAGATCACCGCCGAGATGATGACCGAGGGCGTCATCGTGTTCGACGGCGACGGCCGCTTCCGCCGAGCCAACAACGCCGCGGCCCGCCTGCTCGGTCTCAACCTCGAGCAGATCGCCGGCCGCCATGTGCGCGACGCGCTGCGCACCCTCGTGCGCGAGGACGGCAGCGAGTGGCCGGGCGACGAGCAGCCGCCGGCCGTGACGCTGGCCACCGGCAACAGCTTCCGCGACGTCATCATGGGCGTGCACCGGCCGCAGGGCGTGCCCCGCTGGGTGTCCGTCAGCTCGCGCATCCTCCCCGACGCGCATGGCGCGCCGAACGGCGTCGTGGTGGTACTTACCGACTGCAGCGAGCGCCGCGGCCTGCGCGAGCAGCTCGCCCACGCCACCCTGCACGACGCGCCGACGGGCCTGCCCAACCGGCGGCTGCTGCACCTGGAGCTCGACGAGACGATCGACCGCTCGCGCCGCCAGGGCCTCAGCGCCGCCCTCGTGCACGTGGTGCTGCCCAACCTCGAGGAGCTGCGGTCCGCCCTCGGCGCGCACGGCGCCGATGACGTGCTTGCGCACGATCGCCCAGCGCCTCGTTCACACCGTCCGCGACGGCGAGATGGTCGCCCGCGACGGCGACGACGAGTTCGCCGCCGTGCTCGGCCTGCTCGGCGACAGCGGGCGAGCGGTCGACGCGCTGCTCGCGCGGGTGCGCAGCGGCCTGGGTGAACCCGTCGAGCTCGGTCGCACCTCCGTCGACATCGCGCCCCACTTCGTCGTCAGCGTGTTCCCGGGCGACGGCCGCACGGCCGAGGCGCTCCTGCGCCACGCCGCGCTCGAGCGCATGCACGGGCGCACGATCCCGGCGTAGGCGGCACGCGGCGCGGGACGGGCGGGACCTACGCCTCGGCGGCGGCGGGGGTTGCGGACGTCGGCTCGTCGGGGGCCGGCGGTTCCGCGGGGGCGGCCTCGCCACCGGCGGCGGACGGCGCCGCCTCGGCGCTCGCCGGTTCGGCCGAGTCGTCGGCCATGTCGTCGGCCGCGGGGGCGTCGCTCACCGCTGCGCCGTCGCCTGCCTCAGGCGCATCGGCTGGCGATGTCGAGGCGCCGTCGGGCGCGACGACTGACGCGTCGGGCGCCTGACCGCCCGGTGACACGTCGTGGTCGTCGTGGTCCTCGTGGTGGTCCGCTCGGCCGGCCAGGGCGGCCTTGGACGGACCGAGCATCATCGTCATGTTGCGGCCGTCCTGGGCGGGGTGCTGCTCGATGACGCCCACCTCGGCGAGCTCCTCGGCCAGGCGCTCGAGGATCGCGCGACCGCGTTCGGGGTGCGTGACCTCGCGCCCGCGGAACATGATCGTGATCTTGACCTTGTTCTTCGCCTTCAGGAAGCGCTCGACGCGGCCCTTCTTGACGTCGTAGTCGTGCTGGGCGATCTTCGGGCGGAACTTCATCTCGCGCACCGTGATCTGCTGCTGGTGCTTGCGGGCCGCCTTCTGCTTCTGCGCCTGCTCGTACTTGTACTTGGAGTAGTCCAGGACGCGGCAGACCGGGCGGGCGGGCCTCCGGGGCGACCTCGACGAGGTCGAGATCGCGCTCCTGCGCGTAGCGCAGGGCCTCGTCGGTCTTCAAGACGCCGACCTGCTGGCCGTCCTCGCCGATGAGACGCACCTCGGGGACGCGGATCCGCTCGTTGATCCTCGTCAGGTCCCGCTCGGGCGGGCGCCGGTCGAACCTACGCGGTACCGGCACTAGCTGTGGTGGCGACGCGTCAAGCGGTGGTTACGCGCGGCGTGTGAGGATCGAATCAATCAACAGCGCCGAGTATAGCGGCGGCCGGTGGCCTGACAAGCGAATGGCCGAATCGCCACATTCAGGCGGCCTCGGCCCCCGTCGGGCGCGGCGTGCGCTCGGAGATCTCCGCCTGCAGGCGCTCGAGGAACGCGTCGACCGGCACCGTCCCGGCATCGCCGACGTGGTGCTCGCGCACGGCCACCGTGCCCTCCTCGGCCTCGCGGTCGCCGACGACCAGCATGTAGGGGATCTTGCGCAGCTCGGCGTCGCGGATCTTGCGCCCGATCGACTCGACGCGGTCGTCGACCTCGACGCGGATGCCCGCTCCGCGCAGTCGCGCGGCCACGGCCCCGGCGGCCTCGACGTGACGGTCGGCGATCGGCAGGACGATCGCCTGCACCGGCGCCAGCCACACCGGAAACTCGCCCGCGTAGTGCTCGATAAGGATGCCGATGAAGCGCTCGAAGGAGCCCATCAGCGCGCGATGGATCATCACCGGGCGGTGCTCGGCGTTGTCGGCGCCGGTGTAGATCAGGTCGAAGCGCTCGGGCATCGAGTAGTCCAGCTGGACCGTGCCCGAGCTGCCAGGCGCGCCCGATCGAGTCGGTCATGTGCAGGTCGATCTTCGGCCCGTAGAAGGCGCCGTCGCCCGGATTGAGCTCGTAGGTGAGGCCCTCCGCCTCGAGTGCGCCGGCCAGGGCGCCCTCGGCCCGGTCCCACATCTCATCGGTGCCGATGCGCTTGTCGGGCCGAGTGGAGAGCTCCAGCCGCGGCGCGAAGCCGAAGACCTCGTAGAGGAAGAAGCCGAATCGCAGGCAGTGGATGACCTCCTCCTGGACCTGGTCCTCGGTGCAGAAGATGTGCGCGTCGTCCTGGGTGATGTGGCGCACGCGCATCAGCCCGTGCAGCGTGCCGCTCGGCTCGTGGCGGTGGACCAGGCCGGCCTCGGAGTAGCGGATCGGCAGGTCGCGGTAGGAGCGGCGCTCGTCCTTGTAGATCTGGATGTGGGCCGGGCAGTTCATCGGCTTCAGGCCCATCGGACGGTCCTCGACATCGGTGAAGTACATGTTGTCCCGGTAGGTGTCCCAGTGGCCCGACTGCTTGAACAGGTCGACGTCGAACAGGATCGGCGTCTTGCACCTCGCGGTAGCCGCGGTCGCGGTTCTCGGTGCGCCACAGGTCGGTCAGCGCGTTCCAGATCGCGATGCCGGCCGGCTTCCAGAACGGGCTGCCCGGCGACAGGTCGGAGAAGAAGAACAGCTCGAGCTCGCGCCCGAGCTTGCGGTGGTCGCGCGCGCGGGCCTGCTCGAGCTGCTCCTCGTAGGCGGCGAGATCCTTCTCGGAGAAGAACGCCGTGCCGTACAGGCGCGTGAGCATCGTGCGGTTGGAGTCACCGCGCCAGTAGGCGCCGGCCACCGACTGCAGGCGGAACGCCTTGACCGTCTTCGTCGAGGGGGCGTGCGGCCCGCGGCACAGGTCGGTGAACGGCCCGTTGGTGTACAGCGAGACGGTCGCCACGTCCCCGCCGGCGACGAGGTCGTCGATCAGCTCCACCTTGTAGTCCTGGTGCTCGGCCACGAAGCGCTCGCGCGCAGCCGCGGCCGGGACGTCCTCGCGCGTGAACGTCTCGGCCGCCTTGACGTGCTCGCGCATGCGCGCCTCGATGGCCGGGAAGTCGGCCTCGGAGATCGAGACGCCCTCGGGAAACTCGAAGTCGTAGTAGAAGCCGTTCTCGATCGCCGGCCCGATCGAGATCTTCACGCCCGGGTAGAGCTCCATCACCGCCGCGGCGAGCACGTGCGCGGCGTCGTGGCGGATGAGCGCGAGCGCCTCCTCCCCGCTCTTCTCGGTGATGATCGCGATGTGCGCCCCGTCGGGCAGCGGCCGCGCGAGGTCACGAATCTCGCCCTCGTCGCCGATCTCGGGATGGCTCACCTTCGATGGCCAGCGCCGCGCGGGCCAGGCCGGCGCCGATCGCCGCGGCGGCATCCGCGCCGGTGGCGTGGTCGTCGAGCTCGAGGGGGTTGCCGTCCGGCAGGTGAACGGTGATCGACATGGCTCGGGGAGGCTACCGACTCGCCGGACGTCAACCACGTGGCCGGCGGGCGCCGGCCCGCCGTCGGCGCTCAGCCCACCGAAACGGCGCCGCCGACGGCCGTGGCGGCCTCGCCGGCCGCCTTTACCGCGACGGCCTGCCAGAGCGCGTCGTCACCGAGCGCGATGCGGCGAACCGCGCCCTCGCCGGCGAGCTCGATGAGCGCCGACTCGGCGGCATCGCGGTCGGGCGCCTCGTTGCCGTGGGTCATGATCGCCGCCACCTCCGCGGTGACCAGCCCATCGGGGAAGCGCCGCAGCGCGGGCAGCGGATCGTCCGGCGGGGGCTCGCGATCCAGTCCGCGGGTCAAGGTTGGCCAGGCATACGTCGTAGGCCTCGACCGGCTGGAAGCCACCGGCTTCCAGCCGCCGATCGCCGAACTGGAAGACGAGCGACGGCGCCGTGTAGCGGACGCGCCCATCGCTGTTGGCTGCCTTGCCCTGGAACTCGGTGGCACCGCCGGCGGCGCTGCGCGCCTCGTCGCGGTCGGCCGCGTAGGCGGCGCTCACGGCGTCGAGTCGAGCGCCGCGACGATCGCCTCGACGTCCAGTCCGGGCACGCGCGCGAGCGCGGCGGCGATGCCCTCGTCCTCATCGAGCAGCAGCGTCGTGTTGAACCAGGCCAGCTGCAGCGCCCGGTGCACGGCGGTCTCGCGCTCGGGATCGAGCAGACGGGTGGCCACGACGGTGCGGCAGCCGCGAGCCGTGGCGAGCAGGCGGTCGCGGGGCTCGGTCGCGAATGGCATCCCGTAGCGGCGGAAGCGCAACGCGTGCTGCGCGGAGCGCGCCGGCGTGAACCCGTACTGCTCGTAGCGCTCGGTCGTCTCGGCCAGGCCGATCGTCACCAGGCGCCAGCGCAGCTGTGCGCCATAGCGCCAGCGCAGGACCGCCAGCGCGGGGCTCACGCTGTAGGCCCAGGGACAGGCGGCGTCGGTGTACCAGCTGACGTCGATCGACATCCAGCCGATTGTTGCAGACACAATGGCCCGGCGGCGCCGGTTCCCGGCGTTCGCCGGGCGGCGGCGAGGTCAGACCTGGGGGTCCAGCGCCTCTGCGCGGCGCGTGGCGCGCGCTCACGACGGCGAGCGGCATGACGGCGCAGCGCCCCGGGCTCGGCGAACGTCCACACGCGGTTGGCCACGAACGCGAACGGCATCGCGCAGGCGATCGCGATGGCCTGGGCGACGAGCGAGTTCACGCCGCTGCGGACGAGCAGATCGAGGATTCCCAGCGAGAAGAAGAAGCTGATGGTGCTGACGATCAGGAAGCGGC
Organism: uncultured Solirubrobacterales bacterium; assembly: GCA_963770405.1. Lineage (GTDB taxonomy): Bacteria > Actinomycetota > Thermoleophilia > Solirubrobacterales > Solirubrobacteraceae > CAVQBJ01. The sequence goes on from CAVYPO010000007.1 coordinate 523,829, forward strand.
GCGCCTGACGGTGGATCGCCTCGGTGCCGGCCGCGCCGAACGTCCAGCGCCGATTCCAGTGGAAGTTGTTGCCGACGGCGGCGAAGAAGGCGACCGTGGCGGCGATCAGGTAGTGCGCGCCGAGGTGTGACGCGATATCGAAGGCGACGAGGTTGACGAGGTAGCCGGAGCCGCCGACGATCCCGAACTTGACGAGCGTGCGCAGCTCGGGCATCGCCCGGCGCGTGTGATGCCGCGTGCGCGCCATGCGGTGGCGGGCGTGGTCGGCGAGGCGCCGACGGCCGGACGGGGTGTGCTCGCGAACGCTCATTGACTGTGACCGGTCAGCGGCCTGGCCGTGGACCACCCATTGGGGAGCCCTCCGAACAACCCGCGTGCCTAACGATACCGGGCGCGGCGTCACCGGCGCCGGTCTCCAGTGCACATTCTACGGGCACTGGCGACGTCCCTCCCGCCGGGGGCCACAGGCGCCCTCCGGCGGGCGCCTGTACGAGCACGCCCGCCGCGGGCGCGCGCTCCCCAGCGCGCGCGGGACCGCGATGCCTCATCTGGCCGAAGGACCCCGATCGGCAGAGAGGTGCTGCGGACCCACCTCGACGGGCCCATACGCGGACCCAATTCCAGCGTGTCCCTGAGCTGGACTGGGCAGTGCGGGCGTAGGGCCGCGAGTGCTGGCTCGGTGCCGCCATGGCGGTGCTCACGGGCAGGAGGCTGACGGCGAGCACGGCGGCGATGAGAGCTGAGCGGTAGGTCGTCACAGCGACAAGGGTGGCCCAGCGACCGCCCCCTGTCCATGATCCGTTTGGCCACCCACCCACCCGGGCGCGTCCAGATCGTGTCCAGTCGGCCGGTCGCCAGATATCCGTCGAGCCCGCTCAACCCCCGCGGCGTCTGGCCGATGACAATGGGGCGGCCGGCTATTGCACACGCACCCCACCCGCCCGCTGGCCGCATCGAGGTAGCAACCCGATCGGTCCACACCGGCGCCACCCCTCCTCCTTGGCGTCGGTGTGGCCGGTCGTCATCCACCCGTCGGAGGCTGCGGCGCAGGCCGCTGAGAGCGGGCCGCGGGCTAGCGGCCGCCCGTGTGCGACGGCGAGACGACGACCGGCCCCCAGGCGCTGCCGATCCCGACGTGTCCCTTCGACGGCTTCGGCTTGGGCTTGGCCGGCGCGGCGCGCGAACGCGCTGCCACAGGGCAGCAGGCACGTCGCGACGATCAGGGGGACGACGCGGGACGCAGCGAGCATGAGCGCAGCCTGCCTGACCGAGCGCGTCCTGTCCAGGGTCAATATGTCCAATACCGCCCGATTCGCTCAAGTGCCCCCGGCGATCCGAGCTTCGCCGCGCCCGGGCGCGGGTCGTCCGCGCGATGGCCGCCCCCGCTTGAGGTTTGCCGGTGAGCTGCCGACCTTGTCCGGTGAACGTACACGCGAACGGACCGGAGTCCCGAATGGCCATCAACACCACGGAGAAGTGTCGCCTCGTCACCCGCAGCGACTTCGACGGGCTGGTGTGCGCCGCCCTGCTGAAGGAGCTCGACATCCTCGACGAGATCAAGTTCGTCCACCCGAAGGACATGCAGGACGGACTCGATCGAGATCACCGACCGCGACATCACGACGAACCTGCCGTACGTCCCCGGGCGTGCGCCTCGCCTTCGACCACCACGAGAGCGAGACGCTGCGCATCGAGGAGCAGCCCGAGAACCACATCATCATCCCGGGCGCCCTGTCCGCCGCGCGCGTGGTCTACGAGCACTTCGGCGGCGCCGAGCGCTTCACGCGCGTCAGCGACGAGATGATGGATGCCGTCGACAAGGCCGACAGCGCGCTCTTCTCCCTCGACGAGATCCAGGAGCCGACCGGCTGGATCCTGCTCAGCTTCCTGATGGACCCGCGCACCGGCCTCGGCCGCTTCCGCGACTTCCGGATCTCCAACTACCAGCTGATGATGGACCTGATCGACGCCTGCCTCGACCACAGCGTCGAGGAGATCCTCGCGCATGCCCGACGTCGCCGAGCGCGTCGCAGCTCTACCGCGAGCACGCCGGCGCCGCGGAGGCGCAGCTGCTCGCGCGCTCGACGGTGCACGACAACCTCGTCGTGCTCGACCTGCGCGAGGACGAGGTCATCCACCCCACCAACCGCTTCATGATCTACGCGCTGCACCCGCAGTGCAACGTCTCGATCCACGTGCTCTGGGGTCTCAAGCAGCAGAACACGGTGTTCGCGATGGGCAAGTCGATCGTCGACCGCTCGAGCCGGACCGACGTCGGTGCGCTGATGCTCGGCTACGGCGGCGGCGGCCACGAGGCGGCCGGCACCTGCCAGGTGGCCAACGATGACGCCGAGCGCGTGCTCGGCGAGCTGATCGTGCGCGTCAACGCGGACGGCTAGCCCGGCAGGCCGGCCCCGCCGCCGGCGGTAACATCGGCGCCGCGTGAGGCTCGCCCTCCTCTCCACCGCCCGCATCAACGACCTTCTGGTGGCTGGCGCCCGCCAGGTGGCCGGGGTGGAGATCGTCGCGATCGGCTCGCGCGATCGCTCGCGCGGCGAGGCGCAGGCCCAACGGCTCGGAGTCCCCCGGGTACACGCCTCGTACGAGGCGCTGCTCGAGGACCCGGACGTCGACGCCGTGTACATCGCGCTGCCCAACTCGCTGCACGTGCCGTGGTCGATCAGGGCGCTGCAGGCCGGCAAGCACGTGCTCTGCGAGAAGCCGCTCTCGCGCCACCCGCAGGACGTGTGCCGCGCGTTCGAGGCCGCCGCGGACGCCGGGCGGGTGCTGGCCGAGGCCTTCATGTGGCGCCACCACCCACAGGCCCGGCGGCTGCCGACGCTGCTCGGGGAGATCGGCGACCTGCGGCTCGTCCGCGCCGCCTTCTCGTTTCGGCTGGACGGCCCCGGCGACCCGCGCCTGTCGGCGGCACTCGATGGCGGCGCGCTCATGGACGTGGGCTGCTACTGCGTCAGCGCCGCGCGCCTGCTCGCCGGCGAACCGACCGCCGTGACCGCCCAGCAGGTCACCGGCGGGGACGGCGTGGACACGCGCCTGGTGGCGACGATGCGCTTTGCCGGCGACGTGCTTGCCCACATCGATTGCGGCCTCGACGTCGCCGCTCGGGATGAGCTCGAGGTGTCCGGCGAACACGGTGTGCTGCTCGTCGAAGATCCCTGGCACTCGCGTGCAGCGGGAATCGAGCTGCGACGAGCCGACGGCTCCGTGCAGCGCATCGAGATCGCGCAGGCCGATCCGTACGCCTGCGAGATCCAGGACTTCGCCGCAGCGGTCGCCGGCGAGCGTCAGCCGCTGCTCGGGCGCGACGACGCTGTCGGTCAGGCACGCAGCCTGGCCGCGCTGTACGAGAGCGCGGCGACCGGCGGCGCCGTGTCGCTGTGAGCCCACCCGACGCCCGAGTCACTCGCGCCCTCTCCCCAGCGCCGCGGACCATGCTCCACCGCTGAGTTCTTAACTCGCTCATATGCCAGCGCCTTAGGAATTGGCTTGCGGTGGTCACGCGCATGAGTGGCGAAGTGCACGGCTTCGCGGCCGAAGCGGTGCTCGCGTGGCCACCGCACGATTCTCGGCGCGCTCAATCCGAGGCGGTTCGCCGCTCGACGTGCTCGCGCAGCCTCTCGGCTGGCTGCTCGATCAGGTAGCGACGCGCATGCCCGCTCAGCGCGCGTTCGGCCAGGAAGCCGCCAGGCACCGCCATCTCCACCTCCACGGTGTAGCTGACGAGCGTTCGCTCGGCCTCGATCGCCTCGAGGTGCCATCCGGGTCCGCCGATGCGCAGCGATCCGTCGATGACCACCGGCGTGAGGCGGTTGGCCACCGATACGTCGTAGCGCAGGGTGCACGGCACCTCCGGGATCAGGTCCACGCCGGCGCTGAAGAGAAGCCGCCCGGCGGGCTGGTCATCCACCCCGACGGCCTGCGATTCGCGCACGCCGGGAAACCAGTCGGCGTAGGCGTCGAAGTCGAGCAGCACGACGCGGCAGTGCTCATGCGCCGCCGCGATCTCGATGCGGTTGGAACCGGAGACCTTATGGTGGATGACGGTAGCGGGCCGCCATACCGCTCCGGTGCCCGGCACCGGAGCGGTATACCTCCCGCGATGGGCGAGGCGCCAGACACATCCCCTCCCGCCGGACCCGGAGACGGCGCCCGTGAGACGGCCGGCGAGCTGTCGGCCGAGGTCGAGCCCGTCGGCGCCGACGAGCGGTTCGGTCCGTTGACGGTCCGGCGAATCGTCAAGCCCGACGGCCGCGCGCTGATCCGCTACGACCGCCTGCCGGCCGACCGCGACGGCGGATGACCACGCTGCGCTTCAACGAGCTCCGCGGCGAGCAGGTCGCGTACAGCGTTCACCGCCAGGACCGCACCTTCCTGCCGACGGAGGGCCACTGCCCCCTGTGCCCGACCCGCCCGGGTCAGCCACCAACCGAGATTCCGTTCCCCGCCTTCGAGCTGGCCGTCTTCGACAACCGCTTCCCGTCCTTCGAGCCCCCGCGCGGCGCGGCCGAGGTCGTCGTGTACACCGACGAGCACGAGGGCTCGTTCGCGGCCCTGCCACGCGAGCGGGCCGAGGCACTCATGTGGGTGTGGCGGCACCGCTACGAGGAGCTCGGCGCGCGGGCGGACGTCGACTACGTATTCATCTTCGAGAACCGTGGGGTCGAGGTTGGGACGACGCTGCAGCATCCGCACGGCCAGATCTACGGGTTCCCATTCATTCCGCCGGTGCCGGCGCTGGAACGGGCGGCCGACGAGCGCCTCGGCGGCTGCGCGCTGTGCGCACTGATGCGGCGCGAGCTGGAGGCGGACGAGCGCATCGTCTATCGCAGCAAGGACGTCGTGGCCTACGTTCCCTACGCGGCCCGCTGGCCGTACGAGGTGCACGTGGTCATGCGCGCGCACCGCGAGAGCCTTGCCCGCACCGATGCCGCGGAGCTCGCCGCGCTGGCGACGGCGCTGCAGACGGTCACGCAGGGCTACGACCGGCTGTTCGATGCGCCATTTCCCTATGTGATGGTCGTCCACCAGGCGCCGACCGGCGGCGGCGACGACGACGGACATCTGCACGTCGAGTTCTACCCGCCACTGCGCACCGCCCGCAAGCTGAAGTACCTCGCCGGCTCCGAGCAGGGCGCCGGCGCGTTCATGGTGGACGTGATGCCCGAGGACTCGGCACGGGCACTGCGAGAGGCCATCGCCCGTGCCGGCTGAACGGGCGATCGCGTTCGCGCCGGGTCGGGTCAATCTCATCGGGGAGCACACCGACTACAACGAGGGCCTCGCCCTGCCATTCGCGATCACCCAGGGGGTCGTCGTCCGCGCGCGGCGCTGCGACGGCGCGGCCATCGCAGCGCGCGCGCTGGACCTGGACGAGGACGACGCGTTTGCGCTCACCGAGCCGATCGCGCCGGCCGGGGGCTGGCGGGGATACGTGCGTGGCGTGGCCGCGGAGCTGCAGCGCGCCGGCGTCGTCCTCGTCGGCGCGCAATTGCAGATCAGCGGGACCGTCCCCCGCGGAGCCGGCCTGTCGTCGTCCGCAGCCCTGGAGGTGGCGCTGTGCCTGGGCCTGCTCGCGCTCACCGACACGCCGGCGATCGAGCCGCTGGAGCTCGCGCGGCTCTGCTCGCGGGCTGAGAACGAATGGGTCGGGGCGCACACCGGCCTGCTCGACCAGCTGGCCTGCCTGTGCGGTCGCCGCGACGCGGCGCTGCGCATCGACTTCCGCTCCCTGGCGGTCACGCCGGTGCCGCTGCGGCTGGGCGAATGGCGCCTGGTCACGCTCGATTCCGGCGAGCGCCACGCGCTCGCGCAATCCGGCTACAACGCGCGGCGCGCCGAGTGCGCGCAGGCCTGCCGCCTGCTCGGCGTGTCCAGCCTGCGCGACGCGACACCGGCGATGCTGCCCCAGCTGCCCGGGACGCTGGCCGACCGCGCCGCACACGTCCTCGCCGAGAACGCGCGGGTGGTGCAGGCCGTGGAGGCGCTCGCCCGCAACGATCTGCGGACCGTCGGCGCGCTGCTCGACGCCTCGCAGGCCAGCCTGCGCGACCGCTACGCCGTCTCCACGCCCGCGGTGGAGGCGGCGGTCGCCGCGTTGCGCGAGGCGGGCGCGGCGGGCGCCCGCCTGATCGGTGGCGGCTTCGGCGGGCACGTCCTCGGGCTGTTCGCGCCGGGGGTGGACCCGCCGGCCGCAGCTCGGGAGGTGCGGCCGGGGCCGGGGGCACATCTGCTGGCGCCACCCGAGGTTTCGAAACCGCCCCACCGGGAAAGGCAACAGACCATGACCATCTCATCATCCGGACAAGTGCCGATTCTGCGCCTGCACGGCGAGGTCGACATCCCCCAGCTCGGCTTCGGCGTCTTCCAGGTGCCGCCGGACGAGACCGAGACGGCGGTCGCCGAGGCCCTACGGGTCGGTTATCGCCACGTCGACACCGCTGCGGCGTATCGCAACGAGGAGGGCGTCGGCGAGGCCATCCGCCAGTCCGGTCTGCAGCGCGACGAGGTGTTCATCACCACGAAGTGCTTCAACGACGCGCACGGCTACGACGAGGCCACCCGCGCCCTGCACGCCAGCCTGCACAGGCTCGGCGTCGATCACGTCGACCTCTACCTGATCCACTGGCCGGTGCCCTCGCGGGGTCGCTACGTGGAGACCTGGCGGGCGTTCATCGACCTGCATGCCGCCGGGCTGGTCCGGTCGATCGGCGTTTCGAACTTCCAGCCGGCACACCTGCGGCGCATCATCGACGCGACCGGCGTGGTGCCGGCGGTCAACCAGATCGAGCTTCACCCCCGTCTGGCGCAGCCCGAGCTGCGGCGGCTGCACGCGAGCTGGGGATCGTCACCGAGGCGTGGAGCCCGCTGGCCCAGGGCGCCGTCCTCGACGAGCCGGCGATCGTGGAGATCGCGTCGGCGCACGGCAAGACGCCGGCTCAGGCGGTCCTGCGCTGGCACCTGCAGCTCGGCAACATCGTGATCCCGAAGTCGGTCCGGCCCAAGCGGATCGCGCGAGAACTTCGACGTCTTCGACTTCGAGCTCGGCGACGAGGAGATGGCGGCGATCGAGGCGCTCGACGTCGGCGCGCGGACCGGTCCCGATCCCGACGTCTTCGTGATGCCGTGAGCCCGGCCGCGGCATCGCACCCATTCGCACCACGCGGGGTGCAGTAATCGACCCTCCACGGATCGAGAGACGGCTCCGCGACCGGGGCCGCCACAAGGGGGCGAGCGCATGCGTGCATCGTTGATGGGGCGGACCGGCGAGGTTCCGGGTGGCGGCAAGCAGGTGGGCGGTGCCGCTCGGCGCTGGTCCGGGCGCTCGCGCTCGCGTCGGTGATCGGCCTCGGCGGCGACGCGCAGGCCGCGCGCGCGGACACGACGTTCGGCGGCGATCCCACCCAGGCGATCACGCCCGGGCTGTCGTGCGAGGGAGGCGCGCCGCCGTACTTCCACGGCGCGCCCTCGTGCATGTGGAACTGGAGCAGCGCGTCCAACGGCTCTGACGGGATCCCCTTCCCCGAGACCACCGGCGGCACGGGCACCGTCACCAGCGTCACGCTGCCGGCCATGCCGAACCCCGGGCCGATGCAGGCCGTGGTCCTGACCGGGACGGAGCAGGCCTCGAACATTCCGTCGAGCCGAACTACTACTGCTGCCAGATCGCCGCGATCAGCCCGCCGTTCACGGTGCCGGCCAACCAGGTCACGACCGTGCCGCTCAGCCTCCCGGTGTCCTCGGCGCCGACGCCGAACTTCTCCGACCCGGGCGAGCAGGGCTCCTTCGACGGGATGGCCATCTCGGTGCTCAGCCCGACCGCGTCGTTGCCGCTGCTCTTCGATCCAAGCCACACGATCATCGGCAACGGCACGGGCTGGGGCAACAAGGCCTACTTCCCGGCTCCATCGGCCGACCGACTCGGAGTACGCGACCGCCGACCGATCCGGCCGGCTATCAGATGCTCGCCCAGTTCACCCTCAGCACCGGCGGCACCGCGCCGACGCCCACGCCCACGCCGACCCCGACCCCGACGCCGACGCCGACCCCCACTCCCACCCCGACTCCCGGCGCCGCCCGACGGCGGGCTGAAGCTCGGCACCGGACCGGTGACCGACGCCAACGTCGGCGACGCCGCTGAACCTCGGACAGGCGCAGAACCCGCCGACCGTCTCGACCACCCAGACGCTGACCGCGCTGCTCGGGGGCGCGGGCGCGGCGTCCGACCAAGCACCGCAAGAAGGCGACGCCGGTGGTCATCGGCAGCGGCGCGACGACCGTGCCGGCCGGCAAGACCGTGTCGCTGACCCTCACGCTCACCAGCGCGGCGCGCAAGGCGCTGGCGCAAGAAGCACTCGCTGAAGGCGACCGAGACGATCGTGGCCAAGAACTCGGCCGGCGTGACGCAGACCACGACGCGCACGGTCACGATCCGCCTCAAGAAGGGCAAGAAGTAGGCGACCCGCCGGGCGCCGTCGGGGCGGGCGCATCCGCTGCGAGCGCGGTGACCAGCCGGGCTGAGCGATGTCGCCCCCGGGGCGTACAGTCGGGGCCGCCCGCCGGGGCGCGACGCGCCGGGGTCGTCTCAGCGAGCGAGAGGAGCGAGATGGCCAACTACGTCGGGGCGATCGACCAGGGCACGACGAGCAGCCGCTTCATCCTCTTCGACCGCGACGGGCGGATCGCCGCGCTCGACCAGCGCGAGCACGAGCAGATCACGCCGCGGGCCGGGTGGGTCGAGCACGACGCCGCCGAGATCTGGCGGCGCACGCGCGAGGTGATCGGCGGCGCGCTGGCCGCGTCCGGCGCCGAGGCCGGCGACATCGCCGCGATCGGCATCACCAACCAGCGCGAGACGGCCGTCATCTGGGATCGCGCAGACGGGCGAGCCGATCCACAACGCGATCGTGTGGCAGGACACGCGCACCGCCGACCTCGTCCGCGAGCTCGCCGGCGACGCCGGCGCCCGACCGGCTGCGCGACCGCGTCGGGCTGCCGCTGTCGACGTACTTCTCCGGCCCGAAGATCACCTGGCTGCTCGACCACGTCGCCGGCGCCCGCGCAGCGCGCCGAGAGCGGCGAGCTCGCGTTCGGCACGATCGACACGTGGGTGCTGTGGAACCTCACCGGCGGCGCCGACGGCGGCGTCCACGCGACCGACGTGACCAACGCGAGCCGCACGATGCTGATGGACCTGCAGACGCTCGACTGGCACGAGCCGAGCCTGCGCTGATGGGCATCCCGCGCGCGCTGCTGCCCGAGATCCGCTCCTCGAGCGAGGTCTACGGCGAGGCCGCCGGCACGGCCGCGCGGCGGCCGCCCGGTCGCCGGGATCCTCGGCGATCAGCAGGCGGCGCTGTTCGGGCAGACGTGCTTCGCGCGCGGCGAGGCCAAGAACACCTACGGCACCGGCTCGTTCCTGCTGCTCAACACCGGCGAGGAGATCGTGCACTCCGACGCGCTGCTGACCAGCGTCGGCTACCGGCTCGGCGACGGGCGCGCCGACGTACGTGCTCGAGGGCTCGATCGCGGTCACCGGCGCGCTCGTGCAGTGGCTGCGCGACCGGCTGCGGATCATCGCCTCCGCGGCCGAGGTCGAGGCGCTCGCGCGCACGGTCGCAGGACAACGGCGGCGTGTATTTCGTGCCCGCGTTCTCGGGCCTGTTCGCGCCGTACTGGCGAGACGACGCGCGCGGGGTGATCGTCGGCCTGACCGCCTACGCCGGAGCGCGGCCACATCGCGCGGGCGGCGCTGGAGGCGACGGCCTGGCAGAGCCGCGAGGTCGTCGACGCCGCCAACGCCGTCGCCGACGTGCCGCTTCGCCGAGCTGCGGGTCGACGGCGGGATGACCGCCAACGAGCTGCTGATGCAGTTCCAGGCCGACGTCCTCGGCGTGCCGGTGATCCGCCCGGTGGTGACCGAGACGACGGCGCTCGGCGCGGCCTTCGCCGCCGGACTGGCGGTCGGGTTCTGGTCCGGTCAGGCCGAGCTGCGCGAGCGCTGGGCGGAGGAGTCGCGCTGGGAGCCCGCGGATGGACGCGCAGCGGCGCGAGCGCGAGTACGCGCAGTGGAAGAAGGCGGTGACCCGCTAGCCTGGACTGGGCGTGATGGCCGACGAGCGCGCTCATCGCCGGCCGCGGGTGGCCCGTGCGACACCGTCGGCGATCAGCCACTGTGCCGCGAAGTAGCTGACCATGGCCGGCACCTCCAGCGCGGTGCGCTGCCGCGGCGAGAGGTCGAGGAACCGCTGGGCGCCGACAATGGTGTCCGACGCGAGGAACACGCCCGCCCCGGTGGCGATCCGTCGCGCGGCCGGCGCCGGCAGGGAGCCGCCGAGTCCGCAGGCGTATACCGCCATCGTGGCCAGCAGCGGCGGGTAGCCGGCCAGGACCGGACGCAGACGCCCGGCGTGGGGCCAGTAGGTGGCGACGCCCGCGACCGCCGAGCCGGCGATCGCCGCCGTGGCAGCGGGGCCCGGCCGGCTGCCCGCGGCGCGAAAGCCGCGCACGTAGCCGATCTGCGCGGCGGCGAAGCACGCCGCCGCGCCCGCGAGCGCGCCGCCGGACTCTCCGAGGATGACCGCGTCGCCGGCGGTCGAGCACAGCAGCGCGGCCAGTGTGCGGTCGCGCAGCGCGGTTCGCTGCGAGCCCGACTGGGCGAGCAGCCGGCCGGCCAGCAGGGGCATGAGCAGCGGCTTGGTCAGCCGGCGCGCGCGGCCCCGACCGCCGAGCGCGAGCGCGAGGTCGACGACGAGTACGCCGCCGGCGCTCACCCCGAGGGCCGACGCCAGACGCGTGCGAGCGGACATGCCTTGCACCCTAACCGCCGGTCGCGGCGCTCCGCCTGCGGCCGCGCGCTCGAGACGGCGGGTCCCCGGCTCGTGCCGCTAGGCTAGGCCGTCTGCGGCGACGTGGCGGAGTGGCTACGCAGCGGCCTGCAAAGCCGTGTACACCGGTTCGATTCCGGTCGTCGCCTTGAGCCCGATGCGGACCTCTTCCGCTACCCCTAGAACGTCCGTTCGCACGGAGACGCCGAAGGAGACCTCGCCGACCGCGGCGGCCAGATCGTCCAAGCGGGGCCGGCCGAGATAGATCTGCGTCGTTCCGATGTCGGCGTGCCCGAGCAGATGCTGGGCGACCCACGTGTCGGCGCCACGGGCCACGTGCTCGGCGAACGCATCGCGCTCGGTGCGGGGACGTGCCCCACGATGCCTGCCCCAGCCGCCACATCCATGACGAGCGTGCGCAGTGCTTGACTCGACGAGGGCCGCAGCTTGAGGTCTTCGCGCTCCCGGTTGAACCCGGGGTCGCGCCACCGCTGTGCCGGGAGGACGTATTCGTCCGCTGCGACCGTTCGTCGGATGTCGTCCACCACGGGCGCGAGGTCGCGAATCACCGGGACCCACCGCTCGCGGCCGCCCTTAGCGATGTCCTCAGCTCACCCAGATCGAGCCTGACGCGCGAAGTGACGGCCTTGCAAGCCGCGGAGCTCGGCGTTGCGAAGGCCAGCGCACACACCGAGGAAGACAGCCCGGAGTTCGCGAGGGCGATCGCTGCCCGCAGAAGGGCGCACCACCTCCGCTTCGCTCATCCGGTACTTCGGCTTGGGGCGTCGCCGCGGCGGGCGCGTCTGGCGGGCGGGGTTGTCCTTCCGGAACCCCTCTTGCATCAGCCAGTCGTAGAACGACACAAGTTCGAGCGGTTCACGCTCTGCGTGCTCGGGTGCGACCATCGAGCGAAGCGTCCTGCTTGACGTCCTCGCGTCCCACATGGCGCGGATCGCGGTTTCCGACGTCTTCGGCGTGCACGTCGAGCGTGGCGCGATAGCCGCGCTCCGTCAGCGGGGACGTGAATCGCCCCTCGGAGATCATGTCGTCGACGTAGAGGTCGATGGCGGCGTAGAACTTCATCGCCGGACACTGTAGGACTATCGTCGGACGTGTGTCAGGAGTGGCCAGTGGCCCTTGGGGAAGGGTCGGCCGACCTGCTCCGCGTACGCGGCGACGTCTACAAGCGGAATGTAGTCCACTTCGTGCCGGCCTCACTCCATCGATCCTTCTCCGAGACGTTTAGACCCGAAGCTTGCCCCGCTGGCCCAGGGTGTAGATCGTCTTGCGCGACAACCCGAGGAGGTTTGCGGCGCCACCGGGTGACACCAGTCGACCGTCGAATTGCTCAATAGGGCGAGCTACGGGTACCACCCTCGCGCTTCGCTTCAGGCATCCTCTAAGGCACGTACGGCCATCCTGACGTCGCGTCGAATCACTCCGCGCCTATCTGAGCAAGAAGGCCGACGACGCGGTGACGGTGGACGGGTGATCGCGCTCACGAGCGTCGCATCAACATCGAAGACTGTGGCAAGAGCCAGACCTCCTCGTTTCCCACTGCCCCACGTCTTTCGAGGCGAGCGCCGTGAGGGCACGATCGGTCAAACGACCCGAGCGATTTCGTCGTGTGATCCTGACAATGCGAGCGAGCCTCGCGGACCCGGGGTCAAAGTCCTCGTGAACGGACGTCGAACTACGCACTGCGTCGAGGAGACCTATTGATGCGGGGGTTGCCGTCGGTTCGTCTCCTCCACGGCACATCCGCCCGCTGAAAGATGCTGCGAACCCTGCGGCGCGACATGACTCCAGCCGAAGCTCTTGCCGACGCACCCAGCATGTGTCTCGCAACCGCCGACCTAGAAGCAGAGCTACGTCCCGAATGGACGCCATAATCGCGGAATACCGCGAAACGAAGGCTTACCAGCGAGACGTTGTGGAGCTCATACGTCCAGACCTCGAACAAACACTCGCGCAGGTGCACGATTACAACATTTCGTTCAACAGACCACCAGAACATGGTCGATCATCCGCGAGCCAGAGTTTCCGGGGATCCCCACGACGAGAAGCCACAAACTGGCCTCGCACAGGAAGCCACGATCTCATGAGACCTTTCAGCTGATGGATGAAAACATGGACGTTGCATCTTCCTCGAGTATCCCGAGCGCATCCCGAGCCCCGCAGCGCGGACGAATCTCGGCAAGACGCACGGAGGTAGGGTCCTCAAGTAGTTCGCATCTACAAGAGCCGCGAGACCGAGCGTCGAAAGTCGATCGGGGACAGCTGGGCTGGATTGAGGGCACCGGCGCTGGAAGGCATCCCCCACACACTGCTAGAAACGCGCTCAGGTACGCGCCGAGGGAACCGATCGACGTGACGTCCGCACCCAACACGACAAATGACGAACCATTCGAGCGCGTGACGGATCGAGCCTCGATCCAGCGAAGTGGAGGCGCATATTCCTCTCGGTCTTTCGCGGCTCACTGCCGGCGCGTACAACAGCGAAGGTACTGTTCGGCCGCACGGCGCAGAAATCGAAGGAACACGGGACAGAATCTGATGCAAGCGCCGCGCATCCAGCATCGCTTGGGACACCATCGCACTGACATTCTGGGACGGCTTCGCAGGCCGCTTTGAACGCCCGCAGCACCGAACAGGGCGACCCCCCTCCGGCCGAACGCCAGCAGGCCGACATCCCGAGGCGGCTGTTCGGAGCCCCCGCGTGTCCTCACTGCTCTACAAAGACCAAGGGCCGCGCTGTGCGCGGCCAACGGCAGCAGTGAGGGGCGCGCGGGCGGCGGGGCTCCCAGCCCCGTTGGGTCGGGCCGACTGACGGCGTCTAGGGAGCGGCCCTCCCAACCAACGCAGCACAGAGCCAGACAAATTACCGGCGGCAGCCGCGCAGCGCGGGCGATCGCGCGGAGGGCGGCCGTGCGGGCGGGCGGGGCGCTAACGCGCTCCGTCCCGTCCGCCCGTCCGGCCGCCGTGCGTACGCCTGCTCTCGGCGCTTCGGCTAGGCGGTCGCAGCTTGACCTTCATCCGACATCACCGGCCCCCCACGGCCGCGAGCGCGCTTTCGTATTGCACCCGGTCGAACACGAACGGTCCAAGGGCACTCAGGTCCCACTCGCGACGGTGCGGCTGGGCGAAACCACTCCAAGTCACGGTGCTCTCGTCAAGCGCGAGCCAGGCGATGAGCGGCCAGCAGCCGGGCGTACCGCAGGTGCATTCGAGCAACGTCACGCGGCCATCTTCGAAGTAGCCCGGCTCGGTCTGCCCAAGAAGCGGGCCGCCGGGCCCAGCCACGATTCGCGGTGGCAGGCCGGCGTATTCGCCAGCGAGCGACGGCGTCCCGTCACGCTCAGCGAACGGAAGCTCGACCTCGCGCGCCAAGTCGATGAGGCTCCGGTCGTTGATGTGGACGACCGCTTCCACGGACGGGGACCCGCCCTTGCAGCCTGCCTTCACGACAATTCTCAGCACGTCCATAAGAGAAGCGTCTCACGCTCGCCGCCGCGCCCGAAGCCTGTCATCAGCCACAGCCCGGTAATACGGACCAAATGCGACAGCCGGAAATCACCAGAGCATGAGCTGCTCCCTGACGGCCTCTCGCCCCAGGGCGGCGACCAGCGGCTTCGGCTCGGCCGTCGGGGGCCTGGCCTGCACAAGCGGCACGTGCTCACCATCGGCGAGCGGTGCGAAGCCGCACGCCACGAATGCCCAGTAGCCGACTTTGAGAGCCACCTCGGGCACGCCCGGTCCCCATTTGCGCCAGGCCCACCGCCGATAACGCAGGTAGCCCATGGTCACGCCCGTGCGCCGTGTCAGCACCGGCGAGATATAGACCGGCCGGACGAGGCGCACGAGGCGCCCTGTGGCGGGATCTCTCGGCGTCATCCGCGCCACGGCCTCAAGCAGCGGCACGAACGTCGTCTTGGCACCATCCGGCCGGAGGTACTTGCTGATGTAGCGGCCCGCGTCGCTTGCGCCGAATCGCTCCGGTTGACCCGGGTCGAACGACCCCCGGCGTCCGGTGCCGAAGCCGTAGGCGCCCCGCTTCCGTCGCAGTGTCTCGCGGAACGTGTCGAGAGCCGCCCGGTCTGCAGCGGTGCGGTAGCCCAGCACAACGTGCGGATGAAACACGCCCCGCTGCTGCGCCTCACAGACATAGGCGAGCACGTGGACACGTGCCTTCCCGCCGTGCCGGCGGCGTGTCGCCTCTCGCGCAACTTTCAGCAGGTCGCCGAGCCGCTCCGTCACCGTCGAGTTCCATGCGACTGCCGCTGCCCACTCGACACGGCAGCCGAGCCTCCCCGCGCAGACGTGCTCCCCCTCGGGGCATTTGCTCCGATCCCACGGCAGCTCGCCGGCACCAGGCGCCGTGAGCGTGACGAGGCATGTCTCGCCGTCCCACGCGGCGAGGTTCGCCCGGAGCCGCTCCGCCTGGTCGCGCAGATAGATCGGGGCGTAGCGCGGACAATCGCGCCGCTTGCAGCTGCGCCCCTGCCACAGCGAACGGAGGCATTCGGGGCAGAACCCCTGTTCGTCTCCTCCTACGGACGAACGGTGATCGCCCATTCCGCCACCCATAAAGGGGGCAGCAGAATTGGCTTAGCGCACCGAGGGGGCGACTGCACCGGTTCGATTCCGGTCGTCGCCTCTCGAAACTCCCCGTAATACAGGCATTTTCGCTTGATCGCATGCGGGCGTCACCCGGCCCGGCGATCTTGTGTGCTGCTCGGTCGACGATCATGCGTTACGTGCATCACCCGTCGGCGGCCGAGGACGGCCCCACCACCGAAACGAACGGACCGATGGCGGACATGCCAACTGATGTGCTTGTCGCGGGCCACCAGGACATCGACGCCGCGACGCAGAGTTCGACGCGCTACTCGCGCCGGTGAAGAACAAACCGCCATGGACCGCGACACCGGCCTCGTCATCGACCTCGACTACGAACCCAAGGCACGCTACGCCTTCACCGGCACCGTCAACAACGTGGTGTTCGACCTCAAGCCGGCCGCCCTGCCACCAGGACGAGCACGCGCTGCACGAGCACGCGAGCATCAATGCCATGGCGCAGGGAGCTGCAGCGCAGGCGACCACGGTGACGAGCGCCGCATTCACCCCGCTGCAGAGATCAGGGGTCCAGGCACGCCGACCGACCGGGCTCAGCAGGCAGTAGCTGCGCCGGCCAAGCGCTTACTGCGCGGAACGCGGCCGGCGTGACCATCGAGATCATCGTGTTGGCGCTGGTGAGCACCGTTCGCCCCACGAGTCTTGCGGCCGTGCGAGCGCTGCTATCCGCCGCCTCGCCGCGCCGACTGATGATCGGCTACGTGGCTGCGGGACTGACGTTCACGATTGCGTTCGGGCTGGTGGCACGCGAGTCTGGTGCTCGGGGAACTGCTCCTCGATCTGGCGTCGCAGCACCTCGGTGCCGGCGAAGGCCAGGACCGTGAAGAACAGCATCCACCAGATGTTGCGTGTGGCCGGGATTGGCCCCCAGATGAACACGAGCAGCAGCAGGGCCGCCGTGATCGCGTAAGCCAGCCAGGGACGCTCGCTGAGGTGGGGGGCGAGCGCGCGCCGGGCGTTGGTGGCCCACTTCGCCGGTCCGGCGAACCAGCCAGCCGCGATTACCGGGATCCCGATGATCAGCGCGGCGCCTGCGACCTGTAGCAGCAGGCCCGTGGCTACCGAGAAGGCGTCGGTCGCCGCCGGGCGAATGGCGGTGCTGGGCGCGATCACGGGCACGAGCTGGTTCTGGGTGATCCGGCGGATCAGCAGGACGACCAGCCCCGCTATGACCAGGCTCCCCCCGACCCACATCAGCGTGTGGCGGCGGTACCCCCGAGCGAGGACGAGGGCGAGCGCGTACAGCACCAGCACGAGGGCGACCAGGATCACGGCGAGCGCATGCAGCGCCTTCGCGCCGTCCTGGACGAGTCCGAGCTGTTTGGACTTCACCACCGTGATGGTGGCCACGGAGGCGGGCAGCTTTGCGGCCAGGCTCGAGGGCAGGCCCAGGCGATCGAGGAGGTTGGTGAGGATCGCGCGCAGGTTCAGCGTGACGGTGCCGTTGGTGACCTGAACGCGCGGGCCTCCGCCGGTGACGATCCTCACCAGCTGCTCGTCGGCGAAGTAGTTGGCTCGCATCCACGCCTCCTGGACACGCGGGCGGTCAAGCGCCGCCTCGGCCCCTTGCTGGGCCAGGTTCTGCAGCGCGCCCGCGATCGGTCCGGCCAAACGCGACAGCTGCCCCGGCAGGGCGCTCTGCAACTGCGCCTGAACGTTGACGTTCTGGTAAAGCTGATCCACCAGGTAGTTCGACAGCGCAGCGCGGATGGTGGACTTCTGCAGCAGCTCGGTGCTCGTCTTCGACCAGTTCGCGGGTTCGAGTAGCTGGCGGTTGGCCCACACCGCGAAAATGGCAAACACCGCCAGCAGCGTGGCGATGCTCAGGATCACACGCACCCACACGCGGTGGGCATGCGCCGGCGGGGCAGCGGCCGCGCCGGATGTCGCGCCGACCCGATCGGTCAACGCACCTGGTTCGTGCTCGCTGCTCCCAGCGGACTGCATCCGATCCTCCCGTCACGCAATCCGGCGCTCGCCGAGCACAGCCAGTCCGTCAATACATGCTCGTGATTTCTCGTTCACTGATCGTCCGCTCTATCCCTCGTGTGGATGCCGGATCAGATCGCTGCCCAACGCCGGCTCGCGCGCAAGACTGCCCGACATTGGCGTCCGGTTGCGTCCGGGAAAACCCGCATCGCGCGCCGGGGATCGCGGCCGTCCGACAATGCCCAAATGGCTAGCGTCGCTCGCCGCGCTGCAGGCCGGTCCTCGCGCGCTCCAGCGAAGACGAACGCGAAGCTCCACTGCCCAGCTGTATTCCTCGGGCGCGCTCAGCGACCGCGAGCACACCGAGGCGCAGTCGCACCTGCAGGCCTACGGGTAGCCGGCGAGCTTGTCGGCCAGGGCTGGGTGGGACGGACGCCCCGGTCACGCCGCTCGCTACGATAGCTCGCCCGGAGGGATCAGGTGACGGCATGACAGAACTGACAAAGGCGGCCTATCTCGTGCTCGGCATGATCGGCACGGGCTGTGGGTCGGGCTATGAGATCTCCAAGACGGCCGAGATCACCAGCCGCTTCTTCTGGGCGGCGGGCGACGGACAGGTGTACCCCCAGCTGCGCAAGCTGGCCGAGGCCGGACTGATCGAGGGCCAGCGCGAGGCGCAGGGAGAGCGCGAGAAGGTCGTCTACCAGCTCACCCCGGCAGGGCGCGACGCCCTCGACGAGTGGCTGCTGTCCGGGGCATCGCCGATGTGGGAGCTTCGCGACGAGGGACTGCTGAAGCTGTTCTTCGCCGACCAGCTGACCACCGCGCAGCTTCGCGAGCGGGTGGCCGTGCTGCGCCTCATGCACGAGCGTGCCATCGACCGCCTGCGCGAGATCGAGCCGGTCGTGCGCCAGCGGCCGGGGGCGCTACTCACCCAGCAGCATGGGCTCGCGCTGCACCAGGCGGCGGTCGACTGGTGCGACGGTCTGGACGCGCAACTGGCACAGGCCGTCCCCGCGGCGCGCGCGGCGAAGACGCTGCAGGCGATCCTGCCCTGAGGCGTGGGCCGGCATCGCCGGCCGGGGACCGCCGATCCTTCCCGCGACGCGCCGACCGCTAGAGTGCTCGTAGGGGTCGAGCGCTCCGCTCGACCAGAGCAGTGCCCCGCGTTTCCGTCGTCGTTGCCTGGCAGCGCCCTCCGCGTCTCGCAGTGCACACACCCGGAGGTACAGACATGGCCACAGGCACCGTCAAGTGGTTCAGCGACGAGAAGGGCTTCGGATTCATCACCCCGGACGACCCCGGCAAGGACCTGTTCGTGCATCACAACGCGATCCAGAGCAGCGGCTTCCGTTCGCTGGCCGAGGGCGCGAAGGTGAGCTTCGACGCCGAGCAGGGGCCGAAGGGCCCGGCGGCCGCGAACGTGCAGGTGCTCTGAGCCATGGCGTCGAACGGGAAGAAGAAGACGACCATGGCCAAGCTCAACCGCGAGACGCGGCTGCGCGAGAAGCGCCAGGACAAGCAGGCCCGCAAAGAGGCGCGCCGCCGCGCCGCCGCGCTCGGGCCGGACGTCGACGCGGCGCTCGATGACGCGCCAGGCGAGCCGACCGTGTCCGATGCCGCGGACGCCGCGTTGCAGACGGTCGCTCCGGCTCTCGGCGAGACCTGATCCGCGGCCGCGACGCCGATCCGCAGTTCTCCCCTCGCTCCACCGGGCAAGTGCGGATGACTTCCGGCTTCCGAAGTGGCAATCTAGGCCCACTCGGACCGTTGGAGGAGGGATTCGATGGAGCGTTCGTCGTTCGCAACCAGCCCGCCGCAGCAGGGAGGCGTGTCCTCTAACGGTGGTGTCGCGGCCGAGGCCGCGACAGTCCCCGACACGCTGGGCGCGGTGGTGCTGGCCGCCGGCTCCCGGGGCGCGGCCGTCGCCATGAGCTCCCGCCAGCACGGCGAGGTCACCGACCTGTCGTACGCCGAGCTCGGTCGCATCACGCAGGAGATCGCGGGCGGACTGATCGCGATCGGCCTGGCCGGTGGCGATCGCGTGGCGATCCTCTGCTCCACTCGAGTCGACTGGGCCCTGGCCGACTTCGGCTCGCTGCTGGCCGGCGCGGTCGTTGTGCCGATCTACCACACCAACTCGCCCGAGGAATGCGCGTACGTGCTCGGGCACTCCGAGGCCCGCCTGGTGTTCTGCGAGGACCCCGCCCAGGCCGCCAAGGTCGAGCCAGGTGCGCGAGCGCCTGCCGCGATGCTGGAGCACGTCGTGCTCTTCGACGGCGACGCCGGCGACGCGATCACGCTCGCCCAGCTGCGGGGCCGCGGCGGCGAGACCCGCACCGCAGGCCGCCGCCGACCGCGTCGAGCGGTGTCGCCGGACGACCTGGCCACGCTCGTCTACACCTCCGGGACCACCGGACCGCCGAAGGCCTGCCTGCTCAGCCACGCGAACATCCTCAGCCACCGTGCCATGTACCGAGAGCGCCTGCAGCTCGATTCCACGCAACGTCGCTCTACCAGTTCCTCCCGCTGGCCCACGTGCTCGCGCGCCTGGCCCAGCTCGTGTTCCTGACCGTCGGCGCCCGTCTGACTTCTGGGGCGGTGACCCCACCAAGATCGTTGAGGAGCTGGCCGAGGCCCAGCCGACGCACTTCCCCGCCGTTCCGCGGATCTACGAGAAGATTCAGCCGCCGTCCTCGGCGAGCTCGAGGAGGCCCCCCCTCCAGCGCGCGCTGTTCGAGCGGGCGCTCGGAGCGGCGCGCGCGCGCCCGCATGGAGCGCTCGAGAGCGCCGCAGCCCGACCTGCTGCACCGACGCCAGTACCGGCTGGGCGACCGGCTGGTGCTCTCGAAGGTCAGGCGCCTGTTCGGTCCGGCGCCTGCAGGTCGCGCTCGTCGGCGCCGCGCCGATCGCGCCCGAGCTGCTCGAGTTCTTCGACGCCTGCGGCGTGACTGGTGCTCGAGGGCTACGGGCTGACCGAGAGCTGCGCGGCGACGACGCTCAACACCGTCGACGCGCTGCGCTTCGGCACGGTGGGAAGCCCGCTTCCCGGCGCCGAGCTGAGATCGCCCAAGACGGCGAGATCCTGATGCGCGGTCCCCACGTGTTCGGCGGCTACTACCAGGACGCGGTGGCCACGCTGAGACGATGGGCGGCGACATGGCTGCGCACCGGCGATCTCGGCGCGATCAGCCCCGACGGCTTCCTGATCGGTGACCGGCCGCAAGAAGGATCTGATCATCACCTCGAGCGGCAAGAACATCACGCCGGTCAACATCGAGAATGCGCTGCGCGAGAGCCGCTGCATCTCCGAGGCGGTCGTCTACGGCGACAACCGGCCATATCTCGTCGCGATGCTGACGCTGGACCGCGACGAGCGGTCAAGCTGGCCGAGCGCCTGGAGGTCGTCACCCGACCCGGCCCGCATGGCCGAAGATCGAGGGCGTGCACGCCGTGGTCCAGCAGGAGGTCGACGCCATCAACGCGAAGCTCGCACGCATCGAGCAGGTCAAGCGCTTTGCCATCCTCGGCCACGACCTCTCCCAGGCCGACGGTGAACTGACGCCGACGCTGAAGGTCAAGCGGGCGGCCGTGTACGACCGCTACGCCGACCTGTTCGACGGCCTCTACCGCGCGCAGACCCCACAATGACCCCGCGCCGCCAGCCGGTCGATGCCCCGCCGACGGCCGCGGTCCGCGCGTGACGGACGCTGCCGAGCGGCCCAGGGTCGCGCTGTTCGCACCACATCCGATGTTGAGCGTCACGCTCGAGAGCGACCCGAGCGAGCGCGCCCAGGTGCACTTCCACGCGGGCGGGCAGGGCGTCTGGGTGGCGCGCATGGCCGCCGAGCTGGGGGCCGCGCCGGTCCTCTGCGGCTTCCTCGGCGGGGAAACCGGGCAGCTGCTCGCCCCGCTGGTCGAGCGTGCGATCCGGCCGGGCGAGACGCGCATCGTCGCCACCGCCACCGCCAGCGGCTGCTATGTCACCGACCGCCGCTCGGGCGAGCGATCGGTCATCGCGATGACCGTCAGCGACCCTCCCTCGCGCCACGAGCTCGACGAGCTGTTCTCGCTCACCTGCGCGGAGGCCGTCGCCTGCGGCTGGCTGGTGGTCACCAACCCGCTGCCGGGCGAGGCGCTGCCGCTCGAGACCTACGGCGACCTCGTCGCCGACGCGCGAGCCAACGGCGCCCGCACGCTCGTCGACCTCTCCTCCCCACGCCTGGACAGCGCCCTGCGGGGCCGCCCCGACGTCGTCAAGCTCAACGACTGGGAGCTGGCCGAGTTCGTTCGCGGGCCGGTGTCCGAGCCCGGCGAGCTGCTCGCCGCCGCTGAGCGCCTGCGCCAGGCGGGCGCCGAGACGGTGATCGTCACCCGCGGCGAGCGGTCGGCGATGGTGCTGCGGGGCGACGACATCCTCGAGCTCACGCCCCCCCACTTCGAGCGCGGCCACCGCGAGGGATGCGGCGACTCGATGATGGGCGCGCTCGCCGCCGCCTGGGCGTGCGGCGAGAGCTTCGAGCGCTCGCTGCAGCTGGGGGCCGCGGCCGGCGCCGCCAACTTCCTGCGCCACGGCCTCGGCAGCGCCTCGCGCGAGGTGGTGCAGCGCCTCGTCGACAGCGTGACGCTCGCCCCGTGGGACGCGGCCTCACGCCCGGCGGACACCGCGACGCACGCCCACGGGCAAGGTCAAACCCGCCCGCTGCCGCTCGGGCGTGACTAACGGGAGAAGCATCGCCACGGGACGGTGACGGGCTGCCCGGCGACGATCGCCCGCGGGGCGTCGTCGGCCATCCAGGTCACCCAGTCGGCGGGACAGGCCTCCCGCAGGCGGGCAAACCCGTCGGCGAGCCGCACCGGGCGCCCGGCCAGCGAGGAGTGCGCGTCGCTGCCGAGCAGGTGAACGAGGCCGTCGCGCGCGTACTCGAGCACGAGATCGCCGGGCTGTGCGCGAGCGACGAAGTCGGCCGTCCACTGGATCAGCGCGCCCTGCTGGACGAGCGCCCGCAGGCGCTCCTTGAAGTCGGCACCGGCGTGGCGCTCCGGATGCGCGACGACGGTGCGCGCGCTGCGATCGGCCAGGCGCTGGACCACCTCCCCAAGCCCATCACCGATCGGCCCGGGCGCCGGCTCCAGGAGGATCCACCCCCCGGCTCCACCGAGCGACACCCGGTGAAGCTCATCGGCGCTGAGCTGGTCCGCGGCGGTCTCGGCTACCTCTCCGCCCGGGAGCACGGTCACGGTCACGCCCTGGTCGGTCAGCCGCTGCTGCAGCACCGCCACGCGGGAGGCGATCTCGGCGATGTGCACGTCGTGGTCGTGTCGAATGTGCGGAGTCGCGCACACCGCCGCGATGCCGTCGTCGCGGGCCTGGACGGCCATGGCCAGACTGTCCTGCACGCTGAGCGCGCCGTCGTCGAGCTCCGGCAGGATGTGGCAGTGCAGGTCGATCACGATCGGCGCGCCGAAGCGGCCGGCTGCGCAGCCGGCCGCTCCCGTCGGCGCTGCTACTTGCCGTCGCCTTGGCGGTCCAGCGACTTGCCGGCGCTGTCGACGACCTTGCGAAGGAACTCGTACTGGGTGTGCACGAGACGCTGAGCCATCTCCAGGGCGGAGTCGGTGATCTCCTCGCGCCGTGACGGGCCATCGCCGCGCGGCGGCAGCGCCTCGTCGACCGTGGCGACGAACTTGCGGACCGCGTCCAGCGCGGTCCGAGCGCCGTCCTCGAGCGACTTGAGGACGTCCTCGGAGAACTCCGTCGTCCTCTGCACCGCGTCCGTCTCCTGCTTGTTGTGCGCTGGGCGCCGCTTGCTGGTGGCCGCCGTACGCTTGCTGGCGGCCGTCGTCTTCTTCGTCGCGGGCCGGCGCTGAACCTTCGTCTCGGGCATTGGCTTCACACCTCTCAGGACCACTGAGGTCCCGTTACGCACGTTCGCGGAGGCCTGGCCACGAACCTGGCTGCGCCCGGATCCGACCCCACACCTCCGCCTGTCGAGTGCGAGGCTAGGTCAGCCCGATGGCGCTGGCATCCGCAGGAACCCCCATCTTCGCGCGCGGCAATTCCGCCTGCGTCTGTGGCGAGAGCGCGATGCGACGCCCTCCGGGCTCCGGTAGTAATAGACGCGCGATGTCGAGACGACACAAGCCATGAGCGCGTCTCCGCGCTCGCTGCAGACGCTGACCCGTCGCTACGACGCGGGTGTGTTCGAGCCGACCGGTGGCAGTTCCCGCGTTCGCCTCGCGATCAGGGGAGACGGCGCATGGGACGCGGTGCTCGAGGACGGGACCGCGACGCTCGTCCCATCCGACGGCGACGCCGACGCCACGCTGTCCGCCGACGAACCGACCTGGGCGGCGATCGCCAAGGACGTGCGCGGCGGCATGGAGGCCTACCGCGACGGACGGCTGGGTGTGCGGCGCAACCTGCACGTGGGGATCGGGTTCCTTGCCGCCACGAGCGGACGGACCGGTCCCGGGCGCCTGCGCTTTCGGATGGTCGCCACCCGTCGCGCGCGGCTGTCGACGCTCGAGGCCGGGACCGGTCCGGCGGTCGTGGCGCTGCACGGTCTCGGCGCCACGAAGGGATCGTTCATCCCCACCGTGGCCGCGCTGGCCGACCGCTTCCGCGTGATCGCGCTCGACCTTCCGGGATTCGGCGATTCGGACAAACCGATCGGCGCGAGCTACGACGCCCGCTTCTTCGCGCGCGCCGTCGTCGATCTGCTCGACGCCCTGGAGATCGAGCGAGCGCACCTGATTGGCAACAGCCTTGGCGGGCGGATGGCGCTCGAGGTCGGCCTCGAGCATCCTGAGCGGGTCGACCGGCTCGTGCTGCTCGCGCCGTCCCTGGCCTGGCGGCGGGAGCGGGCCTGGGCGCCGCTGGTCCGCCTCACGCGCCCGGAGCTGGGACTGGTTCAGCTCGCGCCCCGGCCGGTGGTCGATGCCGTCGTGCGGCGGATGATCCCCAACGCCGATGACGGCTGGACCGCGGCCGGCGTGGACGAGTTCCTGCGCGCGTACCTCACGCGGGCCGGTCGGGCCGCGTTCTACGCCGCGGCCCGACAGATCTACCTGGAGGAGCCCCACGGCGCGGACGGCTTCTGGACCAGGTTGCGCGGGCTCGAGCCCGACTCGCTGTTCGTGTGGGGGCGGCGTGACCGGCTCGTGCCGATCGCCTTCGAGCGCCATGTCGCCGACGCGCTGCCGCAGGCCCAGCACCTCGAGCTGGACTGCGGACACGTGCCGCAGATCGAGCGCCCCGCCGGACGAACGCCGCTGTCGGCGAGTTTCTGGCCGCCGCCGCCTCCGGGGTCGCGGCCACCACGGGCCGCTCAGCGGCGCGCAACTAGAACCACCCGTTCTGGCGCCGAATGGGCCCGGCGCGAGCCGTCGTGCGCACACCCCCCGGATGCCGAGAACGGGGCCAACTACGTAGGAGGATCGGCACCCGCTGCTGATGCCATGCGGGCCTCCCGGACCTAGGTTCCTCCACGAGGTTGTTATCGGAGGGTAATCGAGAGGTGGAGGCACGGTCATGATCGGTCTGGCAAACGCGGCGATCCGCCGACCCAAGCTCGCGCTGGCGCTCGCCGCCGTCGTGGACGTCGCGCTCGGCCTGATCGGCTTGGGCGTCGACCACTCGCTGTCGCCCTCGATCACGACGGGCCCGGGCACGCAGTCGGCCACGAGAAGCAGCTGGCCACGGCGCGCTTCGGCCCGACGCAGCTCGTGCCGATCCTGCTCGAGGGCCCCAAGGCGCAGCTCAACCGCCAGGGACCAAGGCTCGTGCGCGACCTCGTCAAGCGGCCCTACACCCGCGCGCTGTCGGCGTGGGACGCGGGCACCGCCTCGGCCGGCCTGCGACCCAACGCCAACGCGGCGATGATCGTCGTGTCGGTCGACCGGTCCGAGACAGGACGCCGTCGTCTACGACCAGCCGCAGATCGCCGCGCTGGTGGCGCGGGACGTCTCCAGCCCCGTGCACGCGTACGTCACCGGCCAGCCGTCGATCGACAAGGCGATCAAGGACGCGTCCATCTCGACGACGCGCCGCGATCGAGCTGATCGCCCTCGGTATCCTCTTCCTGCTGCTGCTCATCGGCCTGCGCGCGCCGCTGGCCGCCGGGCTGGTCACGATCGTGGGCGCCGCCACGGTGTTCGCCGGCTTCGGCGTCATGGCGCTGGTCGGCAAGGTCACCGACACCGACCCACTCGCCCTGGCCACCGCGTCGATGACCGGGCTGGCCCTCGGCGTCGCCTTCTCGCTGATGATTCTCGACCGCTTCCACCAGGAGGAGGACGCGCAGCCACGCGCGGCGGCGCTCGCCGCCGCCAGGCGGTCATGACGAGCGGTCGAACGATCCTGCTCAGCTGGCACCGGCGCGGTGCTGGCGCTCGTGCTGGCCGACGTGCTCGGACCCACGAAGGTGCTCGGGCTCGCTCGGCACCGGAGCGGTGCTGTGCGCGCTGCTGGCCACCGGCGCCGCGGCCGTCGTCGTCCCGGCGGCGCTGACGCTGTTGGGCAACCAGCTCAATCGCCTGGCGCCTGCCCGCTCCGGGCTTCCTCGCGCGCGGTTGGGACCGGTTCCTCGGCGCGGACTGGATCGTCAGGCGTCACGCGGTCGTCGCCGGCGCGATCGCCACCGCGCTGATCGCGGCGCTGGCCGTGCCGGCGCTCGGACTGACCACCGGCCCGACCAACGTCAAGCTGCTGCCCGCGAGCAGCTCGGCGCGCGTGGCCTTCACCGAGGTCGACCGCGTCATGGGCCCGGGCTGGGCGACGCCGTACAACCTGATCGTCGTCAACCCCAACGGCCCGATCACGACCACGGCCACGCTCGACTCGCTCGACAGGCTGCAGACGGTGCTGATCAAGGACCCGGCCGTATCCGCGGTCACCGGTCCGGGCGAGTTCGCCTCGACCAACCACCAGCTTCAGGCGCTCCCGCAGTCGCTGAACAGCTCGTCCAAGCTCATCTCCGGCGCCAAGGTCAGCCTGCTGCAGCTCGTCAACGGCCTCGGCCAGGCCGGCAGCGGCGCGTCCCAGATCCAGTCCGGCCTCGTGTCGGCCAGCAATGGCGCCGGCCAGCTGCACTCGGGTTCCGGCCAGGCGCAATCCGGCGCGGCGGAGCTGCACTCCTACCTCGGCCAGGCGCAGTCCGGCTCGGCCACGCTGGCTGCCGGACTCGAACACCGCCCTCGCGGGTGCCGAGGCACTGAAGAACGGGGCCAGCCAGGCGCTGGCGGGATCCGCGCAGCTGACCGCCGGCCTCGCCCAGGCCCAGGGCCCGGTGGTGGCCGGTCAGCCGTCGTTCAAGCAGCTCGCCGCGCTGACCGCGAGCACCAGCGGCGCCCTCACCAACCTGAAGGGCCAGGCGGACACCGCCGCCGGCGCCGTCTCCAGCGCGCAGTCGGCCCTCCAGAGCATGACCACCGGCAAGTCCGACCCGCAGTACGCCGCCGTCGCCACGGCCCTCAACCAGGCCCAGAGCGCCGTCGCCGATCTGTCCAGCGGCGTCGCCGGCGCGACGTCGAATGCCGCCACGGCGGCGAGTCTCGCCGCGGTCATCGCCAGCCAGGCCGCGACGCTGGCGAGCGGCCTCACCCAGCTGCACAACGGCGCCGCCCAGTTGCAGGCCGGCATCGAGCAGCTGCGGGGCGGCAACACCCAGCTCGCCAGCGGCATCGGTCGCCTGTCCACCGGCGGTGGCCAGCTCACCAGCGCGCTCGGGCAGCTGCGCACCGGGGCCGGCACGCTGGTTGCCGGACTGGCCCAGCTCACCGGCGGCGCCGGGCAGCTCGAGAGCGGACTCTCCGGGGGCGTCAGCCCGACCGGCGAGCTGGTCAACGGGCTCGGCGTGATGCAGCAGAGCGTGGCCAAGTTCCGCGGCCAGCTGCCCTCGACCGCCCAGCTGACGCAGCTGCAGCAGCAGGCCCCCGGCCTGTTCAACTCCGGCTACTTCATGCTCGCGGCCGTGCAGGGCGCGCAGCCGTCGGATCGCAACGCCGCCACGTTCGCCGTGAACGTCGCCAACGGCGGCAACGCCGGCCAGATCGTGGTCATCTCGCAGCTACAGCTCCACCGACCCGCGCACCGTCGCCCTCGGCGCGCGCCTGAACCGGATCACCGCCGCGTTCGCGGCCAAGAACCATCTGCAGGCCGCGGTCGGGGGCCCGATGGGGATCCTGTCCGACTACCAGCAGTCCGCGCAGAACCGGCTGCCGTGGGTCATCCTCGGCGTCGCGTTCGGACTCATCCTGTTCCTCGGGCTGGCGCTGCGGGCGGTCGTCATGCCGGTGGTCGCGGTGGTGTTCAACCTCCTGGTCACGGCGGCGGCGTTCGGCGTCCTGCAGCTCCTGTTCGGCGGCGCCAACCCGCCGCTCGGCGGGCCGGGGTACATCGACCCGGTGTCCATCACCGAGATCTTCGCCGCCATCTTCGGCCTGTCGGTGATCTTCGTGATCCTGCTGCTCACCCGCACCGAGGAGGCCTTCGACGACGGCGCCACCGTCGACGAGGGTCTCGCACGCGCCATGCGCAGCACGGCCTCCGTCTCGGTCGGGATGGGCGCATTGATGCTGGCCGTGATGATCACGTTCGCCACCAGCACGCTGATCCCGATCCGCGAGATCGGTGTCGGCGTCGCCACCGCGATCCTGCTCGACGTCCTGCTGCTGCGGCCGGTCCTGCTGCCGGCGGCGGTCGAGCTGATCGGCGGCCGCGGCTGGTGGCCGACCCGGGTCGCCGCCGCCGCGCCGGCCGCAGACGCCGAGACGGCGCCCCGGCGCCGGCAACCGCGCCGGCGGCCGCTGCGCCACCGTCCCACTCACTAAGCGAGGCCGACATGAACCCGATCGCGATCACCCCCGTGACCCTCCCGCCCGTCGCCGAGCGCGCCACCGGAGCGACCACACTCGGTGAGATGGTGCTGCGCGCCGGCGAACGCGGCGACGCCGTCGCCCTGCGTTACCCGCAGGATGGAGCCACCGCGGAGATCACCTACGGTCAGCTCGCCGAGCGGGCTCGAGCGATCGCCCGCGGGCTGATCGCCCTGGGCCTGAAGCCCGGCGATCGCGTGTCGATTCTCGGGTCGACGAGCGCCCAATGGACGTTGTGCGACCTCGGCGCCCTGTGCGCCGGCGGCGTCGTGGCGCCGATCTACCACACCAACTCGCCGGCGGAGTGCCAGCACGTGCTCGGCCACTCCCAGGCCCATGTGGTGTTCTGCGAGGACGCAGCGCAGGCCGCAAAGATCGCCGAGATCCGCGACCGCTGCCCCGAGCTCGAGCACGTCGTGGTGATCGACGACGGCGAGGTGCCCGACACGATCACGCTCGCCGAGCTGCTACGCATGGGCGACTCGGTCGACGGCGACGCCGTCGACGCGCGGATCGCCGCCACCTCCCCCGACGACCTCGCCACGCTCGTGTACACGTCGGGCACGACCGGCCCCGCGAAGGGATGCATGCTCACGCACGCCAACTTCCTCGCCGCATGCGAGATGTGCCGCGACCAGCTGCTGCTCGACGACGTGCAACCGGTCACCTACATGTTCCTGCCGCTCGCGCACGTGCTGGCGCGGATGACCCAGGCGGTGACCCTCGACGTCGGCGGAACGATCGCGTACTGGAGCGGGGACCCCCTGCGAATCGTCCAGGAGGTCGCCGACGTGGCCCCGACCCACTTCCCGGCCGTGCCGCGGGTCTACGAGAAGATCCACACGGCGGTCCTCGACGGCATCGAGGACCAGGTGCCGCTCGTCGGCGGCGCACTGCTGCGCTGGGCCGTCGCCCAGGGCAGGCGCGCGCGTGCCGCGCAGCGCGCGGGGCGGCGACTGGACCCGCTTGCCGCCGCCCAGCACCGCCTCGCCGACCGCCTCGTGCTCGCGAAGGTCCGCCAGGCCTTCGGGCCGCGGCTCGTGATGGCGCTCGTCGGCGCCGCGCCGATCGCCCCGGACCTCATCGACTTCTTCGATGCCTGCGGCGTGCTGCTTCTCGAGGGATACGGGATGACCGAGAGCAGCTCGACCGCGACGCTGAATCCGGCCGCTGCGCCCCGGTCCAGCAGCGTCGGCCGCGCGTTGCCCGGGGGTGAGGTGCGCATCGCACCCGACGGCGAGAT
The DNA here is from genome assembly GCA_963770405.1 of uncultured Solirubrobacterales bacterium. Lineage (GTDB taxonomy): Bacteria > Actinomycetota > Thermoleophilia > Solirubrobacterales > Solirubrobacteraceae > CAVQBJ01. The sequence goes on from CAVYPO010000007.1 coordinate 553,358, forward strand.
CATGTTGCGGGGCCCGCACGTGTTCCGGGGCTACTTCGGCGACGCTGCCGCCACCGAGGAGGCGCTCGACCCCGACGGATGGCTGCGTACCGGCGACCTCGGCGCCCTGAGCGACGATGGGTATCTGACGCTCACCGGACGCAAGAAGGAGCTCATCATCACCTCGAGCGGCAAGAACGTCACCCCCGTGAACATCGAGAGCGCCCTGCGCGAGACGCGCTGGGTCAGCGAGGCCATCGTCTACGGCGATGAGCGGCCCTACCTGGTGTGCCTGCTCACGCTCGACGCCGACGAGGCGCCGAAGCTCGCCGAGCACCTCGGGCTGCCTGCGAACGCCGCGACCCTGGCCGAAGACGAGCGCGTCCATGACGCCGTGCAGGCCGATGTTGACGCGGTCAACCAGCGCTTCGCGCGGATCGAACAGATCAAGCGCTTCGCGATACTCGACCACGACCTCAGCCAGTCCAGCGGCGAGCTGACGCCGACCCTGAAGGTCAAGCGAAACGTGGTGTACGACAAGTACGCCGACGTCTTCGATCACCTCTACGCGGAGCCGTGATCGCCATGACCAGTTCGACCACCCATCGCCAGCGCATGCCGAGCGCCGACGCCGCCTGGCTGCACATGGATCGGCCAACCAACCTGATGGTCATCAACGCGGTGTGGCTGTTCGACGAACGGCTCGACGTGTCACGCCTGCGCGAGGTGATCGAGCAGCGGCTGTTGAGGCCCTATCCGCGCTTTCGCCAGCGCGTGGTCGAGGGCCGGGTCGGCGGGGCCCACTGGGAGGACGATCCGACGTTCGACATCGACCACCACCTGCATCGGCGCGGGCTGCCCGCCCCGGGCGACCAGGCGGCGTTGCAGGCGCTGGTCGGTGACCTGATGGCGGCGCCGCTGGACCACGCCAAGCCGTTGTGGGATTGGTACGTGGTGGACGGCCCCGGCGACGGCGGCGCGCTGATCATCCGCATGCATCACTGCATCGCCGACGGGATCTCGCTGGCCCGCGTGATGCTCTCGCTGACCGACGCCGCGCCGGAGAGCGATGAGGAGTGGTCCGAGCCAGATGCCGCCGACCACCACCACGGTCCGCTGCACGCAATCACTGCGCCGGCGGCCAGCGTCCTGTCGGCGACGCGCTCGGTGGCCTCGACGCTCGCGCACGAGGGACTCGAGACGATCGTGCACCCGCGCCACCTGGCCGAGCTGACCGAGACCGCGGCACGCGAGGTATCAGCGCTCACGCGGCTGGTGTTCCTGCCCCCGGACGCCGACACGTCGCTGCGCGGAGCGCTGGGCACGAGCCGCCGCGTCGCCTGGACGTCACCGCTCGACCTCGTGCAGATCAAGGACATCGCCCATGCGCAGGGGGCGACCGTCAACGACGTGCTGCTCACCGCGGTCAGCGGCGCGCTGCGTCGTCATCTGCTCAGCCAGGGCGAGCGCGCGCCGAGCCTGCGCGCGATCGTGCCCTTCAACCTGCGCCCGCCCGACCTTCCGATCCCCCGCGAGCTGGGCAACCGCTTCGGTCTGGTGTTCCTCGACCTACCGGTCAACCTGGCGAACCGGCGGGCGCGCTTGCGCGCGGTCAAGCGGGGGATGGACACGATCAAGCAGTCACCAGACGGGCCGCTCACCTACGCCGTCCTTCAGGCCATGGGCGTCACGCCCTCGGAGGTCGAGGGCCTGGCCATCGACCTGTTCTCGGCCAAGGGCACCGCGGTGATGACCAACGTCCCCGGTCCGCGCCAGCCGATCTACCTGGCCGGCGCGCACGCGCGCGCCGTGCTCGTGTGGGCGCCGGCGTCCGGGAGCGTGGGCATGAGCGTGAGCATCCTCAGCTACCAGGGCGAGGTGACGGTCGGGCTGATGGTCGACTCCCATCTGGTGCCGGACCCGCAGAAGATCGTCCACCAGCTCGAACGCGAGGTCGCCGCGCTCGCGCGGTTGCAGCCGGCTCGGCGATCGCGCACCGCCGAGCGGGCGAACGCCGGTCAGTAGTTCCGCGCAACCGGCCGGTGAGCGAATGCCGATGACCGCGCCGCGCAGCCCCTCTAGATTCGAGACAACCGGCAGGCGAGGCGGGCATCACAGGAGGGACTGAGATGACGACGGTCGCAGTGGAGCCGAGCGAGGCGCAGGCGGCGGCGAAGGACACCGGACAGGACACGGGACGGCTGGATGACTTCGTGACCCGCGCGCAGCGGGCCGCCACCGCCCTGCGCAAGCTCGACCAGGAGGCGGTCGACCGGATCGTGTGGGCGATGGTGGTGGCCGGCCTGGAGAGCGCCGTCGATCTCGCCGAGCTGGCGATGGAGGAGACCGGGTTCGGGGTGCTGGAGGACAAGGTGGTCAAGAACTACATCGCCACCGAGTTCCTCTACGACTACCTCAAGGACAAGCGGTCGGTCGGGGTCATCGACGAGGACCCGCAGCGCGGCATCCAGTACGTCGCCGAGCCGATCGGGGTCGTCCTGGCGCTGCTGCCGATCACCAACCCCACCTCGACGGCGCTGTTCAAGTCGATCGTCGCGGCCAAGACCCGCAACGCCGTGATCTTCCGGCCCTCGGCGCGCGCCGCGCGATGCGCGATGCGAGCAGTCGAGATCCTGCAACAGGCCGGCGAGGAGGCCGGACTTCCCCCCGACGCGCTGCAGGTCATCCCCGATCCGACGCTCGACGTCTCCCAGTACCTCTTCCACCACCCCGGGATCGACCTGATCTGGACCACCGGCGGACCCGGCGCTGTCGCCGCGGCCAACTCGGCCGGCAAGCCGACGCTCAGCGTGGGACCGGGCAACGCGCCGGTCTACCTGCACCGCACCGCCGACGTGCGCATGGCCGTCGTCGACATGCTCATCTCCAAGACCTTCGACTCCTCGCTGATCTGTCCGGCCGAGCAGACCTGCGTGATCGACGAGCCGATCTACGACGCGGTCGTGGCGGAGTTCCAGCGCATGGGCGCACGCCTGCTCGACGAGCGCGAGGTGCAGGCGCTCAGCGACTTCGCGTTCCGGCCGGACGGCCACGTGGAGATCGGCGCGCTCGGCCAGTCCTGTGAGAGCCTGGCGGAGCTTGCCGGCCTGGACCCAGCCGACGCGGCCAAGGTGCTGCTGGCGCCGCTGCCCACCGACATCGAGACGTTGACACGACAGCCGCTGCTGCACGAGAAGCTGATGCCGGTGCTCGGGCTCGTGCGATCGCCCTCGGTCGAGCACGCGATCGCCGTCTGCGAGCTCGTGACCGAGCACGGCGGTCTCGGGCACACCTCCGCGGTGTACGCCACCGACGAAGCGGTCATCGAGCGCTTCTCCGGGCGGATCCGCACCGGGCGCATCCTCGTCAACGCGCCGACCGCGGTCGGCGCGCTCGGCGGCGTCTACAACTCGCTCACCCCCACCTTCTCGCTGGGCTGCGGGACCTGGGGCGGCTCGAGCACGACCGAGAACATCAACTACCGCAACCTGCTGAACATCAAGACGGTGTCCCGCCGCCAGGCGCCACCGCAGTGGTTCCGGGTCCCCTCCGACACGTACTTCAACGTCGGGGCGATCGAGAGCCTGCGCGAGGTGCGCAGCGCCCAGGTGCTGCTGGTCAGTGACCGTGCGCTGGAGTCGCGCGGCGTGGTCGACGACGTGCGCCGCTACCTGGACCACGTGGGTGTGCACGTGTTCACCGAGATCGAGCCCGAGCCCACCGAGGCGCAGATCCGCGCCGGGATCGAGGTGCTCGAGCAGACCGGCGCCGACTGCCTGGTCGCCGTTGGCGGCGGTTCGGTGATCGACGCGGCCAAGGCGATGCGCCTGTTCCACGAGAGCCCGGAGCTGTCGATGCGCGAGCTCTCGCTGCCCTTCCTGGACGCGCGCAAGCGCGTGGCGCGCTATCCGGAGGTTGAGCACACCGTCCGGCTGATCGCCATGCCCACCACCTCCGGCACCGGATCGGAGGTGTCGCCCGCCGCCGTGGTGACGATCCCCGGCGTCGCGCGCAAGGTCACCCTCGTCGACTACTCGCTCGTCCCCGACGTGGCGATCGTCGAGCCGAAGCTGACCCTGACGATGCCGCCGACGGTGACCGCCGACACGGGCGTCGATGCGCTCACCCATGCGCTGGAGGCCGGCGTGTCGATCTTCGCCTCGCCGTTCACCGACGCCTTCTGCATGCAGGCGATCAACCTGATTCTCGACGCGCTGCCGCGGGCGTACGCGGAGGGAGCGGACCTGGAGGCCCGCACCGCGATGTCCAATGCCGCCACGATCGCCGGACTGGCCTTCTCCAACGCGTTCGTCGGCGTCAATCACGCCCTCGCGCACGCCGTCGGCGCGCGCTTCGGCATCGCGCACGGGCGGGCGAACGGCATCCTGCTGCCGCACGTGCTGCGCTACAACGCGCAGGTGCCCACCAAGTTCATGCCGGCCCCCGGCTACGGCGCCTATGTCGCGGGCGACAAGTACGCCCAGATGGGCTGGATCGTCGGCCTGGGCGGAAAGAGCGCCGCCGACCGCCGCAAGCGCCTGTTCACCCGCGTGGACGAGCTGCTCGACGCCGTGGAGATGCCGCGCTCGCTGGCCGCCGTCGGCGTGCCGCGCGACGCGTTCGAGGCGGCGCTCCCGGATCTGGTCAAGAACGCCTTCGGGGACCCGAGCCTGCGTACCAATCCGCGCATGCCCATGCTCAGTGAGCTGCAGGCCCTGTTGTGGGCCGCCTACGAGGGCCGGCCGGCCTGAGGCAATGACCAAGGCGGCCAGACCCACCGCCCAGAGCGGCCCGTTCCGCGAGGTGTTCGTGGGATCGCTGGCGCTCGAGCGCTTCGAGGCGCTGCTGTCCCCAGACGAGTTCGCACGGCTGCGCGCGGGCATGCGCGCACGCGAAGCTGCTGCTCGACTCGCGCACGGTGTGGAACGTCAACTCGACCGCGCGCGGCGGTGGCGTCGCGGAGATGCTCGTCTCGCTGCTGGCCTACGCGCGCGGCGCGACCGTGGACGCCCGCTGGCTGGTGATCTCCGGCGACGAGCGCTTCTTCGCCATCACCAAGCGCATCCACAACCGCCTGCACGGGTTCCCCGGAGACGGCGGCCCGCTCGGGGAGGCCGAGCGCGAGCACTACGAGCGCACGCTCGGCCGTCAGCGCGCCGTGGTCTGCGCGAGCGCCTGCGCCACGGCGACGCCGTGATCCTGCACGACCCGCAGACCGCCGGGTTGATTCCCCACGTGCGCGCGCTCGGCGTGACGGTGGTGTGGCGCTGCCACATCGGCGTGGACGCCGCGGACGAGACCACCCTCCAGGCGCGGGGCTTTCTCGAGCGCCTACGTCAGCCAGGCCGACGCGACCGTGTTCTCCCGTGAGGCGTTCGCCTGGGACGAGCCTGGACCCCGCACGGCGGAGCATCATCGCGCCGTCGATCGACGCCTTCGCGCCCAAGAACGAGGCGCTGCGACGGTCCCACGGTCGGCGTCGATCCTGGCCACCGCCGGGCTGCGCAGGAGCGATCGCCACCGACGCCGCCGCCGCGTTCACGCGCATGAACGGCGAGGCCGACCGCGTGCGCGCGTCGCCCAGGTGATCGAGGACGGCCCGCTACGCCACGACGACGAGTACGTCCTGCAGGTCTCGCGCTGGGACGCGCTGAAGGACCCGCTCGGCGTGATCGCGCGGCTTCGCCGAGCACATCGCGCCCGACAGCGACGCCCACCTGGTCTACGCCGGCCCGGCCGTGGACGCGGTCACCGACGACCCCGAGGGCGCCGCCGTGCTCACGCAGGCACACGCGGCCTGGGCCGCCCTGCCAGCGGCACTGCGCCGCCGCATCCACCTCGCCCTGCTGCCGATGGACGACCTGGAGGAGAACGCGGCGATCGTCAACGCGCTGCAGCGCGGTGCCAGCCACGTCGTGCAGAAGAGCCTGGCCGAGGGCTTCGGCCTCACCGTGGCCGAGGCGATGTGGAAATCGCGCGCGGTCACCGCCAGCCGCATCGGCGGTATCCAGGACCAGATCGAGAACGGGCTCAGCGGCGTGCTGCTCGACGACCCCCGCGATCTCGCGGCCTTCGGCGCGGCGGTCAGCGGGCTGCTGCACGACCGCGACGGCTCGCTGGCCATGGGCCAGGCCGCCCAGGCCCGCGTGCGCGCCAAGTTCCTCGGTCCGCACTCACTGCTCACCTACCTCGCCCTGCTCGGGCACCTGCTCGACGGCGAGGAGCTGCCGGCGCCGCCGGGCGCGGTCGCGACGCCGGGCTAGCCTCCCGAGCCGCAGACCTTGAATCCGTAGCCCTGCGCCAGGCGCTCGAAGGCCGTCTTGCCGGTCGCGATCTGCTGCGAGACCGTCGTCGCCGCAGTGCCGTCGTCGTTTCGCACTGCCGTGGCGAGCTGGCCCAGCAGACCGGTCTGACGGGCCACATCGGCCAGATACTGCGCGACCACCGCCCGGTCGGCGGCGGGCGGCGTGAGGGCCCGCAACTGATCCAGCACCGGCCCGGCGGGTGCGGCCGCCGACTGCAGCGCGCTGGCCAGCGCATCGCGATGCGCGGCCGTGTCGCTGGCCTGCTCGGCGGCCGACGCCGCGTTGACCTTGCCCTGATACGCGTCCACGGCCGCGCTCCCCCGCGCACAGATCCGGTCGGCCGCCGCGATGAACTGCGCCTTGGTCACCGGGGCGCTGGTCGTCGAGGTCGGCTGGGTCCCGCTGCCGCCGCAGCCAGCAATGGCGATCGTGGCGGCGATAAGCACTAGAGCGATTGGGCTGCGCATGGGTGAGCGAGCCTATCTGGGTCGTCAGGCGGAAGCCCGGGGCGCCGGTCCGCAAGGCTGAGTCAGGCGCCATCTACTTCGAGGGGACGACCAGATGAACCGCCCGACGGAGCGTCGCCGGCGGCAGGCGGACGAATGGTGGCAGCGACGCCGGGCGCCGAACCGCTTGCGCTCCGTTGAAGACGAAGCTCAGGTTCACGGCCGCGTGACGGCGAGACGCACGTCGGACGCGCCCGACGTGGGACGCGCCGCAGGCTGACAGCGCCACGACGACGGCAACGGCGGAGAGCCACGAGATTCGACGACACAGCCCGGCCGGAACGCGCAGCTCAGCACGATCATGCCAGCCGGCTGGCGAACGGCAACGCGCCGCCATCGCCTCCGCCGTGCCCTCGTCCCGCCCCCCGACCGGTGCCTGGCGCGGAACATGTGCGCTCCGCAACCGGGCCAGAGCGACGAAAGCCCCGCCTAAGCAGGGCCTTCGCGAGTGGGCGATACTGGGCTCGAACCAGTGACCTCCGCCTTGTCGAGGCGGCGCTCTCCCAGCTGAGCTAATCGCCCTGGGACGGCAGAAGGGTACCAACGCCGGGGCCGCCTGCGCCCGTCGGCATCGGCTCGTCCGGCGCAACCTCGTTCGGCGGAAGTGCCGCCGCATAGGTCGCCCGGCAGTGCGCCGAGCAGAAGAACAGCGGCCCGTCCGGCGTGTCCAGGCGCAGGCCCGCGACGCGGTCGACGGTCATGCCGCACACCGGGTCGGTCGCGCCGCGGCGCATCGTCAGGGCGATGAGCGTGCCGAACACGACCGCGGCGACCGCGTTGAGCACAAGCCTGTAGTCCAGCTGCACGCTCCCGAACACGTCCGCGCGGGTCGGGCGCACGGCCGGGATGAGCCCGAGCGCGGAGAACAGGCCGTCGACCAGCAGGGCGGCGATGACGATCGTGACGAACATCAGGGCGACGATGCGCACGGTGTAGGCGCGGCCGTAGTACTTGCGGTAGATGAGGATGATCGGCAACACGATCAGGTCGGCGAAGATGAACGAGATCACCCCGGCGAAGCTGAGGCCGCCCGACCACAGCACGGCGGCCAGCGGGACGTTGCCGACCGAGCAGACGAAGCTGGCCATGGCGATCAGCGGGCCCACGACCACGTTCTCGAGCAGGCGCACGGCGCTGGGGGCGTGCGTGAGGAACAGGCCGTTGAAGAAGTCGTTGGGCAGCAGGCCGATGAAGCCGGCCAGCAGGAAGCCGAGCGTGATCTCCTTCCACAGCATCATCCAGTCGTTGCGGAAGTTGTGCGCCACGTCAGACCAGGCGGCGGCCGAGGTCAGGCGCTCGCGCACGGTGCGCTCGCCGCCGGCCGAGTGATGCTGATGGCCGCTGTCGGCGGTGCGGGCATGCTCGCGCGCCTGTTCCTCCAGGCGCGGGGACACGAACACGCGCAGCAGCAGCGTCATCACGACGATCAGCAGCAGCCCGCCGACGAACTCGGCCAGCGTGAACCGCCAGCCGATCAGCACCCACATGACGATGCCCAGCTCGAGCACGAGGTTGGTCGAGGCGAACTGGAAGGCGAGGGCCGAGGCGGCGGACGCGCCCTTCTGAAACAGCGACTTGGCGATCGCGATCGCCGCGTAGGAGCACGACGAGGAGGCGGCGCCAAGGCCGGTGGCGAGGGCCACCGGCCGTCGCCCGCTGCCGCCGAGCGCGCGCTGGACGCGTTCGCGCGGGACCCAGGCCTGCACGATGGCCGACAGGGCGAAGCCGAGCACGAGCGCCCACCACACCTCCCAGGCCATCAGGAGGGCGTTGGCCAGGCCGTCGCCGATCGTGTCGATGACGCTCATGCGGCGACCGGGCTGGTGCTCGCGATGATCACGTCCAGCGTCGGTACCGCCACGGCACCAAGATAGGACGCCCGCGCGGCGGGGCCGGTCAGGCGGCGCGGCGGCGGCGCTGCCCGACGGTGTGGACCTGCGTCACGCCGAGCTCGGGCACGGAGTGCGGCAGCGCCCGCAGCGCCGCGTCGACGATGTCGGCCGCATGCTGCTCGTTGTGGGCGTAGAGCAGGATCCGCGCCCCGTAGTCGTGGTGATACAGGCGGGCGTGCACGAGGCGCTGCTCGAGCGCCGCCAGGTCGGTGTCGTTGAGCGACGTCCGCACGCTGCCGGTGGTCACGGTGACGACGAACTTCTTCATGCGCCACATACTGGTGGCGCGGTCGGACGACTCGGTGGCCCGGGCGCCGGCGGTCAGGAGGCCTCGGGCTCGACCGTCGCGCCCGCGCCGTTGCTGGCCGACATCGGGTCCGGTCCGAGCCACAACGGGTGGCGAAACGGGACGTCGCGCGCCGGGCGCAGCGCGACCACCTCGAACGGGGCGTTGGTCAGCAGCCAGGCGACGTCCTCCGCGGGCAGGCCGTCGCTGCGGCGGTCCGCGGCCGCGGGCACCACCATGCGCTCGAACGTCTCGTGCTGCATCAGCATCCCCAGCGCGTGCCGCACGCTGCGCCCGCGCTCGATGCGCGAGTCGACGGCCACCGACGCGCGCGCGGCCCGCTGCTCGATGACCTCCAGCAGCGGGATCGCCGTCTCGCACTCGGCGCGCAGCGGTACCTCGAGGGCCACGTCGAGCGGGACGAGCGCGAGGTAGACCGGCATGAGCGTCGCGCCCTCGGCCCGGGCCACCCGCAGGGCGGCCACCAGCGCGGGCTCCGACAGCGTGGTCCCGGTGAACGGGAAGGCGATGCGCCGCAGCGGGTTGCTGCGGGCCAGCGCCCGGCGGGAGCGCTGGTGCAGCACGGCGAACACCGCCCCGCCCCCCAGCGCCAGGCCGAGCACCAGGGCCAGGGCGGCGATCACGTCAGCGGCTCCTCGCCCAGCGTGATGTCCTCGCGCAGGGTGCGGTCGGCGACGATGCGCACGTCGACGCCCGGCAGCCCGTGCAGCAGGCGCGTGGCCAGCGAGTCGCTCAGCCGGCGCAGCCCGCGGCGAGGCGCGGGCGTGCCCATCAGCACGTAGGTGGTGCCGCGGTCGCGGGCGACGCGGATGGCGGTCTCGGCCACGTCGTCGCCCTCCTCGACGAGCAGGTGCGCGCCGAGGATCGAGGCCAGGCGTCGCATGGCCTCCAGCTGCTCGCGCTCCTCCGAGGAGGGCGCCTCCCCGGAGCGGCGCACGACCAGCAGGTCGAGCTCGGCGCCGAGGCGCTGCGCCGAGCGCCAGGCGCGGCGCACCACGCGCTGGGAGCGCGGGCTGAGCGTGACCAGGGCCAGCAGCCGCTCGCCGATCGCCTGCGGCGCGGAGGTGGAGACGAGGCCGTCGTCGCGCCGCATGAGCGGCTGATCGCGGACCAGGCGCTTGACCTCGACGCCCTCGGCCACCTGGCGCAGCGACGTCTCGCGCAGCGCGTTCAGGTTCTCGATCTTGAAGAAGTTGTTCAGCGCCGCCGGCACGCGTTCGCGGGGATACACCTTGCCGGCCTGCAGCCGCGAGATCAGGGCCTCGGGCGTCAGGTCGATCAGCACCACCTCGTCGGCCTGGGCCAGGACGGCGTCGGGGATCGTCTCGCGCACCCGCGTGCCGGTCAGCTGCGTGACCTGGTCGTTGAGGCTCTCGAGGTGCTGCACGTTGACGGTGGAGAACACATCGATGCCCGCCTCGAGCACGTCGCGGACGTCCTCATAGCGCTTCTCGTGCTCGACGCCCGGCGCGTTGGTGTGTGCCAGCTCGTCGATCAGGCACAGTTCGGGCTGGCGCGCGATGATCGCCGGCAGGTCCATCTCCTCGACGGTCGTGTCGCGGTAGGTGACGCGCCGACGCGGGATCACCTCGAGGTTCTCGGCCTGGGCGGCCGTGTCGATGCGCCCGTGCGTCTCCAGGTAGCCGATCACCACGTCGCGGCCCGCCTCGGCTTCGGCCTGCCCCTCCTGGAGCATCCGATAGGTCTTCCCCACGCCGGCGGCCATCCCGATGAAGACCTTCAGGTGTCCGCGATCGGGCGCCATGTCCGGCATTGTCGTGCTCTGGCGAGCACGATGCTCAGGCGCCGAGGATGTTGTGCACGACGAGGTCGATCAGCTTGATGCCGATGAACGGCAGGATGATGCCGCCGAGGCCGTAGATCAGCAGGTTGCGCCGCAGCAGCGCGCTGGCGCCGATCGGACGGTAGTCGACGCCGCGCAGGGCGAGCGGGATGAGCGCGGGGATGACGAGCGCGTTGAAGATGATCGCCGACAGGATCGCCGACTGCGGGGTGCCGAGGTTCATGATGTTCAGCACGTGCAGCGGGCCGCTTGCTGCCCGCCACCGCCCAGGTGGCGATGAAGATGGCGGGCAGGATCGCGAAGTACTTGGCGACGTCGTTGGCGATCGAGAACGTGGTCAGCGCGCCGCGGGTGATGAGCAGCTGCTTGCCGACCTCGACGATCTCGATGAGCTTCGTCGGGTTGGAGTCCAGGTCGACCATGTTGCCCGCCTCCCGGGCGGCCTGGGTGCCGGTGTTCATGGCCACGCCGACGTCGGCCTGGGCGAGCGCGGGGGCGTCGTTGGTGCCGTCGCCGGTCATCGCCACCAGGCGCCCGCCGGCCTGCTGGTCCTTGATCAGCGCGAGCTTGTTCTCCGGGGTGGCCTCGGCGAGGAAGTCGTCGACGCCGGACTCCTCGGCGATCTTGGCCGCGGTCAGGCGGTTGTCGCCGGTGACCATGACCGTGCGGATGCCCATCGCGCGCAGCTGGTCGAAGCGCTCGCGCATGCCCTCCTTGATCGTGTCCTTGAGGTAGATCACGCCGAGGATCTGGCTGTCGCGGCGACACCGCCAGCGGCGTGCCGCCCTCGCGACCGATGCGGTCGAGCTGGACCTGCAGCTCGGGCGGGGCCTGGCCGCCCTCCTTCTCGGCGAAGGCGATGATCGCGTCGCCGGCGCCCTTGCGCAGCTCGCTGGCCGTCCATGTCGACGCCGCTCATCCGCGTCTGGGCGGTGAACGGGACGAACTCGGCGTGGCTGTTGGCCATGTCGTGCTCGCGGATCCCGTACTTCTTGGCCAGCACGACGATCGAGCGGCCCTCGGGCGTCTCGTCGGCCAGCGAGGACAGCTGGGCGGCCTCGGCGAGGTCGGCCTCGCTGACTCCGGGCATCGGGATGAACTCCGACGCCTGGCGGTTGCCGAGGGTGATCGTGCCGGTCTTGTCCAGCAGCAGCACGTCGACGTCACCGGAGGCCTCGACGGCGCGGCCGGAGAGCGCCAGCACGTTGCGGCGCACGAGGCGGTCCATGCCGGCGATGCCGATCGCCGACAGCAGCGCGCCGATCGTCGTCGGGATCAGCGCGACGAGCAGCGCGATCAGCGTCGTCTCGGAGATGCTCGTTTCCGCGAACAGACCGAACGGCCGCAGCGTGGCCACGACGATCATGAAGATGAGGGTCAGCCCTGCGAGCAGGATGTTCAGCGCGATCTCGTTTGGCGTCTTGCGGCGCTCGGCGCCCTCGACGAGCGCGATCATCCGCTCGATGAAGGACTGCCCGGGCTCCTGGGTGATCTCCACCACGATCCGGTCAGAGGTGACACGCGTGCCGCCGGTGACCGCGCTGCGATCGCCGCCGGACTCGCGGATGACCGGGGCCGACTCGCCGGTGATCGCCGACTCGTCCACCGTGGCGATGCCCTCGATGACCGTGCCGTCGCCGGGGATCAGCTCGCCGGCCTCGACGACGACGATGTCGCCGCGCGCAGCTCGGAGGCCGGCTTGGTGCTGCCGTCCTGCATGATCGCGACGGTCTCCTTGCGCATGGCGCGCAGGGTGTCGGCCTGGGCGCGACCGCGCCCCTCGGCGAACGCCTCCGCCGTATTGGCGAACACGACGGTCAGCCACAGCCAGATGGAGATCGTCAGCGTGTACCAGGCGGGCTCGTGTCCGCCGCCGAGCGGCGAGCCGCCGAACGCCTGGATGAGCCAGCCGATCGTGGTGATGACGGCGCCGATCTCGACCACGAACATCACCGGGTTGCGGATCTGCACGCGCGGGTCGAGCTTGACGAAGCTGTCGATCGTCGCGCGCGTCACGATGTCGCGGCGGAACAGCGAGATCGACTGGCGCTCGTGCGTCGTGACCTGGGGCGGCTGGGGCGGTGTGGCGGGTGCGACGGACATCGATCAGTGCCCTCCGGTGAGGCGGTTGAGCGCGAGGTTGAGCTGCAGGACGTTGACGCCGGGCTCGCCGAAGAATCCGAGGCTGCGGCCGGTCGTGTACTGCGAGATCAGGGAGTTGACCCGTGCGAGGGAGAGGCCGCGCACGGCGGCGATGCGGTAGGCCTGGATCTTCGCGTTGGCCACCGAGATGTCGGGGTCCAGGCCCGAGGCCGAGCTGTTCGCGGCGTCGACCGGCACCTGGCCGGCGCTCCTGACGGCCGGGTCGTACAGCCGGCCGCTCGGGGCCTTGTTCAGGCCCAGGTAGGTCTGGATGTTCCCCTGAGATCTCCGTCTCGGTGGCCGTGTTGTTGGGGCCGAGGTTGGAGAACGTCGACGCGGCAGCGTTGTACGGGGGCACGGTGGCCGACGGCCGGCTCTGGAAGTAGCGCGGGTCGGGGACGGTCACCGGGTCGCCGTTCATCATCACGACCTTGCCGTTCTTGTAGACGAGGTCGGCGAAGTTCTGCCCAATCAGCGAGGAGCCGACGAGCTTTCCGTTCACCTTGATCTGCGACCCGTTGGCGGCGCCCGGGAAGAGCACCTGGCTGACCCCTACGACGACCAGCGGGATAGACCAGGCCGAGGAAGATCGTGAAGACGATCATCGAAACGACGGCGGCGCGGATGTCACGTGAGAGGCTCATGTCAGTACAGGTGGGGGGTCAGGGCCTGCACGATCGGGCCAAGGAGCAGGGCGGGGAAGAAGGTGAGCGCGCCGACGAGGATGATCACGCCGAGCAGCAGCACGACGAACGTCGCGTTATCGGTACGCATCGTGCCGAGGCCGGCCGGGCTGACGCGCTTGCCGGCCAGGCTGCCGGCGACCGCCAGCGCGAACATGATCGGCGCGTAGCGGGCGAACAGCATCGTGAAGCCGCCGAGCAGGTCGGCAAGGGTCACGCCGTGCGAGCCGAGGTTCCCGGCGTTGGGCTGGATGAAGCCGGTGTAGCCGGCGAACGCCGAGCCGTTGTTGTTGGCCTGCGACAGGTACGCGTAGATGCGACTCGGAGAAGCCCTGTGGTCCGGTCGCGGCCGCCGAGATCGACGCGCGCCCGGCCTTGCTCGCCACCGCCAACGCCGTGGCCAGCAGCGCCGCGAGCGGCGTGATGAGGATGCCGAGCGAGCCACGAGCTTGATCTCGCGCGCCTCGACCTTCTTGCCGAGCAGCTCGGGCGTTCGTCCGACCATCAGGCCACCGATGAACACCGCCAGCAGGACGTACAGCAGCATCGAGTACAACCCGGTGCCGACGCCGCCGAAGATGACCTCCTGGCCGACAGGTTGGCCATCGGGATCGCGCCGCCGAGACCGGTGAAGGACTCGATCGCGCTGTTGACCGCGCCACAGGACGTAACCGTGGTGACGACGTCGAACAGGGCCGAGTTGGCGATGCCGAAGCGCTGCTCCTTGCCCTCGAGGTTGCCGCCGGTGGAGTTGGCGACGACGGCGGTGTGCAGGCCGGCGGCGTGCTGGGCGGGCGAGCCGTGCGCCTCCGCGGCGTAGGCCACGCACACCCCGGCGAAGAACAGGACGCCCATCGTGGCGAAGATCGCCCAGCCCTGGCGCTTGCTGCCGACCATCTTCCCGTAGGTGAAGACGAGCCCGACGGGGATGATCAGCACGAGCAGCATCTCGACGAAGTTCGTGAATCCGTTGGGGTTCTCGAATGGGTGCGCGGAGTTGACGTTGAAGAAGCCACCGCCGTTGGTGCCGAGCTCCTTGATCGCCTCCTGGCCGGCCACCGGCCCCTGGGCGATCGTCTGGGTCAGGCCGGTCGGGCCGGTCACCGTCAGGTAGTGCGAGATGTTCGCCAGAACACCCTGCGAGGCGAGGATGAGCGCAGCGATGAAGGAGATCGGCAGCAGCACGTACAGGACCGTGCGCACGAGGTCCTCGTAGAAGTTGCCCAGGCTCTTGCCGCTGCGCTGGACGATGCCGCGGATGAGCGCGACCGCGACGACGATGCCGACCCCTGCCGATACGAAGTTCTGGACGGTGAGGCCGATCATCTGGCTGAAGTACGTCAGTGTCGTCTCGCCGCTGTAGTACTGCCAGTTGGTGTTGGTCAGGAACGAGGAGACGGTGTTGAACGTCACGTTCCACGGCGCCGCGTGGAACTGCACGCCGGCGTAGTCGCTCCACGGCTGGATCGACGCGGTACGCAGGATGACGTACAGCAGCAGCCAGCCGGCGAGCGAGAAGAGGATGATGCTGCGCGCCCACTGCTTCCACGTCATGCCCTTGCGCTCGCTGTGCCCGAACGCCGCGAGCGCCAGGCGCTCGACCGGCCCGAACACGCGGCTGAGCAGGACGCGCTCGCCGCTGTAGACGCGCGCCATGTACATGCCCAGCGGGTAGCCGATGGCCACCAGCGCGACCATGAAGAAGATGATCTGTGCCCAGCCCTGAACGGTCATGGGTTAGAAGCGCTCCCCGCGCAGCAGCGCGTACAGGAGGTAGGCGCACACGAGCACCGAGACGACGAGGCCGAAGAAGTCGGCGCCGCTCATGTGCGCGACAAAGAAGCCGAGGGGGATCGAAAGGCTCATATCCGATCGATCCCTTCGACGAGGGCCCAGAGGATCGCGAACATCAGGATCCCGAGGGCGATGGCGAGGACGTCATGAAGCATGGACGCCATTCTGGGACGCCGCCCGTGACGCCCGCATGACGATCCCCCCGGCCCGCATAACGATCGTGTGACGGGCGCCGGCGGGGTGCTCTAGGCTCCGCGGTGATGGTCGTTCGACCCACAGCTCCGTGGCCGGGACTGGTGGCTCAGGCGCTCCGCGACGGCGCCCTGGGCGCCCCGACGTCAGCGCTGACGCTGGTCGAGTGGACCCTCCCCGCCGGCCCGATCGACCCGCGGCGCTACGTCGCCCCGCTGCACGTCCACCACGAGGACGACGAGGCGTGGTACGTGCTCGAGGGGCGCATCGGCGTGCGCCTCGGCGAGGAGGAGACGGTGGTCGGCCGCCGGCGGCGCCGTGCTCGCCCCGCGCGGCGTGCCGCACACCTACTGGAACGCGCAGGAGCAGCCCAGCCGCTACCTGCTCGCATTCACCCCGCACCATCCGGCGTCTGATCGACGCGCTGCACGCGCTGCGCGATCCCGACGACGCGGCGATGGCCCGCGTGTTCACCCAGCACGCCAGCGCGTTCCTCGGCTGGCCCTAGAACGACTCCGTCATTCTGGTTCGTAGTGATCCAAAATGACGGACTCGCGCGCGACCATGCCAAACGCACCCGCCGCGCGCGACCGACCGAAGCCCTCAGGCCGCGAAGCGGTAGCCCACCCCCGGGTCGGTGACGATCAGGCGCCGGTTCAGCGTCCCCCCCTCCCCCTCGGGCTCGATCTTCGGCGCGCAGGCGCGCGATGTGGGTGCGCAGCGGTCTGGATGTCGTCGACGTACTCCGGGCCCCACACGTCGATCAGCAGCTGGCGGTGGGTCATCAGGCGGCCGCGGTTGCGCACGAGCGCGCGCAGCAGGTCGAACTCGATCGGGGTGAGATGGACGCTCTCCCCGTCGCGGCGCACCGCGCGCGCGGCGAGGTCGATCTCGACGCCGTCGGCGCGCACGACGGGCTCGTCGCCCTCGGGCGCGGCGCGGCGCAGCGCCGCCTGCAGGCGGGCGACGAGCTCTCGCGACCCGAACGGCTTGGTCACGTAGTCGTCGGCACCGGCCTCCAGGGCGCGCACCTTGGCGTCCTCGTCGCCCATGGCCGACAGCACGAGGATCGGCATCTGGCTCCACTCGCGCAGGCGCCGCGTCACCTCGATGCCGTCGCTGTCGGGCAGCACGAGATCGATGATCGCCGCCTCCGGCGGGCGCACGGCGGCGCGGTCGAGCGCCTCGGCGGCCGTCTCGGCGGGCACGACCTCGAAGCCGGCCTCGCGCAGGATGACCTTCAGCGCGCGCAGGATCTGGGGCTCGTCGTCGCACACGAGGACCCGGGTCGGCTTGGCCTCGACGGGGCCGGCGGCGTTCACGCCACGGCGCCCGGGGTCGGGGCCGGCTCCGGTGGCGCGCCGTCCGCCGCGGCGCGGCTCGAGCGGCAGCTCGAAGATGAACGTCGCCCCCTGGCCGGGTAGCGACTCGACGTACAGCTGACCGCCGTTGGACTGCACGAAGCCGCGCGCGATGGCCAGGCCCAGGCCGGAGCCGCGGTGGCCACCATGGGCGGTGCCGGCTCGGTAGAAGGGCTCGAACACGCGCTCGAGCTGCGCGGGGGGTATCCCGGGTCCGCGGTCGACGATCCGCACGATCACCCGTCCGCGCACCGCCCGCGCCCGCACCGACACCGGGTGCCCACCGCTGTGGCGCCGCGCGTTCTCGAGCACGTTCACGAACGCCCGCTCCAGCTGCACCGCGTCGGCGCTGACCAGCGGCATCTCGCGGTCGATGGATAGCGAGAACTCCTCGCCGCGCGCGGCGAGCTCGTCCAGGGCGGCGCGCAGCGTGTCCTCGACCGAGATCCACTCGCGGCGCGGCGTCGCCGCCCCCGCCTCCAGGCGCGAGAGGTCGAGCAGGTTCTCGACCAGCCGGGCCAGCCTGCGCGTCTCCTCCTGGATCACCGCGGCCAGCTCCTCGCGCTCGTCCGCGCCGAGGGTGGGCGAGGCGATGGCCTCGCCGGCGGCGGCGATCGCGGTCAGCGGCGAGCGCAGGTCATGGGAGACCGCCTGCAGCAGCGCCGTCTTGACCACGTCGGCGCGGCGCAGCGCGGCGGTCTCGACCACCTCGCCCTGCAACGACTCGCGCTCCAACGCGGCGCTCAGCAGCGCCTCCAGTGCGGGCACGACGCGTTCCTGCAAGCGGGTGAGGCCGCTGCCGGGGGTGTCGGCGGGAACCACGAGCGTGCCGAGCCTCCTTGTTCCCTCTCGCAACGGGAACGCCGTGCGACGATCGTTGGACGTCACCGCGTCGAGCTCGATCGCCGCCGAGGGAAGCTCCAGCGTGGCGGCCAGGCGCGCGGAGGCGATCGGCAGCGCGGCGGCCAGGCTGTTGCCGCGCAGCAGGATCCGCGCCATCTCGGCCGACAGGTCGGCCTCGCGGCGACGGTCCGCCGCCTCGCGCGCGCGCGTGCGCGTGACGTCGGAGACCGAGCTGGCGAGCACCGCCGCGACCAGGAACGTGCTCAGCGCGACCCAGTTGCTGCTGTCGGCGATCGTGAACTGCCCGGTCGGGGGCAGGTGGAAGAAGTTGAACGCGCCGGCGCTGATGAACGCCCGTGAACACCCCCAGCCAGGCCCCCCAGGTGGCGGAGATGACCAGCACCGCCAGCAGGTAGACGACCCCGAGGGACACCACCGGGGCGATGCGCTTGAGCGGGTAGATGATCAGCGTGCAGATCGCCACCGCCACCAGTGACACCAGCACACCGGTGCGCCGCGGAGGCGGTTCGGCGGCGATCACGTATCCGAGCAGGCGCGACATCGCCTTGAGCGTAGTCGGCGGCGGCCCACGCCGAAGCGCGGCCTCTGCGGGGCGGGCCCGCGCGCGTGGCGCTACTGCTCGAAGCCCTCGACCGTCTTCTCGTCGCGCAGCCCGGCGAAGTCGGGGTCCAGCCCGAATTCCTCGCGCGCGCGCCGCTGGCGCAGCAGGTCCCAGTAGCGGTCGAGTTCCACGCGGACGCGCTCGAGGCGACCGCGGTCCTGGTCGCCCAGTCCACCGCCCGCCTCGGCGGCCTCCATCAGGCGGTGCTCCTCGGCAACGAGCTCCTCGATGTGGTTCTGCACGGCGGCGTCTTCCATCGAGCGTGAGCATACGCGTGTGACGCCCGGCAGGCAAAGCCGCGCCGCGCGTGGTGGCGGTCGGGGCACCCGTCTACGATGCCGCGGGTGCGCACCCCTCGGCTCAGCCGCCGCGCGCGGCGCGGCCTGGATCCTGCTGCTGCTCGCCTTCCCCGCGGTGGCCGTCGGCGCCCCGACCACGGAGGCGCCAGCCGCTGCGCGCACGCTGACCGCCACGATCTCCGCTCCCGCGATCAGCTACGGCGCCACGATCGCGGTGAGCGGCCGGCTGAGCATTTCCGGACAAGGGGTCGCGGGAGCGCCGCTGCACCTGCAGGCGGACTCCTACCCGTACCGCGCCTACGAGACGATTGCCACGGTGACGAGCGGCGCCGACGGCGCCTACGGGTTCACCGGCGTGCGCCCGAACCGCGACACCCACCTGCGGGTGATCGCCGGTGGCGGCGAGCCGGTCCAGAGCCCGGCGCAGCACCTCGACGTCAACCCGGTGAGCAGCGTGTCGGCCCGAGCGGCCAGACCGGGCGCGGTGTCGCTGACGCTGGCCGTTCGCCACACCCGGCTGGACGCCGGCCAGGCGGTGAGCGCCTACTGGTACCTCGCGCCCCGGGGCAGCGCCGGCTTTCGCCTGGAGGCGGTCACGCAGACGAGCGAGTCGGGCGACCTGACCACGGCGTCGGCCACCGTCGACCCGCCCGCCGCGCGGTTCACCTACCGCGTGTGCTTCGTCCCCGCCTGGCGCCACGCGATGGGCACGAGCGCCTCCCACGCGCGCTGCGGGGGCGCCAGCGGCCTGGCCGCGCAAGGGCACGGCAGTGGCAGCCCCGCTCCGGCCTTTCCCGGGCGCCGATGCGACGGCCGCCGCCGGGCGCTTCCTCGACGGGCGGGCCGGCAGCACGGCGTTCGCGGTCGTGGACGACACCGGCGCACTGAGCGGCGTGCGGATACACGAGCGCTTCGAGACCGCCAGCGTCGTCAAGGTGATGATGCTGGTCAGCTACCTGCAGATGCTCGCGGCCGAGCACCGTGGCGTCGACGCGGGCAGCGACGCGATCCTCTACCCGATGATCCACATCTCCGACAACAACGCCGCCACGGCGGTGTTCGACGCCGTCGGGGGCTACCCGGCGCTCGAGCGGATCGCGGCCCAGTCGGGGATGACCGACTTCGTGCCCGGGGTCGGCTGGTGGGCGTACACGCAGACGTCCGCCGCCGACCAGGCGCGCTTCTTCTTCGCGCTCGACGGGCTGATCCCGAGCCAGTTCGACGCCTACGCGCGCGGGCTGCTGTCGGGCATCGAGCCGTCACAGAGCTGGGGCGTGCCGCCGGTGGCCCGGCCGAGGTACCAGGTGTTCTTCAAGACCGGCGCGCTGCCGTCGCAGGGCCTGTTCAACGAGGCGGCGCTGCTGCAGCGCCCCGGCGTGCGCTTCGCGCTGTGCGTGCTGACCGACGGCGATCCGTCGATGGCCTACGGAGAGGAGTCCATCGCGGGGGTGGGATCCGCCCTGCTGGCCGGCTGAGCGCCGGTGCGCTTCAGGCGCGCGGCGCGCTTGCGCCGCGCGACCGTCTAGGGTCCGCGCCAGATGGAGCACGCGTTCCACGGTCCGCGCTACACGGTCGGGGTCGAGGAAGAGCTCATGATCGTCGACCCCGTCGTCGCTCGATCTGGTGAGCGCGATCGACGACGATGCTGGCCGACCCGCCACCCGGGGAGATCCACCCCGAGCTGTTGCAGTCGGTGCTCGAGATCGCCACGCCGGTGTGCCGCAGCGTGCCCGAGGCCGGCGCCGCGCTGCGCGATCTGCGCGCGAGCGTGCGCGATCACGCCGGCGCGCACGATCTGCTGATCGGGTCGGCGGGCACGCATCCGTTCGCGCGCTGGGAGGACCAGCGCATCGTGCGCGACGACCGCTACCGCGAGCTCGTGACCTCCCTCGGCTACGTCGCGCGCCAGGAGCTGGTCTTCGGGCTGCACGTGCACGTCGGCATGGCCGACCCCGAAGAGGCGATCTACGTCGCCAACGGCATGCGCGCCCACGTGCCGCTGCTGCTCGCGCTGTCGGCCAACTCGCCGTTCTGGCGCGGCGACCTGACCGGGCTGGCCTCGACCCGGGTGCCGATCTTCCGCTCCTTCCCGCGCGTGGGGATCCCGCCGCTGTACGCCGACTGGGCCGACTACGAACGGCGGATCTCCTTCATGGTCAGCCGCGGCCTGATCGCCGACTACACCTACCTCTGGTACGACGTGCGCCCCCACCCCCGCCTGGGCACGGTCGAGATCCGCGCCATGGACGCCCAGACGCGCGTCGAGCACACGATCGCCCTGGCCGCGCTCATCCAGTGCCTGGTAAAGGACCTCGCCGAGGAGTACCAGGCGGGCCGGCCCGTCGACCGACTACACCTGGGAGATCCTGGACGAGAACAAGTGGATCGCGGCGCGGCACGGGCTTGACGCCGAGCTGGTCGTGCTGCCCGACGGCGAGCGCGCGCCGGTCCGCCGCACCACCGCGACATTGCTGGAGCGCCTGACCGGCCACGCCGAGGCGCTCGGGTGCTCGGCCGAGCTGCAGACGATCGGCGAGCTGCTGGAGAAGGGCAACGGAGCCAAGCGCCAGACGCTCGTCTACGAGGCCAACCACGATCTGCAGGAGCTGATGGGCGAGATCGTCGGCGCCACGGCGTGAGGTGGCCTTTAGCGGCGGTGGTAGCTTGGAACGTCCCCGAGGAGCAAGGAGCCGACCGATGAGCGCAGGTCTGACCAGACGCGAGATGCTGCGGGCCGCAGCGATCACCGGCGCGGGTGCCGGGCTGGCCGGCCTGGCCGCGGATCCGCTGTTGTCGCCCGTCCTGGCCGCCGCCCCACGCCGCGGAACGCTCAAGGACATCGAGCACGTCGTTGTGCTCATTCAGGAGAACCGCTCCTTCGACCACTACTTCGGGACGTTCCCGGGCGTCGACGGCTTCGGCAGCCCGGCGGCCAAGCGCGTGTTCGCGCAGCCCGGCTACCCGGTATCCGGGTTCAACGGCGAGCTGCTGCCGTTCCACCTGAACACCGCCGGCCAGCCGCAGTGCTTCCCCGACATCACGCACGACTGGGGCCCGCAGCATCAGAGCTGGAACGGCGGCGCCATGGACGGCTTCGTGCGCGCGCATCTCGCCGTCGATGGGCCGAACGCCGGGCCGGCCACGATGGGCTACTACGAGCAGCAGGACATCCCGTTCTACTGGGCGCTGGCGCAGGCCTACACGCTGTGCGACGCCTACCACTGCTCGGTCATCGGCCCCACCTACCCCAACCGGCTGCTGTCGGTGTCGGCCACGCTGGATCCCAACGGTCAGGCGGGCGGGCCGCTGCTGCACACGCTGGGCTCTGACCTGGAGAGCTACGTCGGGCGCTTCACCTGGACGACGATGTTCGAGCAGCTGCAGGCCCGCGGGATCAGCTGGAAGGTCTACAACGGCACCGGCGGTGGCTCGCTGGACAACATGCTGGAGTTCTTCAAGCAGTTCCAGGGCGATCCCAAGCTGAACGCGCTCGGCCTGCAGCCGAGCTACCCGGCGGACTTCGTGGCCGACCTGGGCAGCGGCTCGCTGCCGGCGGTGTCGTGGCTGCTGCTCGGCCTCGAGCAGACCGAGCACCCCGGCTACTCCTCGGCCAAGATCGGCGAGTACGCCACCCGCCAGGTACTCGAGTCGATCTGGGCCAAGCCGGAGATCTGGGCCAAGACCGCCGTGTTCATCACCTGGGACGAGAACGGTGGCTTCTTCGACCACGTGACGCCGCCGACGCCGCCAGCCGGCACGCCGGGCGAGTACGTCACGGTCAACCCGCTGCCGGCCGACGCCGCCGGGATCGCCGGGCCGATCGGGCTGGGCTTTCGCGTGCCAATGCTCGTTGTCTCGCCCTTCAGCCGGGGCGGCTTCATCTCCTCCGACCGCTTCGATCACACCTCGATCCTGCGCTTCCTGGAGACGCGCTTCGGGGCCGAGGTACCCAACCTCAGCGCCTGGCGGCGCGCCCACACCGGTGACCTCACGGGCGCGTTCAACTTCGCCGCCCCGGCGGCCAAGCGCGTGCCCGCGCTGCCGGCGGTCAACGTCAGCGCCTCGTTGATCGCCAACGGCGGCTGCGTTGCCAACCCTCCGGCCCCGGTGACGGTGCCGCCGAACGTCGCGCCCAAGCAGGCCAAGGGCAAGCCCCGCCGGCCCAGCGGGTTGAAGTAGGCGGCCGATCGGGCCGGGCTGCAAGGCCGCGATCGCGGGGCGGCCGGGGGCGCTCTATAATCGCCCGCTCGTGCGGATGTAGCTCAGTTGGCTAGAGCGTCTGCTTGCCATGCAGAAGGTCGAGGGTTCGAGTCCCTTCATCCGCTTCACAGGAAAGGCCCGCAACAGCGGGCCTTTCCTTTTGGTTTGGATGCCAGTCAACGGCCGTCGGCGGGCCGCGTATACCAAGCGCGCCTACCAACTCGTGGGGTCAGAAAAGCGCGGGGCGGCGAGCTTGCGCTCGCCACGATCAGCCTTGCTGTCGGCCCGAGTCTCGCTGAGGCGATAAGCAGTACCTGCCGGCGCCCGGACTCTGCGCTCGGCTTTAGCGTCGGCGGCAGCATCCGGGCTTCGCGATTAACGCCGCGACGGCCCCCGATCGCCGCGTACGGCAGGTCGTCAGGCGGCTAGCCCGCCAGCCCAATCCCCCAAGAACGAACAAGAGGAAGTGTCGGCCAGGCGTCGGTGCCGTGGACTGCGCCCATCGGAACAGGTCACGGGCGCTCGCGACCAGCGGGCCCACGGGCATCAGAGCTAGCCGGCGACGACGTGGGCCGGGTTGGTCGCGGCCTGGGCGGTGTGCCCGCGGATGATGTCGGCGGCCCGCTCGGCGATCGCGATCGTGGGCGCGTTCGTGTTACCGCGGGTCACGGTCGGCATCACCGAGGCGTCGACGACGCGCAGTCCCGGCCCATGCGGCATGTGCCGACCGGGTGGTACAGCGTGTAGGTGGTGCGGCGGATGTGCGCGCGCAGTTGCTCGTCGGAGTCGGCGTCGGGCATGTCGTAGTGGGGCCGTTTGACGAACGGGGCCAGCGCCGGGGCGCGCGCAATCTCCAGGCCAACCCGCAGCCCATCGACCATCGCCTGCACGTCCGAGTCCTCGGAGTAGTAGTTGTGCAGGATGTAGGGCTTGGCCGTGGGGTCGGCCGACAGGATGGTCACGACGCCGCGGCTGGCCGGCTTCACCATGCAGGGACCGAAGCCGAAGCGGGCCTACCTCGAGCTCGCCGAACAGCAGGGCTGCCGCGCCTTGCTTTGTCGGGACGGCGAACCCGCGCCCTCGGCATGGTGTGATCCATCATCGTTGAAGCTCCCGATCGTCGGCGCCGTCGGGGCTCTCGTCCCGCTACGCGGCTGTCGCGCCCCGCTATGCGCCTGTGAACCGATATTCAGTCTGCCAGGCGTCCTTCGAGTCGGTGTGGGCGGTCCAGAACAGCTCCGCGATGTTGTCCGGATCGAAGTCCGTCCCCGGCTTGACGACACCGGCGATCGTGATGGTCGCGGCGTGGATGCCGTCCTCCCGGACGCCGGCGGCAATCAGCGTCTGCGCCGCGCGCAGGGCGGCCTTGCCCATCGAGAGACTCGCCAGCGCCGGTAGTGGATTATCGGCGAAGCCGCCGCTGGTGACGAGCAGGGTGCCGCTGCCAGCTGCCCGCAGGACGAGCACGGCGACCTGTGCCGCGACGACGGCGCCGAGGACATCGACGTCGTGGGCGGTTCGGAGCCGCTCGACGGTGGTATCGAGGATCTGGCCTGGATCTGGCAGGGCAGCGTTGTACACGACGACACCGGGGGCCCCTGGGGCGCCGAAGATCCGTTCGAGCGTCTCGCGGTAGCCGTCCAGATCCGCGATATCCGCGGCGATCGCCTCTATCTCGAGGCCGCCGCTGCGCAGTTCAGAGGCGAGATCGAGCGTTGCGCTGCGGGATATCAGTGTGCTGCGGAACCCCTCGCGGCCGAAGCGCCGAACGACGCCGGCGCCGACTCCTGGCCCGGCCCCGATCAGCAGAAGATGATGAGGGTCAACAGGCTCGGGCATATACAACCTCCGGTTAGAGCTTTCGCCCGGGTGTCAGCCCGGGGCGTTTGGGAGGGTGGCGCGTCGGCGCCAGCCACCGCATCGGGACCTCTGGCTCATTCCTGCAGCAGCCTTTCGGTCAGCACGATCTCGATGATCTGCGCCACTGTGTCCTGGCGGTTCCAGTCGCGCTGCAGTTCGCACGCGAGCGAGACCCAGCCGATTGGCACGGCTCCGGCTTGGACGACACGTTCGATGCCCGCGCGATGAGCCTCGAGCGATGTGCCGGCGATAGCGTCGACGACGGGATAGACCTCATAGCCGTCCCTCAGCGCGTCGAGGGCTGTGAATGCCATGCACACCTCTGTCCAGAGCGCGCAGAAGATCAGCTTGCGCCGGCGTGTCGCGTGTACGGCGCCGACGAAGTCGGTGTCCTCCCACGAGTTGACGGTCGTGCGGTCGATCGGCGGGCTGTCCGTCAGCAGCTCGGCCAGCTCGGGAACGGTCGGCTGCCCCTGGCCGGATTCCACGTTGACAGTGGAATGGACGATGGGAACCCCGAACGCCCGCGCTGTCTTGACGGTCGAGACGGCGTTCTTGAGCAGCAGCTCTGTGTCCATCGAGCGGATCGTCGCAAACTGCGACGGCTGGTAGTCGATCAGCACGAGGGCTGCGTTCTGGGGGGTGATGAGGTGGTCGTCCACCTGATCGCGCACCGGGGCACTGGCCATTGGTTCCTCCTTCAGATCGATGCCTAGGGCGGTTTGATGGACGACGGCCGTTTACCTCACGCCCAGTTCGGCGGCGGCGGCCTGCTTCTCCTCAGCCGCGACACCAACGTTGGCGGTCAGTTTCGGAACCTCGGTGAAGTACCAGTAGATGACCTCGCGGGCGGGACCGGCGGCCGGCGATGCCCAGTCGCGGAACAGCTCGGTGTTGACCGCGAGCGCCGTGGTCGGAACGGCACCGGCGTGGGAGAGCCGCTCGATCCCGCTGCGGTGCGAGACCTGCGACCGACCGCCCACGGCGTCGGTGACGAACATCACGTCGTAACCGGCCTTCAGCGCCTCGACCGACGCGAACGTGAGACAGATCTCGGTATGGAGCCCGGCGATGATCAGGCGCTTGCGCCCAGTCGCCTTCACGGCATCGCGAAAGGCCTCGTCCTCGAACGCGTTCATCGACGAGCGGTCGATCGGCTCGAGTCCCTCCAGCTCGGACAGAACCGCAGGCACCGTCGGGCCGTTGAACCCGAATGCCACTCCGACGCTCGAGAGCACGATCGGCATGTCCAGTGCCTTTGCGGTCTTGGCCAGCAGCCGCACGTGCAGCTCGACCAGCTCCGCGCTGGTTTCCGAGCGAATGACCTCGAACATCGCCGGCTGGTAATCGATCAGCACCAGCGCACAGTCTTCGTAGGTCCAGACTCCGAGGTCCCTGTTCATCGTCTCTCTCCTTTTTGGGTAGGCGGGTTTTCGGTGTCACGGGTGGACCTGCGACCCGTAGCCCAGGTCGAGGCGCAGCGACTGCATGACGTGGAAGGTCGTGCTGGCGGTGAACACGTCGGCGGCCGCGAGCACGCCCGTGTACTTCTCGATCACGGGCGTGGCGGCCGCCGCGGTGATCGCGTCGAGGTAGCCCCTCATAGCGGCCCACGTGTTCTCGCCGTACTTGACGAAATACGGCGTCGGGTCGACAGCGTCCAGCGCGTGGCGTGAGCTGGCGGCGATGTCGGCCATGTACCGCTGGTGCAGGGCGATGTCCCCGCGGGTCCCGAGCCGGCCCATGTGGCCGCCGATGAAGTGCTTCCACGGGTAGGTCAGAGCCGTCGCGGGAGCCTCGATATAGCCGGGAATGTCCTCGGTGAGGTTGCTCTGGTACACCGGCGCCCAGCCCGGGTTGACGATGTCGACGAGCATGAGCGCGTCGTGGTCGGGCAGATGGATGAAGATGTTGTCGGGCGAGTGGTTGGAGCCATGCCAGGCCAGCTCGATGCGTTCGCCGCCGATCTCGAGCGTGCGGCGGTCCTGGAACGTCTCTTCCGGCGCGGGCCTCGCGGGGTCGTCGTCGCGCAACAGGAGCTTGCGGGTCTCCTCGTGCCCGATGCGCGTGACCGTGCCGTCGAACAGCGATGACGCGCCGACGTGGTCGGCGTGGTGGTGGGAGTAGACGAGGTGCGTGACCTGGTTGCTGACGCCGTTGGCGGCGGCGATCTCATCCACGGCGCGCTGGATGTTGTGACCGATGGTGGGCGGCGCGTCGAGCAGGACAACGCCGTCCTTTGTGGTCAGGAAGGCCGACTGGTAGGTGCCGTCGGTGACCCAGTAGAGGTTCTGCTCGACACGTCCGACGTAGTAGCCCTGCTCGTTGAGGGCGGGTCCGAGCGCCGGCCGGGGGATCGGGGCGTAGTCCGGCAGGTCCTCGGCGCTGCTCGGGCGGCTGTTGGCATATGCCTCTGTCGTCGTGTCCGGCGTGTTCACGGGCACGATCGTGGCGCGACGCGCGGGCGATCGAATCCTTGAACTCCTTAGTCCGAGACCCGAGTGTCGTCCTCAGTTTCGTGCCCCGAGCATCGTCCTGAGTCATGCTGTGCGCCGTAGATGGGTTCGCCGTCACAGCTTGGGGTGCTCGCGAGGCCGCCGGGAGATCAATTGCTCGGCCGCCAGCGCGAGCGCGAGGCGCTCGGTCGCCTGCTCAGCGCTGCCCGAGGAGGCGACGGCGGGGTCCTGGTGGTTCACGGAGAGCCCGGCGTCGGAAAGACGGCGCTGCTCGATTGGACGATCGCGGAGGCGCCGCAGTTGCGGGTCCTGCGGACCACCGGCGTCGAGGGGGAGATGGAGCTCCCGTTCGCGGCGCTTCAACAGCTGTGCTCGCCGATCCTCGACCGATCGCATCGTCTGCCCGATCCTCAGCGCGACGCGCTCAGGCGTCGCCTTCGGGCTCAGCTGGCGGACAGGCTCCGGAGTCCGTTCCTGGTCGGGTTGGCGGTCCTCGGCCTGCTGTCGGAGGCTGCCAGGAGCGCCCGCTCCTATGTGTCGTCGATGACGCGCAGTGGCTCGATCATGCGTCAGCGCGCGCGCTCGCGTTCGTGGCCCGCCGCCTGCTGGCGGAGAAGATCGCGCTCGTATTCGCGGCCCGTGAGCTCGGCGCCGCGCTGGCCGGATTGCCGGAGCTTCGCGTCGAGCCGCTCGGGCGTCGAGATGCGCGGGCGCTGTTGGAGTCGGTCTTGCCCGCTCCGCTGGATGAGCACGTGCTCGATCGGATCGTTGTCGAGACGCGCGGGAATCCGCTCGCTCTGCTGGAGCTGCCGCGCGGGCTGACGCCGACACAGCTCGCGGGCGGGTTCGGGCTACCTGCGGCGGTGCCGTTGTCCGCGAGCATCGAGGAGAGCTTCACGCGCCGGCTCGCCAGGCTCCCAGGCGATGCGCGACGCTTACTGCTCGTCGCGGCAGCCGATCCGGTCGGCGACGCTGCGCTGGTTTGGCGGGCGGCCCGGCGGCTCGGAATCCCCGAGTCGGTGGTGGAAGCCGTCGAAGCGAGAAGATCTGTGGAGCTTGGTGCCCGAGTGGTCTTCCGCCATCCCCTGGTTCGCTCGGCCGTATACCGGGCTTCGCCGGGGTGAAGGAGCGCCGCGCGGTCCACCGAGCCCTGGCGGAAGCAACCGATCCGCAGATCGATCCGGATCGCCGCGCCTGGCACCGGGCGCAGGCGGCATCGATGCCCGACGAGGACGTGGCCGCGGAGCTCGAGCGTTCCGCCGGACGGGCGCAGGCGCGCGGCGGATTGGCGGCCGACGCCGCCTTCCTCGAGCGCGCCGCCGCGCTGACTCCCGAGCCCACGCACCGTGCGCAGCGCCTGCTCGCGGCCGCCGCCGCGAAGCGTGACGCCGGCGATCTGGAGGCCGCGCTCGGGCTGTTGGCAGGCGTCGAGGCCGGACGCGCTCGACGAGCTCGGGCGCGCCCGCGCCGACCTCTTGCGCGGCCAGATCGCGTTGGAGCAGCGGCGCGCGCCGCGACGCCGGCCGCCTGTTTCTGAGCGCGGCCGACACGCCTGGAGCCACTCGACCCCGAGCTCGCCCGCGAGACGTACCTGGAGGCGCTCGCGGGCGCCATGTCCAGCGACGTCGAAGTGGTCGGCGGCGCGCGCGGCGGTCGCGAAGGCCGCGCGCGCGGCGCCGACCGGCACCGCACCGCCGCGCACGGTTGACGTGCTGCTCGACGCGTTCGCGATCCGCTTGACCGACGGATACGCGGCCGCGGCGCCGACACTCGCTCGGGCGCTCGAACTTCTACTCGCGAGCGACGTCGGCACGGAGGATGTCGGTCGCCGGCTCTCGCTCTCCAGCACCAGAAACAGCAACATCGTCGCCCTCGAGATGTGGGACGACCAGGCCCTGCACCGGCTCGCCGTTCGCCAGGTGCAGGTCGCCCGCGACGCGGGCGCACTCGTGCACCTGCAGTTCGCGCTCAGCTTCCTGGGCCGCAGCCACATGCTCGCCGGCGACCTGACCGCGGCCGCTCTGATGATCGACGAGACCCGCCTGATCGCCGATGCGACCGGAAATCCGGCGCTCGTGAACGCCCCGATGATTCTCGCCGCCTGGCGCGGCGACGAGGCGCGAGCGTCCGAGCTGATCGAAGCCACCTCGCGAGGAGGCGGCTGCGCGGCGATGGACATCCAACCACTACGCGAGATCCGTGCTCTACAACGGCCTCGGCCGTCACGATGCCGCGCGCGACGCGCGCCTGGGAGGCGTTCCAGCCCGATCCGATCGGATACGGATCGCTACTGCTGCCCGAGCTGGCCGAGGCGGCATCCAGGACCGCCGACCGAGCACTGCTCGAGTCCGCGCTGGACCTGGCTCTCCGAGCGCACCGGCGCGATCAGCTCGGAGTGGGCGACCGGAATCGAAGCGCGTGTGCGCGCACTGCTCAGCGAGGGCGAGGTCGCCGAGAGCCTGTACCGCGAGTCGATCGCGCACCTCGCCGGTACCCGCGTGCGGCTCGAGCTCGCCCGGACTCACCTTCTCTACGGGGAGTGGCTGCGACGCGAACGCCGCCGCGTCGACGCCCGAAAGCATTTGCGCACCGCGCTCGAGGCGTTCACGAGCATGGGCGCCGACGCGTTCGCGCGCCGCGCCGAACGCGAGCTGCTGGCGACCGGCGAGCGTGCCCGCAAACGGACCGTGGACACGCTCGACCAACTCACTCCGCAGGAGGAGCAGATCGCGCGCCTGGCCGCGAAGGGAACCACCAACCGAGAGATCGCCGCTCAGCTGTTCATCAGCCCAGAGCACCGTCGAGTACCACCTGCGCAAGGCATTTCGCAAGCTCGACGTGAAGTCACGCACGCAGCTCGCCCACCGTATCCCGTCGTCAGCGCGACACCCGCTGTAGACACCGTTCAGGCGGGGCCGCCCGGTGCCGCCAGAGGATCGACACGCGGACCGGAATCGGCGTCGCCGCGCACCTCCTCCAACGATGGCGGTCCCGACTCCTTGAGCAAGTTGCGCCGGCCTTTTTCGGCGGCTCGGCCGGGCCGTTTGGTGGGCTGGGCTCCCGCCGGGGGCACGGCAACTGTCTCAAGGCCTGATGAGCGCGAGACCGGACTCGGGATCGACGACCTTCTACAACGTGGCTGGGCTTTCGGTGATCACGACCTCACAGGTCGGCCGCACGTGGGCTTCGAGCAGATGACCGCCACGGGCGGCGCCGTCCTCGGTGCCGACCACGACGTGGGCGTGCACGACGGGCTCGCCCCCGTTGAGCGCCACATCCCCGATGAGCGACAGAAGCTCGATCTGCTCGTCGAGAGTCACCGACCGCTCGTACCGTTTGGAGTCCCAACTGAACCAGCGCAGGTGCACCGAGGACAGGGCACCAATGGCCTTGAAGCTGGCCGCCGACAGGTGCTGGTCCTTCGCGAACTGCTGGAGACCCTCGGCTAGCTCGTCGCCGGTCTCGAAGACCAGGATGAAGGTTTTTGGAGAGTCGTCGATCTTGCTGAATTTCATGACTGCTTGGCTGCCCTCACGTGGGCTCCGCGGCCGACGGCATTGCCTCGGGGGACGGCCCCCCGATGGCCACTGAGTCAGCCATGATGCGATCGATCTGCTCGAGGTCTGCCTCGCTCAGGCTCAGCTCGGCGGCAGCGACGCTGTCCTCGATGTGACTCGGCTGCCGTGCCCCGACGATCGCGACATTGACCTGCGGATTGGCCAACGTCCACGCCACGGCAAGCTGGGCGACCGAGCAACCGAACTCCTCGGCCGCGAATCGCTTCAGCCGATCGACGATCTCCAGGTTGCGGCGGAAAGCGTCCCCCTTGAATACCGGGCTTGCGCTTCGCCAATCGTCGTCGGCGAACGACGTGTCGACGTGCATCGCGCCGGTCAGCAGGCCGTGCGCCAGTGGCCCGTAGACGAGGATCCCGATGTCGTGCTCGCGCGCATAGGGGAGCAACTCGGCCTCGGCATCCCGGCGGAACAGGTCGTACGCGGGCTGCACCGTCTCCA
This sequence comes from uncultured Solirubrobacterales bacterium, assembly GCA_963770405.1. Taxonomy (GTDB): domain Bacteria; phylum Actinomycetota; class Thermoleophilia; order Solirubrobacterales; family Solirubrobacteraceae; genus CAVQBJ01. The sequence goes on from CAVYPO010000007.1 coordinate 584,619, forward strand.
CCGGGCGCGTTCGGGCGAACTCCGCGATCTGAGCCGAGTCGAAGTTCGAGACGCCGACGTGGCGGATCTTGCCCTCGTCCACGAGCTCCTGCAGCGCCGCCGCGGTCTCGGCAAACGGGACCTTCGGGTCGGGCCAGTGCACCTGGTAGATGTCGATGTAGTCGACTCCGAGCGCACGCCGGCTGTCCTCGACGCCACTGCGAAGCCAGGCGGGACTGGCATCGCGAACGAGGCCCTCGTCGGTCATCCGGAGGCCGCCCTTGGTCGCGATCACGACCTCGTCGCGCCGGTGGTCCAAGTCGTCTCGCAGCGCCCGGCCGAGGAGCCGCTCCGAGGCGCCGAAGCCGTAGCCCTGAGCGGTGTCGAACAGATTGATGCCCATCTCGCGAGCATGGCGGATCGCGGCAATGCCCTCGTCCTCGTCGAACCGGCCCCATTCACCCCCCAGCTCCCAGGTGCCAAAGGCCACCGGGGAGACCTTCAGCTCGGTCATGCCGAGGGCGACGGGGCGCAGGATCTTGGTCGTCATCGTGGTCCCTTTCGTGCTGTAAGGCGTGTTTCCGCGTCAACGCTGCTGCTCCGGGCCGGTGAAGCAGTGCCGGCGCACGGTCTCTCTAGGCCTCGGCGGCCGCGTCAAGCTCGTAGATCGCGGCCAGGTCCTGGTCGGCGAGGTCCGGGCCGGCGGTGGTGAAGCGCTCGAGCGTCGCATCCAGCAGTGGCATCGCGGCTCGCGAGCTCCGCGCAACCTCACGGACGAGCTCCAGGTCCTTCCGGGCAAGTCGGACCGGGAAACCGGCCGGATACTGATGGCGGCGCATCTCGTCCAGCTTCTGCAGCGCATAGGCGGAGCCCAGCGGTCCGCCGTCGAGCAACTCGATGAACCGCTGCTGATCCAGCCCCATGTCCTGGCACAGGTGCATCGACTCCGCCAGCGCGGCCACCATGACGATCATCCAGTGGTTGGTCACCAGCTTCAGGCGCGACCCCATCCCGGCCTCCCCCACCCAGAGCACGCGCGACGCCAGAGCGGCGAAGATCGGCTCGACCGCGGAGCGAGCCGACTCCGGTCCCGAGGCCAGGATGGTCAGCTCTCCCTCCTCTGCCGGATGGGTGCTGCCCGACACGGGCGCATCGACGAGCGTGACCCCGTGCTCCTCGGCGCCCTTGGTCAGCCGGTCTGCCTCGGCCGCCCCCACGCTGCTCATCTGCAACCAGACGGTGCCCTTGGGCCAACCCGCGAGCAACGGCTCAACCACGTCGAGGATGACATCGGCGGTCGGGAGCATGGTGATCACCACCCCGGCGCCGCTCACCACGTCTCGCGGCTCGTCGGCCGACTGCGCCCCGTGACCCTCGAGATCACGAAGGTGCTCGGGACTGCGGTCCCACGCGACCACACCGATGTCCTGATCGAGCAGCCGATGGGCCATGGCCGAGCCCATTAGGCCGACGCCCAACAACCCCACGCGAGAGATCTCGACGCCGGTCCGGGCCGGTTGTGCTGTCTTCGCTTGCGTCTGGTGCATCGTTGCTCCTCTCAATTGGAAGGTCGGCGACGGCCGGGCGCGGCTCGGGCGCCGTCCGGGCGTTCCAACCGCACCGGTCGGCCAGCCGTCGAGCGAGCGAATGCCTTTTCTGTCTAGTAGGCCCTGGTAGATGGGTTTCCCGGGGCACAGTGGCCGGTGAGGCGCCCTGCACGGGTCTTCGTCTGGTCGCGCTCCGATCTCACCGCCCCGCGTGGGATCTCCTGGAACCTGACCCGTCGGGCGGGTCTTCGCTCGAAGCCATGTTCCGCTCCTCTCGATTCGCGGCGCGCAGCGCCCGACAACCGACGAGACGAGGCACGCCGGTCACGTACGGGTGTACCACTTCCGGGCCCCCCGCGTCACGCTTGCGCGCGTCCTGCGAGCGCGAGGCGCCCAGTCGTCGGGGCAGTCGTGGGGAAGCCGCTTCGCCTTGCGCGGATAGGCGGGAGACGTCCGGCAACCTGGCACGCAGCCGCTGCGCGACTCGGCCACCCGATTTGGCCCGCCGGCCATCGACCGTGCGGCTGCGCTGCTCGACGGTACGCGGGAGACTCAACCCACCGCGCACGGCGAAGAGCTAACAAACTGAGGGTGCCGCTCTCAACGGTGCTGGGCAGCGAAAGCCACAAACGCTGAGACGGCGCATCGGCGAGATTGCCGAGGGCGTTAGCGCGTGTCCGTTGGCGTGACGCGTCGAAGTGCGTTCTCGAGGCCGTCGATGATGAGGCTGAGGCCGAACTCGAACTCGTCGTCGATGGTCGCGCCAGGGAGCACGTCCGCGACTGCGGTGGTGGCCGGATAGCCTTGAGGGTCGAGGGAGCGGTAGTAGTCGCGTAAGCGGCTAGCCCGTTCGGGGTCGGCCGCTTCGTCGACGTGCTCCTGAATCGCGAAGCCCACGACGAAGTGCGCGAGCACGGTGTAGCCGCGCGCGGCGAGCAGCGCCGGGAACTGGGCCGCGAGGAGTACAGCGATGCCGCGTTCACGGGCGGCGAGAGCGCCGGGGCCGATCGGGACCTGTTTGACGAGCAAGGGGATCGCGTTGGGGTGCGCGGTGAGGGTCGCGTAGAGCGCGCGGGCGCCCGCGCGGCATGCGTGCTGCCAGCTGTCGAAGGCCACGCCGTCAAGGTTCGTCTGGCCGACGATGCGGTCGACGATGTAGGCGACGATCTCGTCCTTGCTGTTGACGTGCCGGTAGAGGGTTGCGGTGCTCGAGCCGAGGCGGCTCGCGAGGCCGCGCATGCTGAGCGCGTCGGCTCCCTCATTGTCGAGGATCTCCATCGCGACATCGATGATGCGTCCGAGTTCAAGCGGTGGTCGGCCCGGGCGCCGCGCCGCTGGGTCCGGTTCAGCGGGCCTGCTCTGCCACCACGCGGGGCTTCCCGGCTGCTCGACGGTGCTGCCGCTCACAACCGTGGAGTCTGCCCACGGAGCGGTGGTGTTGGCATCGACAATCATTACGGCTACAGTGTAGCCGTAATGGCCTTTGGGATTGCGGACCTCGAGCGGGACTCCCACTATTGCTCGGTCGCCGGGATGCGGGTGCGCTACGTGTGCGAGGGGACCGGCCCGGCGCTGGTGCTGCTGCACGGCAGCGGGTCGTCACTGGACGCCTTCGACGCGGTGGCACAACGGTTGCGCGGTCGCTGCGCGGTTGTCCGACTGGATCTGCCCGGCTTCGGGCTGACCGGTCCGCGGCCGGATCGGGACTACCGGATCGGCGCGTACACCGGTGTCCTGGAGCAGCTGCTCGAGCAGGTGGGAATCGGGTCGGCCGTGCTCGTGGGCAATTCGCTGGGCGGGAACATCGCATGGCAATACACGCTCGATTTCCCGGCCAGGGTTCGCGGCCTGGTCCTCGTCAACGCGACCGGATACCCGGAGAAGTCGTTGCCAACCGCGATCAGGTTGGCTCGTAATCCAGTGATCGGGCGGCTGTTGCGGCAGTGGGGTCCGCGCGGCGCAGTGCGGCGGAACCTGCGCAGCGCGGCCGGACGAACTGAGGTGGTCGACGACACGATGATCGATCGGGTGCACGCGATGGCCAGCCGGCCGGGGAACCGCGGCGCGTTCATCGACTTCGCCCAGGTCGACCAGGTCGATCGCTCGCGTGAGATCTCGCGCATCTCGGTTCCGACGCTGGTGGTGCGCGGCGATCTGATCGACGGCCAGCACTTCGCCCGGGACATCGCCGGCAGTCGCGAGGTCGTCCTGCATGGTGTCGGGCACCTGTTGCCGGAAGAGGCACCGGCCGAGCTCGCCAACGCGGTCCTGTCCTTTGTCGATGAATCGCTGCAGGCTTGATTCGCTACTTCGTTGCGCGCGGCGAGACCAGTCGCCTCGACGACGCGGCACGCGCAACCCTGCGCGGAAGCTTCATCCGTCTTCCCGGCGGCGTCACCCACTATGAGCTCGCCGGCCGGGACGATGGCGAGCTGATCGTGCTGATCCCCGGGATCACGATCCCGCTTTTCTACTGGGATCGGTTGACCGAGCGGCTCCAGGCCAGCGGGCTCCGGACGCTCGCCTTCAGCGCCTACGGTCGCGGCTACTCCGAGCGCGTGCGGGCGACCTATGACGAGTCGCTGTTCGTCGGCCAGCTCGAGCAGCTCCTCGATGCGCTCGCACTGCGTGGCCCGAGACACATCGTCGGGACCTCGATGGGCGCGCTGGTCGCGATGGCGAGCGTGCTCAGCGACCCGGACGACGTCCGCACGCTCACGCTGATCGGACCGGCCGGGCTGTCCGGCGGCCCCCCAGCATTCATCCGGCGCTCTGGCGGCGGGGCGCTGACCGCGCTGCTCGGCCGCAACCTTGGCCGGCGCGGACTGCTCGGGCATCTCGCCCACAATGTGGCCGACGAGCGCGACGCCGCTGCGCTTACCGACATGGTCATCGACGGGTATCGCTTCGAGGGCTCGATGTACGCGCTGTTCAGCACCCTGATCGACTTTCCGCTCGCCGACCGCCGCCCGCTGTACCACGACGTCGCCCGGCACGAGGTGCCGACATTGCTGCTGTGGGGCGAGCACGACCAGGTCACTCCGATCAGCTTGTTTGCCGAGGCCCGCGCGTTGCTCGGAAACGACGCCGCACACGCGGTCATCCCTCGCTGCGGGCACATGGCGCCCTGGGAGCAGCCGGCCGCGGTCGCCGACCTGCTCACGCGCCGCATCTGCCAACAACCGCGTACATGAGCCAGATCGAGGTGCTGATCGTCGGTGCCGGACCGGTCGGCTCGGCGCTGGCCAGCGACCTCGTGCGACGCGGCGTCGAGGTCCGGCTCATCGACAAAGCCGACCGGGCGTTCGCCGGGTCGCGCGCCAAGGGCATCCAGCCGCGCACCCAGGAGGTGCTCGAGGACCTCGGCGTACTCGACGAGGCGCTCGCCGCAGGGGGACGGTACCCGTGGATGGCCGCCCACGTGGGGCCGCTGAAGCTCTCGTGGCCGATGCAGCGCTCCCACCACGCGTCGGCGGCGATCCCCTACCCCAACATCCTGCTGCTGCCACAGCGCGAGACCGACCGCATCCTCCACGATCGACTTCGTCACCAGGGCCTTCAGATCGAGTTCGGCACCGCGCTCACCAGCCTTCGCCAGGACCCCGACGGGGTCGTCGCCACGGTGCAGATCGGCCGGCGCGACGAGACGATCCGAACCCGGTATCTCGTCGGTGCCGACGGCGCAGCCAGCGCCACCCGCAAGCAGCTGAACATCCCGTTTATTGGGTCGACCGACGACAGCGATCGAATGATCGTCGCCGACGCCGAGATCGACGGGCTCGCGCGCAACCGGTGGCACGTGTGGCCGCGCGCACAGGGCCGCTTTCTCGCGATCTGCCCGCTCCCCCACTCGCTCGAGTTTCAGATCATGCTGCGACTCCGTCCGGATGAAGACCCCAACCTCTCCGAGCAGGCACTCGCCGAGGCGGTCCGGACACTCACCGGAGATCCGGCGCTGCAGCTGCACGGGCTGACCTGGGCTTCCGTGTTCCGTCCCAACATCCGCATGGTCGAGCACTATCGCTCCGGCCGCGTGCTGCTGGCCGGGGACGCCGCCCACGCCCACACGCCTGCCGGGGCGCAGGGCCTGAACACGGGCGTGCAGGACGGCTACAACCTGGGCTGGAAGCTCGGCCAGGTGCTCTCCGGCACGCCGGACACGCTGCTCGACACCTATGAGACCGAACGGCTGCCGGTCGCCGCGCGCGTGCTCGGCGTCTCCACCCGGCTCTACGCCGGGCTCGAGAAGCGACGCCTCTCGAGCCTGCTGCGCCGCGACGAAGAGCGACAACTCACCCTGAGCTACCACGGCACGCCGCTCGCCCCGTTCACCAGCCCCCGAACAGGGACAGTGCGGGTGGGGGATCGCGCGCCCGACGGGCGCTACGAAGGCCGGCGACTATTCGACGCTTTTCGCGGTCCGCACTTCACCCTCATCGCGTTTGATTGTGCGCCAACCATCGACTGGCCGACCGCCGGTGCGCCGCTGCGCGCGATCACGATCTCCCCGACGGCGAGGCAGCTCCGTCGCGACTACGGCGTCACCTCTCCGACCCATGTCCTCATCCGCCCTGACGGGTACATCGCCCACATCAGCGATCGGATCGCGGAAGGCATCGACGATGAGACGATCGCCCGCCTAGCACCAGCCCGTCCTCACTGACAACCGAGCGCGAGGCGCTCGGTCCCGAGCCGGCGAAACCTCCGGCCGCGATCCTGACGTCGGCTCCGCTGTGCCCGCTGTGGCGGGGCGCGATAGCCTCGCGCCGTGAACCCACGGGTGTGGATGGTCGTGGGAGCATGCCCGCGAGAGAATCGGGGGCACGGCACACCAGCGAAGGGGTCCCGATGGAAGCGCATCTCAGCAGCCGTCACCGCGACACGGTCGCGAAGATCTTCAGCCAGCCGCCGAGCCGCAACATCGAGTGGCGCGAGGTCATATCGCTGCTGGAAGCGATTGGATCCGTGACTCACGAGCACAACGGCAGCTCAAGGTTTCGCTCGGCCCCGAGACCGAGGTGCTCCCCGCACCACACGGTAAGGATGTCGAGGTCCAGATCGTCGTGGACCTGCGACGAATGCTCAAGCAGGCCGGTTTCGCGCCAGACGGCTCCGTGGGCATCGCCGCCGAGACCGCGCGTGATCACGATGATGGTCAGTGGGGCGAGCCGACCTAACACGGTGCTTTGTGGACGATCGCGAGAAACAATCCGACGACGCAGGTCAGCAGATGAACAGGGCGGTGTTGTTCTGCTACGACGGATCGGAGGGATCGAAGTCGGCGCTCGCTGCCGCGGGTGGAGTCGTGATGCATCCGGCCGATGCCGTGGTGCTGGCTGTGTGGACGCCCATCGAGATTCAGCTGGCCCGCGGTGGCTCGCTGATGAGCGCCGTGCCGAACGAAGGTGAGATCGACGTGGAGGAGCGGGCCGCCGCGCAACGGATTGCCGAGGAGGGCGCTGCGGCCGCGCGCGCGCACGGTTACAACGCCACCGCGCGCATTGCGCAGGCCAACGAATCCGTAGCCAAGACCATCGGTGACGTGGCCCGCGAGATCGACGCCGGACTGATCGTCTGCGGCCAACGTGGACGCGGCGCCATCGCGAGCGCACTGCTGGGGAGCGTTTCGCACGCGCTCTCGGCGCACGCGGAACGGCCGGTGCTCATCGCGCCGCAACACGTGAGCGACGCCACCTGACCGATCCGCTAACGGGTTGGCTCGGCTGCGGTGGCGGCCGGCCTGCCGTTGGCGGCGGCGGCTGGCGCAGAGTCGAGGTGGTGTGCGTAGGCGATTCCGCGCGCGAGCGCTGCCCTCACGGTGCGGGCATGGGCCTTGGCCTTCGACGGCAGGATGAGCAGCCCAAGGAGGAACCCGGTGGCGAAGATTCCCGCCGCCCACCAGAACGCCGTGGTGTAGCCATGGACCGCCGCGGCGGCGATCACCCCGCGAAGCTGCACATGGCTCCTGGCGTAGTCGGCGGCGGCGCTCGCCGACACCGTGCTCAGCAGCGCGAGCCCGACCGAGCCGCCGATCTGCTGGGAGGTGTTGACCATCGCGGAGGCCACGCCGGTCTCGTGGACTTCCACGCCGAGGGTCGCGGTCCCGATCGCGGGCGCGAAGATGCACCCCATCGCCACTCCGACGATGAGCAGCCCCGGAAGGACGTGGCTTACGTACGCGGCCCCAGGGGTCAAGCGGGTGAACACGAGCATCGCGACCGCTCCGAGCGCCATGCCGGTCATCACCAGCGGCTTGGCGCCGGTGCGAGGCAGCACCCGGGTCTGCGCGGTGACCGAGGTGGCCACCAGGACGGCCGTCATCGGGAGGAAGGCCACGCCTGTGGTCAACGGCGACAAGCCGAGCGTCAGCTGCATGTAGTACGTGAGAAAGAAGAACACCGCGAAGATGCCCGCCGAGGCAAGAAGGACCGAGAGGTATGCGCCCCCGCGGGCGCGGTCGCGCACGATGTGCAGCGGCAGCAGCGGGTTGCTGACGCGGCTCTCGATGACCACGAAGGTGATCAGCAGCACCGGGCTGGCAACCAGCGCGACGACGGTGGCCGGGGCCGTCCAGGAGTGGGTCTCGGCGTTGGAGAAGCCGTAGACCAGCGCGAACAGCCCGGCGGAGGCGGATAGGAGACCGGGGACGTCGATGCGCGCCCGCTCGGGGTCGCTGTGGTTGACCAGCAGGCGCAGCGCAAAGATCGCCGTGGGGATCGCGATAACCAGGTTGACGTAGAAGCACCAGCGCCAGGACAGGAACTGGGTGAGCGCCCCGCCCAGCAGCAGACCGATCGACGCGCCACCGCCGGCAATCGCACCGAAGATCCCGAACGCCTTCGCCCGGTCCGGCGAGCCGGCAAACGTGACCGTCAGCAGTCCCAGCGCGGACGGCGCCAGCAGCGCGCCGAACATGCCCTGCAGCGCCCGAGAGGCCACGAGCATCTCGAAGGACCGGGCCTGCCCACCGATCGCCGAAACGATGGCGAAGCCGCTGAGCCCGGCGATGAACGTCCATTTGCGCCCGAACAGGTCACCGAGCTTGCCGCCCAGCAGCAGCAGACTGCCGAAGGCGAGGGCGTAGGCGGTGACGATCCACTCCCTGTCAGCGGTGGAGAAATGCAGGGTCTGCTGCGCCGAGGGGAGCGCGATGTTCACGATCGTCGAGTCGAGCACCACCATCAGCTGCGCGGTGCCCAGGAGCGCGAGAATGGCCCAACGGTTGGGTTCGGCAGTCATCAGGAGAACCTCCCCCCTCGCCCGGTACGGACATTATGCAACCGGCCGCCGTCGAGGATCCTCTGGGCCGACCCGCCGCGACGTCACCCAGATCGGGCGACGCGTTCGGCAGCGCGTTCACACTCGGCCGGCCGGTGAAGCGCGGGGTCGTCCGCAAAGCGCTCGGCAACGCGCACCACCTCGGCACCGAGAGCGCGCAACTGCGACTCGATCAGCTCGTCTTCGACTGCGCCGGAATCTCCAAACGCCAGAGTCGCTCCGGAGATGGGGACCGCGTAGGGCACTGCCCACGCGCGGAGGGAGCGCGCCGAGAAGTCCATCGTGTTGATGACTTGAAGGCCCTGTATCCCGCCCGCAGCGCTAATCAGGCCGACGACCTGGTCATGAAGGTAGGGCGGCTCGCGCGACCCCAGCATGTGCAGCCAGTCGATCGCGTTCTTGAACGAACCCGACACCGACCCGTTGTACATCGGGCTGCTCCAGAGCATCCCGTCCGCCTCATAACAAGTATCGACCATCGTCCGAACGATGGCCGGCGCGTCGGCCTCCTGATCGGGATTGAACATCGGCAACGCCAACCGGCGGAGGTCGAGCAACTCCACCGTTGCCCCGGACGCAGCCGCACCATCGAGCGCAACCTCAAGCGCTGCCCGACTACGAGAAGACGCTCGAAGTGAGCCCCCGAGCCCCACGATCCTCAGAGCCATCTCGACAGCCCCCTCACACCGGCCCGTCGCCGTCCGGCAGCCGCCAGCCGGGCGATCTCGGTAGCTCGAGCGCGGCCGGAGGGCCCCAGGAGCCGAGCTGGTAGGGATGCGCGGGGGCGGCTGCTCGATCACCGGAGCGCACACCTCCCATACGTTCGATCGGTTCGGCGCGGGCGAACAGCAGCCGGTCCTGGAGCGTCACGTCGTGTTCAGCCCCTTCAACTTCCACATCGAGGACGTCGCAAACGCGCACACCTGACGCCGCTGCAACGCGGCAACCCCAACCGCCACGGGATCCCAGTAGCTGGCGTGGTTGCCCGCCAGGAGCACGGGCCCAGACTCGGGCAGGTGCTCAAGGCCGGACACGTCGAGCCGGCTCCACCGGACCACGATCGGCGAACAAGCACCCATCGCGGCGACATCGGTGCGCGTGGGCTCGGCCATCGGGCCCCATATTGCCCCTTCCGCCCACGCCGCGTCGATCTCGTTCGCTTCACCTCCGGAGCGCGACACGTCGGCAGCATGTCCCAAACCGTGTGCCTATGCGCGGTCGGCAGGCGTGCGCGCCAACCGCGCAGCTGGCGGACTTGCCGTTACTGCAGCGCCCGTCGCGCCCGACCCGGCGGCTCTGTCGCCGCGCACACGACCGGTATCCCCACGGCTATAGCCTGGCGGCATGACCTCTGTGCCGCCTGCGAGGCATCTGTTGCGTGCACGCGATTTCGCGGATCGCCACTACCCCGAGCCGATCGGCGTCGGCGAACTGGCGGCCGCCGCCGGGCTGTCGCGGGCACATTTCAGCCGCGCGTTCAGCCGGGCGTTCGGCGAGTCACCGAAGGCCTACCTGATGACCCGCCGGCTCGAGCGTGCCGCCGCGCTCCTGCGCAACACCGACCGGTCGGTGGTCGAGATCTGCCTCGACGTCGGGCTGGTCGGGATCGGGTCGTTCACCACCAGCTTCAAGCGCCACTTCGGCAAGACGCCGACGGAGTACCGTGCGAGCTTCCCGCCGGCCTCCGCCCAGGTGATCGTGCCTGCCTGTTACATGCGCCTGTACGGCCGCCCGCAACACAGCACAAAGGGAGAAGACCCGGCGGCGGCGGCAGATTAGCTTTCCGCTCACCACACCACTGAAAGGAGCAACGATGAGGGTACAAAACGCACAACTCTGGGTCCACGACCAGGGCGAGGCGCTCGACTTCTATGTCGGCAAGCTCGGCTGGGAGGTCCGCGGCGACGTCACGATGCCCGAGCTTGGTGCCTTTCGCTGGCTGACGGTCAGCCCGCCGAGCCAGCCCGATTTCGCCGTCGTGCTGATGGCGATCCCGGGCCCGCCGGTGATGGACTCAGAGACCGCCGAGCAGGTCCGCTCGCTGATGGCGAAGGGATTCGCCGGGACCGTGTTCCTGGTGACCGACGATGTGGACGGCGAGTACGGGCGCCTCCGCGAAGCCGGGGTGGAGTTCACAACGGCGCCGACCGACATGCCTTACGGCCGCGATTGCGGGCTGCGCGACCCGTCCGGCAATTCATTGCGGCTGGCTCAGCTCGCGCCGCAGTTTGCCGCCGCATAGCGTGCTTCACCCGGGGGCGGCCCGCCCGGGGCGCCCCCGGTTCGCCTGCGCGTGGCGACTCGCGCCGCCGATCAAGCTGGCGGGCCTCGCTGCGTGCCAGGCGCGAAGCGAAGCACGTGTCCCTCCGGGGTCTCCTCCCCCTCTCCGGGCTGGACTGCGCCGATGTGCTCCCGGCGTCAAGGGCGCTCAGCCGGCGGGCTAATGATCGGCTCGCTCGGCTGGCTAGGTGGTTTATGTGGCTGGTTGGCGCCGATGGCTGTGCTCAGCGACGCCGTCGGCGGGACCTCCTCGCACCCCACCGACGGCGTCGGGTTTGCCGCGTGGCTCTAGCTCTTGAGCGCTTCCTGCAACTCGCTGGCGATTTGGTCGGTCGAGGCGTCGACCGACCGCTTGACGACGCGCGCAGCGCCGGTGATCGCCTTGTCGACACCCTTCTCTATCGTCGGCTCGCCGACGACGATCAATCCGGCCTGGCCGGCACTGAGCTCCGTCGCGGCATCATGGAGCTCCTTGCGCGGCAGGGTCCCGCCCCCGAACGCCTCGGGAATCACACGGATTCGCGGTCGGTCGAATCTCTTGGCGATGTGCGGCTTGCCATTCTCCTGATCGATCACGGCCGCGTCGACCTTCCCGATCAGCTCGTCCCGGTGTAGTTGCTCGACGGCGCTCAGGTCGGCCAGCGCGGTCGACAGATCGTCGTATACCGCTGTGTAGAGCATCATGTTGTCGTCAGACATCGTTCCTCCTCTGCGTTTGCTGTTTCCGGGGGTGTGCTCAAGACCTCGCGCCGGCTGGGCTCTTGTGCCGGTAGAGCTTCGCCTTCGCGGCGACCGCGTCTTGGTGGTTCCTGCGACCGCGCCTCGCGTGGCTCACCGGCCGCCTCTTCCTTCGCCTCATACCGAGCCGCCTCGGCGGCGGCCAGCTCGAGCTCCACATCAACAGCGGATCGCCTGACAACGGCTCCGCGCAGGTACATCGCAAGCGCTTCGATCGCCGCGTCGTCCTGCTCGCATAGGTTGGCCAGCAGGCCGGCGGGTCCGACCTTGATCGGCGTGGACATGTCGCTGAGCACTGATTCGGTCTGATCGGTGTCGTCTTCGTCGAACAGCGAGCCGACCAGCACTCTAGTCATCCGCCAACGAGGATCCCGAGGGTTCCTCTCAGGCCGCAGCCACTCGGCATGCGCCCGGTTCCACCGATGTGGGTGATGCCCGGCGGCGGCATGGATGATCAACTGGTCGTGTGAGCAGGTCCGAGATCTGCGCAAGCTGTGCGCGCGTTCGTCACGGGAGCGGCCGATGACGAGCGAATCAGCCGCGAAGCGTCCGGCGCCTGGTGTCGGCAACGCGCGGCGGACAGTTGGGTTCTTCGCGCGCGCGGCGGTCATGCTGGTGATCGATGCGCTGCTGTTGTGGGGGCTGTCGGCGATCGTGCCCGGCATCGCCGTGCCCTCGTTCGCGGCCGCACTGGTCACGGCCGGCGTGATCGCACTGCTGAACGCGGTCGTGTGGCCAGTGATCACGCGTCTGGCGTTGCCGTTCACGGTGCTCACGCTCGGCCTGGGATCGCTGGTGCTCAACGCGCTAGTGATCAAACTGGCGTTCAAGCTCGTCGACAACACGTCGCCGAGCTTCGCGGCCGCGGTGCTCGTCGCCCTTGGGCTCGCGCTCGCGGCGATGCTGGTCATGCCGCTGCTGGACTTCGACGGCGACGCCTACCACCTACGCGTTGTGCGCCGACGCGTGCACCGGGGCAGGAAAGGCAACGAAACCGACGTGCCGGGTGTGGTGTTCTTCGAATTCGATGGCCTCGGCGAGGGCGTGCTGCGCGAGGCCATCGACAACGGCCACGCGCCGACGATCGCGCGCTGGCTGGCTCAGGGCTCTCACCGCATCGTCTGCTGGGAATGCGATCTCTCCTCCCAGACGGGGGCCAGCCAGGCCGGACTGCTGCTCGGCAGCAACACGGACATGCCGGCGTTTCGCTGGTATGAGAAGGAGACAGGCCGCACCCTCGTGTCCAACCATCCGCCCGACGCGATCGAGATCGAGCGTCGCCACTCAAGCGGCGCCGGGCTGCTGGCCGCCGGCGGCACCAGCCGCGGCAACATGTTCTCCGGCGACGCGCCCCGCTGCACGGGCACAATGAGCATGGTCCGCGACCGCAAGCGCTCCCACGCGGGTGACTACTTCGCCTACTTCGCCGACCCCTACGGCTTCATACGCACGATCGTGCTGTCACTGGCCGATATCGCGGAAGAACGCCGCGCGGCGCGGCGCCAACGGCGCAGCGGCGCGGAGCACGTCAAGCGCGGCGGCACCTACCCGCTCGTCCGCGCGTCGATCACGGTGGTGATGCGCGACCTTTGGGTGTCGATGCTGGCGGCCGACATCGTTGAGGGGATCCCGGTTTCCTACGCCACGTTCGTGGGCTACGACGAGGTCGCGCACCACTCCGGCATCCGCGAGCCGGATGCGCTGAAGGTGCTGCGCCGCCACGACGCTCAGCTGGCTCGGCTCGAACGGGCGACCGCGCAGGCGCCGCGCCCGTATCACCTGGTCGCGCTCTCAGACCACGGCCAGACCCAGGGCCGCCCGTTCCGTCAGCGCTACGGGCACACTCTGGAGGAGGTGGTCAAGGGGGCGCTCGCCCGCGGCGACGTGCGGGCACCGATGGCCGTCGAGGAGTCCTGGGGCGACCTGGGGGCCGTGCTCGCTGACGCACGAGAGGACGAAAGCGTCGGCGGCCGCCTGCTGCGCCGCGCGACGCGCAAGCGCGCGATAGCGGGAACCGTCGCCCTCGGACCCAATCGCGACGCCCTGTCCGATGACAGCCAGGCGGCGGAGGACGACGTCGTGGTGATGGTCTCGGGCCCGCTCGCGCTCGTGTATCTCACCGCCAGCCCGCAACGCCTCACGCTCGAGCAGATCACCGCCGCGCATCCCCGACTCATACCGGAGCTCGCCGGGCATCCCGGCATCGGATTCGTGCTGGTGCGCTCAGCCACCGACGGCGCGATCGCGATCGGCGCCGCGGGCCGCCGGCGCCTGGCGGACGACAGCGTGGAGGGCGAGGATCCACTCGTTCCCTTCGGGCCGACCGCGGGCGACCACCTGCGCCGCCACGACCGCTTCCCGCACTGCCCCGATCTCGTGGTCAACTCCGCCTACGATCCCGCCACGGGCGAGGTCGGACCGTTTGAGGAGTTCATGGGCTCCCACGGCGGTCTCGGCGGGCCACAGATGCACCCATTCGCGGTGGTGCCCACGGCCTGGAGCGAGCCCCCCGCGCCGATCGTCGGTGATGAGGCGATGTATCGCACGCTGCGCGCCTGGCTGGCCGAGAGCGGCCAGCGGCTGCCCGACGCGCGGGGCGCCGAGGAGCCGGCGGCGATCACGCCGGCCGTTGGCGATACCCGAGTGCCCGGGGAGTCCCCGTCGACACACCGCTGACACTGGCGCGCCGGTCATTGCGCGCCGGCGGGCCGGGTTCGCGCTCGAGCCCATCGGCACGGTTTCGGCGCAACGGCTCCGCAGGAGAGTCGCGGTGAGCACGGGGCTGATGATCGTCGGCCTGACGCTGCTGCTCGTGGCGGGGGTGTCGCGGCGGCTGTCGGGCACGCCGATCACGCCGGCGATGGTGGTGGTCGCGATCGGGGTACTCGTGGGACCACTGATACTGGATGACCTCACGGTACGACCGACAAGCGAGACCGTTAAGACGCTCGCCGACGCGACGCTCGCGGTCGTACTGTTCTCGGACTCCTCGCGCGTGGATCTACGCGCGCTGCGCCGCGAGGCGTCGATGCCACTGCGGCTGCTCGGCGTCGGCCTTCCGCTCACGGTCGCATTGGGCGGGCTGGTCGCGGCCGCCCTGTTCGGCTCGTTCTCGGTCAGTGATGTGCTGATCCTCGGCGTCATCCTCGCGCCGACCGACGCCGGGCTGGGCAGCGCCGTGGTGACCGACGCAGACTTCCCCAGGTCGTGCGCCAGTCGCTGAACGTCGAGAGCGGCCTCAACGACGGGATCTGCGTACCCCTGCTGCTGATCGTCCTGGCCACCGCCGCCGGCGCCGAGTCACACCCCGTGCGCGTCGTGGCCGAGGAGATCGGTTACGGGCTGATCGGGGGCATCGGTGCCGGGCTGCTCGCGGCGGCAGTGATCAACTTCGGCGAAGAACGGCACCTGATCGCCGATTCGTGGCGGCAGATCATCCCGGTCTCGGCCGCGATCGTGGCCTACGGACTCGCGACACTGCTGGGCGGATCGGGCTTCATTGCCGCCTTCGTGGCCGGCGCGATGTTCGGTCTCCTCGCGCGCCAGCGAGCCGCCCCGGCGATGCGTTTCACTGAGGAGACCGGGGCGGCGCTGGACAGCGTGACCTTCCTGGTCTTCGGCGCCGTGCTCCTCGGGCCGACGCTCGAGCACATCAGCTGGCAGATCGCCCTGTACGCCGTGCTGAGCCTCACGATCGTCCGCATGCTCCCGGTGGCGATCTGCCTGATGGGCACCAGGGCGCGCGCCCCGACGGTGGCGTTCATGGGCTGGTTTGGCCCCCGCGGACTCGCCTCGATCGTGTTCGCCGTGATCGTCGAGGACGCCCATCTGGCACACGGTCCAGCGATCGTCGCCACCACCTATCTGACCGTCGGCATCTCCGTGCTCGTGCACGGACTGTCGGCCTCGCCGCTCGTCAGCCGCTACGCAGCCTGGTACCGAACCGCTGCAGCCAAGCCCGCGATGGAGAGCGCACCCATGAACGAGCAGCGACCGCGGGGCCCCACGGCGCTGCCGAGCAGTTGAGCGTCAATGACGCCGCGTTTACATTCTTGTAACAGTGCGGGGTACTACTGATGCGCGATCGTCGCGGCCGTCCGAGACAGTCCGCGTGGATGTCGCGCGGACGTACAGGCGGCCGATCACCCACACAGTCGCGAGACGGTTCGCCGAGCGCGTGCATTCAGAGGCACTCGACCGCTACGGCCTGCCACTGCTCGACCATGTCCGTCGCGTCGCCGACGCCGTGCCGCGCCAGGCGCGCACCGTCGCCTGGCTGCACGAGACCGTGGAACACGCCGGCGTGTCTCAGGACGAGCTACGCGCCGCGGGCGCGGACGCCGATGAAATCGCCGCCGTCGAACTCTTGACCCGCAACCCCGAGACCGACGCTTACCTCGCCCACGTCAGGCAGATCGCCAACGCCCCCGGCCGCGCCGGCGAACTGGCGCGAACCGTCAAACGCGCCGATCTCAACGACCGCCTGCAACACCAAGACGGTCCGGCGGCCGTCATCATCGGCCACCCGGCTTACGAGCGGGCACTCGCGCTGCTGGCGTGAGAACGCCACGGGCCGCGGCCGAGGCCCGACCGCAGCCCACCTGGCCGTCTACGCCGTGGCGTACTCCTTCTCTGCCTGGTCGAGCTCGCGCTTGAACTCCCTGCTGTCGACGTCCATCTCCTTCTCGGTGGACTTCTCTGCGCGCGTGAGCTCCTTGTCGAGCTGCTCCTGCACGCGCGACTCCCCGATCACCAGCAGGGTTGCCTCTCCCGCTTCGATCAGGTCGCCGAGCTGCTTGGCGTCGTCCTTGGAGATGCGCTTGCGAAAGTGCCCGCCCAGACGGCCGATGACACCGCCGATCAACGCCGCGGGAATGACGGCCGGCGCGGCCACTACCCCGACCGCCGCTCCGACGGCGATGCCGCCCCAGGCCCCGTGCTGCGTCGGCTTCTCGTGCTTCTCGACCTGCAGCTTGCCATCGGCGTCCTTGGTCACCAACGCAACGTCATACGTGCCAACGAGCTTGTCGGCATGCAGCTCGAGCAGGGCGTCGTAGTCCGCTTCCGCACTGGGCTTGCGATCGTGTTCTATTTCGCCATCGCGGTCTTCCTCGTAGTGCCCTTCCCCGCCGTCGTCCAAGTGATCGTCAAGGGCCGACGCCAGCAGCGCTGACAACGAGTCAGGACTTGGTCGAGCGGCGATGCCAGCCCGGTGCGGCGGACTCGGGCGCCGCGCTCGCGCTCGGAGCGGTGGCTGTGCGCGCGCGGCTCGCCGGGCCCATGAACAGGCCGGCACCCGGTCCCGACGGGACGCGCCGACTTACGCACGCAGGCCCGCCGGGACCACGCATCACGAGCTGGCCCCTCCCCGCATGTGTCACCTCGACCCTCGCCGTCGTTGACGCCGCCGGACGCCCGCCACCGAACCGGGGCTCAGCGGCCGACCGATGGGATCGATGAACAGCGAGCACGGACCGCAAGCGCCCGGCAAGTCGCCCTCCAGGACCGACGCGTCGTAGGTGAGATCCTCAGCGTTCAAGCGCGGATTGGTGAGCGTCACCACGACGTCGTCGGGAACGTCGTCGCCGGAGCCTAAGGAACGATAGGACGGCGTTGGGCGGATCGACGGCGAAGCTGTTCTCCCCGTCGCCCCAGCCGTGTATGAATTGCGCGGCGGTCAGGTGCCCGACGATACGCTCGGGGCGGTCGGAGAACATCAGCGTCGCGGGAGCGAGACCGTGCAGCGTGAAGGCGCCGTTGTCGCTGGTGGCACTCTCAGCGCTCTGCACGTACAACGCCTCAAATTCGCCGGTCGGTGCTGTCGGTTGGGCTGACATCCGGGCCTCCTTAGAGGTTTGGTATGGACGCGTATCAGCCGCAGTTCGAGCTGGTCGCGCTTGTAAAGCCGTTCACGGCACTCACGACACTCGCGGCATCGGCCGCGATGGTGACCAGCTGTGTCGTCGACGGGCTTGAAGGCAGCGCCTTGACAGCGCTGGAGAGCGTGTCTACGGACGACTTGATCGCGCTTGTCTGGCTTGGGAAGTCGCTCTTTGCGGAGCTGACGAGCGCCGCCGCGTCGCTCTGTATCGTCGAGACTTGCGACGCCAGACCGGTCAGCCCGCTGCTCGTGGCGGCGCTGGGGAGTCCCTTGATGGAGTTTTCCAGGTTGCTGCGGTCCGAGCAGTACGCCGGCTTGCTACTGCCGCAACCGGCGACCGTCACTCCGGCGATGACGATCGCCACGGGGACGAGTACTAGGGCGCGACGCGCATGGTCTGCGGGGGCCTGCCGGCTCGCGCCTCGAAACTTGTTGCTCGACACAGGCGGCGTGTCTTCTTTACTCATCGTCTTGCTCCCTTCCGGGGCGTTCGGTCGCGACTTCAGGACTGTCGCTGCAATCGGGCGTGCCGCACGGCCGCCGGTCTGACTCGCCGGCGCGCTCCTGACCGGCGTGGGGCAGGCTCACCCGAAGCAACGAGAAGCCGGTCAAGAGGCCGACCGCAGTGCCAGAGCGGGCCGGCCAGGATGCGACGCTGCTAGGCGGGCAGAGCGTTAAATTCCTTGGCGAGCGCCTTGCCGTCGGCGTCGATTTCCTTCTCTTGGGTCTGCTCCGCATGCGTGAGCGCCTTGTCGAGCTGCTCCTGAAGCCGCGACGTCCGGCTCCTGTTCCCGTTCATTCGGCCGAGACGGCGGTCACAGCCGTCACAGCAGGACGCGACCCACCCGCGCCCGGGCCTTCCCGGACGATGAGACTATGGCCGCCAGAACGAACACGCTACGACCTCCAACCCCACGCGACATCGACCAGAAAGGATGAACTGGTCGGTCGCACTGCCTGCCACGCCCGCGCACCAGAGCGTTTCCCGCCCGGCAAGCGAGCTCAGCCGACCGCCGCTAACCCCGGCCGACGAATGACGGGACGCGGGATCGTTGGTAGTCCGGTCGCGCTCGACCGAGGGGGATCGATGTGGCAGCGGCCAAGGCGGCTGCCACCTTCCTGCGGCGGTGGCTTGAGCTGTTATAGGTGGCAGGTGGCAGGTGGTAAGCTTCCGCCATGAAGAAGACCAGCATCTACATCGAGCCAGATGTCGATGTGGCGCTGACGCGCCGCGCGGCGTCCGAGGGCACGACCAAGGCCGAACTGATCCGCCAAGCGCTCCGCGAAGCGGCCGCAGGCTCGCTCCGCGTCAAGCCGCGCGCTCGTGGCGTGTTCACAGGCCCCGCCGACCTCTCGGCGCGCGCCGACGAGCACCTGACCGAGTCGGGCTTCGGCGAATCGTGATCGTCATCGACACGTCCGTCATCGTCGCCTACATGAACTCCGCCGACGATGACCACCGGGCGGCCAGCGAGTGGCTCGAGAGCACGGATGACGATCTCGCGACGACCCCGCTCATCGTCGCCGAGGTCGACCACCTGGTCGCCACGCGGGGCGGGCCAGCGGCGCTGAGCGCGCTGCGAGCCGACCTTGCCGCGGGCGCTTACCTCGTCGAGTGGTGGCAGAGCGCGATCGCATCCGTGGTAACCATCGCCGAGCAGTACGCCGACAGCGGACTCGGGCTGGCCGACGCATCGCTCGTGGCCCTTGCCGAACGACTCGACACGATCGACATCGCCACGCTCGACGAGCGACACTTCCGCGCCGTGAGGCCCCTCGCCGCAGGCAAGGCATTTCGCCTCCTCCCCGGCGACGCCTGACCACTCCAAGGCCCGGGACACGGCCCCCCGAGCCGTGCCGTCGCGCCGTCCGCTGATCAAGAAAAGCGCGACCTGGTCGTACTCGCGTTCGGGGCGATCGCGGCCCGACGCGACCTCATTCGCCTCGAGGCCGAGGCCTTGCGGGCGAGGCACTCGCGAGCGGAGCGCCCAGCCCCGGGGGGATCTCGATCGCCCCGCGTGTCCCCCTTAGCGTCGCGCCGCCGACGCCGCGCCTGGTGTCATCGACGCGCCGCCGCAACTAGAACCACCAGAACCGGTGCCAGCGCCGGCGCCGACGGGGCGGGCGAGCCGCGCTCGGTCGTCGTCGTGCTCGTTGCGCTCTGGGTTGACGTCGTGGCGCTGTCCGTCGCAAGGTCGTCGTTGCGGTCGTCGTTGCGGTCGTCGTTGCGGTCGTCGTCGTGGTCACCGGCGCCGGCGTCACCGCCGGTGGGGCGATCGACAGGGAGTACGGATTGCTCGGGCCCGAGAACAGGGCCGTGAGCACCGGACCAAGGAGGCCGCCGAGAAAGCCTCCGCACTTGAGGCGCGGGAACGTGGCCGTGCCCGAGGACGCCACGCCCGAGATCAGCGCGATCGCCGGTTCGCTCACATACAGCGACAGCGAGATCGGCCTCGCCGTGGAGCACGAGAGCGGAACGTCCAATCCGAACACGCTGACGCCGGTCAGCCCGAGATTCGCCTCGGCGGTGCCCTCAATGACGAGGTTCGCCGGATTCGTCGGATCGGTTGTCACCGTGCCGGTCAAGGCGCCGACCTCGGTGAAGGTGACGCCGACTGTCACGTTGATCCCCAGCAGAGTCACGGTGGTGCTGAACGGAGCCACCGTGAAGTGCCCCGTGAGCGTGTGCGTCGTCAGATCAGCCTCGCCGTTGAACGTCCCGCCGCCGGGCGGGAGCGAGATCGATAGGCCGAGCTTCTTGTCGGTGACCGAGCCGTTCAACACCCAATTGGTGAACGGTAGGGTGACGTCGGGGTTCGGCGCCGTGGTGGTGCTCGTCGTGCTGCTGACCGGCGTGGCCGTCGTGGTGGTCGTCGGCGCTGTCGTGCTCGTCGTGGTGGTCGTCGGCGCTGTCGTGCTCGTCGTGGTGGTCGTCGGCGCTGTCGTGCTCGTCGTGGTTGGCGTCGTCGTGGGTGTCGTAGTGGTGACCGCCGCAACCGTCGTGGTGCTCGTCGGCGTCGTCGTGCTCGTCGTGATCGGCGCTGTCGTGTGTGTGGTGGTGGTGACCGGCGCGACCGTCGTGGTGGTCGTCGGCGTTGTTGAGGTAGTCACGGTGGTGGTCGGCGTGGTACCGGTCGTGGTAGTGGTGGCGGTGGTCGTGTTGGTCGTCGCGGAAGCGGTCGGCGCGACGACGCTCACCGAGCCGAGGACCAGGTCCGGCACGTTGCATACGATCGGAAGCGGGCCAACGGACGCGCCGGCAGCGGTCGTCCCAGACACCTCCGCGACAACGCCCTCACCCGTTGCCGTGTAGCCCGTGGCCGCGGTCCCGGTGAAGCCGGGAGTCGGGTCCAGCGACACAACGCTCGCCGTCGCCGCGCCGCCTGTCTCGGTACCGAGCGACCCCGACAGCCCGCCCGTCTGCGGGAACGAGAGGGGCAGCGGCTGGTTGGGCACGACTTCTATGCCGGCGACGGTGACACCGCCGGCGGCAACGTTGACCACTGGAGTGGTCGAATTCGTGACGTCGAGATCAAAGTTAGTGGCAGTGGCGCTCACCGTCGTCGCGCCGAGCAGCGCGATGTCGTTGACGAGGCTGGTGGGCACCGTGAGCGTTACGGACATATTCGTGACGGGCAGCGAATCGCCGGGATTGACCGCCGTCGGGACGGTCCCGGTGACGGTCGCGTTGACGGTCGCCGCGAAGTTCAGCAGCCCCGGGTCAACGACGCAGGTAGCGGCCCCGGTCGCCGTGACCGTACGGCTCCCCGTTGGCGTCGCCCCCGACGTCGCCGGCAGCGCAACGGCCGCCACGACGGCCACGAGGCCTGTGGGTGCCAATGCGCCCCATAGCTTCTTGCTCCTCCAGCTGGGCATCAACTCTCTCCTCCGTGCTTGACCGCTTGTCCGCCGGCGACGGGCCCACCTGGTCCCTCGTGCCAGGCGCCACCCCGTCTGGATGCTGCAGAGCGGCGAATCTACGCGCCGCGAGCGCCCACGATGGTGAGGCGGACTACCCATGCTTTGCGAGTGGGTGTGGCCCGACCACACCCACGAAGCGTGCGTGTCGGTAAGCCTGCTCGCGATCGTGGCACGGTGAGCGATCGGGATATGCGAGCGTCGGAGGTAGGAGCACGCCGCGGGTTGCCGTGTGTTTCGGAGAGGAGTGCGTCAGATGTCAGCATCGGGCCTGGTGGCTCGCCGCGGGGGGGCCGCGGGAGGGGCTGCCTGCGGGTCGGCGCGAGTCGCTCGCGCTCTGAGCCCGCGGGTCGGCATCACGCTGACGGTCTGCACGGGGTTCGCCGCCGCCGGGGCCGCAGCGGTCGCACTCCTGCTGATGCCGGTGGGTGCTCGCGGGGCGACGCTTCCCGACGGTCGTGTCTACGAGCAGGTCACACCGGTTGACAAGGGCGGCGCCGAGTTGTTGACGTCCAGCGCCGATCCCGTGGCGGTCGGAGCCGACGGCAACTCGCTGCTGTGGGGCACACTGGTCAACGCGCTTCCGACGTCGAGCTCCACCCCCACTGCTCCGAATTTCGTTCAACCGTATGTGTTCACACGAGACGCGTCCGGATGGAGCTACCGGGTCGCGCTTCCGCCCGACAACCTGGTGGCCTATCGTCTCGGTCAGGCAGACACGGTCCTCGGCGTCTCGGCCGATCTCACCACATCGATCGCGGCCAGCTTCTTCGGTCTCACCGACGGCCACGACGGCCTGACTGGCACCCCCGCGCAGACGGGCAGCAACAACTCGATCATCCCCAACGACGTGTCGTATAACGTCGATACCGGGGCGACGACGGTTCTCACGCCGCCAGTCCCCAGTGATCAGACGGCCACCTACACAGCGAGTTACGTGAGCGACTCGGCGGCGGCCGATCACGTCGTGTTCGCAGCGAATGCGTCGCTGCCGGTGAGCAACGGCTTGGTGCCCAACCCCGGCCTGAACCCATTCCTGTTCGACTACACAGCCGGCTCGCTGCTCCAGGTCGCGCTGGAAACCGATGACACCACGCCGTTCCCCGAGGGCGCGGTCGCGCCGTCGATTCCCGGCGTCGTGTCGAATGACGGATCGGAGATCTTCTTCGCAGCCGACGCCAGCGGGACGAACAGCAACCAACTCTTCGTGCGAGCGAACGACGCGGGCAGCGACCCGCAAACGTTGCCGGTGTCCGTCTCGGGCCGCACCCCTGCCGATCCGAGCTGCACGCTGTACCAAAACGGCGGTGCCGCGGCGACCGCACCGGCGACGTTCGAGGGTGCCACGCCGAGTGGCTCGCTGGCCTTCTTCCTCAGTGACTGCGAGCTCACCGACGTGTCGCACACGGGTACCTCGGACGCCAGTCCGGATCTCTACGAGTACGACGCGACAAGCCACAGCGTGTCGGACCTGTCGATCGACGCCGGCGCCGACAGCTCCACGGGCGCGGACGTACTCGGCGTCGTCGGCTACTCCAGCGACGGCGCCTACGTCTACTTCGTCGCCCGCGGGCTGCTCGACGGCAGCGGCGCCCCAAGCGGCGACGACCAAGCGCCGAACCTCTACCTGTACCACGCCGGCGCGGTCAGGTACCTCGCCACGCTGAACTCCGCCGATCGCGGCGCGTGGACACCGGGGTCGACGCTCGTCCCCGGCGGCAGCCAGTACGCCGCCGCACAGGTATCGCCCGACGGCCAATACCTGCTCATCGCTTCGGCGCAGGCATTCACCGCCTACGCCAACCACGGCGACAAGGAGCTATACGAGTTCAGCGCCGCCGGCGGGCCCCCGATCTGCGTCTCGTGCGACCCGTCAGGCGCCGTCCCCAAGGGCAGCGCCACCATCACGCTCAACAGCCTCTCGGATTCGGGCCAGGTGTTCTTTCAGACGCCCGATCCGCTGTTGCCCGCAGACACGAACGACGTGAGCGACGTGTACGAGTGGGAGGCGACGACGCAACCCTCTGCGACGCCCGACCCCTACGGCGGCGGGACCATCTCGCTGCTGTCGGCGGGAAGCGCGACCATCTCCGCGGCCGCCGGCGCACTCCCGTCGGTCGGCTCCACCCTGATCGCGGCGTCGCCGTCGGGCGACGACGTCTTCTTTGTGACCCGCGACCAGCTCGCCGGGCAGGACCAGGACGACCTCAGCGACATCTACGACGCGCGCGTGGACGGAACGCCTGCGCCGGGCGCCCCGGCGAGCGACCTGCCGGCGTGCGCGCTGGCACTCGACGGCTCCTGCGCGCCCCGCTCGCTTCCGCCCGCCCTGCCGAGCGCCTCCGTCGACGCGGCCGGAACGAACGTGACCACGCCCACGACGACGACGCCCGTCGCCAGGGCGGTGACGGCGTCGCTGAAGGCGATTACTGCGAAGCAGCGCTCGGCGTTTGCGACGCGTGGTGTGGTGACGCTCGGCGTGATGGTGACCGGCGCGACGACCCTCAGCGCGACGGCGACGGCCAAGCTCGGGCGCAGGACCGTCACCGTCGCTCGCACCACCCGTACATCGAAGATGGCCGGGGTCCTGACCCTGTCGCTGCCCCTCTCTCAGGCCGCGCGCAACCTGCTTGCCCGACACCAGGTGCTGCGCTTGACGATCAAGGTCACCGTCAGCCGCGGTGCCACGTACACGACCACGCTCACGTTGAAGCGATGACGGTCCCGCGCTCACGTGTCCAGGCGGCCCGACGCCTGCTTCGTCGCGGTTCGCTGGCGACGCTCGCGGTGCTCGCCCCGTGCCTCGTGAGCGCGGCGACCGCGCTCGGCGCCGGGACGCCGACCGTCACGCTCGTCTCCCCGGTCTGTGGCTCAACCGCGGGCGGGACGTCGGTGACGATCAGCGGGACCAACTTCACGGACGCCGGCACGGCCGTGAGCTTTGGCTCGCAGGCCGCCACGGCGTTCACCGTGGACTCCCCCACGTCGATCACCGCGACCAGCCCTCCCGGGAGTGGCACCGTGGACGCCACGGGCAGCGGGACCGTCGATATCACCGTGAGCACCCCGAGCGGCACGTCGGCCACCAGCTCGGCCGATCAGTTCACCTACGCGCCGAACGGCCAATGCGCCGTCGACAACGTCGTGCCCTCATGCGGCGCACCGTCCGGGGGCACGCAGGTGATCATCTCAGGACCCGGCGTGGCGTCCGACGACGCCGTCGACTTCGGGACCACGCCGGCCACCTCGGTCCACTACGTGCCGCCGATCCCGGCTTCGCCCGGAGGAGCAACAGGGACGCCGGCCTACCTGCGGGCGACGGCCCCACCGGGCATCGGCACCGTTCCGGTGACCGTGCACGACGCGACGGGGACCTCGGTGGCGAACGACACCGATCGGTTCACCTACGTGGCGGACGGTGACACGTTCGGGGTATGCGCAGCCGGAACATCGTTCGCCGATGCGTCCGGCAGAGACTTCACGCTCGCCGGCGGCCACCCGGCGAGCGTGAGCGCCGACTTCAGCTTCGCCACGGACACGAGTGCCGATGGCCTGGAGTCGCCGGTGCAGAACGTCAAGGACGTCACGCTGACGCTGCCACAGGGGTTCATCGCCAGCCCGGCGGCCATCGCCGCGGAATGCCCCCAGCAGGACTTCGACGGGCAGTCGGGCGTCGCGTGCCCATACGACTCCCAAGTCGGCTGGGTCACATTCGTGGACTCCGCGGGTGCGAGAACGATCGCGCCCATCTACGACGTCGCGCCGCCGCCCGGCCACCTCGCCGAGTTCGCCGTGGAGCCGCTGGCCGCCGAGTTCATCCCAGTCGGCATCGAGATCTACGTCGACCTCAACAGCAACTATCAGGTGACGGCGTCGATCCCGAACCTCACGACGGTTGCACCGATCCTC
Organism: uncultured Solirubrobacterales bacterium; assembly: GCA_963770405.1. Taxonomy (GTDB): domain Bacteria; phylum Actinomycetota; class Thermoleophilia; order Solirubrobacterales; family Solirubrobacteraceae; genus CAVQBJ01. The sequence continues at coordinate 610,149 of CAVYPO010000007.1, forward strand.
GGCGCCGCCGTGACGTTCTTCGGCACCACTCCGGGGGCGACCCGGCCGCTGCTGTACTTCCCGCCGAGTTGCTCGCAAGAGAGTTCGCTGACGACGACCATCGCGGCCGACTCCTGGAATGACCCGGGCGCGCTCGTCGACGTCTATCCGACGTCGCCCGGCCCATCGACGGGCTGCGCGCTCGACTTCTCTCCGACCATCACGGTGGCCCCGTCCACGACGCAGGCCGACTCGGCCGCCGGCTACGACCTCGCCGTCGCGTTCCCGGCCGCCACCAGTCCGCTGCAGGCAGAGTCTCCGTCGCAGAGCATCACCGTGGCGCTCCCACCGGGAACGTCGGTGAACCCGGCCGCCGTCGACGGAGCCACGGCGTGTACGAGCGCACAGTTCGGCCTCGGGACAAACGCGCCAGCGACCTGTCCGGCCTCATCCGAGGTTGGGGTCATCACGGCGGAGACCCCGCTCCTCGCGGGGACGTTCACCGGCGGGGTCTATCTCGCGCAGGATGGCAGTCCCGCGACGACGCCCGCCCTCCCCCTACACGTCTTCGCCGAGGCGGCGGCGCTCGGCTTCGAGGTGAAGCTCGAGGGCACGCTCAACGTCGACGCGGTGACCGGTCAGATCACGGCGACATTCTCCGGGTTGCCACCGATACCGCTCGCCGCCATCGGCCTGCGGTTCAACACCGGACCCTACGCCGTGATCGCCAACCCGCTCGCCTGCGGCCCCGCGACGACGACCGCAACGCTCGTCCCGTGGAGCAGCCCCGCGACGCCGAGCGCGGTCGTGACGTCGACATTCACCGTCGACGCCGACGGGCACGGCGGCGCGTGCCCGTCCGCCTGGCCTTCGGATCCGGTGTTCACGGCGGGGTCGACGAACCCGGTCGCCGGTGCGTTCACCGGGTTCACCCTGAACGTGACCCGCGCCGACCGGCAGGCGCCGATCAGCTCCTTCACGGCGACGACGCCGCCGGGCTTCACCGGGCTGCTCGGGTCGGTGCCGATGTGCCAGGAGCCAGCCGCCTCGAGCGGCGCCTGCCCGTCAGCCAGCGCGGTCGGCACCGTGTGGGTCGGTGCTGGCGTGGGGGACGACTCCGGTCCCGGATCGCCGAGCAGCGCCGAGCTGTACCTCAGCGGAACCGTCTACCTCACGGGACCCACCGACGGCGACCCGTTCGGCCTCGAGATCGTCGTCGAGCCGATCGTCGGGCCCTTCAACCTCTCCGAGCCATTCGGCTCGCCGGTCATCGTGCGTGCCGGCGTCACCGTCAATCCCCTCACGGCACAGCTCACGATCGGGACCACGCTCCCGACGATGCTCGACGGCATCGCGCTGCACGCTCGTACCGTGAGCGTCACGATCGACCGAGCGAACTTCGGGCTCAACCCGACGGACTGCTCGCCGCTCGCGGTGACGGGCACCATTGACGGCGCCCCCGTGTCCAGCCCGTTCCAGGTCGGGGGCTGCTCGAGGCTGGCGTTTGCGCCCCAGATCAGCGCAACCGTTTCCGGGGTGGCTGGCGCGAACGGGGTCAGCCTCCAGGCCGCTCTGGTCCTGCCGAGTGGGAACGCGAACCTCAAATCGGTGGCCCTGAGGCTGCCGTCGGCACTCGGCGCTCGGCTCAGCACCGTTCAATTTGCGTGTCCCGTGGCGACGTTCAACGCCGACCCGGCCGGCTGCGACGCCGGGGCGGTCGTCGGAACGGCCAGCGCTCGGACTCCGATCCTCCCCGGGAACCTCGTCGGCACCGTGTACCTGGTCGCACACGGCGGTTCGGCGCTCCCCACCCTGAACCTCGTGCTCACGGCGGACGGGATCAACGTCTCCGTCGTGGGCACGGTCGCGCTCGCGGGTGGCGTCACGACGGCGTCGTTTGCCTCGATCCCCGACGTTCCGATTTCGAGCTTGAACCTCGATCTCCCCAAGGGTCCGCGCTCGCTGCTCGCGACCTCCGCGAGCAGTCTCTGCGGGCTGGACCTCCAGATCCCCACGACGCTCGTGGCCCACAACGGCGCAACGATCGTCCGCAATACGCCCGTGGCGGTCAGCGGGTGCGCACACGCGGCGTCGGGCGTGAAGGCCTTTGCCGCCACCGTCCACGGCGCGCGGATCTTCGTTCGTGTGGACCTGGTCAAAGCGGGGGTCGTGACAGTGAGCGGTGCCTACGTGAAGCGGTATTCACATCGGCTGAGCGCGGGCGTGCATCGCATCGCGATCGCCCTCACCAGGCGCGGCGTCACAGCCCAGAGACGCCACCCCGTTACGACCGTGAAGCTCGCCTTCCCAGGCGTGACCAAGACCGTGAAGCTCCGACTCTAGGTGCACCTCGCGCTGCCTACCGAGCCGGGCGCCCGTTCGTGAAATCCAAACCAAGGAGCAACTCCATGAAGAGCGTGTCACTCGGCCTCGGGGCGCTCGCCGCGATCGGTGCCCTCGCTGTCCCGGCGACGGCGAACGCCGCCGACCAGATCACCGTCACGCCGAGCGTCACCGGCAAGCTCGGCGGACCCGGCGCCATCGGTCTCACGGCCGACATCATGAACACGGACGGCGGCATCCCGACGCCGGTCACCGGGCTCGTTGCTGATCTGCCGGGCGGCATCACGCTCAATCTTCAGGACTTCCCCACCTGCCCGTTGGCAACGGTCGTCGCGGCCGTTGGCGTCCCCCCGGTGTGTCCGGCCGGGTCGCAGATCGGCTCAGCCACGGCCGTGGTGGGCGCGGAGATCGACGGCTCATCGATCACCGAGCCCGCCGCCGCGCGCGTGTATCTCACCGGGAAGAACCCGATCACGGCCGAGGTGTGGGCCAACGGCGTGACGCCGATCGCCGAGACGCTCACGTTCTCGGGAACGTTGGCGCCCAACGTGGCGCCCTATGGGCCCAAGCTCACCCTCGACGTTCCGCTCATCCCAACCCTCCCCGGCGGGCCGGACGGGTCGCTGGTATCGATCACCGCCATGTTCAGCGGGAGTGCGACGACATCGACGACCGAGACCGTCAAGCAGGCCGGCAGAACGGTCAAGAAGAAGGTCAAGACCACCGTCGGCGAGTTCACGCTGCCCAAGACGTGCTCGGGTGCGTATCGGTGGGCCGGTACCGTGACCTTCCAGGACGGTTCGAACGTCTCGGCTTCGGGCAGCGTTCCGTGCCGGGCCTAGACCACCCCGTCGGGAGATCGGCCACGCGGGGCGGCTCGGCGGTCCCCCGCCAGCGCCCCGCGTCCTATGATCGCGCGCCGGCGACGTCCGGTCGGCCGGTGTCCGCAGACGGGGGCCTGACCGGCACCTTCCCGCGGGTGAGGAGGCCGCGAGGCCGCCCGCTAGGCGCTACGGTTGGGCGCCGTAGCGCGCTCGGCGGCGGCGAGCGGGCCGCCACGTCCCCCCGCTTTGGGTAGGCGATCTGCGGTGGCCGCGCACGTGGCCGCGGCCACCCGATGCTCCGCGTGGAGGGCGCGGGAGATCTGCAGCGCGGCCATCAATTCGACCGGCGAGTCGTGTTCGGTCGGCTCCATCATCTCGTCGATCGTGCGCAGTCGCTTGGCGACGGTGTTCTCGTGGACGCCCAGCAGCAGCGCCGCTCGGCGCGGGCTGCGGTTCGCCTCCAGCACCGTCAACAAGGTGTCGGCCAGGCGACGGGTGGCAACGTCTTGGGCCGCCAGGGGCCCGAGACGGCGCCGGGCGAAGTTCGCTGCCTGCTCCAGATCGGTGGTCAGGAGCGCGAGGAGGGCGACATCGTCGTAGTAGATCGGGCTCTCGCGGCGCCCCATCAGCCTGGCCACGCGCCGTGCCGCCATCGCTTCGTGATGGCTCGCCCGGAAGCCGGCCAGATCGCGCCCCGGCACGCCGAGTGCGACCGCCACGCCCTCGGCGGCGGATGGGTCGGAGGTACCCGCCGGGCTCCAGCCGGCCACGATCCCGACGCCCATCGGGACCAGCAAGGCACGGGACCCGCCCACCGCGGCGGCTGCGCCCTCAGGATGGATGCCCTCCTCCTCGCTCCAGACCACGAACGCCTGGTGTTCCTGGCGCAACTCGTAGCGCACGCGTTGGCTGGCGGTGTGCAGATCGACCGGATCGCCGCCGAGCAGCTCCTGTACCGTCGCGCTGCGCACGGCGTCGGCGCTGCGCAACCAGCGCTCACGTTCGTCGGCGTAGCGCTTCATGACCATCTCGCCCAGGGCGTCACCGGTGGCGAAGACCGCCTTCGACAACCCCTCGATGGCATCGGCGCGCTCGGACGGATCGTGCACGCGCTGGCGGATCTGACCAGCCGCCCAGTACCACAGAGCGCGTACGGCGACGCGGTAGGCGCGGTTCAGGTCGGCAACGGGCAGGTTGCGGCGCGCGAGCTGGCGAGCGAACGCGGTGGCCTGGGGCGTCGGCTCGAGGTCTGACAGCGACAACGTCCCCGCGGTGAGGTCGAGGGCCACAGCGATGTCCGCCGCCATGCCGCTGCGCGCGGCCGCGAGCAGGTCTGGGTCGTCGAGCAACACCGGGAGCTCGTGCTTGAGCGCGGTGAGGACGATCTCCACCATCGCCGCCAAGCCGTCCTCCTGCTCCCCAGCCAGCACCGGATCCTGCCACAGCCCCGGAATCGCCACCGATCGCTGTGGAGCCTCTCGTCCCTCTCCCATCCGCGCTCCTTTGCCGTGAGGCGTCCTCTTCGCGGACTAGTATACACTTAGACTATATCCATGTATCAGTCTATCTCGCGTTCGCTCTCTGAGAGTCCGGCCGCCTCTGGTGAGGAGAAGGCGGACCCCTACGTCGAGCGGATCCTCGCCGCCGCCGACGAGCAGCTGCTGGAGTTCGGTCTCAAGCGCACGTCGTTGGACCGGATTGCCGCCGCCGCCGGCGTGTCACGCGGGACGCTGTTCAGCCGCTTCCCCAACCGTGACGCGCTTCTCGCCGCGGTCGCCGTCCGAGACGTCCGCCGGTGGCTCGCTGAGCTTGACGCCGAGATCGCGGACTGCGAAACGCCCGAGGAGCGACTGATCGCCGGGATCGTCGCCGGGGCGCACTGCATCACGCGCCAGCGATTGCTTCGTCGTCTGCTCGAAACCGACCGCGATCAGATGCTTCCGTGGCTGACGACCGAAGCAGAACCGTTGCTGGCGGTCGGGCGCGCATACGTCGCCGCCGAACTCCTCCGCGCCCACCACGACGGGATGACGCTCACCGGCGACCCCGAGCATCTCGCAGAACTGCTCGTGCGCCTCGCCCAGTCGCTCATCCTCACACCCGGCACCGTGTTCCCGCTCGACGACGACGAGCGGCTCGCCGAGCTCACTCGCAACCACCTCCTGCCGCTCATCCGCGGTCGCGGCGACCCAAAGCCGCATCGGGACCGATGAAGATTCTGGCCGGCCGCGCACCAGGCAATCACGATGACTACGCCGGGCCGCACGCGCGCGCCCGGAACGCGTTCCGCGTCGCGGTCAAGCGTGCCGACGCCTACCGCCACAACCATGTCCCAGAATCAAGGAGCGCACCAATGACCGAGCCACTGGACGACGAGTGGGCGCCCGACCACGAGGTGATCGTCATCGGCGCCGGCCTGGCGGGGATCTGCGCCGGCATCAAGCTCAGCGAGGCGCGCATCCCGTTCGTGATCCTCGATGCGGCCGAGGACATCGGCGGCACATGGCGCGCCAACACCTACCCCGGAGTCGCCGTCGACATTGCCTCGGTCACGTACTCCTTCTCGTTCGAGCCCAACCCGGACTGGACACGGACCTACGCGTCCGGGCCCGAGCTGAAGGCGTATGTCGACCACTGTGCAGACAAGTACGGCCTGAGACCGCGGCTGCGCTTGAGGACAGAGGTCATGAGCGTGAGCTTCGACGAGGCACGCGACTGCTGGCGGCTGGCACTGGCGGATGGAGACGAGCTCACCGCGCGGTACGTAATCGCCGGAATGGGCGCCCTGGTACGCCCGAAGCTACCCGACATTCCGGGGCTCACGCAGTTCGCCGGGACCGTGATGCACACCGCCGAGTGGCGCTCCGAGCACGACCTACGCGGCGAACGCGTCGCTGTGATCGGCACCGGAGCGAGCTCGGTGCAAGTGGTGCCGGCAATCGCTCCGATCGTCTCGGACCTGGCCGTCTTCCAGCGAACCCCGGCGTGGGTGTTTCCCCGAGCAGATTTCCCAATGCCCAGGGCGGTCCGGTTCCTCTTCGCCTCCGTACCCGCCACCCAGCGCGCCGTGCGACTGCTGAGCGCAGCCGCCACCGAGATCATGTTCATTCGCGCGGCGACCCACTACCGGCAGATGCCCCAGATCGTCCGCGCCTTCGAAACGATCGGCCGCTGGTGGATCAGACACCAGGTCCGAGATCCCGCACTGCAAGAGCAACTCACACCGCGCTACGGCTTCGGCTGCAAGCGCCCGACCGTCTCGAACGGCTACCTGCCGGCGTTCAACCGGCCCAACGTGGAGCTGGTCACGGCCGCGATCAAGCGCGTGACGCCCGAGGGTATACAGACCGACGATGGTCGCGTCCGTGCGTTCGACACGATCCTGCTCGCAACCGGCTTCAAGGTCTTCGAGCCCGGTGGAGCCCCGTCGATAGACGTCGTCGGCACCCGCGGCGCGGACCTCGGGTGCTTCTGGGACGAGCACCGCTACCAGGCCTACGAGGGGGTCAGCGTGCCACAGTTCCCCAACCTGTTCATGACGGTTGGGCCGTACGCCCTCGGCGGGCCGTCCTACATCTTCATGATCGAGACCAACGTACGGCACGCGCTGCGCTGCATCACAGAGGCAACGCGACGTGGTGCGACTCGCGTCGAGGTCCGCCGGGACGCGCACGACGCGTACTTCCGCGAGATCCTGCGCCGGCAACGCGACACGGTGTTCCTGAACAACAACTGCGCGGGCGCCAATAGTTACTACTTCGACCGCCATGGAGACGCGCCCTTCCTGCGTCCGGCGAGCGGCATCGAGATGTGGTGGCACAGCCGGACGTTCAACCTCGACCACTACAGCTATTCCAACGGAGACCGACTCAGGGTTCCGGAACGTCTCACGCGAGACACGGTGGACGCAACCTGACGAGACGTCCGCCTGGACGATCCGCGACGGCCTCATCGAGCAGGAGCGGTTGCGGAGCCCGCGGCGCGGCGCGTCGCGAGCCCTCGCTGAAGGGCGCGGGAGGGCCTTCCTTGAAGGCGTCCATGTACGGGACGGGCGCGAGCGATGTGGACGAACCGTCGGATTCGCTTTGGCCCCTCTGTCGATACCGCCTCGGCGATGCCCGCCCTAATGTGCCAGCCGTCCTAGGGTTCCGCTGCCGCCGAAGGGTAGGCAGGCCTGGTCCGAGAGGACGACCTCGCAGAACAGGTGCGAGGCACACGGCGGGATAAAAGCCCGGGAGATCGATCTCCCGGGCTCTTTTTTTGCGCAGAGAGCCAGGAATGAACATCAACGAACAAACAGCCGTCATCGTCATCGACGTGCAGCGTGGCGGGCTATCCGACACGCCGTCGGCGGGCATCCCGCACATGGACGGCGGCGACGGGCGGCTCACACGCATCGAGGCGCTCGTCGAGCAGGCGCGCGACGTGGATGTGCCCGTGATCTTCATCCAGGAGGTCCACAAGCCCGACGGCCGCGACTTCGGCCGTGAGCTCGACGGCACCGAGGGACCCCACTGCCTCGAGGGTGCACCGGAGACCGAGCTGGCGATCCCGCCGCGGCCCGACGAGTACCTCATCCGCAAGCGGCGCTACTCGGCCTTCTTCGCCACCGAGCTCGACCTGGTGCTCCGCAACCTCCGCGTCGCGACCGTGCTCCTCGTCGGCACGCTCACCGACGTATGCGTGCACTACACCGCCGCCGATGCCCATCAGCTCGACTACCACGTCCGCGTCGTCACCGACTGCGTCGGCGGCTCCACGCGCGAGGCCCACGACGCGGCGCTGCGCTCGATCGCCTATCTGCAGCGCGATGCGCTCGTCGACAGCGCGGCAGTGCTGCGCGCGCTGACGGCGCTGCGGCCGGACGCGGTCGGGAGCCGCGCGTGAGCGTGGCCACGGCGCCGACAGCGGGCGCACCGAACACGACGCAGGACGCGGTGCTCGATGTGCGCGATCTGCACATCACCTTCCCCGGGCGCCCGCCGGCTCACGCCCTCCGCGGGGCTTCGCTCAAGATCGCCGCCGGCGAGATCGTCGGTCTCGTCGGCGAGTCGGGCTCCGGTAAGACCCTGCTCGGGCTGGCTGCGCTCGGCCTCCTGCCTCCGTCCCGCGGCCTGTTGATCCGCGGCGCGGTCTCACTCGGCGGCCTGGACATGACCTCGGCGCCCGAGCCCGAACGCCGCGCGCGCCGCGGGCTGTACGTCGGCGCCGTGTTCCAGGACCCGATGGCGGCGCTCAATCCGGCCATGCGCGTCGGCCGCCAGGTCTCCGAGGCCGTGGGTCGCAACGACCCACAGGCGGTCGAGCGACTGCTCGCCGACGCCGGCATCCCCGAGCCGTCCGCCCGGGCGCGCCAGTACCCGCACGAGCTGTCGGGCGGGCTGCGCCAGCGCGTCATGATCGCGATGGCCGTCGCGCGCGAGCCCGCACTCGTGATCGCCGACGAGCCCACGACGGCACTCGACGTCACCGTCCAGGCCCGCGTGCTCGACCTGCTGGCCCGCCTGCGCGAGCGCGGAATGTCCGTGCTGCTCGTCACTCACGACCTCGCCGTGGCCGGATCGATCTGCGACCGCATCGCGGTCGCCTACGCCGGTCGGATTGTCGAGTCTGGGCCGACCGCGATGATCCTCGGCGAGCCCGCCCACCCGTACACGGTCGGACTGCTCGCGAGCCGCCCGACCATGGACGGACCGGCCGGCCAGACGCTCGCCTCCCTGCCGGGTCGCATGCCAGACCCCCGGTACCTGCCCGCCGGTTGTGCCTTCGCCCCCCGCTGTCCGCTCGCCGAGCCCCGCTGCGAGCAGGCGCCCACGACGGTGCCGCACTGCGCGGAGGGCACCGTCGAGTGCCACCGTTCGGCGCAGTTGTCCACCTGGCCGACGGCGGCCGGTGCCGCGGCAGCGACCGCGGCCCCGTCACCGCTACCGGCCACGCCGCCGTCCGATCCCAGCGCCCACGAGGTCGCGATCAGCGTGCACGGGGTCGTGCGGGATTTCGGCGGCGGGCGCTCGTGGATCCCTGGCCGCGCGGAGCGCGCGCCGTTCCGCGCGGTCGACGACGTCACGTTCGAGCTGCGCCGCGGCGGCTCGATGGCCGTCGTCGGTGAGTCCGGGAGCGGCAAGACCACCTTGATGCGAATGATTGTCGGCCTGCTCTCGCCGACGCGGGGACGGATTGTCCACGGCCGCGGCGCCTCCCCCCAACTCGTCTTCCAGGAGGCGGGCGCCTCGCTGACGCCCTGGCTCACCGTCGGGCAGATGCTCGGCGAGCGCCTCACCCGGGTGGGGCTCAGCGGTGGCGAACGGGGACCGCGCATCCGAGCTGCGCTCGAGTCCGTGGGCCTGCCGGCCGACGTCGCCGAGGCCCGCCCGCGTCAGCTATCCGGGGGCCAGCGTCAGCGCGCCGCGATCGCCCGCGCCGTGATCGTGCCGCCGTCGTTGCTTGTGTGCGACGAGCCCGTGTCGGCCCTTGACGTCTCGCTCGCCGCGCAGGTGCTCAACCTGCTCGGGGACCTGCGCGCCCAGTTGCATCTGTCACTGCTGTTCGTCACCCACGACCTCGCGGTGGCGCGCGCGGTGGCCGAGGAGGTCATCGTCATGCAGGCCGGGCGCGTTGTCGAGCACGGCCCCGTCGAACGCGTGCTCGAGGCACCGGAGGCGGACTACACCCGCACGCTGCTGGACGCCGTCCCGCGAATTCGAGGAACCGAGGCGACGTGAGCGTGTCATCTCTGGAGGCTCGCGCCGCCTCGGCGGCCACCGCGACAGCACCGCGGCGTCCCCTGCGGCCCTCCGTGCTGCGCCCCGCCGCGCTCCCGCGCGGCACGGCCTCGATCGCCGCGTTCGTCGCCGTCACGGTGCTCGCGCTCGTCGGTCCGGTGCTCGCGCCCCACGGCCCGGACGCGATCCTCAACGTCGTGCCGCTGCACTCCCCGACCGGGGCGGCCCCGTTCGGCACCGACGAGATCGGCCACGACATCTTCTCGCGCGTCCTCTACGGAATCCGCGAATCCTGGTTCGCCGCTCTCGCGGTGATCATCAGCGGAGCCGCCATCGGTGCGCTCATCGGCGGCATCGCCGGCGCCGCGGGCGGGCTGGCCGACTCGGGGCTCATGCGCCTCACCGACCTGTTTCTCGCGCTGCCTGCGCCGATCCTGGCCATCGCCGTCATCTCGACGCTCGGACCAAGCCTGTTCCACTCGCTCCTGGCCCTGTCCATCGTGTGGTGGCCCTGGTACGCGCGGATCGTGCGCGGCGAGGTGCGGGCGCTGCGCGCGCGCCCGCACGCCGACGCCGCCCGGCTCGCCGGCGCCGGGCATGTGCGGCTGCTCCTCCGCCACCTGCTCCCCGGCGCGCTGCGTCCCGTCGTGGTGACGATGTCACTCGACGTCGGAAACCTCGTGCTTGCGCTCGCCGCCCTGTCGTTCATCGGCCTGGGTGCGCCGGCGCCCGCGCCTGAGCTTGGCGCCATGAGCGCCCGCGGCCTGGACTATCTGCTCGGGCAGCCCTGGGTACCCCTCTTTCCCGCGTTCGGCGTCGCTCTTCTGGCGCTGGTCGCAAACCTCGCGGGCGATGGGCTCGCCCGCGTGCTGGATCCACGAGAAAGGACTAGACGATGAGAAACCCCCTGCCACTGCGACGCGGCGCGGCCGCGCTGCTCCTCACGGCGGCGCTCGGCGGCGGCGTTGCCGGCTGCGGCTCGTCGTCGACCACCGCGAGCGCGCCGACCGGCTCCACGTCGGCGGGCAGCGCCAGCGCGACAACGCTGCGCGTGCCATACCTCGCCGACATGAGCGTGCCGGACCCGGACATCTTCTACGACATCGAGGGCAACTCGGTGATCCTGTCGGCCTACCAGGGGCTGCTCACATACGCCCCGGGCTCGACGCAGATCGTCGGTCTGCTGGCCAAGTCGTTCTCGGAGTCACCCGACGGCACCACCTACACCTTCCACCTGCAGCCCGGCGTGAAGTTCCACGACGGCACCTCGTTCACGAGCGCCTCGGTGGTCGCCAGCTTCAAGCGCCGCGAGGCCCTCGGGAGCACCGCGCCCGCCGGCTACATGCTGCAGAACGTCAAGCAGGTGCTGACGCCGGGCCCGCTGACAGTGGTCATCGAGCTCAAGCACCGGGTCGCGCCGTTCCTCGACTACCTCGCCTCGGCCTGGGGACCGAAGATGATCGGCCCACTCGCGCTCGTCACCAACAAGGGCAACAACCTCAGCCAGACCTACCTGCAAACCCACGATGACGGCACCGGCCCGTACGTGCTGTCGTCGTTCCAGCGCGGGGTGCAGTACACGCTCACCGCGTTTCCGCAGTACTGGGGCCCGAAGCCGAGCTTCACCACGGTCCTCATCAAGATCGTCCCGGACATCGGGACGCAGCAGCTCGAGGTCGAGAACGGCGGCCTGGACATGATCACGCACTCATTCCCGGCCTCCGAGCTGGCTTCGCTGCCCTCGAACGTGACGGTACGCGAGTACCCCTCGTTCCTGACCGCGATGCTGTACCTGAACACGCACAAGGCACCCTTCAACAACCCCGCGCTGCGCGCCGCGGTGGCCAAGTCGATCAACATCCAGCAGATCGTCAACGAGGCCTACGAGGGGACGGGCACGGTGCCGACCGGGCCGTACCCGCCGGGCATCCTGCCCGACCAGCCCCCGCTCGACTATGGCCAGAGCGCCAACCCGACGCCGATCCACGACGGCAAGGGGACGATCACGCTCGCGTACACGGCCGATGAGTCCGGCATCCAGCAGCGAGTGTCGGAGATCCTGCAGAGCGAGCTCGAGGCGATGGGCTACACGGTCGTGCTCAAGGAGGTCCAGAACGCCCAGACGTACGACTTCATCAACTACCTGAGCACGGCACCGGACATGCTGCTCGAGACGAACACGCCCGACGCGGCCCAAGCGGACCCCTGGGCGCGCATCGTGTGGGGCTCCGCCGGAGGCCTGAACTTCTTCGGCTTCAGCGACCCCACGATCGACGCCGAGCTCAACCAGGCCGAGCAGCTGCCGGCGGCGCAGGCCGACGCGCTGTACCGCACGATCGGATCGCAGCTGGTGGCCTCGCACGAGCTGCTGTTCCTCGCCTGGGAGAAGGACACGATGGTGCTCTCCAAGACGCTGAGCGGCGGCTCCTACGTGCCGGCGTATCCCTGGCAGATCAGCTACACCGACCTGCACCGTAACTAGCGATGAAGGGTCTGATAGCCAAGCGCCTGCTCGCGGGAGTCGGCGTCCTGTTCGGGCTGGCGGTGATCGTCTTCATCCTGCAGGTGATCATCCCGGCCAACCCGGCGAAGGCGGTGCTCGGCGCCGCCGCCTCGCCGGCGGCGGTCGCGGCCGAGGCTCACAAGCTCGGCTACGACCGGCCGGTTCCCGAGCGCTTCGTCCTGTTCATGGGTCGCCTCCTGCAGGGCAACCTGCAGAACTCGCTGCGCACCCGCAACCCGGTCCTCACCGATCTCGGCAACTACCTGCCGGCGACGGCCGAGCTCGCGCTCACCGCGGCGGTCATCGCGCTCGGGCTCGGCTTCGCCATGGGGCTCGCGCTGGCCGGCGGTGTGCGCGGGCGCCACGTCGCGCGCGGCGTCCTCGTCTCCGGGGCGTCGATGCCGAACTTCCTGCTCGCGCTGCTCGCCATCCTGTTTCTCTACAGCAAGCTTCACCTCCTGCCGGCCTCGGGGCGCCTCAGCGACACGATCGTGCCGCCGAGCGGGCCGACGAAGCTGCTCCTCGTCGACTCGCTGCTGCACCTGCGCTTCGACGTGTTCTGGGACGCGCTGCAGCACATCATCCTGCCGGCGACGGTGCTCGCGCTCGCCCCGGCGGTCGCGATCGGGCGCACGCTCAACGCGTCGCTCGAGCAGTCGATGCAGGAGGACTGGACGCGCACCGCCCGCGCCAAGGGACTGCGGGAGCGCACGATCCTCGTCCGCCACGCGCTGCGCAACTCGCTCGGGCCGACGCTCACGATGGGCGGGCTGCAGCTCGGCTTCCTGCTCGCCGGCGTCGTCGTCGTCGAGCAGATCTTCGCCTGGCCGGGCATCGGCCTGTACACCGACCAGGCGATTCAGTACGCGGACTACCCGGCCATCACCGGCGTCACGCTCGTGCTCGGCGCGACGTACGTGGTGGTCAACCTGATCGTCGACCTCCTGCAGATCTGGGCCGACCCGCGCCTGCGCGCCACGGCATGACGCTGTCCCTCGAGCTCCCGGCCGGCGCGAGCTTCTCCCACCGCGTCCGCCGCCACCAGGCGCTGCGACTCACCGACCTCGAGGGCGGGGCCAACGTCACGGTGCTCCTCTACTCGGCCGAGAACCCGCTCGAGCGGTACTGCATGCCCGACACGCTCAAGGCTCAGCAGATCGCCCGCGTCGCCGGCGGCGACGCGCTCTTCTCGGACATGGGACGGGTGCTCGCGCTCGTCACCGCCGACAGCGTCGGCTGGCACGACCCGCTCGGGGGGATCGGCCGCACCGAGCTCGACGACGCGCACTTCGGCGGACCTCGCCGCTACCAGGAGCATCGCAATGACATGCGCCGCGGCGCGTACGAGCGGCTGCTCGTCGAGTTGGCCAAGCACGGCCTCGGTGCCCGCGACCTCGTGCCGGCGCTCAACTGCTTCTCCAAGGTGAGCGTTGAGGCCGACGGGGCGCTGCACTTCCATCCCGGCCACTCGGCGGCGGGCGACCACCTCGAGCTGCGGGCCGAGCTCGACCTCATCGCGGTGCTGTGCTCAGCCCCGCACCCGCTCGATCCCGGCCCTGACTACCCGGCCCGCCGCGTGCGCGTCGAGATCGGGCCGGCGAGCGGAGTCACCACCGCCGTCCCACGGGCGCAAACCGAGCGCGGCCTGCGCAACGTCCTGGAGCACCTCTGCTGATGGCGGCGCTCCACGACCTCGAGCTGCCGGCGGGCGAGGGCTGGATCGGCGAGATCCCCGCCGGCGGCGGCCTGCGCATCACCGATCTCCACGGCAACCAGGCGGTCGACACGCTGTTCTGGGACGCCACCGACTACGCGCAGCGCTACGACCCGGCGGCGACGATCGTCGGTCAGGGCAACGCGTATCTGACGCAGGGCACCGTGCTGCGCAGCTGCGCCGGCGCCGCGCTGCTCACCATCACCGAGGACACCTGCGGGCGCCACGACACGCTCGGCGGCGCGTGCGCACAGGAGTCCAACGACGTCCGCTACGGGCGGCACACGCGCTTCATGCACAGCTGCCGCGACACGTTCCTGCTGCTGGCGGCACAGTGGGGCCGCGGGCTGACCAAGCGCGACATCGGGCCGAACATCAACTTCTTCATGAACGTCCCCGTCACCGCGGAGGGGCGGCTCACCTTCGAGGATGGGATCTCCGCGCCCGGCAAGATCGTCGCCCTGCGGGCCGAGCGCGCGGTGCTCGCAGCGCTGTCGAACTGTCCGCAGCTGAACAACCCGTGCAACGGCTACGACCCGACGCCGGTACGCCTGGAGGTATGGGGGCCATGACCGTGTCCGTCTTGCGGGCGGGCACCCTGACGACCATCCAGGAATGGCCCGGGCGGGTCGGCTACTGGGCGGTCGGTGTGCCGCCATCGGGGCCGATGGACGATCTAGCCTTCCGCGCCGGCAACCGCCTGCTCGGCAACGCCGAAGGCGCGGCCGGGCTGGAGGTCACGCTCGGCGGACCGACACTGCGCGCCGACCGGGCGCTCACGGTGGCCGTCACCGGAGCGGCGATCGACCTCGACGTGAACCGGACCCCCGCGCCGATGTGGGAACCGCTGACGCTGCCGGCGGGCGCCGAGCTCAAGCTCGGGCGGATCCGCGGCAGCGGCGCCCGCAGCTACGTGCTGTTCGCCGGCGGCCTGACGCCGACGGCGACGCTCGGCAGCGGCGCCACCTTCGTGGCCGGCGGGCTCGGTCGCGCGCTGGCCCGGGGCGATGAGCTGGCCGTCAACCACGCCGGCGCGTCGCCGGCGGCGGCATCGGCGCCCGGCCGGCCGGCTCAGTGGCAGTGTGACGGAGCCTGGACCCTACGCGTCACGCTCGGCCCGCAGGGCGCGCCCGACCCGTTCGACGCGCTCGACCTGCGGCGGCTGTTCGCGGCCACGTGGCGCGTCCACCCCCACTCCGACCGCACCGGCGTTCGCCTCGAGGGTCCGACGCCGCGGTGGACGCGGCTCGACGGCGGCGACGCGGGCCTGCATCCGTCCAATCTGCACGACAACGCGTACGCGCTCGGCGCGGTCACGTTCGCCGGCGACCAGCCGCTCATCATCGGGCCCGACGGGCCGAGTCTGGGCGGCTTCGTCGCCCCGGCATGCGTGATCGGCGCCGACCGCTGGAAGCTCGGCCAGCTGCGACCGGGCGACGAGGTGCGCTTCGAGGTCGTCGGCGGCAGCGGGCGAGAGCGCGTGCTCGCCCGCACGACCGTTCACGCCGACGGCACCGTCGTCGCCATACAGGCGGCAGGCGAGCGCAACGTGCTCGTCGAGTTCGGCCCGTCCGAGCTCGATCTGGCCACGCGCGTACACGCGCATTCACTGCACGCGGCGGTCACCGGCCTCGACGGGCAGCTCGACCTGACCGCCGGCATCCGCAGCCTGCAGGTCCACTTCGACCCCGACCGCCTGCCCCGCCGGCAGCTTCTCGACGTGCTCGTGACCCGCGCCGCCGAGCTCCCCGACCCGGCGACCGTGACGATCCCGGCGCGCGCGGTCGAGCTCCCGCTCTGCTTCGACGACCCCGCTGCCCAAGAGGCCGTCGACCGCTACTCCGAGAGCGTGCGCCCCGATGCGCCCTGGTGTCCAAGCAACCTCGAGTTCATCCGCCGTGTCAACGGTCTGCCCGACCTCGACGCGGTCCGCGAGATCGTGTTCGCCGCCACCTACCTGGTCATGGGGCTCGGCGACGTGTACCTCGGCGCGCCGGTCGCGGTCCCGATCGATCCCCGTCATCGCCTCGTGACCACCAAGTACACGCCCCCGCGCACCTGGACGCCCGAAAGCGCGGTCGGCATCGGCGGCACCTACCTGTGCGTGTACGGGATCGAGGGTCCCGGCGGCTACCAGCTCGTCGGGCGCACCCTGCCGATGTGGGATCGCGGCGGCCGCGCGCCGGACTTCGAGCCCGGCCGGCCCTGGCTGCTGCGCGCGTTCGATCAGCTCCGTTTCGTCCCCGTCGAGGCCGAGGAGCTGCTCGAGCTGCGCGCGTCCTTTGCCGACGGGCGCCACCGGCTGCGCATCCACGAACAGCCGTTTCGCCTCGCCGACGCCTTGGCCGGCCTGCAGGGAGCCCACGAGGAGATCGAGGCGGTGCTGCGCGCGCGCCAGCGCGCGTTCCACGAGGAGCGACGCCGCTGGACGGAGGCGCTGCCGGCGTGAGCGGCGCACGCGAGGCGCTACTGCGCGGCCGGCGCAGGGCCGCTGCGAGCGCGCAGCCGGCTTGGATCACGCTGCTCGAGCCAGACCGCCTGCTGGCGGCGCTCGCTGCGGCCGACCCCGGCGGGCCGCTCTACGGCTGGTCGCTGGCGATCAAGGACAACATCGATCTCGCCGGCGTACCGACGACCGCCGGATGCCCGGCCTTCGCCTACACGCCGCAGCGCAGCGCGCGGGTCGTCGAGCGGCTGATCGCCGCCGGCGCCGTGCCGGTCGGAAAGACGAACCTGGACCAGTTCGCGACCGGTCTCGTCGGGACCCGCACGCCCTACGGCGCCTGCCACAGCACGGCCGACGCGCGCTACGTGTCCGGTGGCTCGAGCTCGGGTTCGGCCGTCGCCGTGGCTGAGGGCCACGCGCGCATTGCGCTCGGCACCGACACGGCCGGGTCCGGGCGCGTGCCGGCCGCCTTCAACAACATCGTCGGGCTGCGCCCGACGCTCGGTCGCGTCAGCGCACGCGGCGTCGTACCCGCTTGCCGCACCGTGGACACCGTCTCGATCTTCGCCCGCGACGTCGCCGACGCCGCCGCGGTGTTCACGGTCGCCGCCGAACGGGACGAGGACGATCCGTTCTCGCGCGCCGTCGTCCCGCTCCCGCTGGCCGGCGAACGACCGGTGCTGGCCGTGCCCGAGGCGCTCGACTTCGCCGGCGACGGCGAGGCCGAGCGCACGTTCGCACGCGCCCGCCGCGAGGCCGCAGATCGCGGCTGGCGTCTGGAGGAGGTCGACCTCGACCCGTTCCTCCGCGCCGGGCGCCTCCTGTACGACGGTCCATGGCTGGCCGAGCGTGTCGCCGCCGTCGGGGCGTTCCTGGCCGCACACCCGGGCGACGTCGACCCCGTGGTGGCCGAGGTGATCGCGGGCGGACGGCAACCGAGCGCGGTGGATGCCTTTCGCGGCCTCTACGAGCTGGCCGAACTGCGCCAGACGACGACCGCGGTGTGGGCGCGCGTCGACGCGCTGCTACTACCGACCACGCCAACGATCTACACCCAGGCCGAAATCGCCGCCGACCCGGTGGGCCGCAACGCCACGCTCGGGCGCTTCACGAACTTCGCCGGCCTGCTCGACCTCTGCGCCCTCGCGCTGCCCGGGCCCCGGCGTGCCGACGGGCTGCCGTTCGGGATCTCGCTACTCGCGCCGGCGGGCGGCGACGAACGTCTGCTGTCGCTTGCCGCCCGGCTGCGGGGAGAGCCGGATACCCCCGCCGCCCGACCGCCAGCGGAGCTCCCGCTCGCGGTCGTGGGTGCACACCTCAGCGGCGAGCCACTCAACGGCGAGCTGACCCGCCGCGGGGCGCGGCTGCTGCGCTCGTGCCGCACCGCGCCCCATTACCGCCTGTACGCGCTCGCCGGCGGTCCGCTGCCGCGCCCGGGGCTCGTCGCCTCGGACGCCGACGGCCCCGGGATCGAGGTCGAGATCTGGGGCTGCAGCCCGACCGCGCTCGGCGAGATCACGGCCAGCGTGCTCCCTCCGCTGGCCCTCGGGCGCGTCGATCTCGAGGATGAAACATCTGTCACGGGCTTCGTATGCGAGCCCCGTGGCCTGTGTGGAGCACTCGAGATCACCCATCTCGGCGGATGGCGAGCCCACGTACATGCCTGAGTTGCATCATCTCCCGGCGCGGCCGGACACCGTTCACTGGGGTTACTTCGACCCGGCGCTCCCGCCGGTCCTGTCCGTGCGCTCCGGCGACCTCGTCCGGATCGAGGCCATCACACATCACGCGGGCGACGCCCCAGACCTGCTGATGGACGAGCCGATCGCGACGATCTTCCAGGCCGTCCGGGAGCGCGGCCCCGGGCCGCACCTGCTCACTGGGCCGATCGCCGTCGAGGGCGCGCGTCCCGGTGACGTGCTCGAGGTCCGCATCCTCCGCGCCGAACCGCGATTGCCCTTCGGCTCGAACCTCGCCGCGCACTGGGGCCAGCTGTACGGCGACTTCGGCAAGGAGCGGGTGACGATCTACCAGTTCGACGCTCAGGCCCGCATCGGGCGGGCGCTGTTCGCCTACGACTGGACGACCACCCCGCTCGCCGAGGCGCCGGGCACGATCGTCGCGCCGGACCCGGCGGCACGCGAGGCCGCACTGGTCGGCGTGCAGGTGCCGCTGCGCCCGCACTTCGGCACGATGGGGGTTGCGCCCTCAACGCCGGGACGCACGAGCTCGATTCCCCCGGGTGACCACGGCGGGAACATCGATAACTGGCGGATCGGAGCCGGCGCGGCGATGTACTACCCGGTACAGGTGGCGGGCGCGCTGCTGTCGGTCGGCGACCCACACGTCTCCCAGGGCGACGGCGAGGTGAGCGGCACCGCGCTGGAGTCGTCGCTGGACGGGCTCCTGCAGCTCACCGTGCGCCGCGACCTGCCCTACACGGTGCCCGTGCTCGAGGACGCCACCCACGTGCTCGTGCACGGCTTCGGCAACGATCTCGACGAGGCGATGCTCGCCGCCAGCCGGCGCGTGCTCGCCGTGCTCGGCGACCGTTACGACCTGTCCCGCGACGACGCCTACTCGCTGGCCAGCGTCGCCGTCGACTTCACCGTGACGCAGGTGGTAGACGGCCGCCAGGGGGTCCACGCCAGCCTCGCCAAGTCGATGTTTCCGCGGCTGTGACGGTGGAGCGGTTCACGTTCGGCCCCGCGCAGGGTGTGCCCGCGCCGGTCGCGCCCTACGCGCACGCCACGACGTGCGGCGGCCTGCTCGCCGTGACCGGACAGATGCCGATCGATCCAGCCACCGGCGAGCTCGTTGAGGGCGGCGTCGCGGAGCAGACCGACCAGGTGATGCGCAACCTCGCCCGCGTGCTGGAGCTCTGCGACGCCACGCTCGCCGAGGTCCTGCACGCGCGTGCCTACCTCGTGTCGATGGACCTCTTCGCGCCTTTCAACGCCGCATATGAGGGCTGGTTCATGCCGGGGACGCTGCCCGCGCGCACGTGCGTGGCGGTCAGCGGACTCGCCGTCGGGGCGCTCGTCGAGGTCGACCTGCTGGTGGCACGCCCGTGAGCGTCGTCCTCGAAACGCTCCCCCTGACGCTCGGCGCCGAGCGTCTGCCGATCGCCTACTCCCTGCACGGCGACAGCTCGGGCCGGTTCATCGAGGAGCCCGTGACCGGGGTGCTGCTGCGCTGCACCGACGGACCGCGACTCATCGACACCGGGTTCAACACCGCGCTCATCCGCGACCCGTGGCTGCGGGAGCGCCTGCACGGCCGCAACGGCGATATCGCCGCATTACTGCCCGACGACGTCGAAGAGCCGCTGCTCGCCGAGCTCGCGCGCCACGGCGTCGCCGTCGACGACCTCATCGAGGTCTACCTGTCGCACCTGCACAACGACCATGCCGGCGGTATCCGGCTCCTGCCGGCCGGGCTGCCGCTCACCGTCGCACGCGCCGAACTCGAGTACGGCCTGACCGACCACCCCTTCCCCGAGCGGCACGGGATGTTCCGAATCGACTTCGACGACCCCGAGCTCAACTGGTGTTTGCTCGACGGAGACACGGAGCTGTGCCCGGGCGTCCGCGCGCTGGCCAGCCCCGGTCATACCCCCGGCCACATGAGCTTCGCGGTGCGACTCATCGACGGCCGCGGCTACCTGTTCGCGTTCGACGCCGCCGACCTGCAGGAGAACATCGACGAGGAGATCGGGCCCGGCGGCTTCGTGCACTGCGAGGCCGACCACCCGCTCGCATCGCTGCGACGTCTGAAGCAGATCGCCGCCGAGGAGCGCCTGCGGCTGCTGCCCGGGCACGACCCGAACGTCTGGCCGGCGTTCACGGCCGAGATCGCCAGACCGGGCGGCTGAGCCCCTGCCGCGGCGCCCGAACCGATTGCCATGCAGAAGGTCGTGGTTTTGAGTCCCTTCATCCACCTTCATCCACTTCATGAAGGCCGCGCTCCGGCGGGGCTTTCTCGTTGAGGCGGTCGGGCCGGCGGGTGACGTTGTGACGAGATCTTGCCAGAGGCCGCGGGCGCACCCGACGCGCGCGCTCCGACGCGGACTTAATCTCAGGCGGCGTCGGACGATTCCCTGTACGGTGCCCGGCGTATGCGACGGATCGCGCTTGCCGAGCCAGGGATAGCCGCGAGCGCCAGGTCTTCGTCGTTCGACGCAGCAGCGCCGAAGGTCCGCCCCCGATACCGGTGGCGGACGTCGGCCCGCCGAGCGTGAACGGAACCACCGTGACCGTGCCGGTCGGGTGCGCTCTGCCACAGCACGGCCTAGGGTCGCTCACTGCACAGATCGAAGTCTGTGAGCTCTTGGTCCTCCTCACGGGTGAGGAGGGGGCCAACGCCCAGCAATCGAGCCTCGCTGACGCCGCGAAATCGCGCCACACCAAGCCGCGCAGCAAGACCGTCGTCCTGGGCAGCGAGAAGGTCACGATCCAGGCCGGCAAGAGCGAGAACGTCCGCATCACGCTCAACGCGGCCGGCCGGCGCCTGCTGGCCCAGAAGCACCGGTTGACCGTCAAGCTCACGATCACCGACAACGGCCGCACGGTGCACAGCCAGACGGTCGTCTTCAAGGCCAAAGCCAAGGCCAAGCGCAAGCACCGCTGAGTCGCCGGGTGCGATCACGACACCGCGGGCGCCGCAGGTCTCGCCCGACGGCCGGCCGCGGCGATGGGCGCACCGGCCCGGATCTCGGCGAGCAACCGGGCGCTGAGGTCACTCGGCGTCTCGCCGCTCTGCAGCCCGCCGCCCACGGGTCGGAAGAAGCGAATGCGCACCGTCGGACGGGTCGGGAACCTTGCCACGTCGGTCGTCCCGATGATCGAGCAGCACACGACCTCGGCCGTAGGCACCGCCTCGGCCAAACGACCGAACCCGCTGCGGGCGCGCAGCTCTCGACCGAGGCTGCGGGTGCCCTCGAGGAAGATGCCGATGCACGCGCCCTGACGCAGCTCGGCTATCGCGCGGTCCAGTGCGGCAGCATCGGCGCTGCCACGATCGATGGGGATCTGCCCCATCCCGTCGAGGATCCGGTTCAGCCCATTCAGCTTCCACATCGAGGACTTCGCCAGCGCGCGGACCTGGCGCCGGTGCAGCGCAGCAACCCCGACCGCGACCGGATCCCAATAGCTGTCGTGGTTGCCCGCCAGGAGCACGGGTCCGGATTCGGGCAAGTGCTCGAGGCCGGACACGTCGAGCCGGCTCCAACGGCGCAGGATCGGCGAACAAGCGCTCATCGCGGCTAGGTACGTGCGCGTGGGCTCGGCCATCGGGCCCATATTGCCCCTTCCACCGACGCCGCGTCGCCGTCGTTCGCGCGATCCCGGTTGCTTCCTGGGGCAAGCGTGCCCGAAGGTCGAGGGTTGAAGGCGCTTCATCCGCCTCGACGACCGCCCCGCTGCGACCGGGTCTTCTCGCAGTCGGGACGGCACATTGCCTGGCGGATCAGCTCCGACGACCCGGGGGCGGAAGGTCCCGACCGAACGGGCATGCTCGCTGTGCCAATGCCGCGCCTGCACTGCGGAAAAACCCCGACGTCACCGTGCCCCCTTTCGCTAGGGTCACCGCAGGAGGCTACCGAGAGAGGAGCAGTGCGATGGATACGTCACGCCGGTTGTGGGGGGTTGCGCTCGCCTTGAGCGTCGGGGCACTTTTGGCCGCATGCGGGAGCTCATCGTCGTCATCGTCGTCCTCGTCGTCGTCAGCGACGCCGTCGGCGTCGACGGCCACGCCGACCATCTCGGTGACGGCGTTTACGAACAGTTTCGCGGCGATGGCAGCCCTGAAAGGGCTGACCGCGACCGGTAAGGGCAAGGTCGCGGCGATCCTGCCCGACACGACGAGCTCGACGCGCTACGTGGAGTTCGACGCGCCGGACCTGATGAAGGCGGCGGCGGCGGCGGGCCTGCCGACCTCGGACATGATCGTCCAGAACGCAATGGGGAGCGACGCGACGTTCGTGACCGATGCCGAGAGCGACATCACCAACGGCGCGACGGTGCTGCTGATCGACCCGGAGGACTCGGGCACGGGCGTGACCGTGCAGCGATACGCCAAGGCCCATGGTGTCGCGGTGATCGACTACGACCGCCTCACCCTCGGCGCTCCGGCCGGGACTGCGGACTACGTCAGCTTCAACAACGTCCACGTCGGTCAGCTGATCGGCCAGGGATTCGTCAGCTGCGTGGCCGCTTGGCACGTCGCGAAGCCGCAGGTCGTCGTGATGCACGGCGATCCGACCGACAACAACGCGACGCTCTTCGCCCAGGGCTACAACGCCGTCCTGGCCCCGTACTTCGCATCCGGGAAGTACACGCTGGTCGCCCGCACGGCGGGAACGTGGATGCCGCCCGTCGCACTGACGGAGTTCGAGGGTGCGTTCACCCAGCACCCCAACACGAACTCGGCGGTGATCCCGAACGACGAGACGGGCGCGCCGATCATCAGCTACCTGCAGAGCCACGGCGTCAAGGCCAAGACGTTCCCGACGACGGGCCAGGACGCGACCCTGACCGGTCTGCAGAACGTGCTCTCCGGCTATCAGTGTGGGACGGTCTACAAGCCGATCTACCTGGAGGCGCAGGCGGCGGTGGCGTTGGCGATGTACCTCCGCGCTGGCAAGCCCGCGCCGCAGGCCCTGCTGAACGCCGTCAGCGTGGACCCGACGACGAAGGTGGCGGTGCCTTCGGTTCTGCTGGCGCCCGAGTGGGTCACGCCGGCGAACATGAACAACACGATTGTCAAGGACAACTTCGTGCCCACGGCCCAGCTCTGTGCCGGCAAGTACGCGTCGTACTGCACGGCCGCGGGGATCACGGGCTGATCGAAACAACCTCGTCGAAGCGGTAGTGTGCGATGGGCCCTTCCGATGACCGGAAGGGCCCATCGCGCTGGCGAGAACCATGAGCACTTCGAACAGCCCGGCCACGGCTCCGGCGTCTGACGGGAGCGGCGCGAACGGCGCGCCGCTGCTCGCCCTCCGCGGGATCACCAAGCGCTTCGGTCCCGTGCAGGCGCTCTCGCACGTCGACTTCGACATCCCGCCGGGCCAGGTGACGGCGCTGGCGGGGGACAATGGCGCCGGCAAGTCGGTGACGATCAAGACGATCGCCGGGTTGTGGACTCCTGACGAGGGAGAGCTCGTGTGGGAGGGACAGCCGGTCCATTTGCACGGGCCGCGTGATGCCGAGGCCCTCGGCATCACGACGATCTATCAGGACCTGGCGCTCTGCGAGAACCTCGACATCGTCCAGAACATGTTCCTCGGCCATGAGCCGCTGAGGCACGGTCTGCTCGACGAGGGGACGATGGAGCTCACGGCGAGAAAGACGCTCGCCGATCTGTCGGTGACCACCATCCGCTCGATCCGCCAGCCGGTCGCCTCGCTGTCTGGCGGTCAGCGGCAGTCGGTCGCCGTCGCCAAGGCGGTCATGTCGAAGGCGAAGCTGGTGATCCTGGATGAGCCCACGGCGGCGCTGGGCGTGGCGCAGACCAGGATGGTGCTGAGCCTGATCAAGCGGCTGACGTCGCAGGGCGTCGCGGTGCTCGTGATCTCGCACAACCTGAACGACGTGTTCCAGGTCGCGGACCGGATCGTGATTCTCTACCTGGGCCAGATGGTTGCGCAGGGCCCAGCCTCGCAATTCGACCCCACCATGGTGGTCGATTACATGACGACCGGGCGCTCGTCGCGCGCGCCCGGGGCGGCGCCAGCGGCTGCAGCTGACGACCGCTCGGAGGCGTGATGGCGGACAAGGGGTCACCACACACCGAGGTGCCGTCCGAGTGGGAGGAGGCGCCGCTCTCGATCGAGCAGGAGGAGGACGCCACCGCGGCGCCGGAGAGCGATCTCGACGCGGCCTCGGCCGCACCCGAGGTGCTCGCGGACTCCCTGGGCGAGTATCTGCGGGCCTGGGGCCGGCGGATCAAGAGCGGTGAGAGCGGTGCGCTGCCGATCGTCGTCGGACTGATCGTCATCATCATCTTCTTCCAGATCGAACGCTCGAGGTTCGACTCCGCCATCAACCTCGTCAACCTGCTCCAGCAGTCGGCGATCTACGTCATGCTCGGCGCGGCCGAGATCTTCGCGCTCGTGCTGTCGGAGATCGACCTGTCCGTTGGCTTCATGCTCGCGTTCGGCGGATGGGTCATAGCCGAGCTCATCGCTCCGCCGGTCAACTTCCCGTGGTGGCTCGGGATCCTCGGTGGGCTCGCCGCGTGCGGGGTGATGGGCTACATCCAGGGGAGCCTGATCACGCGGCTGCACATCCCGTCGTTCGTCGTCACGCTCGGCGGCCTGCTCTTCTTGGAGGGGGCGGTGATCCAGCTGGCATCGGAGGACCCGACCGCAGTCGGCGGCGTGATCTCGGTCTCGAGCTCCAGCCCCATCTTCAAGCTGGTGAACAGCAACATCAGCCCGGCCGTGTCGTGGATCGCACTGGTGGTGCTGCTCGCGGGATATGCGGCCTTAGCGCTGTCTCGCGCGGCGCGCCGGCGCGCGCAGGGGCTGAGTGCCCCGCCGCTCAGCATCACGCTGCTCACGATCGCTGTCACGGCGATCGGCGGGATCGCGGTCGTCTACATCTGCAACCTCAACCGTGGACTTCTCACACCGCTGAGGGGAGTACCCTGGGTGGTGCCCTTCGTCGGGGTCGTGCTGCTCGCGTATTCGATCCTGCTGGGTCGGACCCGCCTGGGACGGTACATGTATGCGATCGGAGCCAACCCGGAAGCCGCCCGCCGCGCTGGCATCAACGTGCAGCGCATGCGGAGGATCGTGTTCATGCTCACCGCCGTGACCGCGGGGATCGGCGGGCTGGTGTACATCTCTTTCCTCGGGTCGATCTCGACCGGCGTCGACGGGGGCGGGTACACGTTGTACGCCGTAGCGGCGGCCGTGATCGGCGGGGCCAGCCTGTTCGGAGGCCGCGGCAAGCCGATCCACGCGCTGCTCGGCGGGCTGGTGATCGCGGTCGTGTTCAACGGCCTGGCCCTGATCGGCATCAGCGCTGCCGGCCAGTACATCGCCACTGCGATCGTGCTCGTGGCGGCGGCGGCGGTCGACGCGTTGGTGCGACGGCGGGGCGCGACGGGTGCGCTCTGACGCCGGCGCGGCCCTCCGCCCGGCCACGTTGTCACCGATCCCCGTTGGTGCAACGATCCCGGCACACGCGGGGCCGCGAAGGAGGTAGCAGTGGACGAGCAGTTGCGCGCCGAGGACGAGCTGGCGACGAGCAATCCCGTCGAGGATCTCGACCCGCCCGGCCGCGCTGTCGACACGATCGCGGGCGGTCGGATGAACCCAAGCGGTACCGCGCGGCCGACGGGGCCGGACCCTAGTCCCCCGAATGGGCCCGTGCCGATCCCCTACCCCAACATCTGAGCAGCAGCGGCTGCCGACCCCGGCCACCGGCGTCGGACATCAAGCCGGCGCGGTGGGGGCGACGCCGGGTCGCCCCCACCCACACGAGAGCGTCAGCCGGAGATGGCCACGACGCTGACCGGAGCCGCCGTCGGCGTGCTGGTCGACACGGCGTCGGCGAACGTCGAGACCAGTACCTCGTTCGGGTTCCCGGTCGTGCCGTTGCCACCGGTCCCTCCGAGCGCGGCGCAGTCGGCCGCCGGGAGGGAGGCGCAATCCACGGCCTGGCCCGTCACGTCGGTGCCCACGTCCGTGGAGGTGACCTCGATCGCACGGGTCGACTCGTCCTCACCGAAGTTGATCAGCACCTCGCCGCCCGGCGACGGGGTCTGGCCGACGATCGTCGGGGTCGCCTCGGGGGTGTAGCCTCCGTTGGGGATCGAGAACTGACTCGACGCCACGGTCAGGAACACGAACTGCGGCCGCGCCGCGTTGAGGCCCGGGAGCCCCGTCGACGAGTTCTGGACCGCATTCGAGAGGTTCGTCAGGTCCGTGGTGATCGTCGTGCTGCCGCTCGAAACCGCGCTCGTGAGCGAGGATAGAGAGCTGTTCGTCGAGGCCAGACCGGAGGTATTGGTGGCCACCTGAGCGTTGGTCGCAGCCAGACCGGAGGTCAAGGTCGCCACCTGAGCGTTGGTCGCAGCCAAGCCCTTGGTCAGCGTCGCGACATCCGCGTTGAGTCCCTTGGTCGTCTTGTCGATCGTCTTGACGGCGCTCGCCAGCGCCAGATCGATCTCCTTCTGGTCGCGCGCGAGCGCGTTGATGGTGGCAAAGCCGGCGCTGGCCGGGACGGGCGCGGCGGCGGCGGCAGCCGGCCCGGTCGCCGTCAGCGCGGCGGCGAGTAGGAGCGCGCCGGCGTACCGGGCGCGGATCGTTCTCTGCATGTGGTTCCTCTCCTGTCAGGGGATGGTCTGCCCAGGGCTGAGCGGCCATACGACGGACGCCCGGGCACTTGACCGACCTGGGCTCGGTGATCGCCACCCGCCGACCGATCCTTGAGTGTGAACGGCTCCCTGCAGCCGGACCGCCGCTCCGCCGGCTGGCGGCGAGCGTGCTCGTCCTGGTCTACTGCGCGGTGGAGAACCCGGCGATCGCGCGACCGAACGTCAGAGCCCGCCCGGGGGGCCGGGTAGACCGAGCAACTGGACGACCGAGAATGCGAGGATCAGCGCGCCGACCCCAATCAGGCCGTAGCGCGCCTGGCGCAGGGGAAAGTGCCCGCTGATACCGACGAGAAACAGAACGGTGGCCAGGAAGACCGTGTCGCGGACATACTTGTCCCCCGTCGCGCCGGCGTCCGAGCCCGCGGCAAACGCGGCATCCGCCGTGGCGTCCTCGGCGGTGGCCTGTGTCTCCTGGGGGATCGTGTACTGCGGCATATAGGCCGGACCCGGCGGGGAATTCACATTGTGCGCCGGGTCGGTCGCCAGCCAGGCATAGAACGCCGGACGGTACCCCGGGCGCAAGCGTCGCACGGCCAGACGCTGCGCGTTGACGTTGCCGGCCGTGAACGCCGTGAACCACGCGTTGAACGAAACCGAGTCAAGTGTGCGTATCTGCAGCGCTTCGAGATCGGCCCGGTTGGCCTTCGTACGTGCCGCCGACGCCGCGGCGAGCTTCACCGAGGCTTCGGTGCTCCACTTGGCCGCCGCGTAGCCCGAGTAGGCCGCGAGCACCGCTACCAGGGACAGCAGCAGCGCCTCCACGATCGACAGCCAGCGGTCGCGGCGCTCGCCGCCGGCCTCCTCGGCCAGGCGCTCCTTGTGCTCGGCGATCTCCTTGCCCACCTCGCTCGCCGACAGGCCCTCGGCCACGCGCCACACCCCCACTGGATACGAATCGCCAGCAGTCTAGAGAACGGCCGGTTCGCGGCCCGGTCGGCCGCCGCGGTCGTACTCGCGCAGGGCCCAAGCCGCAGCGGTCACGGTACGTCGTCGAGGCCGTGGACTCGTGGGCCGCGGCACGCCGCTCGCGCGGACTCGACAGCCGTAGCAGCGGGCGTCCAAGCCCGACACTCGGCATTGCACCTGCGCATCAAGCCCGCCGATGTAATACCCGTGGGTGAGACGAGCCTTCTGTGTCGTAGCCGCGCCGAGCGCGAGCGGCTGCTGGACATGGGTCGCCGGCTGGGGCCGGCCAGGCGCCGGTCCATCGCCCTGCTCGGGTTCGCTGCGGCGGTGTCGATCCCGGTCTACGGGTGGGCGATGCAGGTCCCGTTCGTGCTGGCCGCCGCCGCCATGGCCGCGGTGCAATGGCGCGTCGACCGTCTTCGGCGCCCGGAGTACGCGATCGCCGCGGTGTGGCTGTTCACCGAGCTGGCCATGGTCGTGGCGATCGGGCTCGCCCACGGCCCGCGGATCTATGCGCTGCCGGTGCTGATGTTTCCGACGCTGGCCGCCGCCGCCGTGTTTCCGCGCCGCGTCGTCACGATTGGCACCGCCATCAGCGCCGCGCTCATGCTCGTCGCCGGGCTGACCCTGATGCCCGCTGCCGTCGCCGCAACGCCACCGGTGCTCATCCTGCCGATGGCCCTGCTGGTCGTGATCTCACTGCTGGCCTCGCGTACCGCCGGCGTCGAAGCGCACTCGCGTCAGTCGGTGGTCGCCGATCAGTTGACCGGCCTGCTCAACCGTACCGCCCTGCAGGCCCGTGCGGCCGAGCTGACGCACCATCTGAGCGGACCTGGCGCCCCCGAGATTGCCGTGATCCTGTGCGACGTCGACCGCTTCAAGACGGTCAACGACGAGCACGGGCACGCGGTCGGTGACGCCGTGCTGCGTGAGGTGGCGCAGCGCCTCCGGCGCGCGGTCGGCAGCGACGGATCGCTGTATCGCTTCGGCGGTGAGGAGTTCGTCGTCCTGCTCGAGGCGGCAGGGAGCTCCGCCGCTCCGGAGCTGGCCGAGCGCATGCGCGCCGCCGTGCGGGCTGAAGCCGTGGCGGGTCTGGCCGTGACGTTGTCACTCGGCGTCGCCAGCTCGACGTTGGGCGCACGCGACTGCGACGCGTTGGTCGCCATTGCCGATCGGGCCCTGTACCGGGCGAAGGCGGGCGGTCGCGATCGCGTCTGCCTCGCCGGCGACAGCGATAGCCGCGCCGCGCTGCGGGCCGTCAGCCCGAACGCCGGTGCACCCCTGGAGCGTCGCCTGCGTACGACTGACCCACCGATGAGTGATGCCGCGGCCCCGACGGCCGGGACGGCCGAGGAGCGGCACGGCCCGTTGCGCTGGCTGAGCCTGAACTACACCGCGGCCGAGCGGGAGCACCTGCTCGATCACACCAAGCGCGCTGCGCCGGTCAGCCGGATCGCGCAGCCGCTGTTGCTGATCGCGCTCATCGCCTCGGGACCGTGGTTCGGCTGGACCCTGCTCATCCCGGTCGTCGTGAGCCTCACCGTGATGATGGTCATGTTCGTGGTGATCATGCCGCGGGCCCGCCACCCCGAGTACCCGGCGCTGGCCGGCTCGCTGGTCATCCTGGTCGGCACCGGACTGGGGATCCTCCTCGCTCGTCACCACGCGCTGTTCGCGCTGCCGTTCCTGACCACCCTGATCTTTTCCGCCGCCGCCGGAGCGCCGCGCCCCTCGGCGGTGGCCCGCAGCGTGGTGTCGGCCGGCGTGGTGATGATCGCCGTCGCGCTGCTGGTGGGTGCCCACACGGTGTTCGAGAATCCGGCGATCCTGGTCTTCCCGCTCGCTTTGCTCGGCTCCGTCGCCCTGTTCGGTTACGCCATCGGGCAGTCGACGCTCGACCATCGTGCCGTCGCCGCCGTGGATCCGCTGACCGGGGCGCTGAGCCGCGCAGCGCTGCACTCGCGCCTCTGCGAGCTGTCACTCGGCGACGCCGCCATCGATCGGCCCGTGTCCATCGTGATCGCCGATCTCGACCACTTCAAGGCGATCAACGACGAACACGGTCACATGACCGGGGATCAGGTGCTCGCCGAGATCGCCGCGCGCCTACGCGCCGGCGTGCGAGCGTTCGATTCGGTATACCGCATCGGCGGTGAAGAGTTCCTCGATGCTCCTGATGGACGCCGACGAGCCTGCCGCGATTGCCGTGGCCGAGCGGATCCGGGCCGCGATCCGCGACCGGCCGGTCGCCGGGCACCGGCTGACCGTCTCGCTCGGCGTGGCCACCCGCGCCGCCGGAGCCCGGCTGGACTACGACGCGCTGTTCGCCGACGCCGACGCCGCGCTGCTCGACGCCAAGGCACGCGGTCGCGACCGCGTTCTGACGGCGCCGCCACCGCAACAGCACGCCATTGCCGCCTGAGCGGCCGGCCTCGCGTCAGGTTCGCGTGAACCAGACACCGTGCCGCGCAACCTTCGGTGCCTCCTGTCCGATCGCGCGCGTGAGCAGCCACAGGTCGCCCAGTGCCGGGTGCAGCATGGGCTTGCCGCTCGTGATGAGGCCGACGGACAGCGCGCGCTCGGGGTCGGTCCAGCCGAGGACGTTGGTGAAGCCGAGATGGCCGAACGCCTCCTCGGTGTCGGGACCGAACAGACTCACCATCCTCGCGCCGAGCATGAACCCGTTGGCGTGCCGCAGGGGAGCGCCGAGGCCGTAGTCGATCTCGCGAAACGCTCGCTCGATGATGGCACGCCGGATCGTCCTCGGCTCGAGGACGCGCACGCCGTCGAGCTCCCCGCCGGCGCCCAGTAGGTCGAAGAAGCGCGACAGCTCGTTTGCGGTGCTGACCACGTTGGCCGACGGAACGACGTTCGTGAGGAAACGAGGATCGTTGGAGAGGACGGTGATCTGGTCGGGCGGCAGGCCAAGCGCGCTCTCGAGCATCGTGGAGAGCGGCGGCAACGCGGGCGGACCAGTCGGGTAGCTGAGACCGACGAGGTCGACATCGGCGGCGCTGACGCCGTAGTTGCCCCAACGAAACCCGAGTGGCTCGAGGATCTCCTCGGCCAGCACCGTGCGAATGTCCTTGCCCGTCACGCGCTCGACGATCTCGGCAACGACGAATCCGCCCGACATCGCGTGGTAGGACAGCAGCTTGCCGGGCCGTGAGCGGGGCTCGGCCGCGCACATCAGCTCCACGCGGAACTCGCGGTCACCGATGCGATCGAGATCGAAGGCAGCGGCCGGCAGCCTCGGCACTCCGGCTCGGTGAGAGAGCAGATGCTCGATCGTGATGCCCTTCTTGCCGTGGGCGGCGTACTCCGGGATGTACTCGCAGACACGGTCGCCAACGTGCAGTAGCCCGCGCTCCTCGAGCAGGTGCACGACCACGGCGGTCATCACCTTGGAGATCGAGAAGACCAAGAACGGCGTCTGCGGCGTCGCCGGGATCCGCGGCCCGTCGTCGCGATCCATCGGCCCGTTGCCTCGGGCATGCCCGATCGCGCGGTCAAGCACCACCTCGCCATGACGACGTACGCACAGCGAGATCGCCGGGTACAGGCCGCTGCGATAGAGGCGCTCCGCCAAACCCCAGACGCGCTCGACCCCGGCGGTCGTCATGCCGAGCGCCGCGATGTCCGACACCTCGGCGGCGCGCGCGCTGACCGCGTCGAGGTCACGCGGCACCCGGATGCGTCGAAGCGGGTCGGGCACCAGCGGAAGGCGCGGGATGGGCGGGGTCGGAATGCGTTTCCAGTGAGAGCACGGGCGGCGGCGGGCAGGGTTAGCTGCGGCTTCCCCTTCATCGGACGCCGGCACCTGCTCGACGCAGCCGTGGCCGCGGATATGGCCGCGTTGGCAACGGGCCGGGCCTTCCCCCGCCGGCCGAGCTACCTCGGCGCCGCCGGTCGCGGTGAGCCGGCGCGCGCTGTGTTCGGGCCCGTCTCGGACGGCCCCGACGAAGAGAGGCCCGCATCCGCGGGCCTCTCTGTCTCAGGCTCTGTCGGCCTGGGCTCAGTGACCGTTCACGCTGAACGCATAGAACTTGTCGTTACCGGTGAACGGCAGCGCCAGACCGAGGTGGGCGTAGCCCGAGCCCCAGTAGAGCGTCCCGTCGACGATCGCTGGTCCCGAGTTCACCGAGGATCCGGCGGCGAAGCTCCACAGGATCTTGCCGGTGCTCGCGTCCAGCGCGAACATGTCGGGGTCGGTCGGGCTCGGATCCATCGAGCGAGCCGTAGACGACGCCCCCGGCCTCGCTCACCGGACCCTCCTCCAGCCAGCCCCCCGGGACGGCCGTCTGCCAGTCGACGGCGCCGGTGAGCGGGTCGAGCGCCGCCCACGAGCCGCCCGCCACGCTCTGGCCGTTGGCGAACGTGTAGGGGATCCGGTAGGGATCGGCTTCGGTCGTGTAGATGCGCAGGCCGTCATACGCGCTGCCCCACTGGATCCCGCCGAGGGAGCTGCCGGGACCGACGAGCGTGTTCCAGACGACGTTGCCGGTCGCCGGGTCGAACGCCCAGTAGATGCCGCTCTTCTGTCCGTCTCCGACAAGCGTCTGCAGCTGACCGTTGGCGCCCTTGCCGATGAACAGGTTCGGCGAGCTGCCACCGAAGTCGAAGTCGGGGCTCTGGGGTGACGGGCACCAGGTCGCGCCCGGCGCGTACCCGATCGAGCAGGCCACGGTCCAGGCGTCCCAGCCTTCAACCTTGTGCCCCCACTCGATCTTTCCGGTCCAGAGGTTCAGCGCGACCACCGAGTCGAAGTAGTCGTCGGGCGCCGTGCAGTTCGCATCGGACGTCGGTGGGCTCGCACCGGTGGTGGCGTTCTCGCAGGCCACGGCCGAGTCTGGCGCGGTGTAGTTGTTGCCCGTGCCGACGAACACCTGTCCGGTGAGCGGGTCGATGGTCGGGGTGCCCCACACGGCGCCACCGCTGTAGCCGCAGCCGGCGGCCGGATTGTCCGACGTGCACGGCTTGTTGCTGTCGCCGCCGCCGTTATTGGAGGGCACGGTGTAGGTCTTCCACAGCAGCCTGCCGGTGTTCGCATCGACGGCGACGACCGCGCCACGGAAGCTGCAGCACGGATAGCTGGCGCTCTCGGCGTCGAACTCCTCCTGGGAGGACACGCCGACGACCAGCTCGTTGCCGAAGGCGACCGGATTGGAGGTCACAACCGCCGCCGGGTTACTGTCGATCTGCGTGCTCCACAGCAGCTGCCCGGTGGCCCGGCTGACCGCGAACAGGTGCGCGCCGCCGCTCTGGGCGCTGGCGGCGTTGTCGCCGAGGATGAGCTCGTTGCCGTAGATCAGCGGGCTGTTGCGCGATACCTGGCCCGGCTGGCCGTCGTAGGACGAGATCTGGCGCTGCCAGACGAGCGTGCCCGTCTGCGCGTTCACCGCGTTCAGGTAACCGCCGAAGTCGGGGAAGTAGACCACGCCGTCGGCCACGGTCGGCGTGGCCGACACATCGCCGTGGTCGGTGAACACCCACTTGGCGGCCAGCTGGCCGACGTTCTGGGGATTGATCGCGAAATCGAGCGGCTGTGAGCGGTTGCCCAGGATGCTCTGGCTGGCCGAAGGCCAGCTGCCGGCGAGCCCGTCAGCCGCGGCCACCGAGGCGGTCACGGCGGCCAGAACGCCAACGCAGAGGAAGGCGGTGATTCGGAGAACGATCGCCGCGGCGGGCCAGCGCGGCGGCCGGCCGAGCGACCACGGGCGGATGTGGGCGTTGCGCATGTGGCTTGTACCTCCGATGGGCGATTGGCTGACGGACCGCGATCGCGCCGACCGGGGAGCGGCGCACGCCGTGGCGGCGACTTCGTCCCGGTCGCCACTCGGCGTGGAGCCGCCCGCAGCAGCGCCTTCGGCGCGGCTGAGACGGCAACGATCTCTGCGTTCGAGCCCACGCTATGCGCGCGATCGTCCGGTAACCAGTCGGCGTTCGCCCGATCTTCGGATACGCCGTCCTGCCGATGCCGCGGCCGGGATACGCCAGGGGGCAACCGACGTACCTATTGGGTACGGACTGGTGTAGGTTGCGCCCCGACGATGTCGCCAACCCGCGATCGGAGGGGATCGTGACTGTCGCAGTTCAGCAAGTGCTCGTCGCCGATCACGACGACGGGCTACGGCGGTGCCTGTCCGAGCTCGTGGGCAGCCTCGGACTGCTGCCCGTGGCCGCCGCCACGGGCAGCGAGGCTCTCGCCAGGGCCGAGGACCCAGAGGTCGTGCTCGCCCTGCTCTCCCTCGACCTGGCGAGCCCGTGCGGCTACGAGGTCCTGCACCGGATGCGGGCCCGTTACGGCGAGACGCTCCCGATCGCGGTGCTGTCCGCCGACAACGCCAACCCACGCGATGAGGTGGCTTCGCTGCTGCTCGGGGCCGACCACTACTTCACCAAGCCTCTGCAAAACGACCTGTTCGTGGCCCGGGTCCGGCGGCTCATGCGCCAGCCCGCGACCTCGACCACCCACCCCCGCATCGCGGCATCGGCTGACCCACCCCACGAACCGAACCGAACCGCGCTGACCAACCGGGAGAGTCAGGTCCTGGCGCTGCTCGTGCGCGGCCATCGCACCGCCGATATCGCCGCGCGCCTGTGCATCACCCGCAAGACGGCGGCGACGCACATCGAGCGGATCCTGCCGAAGCTCGGCGCGCACAGCCAGGCCCAGGCCGTCGCGTTCGCACTGCGCGATGGGCTGGTGCAAGACCCGGGGCCGGCGACGCGAGGCGAGGCGTTCGATCCGCCCGCGTCCGGTCTGGGCACAGGCCACCTGAATTGACGGCGCCGGCGCCCCGCGACGCCCCGGAGGCGCAGGGTCGAACGCCACATTCATCGCCCCAGCAGCCGCAGCGCTTTAGGCCGGCTGGTGACGGACCGACATAGAGCCCATGGGTACGGAGTCGACGCCGGTGCGCATCGATCTCGAGGCGCTGGAGCGCGTCCTGTGCGAGCACGCGCTGACGGGGGCCCCGTCCGACGCCGTGCGGGCGACGCTCCGGACGGTCTCGGGCGCCGCGTTCTGCGTGTTCGACGCGGACCTGCGCTTCGTGTTCGCCGAGGGACAGGCGCTGGACGTTCTCGGCACCCCGTCTGGGTTGGCGGTCGAGGGGAGCCTGTTCGATGAGCTGCTGCCGTCGCCGCCCGCTGGGCTGCGCGAGGCCTACGAGGCGGCGCTGGCCGGTGAGCGCGCCCAGGTCGACGTCCCCGGCGAGTCCAACACGTGGGAGCTGCACACCGCGCCCGTGCGCAACGCCGACGGCGTCCCGGTGGCGGGCCTGTCGATCACGCTCGACGTCACAGAGGAGCGATATCTGCAGCTGCGCATGGATCGGAGGGCGCGGGGCCAGGCGGCGCTCACCGCGCTCAGCCGCGCCGCCGCGCAGGACGCGGGCGTGGACGGGCTGTTGCACCAGGCCTGCGAAGCGATCGCCCGCACCCTGGACCTCGATCGGGTAGGCATCCAGCAGGTCGACGAAGCGTCCGGCCATCTGCTGCTGACCGCCGGCTTCGGCTGGCCCGGCGACGTCGTCGGTCGCACGCGCTTGGCGCTCACCCAGGAGCGTAGGGCGGTCCTGCGCACGCTGTCATCCGGGCCGGAGACGCTTCACGACCTCGCTGCGCGTGAGCCCGATGGACCGCTGCTCGCGGTCGAGGGCTTCGCCAGCATGCTCTCCGTGCTCATCGGACGGGCCGAGCAGGCGTACGGGACGCTGCACGGCGTGAGCGCCTCGCGTCGGGAGTTCAACGAACAGGAGGTGGCCTTCGTGCAGGCCATCGCGAACATCCTGTGGAGCGCAATCGAGCGATCGGACGCCGAGGCGACCTATCGCAGCGCCGAGCGCTATGACCAGACGACCGGGCTGGCCAGTCGGAGCGTCATGCTCGAGCGTCTGGAGCGAGCCATCGAGCGTGCTCGCGTCCAGCGCTGCGCCGCGATGTTGCTGCTGATCGACCTCGACAACTTCAACGTCATCAACGACTCCATCGGTCGCCTGGCCGGGGATGAGCTGCTGCGGGCGCTCGCCCCGCGTCTGCAGGCCGTGGCGCGCAGCTGCGACACCGTCGCTCGGCTGGGCGGTGACGAGTTCGCCATCGTGTGCGAAGGGATCGTGAGCGAGGTGCACGCGCTCAGCATCGCCGAGCGTGTCGCGGCCGCCGTGCGCGAGCCGTTCGAGCTGGATGGGCGCCGCCACGTGGTGCAGGCGAGTGTGGGCGTGGTCGTGGACGCCGGCCTCGCGTCAGCCGAACTCATGGTGCGGGACGCCGACGCCGCCCTGCATGCCGCCAAGACGCTTGGCGGCGGGCGCGTCGAGCTGTTCTCGGCGGCGATCCGCCAGCGCGTGGTGACCCGCATGAAGACCGAGTCCGAGCTCCATCGGGCACTCGAACGTGACGAGATGCGTGTCCATTACCAGCCGTTTTTCTCGCTGCCCGACCGGCGCCTGCTCGGCATGGAGGCGCTGGTGCGCTGGCAGCACCCGGATCGGGGCCTCGTGCCGCCGGACGAGTTCATCCCGCTCGCCGAGCAGACCGGCCTGATCGTCGAGCTGGGGGCCTGGGTCCTGGCCACCGCCACGCGCACGCTGGTCGAGCTGCTCGCCGTCCGACCGACCGCCGAGCCGCTGACGGTGAGCGTCAACGTCTCGGCACACCAGCTGCGGCCGAGAGGCGGTCGCCGCGGCCTCATCGAGACGGTCGAACGGGCGCTGGCCGAGACGTGCCTTCCTGCCTCGGCGCTCGCGCTGGAGATCACCGAGAGCACCTTGATGGACGGCGATGAGCTGCCGGTGCTGCACGAGCTCAAGACGCTCGGTGTGCAGACGATGCTCGATGATTTCGGCACGGGCCACTCCTCGCTCAGTCGCCTCAGCGACGTGCCGCTCGACGTGGTCAAGATCGACCGTCACTTCGTCAGCGGTCTCGGCGATCGGCAGAACCGCGAGCCGATCGTGGCGGCGATCCTGGCCATGGCCGACGCGCTCGGCCTGCGTGCCATCGCCGAGGGGGTCGAGACCGACGGCGAATGGGATTCGCTCGTGGCCCTCGGATGCACGGCCGCCCAGGGCTACGGGCTGGCCCGGCCGATGCCGGCGCACGACCTCGTGTCGATGGTGTGCGGCGACATCCGCAAGCGCGCGGCCTGAGCCGCGATCGGGGGCGCGGCCGCGGTGGCCCTCGCCCCAGTCGCTCGCACCGGCGTGTCTTCGTGAGGACTAGGCGGTCACCCCGGGGCGGCCGAGCTGCTGCTCGAGGATCTCCTGAGTCCACGGGCCGTCGGTGTTGATCGTGTCGCCGGCGCGCCAGCCCTCCAGCTCGGAGATCGCGCCGCCCTGTACGGCGAACACCCGGCCGGTGACCGGACAGTCCTCGCGGGCGAGATAGGCGACGATCGGCGAGATGTGGGCCGGGTCGAACGGGTCGAACGCGTCCGGGTCCGCGGGCGGCTTCATCAGCTCGCCGACCAACCCCGGCACGCCGGCGGTCAGGCGCGTGCGAGCCGCCGGCGCGATGGCGTTGACGCGCACCCCGATCCGGGCCAGCTCGGCCGCCGTCACCAGCGTCAGCGCGGCGACCGCCGCCTTCGCCGATCCGTAGTTGGCCTGGCCCGGATTGGCCAGGAAGGTGCCCGACGCCGAGGTGGTGTTGACGACGGCGCCCCTGACCTCCTCCCCCGCCTTCGAGCGCCCGCGCCAGTGATCGGTGGCATGACGCAGGACGCAGAAGTGGCCCTTCAGATGGACGCGGACGACCGTGTCCCAATCGCCCTCCGTCATCTGGTGAAAGAAGGCGTCGCGCAGGATTCCGGCGTTGTTGACGAGCACGTCCAGGCGGCCGAACTCGGACACGGCCTGCTCGACCAGGCGGCGGGCGGCCGCGAAGTCGGCGATGTCGTCGTGGTTGGCCACCGCCTCACCACCGGCGTCGAGGATCTCCTGCGCCACCCTCGTCGCCGGCGATGCGTCGGCGCCGGTGCCATCCGGGTCGCCGCCGAGGTCGTTGACCACGACCTTCGCGCCCTCGGCCGCGAACCGGAGCGCGTGCTCGCGGCCGATGCCGTTGCCCGCGCCGGTGATGATCGCCACGCGGCCATCCAGAATCGGTGCATGGGCCATGTCAGCCTCCAATCTCGGCCAGGCCGTCCTTGATGACCAGGTTGCCGTTGTCCGATGTGGTCTCAAAGGCGATGCGCTCCGGGTTGCGGCCCTCGCCGGAGCGCCACAGCGAATGCGTCACCTGTTCGCTTGGCTGGACGATCTTCGCGAAGCGCACCGCGAAGCGCTTCAGGCGAGTCGGGTCGTCGGGGCAGAACTCGCCGACCACGGCGCGGCCGCAGAAGGCCATCGTGCACAGACCGTGCACGATGATCCCCGGCAAGCCCATCGCCTTGGCGAAGTCCTCGTCGAGGTGTATCGGCATCGGATCGCCCGACGCGGCGCTGTAGCGCAGCGTCTGATCGGGGTCGTAGCCGTGGGTCACCTGGGCGTCCGGTGCACGGCCGCGCACCGCCTCGTCGAACGCGTGGTCGGGTAATGCCTCGCCCTGGTTGACGTCCAGCTGGGCGCCGCGGAAGAACGCGGCCATGTACTGCTCCACGACGGGCTCGCCCGATTTGGTCTCGGTCGTCCCCTTGCCGAGGACCACGACGCCGCTGGAGACTCCGCGGATCCCCACCGCCGCCCCGCGGTTGACCAGGGTCATGCCCGGGACGATCGGCCGGTGGTAGCGGAAGTCCTGCTCGCCGTGGACGACGCGCATGGCGATCTCCCCCGGCACCACCGCCATGATCTGCGGAGCGATCGTGTCGATCAGGGCGCCGACGACCGGAAACACCGGTGGGGCGAGATCGCCGCGGCGATGCGCCGGGTGCTCGTCGTTGGTCGCCTCGGCGTAGGCCGCGATGCGCTCGCGCGTGACCTCGGTCTCGACCGGCTCGCTCCAGTGACCGAGCCGGTCCAGGTTCCACTGCAGTTCGGTGACCGACGGCATGCGTTGTTCCTCGCTCCCGCTAGAGACCGAGCGTGCGCCCGATCAGCTCTTTCATGATCTCGTTGGTGCCCGCGTAGATCCGGCCGATGCGGGCGTCGATCCACGCCTTGCCGATCGGATACTCGGTCGTGTAGCCGTAGCCGCCGTGCAGCTGCACGCCGGCATCGGTCACCTCGCTGCACAGGTCGGTCACGTACCACTTGGCCATCGCCGCCTCGTCGACCGAGCACGCCCCGGCCACGTGTCGCTCGATGCAGCGATCGACGAAGCAGCGGGCGATCTCGATCTTGGTCTTCAGCTCGGCCATCACGAACCGCGAGTTCTGGAAGGAGCCGATCGGCCGGCCAAAGGCGTGCCGCTGCTTGACGTAGTCGAGCGTCATCGCGAACGCGACCTCGCAGCCGGCCATGGAGCCGACGGCCAGGATGAGCCGCTCTGGCACCAGGCGGGAGACGAGCTGCAGGAATCCTGATCCCTCGGCACCGAGCATGTTCTCGGCCGGCACGCGCACGTCATTGAAGAACAGTTCGGCGGTGTCGGAGGCGTGCTGCCCGAGCTTGTCGATCTGCTTGCCGTGCTCGAACCCGCTCATCCCGCGTTCGACGACGAACAGCGAGAGACCGCCGTGCTTGTCCTCGCTGGTCCGCGCGGCCACGACGACGAGGTCGGCGTTGATGCCGTTGGTGATGAACGTCTTGGCGCCGTTGAGCACGAAGCCGTCGCCGTCCCGCCGGGCGCTCGTCTTGATCGCCGCCAGGTCCGAGCCGGTGCCCGGCTCGGTCATGGCGATGGCCAGGATCTGCTCGCCCGAGGCCACCCCGGGCAGCCATCGCTGCATCTGCTCCTCACTCGCCGCCGTCATCAGGTACGGCAGCACGACGTCGGAGTGAAGCATCGGCCCGGCCATGGCGTCACCCACGCCGGCGCGAACGCCTTCCTCGGCCAGGACGACGTTGAAGCGCCAGTCCGCCACCCCGTTGCCGCCGTACTCCTCCGGGACCTCCATGGCCAGGAAGCCGTGCTCGGCGCACTTGGTGAACAGCTCGCGGGGGACGATGCAGGCCTGCTCCCACTCGCTGTAGCGCGGCACCACCTCCCGCTCCAGGAAGGTGCGGAAGCTCTCGCGGTAGTCCTCGTGCTCGGCCTCGAACAGCTCGCGCCGGGGCGCGGACGACGTTGTGTGGGTTGCCACGGTTCTACGCCGCCTTCCGGTAGACGGTGACGACGGCGGCGCCCCCGAGTCCGATGTTGTGCTGCAGGGCCACCGCGGCTCCCGGCACCTGACGCTGGTCCGCCTCGCCGCGCAGCTGCCAGGTCAGCTCCGAGCACTGGGCCAGACCGGTCGCGCCGAGCGGGTGGCCCTTGGAGATCAGACCGCCGGAGGGGTTGACCACCGGACCGTCCCCGCCGTACGTGGTGGCCTCGGCATCGACGAGCGTGTGGCCTTGACCGACCGGGGCGAGGCCGAGGGCCTCATAGGTGATCAGCTCATTGGTCGAGAAGCAGTCGTGCAGCTCGATCACGTCGACCTCCCCGATCGCCGTCTGCGCCTGCTCGAGCGCCTGCTCCGCCGCCGCCTTGGACAGGTCGAATCCGCACACCTTGATCGAGCTGTTGCCCTCGAACGTCGAGGGGAAGTCGGTGGCCACCGCCTGCCCCGCCACCTCGACGGCCCGGTCCCACAGCTCGTGCTCGTCGACGAAGCGCTCGGAGGCGATGATCGCGCAGCCCGCGCCGTCGGAGGTCGGCGAGCACTGCAGCTTGGTCAGCGGGGAGAAGATCTCCTTGGCGTCCTTGATCTCCTGCAGCGAATACTCGTCCTGGAACTGGGCGTAGGGATTGTTGACGGAGTGCTTGTGGTTCTTCCAGCCGATCCAGGCGTAGTGCTCGGGGGTCGACCCGTAGCGCTCCATGTGCTCGCGGCCGGCATTGCCGAACATCTGCGGCGCGGGCGGAGCCGCCTCCCATTCACCCCGGCCGGCGATCATCGCGCTCAGGTGCCTGTCCATCGCGGGCGTGCGATCCATGTACTTCGCTCCCAGCGAGCCCTTTTCCATCTTTTCGAAGCCAAGCGCCAGCGCGCACTCGACGATCCCGTACTGCACTGCCTGACGAGCCAGGAACAGCGCGCTCGAGCCGGTCGAGCAGTTGTTGTGGACGTTGATGATCGGAATCCCCGTCAGCCCGAGCTCGTACAGGCAGCGCTGGCCATAGGTGGAATCCCCGTAGCAGTAGCCGGCGTATGCCTGGCCGATCGACCGGTAGTCGACGCGGGCGTCCCGGAGCGCCATCTGGCCGGCCTCCCGGGCCCAGTCCGGATAGTCGCCCTCCTTGGTGCCCGGCTTGGCGAACTTCGCCATCCCGACACCGATCACGAACGTGCGGTTGCTCATGTGTGTGTCTGTTCCTCTCTGGGGCCCGGTGAGGTGGTCGGGGGACTGCGGGCTCGTCGGCGGCCCGACCAGCGCCCCGCGTCACGTCGCGGTGCGCCACCGCGACGATCGCCGCATTCGCGGCAGCTCCGATAAACAAACAGAGCGATCGCTTTGTTTTGCCATATACGTCATGATTTGTCAACCCCGATGCACGAGATGGAAACGATTGCGCCGGCGCGACCACGCCGGACACAGGAGGAGCGCCGCGCTGAGACGCGCGCGAAGCTGCTCGACGCGACCGTTCAGAGCGTGCTCGAGGTCGGCTACGCGGCCACCACCACCCGCCGGGTGGCCGAGCGTGCCGGCGTCTCGCAGGGCGCGCAGACGCATCACTTCCCCCACCGGGTCGATCTCGTCAGCGCCGCGGTCGAATGGCTGGCCGAGCGGCGCATCGCCGAGTTGCGTGAGATGGCCAGCGACCTGCCGGAGGACCCGGCGCTGCGCATGGGCGCGCTCCTCGATCTGATGTGGGCCGACTTCTCGAGCGGCACGTTCACCGTCTTCGTGAAGCTGTGGATTGCTGCGGCCGACGATGCGGAGCTGTACGAGCGCCTCGTCCCCGTCGAGCGCCAGGTGACCCGGGCGATCGGCGAGCTGGCCCGACAGCTCGGAGGCGAGCTGGTCGAGCGCCCGGGCTGGGAGGCTCACCTCACCCTGGTGCTCAGCGTGCTGCGCGGCCTGGCGCTGACCGAACGGTTCGAACCGCGAGGCCGCTCGCGTCGCGACCCGTGGCCGTCGATCCGGGCGTCGCTGCTCGCGGCGTTCGCAGCGCC
Source organism: uncultured Solirubrobacterales bacterium (assembly GCA_963770405.1). Classification (GTDB taxonomy): domain Bacteria; phylum Actinomycetota; class Thermoleophilia; order Solirubrobacterales; family Solirubrobacteraceae; genus CAVQBJ01. The sequence goes on from CAVYPO010000007.1 coordinate 652,175, forward strand.
TCCAGCTCAGCCGGACTGAGAGCGCGGGCCAGGCTGTGACGGTGCGCGGCCGCGCTGCGGCGATGAGCGCGAACCCCGTCGCCGTGCGCGCCACTCGACGGCGAAGGTCACCAGCAGTACGACCACGAGCGGGAGGCCGACGAGGGCCACCAGGGCGAGTCCCGGCGCCAGGATCAACGCCACGACAGCGAGGACGCAGCCGATGGTCACATCGATGCGGAGGGCTCTGCGGCGCTCGCGTACGCGTCGGTCGCGCCGCCGCCGCTCGCGCGCCGCTTCGGTGTCGGCCTCGCGTGGGCGGGCGGACGCCGTCGCCACACGCCGCCCGGGCGACGCTGCGGCAGCAGCAGGGCGCGCGGTCGACCGATAGGCCGGGTCGACACTCATGTCCATAGGCTCAGCGCGAACAGCGCGATCCAGGCCACGCCGACCACGATCATGAATCCATCCTTGAACAAGACCTCCTCCGGCGCGCTGCCCCCTCCACGCGTCACCAGCAGTCCGTAGCGCAGGAGGGCCATGGTGTACGGCACGACCGTCACCTCGCGCCAGGGCAGGTCGTCGGGGGGAGTCTTCACCTCGAACGCCCACAGGCAGTACGCCCCGAGCGCCACCGCGGCGGCGATGCCGAGCACCAGGCGCAGGAACTCGGCCGTGTACTCCTCGAGCACCGGTCGCGAGCGGCGCGCGATCGGGTCGAGCAGGTCGGCCAGACGCCGGCCGCTGGCCACGAGCAGGGCCGAGAACGAGACGACGACGATGAACCAGCGCGAGATCGGCACGTGTGCGGCGACACCGCCGGCGGTGGCTCGCAGCAGGAAGGCGGTCGCGATCACCGCGAGGTCGGCGATGGCCACGCGACGCAGCCAGCCGGTGTAGGCCACGTTCAGCAGCAGGTAGCCGGCCGCGATCGCGAACAGACCCCACCCCGCGACGAGCGACAGGCCCAGGCCGGCGGCGCCGGCGAGGAGGCCGACGATCGTCGCCGTGCTCGGAGCGATCGCACCCGAGGCGACCGCCCGCCGGCGCTTGGACGGGTGAGACCGGTCGTCGGCGAGGTCGTGCACGTCGTTGAGCAGGTACACGCCGCTCGCCAGCAGGCAGAACATGACAAACGCGAGGAGGACGCGCGCGAGCACGCTCGGGTGCAGCAGCACGTTCGCCGCCGCCGGGGCGGCGACCACGAGCAGGTTCTTGGGCCACTGGCGCACTCGAACCGCGCGCGGCCAGACCCGGACACGGCCCCGTGCGGCGACCGCCCCCGCGTCCGCCGGCGCGGAAATGCCGACGGCGCCGACCATCGGACCTGAGGCGCGGCCGGAGATCTTCACGGGAGATGACATGGCGGGTTCCGGGCCCGGGGGTGCCGGGGAGCTTGCCGGGGCTCGCGTAGCGACGTCGCGCCCGCCTGGGCCCGTGGCCTCGATGGGTGTTCGTCCCATCACGCACATGCTGGCGCCTGTGCGGCACCGCGACGGTGAGGATCCTCTTACTCGTCCGATCTTCGCGGACGCCCAACTAAGCGGAATCTCACCCCGGCCGTCAATCGGTCGCGCATCGTTAATGCGATGGGCCGCTCACGTCACGACCATGGCGCCAAGGCGATGCGCCGCCGCGCTCGCGCCCGCTCGCTGATCGCGCTCGCCGCCGTGGCCGTCGCCGCACTCGGCGCCGCGATCGCGGGGAGCGGCCACGCGTCGAGCGCCGCCGCACCGGCGACCGCCACCGCGGCGGACGCATCGCCGACCCCCACCGCGCACCGCACGGCGACGTCCACACCGGCGCCGCGCCACCGCTCGGCGGTGGCATCCCGGGTGCCGCGCGCCCTGGCGGCCGCGTTACCCACGGCAGCCTGGCAACCGGCCGCGACCGTCGGGGGTCAGCCGGCCGCGTGGATCGCTCAGCAGGCCGGTGTGACGCTCCTGCGCTTCGACCAGCGGCTGGCCGAGCTGCATCTGCACGCCGGCTCGCTGTACCCGGGCGGCACCGGCTGGCCCTACGGCGACCAGATCGAACCGAGCGAGATCCATCAGCTGATCGCCGGGTTCAATGGCGGCTTCAAGTTCAACGTTGCCGGCAACGGGTTCCTGGATGGCGGGCGCACCGCCGTCCCACTGAAGGCCGGGCTCGGCTCGATCGTCACCTACGCCAACGGCGTAACCGACATCGGCGCGTGGGGCTCGGAGGTCCCCTCGCGGGGGCTCTCCATCACCTCGGTACGCCAGAATCTGCCGCTGCTCGTCGACCAGGGGCGACTCGCGGGGACCGCCGGCAGCTGTCCGCTCTCCTGCTGGGGCGCCACGCTCGGCGGCCGCGTGATCACCGCCCGCTCGGCCCTCGGGATCACCACCGGCGGCGACCTCGTGTGGGCCGCGGGCGAGCGACTCACGCCGGCCGCCCTCGGGCAGGCGCTCATCGGCGCCTCGGCCGTCCGCGCCGTACAGCTGGACATCAACCCGTTCTGGGTGGCCGGATACCTCTACGCCCACCACCGGTCGGGGCCGGTCGCCGTGCCGGTCGTTCCCGGCCAGAGCGGGATCGCCGGCCAGCTGCGCCTCCCCTACAGCCGCGACTTCTTCACAATCGTCTCGCGCTAGGCCCGGTCATCGCGGCCGCGCTCTTCGCGTCGGCCGCGGGCGCCGAGCCCGCCCGGGGCCGACGCGAGCCATGGCCAACCGGCTCAGCCGGCGACCATCAGCGTGTTGCCATCCGGATCCCGAAACCAGAACAGCGGCGGGACCGGGTCCCCCATCCGGCTCACCTCGGGGTCGACGTCGACGCCGCGGGCCATCAGATCGGCGTGGTCGGCATCGATGTCGCTGCTGTAGAGCGAGATGCCGGTCTCCACGTTCCCGGCGGGCCTCCCCTCGGGCGGCGGCGCGATGGCGATCGTGGTGTCCGCGTCCGCCGGCGCCACCTCAACCCAGCGGTAGCCGTTGCCGAAGGGTATGTCCACGCGCTTCTCGAAGCCGAGCGTCTCGACGTAGAACGCGATCGCGCGAGCCTGGTCGGAGACCGGGACGACGACCGTGTTGATCTTGCTGATGCGCGTCTTGGTGACAGTCACGACTTCCTCCTCGGATTGGATGATCGACAGCTGAGACCATCACAGCGGGCAAAACTCATCGCTCGCGACCGCTCTTCGCGCCGTAACGAAATCGTTGTAACCGCCGCTGCGATCGTCACGGGATCTTGATGCTCACCGGTCGATACTGAAGTCGCGCCCGTGCGCCACAACCAGCGAGGCAGAGGAGGCTACCGATGACGCGCGAGCAGCCGCAGCGCGCACGATGCGTGCCCGTCCGCGGACGCGGCCGGTTGGCCGTGGTCGGTGATTCCACGAGAGCGCGAGGCCATGTCCTGCGAGCTTCGGTGCGAGCCGATGATGAACCCGAACACCGCTGACGCCGGTCCGTATGTGCGTGGCGCGGATGAAGCGGTGACGAGGCGCGCTCGCCAGGCACCCGGCACGTCCCCGAGCATGCCGCGGCGATCACCTCTCGGTGACCGCGACGGCCACGCTCGGCGCGCCGCCGGGCGCCCGCCGGCACTGGGGACACGCGCACTCGCCACGTTGCATCAGGCGGCGCTGGATCGCCAGCTCGCGGACGGTGTTGTCACCGCGGGCCACCGCGAGCTGACGGCCCGCGCGTGGCAGATCACCCGTATCCGCGATCGCCGGCGCCTGGCAAGCGCACTTGACACGATCCTCGCCGAGGCCGAGCGGCCGCGGTCCGAGCGGCGCGCCGCTCCGCACGTCTGCCGCGAGGAGGTCCGGGTCGCGCGCGACGAGATCCTGCGCCTCGCGCACCGCCTGCGCGACCCGCGACCCGTGCGTCCGCGCGGCGTAGCTCTCGTGCGCTGCCTGCTGATCGACGGCGCCGGGCCGCTCTACGTCGCCGGAGTCAACGACGAGCTCTACCGTCAGCTGCGTCGCGCCGCCGGCGCGCTTGACTGACGCGCCGGGGTCACGGGCAGACACGGTGCGCCTCGGTTCCCCTGACGTGCTCGAAGCGAGCTTCACTCCGCGGGTCGGTATGACGTGTTGCTCGCTGCGCCACCGCGGCACGGAACTGCTCGGTGCGCGTTTCGGCCTGGCCGCCTACGCAAGCTGCGCCGTCACGATGGGCATGTCGCTTCCGGTCCGCGCTGCGCCTGTCGGTCGACGATCTCTGCCTGGACCGGTAGCGCGATTAAATGTGCACTAGTGCTTATGCAATGATATCTGCATGGGCCACGGCAGAGACCCTGAGCTCGGCTTCCTGTCGGCGGACACCGCCCGATCGGTGGCCGAGACGATGCAGGCGCTGGCCGCGCCGAGTCGCGTGCGGATCCTCAGCCGCCTCGCGGCCGGACCGTGCTCCGTAGGGGACCTCGCACGTGAGATCGGCATGGGCCAGCCGGCGGTCTCCCAGCAACTGCGCGTGTTGCGCCACCTCGGGCTCGTGGTCGGCGAGCGCGATGGCCGGCAGGTCGTCTACGGCCTGCACGACGATCACGTGCGGGCGCTGCTCAGCGAAGCGGTCTCACACACCGAGCATCTCCGGCTGGGCCTGGCGTCGAGTCCGGCGGCCGACGCCTTGCCCGCATGAGTGCCACCACGCCCGCCCTGCTGGCCGCCGCCGCCGGCGTCGGCCTCGGCCATGCGATCCTGCCCGACCATTGGGTGCCTCTTGCCGTGCTCGGACGGGCGCGTCGCTATCCGCTCGCGAAGGTCGCCCGACTATCGAGTCTGGCCGGCGCAGCGCACGTGCTCCTGTCGATCGTGCTGGGCGCGCTGATCATCGCGATCGGCCTGCAGTTTCGCTCGGCCGTCCAGGGCGCGCAGGACAAGATCATCGGCGCGATCCTGATCGTCACCGGTCTCGGCTTCGCCGTCGTCGAGCTGACCGGTCGCGGACACCAGCATCGCCACGACGATCACGGGCACGACGGCGATGACCACCACCACCAAGAGCACAGTCACCGCGATCACGAGCCGGACGAACGCAACGGGCTGCGCGGGCTGGCGGCGGTGATGGTGCCGTTCGGTGCGGCCGCCTCGCCCGATCTCACGATCCTCCCCGTGTTTTTGGCGGCCAGCGCCGTCGGCCTGGGAACGGCCGTCGGCTCGGTGGTCGTATTCGCCGCGGTCACCGTCGGCACCATCGTCGGGCTCACGCTCGCCGCCGCCAGCGGCGGCTACCAGATCCGCGGCCAGTGGCTGGATCGGTGGGGCAACGCGGTCACGGCCGTCGTCCTGGTGGCGATCGGCGTGCTCGTCTTCACCGGCATCGTCTGAGCGGGCCGGCCATCGATGGCGTGTCTCCCCGCATGTCGGACCGGTCGCAGCGCACGTGGGCACACCGATCTGAGACTGAGCTGGCACTGACGGCAGGCGGCGGGCCGCGTACGCTCGCGACGGTGGGTATCCCTCCCCAGTTGCGTACAACCACTCAAGGAGCAGTCACGCCATGTCAGATGAATCGCAGCGCCCGCCGGCGCCCCGGCATCCCGCCTCGGACGCCATCGAGGACCTGGCCCCCGGCGAGGAGAGCCAGGATGCTGTCGGGGGCGGACACAAGGCCGGAGAGGCCGCCGACGGCGACTCCGACCTCCTCCCCGCCGTATAGACGGATGGCGGCCGATCCGCTCGCGCGTCCTGGGAACGCGCGAGCGACGGCGGCGCCCCCGTCGTAACGAAATCGTTGCCCCCGCCGCAGAGGTCGTCACACAACCGTCATGATTGACGTTAGATAGTTGGTGTGCGCGATTGGCGATGGTTGGCAACGGAAGGGACGGGCTCGATGATGCCGCTACACGAGTGCCCGGCATGACGTCGGACGACGCATGAGCGCCGAGACCCCCGTGTCGACGCCAGAGGGCGCCGCCCCGTCCCGCGACAGCCTGACCGTGGTCGACAACCGCACGGGGCGCAGCTTCGAGGTGGCGATTAGGGACGGTGCCGTGGATGCCGTCGACCTGCGGCGGATCGCCCTCGACGGCGGCGAGGGACTCGCCTCCTATGACCCGGGGTTGACCAACACGGCCGCCTGCCGCAGCGCAATCACCTTCATCGACGGGCAGGCCGGCATCCTTCGACACCGGGGGTATCGCATCGAGGCGCTGTGCGAGCACTCGACGTTCCTCGAGGTCGCCTACCTGCTCATCCAGGGCGATCTGCCGACCACCACCGAGCTCGAGCGCTGGACGCAAGAGATCAACATCCACAACTTCGTCCACGAGAACGTCCGCAGCTTCTTCGAGGGCTTTCGCTACGACGCTCGGCCGATAACCATGCTGGCGGCGTCGGTCGGAGCCCTGTCGAGCTTCTACCCCGATGCCGGCGACGTTCACGACCAGGGAGCCCGTGAGCGCCAGGTGGTGCGCCTGCTGGCGAAGCTGCCGACGTTGGCGGCGTTCTCTCATCGCCATCTCATGGGCCAGCCGTACGTGTATCCCGACGATGACCTCAGCTACGCCGGAAACCTGCTGTCGATGATGTTCAAGATGACCGAGCTGAAGTACCGGCCCGACCCGCGAATCGAGCGGGCGCTCGACGTGCTGCTGATGCTGCATGCCGACCACGAGCAGAACGCCTCGACCACCGCCGTGCGCGCGGTGGGCTCGACCCACGTGAACCCGTATTCGGCCGTGGCCGCGGGCGTAGCGGCCCTGTCGGGGCCGATGCGCGGGGCGGCCGACGAGGCGGTGCTACGGATGCTGCGGAGCATCGCCACGGTGGACAACGTGCCGGACTTCCTCGCCGGCGTGAAGGCCGGCCACGAGCGACTGATGGGCTTCGGACACTGGATGTATAAGACCGTCGACCCACGCGCCCGGATCCTGCGAGAGCAGCTCGCGGCTCTCCACGACGTGCGCGGCGCGAGCCCGCTCGTCGAGATCGCCGACGAGCTGGCGAAGCGCGCCGGCGATGACGAGTATTTCGTGTCTCGCGGGCTGTACCCCAACGTCGATCTGTACTCCGGCCTCACCTATCAGGCGATCGGCGTGCCGGCGCCGATGTTCCCGGTGATGTTCGCCCTCGCCCGCGCGGCCGGCTGGATCGCACAGTGGCTGGAGATGGTTCAGGATCCCGAGCAGGGCAGCGTCCGGCCGCGACAGCTCTACAGCGGCGAGGGCCCGCGCGACTACGTCCCGGCCGCCGAGCGCGGCTGACGCGGTCGATCTCCGCCGGCGGTCACACAATCGTTATGCCGAAAGGCGGAGAACGTCACAGGTACGGGCCACTGGCTCAATCCTTGACGCAACAACTCTGCTGAGCGCCCCGCGCCTGTGGGCCCGTCGCGCCGCTGTCAACCCTGCCGGGCACCACCCCAGCCTTATCGTCGACGCGCGGCGCGGGGCAACCGCATGGTCGCGCGACGTACCAGTGGTTTTCCGCAGCTCGACTGTGTCCTGGCACGGTGGCGGCGGCGCGACGACGTGGCGTAATGTCCGCCCCCATGGCCGACCAGGCGGCAACGCGTGCGGGAACGCCTTCGGGTGAGGCGCGCGTGGACCGTGCGCACCATCTCCTGACGCTCGAGTTCGGGGATCTCAGGGACTTCGACGATCCGCGGCTCGAATACCGGCGGCTGTCCTCCGAACTGCTGGGGACGTTCTTCCTCGTGCTCGTCGCCGCGGGCGGCGGGATCCTGCACGGCGAAGGACAGATCACCCTCGCCGCGGCGGTGGTCGCGCCGGGCCTGATGGTGCTGGCCATCATCCTGTTCATGGGCGCGATCTCCGGCGCGCACCTCAACCCGGCCGTGTCGCTGGCCTTCGCGCTGCGCGGAGACTTCCCGTGGAAGCGCGTCCCCGGCTACATCATCGTCCAGCTCATCGGCGCCACGCTGGCCTGCCTGTTCCTGTACGCCGTCTTCGGCAACATCCAGCACCTCGGCGCCACCCTTCCGGGACCCGGCTATCACGACTGGCAGGCCCTGCTGATGGAGATCGTGCTGACGCTCGGGCTGGTCAGCGTCATCCTCGGCACCGCCTCGGCGGCGCAGAACGTCGGCGCCATCGCGGCGCTGGGCGTCGGTGCCTACATCGCGCTCGCCGGCCTGTGGTCGGCGCCGGTCAGCGGCACGTCTATGAATCCCGCCCGCTCGTTCGGCCCGGCGCTGGTCAGCGGCGACTTCACCGCCTACTGGGTGTATCTGGTCGGACCGATCGCCGGAGCGCTGCTCGCCGTCGGCTGCGCGTACGTGCTGCGCGGGCGCGGCGGCGACGTGATCGCCCGTGCGGCCGGCTCGGGAGTGCTCGATCAGGGCAGCCTGGAGGCCAAGCAGCGACTGTCCGAGCGGATCGACCGGGGCGAGGTCGCCCCGCCCGGCATCGCCGGACCCGACGGCCAGTAGCGTCGCGCTACCGCCGGGCTCAAGCGGCCGCGGCCACGCTGGGCAGCGAGTCGTCGCCGATGGCGCTACGCCGGCGCACGATCGCCAGGCCCCCGTCCGCCGGCGCGAAGGCCACGCCCCGATAGTGCCAGCGCTCACCACGCGCACTGGTGGGCGCGAACTCCAGCCGTCGCAGCATCGTGCGCAGGACCACGTCCATCTCCATGTGCGCAAAGGCCGCCCCGATGCAGCGGCGAATGCCGCCGCCGAAGGGGATCCAGCTGTACGTGTCGGGCTTCTCGTCCAGGAACCGGTCCGGGCGGAAGCGCCGCGGGTGCGCGAACAGGCGCGGGTCGCTCTGGGTGAGCACCATCGAGATGGCGATCGTGGTCCCGGGCGGGATCACGTAGCCGCCGAGCTCGAACGGTCGCATGACGAAGCGTCCGGCGAACGGAATCACCGGCCGCACCCGTTGGACCTCCCGGATCGTCGCCTCGCGCAGCGTCTTGCCGCCGGCGTCGGCCTCGTCGACCAGCCGCTGCAGGATGTCCGGATGGCGCCGCAGCCGCTCCACGGTCCAGCTCAACGTCGTCGCCGTGGTCTCGTGCCCTGCGGCAAGCAGCGTCAGCAGTTCGTCGGCGATCTCCGCGAACGCCATCGGGCTACCGTCCTCGTGCCTGGCCTGCACGAGCAGCGCCAGCACGTCCGTGCGCTGCGGCAGGTCGCGGATCGCGGCGAGCGCGATCGATCAGGTCGCCCGACGATCGCGATCGAACTCGCGGCGCATGCGCACGAAGCGTCCCCACGGGCTCCGCGGCCCGAGGTCGTGATGCAGGAACGTCAGCAGCGCCAGCCGAGAGCCGAGCGCCACCAGCGAGGGCATCAGCTCGCGCAGAACGTCGAGATCCTCGCCCTCGGCGCCGAACACGGCGCGCAGGATCACGTTCAGCGTGATCCGCATCATCGGCTCCGTCGTGCGGAACTCGGCGTTCTGCGGCCAGCTGTCGATCTCGCGGTTGGCCTCCTCCTCGATGATCGCCTCGTACGTCGCCATGCGCTCCCCGTGGAACGGCGGCAGCAGCAGCTTGCGCTGGCTCAGGTGACGCTCCTCGTCGATCCCCAGGAGCGAGTTGGGCCCGAGGATCCGGCGCAGCGGGCTGCGATCGCCGGCGTGCAGCACCGTCGGATCGGCGGTGAACGCGCGCCGGATCAGCTCCGGGTCGCTGATCACCACGATCGTGCCGATGCCGATCGAATGCGCCGTGAACATCGCGCCGTAGCGACTGCGCTGGCGCTCCAGGCCGCGCTCGTGGGCGAAGATCGACATCAGCGCTCTGCACGATCTTCGGCGTGCGCGGGCCCGGCGGAAGACCCTGGACGGGCGCGGTCGGCGACCTGCTCTGCTGCCGGCATCGGACTCTCCAATCGGTGACCAGCGTCTACCCATTGCGGCGCGGGTACGCTAGCGTACCCATCGGAGGGTACATTATCGTACCCAGCACGGTGCGCCGCGAGCGGCGCCGACGACCACTCGACGCATGGTTACCTCACACATCCCCGTTCGGCCCGCCCGCGCTCCGCGCGCCGCGATGGATGCCGCCCCGCGCGCCGAGATCCCACCGGCGCTTCCCCGACGCCGGCGCCACGGTTCCTCACCGCCGGCGACACCCGCAGCCGGCTGCTCACGGCGATGGCGATCGCCGTCGGGGAGCGCGGCTACGCCGCCACGACGGTCGCCGACGTCGTGCGCATCGCCCGCGCATCACGCCGGACCTTCTACCACCACTTCGAGGATCGCGCCGAGTGCTTTCTGGCGCTCGGTAGCGAGCTGACCGAGTACGCGCTCGAGCTCGTGGCGACGGCCAGCGGCCCGCCGCAGCCGGACTGGCGGCGGCGCATCGACATGGCGCTCGACGCCTACCTGCAGACCTGCGCCGCCACGCCTGGGCTGACCCGCAGCTATCTGCTCGAGCTGTTCGGCATGGGCGACCGGGGCCTGGCCCACCGACGGATGGCGATGCGCCGGTGGGCCGCGCAGCTGCGCGAGCTGGTCGAGGACTGCCGTCGCGACCACCCGCAGCTGAACCCGATGTCGCCGCAGACGGCCACTGCGATCGTCGGCGGCATCTGGGAGCTGTCGCTGCTCGCCGCCGAGGAGGGACGCGCCCGGCAACGTCAGCGAGATCCGCGCCGTCGCCTCGCAGCTGATCGCCGACGTCCTGACCGCGCCGCGCCCGGATGGCCCGTGACGTCCGCGCCCCGTGAGCGACCGCTACGGTGTAGCCCATGGGCCGCCCGCCGCTGTCGCTGATCGAGTTCCCCGCCGACGACACCGAGCGCGCCCGGCGCTTCTGGAGTGGTGTGCTCGGGCTGGAGCTGGAGGCGCGCGCCGCCGGCGAGGGCGACGGCTGGCAGACCGCCGGCGACGCTCCGGCGCTCGGTCTGCATCCGCGCGGCCGCGGTCCCGGCGACACGTTCTCGCTGCCGTACTTCGAGGTGCAGGACATCGCCGCCGCACTCGAGCAGGTGCGTGCACTCGGCGGCGCCGTCATCCACCCGGGAGAGCGCTGGGCGGTGTGCCGCGACTCCGAGGGCAGCCCGTTCGGCCTGGCCGCCGCCGGGCGGTAGCCGCGGCGCCACGCGGCCCTCGGGCCGCGTCGGGCCTTGCCGTCACGTCTCACATCCGCCGTCGGCAAGTCTTAGACAGCTGGCCAAGGCGCCACGAACGGGGCCCATCAGAATGGTCCGCGCATTTGACCATGCCCGAACGACGGCCAGATCAGGGGGCCCAATGACGCAGGTGATCGTCTCGTACGACGGGACACGCAACGACCGTGACGCTCTCGCCCTCGGTGGCCTGTTCGCCAAGGCTGGCGCCGCCGTGACGTTGGCCTACGTTCGCCACGCGCCCGAGCCTGACAGCGCACGTGAGACCGCGGCCCAGCAGGAGGCTGAGCACCTTCTTGCCGTCGGCGCCGAGTTGCTCGGCGGCGGCGTGAGTCAACGGGTGGCCCTCAATCCGTCCACCGCCGAGGGCCTCGCCGCGCTGGCGGGCGAGATCGGCGCCGACGTGATCGCGTTCGGATCGAGCCATCGCACCCCCGTCGGGCGCGTGTCCCCTCCCCACACCGCGCAGCAACTGCTCGAGCGATCGCTGAACTGCTCGCTTGCGCTCGCCCCGGCGGGCCTGCGCCGCGAGCCGGTGGAGCGCAGCATCGGCACCATCGGGGTGTACGCGGGCACCGGCGACCCAGCGGCACAGGAGACGGCGGCCAACCTTGCCCATGCCCTTGGTGCCGTGGTCACCGACAACGAGGCGGACCTGCTGGTCGTCGCGTCACGAGCCGAGGCGCAGCCCGGCCGACTGCTGCTCAGCAGCGTCGCCCTCGAGCAGGTCGAGCAGGCGCACTGTCCGCTGCTGCTGCTGGCCCGTGGGGCCACGCTGACGTTCGGCTGACGACCGACCGGCACCCGATCGGGCGCGCCGCCCGAGGGGCGACCGCCCACGACGACGCAGGCATCGCCGATCTCCCTCGGGGCATTCGGCGGCGACTAAGCTGGCGCGGACACGTGGCGGCCGGCCACGCGACCGCACCGACGCCCGCAGGAGCCGCGATGAAGCCCGCCGAGATCGGCCCCGACACTCCGCCGTCCGCGGCGGGATCATTCGCCGCGCTGAAGCCGATCATGCGCGACGGCGAGCGCGACGTCGTCGCGGTCGAGGAGCCACTCGAGATTCGCGTGGCGGGCGAGCCGATCGCGGTGACGATGCGCACGCCCGGACACGACGAGGAGCTCGCCGTCGGCTTTCTGTACGGCGAGGGCCTGATCGCCGGGCCGGTGCCGGCGGGACCGACCGAGGATCTGGCGGCGAACGTCGTGGAGGTCCGCGCAGCTCTCGCGCGCCAGCCCGCGACGCGGCGGCTTCTACACGACGTCCTCGTGCGGCGTCTGCGGCAAGGGAGCGCTCGAGGAGCTGGCGGTGCTCTCCCCGCCGCTCCCCGACGGACCCCTCGTGGCCCGTGAGCTGCTCGCCGGCCTGCCCGAACGGCTGCTGCAGCCCGGATTCGCGCGCACCGGTGGGCTGCACGCCACCGGGCTGTTCGACCGCTACGGCGAGTTGCTCTGCGGCCGCGAGGACGTCGGCCGGCACAACGCGATGGACAAGGTCGTCGGCCGCGCGCTGCTCGACGGTCTCGTGCCGCTCGGCGAGCACGTGCTGTGCGTCAGCGGGCGGCTGTCCTTCGAGCTCGTGCAGAAGGCCGCCGTCGCGGGCGCCCCGATTCTGGTGGGCGTCGGGGCGCCCACCTCGTTGGCCGTCGAGCTCGCCGCCGACCGCGGCATGACGCTGTGCGGGTTCGCCCGCGCCGGCGCCGTCCACGTCTACACGGGCGGCCAGCGCGTGCACGGGCCACGGTCCAGGCCGACCGCAGCAACACGGGCGTAGACACTCTTGCGCGGGTCGATCAGCCTCGCGGGCGCCGCATGCGGTCTCGATCCTCGCTCTCACCCACCATCAGGAACGCCAGCCCCGTGAACGCGATGCCGGCCAGACCGAGCAGAGCGGTCCCGAGGATCTGCGCCACGGTGCCGCCGCCGACCGCCAGGACGACGGTCCCGGCGATCGCGGACAGCGACCCCGCCGCCGCGGTGATCCAGCCGGTGGCGCTCACGCTGCCAACCTACCGGTCGTCGCCGGCCGCGGGGTGACGGGATGACCGATTCCGGAGGGTCCCACTGGCCAGCTGGCGTCGGCGGGCGCGCTCCTCGGCGTCGTCGTGTGGCCAGCGCAGCGGTGGCGCCGGCCGCTGGGCCGCCTCGCGCCACCGTCCGGTAAGGCCCCGCCCGGGGCGGTGGTGTCCGTCGCTTCGGGTCACGCCCTTCGGAATACCCGTGGGCGTGGCGGCGAAACCTCGGCCGACGGCGAGAAGATCCGTTAGGTCCGTCAAGGCCGAGCGTCAGAGCCTGGAACGCATCGCCCGGCCGCTGACGCCGCCGAGGCCCCCTAGCGCTCGTGCGGTTGGTGTGAGGACGGTCAGAGCGGGTAGCCGTTCGGCGGGTGTCCGACCGACCGACACCCGCCGCAGGCCTTGACGGCATGCGGCGAATGCCGATGCGCCCGGAGCGCATCGCAACGGTCAGCCTCTCGATCGACAAGGAGAACGACGGCCCATGACTGACTCACAGAAGCGCGTCGCACGGTATCTGCAGGAGGCCCTCGCCACGGAGCGCGCTCTGATCACGGTCCTACGCAGCCAGATCGCCATGACGCCCCGCGGCCCTTATCGGGATGCGCTCGAGACGCACCTGCCGGAGACCGAGCGTCACGCCAAGCGTGTCAAGCGGCGCCTCGACGAGCTTGACCGCGGCTGGAATCCGCTGCGCGCGGGGGTTGGAGCGTTCGAGACGATCACCGGTCAGCTGATCGCGATCGGCAAGGCGCCGCTGGACCTGCTGCGCGGCGACGGCGGCGAGGAGAAGGTGCTCAAGAACGCCAAGGACGCGGCGGCCAGCGAGGCGATGGAGATCGCGACCTATGCGGCGCTGGAAGCGGCGGCACGCTCCGCCGACGACGACGTCACGGCTCGCCTGGCCGGTTCGATCCGGCGCGAGGAGGACCGCATGTTGGAACGCGTGCTCGGGCAGATCCCCAGCCTGGCCCACGCGGCAGTCGAGGCCGATCAGCGTGGCGAGTCGTCCTACGAGCTCAGCGAGACGGGCGCCGCCGATGCCGTGCGCAGCGCCGGCCGCAGGGCGCGCCACGCAGCCGAGGAGGGCCGCCGGCAGGCCACCAGGGCGGCCCGCCAATCGCGCAAGGTCCCCGGCGTCGCCCGCGCCGAGGGGGAAGCCAGGGGAACCGTGGCCTCCGTGTCGGATCTGCCGGTCGGCGGCTACGACCGCCTCACGGCGCAGGAGATCCTGGAGCGACTCCCCGGCCTGTCCCAGGTGGACCTCGCCACGGTCGACGCGTTCGAGCGCCGGCACCAGGATCGCGCCACGATCCGCAACCGCATCGCCTCGCTGCGCGACCGCGAGCCCTGGCCGGGCTATGACGCGCTGACGGCCGCCGAGGTGCGCGAGGCGCTCAGCGACGGCGACGAGGAGCGGGCCCGAGGCGTGCGCTCCTACGAGCGGGTGCACAAGAACCGCGCGGGCGTGCTCGAGGCTGCCGAGCGGGCCCGCAGCCACGCCTGACCGTTTGCCGCGCAGTCATGCGGGTAGGGCTGAAATACCGCCGCTTTGCGGCACTTTCCAACGAAAGGGTCATCGTGGTCGCACTCATTGTTCTGCTGCTGTTGGTCGCATTACTCGGAGGCTTCGGCTTTGCCGCCCACATTCTGTGGATCGTCCTGCTTGTCGCCGTCGTCCTCTGGCTGCTGGGCTTCGTCGTGGGGTCCGCGGAATCCGGTCTGGCCGGTGGTCGGCGCCGCTGGTACGGGCGCTGGTGACGACGGCAGCGATGCCGCCGGATCCGGACATCCCGGACCTGCCGGAAGTCCCGCCGGAGCTGCCCGAGCCGCCGCCGCGGCCGGGCGCACCGGACTTCCGGGGGCCCCAACGGCCGCCGGCGCCGCCCGAGCCGCCGTCACCGCCAGGACGACCGACGGTGGTGGACGGCGCCCGGGCGCCTATGGGCCGACCGTGAGCACGAGCACCTCGTGCCCGTCGTAGGGGTCCCGCAGGATCTCAACGTCGCTGGCCAGCCGGTCGACGACGGCCGTGCCGGCCACCGAGCGCGCCCGGCGGACGACTTCGGCGCCGCCGGGGCGGAACGGCCCGGCCGACACCTGCAGCACGCAGCGGCGCTGCAGCACCGCCAGTGAGAGACGACTGCCGGCGAGCTCCGGTCCGGCGTGTGCGATCAGCGTTTCGCCGATCAGCTGCAGATCGGCGAGGCGATCGACCGCGAGCCCGGCGCGCGAGCCCAGTGCGTACAGCACCCGGCCCGCGGCCGACGCGAAGGTCGGCTCCGGACGGAGCGCGAGCACGGTATCTCCCGGCAGGACGCTCTGCGCATCCCCCGATTCGACCTCCACGAACGGCGGCACTTCCCAGCGCAGCAGCACCTCGGTGCCCGCCCCCGGACTGGAGCGGACGTCAACCGCGTCCGCGAACGCCGCGATGACGGCGCGGCCGAGGCCGGGGTCCTCGTCATCGGCGCCATCCGCCGGGGGCCCGAGGCCGACGCCCCAATCGCGCACGCGGATCTCCAG
Organism: uncultured Solirubrobacterales bacterium; assembly: GCA_963770405.1. Taxonomy (GTDB): domain Bacteria; phylum Actinomycetota; class Thermoleophilia; order Solirubrobacterales; family Solirubrobacteraceae; genus CAVQBJ01. Next base: position 667,713 of record CAVYPO010000007.1, read on the forward strand.
CCCATCGTGCAGGCGCACGTCGACGAGCAGCGGCCCGACCATGCCGTCATAAGCGTGCATGACGACGTTGTTCGCCGCCTCGCTCACCGCGGTCTGTACCGCTTCGCTCAGTCCCGGACGCGCCCGCAGCAGACCGTCGATGCCACGCAGCAACTCGCGCACGACGACGACGTTCTCGGGCATCGCTGGGACGCGGAGGGAGAGATCAGCCACGGCGCCCGAGTGTGACACCGCCGGGGCGCAATCTGCGCATGGACGCCACTGGAGCCCTTTGGATCCACGCCGTGCCGGCGACGCTGCCTTGCCGATGATCGGTGCGGCTCAGCCCTGCGGCTGGGGCTCGGCGGTCCCCTCGGCGAAGTCGTAGAGCTGCTTGAGCGATCGCCGCAGAAGGCGCGAGATCTGCATCTGCGAGACCCCGACACGCTGCGCGATCTCGCTCTGCGTCAGCTCGTGCACGAAGCGAAGGTGGAGGACGTGCCGCTCGCGGGCCGAGAGCAGCCGCAGTCCGGCGGCGGCCGCCGCCTCGGACTCCACGAAGGCGTAGCGGGCATCCTCGTCGCCGAGCGACTCGACCAGCGGCTCCATCTCGCCGTCGCTGCCCTGGCGGGGCGTGTCGAGTGACAGCGCGTCGTAGGCATGCGCCGCCTGCAGCGCGTCGAGCACCGATTCGATGTCCATCTCGGTGTATTGAGCCAGCTCGTCGACAGTTGGTGAGCGACCGTGAGCGGCCCGTGAGCTCGCGCTGGGCACGCCGACCTGCATGGCGCGCTCCTGGGCGCCGCGCGGCACGTGCACGGCCCAGCCCGAGTCGCGGAAGTAGCGGCGCAGCTCTCCGAGGATCGTGGGGACGGCGAACGTGGCGAAGCGGTTGTAACGATCCGGCCTCGAAGCGGCTCATCGCCTTGACGAGGCCGAGGCTCGCCACCTGCACGAGATCGTCCAGCGGCTCGGACGAGCGCACGTAGCGCGCGCGAGCTTGCGCGCCAGCGGCATGTAGCGCTCGGCCAGGGCGTCCCGCGCCTGTATGTCCGAAGCTGCTGCCAGCGGCGGAACAGGTCGGCTTCATCGGAGCTGGACGGCGGCGGCGAGGTGCGAAACTCATGACCCTCCTCTGCGTCGATGGCGGACGGCCCGGACGAGGCGCATGATGCATGTGCGCCTCGCCTCGGAGGGGCACTTACCCGACCGGCGGCGTTCCTATTCACCTTTGTGCGGATTGCGCCTTGTGCCGGACGATCTCGCCCACGAAACGCGTCAGCTCCACCTCTTCCACACCCTCCTGGGCGACCAGGAACGCGATCCGCTTGCCCTCGAGCTCCATTGCCATCCTGTCCTCCGGTTTCCGCGCAGTGACGTCCGCTCGGGCTTCGGCTACCCCCGGAGCGCTCGGGCAAACCGTCGACCCGGATGAGCCGCGGCGGCGCCACCGGCGATCGCGCAACGCTTGCCGAGCGGCGGTTGACGCCCGACCGCTCGCTGCGATACTGAGCGGGCTGGCGGGCTGGGGCGCCAACGCGAGATCGCACTCGCCCGCGCATCGAGCACCGGCGATCGCATGAACGAACCATTCACCGCCGACCCCACCGTGTCGCTGCTCGTCGACGCCGGGATGGTGCTCGCCAGCTCGCTGGATCCCGACACGACGATGCACCAGGTGGCCGGGCTCACGGTCCCCGAGCTGGCGGACCTCTGCGTCATCGACCTGCTCGACGCGCACGGCCTCATCCGCGATGTCGCCGTCGTCGCCCAGGATCCGCAGGTCGCCGCCGACCTCGAGCGACTGCGCCGCGAGCGCCCGATCGATCCGGACGGCGGCCACCCCGTGGCGCGCGTGTTGCGCAGCGGCGCCGCGGAGCTGCTGAGCGAGATGACGCCCGGGCTGCTGCGCTCCTTCGCGGAGGGCGACGCGCACGCGCGGTTCATGATCGGGCACCAGTATCACTCGGCCGTCGTCGCGCCCCTGCGTGCGCGTGACCGTACGTTCGGCACCCTGTCGGTGCTGCGCCTCGGCGAGGGCACCCGATACGGCCCCGATGAGCTCGAGCTCACCTGTGAGCTGGCGCGCCGCGCGGCGCTGGCCATCGACAACGCGCGGCTGTTCGCCGACCTCAGTCGCGTGGAGCAGCGTCTGGAGGCAATTCTGTCCAGCGTCGCCGAGGCGATCACGGTGATCGACGAGGAGGGCCGGATCGTGTACGCCAACCAGGCGGCGGCGGATCTGCTGCAGGTCGACCACCCCGAGCAGCTGACCGGCGCGCCGCCGGGGAGCATCATGGCTCGCTTCCGGGTGCTCGACGAGGAGGGCAACGATCTCGACCTGTCGCGCATGCCGGCGCGCAGGCTGTTCCGAGGCGAGCCGCTCGCGCCGCTGCTCGTGCGCAACATCGTGCGCGCCACCGGCGAGGAGCGCTGGCTCAACGTACGGACGGCCGGGATCGCGCGATCCGGACAGCGGCGAGATTCGCTTCGCCGTCAACGTGTTCGAGAACATCACCGAGATGAAGCGCGCCGAGGTGGCCACGAGCTTCCTCGCGGAGTGCAGCCGCGTGCTCGCCTCCTCGCTGGACTACGAGCAGACGCTCGCGCGCGTGGCCGAGCTGGCGGTCCCGCGGATCGCCGATTGGTGCGCGATCGACATCATCGACGTGCGACGGGCAGATCCGGCGGGTCACGACCTGAGCACCAGGACGACGCCAGCGCTGGCGATCGCCGAGCGGCTGAGCCGCGCATATCCCTCGGAGGTCGACGACGCGTCGGGGGCCGCCGAGGTCATCCGCACGGGCCGGGCGATCGTGGTGAGCGACCTCCCGCCGGTGAAGCTCGCCGAGTACGCGCGCGACAGCGCGCATCTGCAGCTCCTGCGTGAGATCGACCCGACCGCGGTGATCATCGTGCCGATGGCGACGGGCGCGCGCTGCGTGGGTGCCATCACGTTGCTGTGGAGCGAGACGCCGCGGCGGCTCTCGCGTTCTGACCTGTCACTGGCCGAGGAGCTCGGCCGGCGCACGGGCGGAGCCATCGAGAGCGCCCGGCTGTTCGCCGAGCGCACGCGCATCGCTGAGGTCCTGCAACGGGCGCTGCTGCCCGCCTCCTTGCCCGAGATCCCGGGGGCCGAGATCAACGCGCGCTACGCGGCCAGCGGAGAGCTCAACGAGGTCGGCGGAGACTTCTACGACGTGTTCGCGTACGACCACGAGCGGTGGGTCCTCGCCATCGGCGATGTCTGCGGCAAGGGCCCGCGGGCCGCGAGCATCACCGCCCTCGCCCGCCATACCCTGCGCGCGGCCGCGATGGGCGGCTCGTCGCCCACGCGCATGCTCGAGATGCTGCACGCGGCCCTCCTGCGAGACCCCGGCGGCGATCTGTGCACCGTCTGCCTGGTCGTCGTCAGGCCCATGGAAACGCACGCCGACCTCGTCGTGGCGCTGGCCGGTCATCCGCCCCCGCTGCTCGTCGACCGGCAGGGAGACGTCCGTCCCGTCGGAACACTCGGAACGCTGCTCGGGCTGATCGAGCCGATCTCCATCAGCGAGCGCGCGGTCCGCTTGGAACCCGGGGACACGCTCCTGCTCTACACCGACGGCGTACCCGACGCGCGCGCGGGCACCGGGATGCTCGGCGAGGACGGCCTGCGGCGACTCAGTCGCGAGGCCGCCACGCTGCCGCTGGTGCGGATGCTCGAGCACGTCGAGCGCGGGGCGCTGGTCCACGCCAACGGGCGCCCGCACGACGACATCGCGCTGCTGGCGTTGCGCCTCGCGGGCCGGCCGCCCGCTGCCTGACGACGCCCGCTAACGCTCCTCCTCACCCTCGCGCTCACTGCTGCGTTCCCGATCGGCCTCGCCGTCGGAGCGTCCATCGGCCTCTTCGGGAAGGCCCTGATGATGCAGCACCGAATGGGCGGACTGCTGGTCGCCGTGGCTGGCGTGCTCGATCAGCAGCGCCTCAGCGGCCTCGAAACCCTCCGCCTCCCCGCCGCCGGCCTCGATCACGGGGCGCTGCGCCGGCGGGAGGTCCTCCTCGCCGCTGATGCCCCCGATGCCCGCGGCCTCGGCGGCCGCCGCATCCACCTCGTCCTGCTCGTAGCGCGGATCGATGGTCATGCTCGGTCTCGTCTCCTTGGTTGGCTGCGCCGGCCGGCCATGCGCACCGCCGGGCCCGGCCACCATCCTCGCACTCCCGGTCTCGATCGGCGTCTTGGGTCCCGGCCGGCTGAGACGCCGGGGCGCCTCACGGTCATCCCCGCCGGCGGCTGCTCGGTTCACTGGGAGCCTCGAGCGGCCTGACGCCGGGGCGCGAGCGCCGTGAGCCGCCGGTGGAGCCGTGCGCAGCAGTCAGGCTCGAGGCGACCGCGGCGTGACGTGCGCGAAACAGCGCGGCGTGGGTGTCGACCCGCCCGAGCACCGCCTCGAGGTCCTGCCAGCCACGCGCCTGGGCGGCGCTCAGCCCGCGCGGCAGTGGTTGGCGCAGCTCGTCGGCGATCGCGCGCGTCAGCAGCGCGTCCATCGGCTCGTGCACGTCACTCGCACCGACGGCGTTGTGTAGCTCCAGCCGCCCCGAGGGCGTGGCGTAGTCATAGAGCTCCTGCTCCTGCCCGGCGGTCTCGATCGTGTTGCTGACCCGGCGCCCAGTTGGAGTACGTCGCGTACTTCGCCCCCGCCGTGCGCGCGGCGATGACGTGCAGGGGCGCGTCGGCGGCGTACGGCTGCAGCGCGAACTCGGTGACCGTCTCGTCGGTGGCATGCACGACGTAGGGCCGTCCCGGCGCCGACGGGTCGGCCAGGATCGCCGCCAGGTCGAGCCGGTCCGCGAGGTGGCTGTACTGGGAGTCGCGCCGCCAGTCGCCGGAGCCGCTGGCGATCGTCAGCAGCAGCGGAGCGACGTCCACGCTCGAGCTGAGCTGCTCGCGGGCGACGCGGGGCGCACGCGTGAGCTGACCGCGCGGGTCGAGCACAACGAGCGGGACGCCGATCGCCTCGTCGTAGGCCGCCGCCCCCTTGCCCCGCATGCCGTGCGAGCCGCCGTACTCGCCGTGGTCGGAGGTGAACACGACGACCGTGTTCGCAGCCACCTCCGGGCGGCTGCGCAGGGTGGCCAGCACGCGACCGATGTGCGCGTCGACCGCACGCTGCAGCTTCAGGTACAGGTCGAGCAGCGGCATCCACGCCGCCGTCGTGCCGGGCCCGTCGAACGGCACTGCGCCGAACGAGTAGGCCGCCGTGTCCTGCAGCGAGCGCTGCAGCCGGGGCTTGCCGCGCGCCGCCATCAGCTGCGGGGTCTCGAAGTTCGCGGGCAGCGACGTGAACACTCGCGGCGCGAAGGACTCGGCGGGAACGCGGTCGCTCCAGCCGTACCACCAGGCGATGTCGTGCGGGTTCACGAACGACACGGTCGTGCACCAGGGCTCCTCCCGTCCACGCGCGGCGAACCAGGCGTCGAACTGGTCGGCGATATACGGATCCACGCTCCAGCCCTGGCCCGGACCGCCGTCCGGCGATGGGTAGGTGCCCCCGGAAAAGCCGTAGCGCTCGAGCCGATCGGCGTCCGCCGCGGTCCACTCACTGTCCCCGCGCGTGAGATGCCACTTGCCGAACCAGTTCGTCGGTAACCGTGCTCGCGCAGCATCGTGCCCCAGGTGGGAAATGCCGTGTCGAGCGTGCTGCCACCGGTGATCAGACAGCCGGTCTGGTGGGTGTAGAGGCCGGTCAGGAGCGCCGCGCGCGAGGGCGTGCAGTCGTTGGCCGCCGTGAAATGCTGCGTAAAGGACACGCCCGCTCGGCGCAGCCCCGCGATGTTGGGCAGCCATCGATCGACGCGTGCCGGCGAGCCGAACCAGCGCGGCTGGCGCAGCTGATCGACGAGGACGACGAGGATGTTGGGGCGCTCGGCGACGGACGGGCGCGGCGCCGAGGAGCGAGACGGCGCCGCCTGCGCCCGGAACGCTGCGCGCGGCGGCGCGCCAGGATCCCCGTAATGGTCGGCGGCGGCGGCGGCGGCGAGCACGCCGCCGGCGAGCAGGCCCCGGCGCAGGAAGGATCGGCGGTCGATGCCGCGCGCCCCACCATCGGGCGGGCGCGGCGCGGGCGACTGCGGATCGTGGTCGGGTTGCGACATGGACTCCCAGGGGACCTCGCATCCCAACGTACGGCGCGCGCCGTTGTCCACCGTGAGGCTTGCATTACGCGGCCCTTAATGCGCCGGTGGCCGCGCACCGGCACCGCACACCGTCTCCTTTCGTACCAGCGGTCAGGCCGGCCGGACGAGCGCCGGCGACAGCGCCGCACGTGGGCGGTACAGCTCCTGGGCGGATGCGGCGGCCGCGCGCACGGTGACGGACAGCTCATCGACGGACACCCACAGCGACCGACCGACGGTGCCACCGGTCTCCCGGGCCCGCACCGGGATCCCCGCCTCGCCCAGCGCGGCAGCGACGGCCTCGCTGTTGCGCAGCCCGATCTCCAGTTGGTTGGCGGCAAACAGCCGGGCGCCCCCGACGAGCACCGCCTCCATCCGTTGGGGGCGCGCGCCGAGCGCGGCGAGCGCCCCGATCAGGGCGGGGACGCCCGAGTCGGCGTAGCGGGCCGGCTCGCGCGCGGAGCCCCGCGACTGCGGGAGCATGATGTGCGCGAGGCCGACCGCGCCGCAGTTCGCGTCGAGGAGCACGAGCCCGATGCACGAGCCGAGCCCGATCGTGGACAGCACGGTTCCGGCGCTACGGGATGCCGCCAGCTCGCCGATCCGGACCGCAACCGACGAGGGGCTCGTGGACCTCCGAGGGGTCACGCGGGGCGCTCGTGGTCGGTCTGCGGGCGAGCATCGGCCGCGTCCGGGCTGCGGTGCTTGGGGGTGTCGGTCTCCTCGTTCATCGGCGGGTCCTTCCGAGGTGTTCGGATCTCCGCTGAACAGCATCGACAGCGACGTCGCACGCCTTGATCGGCGCCCCGGGTATCCCGGCAGACCGCGGGCCGCGAGGCCACGCCGGCGAGGTCGGCGGCGACTGCGTACGCTGCCGCCAGCCATGGTCGCCGCCGACCCACCGCCGCCGCCGACGCTCCTGTCCTTGACGCGCGACTGGGGCCGGATCGGAGCCACCGGCTTTGGCGGTCCGCCGGCGCACATCGCGCTGCTGCGGGATCTGTGCGTCACCCGGCGGGGCTGGCTGAGCGAGGCGCAGTTCGAGCGGGCGATCGCGGCGACGAACCTGCTTCCCGGGCCCGCGTCGACCCAGCTGGCCATCTACTGCGCCTGGCGCGTGCGCGGCGCGGCCGGCGCGATCGTCGGCGGTGTGAGCTTCATCGTGCCGGGGCTGATCCTCATCCTCGCACTGTCGGTGGTGTTCCTGGCCGGCGCGCCACCGGCCTGGATCCGCGGGGCGGGGATCGGCGCAGGCTGCGCGGTGGCGCCGGTGGCGCTGCGGGCCGGCCTGGCGATCGCGCTCCCGATGCGACGGCGGGTGGCGGGGGCCCGCCGGACGCGAACCATCATCTACCTCCTCGCGGGAGGGGCCGGCGCGGCCGTGGCCGGCGCGGGGCTGGTGATCGTGTTGCTGGGCTGCGGCGCGGCCGAGCTGGCCCTCAGCCGCCCGCGCCGGGCTATCGGCGTGCACGCCTGGCCCCTGCTGGGCGTTCTCGGCGCCACCCGCGGCGGGACCGGCGCGCTCGTGTGGACGGCGCTGAAGGTCGGTGGGCTGGCCTTCGGCGGCGGCTTCGTCATCGTGCCGCTCATGCAGGGCGACGCGGTGAACACGTATCACTGGATGACGCACGCCCAGTTCCTCAACGCCGTGGCCCTCGGGCAGGTGACCCCGGGACCCGTCCTGCAGACGGTCGCGGCCGTCGGCTACGCCGCCGGGGGGCTCGCGGGCGGCGCACTCGCCGCGCTCGTCGCGTTCCTGCCGTCGTTCGCCTTCATCCTCATCGGCGCGGCGCGGTTCGAGCGCCTCCTGAACGACGAGCGGGTGGGCTCGTTCCTCGCCGGCGCGAGCCCGGCGGCGGCCGGCGCGATCATCGGTTCGAGCATCCCGCTCGCCGCGGCGCTCAGCCAGCCGTGGCAGTACGCCCTGCTCGCCGTCTGCGCGGTGGCGCTGCTCGTGCTGCGCCGGGGCGTCGTCTCGACGCTGTTGGCCGCCGGCGCCATCGGCGCGGTCGCCGCGCTGCTCGGCGCGCCGGTGCCGGTGTAGCCCCAGCGGGCGCCGGCGACGACCCCGAACGTCGGCGAAAGTCAAGGGTCCCGAGGGTTGTGCGCGCAGCGGGGCGCGGCATAACGTGCGGGCGGACAGGCCCCGTGCCCACCGATCAGAGGTGTTGTGAATGACCCCAGCTCTCGCCACCCGACGCAGCTTGGCGGACCGCCGTCCGATGTTCACCAGCTCCCAGGCGGCGCGCTACGTCGGCGTCTCGCAGAGCGCCATCCGGCGCTGGTCTGACAGCGGCCATCTCGCGTCGCACCGCACCCCGGGTGGACAGCGTCGGTTCTCGCGCGAGCAGCTCGACCACTTCGTCGCCTCGCTGCGGCGCGACGACCCGGGGCCGAGCGCGGCCGAGCCTTGGGTCGCCGAGTAGCGCGCCCGTGCCGACCGCGCGCGACGCCGCGTGCCGCTCACCGGCGCCGGGTTGGGCGGCTATGCGGCGAGCCGCATATCGGGCGCGCGGCGAGCGCCCTCCTGCGATCGCCACGGGCCGGCGAGCTCGGCGACATACGCGTCGGTGACGGTGTCGAAGCTGTTGCTCCCACACGCGTCGCACAGCCACATGGACAGCAGCGCACCGCACCGCCGGCACTCGCGACGGTCGCTGTCGGTTTCATAGTCGGACATGTCTTCCTCCTGGACGGGGAGCGACCATGTCCTCGACATCCTTCGACAGCCCGGCTGACTACGTGAGTCCCGTGGGTTTGCGGACCCGCCTCGCGACGGGGGTGCCCTTTCGAGATGACCGCTCCGGAAAAAATGCAGCCCGAGGATTGTCGCCCACCCGCGGGGCAAGCGCACGCGTTCTCAACGGATGGTCGGCATGCCGCGCGGCGTTGTCTGGTTGAATGTCCCGCCGTGCAGCGGCTCGTCTTCGATCGCGACTACGCCCTGCCGCCCGAGCGGGTGTTCGCCTACCTGGCGGAGCACGAGAACCTCGAGGCGGTGTTCGGCGCCAAGATCCGCCGGCTGCGTGACGGCAGCGACGGTGAGCGCAACGGCGTGGACTCGGCGCGCGAATTGCGCATCGGCCCGCTCCCGGGGTTCGTGGAGACGGTCGTCGAGTTCGTGCCCAACGAGCTCATCCGCTACCGCATCACCAAGGGCTCGCCCCTGCGCGATCACGAGGGCGTCATGCGCTTCACGCCGCGCGACGGCGGCACGCACCTGCACTACGAGATCGCCTTCGGAGCGGTCCTGCCAGGACTTGACGCGCTCATTGCGCCGGGACTGCGGCGCAATGTCAGCCGGGGCTTGGCGCGTGTCGACGCCGTCGCCTGATCGGCTGCCGCCCGAGCCCGCCGCACGGGTCGCGCCGGGTGCCTCGTCCGCCACGGCACTCGGCCGGTCTGCGCGGGCGGCTACCCTGGTTGGCCGATGAGCGACGATCGCCCGCTTCCGCGCTGCCAGCCCGAGCGCGCCGAGAGCCTTCCGTGCGCGCCGGCATGACCGGGGGCGCCGGCATTCGCGCCCGGCTGGCGCTGTTCGGGCTGGCCGGACTGCTGAGCGTCGCGCTGGTCATCGGCGCGACCGCCGCGGCGAGTCCACCCGCGCGGTCGACGGCCCGGGCGAGCGCGGTTGCGCCCAGCGCCAGCCCGTCGGCGGTCATCCACGAGATCGTCTGGGGCATCGACGACCAGAACATCGCGCTGTTCGCCGACCCCCGCTGGCACGCGCTGCCGCTGCGCAACGTGCGCTACTTCGTGCCCTGGGACCTCGTGCACGAGCCGGTGTACCTGCACCGGGCCGACCGCTGGCTGACCATCGCCGGCAAGTCCGGGACGGTGCCGCTCGTCGCCATCACGCAGTCGGACATCCGCGGGCACACACGCTTCCTGCCCTCGCTGGCCCAGTACCGCCGCGCCGTCGGCTGGCTCATGCACCGGTGGTCGTGGATCAAGGAATGGACGCCGTGGAACGAGGCCAACCTGCTCGACCAGGCCACGCTACACAACCCGGCGCGGGCAGCCGGCTACTGGCGGGTGATGCGCAGCCTGTGCCACAGCTGCACGGTGACGTCGCCGTCGCTCGTCGGTTACAAGCTGGCCAGCGCGAAGTGGATGCACGCGTTCCTGCGCGCCGCCCGCGGCCTGCACGGACCGTGGGCGATCCACGTCTACAACGACATCAACGAGTTCCACACCTACGCGATCAGCCTGCTCGAGCGGGAGCTGCCCGCGGGGCCGATCTGGGTGACCGAGGTGGGCGGCTGGGACCGGTTCGTGGGCTATCCGCCGAACCTGCAGCGCCAGGCCCGCGCCGAGCGGTACCTCTTTCAGGTCGCTGGCCAGACCTATCCGCGGATCTCGCGCTGGTATCTCTACCAGTGGTTCGCCTCCGGGCCCAAGGACCGCTGGGACAGCGGGCTGCGTCAACCCCAATGGCAGCGCCCGCCCTGCCCTGCAGGTCGTGCAGCAGCAACTCGGCTGATCCGCGCGCGGCCCGTCAGCGGTCCTGCGCATCGCGCGTGATCCGCACGCGCACGCCGCCGGCTGCCGATGCCGAACGAGCACGACGTCGCGGCCGACCGGGACCCCTGGCAGCCACACCAGTCTGCGGGTCCGACGCCCGCGGTCGGCCCGCCGCCGAGCTCGCTGGCCTGCCGCATCCGCGTCCCCAGGTCGCCGATCTCCTCGGCACGGCCCTCGAGTACGTGTACGCCGTCGTGTGTCCCGAAGGTCACCTCGATGGTGCCCCGGTCGGTTTCCTTGGCTCCGAGCAGTTGCATGCCTGGCGGATAGATTGACGGACCGGCGGCCGGTCGGCAACGTGCCTCGGCGTCCCGGCGCACTGCGACCCGGGTAGGCTGCCGGGTGTCGGTTCCACCAAGCTTTCCGGAAGGTGCCCATGTCCTACGTTCCCCCTGCGGTTCTGCTGCAACGCTACGCCGACGTGCTCATCAACTTCGCGCTCGGCGGCGGACAGGGCATCGCCGAGGGCGACGTCGTGCGGATCGTCGCTCACGAGTCGGCCAAGCCGCTGTACGCCGAGCTGCGGCGGGCGGTATGGCGCTCGGGCGGACACGTGATCGGTCACTACCTCCCCGACGACGACGAGCACTTCAACTTCTCGCGCGACTTCTTCGAGCTCGCCAGCGACGAGCAGATCGAGTTCTTTCCCAGTCGCTACATGCGCGGCCTCGTCGACGAGATCGACCACCAGGTGTGCATCCTCTCCGACAGCGACCTGCACGCGCTCGAGAGCGTCGATCCGCGGCGGATCATGCGCAACGGGCAGTCGATGAAGCCGCGGATGGACTGGCGCACCGAGAAGGAGAACGCCGGGCGGTTCTCCTGGACGCTCGGCCTCTACGGCACGCCGGCGATGGCCGCGGAGGCCGGGATGACGAGGAGGAGTACTGGCAGCAGATCATCGACGCCTGCTTCCTGGACGAGGAGGAGCCGATCGCCCGCTGGCGCGAGGTCAACGACCGAATCACCGATTACGTGCAGCGGCTCAACGCCCTGCGACGATCGATCGCCTGCACGTCGAGGGCGAGGACGTCGACCTGCGCATCACGCTGGGCGAGCACCGTCGTGGGTCGGCGGCAGCGGCCGCAACATCCCGAGCTTCGAGATCTTCACCAGCCCCGACTGGCGCGGCACCGAAGGCTGGATCCGCTTCAACCAGCCGCTGTACCGCTACGGCAACCTCGTCCGCGGCATCCGCCTCGAGTTCGCGGACGGCCGCGTGGTCAAGGCCGAGGCCGAAGAGAACGAGGGCGTGCTCAAGGAGATGGTGGCCACCGAGAACGCCGACAAGGTCGGCGAGTTCTCGCTCACCGACAGGCGCTTCTCGCGCATCACGCGGTTCATGGCCCAGACCCTCTACGACGAGAACGTCGGCGGCCCGTACGGCAACACCCACATCGCCTCGGCAAGTCCTACCACGACTGCTACGACGGCGATCGCGGCCGCGGTCAGCCGCGAGGAGTGGGAGCGGCTCGGCTTCAACGAGTCGAGCGTGCACACCGACATCGTCTCGACCGACCGACCGGACCGTCACCGCGACGCTGCGCGACGGCGCGAGCGCCAGATCTACGCCGGCGGCCGCTTCCTGCTCGACGAGGACGCCGAGTAGGCGGCGGTTCTACGCCGCGCCGACGTCAGGCGGCGACCGACATCGGCGGGGTGCGAACCTGGCTCGCGCCGATGAGCTCGCCGTGGCCCTCGGGCCACGGCACGCCGGGCCGCCCGAGGTAGTAGCCCTGCACGAGCGGCACGCCGAGCCCGACGAGCGTCGCCAGCTCCTCGGCGGTCTCGACGCCCTCGGCCACGAGGTGGCCGCCCGGTGCTCTGCGCGTAGCTGAGCATCGCCGCGACCATCGCGGCGCGCTCGGGGTCGCGCGTCGATGCCCTGCACGAGGCCGCGGTCGAGCTTCAGGTAGGAGGGGCGCAGCGAGATGATCTGGCGCAGCCCCGAGTAGCCGGCGCCCATGTCGTCGACGGCGAAGCGCACGCCGCGCTGGGCCAGCGGGGCGATCGCCGCCTGCATGCGGGCGTCGTCCTCGATCAGCGCGTCCTCGGTGATCTCGATCATCAGCCCTTCGAGCGAGTGCTGGGCGTCGAGGATCGTCGCGCGTGCGCGGGTCCAGCAGCAGCGGCCCGGACAGGTTGACCGACAGCAGGCTGTCCGGCGGGGCGCTGAGTCGAACAGGTCGCAGCGCCGCTCGCAGGCAGGCGAGCTCGAGCTCCTGGCGCAGGCCGAGCTCGTCGGCGAGCGAGAACCATTGCAGCGGGCTCTCGCCGCCACGCACGCCGAAGCGGGCCAGCGCCTCGTAGGCGTGGGCGCGGCGCGTGCTGCAGGTCGACGATCGGCTGCACGACGATCATCAGGCCATGACCCTCGATCAGGCGATCGAGGCTGCGCCGCGCGCCGTCGGGCCCCTCATCGTTGAGCGACCGCCCGGCGTAGAAGGAGAACTGCTGGCGCCCGCTGCGCTTGGCGACGCGCAGCGCGACGTCGGCGGCGCGCAGCAGCGTGTCGGCGTCGGTGCCGTCGCGCGGCGCGCGCGCGATGCCCATCGAGGCGGCGATGCCCTCGGCGGCGGCGGCGTCGCCGCGCTGCAGCCCGGCGAGGATCCGCTCGGCCAGCGCCTCGGCGTCGGCCTCGGGCACGATCGCCGCGAACTCGTCCCCGCCGAGGCGCCCGACGACGCCATCGTCGCCGATCACCTCGGACATGCGTGTGACGACGGCGCGCAGCATCGCGTCGCCGGCGGCGTGGCCGCTGAACTTGTTGACCTGCCCGAAGTGCGCGAGGTCGACGAGCAGCATCGCGACCGGCGCGACTGCTCCGAGCGAGCGACGGCGGCGACGGTGCCGAGGCGGGTGCGGAAGGCCGAGCGCGACAGGGCGCCGGTGAGACCGTCGTGGTCGGCGTCGTAGCGCGCCTGCTCGAGCAGGTGGTTCAGCTCGCGGGTGAGACGGCCGCAGGTGAGCAGCAGCGCGAGCGCGCCGACGAACAGGCAGGCGTACTCGAAGCTGAGCCGGCGTAGCGGGCGATCGGCAGCGCGAGCGCGCCGAGCATCAGGGCGCGACCAAACCAGTGCACGCGGCCCGCCGCGGGCCAGCACGCCGGCGGCGACGGCGCACAGCCACAGCACGCTGAGCGCCGTGACGCGCTCGCCGCCGAGACCGATGATGAGGACGCCGGCGACCGCCGCCAGCGACTCCTCGACCTGCATCCAGGACAGGCGCGGGCGCGGCGAGCTGCACGACGGCGGTGGCCAGGATGATCGCAAAGCCGATCGCCGGCCAGGGTCGGGTACGGCCGACAGCGAGCCGTGCAGGCTGAGCGAGCACGATCCCGAGCACCGCCAGCGACGCGCGCGCGCTCGCAGCCGTACGCCGCGCACGGAGCACGTGCAGCGAAAGGTCACCGAACGAGCCCACAGGGCCCCTCGACCGTTCGGCCAGCGCGCTGGAGGCGCACGGCCGCGGCCTCGACGTTCAGTCGATCGGGCCTGCAGGCGCCGCGCCGCCTTCACGTCGGCCACCGACCGCCGTAGGATGGGGCTGGGTATGGCGGAGCCCCCACGTCCGACACCGGCCGTCGTCGAGCTGACGCCCCGAGGAGCCCGAGGCAACGGCGGTCTCCGCGCCGCCGCGAGCCACGCTCCAGACGCCCGGCGCTGGGCCCGGCACCTCGCCTTCCCGGTTGTGATCGCGATCGTCGTCGGGCTGGTCATCCTGGCGATCTCGCAGCTGAACCTGCACAGCGTCGGGCACACGCTGGCCTCCGCGCGAGTCGGCTGGGTGCTGGCCGCGCTGGCGCTGATGGGCTCGTCGCTCGTCCTGCGCGCCGCCTCCTGGCACCAGACGCTCGAGGCGGCGATCCCCGACTTCTCCGGTCGGCTTCCTCGCCGTCGCTGCGCGCGACGGTGATCGGCGTGATGGTGTCCGCCTTGCTGCCGGGCCGCATGGGCGAGCCGACGCGCTCGCTGATCGTCAGCCGCCGGCTCGGCTCCGGCGCGGCGCTACTTCACGCTCGTGCTCGGCACGGTCTTCTCGCAGACGCTCATCAACCTCCTCGCGCTCGTCACGCTGGCGGCCGTGACATTCACTCGCGTGCCCCTGTTCCACGGCCGCGAGGGGAGCCTGCTGGCGGCCGTGCTCGTGCCGCTCGCCGTCGTCGGCGATCGCGATCGCCGCGCCGCGGGTGCTGCGCCGCGTTCGGGCGCGCGCGCTCGGAGCGGCTGCGCCGGGCCGCGCTGTGGACGAGCGCGCAGATCGCGCTGGCCCGCCAGGGGCTGACCGTGTTCGCGCGCCCGCGCCACGGGATACCCGCGGTCGTCGCGCAGCTGCTCGCCTGGATGCTGCAGTGGCTGGCCTGCTACGCCGTCATGCTCGCCCTGCACTTCGGCGCCCGCGCGACGCTCGTCACCGCCGCCGCCGATCCTGCTGGCGGTCAACGTCTCGGCGGTCCTGCCGGCCACGCCGTCGAACGTCGGCGTGTTCCAGGCGGCCTGCCTGGTCGTGCTCGCGGCCTTCGGCTTCGCCGCCGGCCCGAGCCTCGCCTACGGCCTGCTGCTGCAGGCGGTCGAGGTCGTCACGGCGGTCGGGATGGGCATTCCCTCGCTGCTCGGCGAGGGGATGTCGTGGCGGGACCTGTCGAAAATGCGCGAGCTCGATGAGACGCCCGACTGACCGCCGCGGGCCGCCGCACCTCCATATCAGCCGGCGCCGGCCGGCGGCGCCGCGCCCGCCGCGACGACCCCCGCGAGCGTAGCGGCGCGCGCGTCGGCCGGCTGGGCGGCGCACCGGCCCGCACGGCCGGCGTGCGCCGCGGCGCAGCGGGCGGCGCACGCGCCGCTCCTCGGCCAGGAAGTAGGCGCCGATCACCAGCGCCGTGGCCAGCAGCTGGGCGCCGACGGTCTCCCAGTTGGGGAAGATCGACAGCCAGAGGCCCATCCAGCCGGGCAGGCGGATGCCCATGGCCGTGGTGCCGATCCAGCCGGCCTGCTGCATCTCGGCCACGCTCTCGCCGACCATCACCAGCAGCACGACCCACAGCAGCAACCCGGTGCCGATGAGCATTCGCTTGTACGGCAGGCGCCGATGGGTCAGGAAGGTGACATAGCCGATGACGCTGGCCGGGGCCGCAGGGGCCGGCCGAGGCCGGCCGGGCTGGCCGGGGCCGCCGGGCTGGCCGGCCGCCGCGCGAGCCGCGGGCCGCGGGCCGCCGCCGGGGGGCTTGCTCACTTGACCGCCGCAGTGGCGGTCAAGTGAACAAACCCCCGCGCCGCCGGTGTCGGGAGTCCAACGCGCGTGTCAGCACCGTGACGGCTGCGACCCCGCAGCGTGGCCGCTCCAGCCGGTTCCGACGCGCCCGACCACCATAGGCGCCCCGCGCGCGGGCGAGGCGCGGGACCGTCCCGCCGCCTCGCCCGCGTCACGCTGACCGCTACAGCCCGACCGGGTGGCGCACGACGAAGCCGCTGGTGTCGGCCATCGTCGAGCTCCAGCGCGTGCCCGGTCTCGGCCAGCGCCACCGTGTCGAAGCGGCGGCCGTCGATCGTCATGAAGGCGTGGCCCGGCATTGGCGTAGATCGTCACATAGCGGCCCGGGCCGGGGGCGCCGTAGCTCTCGAGCGCCGATCGAGTCCTCCGGCGCGGACAGCAGGCCGGCGGCGTGCAGCACGTAGGACACCGAGCCCGAGCAGTCGTAGCCCGGCGGACGTGAACGAGCCGTGGCCGCCGCCGTAGATATACGGCAGCGTGGCGATCTGGTCGCCCGCCGCGATCATCTCGCTGACCGCCGCCGACGCCGATCCCCGACGATGACGCCGAGCGCTGGACGCGGTCGCCGAGATGAACGTCGTGTGACCGCGGCCGCCTGCCGGCCGTGGCCGCCGCCCCCGACCGCCTCGCCCTGCTCGCGCAGCTCGGGGCCGGCACCGAGGCCGAGCGCGGCCCGCGTCGCCGGCCCGACGACGCCGTCGACGGCGAGGCCGTGCGCAGCCCTGGAAGGCGCGCACGGCCGCCTCGGTCTGCGGACCGAAGTCGCCGTCCGCGGCCACGCCGAGCGCCTCCTGCAGCGCGGCCACGCCGCCGCCGGACCCGCCGTCGCGCGTCGAGATCGACACGTGGGCGACGGTGCCGGGCCGCCGGTCGTCGTGCCGTGCCGGCGGCGCATCCGCAGCTCGGGTCCCGCCCCGAGCCCGAGCGCCGCCCGCGTCTGCGGCCCGACGATGCCGTCGACGGGGAGCCCGTGCGTCGGCCTGGAACGCCTCGACCGCGCTGCTCGGTGATCGGGCCGAAGACGCCGTCGACGGTGACGCCGAGCGCGCGCTGCAGCGGCGGCGACGGCACTGACCGGCGCGCGCCACGCCGGTCGCACTCGTCGTGTCGCCGGCGGCGAGCGCCTCGGTGCTCGTGCCGGCGCTCAGCGCCAGCACCCCGAGAAGCGACAGGCCGCGCACCGCCGGAACCGACATCGGGCCGCGCTCGATCGCCGCCCGCCGCGCGCGGGCGAAGGCCAGCGAGTCGCGGACACGTCGTGGTCGGTCAGGTCGCGCGGGTCGCGCAGCCGCCACAGCTCGATCGAGGTACGCCGCGAGCGTCGGCGCCGGGTCAGCGAGCGCTCGAGCGAGCTCGCCCAGAGCTCATTGCGCGTCAGGTCACGCCGTGTATCGGCCATGTTCGTGTCTCCTACCGTTGAAGGGAACGCCTGCGAGGTGAGCTGACGGGCTCGCGCTCCCAACGTCGCGCTACGCCGGAGGTCCGGCGATTCGCCCCCGCGATCCGCATGCGGATCGCATTGGGTCCCCCGCTCGCCGGCTGCGGGCAGCGCGGCGACTCGGCGTGTTATGTCGACCCGAGGATAGAGCAAACGCGGCGACGGACGGCCCGGTAGCCGTGCCGCCGGCGCCCGGTCAGGCGTCAGGCGGCCTCACGGTGCCGTCGAGATGGGGCTTCTCCCCCTTGCGGTCGCGCACCGCGAAGTGCTCCACCGGGCCCCTCCGGCCAGGCAGCTGAACGACACCCGGGAGGGCAGCAGCACGGGCAGCTTGAAGCGCACCTCGGCGCTGAGCGCGCTCCGGCAGGTGCGCCTCCAGCGCGGCCAGGCAGCGCGCCTTCAGCCACATCCCGTGGGCGATCGCGCGCGGCATCCCGAACAGCTTGGCGCTGAGCGGATGCAGGTGGATCGGGTTGCGGTCGCCGGAGACGTCGCCGTAGCGGCGGCCGATGTCGCCGGGGATCGTGCCAGATCGTCACCGGGGGCGCGCCGGCGGGGCGACGGCGGGGCCCTTGCCCTTGCCGTTGCTCGGCCGTCGGGCCCGGACGGGCGTTCTCGCCGTCGCGCTCGGGACACCGCCGCGATCGCAGGTAGGTGCTCGTGCTCTCCCACGCGAGCTCGTCGTCGACCCGCACCTCGGCCCGCAGGTCGACCTGCGTCCCGCGTTCGTGTGGGCGTAGGTCGTGCGGCCCACACGCGCAGGTCGAGTCGCTCCTGGCGCGCAGCGCGCCGGTGCTGGTCGATGCGGTTGGCGATGTGGACGAGCCCGACGGCCGGGAAGGGGAAGTCCGAGCCGGCCATCAGCGCCATCTGCAGCGGGAAGGTCAGCATGTGCGGGTAGGTCGGCGGGCACTCGTCACGCAGGCGAAAGCCGCACACGCGCGAGTAGGCGATGACGCGCTCGCGCTCGCACCTCGACGTCGCCCAGCATCGAGCACCGTGTCGGGCAGGCCGTGCCGGCCGACCGCCGAGCCCGGGCAGCCGCCCGACGGTCGAGCGGGCCACGCCCGCCAGCGCGCGGGCGTAGAGGCCGGTCATCGAGGGCGGGCCATCGAGCACGACGGTGTTCTTGTCGCTCATGTCAGGCTCCAAGCAGGCTCTGGCCGCACACACGGACCGTGTTTCCGGTGATGCCGGCCGAGGCCGGGCTGGCGAACCAGGCGATCGTCTCCGCCACGTCGATCGGCAGGCCTCCCTGGGCGAGGCTGTTCATCCGCCGCCCGGCCTCGCGCGTCGCGGTCGGCATCGCGGAGGTCATCTGCGTCTCGATGAACCCCGGCGCGACGGCATTGATCGTCGTCTGGCGCTCGGCGAGCTTCGGGGCCAGCGCATCGACCAACCCGATCAGCCCCGCCTTGCTGGTCGCGTAGTTGACCTGGCCGCGATTGCCGGCGATACCGCTCATCGAGGACACGCCCACGACCCGCGCGCCGGGGCGCAGCACGTCGGCGTCGACGAGCGCCTCGGTGATCCGGGCCGGCGCGGCGAGGTTGATCGCGATGACCAGGTCCCACTGCTCGGGGCTCATGCGACCAAGCGTCTTGTCGCGGGTGACGCCGGCGTTGTGCACGACGACGTCGACGCCCCCATGGCGCTCGCGCAGGTGCTCGGCGATGGCCGCCGGGGCGCCCGCGTCGGTGATGTCAAGGGCCAGCGTCGAGCCGCCGACGGCGTTGGCGACGGCGGCCAGCGCCTCGCCCTGGCCGGGGACGTCCAGGCAGACCACGTGGGCGCCGTCGCGCGCGAGGGTCTGGGCGATCGCCTCGCCGATGCCACGCGAGGCGCCGGTGACGAGCGCCACCTGGCCGGCCAGCGGGTTGCTCCCAGTCGAACTTCTTGGCCGCACGCCGGCCGGCCTTGCGGGCCGCGGGCGGTCCGATCCGCACGACCTGCCCGTGAGACGTAGGCGGACTTGCCCGAGAGCAGGAAGCGCAGCGTGGACTCGAGCTCGCCCTCCCCGCCGGGCGCCACGTAGACGAGCTGGGCGGTCGACCCCGAGCTCAGCTCCTTGGCGGCCGAGCGGACGAACCCCTCCAGCGACCGCTGCGCGGCGCGCTCGCCGACGCCGGCGGTCTCCGTGGGGGTGGTGCCGAGCAGGATGAGGCGGCCGTTGGAGCCCAGTCGTCGCACGATCGGATGCAGGAAGTCGTAGGCCTCGCGCAGCCCATCGATCGAGTCGATGCCCGACGCGTCGAAGACGATCGCGCCCAGGCGCGTGTCCTGGTCGCCTGAGGGGTCCCACAGCGTCGTCGACAGTCCTCCCTCATCGGCCGCGGTCTGGGCCGGGCCATGGGCCAGGACGCGCGCGTCGGCCTCGAGGGCGGCGAGCACCGTCGCGGCCGGCGTGAGCAGACGCCCGCCGGGCGCGGCCCCGACGGCGACCGGCCCGTTGAGGACCGCGGCTCCCGGTCGCCAGCGGCGTAGGGTGACGGGACGAGGCAGCCCCAGACGGCTTGCGAGCACCCGGCCGGGCGGCGTCTGGGTGAACTGCTGGTAACGATCGGGCATCGAGAGAAGGCTCCCTTCGAGCGTGGCTCGGCAGCGTGTTGAACAAAAGTTATACCCTACGCGTGAACGTTGATGTAAACGACGGTCCGTCTCCCCCCGTTCACGTCCCCACAGGAAGGAAACCATGAGCGCGAGCACCCGCCAGGCGGCGATCATCGGCGGCAACCGCATCCCCTTCGCCCGCTCCGACGGGCCGTACGCCGAGGCCACCAACTCGGACATGCTCACCGCCGCTCTGGATGGTCTCATCGCCCGCTTCGGGCTGCAGGACGAGACGCTCGGCGAGGTCGTCGCCGGCGCGGTCCTCAAGCACAGCCGTGACTTCAACCTGACGCGCGAGTGCGTGCTCGGGAGCGCGCTCAGCCCCGCGACGCCCGCCTACGACGTCCAGCAGGCGTGCGACACCGGCATCGAGGCGGCGGTGCTGGTGGCCAACAAGATCGCCCTGGGACAGATCGACGCGGGCATCGCCGGCGGCGTCGACACCACCAGCGACGCCGCCGATCGCGATCGACGACGACCTGCGCCGGCTGCTGCTCGAGGTCCGCCGGACGAAGAGCAACACCGGGCGCCTGGCGCTGCTGGCCAAGCTGCGCCCGGACCTCATCGGCCTCGACGTGCCGCGCAACGCCGAGCCGCGCACGGGCCTGTCGATGGGCGAGCACACCGCGATCACCGCCCGCGAGTGGAACGTCACCCGCGAGGAGCAGGACGAGCTGGCGGCGGCGAGCCACCACAACCTCGCCGCGGCGTACGAGCGTGGCTTCATGGACGACCTGGTCACTCCCTACCTCGGGCTCGAGCGCGATCAGAACCTGCGCCCGGACTCTAGCGTCGAGAAGCTCGCCAAGCTGAAGCCCGCGTTCGGCGAGGGCGATTCGGCGACGATGACAGCCGGCAACTCCACGCCGCTGTCCGACGGCGCGTCGGCCGTGCTGCTGGCCAGCGACGAGTGGGCCGCCGAGCGCGGCCTGCCGGTGCTCGCCCATCTCGTCGACGCTCAGACGGCGGCCGTCGCCTATACCCACGGCGAGGAGGGCCTGCTGCTCGCGCCCGCCTACGCCGTTCCCAAGCTGCTCGACCGCAACGGCCTCACGCTGCAGGACTTCGACTTCTACGAGATCCACGAGGCGTTCGCCGCCCAGGTGATCGCGACGCTGAAGGCCTGGGAGGATCCGGTCTTCTGCAAGGAGCGCCTCGGCCGCTCCGAGCCGCTTGGCTCGATCGACCGCTCCAAGCTGAACGTCAACGGCGGCTCGCTGGCCGCCGGCCACCCCTTCGCCGCCACCGGCGGCCGGATCGTGGCGTCCCTCGCCAAGGCGCTGGCCGAGCGCGGCGAGGGTCGCGGCCTGATCTCGATCTGCGCCGCGGGCGGGCAGGGAGTGGTGGCGATTCTCGAGCGGTCGGCGTAGCGGTCGTAGCGGAGCACCAACTGGCCGGGCCCCTTACCAGGCCCACCACTGTCGTGGGGCTCGTGGGACGAGGGCGTCCGGCCGGCGCGTGCGGCAGCCCTTTATGGCGGGCTGCAGCACGCGCCGGTCGGACGACCCGGTGGCGACTCGCCTCGACGGCTACCGCTGGCGATCCACGTGGATGGCCGTCGGGTGGGCGGCCAACGGCGCGTAGGTGTCGGGTCGTCGGGTCGTCATCAGGGGAAAGAGTTCCAGCCAGTCGCGGCGTTGGTCTAGGTCCAGCGCCGCGACGAGGACGGCCGGCTCGTTGCGCGGGGCCTGCACCAGGATGCGGCCGTAGGGGTCGGAGATGAACGAGGAGCCGTAGAAGGTCAGTGGCGGCTCTGCGCCGACGCGGTTGACGGCCAGGACGAACAGGCCGTTGGCGATGCCGTGGGCGACGATCATGTGCTGCCACAGCGGCCGGGTGTCGAACATCGGATGGTCGGGCTCGGAGCCGATCGCCGTCGGGTAGACCAGCAGCTCAGCGCCCGCGAGCGCGTAGGCGCGCGCCAGCTCGGGGAACCACTGGTCCCAGCAGGTCGGGAAGCCGACCTGCGCCTCGGCCACGCGAACGATCGGGAAGCCGGTGTCACCGGGGCGGAAGTAGCGGTCCTCGTGGTAGCCGGCGGTGCGCGGGATGTGCAGCTTGCGCGTGCGGGCGACCAGGTCGCCGTTGGGGCGCACGCACACCGCCGTGTTGTAACCGAGCCCGCCGTCCTCGGCGCGCTCGTACAGGGAGGCGTGCACCCACGCGCCGGTGCGCGTGGCCATCTCGATGGCGAAGCGGCACGTCGGTCCGTCGGGGATCGGCTCGGCCAGCTCGGCCGCGGCGGGCAGCCCGTCGGGGTCGGCGGCGAAGTAGCGGCTGAGCGTCAGCTCCGGGAGACAGACCAGTTGCGCGCCATGCTCGACGGCGAGCTCGATGCCGGCGGCGAGCGTCGCGCGGTGCTCGCCTGCGTCGGGGTGCCAGCGATCCTGGACCAGGCCAACGATGAACGGCTCGTGCTCGGGCGGCCGGGTGCGGGCCGGCGAGGGCGGCGGACGCATCGCCGTGCGCAGCTCGTGCCCGCTCACGGCGCGCCGTTCGCGCCGGCCACGGCCGGCTGCTGCTGGGTGATGCAGTGCACGCCGCCGCCGCCGCGGGCCAGGGTCGCCCCCGGCACCGGCACGACCGCCCGTTCCGGGAGCGCCGCCGCGATCACGGCCAGCGCGTCGGCGTCGGTTCGCGGGTCGCTCACGGGGACGACCACCGCGCCGTTGGCCAGGTAGAAGTTCACGTAGGGCGCCACCGTAGGCCGATCCGCGTCGGGCAGGTAGGGCAGCTGCGGCAGCTCGATCACCTCGAGGCGCCGGCCGCGCGCGTCGGTGGCGCCGCGGAGCCGATCGCGGTTGACGGCCAGGCGCTCGAAGTTCGGGTTCTCGGGATCGGTCACCACCTGAACGATGACGCGTCCGGGCGACAGGAAGTGGCAGACGTTGTCGACGTGGCCATCGGTGTCGCGATCCTCCAACAGGCCGTCGGACAGCCAGATCACCCGCTCGGCGCCCAGCGCCTGGCCGAGGACGGCCTCGATCTCCTCCCGGGAGCGACCCGGATTGCGGTTGGGGTTGCACAGCACCGACTCGGTGGTGATCAGCGTGCCCTGGCCGTCGACGCTGATCGCGCCGCCCTCGAGCACCAGCTCGACCGGGCGACGCGGAATTCCCAGGCGCTCGAGCAGGCGCGCGGCCAGCCGGGCATCCTGCTCGTAGGGGCGGAACTTCTCACCCCAGGCGTTGAAGGTGAAGTCGACCCCCACCAGCGCGCCGCTCGCGTCGCGTGCGAACAGCGGTCCGCTGTCGCGGAGCCAGGAGTCGTCGAGCGGCAGCTCGATGACCTCGACGGCGCCGGCGCAGGCGCGGCGCGACGCCGCGACGTCCTCGCGGCGGGCGAGCATGAGGACCGGCTCGTGATCGGCGATGGCGTTGGCCACTGCCGCGTAGTCGAGCCTGGCCTGCTCGATGCGCTCGCCCCACAGCTCGGCGCGCGCGGGCCAGCCCATGAGGCAGCGCTCGTGGCGCTCCCACTCCGCGGGCATGCGCAGGGGCCCCGCCGTAGTCATGCGCCTCGCGGTGGCGAGGGTGCGGCCGTCGCGCCCCCGCCCGGCTCGAGCTCGTCTGCGCCCGTCCGGGAGTCCTCGATCACCGTCTCGATCGTGCGCAGCTGAGGATCGCTGGCTCCGTGCAGCCGCACGCCGACGCCGGTCAGCTCGCGCAGGTGGTCGATCACCTCGGCGGTGATGCGCTCCCCGGGCAGCAGCGCGGGGATCCCGGGCGGATAGCCGGCGATGGCCTCGGCGGAGATCAGCCCGACCGCCTGGTCAACCGGCACCGGGCGGCTGCCGGCGACCCATGCGGCGCGGGGCGTGAGCGCCGGCTCGCCCTCGTGAAGCTGGGGCGCTCGGGCCACCGGCGCGGGCGGGCGATCGTCGCCGAGCTCGAGCAGCAGCGCCTCGAGCTGGTCGGGAAACGCCTCGAGCGGCGCCGACGGCTCGTGGATGCCGAGCACGATCACCGTCGTGGCGTGGGTGGCCAGCTCGACCTGCACCGGCCCGCGCGCCACGCCGACCGGGTGGCGGCGCAGATGCGCGGCGACCGCGTGCCCGCTGTGGCCGCTCTCGCGCAGGTCGATGACGATCCGCATCGGGTCCCAGGCGACCACGCCGGGCCAGTGGCCGCCGGGCCCGGGCACCACCGCGCACCCCGGAATCTGGGCGATCCGCTCGCGCACCGCGGCGCCTCGGCGCAGCGTGTCGCCGATCAGCTCGTGGCCCCGGGTGACGAGCTGCCGCCGGGCCCCGTCCAGCGAGGCCAGCAGCAGCGAGCTCGGAGAGGTCGAGCGCACAAGGCGCACCGCCCGGGCGAGCTTGACGCGATCGATCCAGCGGCTGTCGGCCACGTGCAGGATCGCGCTCTGGGTCAGCGAGCCGGCGATCTTGTGCGTGGACGTGAGCATCGCGTCGGCGCCCTGGGCGAGCGCCAGCGGGGGCACCGTCGGGTGGAAGCCGAAGTGCGGGCCCCCACGCCTGATCGACCACGAGCGCGGCGCCAGCAGCGTGCGCGACCTCGGCACAGGCAGCGACGTCGGCGGTGGCCCCGTAGTACGTCGGCGACACGATGAACGCGGCCATGCGCGCCGGGGGCGCGCTCGAGCGCGCGGCCCAGGGTGTCCGGGGTGACGCACAGCGCCATGCCGAGCTGCTCGTCGTACTCGGGCGCGGCGAACTGCGGCCGCCCCCCACTGAACACCAGGCCGTCGACCACCGAGGCATGCGAGTTGCGCTGCACCACCACGGCACGGTCCCGGGCCAGCGCCAGGCAGAGCGCGTGATTGCCCTGCGTGGCCCCGTTGGTGAGAAACCAGCTCTGCGCCGCCCCGTAGGCGCGGGCCGCGAGCAACTCGGCGCGGTCGTAGGGCGTCGGCGGCTCGCCGACGTCGATGCCCTCGATGTCCTGGGGCAGGTCGTAGACGAACGTGCGGGGCCCGAGCAGCGCGACCAGCTCGGGGTCGGCGCCCTCGCCGCCCTTGTGCCCGGGCACGTGAAAGCGGGAGGGCTCGCGCGCGACGTACGCCGCGACGGCCTCGACGTACGGCGCATCGGCCTCGCGGTCGGCCGGCGAGCCGTCCCTCACCGCGGCGCACCACCCGCCGGCGCGGGCAGCGCGGCGCCGTCGACGCCGGCGCCGTAGGCCACGTAGGGCAGCCCGAGCGCCTCGGCGACGGCGGGATGGGTCACGTGGCCGCCGGCCACGTTGACCCCGGGCGCCAGTCCGGGGTGGCGGGCGATCGCACCGGCGACGCCGAGGTCGGCGAGCGCCAGCACGTACGGCAGGGTGGCGTTGGTGAGGGCGTAGGTCGAGGTGATCGGCACCGCACCCGGCATGTTCGCCACGCAGTAGTGCGTCACCCCCTCCTCCTCGAACGTCGGGTCCGAGTGCGTGGTCGGCGCGCGAGGTCTCGAAGCAGCCACCCTGATCGATCGACACGTCGACGAGCACCGCGTGGTCCTTCATCAGCTTCAGCTGCTCGCGGCGGATGACCCACGGCGCCCGCGCTCCGTGGATGAGCACCGCGCCGATCACCAGGTCCGCGGCGGGCAGCATCTCCTCGATCGCCAGCGTGGAGGAGAACACCGTCGAGGCCCGGCCGCCGAAGATGACGTCGAGCTCGCGCAGCCGGTCGATCGAACGGTCGAAGACGAATACGTCGGCCTCCATGCCGATGGCGATGAACGCCGCGTTCATCCCCACCACGCCGCCGCCGATGACCAGCACGGTCGCCGCGGCCACGCCCGGCACCCCGCCGAGCAGGATGCCGCGACCGCCGAGGGGCTTCTCGAGCATGAACGCCCCGGCCTGCGTGGCGATCTTCCCGGCGACCTCGCTCATCGGCGCGAGCAGCGGCAGCCGCCCCGCCTCGTCGACAACCGTCTCGTAGGCGATGCAGGTCGCCCCGGACGCGCACAGTCCGCTGGTGAGGTCCGGCGCGGCGGCCAGGTGCAGGTAGGTGAACAGCGTGAGCTCCTCGCGCAGCAGCGCCACCTCGGAGGGCTGCGGCTCCTTGACCTTCAGGACGAGCTCGGACTCGCGCGAACACCGTCTCGGCGTCGGGCACGATGCGCGCGCCCTGGTCGGCGTACTGCGTGTCGCTGATCGCGCTGCCGAGCCCGGCGCCGGACTCGATGAGGACCTCGTGGCCATGGCTGGTCAGCTCGCGCACCCCGGCCGGGGTGATGGCGACGCGGTACTCGTCGGACTTGATCTCGGTGGGGACGCCAATGATCACGGCTGATCCTTTCGACTCATCCTAGGTGTCGGTCAGGCGGCGCCGGCGGGGTCGGCGCCCCGGGCCGCTAACCGCGGCGCATGCGCTCCGATGCCTCGGTGAGCACCGGACGCAGGATCGACTCGATCTCGTCGAACTGCTCCCGGTCGGCGATCAGCGGCGGCGCGAACTGCACCACCGGATCGCCGCGGTCGTCGGAGCGGCAGATGAGCCCGCGGCGGAACAGCTCGGCGGACAGGAAGCCGCGCAGCAGCTCCTCGGACTCCCGCTCGTCGAAGGTCTCCTTGGTGTCCTGGTCCTTGACCAGCTCGAGCGCACAGAAGTAACCGGCCCCGCGCACGTCGCCGACGATCGGGATGTCTCGCAGGCCCTCGAGCATCGCGCGCAACGCGCCCTCGCGCGCGCGCACATGGCCGCAGAGGTCCTCGCGCTCCATGACCTCGATGTTGGCCAGCGCCACCGCGGCGGCGACCGGATGGCCGCCGAACGTGAAGCCGTGCGAGAACATCGCGTCGCCGTGCAGGAACGGCTCGACCACGCGGTCGGCGGCGATCACGGCTCCCATCGGGATGTAGGCCGAGGTGAGGCCCTTGGCCGTGGTGATGATGTCGGGCACGTAGCCGAAGCGCTCGCTGCCGAACCAGTACCCGATCCGCCCCCACGAGCAGATGACCTCGTCGGAGATGAGCAGGACCCCGTGGCGGTCGCAGATCTCGCGCACGCGCTGGAAGTAGCCGTCCTGGGGCACGAAGCAGCCGCCGGCGTTCTGGACCGGCTCGAGGATGACCGCGGCGACGGTCTGCGTGCCCTCGAACTCGATGCGCTCCTCGATCGCGTCGGCCGCCCACAGCGGATCGCGCTCCTCGCTCCAGCGATAGCTGTTCGTGTTGGGCACGTGGCAGCTTCCGGGCACGAGCGGCTCGAACGGCTGGCGCAGCCCGGTCAGCCCGGTCGCAGACAGCGCGCCGAGCGTCGTGCCGTGGTAGGCGAGATCGCGCGCGATGAGCTTCGTGCGCGTCGGCTCGCCGCGGAGGCCGTGGTAGGCCCGGGCGAGCTTCCAGGCCGACTCGACCGCCTCCGAGCCGCCCGAGGTGAAGAACACGCGATTCAGCCCGGGCGGGGCGAGCTCGGAGATGCGAGTGGCGAGCTCGATCGCCCGGGGATGGGCATAGCTCCACGTGGTGTAGAAGGCGAGCTCACGCGCCTGGGCGGCGGCGGCGTCGGCGAGCTCGGCGCGGCCGTGTCCGACATTGACGCAATAGAGCGCGGACAGCCCGTCCAGGTAGCGCTTGCCGTGCTCGTCATACACGTAGCAGCCGTCGCCGCGAACGATGATCGGGATCTCGGCGTCCGCGCCGTAGGCGCTCATGCGCGTGAAGTGCATCCACAGGTGGCGCCGTGCCAGCTCCTGCAGGTCGGCTCCGGACGTCGCAGGACCCGCCGGGACCGGACACCTCGGTGGCCATGGGGCTCCTCTCCGTTGCGCGCGCCGCCGGATGCGAACGCGGACCGCTGACGACAACGCTACCCCTCGGTCAGCGGCGGCGGCAAGGCGCAACGTGACCAGCCTCGAGGCGACGGGCTGTACAGGCTGTCCAAGCCAGCCCGCCGCGCCCCGCCCAGGCACGAGGCGGGCCCGCCGATCGTCTAGCCTGCGGCGGGTGCTCGAGCCCCGCGACGACATCCGCAACGTCGCGATCGTCGCCCACGTCGACCACGGCAAGACGACGCTCGTCGACGCGCATGCTGTGGCAGTCCGGGCGCGTTCCGCGCCAGCCAGGACGTCAACGAGCGGGTCATGGACTCGATGGACCTCGAGCGCGAGAAGGGCATCACGATCCTCGCCAAGAACACCGCCGTGCAACCACGGCGGGGTGAAGCTCAACATCGTCGACACGCCCGGCCACGCCGACTTCGGCGGCGAGGTCGAGCGCGGGCTGACGATGGTCGACGGCGTGCTGCTGCTCGTCGACGCGAGCGAGGGGCCGCTGCCGCAGACCCGCTTCGTGCTGCGCAAGGCGCTCGAGGCCCGCCTGCCGGTGGTCCTGGTCGTCAACAAGGTCGACCGCCCCGACGCCCGCATCGGCGAGGTCGTCGACGAGGTCTACGAGCTGTTCCTCGACCTCGACGCCGACGAGGAGCAGATCGAGTTCCCGATCGTCTACACGCAACGCCAAGGCCGGCTGGGCGTCGCTCGATCGAGGGCGAGCGAGGGCACCGACCTGAGGCCGCTGCTCGACCTGCTCGTGCGAGCGTATCCCGCCGCCGATGTACGACCCCGAGCACCCGCTGCAGGCGCTCGTCACCAACCTCGACGCCTCGCCCTACGTCGGGCGGCTCGCGCTCTGCCGCGTCCACCACGGGCACATCCGCAAGGGCCAGGCGATCGCCTGGTGCCGCGCCGACGGCACGATCGAGCGCGCGCGGTGACCGAGCTGTACATCACCGAGGCGCTCGACCGCGTCGCGGCCGACGAGGCCGGCCCCGGGCGAGATCGTCGCGGTCGCCGGCATCCCCGAGGTCACGATCGGCGAGACGCTCGCCGACCCCGACGACCCGCGGCCGCTGCCGGTGATCACGCGTCGACGAGCCGTCGCTGTCGA
Organism: uncultured Solirubrobacterales bacterium; assembly: GCA_963770405.1. Taxonomy (GTDB): domain Bacteria; phylum Actinomycetota; class Thermoleophilia; order Solirubrobacterales; family Solirubrobacteraceae; genus CAVQBJ01. Next base: position 696,534 of record CAVYPO010000007.1, read on the forward strand.
TGACGATCGGCATCAACACCTCGCCGCTCGCCGGCCAGGACGGCAACAAGCTGACCGCCCGCCAGGTCGAGCGACCGGCTCGACGCCGAGCTGGTCGGCAACGTCTCGCTGCGCGTGCGCGCGACCGAGCGGCCCGACGCCTGGGAGGTGCAGGGCCGCGGCGAGCTGCAGCTCGCGGTCCTCGTCGAGATGATGCGCCGCGAGGGCTTCGAGCTGACCGTCGGCAAGCCGCAGGTGCTCACGCGCGAGATCGACGGCAAGCGTCCACGAGCCGGTCGAGCGCCTGGCGATCGACGTGCCCGAGGACTACGTCGGCGTCGTCACCCAGCTGCTCGCGCTGCGCAAGGGCCGCCTCGAGCAGATGGTCAACCACGGCACCGGCTGGGTGCGGATGGAGTACCTCGTCCCGGCGCGCGGCCTGATCGGCTTCCGCACCGAGTTCCTCACCGAGACGCGCGGCACCGGTCTCCTGCACCACGTCTTCGAGGGCTGGGAGCCGTGGCACGGCGAGCTGCGCACGCGCCCGACCGGCGCGCTCGTCGCCGACCGGCGCGGCGTCACCGCGCGTTCGCGCTGATGAACCTGCAGGAGCGCGGCACGCTGTTCGTCGGCCCCGGCGACGAGGTCTACGAGGGCATGATCGTCGGCGAGAACGCGCGCGCCGACGACCTCGACGTCAACGCCACCAAGGAGAAGAAGCTGACCAACATGCGCTCCTCGACCGCCGACGTGCTCGTGCGCGCTGGTCCCCCACCGCGAGCTCTCGCTCGAGCAGGCGCTCGAGTTCATGCGCGAGGACGAGTGCGTCGAGGTGACGCCCGCCAACGTGCGGCTGCGCAAGGTCGAGCTCGACAAGACCGAGCGGGTCAAGGCGGCGCGGCGTGCGAAGCGCGGGGGCGCCGGCATGAGCGCACGACCTACCAGCTGCGCATGCTACGTCCTCGTCCCCGAGACGGCCGACGAGTTCGTGCGCTGTGGGAGCGCGACCTCGTGCCGCTGCGCGAGGCCAACCAGTTCGCCGTCGTCGGCGCGTGGCGCGCGCCCGAGCGCGACGAGTTCACCTGGCTGGTGCGCTGGGACGGCGCCGGCAGCTTCGCCGACGGCGAGCGCGCCTACTACGAGGCCCGCGACCGGGCCGGCATGCAGTGGGACCCGAAGGACTACATTGCCTCCATGGACCTGCGCCTGATCGAGGCGATCGAGGGCCACGCCCCGTAACGCCGCGGGCCCGGGCGCGGACTGTGGGCTAGGCGCGCGCGACCGCGCGCGCGCCGGATCCATCTTCGACCGACTCCGTCGGAGGCAAGATGCTGTTCTTTGGCCACAAGACCGACATGGTGCAGGCCGACAAGGCGCTCCCCGGCCGCGCCGAGCCGATCGCCGTCCCCGAGCGCCACTTCGTGCTCGGCACGCCGCTCGAGCCGCCGTTCCCCGACGGCGTCGAGACGCTCGTCGTCGGGATGGGCTGCTTCTGGGGCGCCGAGCGGATGTTCTGGCAGCTCGCCGGGCGTCTACACGACGGCGGTCGGCTACGCCGGCGGCTACACGCCGAACCCCACCTACGAGGAGGTCTGCAGCGGGCGGCACCGGCCACACCGAGGTCGTGCTGCGTCGTGTTCGACCCCGCAGGTGACGAGCCTCGCCGGAGATGCTGCGCGCTGTTCTGGGAGAGCCACGACCCGACGCAGGGCATGCGCCAGGGCAACGACGTCGGCACCCAGTACCGCTCGGCGATCCTTACGCCGACGACGAGCAGCGCGCCGCCGCCGAGGCCAGCCGCGACGACCTACCAGGAGCGAGCTCGCGCGGGCGGGCCACGGCGACGATCACGACCGAGATCGCGCCCGCTGGACACCTTCTACTACGCCGAGGACTACCACCAGCAGTACCTGGCGAAGAACCCGGCGGCTACTGCGGTCTCGGCGGCACCGGCGTCAGCTGCCCGATCGGGCTGTCGACCTCCGCCGGGAGCTGAGGCCGGGCCGCGGGCGGGTCGGCGCCCGCGGCGTCCCGGTCAGCCGACGGTGGCCGAGGCGTGGAAGGTGCGCGTCTGACCGTCGAGCGCGGTGGCGGTCACCGACACCGTGGCGTGCAGCGGTCGGCCGGCGCGCAGCAGTCGCGCGCCGGCCGAGCTGAGCGTCAGGCGGTGCTCGCTCGGCTGCTCGGCGTACAGCAGGATCGGGCCGCCGCGGGCCACCAGCGTCCCGCTCGCCGTGACCTTGAGCTGCGCCTCGGACGCCTGTGACGGCGACAGGCGCACGCGCAGCGTGCCCGCGTCGAGCACGCTCAGCCGCACGCCCATGTGCAACGACGGCGAGCCGGCGCCGAAGTCGCCGTCGGGCTGCAGCGCCGGCGTCAGGGCGGCGACGGCGTCGTGGGCGACGAAGTCGTTGGCCTGGCCCGAGCCGGCGCCGAAGTAGAAGGCGAACTCCGTCACCCCGGGGAGGAAGACGGTGCCCGCGGAGGACTCGACGGCCGTCTCGCCGAAGTCGGCGCCCTCGCCGAATCCCTGACCGTAGTCGCCGTGGCCGAAGCCGAGGTCGACTTCGCGTCCGTGCGCGCCGCCGAGCGCGGGATCGGGCTGACCGCTGGCGGTGAGGCGGATGAACTGCGGGGACACGCCCGCGGTGGGCACGACGACGAGCGTGCCCGCGGCGGGCGCGGGCAGCAGCGTCGGTTCAGCCATGGAGTTGCCCGGTCCGCCGGCGTCGGGGCTCAGCGCGAGCGTGACCGTGCCCGCGCTGCCAAAGACGGTGTCGATCGTGCCCGACGGCAGGTACGCGGTGACCGTCTCGGGCGCCGGTGTCTGCTGCAGCGGCCCGTCGAGGACCTCGATGATGCCGGCCGGGGAGACGAGCAGCTGCTGGGCACCGGACCCCGACTGCGCGGCTGCCGCGCTGCTGGGGAGGGTGAGCGGCGCACCGTGGTCGAACGCGGGATCGAGCGCCCCCGAGGGGGTGAGGGCGGCGATGATCCCCGGCGATCCGAGCACGACGATGTCCCCGTCCGGTGCCAGCGCGATTCCGGCGGCGCTCTGCCCGGCCACCGGCAGGGTCACGCTGTGGCCGCCGTCGAAGGCGTGGTCGGGCGCGCCGGCCGCGGTGAGGCGCGACACGACGACGCGACTCTCAGGGCTGTTCGCGCCGGTCGTGCTGGCGACGGCGATGGTGCCGTCGGGCTCGATGGCCATCGCCGCCGGCGCATCGAGCCCGAGCGGATGATCGGTGCCGTTGGTGGCGAAGGCGCTCTCCGGCGCGCCGTTGGGCCCGACACGCAGGAGCGCGAGCGGGAACGGGCCGTTGCCCTCGTCGTTGGCGAACAGCAGCAGGGCCCCGCCGTCCGCCTCGCCGGCCAGCTGGTCTAGCGAGCCGGGCGCGGGCAGCTGCGCGAGCCCCGCGGTCCCGAAACCCGTGTCCAGCGCACCGTCGGCCCGCAGGGCGACCAGGTCGACGTCGTTGGTCTGGCCGAGCTGGCCCGTGTCGGCCAGGAGCAGGCCGCCGCCGAACAGCGGCGCCACCTCATCGGTGGCGGACTGGTCGCCGTCCCCGATGCCCGAGTGATCGGGGCCAAAGCCGATGGTCACGCGCCCGGGCGCGCCGGTGAACACGAGCCCCGTCGTCGAGGGCGCCGCGCTGGCCGGCGGGTGAGCGCTGGCCAGCAGTATCGCCGCCAGTGCGCCAACACCCCCGGCGGCGGCCCATCGCCTCCCTATCCGGACCAGGTGTCCGTCCCGGGGCATGCGCAGAGTGTGTCGCAATCGGTGCCGCCGCGCGGCGCGCCGATCCGCCGGTGCCGCTCCGCGATGATGAACGACCGCCCGGCGAATACCGGGCGGTCGTTGTACTGACGGGGGTGTGACAGCCGGAAGGCTGGGCGGCTTACGCCTCGTAGTCGGCCGTGGTCGTGCCACCGCCGATGCGCTCGGCGCCGCGCTCGACGCTGAACGCGACGCCGCGCGGCAGCACGAGGACGCTCGAGCGGGCCGTCTCGACCAGGTACTCGGCGGCCGAGCTGAGCCCGACGCGGCCCTCCGGCGTGCCGGGGCGCGAGCCGATGACGAGCAGGTTGACGCCCGTCTGCGAGGGGAGCGCCAGCGGCGTGTCGATGTGCTCGGCGAGCGCCTCGGCCGTGCGACGCGCCGCCGGTCGACCTCGCCGCCGGCGAGCGCGACGGGCTCCAGGCTGGCGTCCGGACGGTCGCGCAGGCGCGCCGGCGCGATCGCGACGGCCACCGGACCGCCGCCGATCAGGCGCAGGGCCGAGCGGCCGGGCTGCACGTGGCCGGGGGCGGTGTGCGAGTCCGAGCCGAAGATGACGAGGTCCGCCTCCTCGCGCTCGGCCAGCGCGCGCAGCCCCTCGCCGGTGGAGCCGGCGAGGACGACATGGCGCCCGACCTCGGGGTGGCCGAGCCACTCCGCGCCGCGCTGCGAGGATCGCCTCGGCCTCGGCATTGGCGTCGCGCCTCGCTGGCGAGGATCCGGCTCGCGCGAGTGACGCACGTAGGCGAGCGCGACTCGTGCGCCCGCATCGCCGAAGATGCGGCCCAGGGCGAGCGCGTCGTGATCGTTCTCGGTGCCGTCGTAAGAGATGATGACCTTCGTGCTCATGGAAGACTCCTTTGGGATGGCGGCCGTTCGGGGAGCCGCGGCTATCCGCGTTTTCAGATGATCGGTCTCAGGCTTGATGTCGGCAGATCGTGGCATAGCTTTGACATCACACCGAATAATCCTTCTTACGTCTGGTATAAGACAGCCTAATGCTTAACGTGAACCGCCTCCGCGTCCTGATCGAGGTCGCCAACCGCGGCTCGTTCTCGGCCGCCGCCGACGCGCTGTCCTACACGCAGTCCGCCGTCTCGCAGCAGATCGCGGCGCTCGAGAGCGAGACCGGCGTGAACCTGATCGAGCGGCTGCCGCGCGGCGTGCGCCTGACGCCGGCCGGGCGCGTGCTGCTCGAGCACGCCGAGGGCATCGTCGCCCGGCTGCACGCCGCCGAGGCCGAGATGGCGGCGATCGCCGGCCTGCGCGGCGGCGCAGCTGCGGATGGCCTCCTTCCCGACCGCCGGCGCCACGCTGATGCCGCTGGCGATCGCGATCTTCCGCGCGCCAGCACCCCGAGGTCGGCGATCTCGCTCGCCGAGGGCGAGCCCGAGGAGATCGGCCCGCGCCTCTCGGCCGGCGAGTTCGACCTCGCGCTGCTGTTCGAGTTCGACGGCACGAGCGAGTCGCTCGGCCCCGACATCACGCGCGAGCCGCTGCTGGAGGACCCGATGTTCCTCGCGCTGCCCGCCGACCACCCGCTCGCCGAGCGGCGCGACGCTGCGCCTGGAGAACCTGCGTGCCGAGGCCTGGATCCAGACCTCCTCGACGAGCTCCGTGCGCGCGCCACGTCGTGCGCTCCTGCCACGCGCGCCGGGCTTCGACCCGCTCGTCTCCTTCGAGAGCGACGACTACGCGACCGTCCAGGGCCTCGTCGCCGCCGGCGTCGGCGTCGCGCTGATCCCCGAGCTCGCCCTGTCGGGCGGCCGCGACGACATCGCCATCCGCGCGCTGTCGCCGCACAGCCCCGTGCGCCGCGTGATCGCCGCCACGCCGGCCGGCACGCGCCTGACGCCGGCGGCCGCGGCGATGCGCCAGATCCTCGTCGACGTGGCCGGCCGCTACGTCGGCATGAGCATCAGCGGGCCGACGCCGGGCTGAGCGGGCCCGCAAACGACAGCGCGACCCCCGGCCCGGGGCCGGAGGTCGCGCTGGTCAGGCGATTGCTGGCTGTGCGCCGTGGCGCTAGGCGCTGACCGCCGGCTGCGCCGGGGTGGGCGTCCAACCCGGGCGTCGTGCGGCCCGCCGAGCGTCGGAACGTCCGACGGGTAGACCTCGTTGCCGTGGATGGCGTGATCGCCCTCCTCCAGCTCCTCCTGCGTGAGGCGCAGCGGGAGGAACAGCCCGACGAGCTTGAGCAGGATGAACGTGGCCACCGCGCTGAAGACGATCACCCACAGGCCGGTCTCGAGCTGCCACCGGAACAGCGTCCAGCTGCCGCCGTAGAACACGCCGCGAACCCGGGAGGTTCGGCGTGTGCCGACGCCGATGTACTCGATCATCTTCGGGTCGCGCGAGCAGGCCCGACCAGCAGGCCACCGCAGAGGCCGGCTATGCCGTGCGTGTAGATCACGCCCAGCGTGTCGTCGACGCTGCGGAACATCGGGGCCCGGCTGAGGAACCGGATCGACGATCCACACGACCGTCGAGCGCGATCGACGCCGATCAGGACCGCGCCCTAGCCGTTGACGAAGCCGGCCGCCGGGGTGATACCCACCAGGCCCGTGATCATGCCGTTGACGCTGCCGATCAGCGACGGCTTGTCGCGGAAGATGTAGTCCCACGCGACCCACACGAGCAGCGCGACGGCCGTGGCAGAGGTTCGTGTTGAGCACGGCGGCCGACGCGTTGACGCCCGCGTAGTACGGGTCTCCGCCGTTGAAGCCGTTCCAGCCGAGCCACAGCAGGCCGGCGCCGGCGCATCACCATCAGCAGGTTGTTCGGTGCGTCGACCTCGCGGTCTCGTTGCAGTCGTGGTCCGATGACCGCACGCCGCCACGAAGCCGGAGATGCCGGCCGACGAGGTGGATGACGTAGCCGCCGCGAGAAGTCCAGCGCGCCGTGCGCCGCGAAGTAGCCGCCGCCCCAGATCAGGAAGGCGTTGACCGTGTACACGCACGTGATCCACAGCAGCACGAACGGGATCCAGGCCTTGAAGCTGACGCGTCCGAGGATCGAGCCGAGCATCAGCAGCGGGGTGATCGCCGGCGAACACGAACTGGAAGTACACGAGCGCCGGCTGTGGGAAGTGGAACGGCGGTCCCGTCGCGATCGACGGGATCGATCGCCTGCCTCTGCTCCGCTCCGGCCGAGAGCACGCCGCCCGGCGTACCGAGCGCGCTCCCGAGGAAGCTGTGGCGCCGAACAGCCCGGTGCCGCGTGCCGATCCCGGTGCCGAAGCCCATCTTGAACGCCCACAGCGACCCATGCCACGAGCACGAGCGAGAAGCCGACGAACGTGAGCATCATGCTGTTCACCGACCAGCGCTTCTGCATCACCCCGCCGTACAGGACCGCCAGGCCGGGGATGCTCATCAGCCCGACCAGCGTTGCAGCGGTCAGCTGCCACGCGTTGTCCCCCGGGTTCAGCCACGAGGGGTATGCAAGCCAAGTCAACGAATAGCCTCCGTTCCTACGAGTCGATCTGGTGGCATACCGCCATCTGCGCACGGCAGCGCACGGCGCCATTTCGGATGTCGTCATGAAACAGGCGCGCAGGCAAAGCGGCTAGGGACACGGTGTCCAACACTTGGCCGACAGCTTTCGACAACTGGCTAGGCGACTTGGACAGGTTGTCGGAAGGCGCGGAAGGCCGCGGCCGCGACGGGAGGCGGCGGCCGCGGCCGGGCCGGGGCGCCGGCGCGAAGGCCGGCGCCCGCGTGCGCGCGGCGGCGCGCCGGGCGCTACTGCTCGTCGGTGGGCGCGAACGCGAGCGCGCCCGAGTTGATGCAGTAGCGCTGGCCGGTCGGGGCCGGGGCCGTCGTCGAAGACGTGGCCGAGATGGCCGCCGCAGGCGCGGCACAGCGACCTCGGTGCGGCGCATGAAGAAGCTGTTGTCCGGCCGCAGCTCGACCGCCTCGGCGATCGCGGGCTCGGTGAAGCTCGGCCAGCCGGTGCCGGACTCGAACTTCGCGTCGGAGCTGAACAGCGTCGCGCCGCAGCCGGCGCAGCGGTAGTCGCCGGCGTCCTTGTTGTAGACGTACTCGCCCGTGAACGGCGGCTCGGTGCCGGCCCGGCGCAGGATGTCGTACTGCTCGGGCTGAGCTGCTCGCGCCACTCCTGCTCGGACTTGGTCACCTTGGTGTCGCTCATGTCGTTCCTTTCTCGTGCGCGCCCGGTTGCACTCTATGGTCTCGCGCGCTCCTACGTACCATAACCCGGTTCGAGCACGGGTTAGGCTGTCGCGGCTGATGTCGCCAGCCCGTCCGCAGCCCCGAACGTCGCCCCGGACGCCATCGGCACGCCGCGCCGCTCGCCCGACGGGCTCGCAGGAGCTGTGCCACCTCGTCGCCCCCGAGGTGCCCGACATCTCGCTCTGTGGCCGCGACGTCAGCGGCTACCCGTGGAACCCGCCCTGGCCGCTGTGTGAGGCGTGCCTGGCGGTGGCCCACGGCTGCATGAACTGAACGTGCTCGAGCCCTGCGCCCCTGCCCCGACCGCCGGTCGCGGCGCCGGCCGGCGGGCCGCCGTCGACGGTCCCGGCGACCGCGATGTTACGCTAAACTTGACGTTTACGTAAAGATTACATCCCGGAGCGGCCCATGTCCACCGTCACCGCCCCGCCCCGTCGCCGGCCCGGCGTCTCCGCCGACCACGAGCACTACCGCTGGTGGGCGCTGTCCTGCACGAGCCTCGGGATGCTGCTCGCGGCGACGAACTCGGGCACGCTGATCATCGCGCTGCCCGACCTCGAGCGCAGCCTGCACACCACGCTGCTCGAGCTCGTCTGGGTGATCCTCGCCTACATGATCGCCTCGACCGTGCTCGTGCTCAGCTTCGGGCGGCTGTCGGACCTGTTCGGGCGCAAGCGCGCCTACGTCGCTCGGCTTCCTCATCTTCGCCGTCGGCCTCGCTCGGCGCCGGGCTTCGCCGGCAGCGGCACGCAGCTGATCCTGTGGCGCATCTTCCAGGGCATCGGCGCGGCCTTCCTGTTCGCGAACGCGCCCGCGCTCGTCACCGACGCGTTTCCCCGGGAGCAGCTCGGGCTGGCGATGGGCGCCAACACGATGGTCGCCGCGATCGGGCTCGTCCTCGGGCCGGTGCTCGGCGGCGCGCTCGTCGCCATCTCCTGGCACTGGGTGTTCTGGTTCAACGTCCCGTTCGCGCTCGCCGGAGCGGCCTGGGGCGCCTCATCCTGCGCGAGCTGGTCAAGCCCGACGCGGTGCGCGGCTATCGACCTGCTCGGGACGCCACGTTCGTCGTCGGGCTCACCGGGCTCGTGCTCGGCGTCTCGCGGGGCGGCATCGACGGCTGGAACGACCCGATCGTCATCGGCCGGCCTGGCGGCCGCGGCCGTGTTCCTGCCGATGTGGGTGTGGATCGAGAACCACGTCGACGCTCGCCGATGCTCGACCTCAGGCTGTTCCGCAACCGGCTGTTCGCGGCGGCCACGGCGCCGCCTTCCTCAACGGCCTCGCCCGCTTCGCGCTGATGTTCCTGTTCGTCTTCTACTTCCAGGGGCGCCCAGGGCGACGACCCGATCACCGCCGGCATCAAGCTCATCCCGCTCGCCGCTCGGCATGCTCATCGCCTCGCCGCTCGCCGGCAGCTACGCCGACCGCCACGGCTCGCGCGGGCTGGCCGCGCTGGGCATGGTGGTCACCGGCGTCGGGCTGGCCCTGATGACGACGCTGCAGGTGCACACCGCCTACTGGCAGAGCGCGCTGTGGCTGCTCATCGTCGGCGTCGGGTCGGGCATGTTCAACAGCCCGAACACCGCGGCCATGATGGGCGCCGTGCCGGCCCAGCGGCGCGGCGTCGCCGCCGGCGCGCGCACGCTGGTGCAGAACAGCGGCGCGGTCATGTCGATCGCGTTCGTCCTGGCGATCGTCACCTCGGCGGTGCCCAAGCCGACCCTGTTCCGGATCTTCTCCGGCCTCTCCCAGGGCCTCTCCGACGCCAAGCTCGCCCCGTTCATCCACAACATGCACGTCGCGCTGTGGGTGCTGGCCGCGACGTCGTTCCTCGGCGCCGCCGTCTGCCTGCTGCGCCCGAAGCACGTCGTCGCCGAGGACGCCCGACGAGGACGCCGCGGTGACCGCGCCGCGGCCCGCGAACGCGATGGCGGGATCGCGATGAGCGACACGACTCCCGACCTGCGCATCGGCGACGTCGCCCGCCTCGCCGGGACGACGCCGCGCACGATCCGCTACTACGAGGAGATCGGCCTGCTCGAGCGCGGCGCCCAGCGGGCCTCGGGCTCGCACCGGCTCTACAGCGAGCACGACGTCGAGCGACTGCGCGAGGTGATCCGCCTGCGCGAGCTGCTCAACGTCTCGCTCGAGGAGCTGAAGACGCTGCTGGCCGCCGAGGAGGCGCGCGCCCAACTGCGCAGCGAGCTGAGCCGCGAGGACGTCGACGCCCGAGCGGCGCCGCGATGCTGCTGCGGGAGGCGCTCGGACACATCGAGCAGCAGCTCGCCCTCGTGCGGCGCCGCAGCGAGGAGCTGGCCAAGCTCGAGTCGGACCTCGCCGAGAAACGCCGACGGGTCAAACGACGCCTGCGCGAGCTGCCGGCCCCCGCGGCCGCCGGGTCCGACGCCGAGGCGCCCGCGCCGGTGGCGGCCGGCGCCCGCGGTACCTAGACGGCCGGCGCCCCACTCCGGCCGCCGTGCTCTCGGGTTTCCCGTAGACCGGCAGTGTGTCCGCATCCGCGTGTGGCATGATGCGGGCGCGTTCGCCATCCGTGCATCGGCGACGCCGGATCGGCTCGCCGCATCGGTATCCGGCGGCGCGAGAACGCGCAGGACCCCCAGCATGCCCGACTTCTCCCCCTCAGCGGCCAGCCAACAGCGCTCGTGAGCATGCGCGAGTACGTCGCTGCGCCGGCCACCGATGCCGCGTCACCGCCGAGCGTGACGACGGACGACGCGACGACGCCGACGGCAGGGGCGGCGCCCGCGGGCACGCTGGCCCCGCCCGCCCCGCCGCCGATCGCCGACGGCCAGGCCGTCGATCCCGGCGAGAACCAGCCGCCGGGGCGCTACGACCTGCTCGAGCGCATCATCAATGCGCTGGTCATCGCCGTGCCGGCGCTGCTGGTGCTGCTGGCGGCGCGCCTGGCCTGGAATCACGAGCTGCACTGGCCCGACCTCGTCATTCTCGTCGCTCTGTACATCCCGACCGGGCTGGGGATCACCGTGGGCTATCACCGGTTGTTCACGCACCGCAGCTTCAAGACCGGTCGCACGGTGCGCGTGACGCTGGCCATCCTCGGCTCGGCGGCGGTCGAGGGACCGGTCATCGAATGGGTGGCCAACCATCGCAAGCACCACGCCTTCTCCGACCAGGAGGGCGATCCGCACAGCCCGCACGTCGGGTCACGGGGACGGGCCGCTGGCTGCGGTGCGCGGCCTGTGGCACGCGCACGTCGGGTGGCTGTTCCGCTCGGACTTCGCCAGCCAGCAGCGCTACGCGCCCGACTTGCTCGCCGACCCGGCCGTCGACTGGGTCAACGACACGTTCGTCTGGTGGGCGCTGGGCGGGCTCGCCCTCCCCTTCGCGCTGGGCTACGCGATCACCGGCCGGCTGTCGGGGGCGCTCACCGCGCTGCTGTGGGGCGGCGCCGTGCGCATCTTCCTGCTGCACCACGTGACCTTCAGCATCAACTCCCTGTGCCACTACTACGGCCGTCGACGGTTCGCCACGGGCGACGAGTCGCGCAATCTCGCCTGGCTGGCCCCGCTGTCGATGGGCGAGGCGTGGCACAACAACCATCACGCCTTTCCGACCTCGGCCTTCCACGGCCTGCGCTGGTGGGAGTTCGACCCGTCGGCGCTGGTCATCCGTGCCCTCGCGGGCGTCGGGCTGGCCTGGGACGTCGTGGAGATCCCGCCGGAGCGCCAGGCGAACAAGCAGCTCGCCGGCTGACGCCCGCGCCCGCGCGGCCGTCCAGCGGACGAACATCGTCGCCGTGCGCGCTCTACGATCCAGCCCGCGTTCTGACAATGCGGGGCGCTCCGTCGAACGTCTGCAACCGACGCGAGCGCGTGGAGTCTTCTCGATCCGATGACCACTCATGCCTTGCTGTTCCCCGGCCAGGGGAGCCATTTCGACGGGATGGACGGGCCTTACCGTGGCCAGCCCCTGTTCGAGCGCGGCCTGGAGCTGCTCGGCTTCGACCCGTTCGAGTCGCTGCAGCAGGGGACGCGCGAGCAGCAGCCCGCGATCTTCCTCTGCTCGGTGGCGGCCTGGAACGGGCGGCGCGAGTCGCTCGAGCCGGTCGTCGCCGCGGGGCACTCGCTCGGCGAGTACGCCGCCCTGGTCGCCGCCGGCGCGCTCGCCTTCGAGGATGCGCTGGCGCTCGTCGACGAACGGGCCCGAGCGATGGCCGATGCCGCCGCGCTCGCGCCCGGCGGAATGGTGGCGATGCTCGGCGGAGACCCGGACGCGGTGCGCGCGCTGGCCGGCGAGCTCGAGCTCGTCGTGGCCAACGACAACGCCCCCGGACAGCTCGTGCTGGCCGGTGAGCAGGAGGCGGTCGACCGCGCCGCCGAGCGCGCGCGCGAGCAGACCGGCGCGCGCGCCCGCCCGCTCGACGTCGCCGGTGCGTTTCACTCACCGCTGATGCGGCCGGCGGCCGCACGCCTGTCGGCGGCCCTGGCCCGCACGCCGGTGCACGCGCCCCGCTTCCCGGTGTACTCGAACGGCAGCGTCGCGCCGTTCGCTGACGTGCGCGCCGAGCTGGCGCAGAACCTGCTGTCGCCGGTGCGCTGGCGCGAGACCGTGCTCGCCCTGCAGACGCTCGGCGTCGACGAGTTCGTCGAGCTCGGCCCCGGCGAGGTGCTCAGCGGGCTCGTGCGACGAACGCTGGTGCCCGCGTGAAGGCTCGCGTCAGCGGCATCGGCGCCGGGCTCGCCGGCCAGGTGGTCGACAACACCTACTTCACCGAGCGCCTCGACACCAACGAGGAGTGGATCCTGCGTCGCACCGGCATCCGCCAGCGGCGCTGGCTCGATGACGGCGTGAGCCTCGGCGATCTCGCCACGCAGGCCTGCCTCGACGCGCTGGCGGACGGCGGCTGCGAGCCGGCCGAGGTCGACCAGGTGATCGTCTCGACGATCACGCCGGACCTCATCACGCCCGGGCTGGCGCCCGCGCTCATCGACACGCTCGGCCTGCGCGAGATCCCCGCCGTGGATGTCAACGCCGCGTGCGCCGGCTTCCTGTACGGGCTTGACCAGGCTGCGGCCCAGATCGAGAGCGGTCGCGCGCGCCACGTGCTCGTTTGCGCCGCCGAGGCGCTGTCGCGGCTGACCGACCTGCAGGACCGCTCGACGGCGATCCTGTTCGGCGACGGGGCCGCTGCGGCGCTCGTGAGCGCGGCCGACGACATCGATGGCTGGTCGCCGTTCGTGCTCGGTGCCGACGGGAACAAGGCCGACGTGCTGTTCGCCGACACCGACGAGCGCAAGCTGCGCATGTCCGGTCAGCAGGTGTTCCGCCACGCCGTTCCGCGCATGGCCACCGCCATGCGCGAGGCGCTGGCGCGCGGCGGGCACACCGTCGAGGACCTCGATCTCGTCGTCGCCCACCAGGCCAACGCCCGCATCATCGAGGCGGTGGCAACCGACCTCGGGGTGCCGAGCGAGCGGCTGATGGTCAACGTCGACCGCTTCGCCAACACCTCCTCGGCCACGATCCCGATCGCGTTGTGGGAGGCCGATCGCGCCGGGCGCCTGCAGCCCGGATCGCTCGTCGGCATGGTGGCCTTCGGCGCCGGTTTCGTGTGGGGCGCCGGCATCCTCAGCTGGAAGGAGCCCGCGGGTGTCCGCACCTGACCCGGCCGCCGCGCCCCGGCCGCAGGAGCGCGGCTGCGCGCTGGTCACCGGCGGGCAGCGCGGGATCGGCGCCGCGGTCGCCGCGCGGCTGGCCGCCGACGGCTGGCCGGTGGCCACGCTCGCCCGCAGCGGCGGTGACGTGCAGGCCGACGTGTGCGACCCGGCCGCCGTGGCCGCGGCCTTCGAGGAGGTGCAGGCCCGCTTCGGTCCCGTGCTGGTGCTCGTCAACAACGCCGGGATCCGCGACGACGGGCTGGCCATCCGCATGTCCGACGCGGCCTGGAGCGCTGTGATCGACACGAACCTCACCGGCGCATTCCATTGCACGCGTCAGGCCCTGACCGGCATGCTGAGCGCGCGCTGGGGCCGGATCGTCAACGTCTCCTCGATCGTGGCCGAGCGCGGCAACCCCGGCCAGGCCAACTACGCGGCGGCGAAGGCGGGGCTGCTCGGGCTGACCCGCACGATTGCGCGCGAGATGGCGCGCAAGGAGATCACCTGCAACGCGGTGACGCCGGGCGTGATCGAGACCGACATGACCGCCGGTGGCGTTGCGGACAGCCTGGCCGCGACCGTGCCGGCGGGGCGCGTGGGACGTCCCGAGGAGGTGGCGGCGGCGATCGCCTTCCTATGCTCGCCCGAGGCGGCCTACGTCAACGGCGCGACGCTGGCCGTGGACGGGGCCCTCGGTGCCTGAGACAGACTGCACTGACCGACTTACGAACAAGGAGACCCACACCGATGAGTGATTCCCCCCATAGCGACGAGCAGATCCTTCAGGCGATCCGCGACGAGCTCACCCGCATCAAGGTCCCCGACGCCGACAAGGCGACGATGGCGACGGACTGGCGTGACATCGACGTCGACTCGCTCGACCTCGTCGAGCTCGTCACCGCGCTCGAAGACCGCTTCGGCGTCAAGATCGCCGATGGCGAGCTCAAGGAGATCAGCGGGGTCGGCGATGCCGTGCGACTCGTGCAGCGCCTGAGCGACGCGGGCGCCCCCGCATGAGCGCCGGCCGGACCGGTGCGCTCCCCGACGTGCTCGTCACGGGGCGCGGCGCGATCACGTCGGTCGGCGAGGGAGCCGATGCCGTCTTCGACGCGCTGACGGCCGGCCGCTCCGGCATCGCCGACGGCCTGGGGACGGCGGTGGCGTTCGACCCCGAGCGCTGGATGACAGCCAAGGAGGCGCGCCGCACCGACCGCTTCGCGCAGTTCGCGCTCGCCGCCGCCGACCAGGCGGCCACCGAGGCGGGGCTGCTGCCGACCGGCGAGGACGGCGTCCCCGGCGGCGTCGAGGCCGAGCGGCTCGGGGTCATCCTGGGCACCGGTGTCGGCGGCCTGACCACGCTGCAGCGCGAGTGCGAGGCGTTCATCGCCGACGGCGAGCGCGCCGTCTCCCCCAACTTCGTGCCGATGATGATGCCCAACGCCGCCGCGGCGACGGTGGCCATGCGCCTGGGCGCCCACGGCCCCGGGTTCTCGGTGTCCTCCGCCTGCGCCACCGGCGCCCACGCGATCGGCGAGGCGCTGCGGCTGATCCAGCGCGGCGAGGCCGACGTCGTCGTGGCCGGCGGCAGCGAGGCGGCGATGACCAGCCTGTGCCTCGCCGCCTTCCGGCGCATGGGCGCGCTCTCGCGCGAGGGCATCTCGCGTCCCTTCGACGCCCGTCGTGACGGCTTCGTGATGGGCGAGGGCGCCGCCGTGCTCATCCTCGAGCGTGCCGAGCACGCCCGCGCCCGCGGCGCGACCGTGTACGGGCGCATCGCCGGGTACGGCGCCAGCAACGACGCGTTCCACATCACCCAGCCCGACGAGAACGGGCGCGGCGCCGTGCAGGCGATGCGCGCGGCGCTCGCCGACGCCGACGCCAGCAAGGGCGACGTCGGCTACATCAACTGCCACGGCACCGGGACGCCGTACAACGATCGCGTGGAGACGGTGGCGATCCACGGCCTGTGGAACGGCGACGCGCCGCCCGCGTCCTCGACGAAGTCGGCGATCGGGCATCTCCTCGGCGCCGCCGGCGCCGTCGAGGCGCTCGTCTGCCTGGAGGCGGTGCGCCGCGGGCTGCTGCCGCCCACGATCAACTACGAGCAGGCCGATCCCGAGTGCGACCTCGACTGCATTCCGCGCGAGGCACGCGCCGCCAGCGCCGCGCTGGCGCTGAACAACTCGATGGGCTTCGGCGGGCAGAACGCCTGCCTGGCGGTGGCCGCAGCATGAGGGTCGCGGTCGCGCGGGGCGGCGGAAGCGATGGCCCCACGCCGTCGCCGGGCGGGCGCGCCGAGCTCGCCGGCACGCGACTGGAGCTGCTGCTCGACCCCGGCACGCTGCGCCCGCTGCGCGCCGACGTCGGCGACGGCGTGGCCGCCGGCAGCGGCCGGGTGCACGGCCGGCCGGTGTTCGCCTGGGCGCAGGACGGCCAGCATCGCGGTGGATCACTCGGGGCGCTCGGAGGCGAGACGATCGCCGAGACGATCCGCCGCGCGGATGGCCGCGGCGTGCCGGTCGTCGGGTTCCCCCACTCGGGCGGCGCGCGGCTGCAGGAGGGCACGGCCGCGCTCACCGCCTACGCCGCCATCTTCCGCGCCCAGGCCCGCGCGCGCGTCCCGCAGATCAGCGTGATCACCGGCCCGTGCGCCGGCGGCGCGGCCTACTCGCCCGCACTGGGAGATCTCACGGTGATGGTGGCCGCCGACGGCCTGATGTTCCTGACCGGTCCCAAGGTGGTCGAGCAGGTCACGCGCGAGCAGGTCAGCGCGCAGGCGCTCGGGGGCGCGCGGGTGCACGGCGCCAACGGGGTGGCGCAGCTGGTCGCCGAGGACGAGCTGGCCGCCACCGAGCTCGCGCGCGAGCTGCTGGCCTACCTGCCGCCCCACGAGGGCGCGTCGCTGCCGCTCGCCCCCCCACGCCCGCCGCGACCCGGAGATCCCGGCGACGTCCTGCCCGCGCGCACGGCCCTCGTCTACGACGTGCGCGAGGTCATCGTCCGGATCGTGGACGGCGGCGAGTTGCGTGAGCTGGCGCCGCGCTGGGCCCGCAACCTCGTCGTCGGCTTCGCGCGGCTGGACGGCGCGCCGGTCGGCGTGATCGCCAACCAGCCGCGCTACCTGGGGGGCACGCTCGACGCGCGCAGCTCCGAGAAGGGCGCCTGGTTCGTGCGGCTGTGCGACCGCTTCGAGATTCCGCTCGTCGTGCTCGTCGACACGCCCGGCTTCCTGCCGGGCACCCGCCAGGAGCGCGACGGGGTGATCCGTCACGGGGCCGGCCTGCTGCGCGCGTTCGCGCGAGCCAGCACCCCCCGGGTGACGGTTACGCTCCGGCAGGCCTATGGTGGTGCCCACATCGTCATGAACTCCCGCGACCTCGGCGCCGACCACACCCTCGCCTGGCCATCTGCGCAGATCGGCGTGATGGGCGCGCGCCAGGCCGTCGAGCTCATCGAGCGCAGCGCGATCGCCGGCGGCGCGGACCGCGACACGCTCGCCGCCGCCTACGGCGACGAGCACCTGCCGGTGGCGCGCGCCGCAGCAGCCGGCTACGTCGACGAGGTGATCGCGCCCGCCGACACCCGCGATCGCCTCCTGAGCGCCCTCGGCGCCCGCACGCCCGGCGGAGCCTGGCAGTGAGCGTGAGCCCCCAGGCGCCGCGGCGTGCCGCCGCGCCGGCGCGGACCTCGGTGCGACGCGCGCGCAACGGCACCGAGGAGGCGATCCTGGCCGCGGCGCGCCAGATGGTCGACGAGGAGGGATACGCGGCGATGACGATCGACGCGATCGCCAAGCGCGCCTTCGTCAGCCGCACCGCCGTGTACTTCTACTTTCCCAACAAGCGCGCGGTCGTCGACCGGCTGATCCAGCAGGCGTTCAGCGACATGTACCGGGCCGCGTCGGTCTACCTGGAGGGAGAGGGCGATCCCCGCCGCGAGCTGCACCTGGGGCTGCGCCGCGTCGTCGGCGTGGTCAACCGTGACGCACCGGTGCTGCTGCTCGTCGGCTACCTGTCGGGCATGGACGATCACCTGCCCCCGGAGTGGGCGCCGTACATCGAGCGCTTCGTCGCCGCCGGCGAGGCGCGGATCGCCCGCGATCAGGAGCGCGGCATCGCCCCGAGCGATATCCCGGCCCGCCTGTCCGCGCAGGCGCTGCTGGCGATGGTCGAGCGTCACATCACGCTCGAGGTCATCCGCGGCGGCCGCGATGCGGCGGTACACGTGCGCGCGCTCGCCGAACTGTGGTGGCGGGCGGTGTACTTCCCCCGGGACGCGACCAAGCGCGCGTGAGTCGCGGCGCCTCGGCTTGACGGCGCCCCACCGGGGAGCGGACACTTGCCCGCATGAGCGGCCCCTCCCGACCCCTGTCGCCGGAGCGCCACGATCCGCCGTCGCCCGCCGTTCCCTACTGGCGCGACGGGACCGGACGGCGCACGAACCTGCAGGTCGTGCTGGCCGGGCGCGACGCCGAGGCGCGGGTGCAGACCGTGACCGAGCACGCCGACGCCGTGTGCCGGATCGTGCGCGCCGCGGGCGCGGCGCGGCTGCAGGGACGCCACGGCGAGGCACGAGCGCTGGCCGCGCATGCCAGCAAGCTGTGCGGGGAACTGGTCGGCCTGTGGCCGGCGGGGGCCGACACGCCACTGTAGGACTACGTGTCGACGGGCGGCACACCCCCTTCGGGGTGGGGGCTCGCGGCGCCGATCGCGTGCACCCCGCCGTCGACGTGCACGATCTCCCCGGTGATGCCGCGGGCGAGGCGTGAGAGCAGGAACACGCAGGCGTCGGCCACCGGTGTGGCGTCGTGCAGGTCCCAGCCCAGCGGCGCCTGCGCCAGCCAGGCCTGGGCGAGCACCTCGAACCCCTCGATGTTGCTTGCCGCGACGGTGCTGAGCGGGCCGGCGGCGACGAGGTTGCAGCGGATGCCGGACGGTCCGAGGTCCCGGGCCAGGTAGCGGCTGATGGACTCGAGCGCCGCCTTGGCCACGCCCTGCCAGTCATAGATCGGCCACGCCACGCTGGCATCGAAGTCCAGGCCGACGATCGACGCGCCCTCGGGCGCGGCGCGCAGGAGCGGCAGCAGTCCGGCGGCGAGCGCCTTCAACGAGAAGGCCGACGTCTGGAACGCGGTCAGCGCCGATTCGCTCGGGGTGGACAGGAACCGGCCACCGAGCGCGTCCGCGGGCGCGAAGGCGATCGCGTGCAGGACGCCATCGAGGTGACCCCACCGCTCGCCGAGGGCGCCGGCCACCGCGTCGATCTGCTCCGGCTCGTTGACGTCAAGCTCGAGCACGTCGGCGGGCGCCGGCAGCCGGGCGGCGATGCGCTCGGTGATGCGCAGCCCGCGGCCGAAGCCGCTGAGCACGACCTCGGCGCCCTCACGCTGCGCGGCGGCGGCAACCGAATAGGCGATCGAGCCCTCGGTGAGGACGCCGGTGATGAGCAGGCGCTTGCCGGTCAGCAACGTCATGAGCTGGCAAGGTGTATCGGGCCCACAGGACGGCGTGCGCGCGCTTTGACGTTCGTGCCCACCCCGTCGACTCCGCGAACCGGCGGAGGGCGAAGCCGCGGTTCGTATAGTGATCCCCGTCAGGTCGGCGGCTCGCGTCGACGCCGCGTCCGTCGTGGGGTGTGGCGTTCGCCGGCGGCGCGGTGGCGTGCGGGCGCAGGACACGAAGGGAGGCCCATGGATCGCAAGTGGTGGACCCTGATCGCCGTCTCGGTGGCGATCTTCATGCTGCTGCTCGACATCACGGTGGTCAACGTCGCGCTGCCGACCATCCACCGCGCGCTGCACTCGAGCTTCGCCGATCTGCAGTGGGTCGTGGACGCCTACTCGCTCACGCTGGCCGCGTTCCTGCTCACGGCCGGGTCGCTGGCCGACCTGCTGGGGCGAAAGCGCGTCTTCACCGTCGGCCTGATCGTGTTCAGCGTGTCGTCGGCACTGTGCGGCCTGTCCAGCTCGCCGCTCGAGCTCAACCTGGCCCGCGGCCTGCAGGGCATCGGCGGCGCGATCATGTTCGCCACCTCGCTCGCGCTCATCGCACAGGCATTCCAGGGGCGCGAGCGCGGCGTCGCGTTCGGCGTGTTCGGCGCCGTGACCGGCGCGGCGGTCGCGGTCGGCCCGCTCGTCGGCGGGATCATCACGTCGGCGTTCGGCTGGGAATGGATCTTCTTCGTCAACGTTCCGATCGGCGTCGTCGCCGTCATCATCACGGTCACCCAGGTGGCCGAGTCGCGTGACCCCGAGGGCACGCGGATCGACTGGGCCGGCTTCGTCACGTTCTCGGGGGCGCTGTTCATGCTCGTGTACGCGCTGGTGCGCGGCAACGTGCTCGGTTGGGGGTCGGTGCAGATCGTCACCCTGCTCGTCGGTTCGGTCGTGCTGCTCGGGCTGTTCCTCGTCGCCGAGAGCATCCAGGAGCGCCCGATGCTCGATCTGTCCCTGTTTCGCTGCCCGGCGTTCGTGGGGGCAAGCGTCGTCGCCTTCTCCATCTCGGCGTCGATCTTCGCGATGTTCCTCTACCAGACGCTGTACATCCAGACCCTGCTCGGGTACGGGCCGTGGCGGCCGGCCTGCGCTTCCTGCCCATCACGCTGACGTCGTTCATCTTCGCGCCGCTCTCGGGCCGCCTGAGCGTGCGCATCCAGGTCCGGCTGTTGCTCGGTGTCGGTCTGCTGTGCATCGGCATCGGGCTGTTGCTGCAGTCCAGCGTCAATGCCAGCTCGACGTGGACGGTTCTCGTACCCGGATTCCTCATCGGCGGCGCCGGCATCGGGCTCGTCAATCCCGCGCTGGCGTCGACGGCCATCGGCGTCGTCCCGCCGGCGCGCAGCGGCATGGCCTCCGGCATCAACAGCACGTTCCGCCAGGTCGGGATCGCCACCGGCATCGCCGGGCTCGGGGCCGTCTTCCAGCACCAGGTGACCCAGGAGACGGTCAGCGCGATCTAGGCGGCGCCCCAGGGCGCCAGATCCTGTCCGCCACCCACGGCGCGCTCGCCGGTGCGCTCCAGGCCGGCGGCGTCAGCGCGCTGGTGCCCTCGCTGCCCCCGGCCGCCCGTGCCTCGCTCACCCACGCCTACCAGACGGGATTCACCGGCGCCTTCAGCGAGATCACGCTGATCGCGGCGGTGATCGCGCTCGTCGGCTCGGTGCTCGCGTTCGTGCTCGTGCGCCCGGGCGACTTCGTGGCCACCGGCGCCCCGGCCGGCGCCACGGCGCGACCAGCGGCGGCCGAGGCCGAGCGGTGGCGCGCGTAGCGCTCAGGCCTCGGCGCGCCGGCCCGGCTCGTGGCCGGGCATTCGCGGTACCGGCAGCCGCGGGTAACGCGCGTAGGCAGGGTCACAGCGCGAGCGCTCGCATAGCGAGAAGCGGGAGCCCCGGGTCGTGGCGACGACCCGCTGGTGGCAGGCAGGTATTGCACAACCCCGCGCCGGGGACGATGGCGGGCGGCGGCGGCCATGCGGTCCGAGCGTAGCGGCCGGAACTGCGGGGTCGGGCCTGCGACAATTGCGCCTGCAACCAATGAGTACGTTCTATCGACTTCTCGGGTTTCTGCGCCCCTACCGGCGTGCGATGGCCGTGTCGTGGCTGTTCGCGGCCATGGCGATGGTCATGACGGTGGCCATCCCCTACCTCACCGGCCGGGCGGTCGACGCGCTGACCTCGGGCGCCACGCACCGCGAGCACCACCAGGTGGCGTTGCGCGACCACGACCACCACACGCTCGTCGTGGTCTCCGCGCTGATCCTGCTCGCCGTGCTGCTGCGCTGGGCGCTGACGGTCACGCGGCGGATGATCGCCGGGCGCGTGTCGCTGGGCATCGAGTACGACCTGCGCGAGCAGCTGTACGCCCACCTGCAACGGCTCGAGCTCGGGTTCTTCGACCATCAGCAGACGGGTCAGCTGATGTCGCGCGCGACCGTCGACCTGTCGCAGGTGCGCTTCTTCCTCGGCTACGGCCTGATCTTCATCCTGCAATCGGCGCTGACCATCGTCGCTCGCCGGCGTGGCGATGGTCGTGATCAACCCGGAGCTCGGGCTGATCTCGCTCATCCCGGTGCCGTTCGTCGTGGCGATCTCGCAGCGCTACGGGCGCCGCGCCCGTCCCGCCGTGCAGGAGGTCCAGCAGCGGATCGCCGAGCTCACCGCGGACGCCGAGGAGAACATCTCGGGCGTGCGGGTGGTCAAGTCGTTCGCTCGCGAGGACCGCCAGCTCGAACGCTTCCGCCAGAGCGTCGGCCGCGTGTTCGAGCAGTCGATGGTGGCCACCCGCCTGGAGGCGACGTTCAACCCGATCATCGCCTTCCTGCCGCAGCTCGGGCTGGCGGCCGTGCTGATCATCGGGGGGACGAGCGTCATCCACGGCCAACTGAGCCTCGGCCAGTTCAGCGCCTTCTACTTCTACATGCTGATGCTCATCGGCCCGATGCGCTCGCTCGGCGTCACGCTCGGCCTGGCCCAGCGGGCCACCGCGTCCGGGGCGCGGATCTTCCAGATCCTCGACCGCGAGCCGCGCATCGTCGCGCCGCCGGCAGCGCCGCCGCCTGCCGCCCGGCAACGGCCACGTGGAGCTGCGAGGCGTGACCCTGCGCTACGACGGGGCCGATGACATGCCGACCCGTCCGGTGCTGCACGACATCGACCTCGACGTCCCGGCCGGACGCACCGTGGCCATCGTCGGCGCGACCGGATCGGGCAAGACGAGCCTGGTGTCGCTCATCTCGCGCCTGTACGACCCGACGCTGGGGCGCGTCCTGCTCGATGGGGCGGACGTCAGCCGGGTGCAGCTGCGCTCCTTGCGCCGCGCGATCGCCGTGGTCAGCGACGACCCGTTCCTGTTCTCGACCAGCGTCCGCGACAACATCGCCTACGCCCGCCCGGAGGCCAGCGACGCCGAGGTGCGCCTGGCCGCCGAACGCGCCCAGGCCAGCGACTTCATCGCCCGCCTGCCCCAGGGCTACGACACGCTGGTCGGCGAGCGCGGGCTCAGCCTGTCGGGCGGACAGCGCCAGCGCCTGGCCATCGCGCGCGCCCTGCTGGCCGATCCGCGGGTGCTCATCCTCGACGACGCGACCTCCTCCGTGGACGCCTCGACCGAGCGCGAGATCAAGACGGCGCTGCGCGAGGCGATGCGCGGGCGTACCACGTTCATCATCGCCCACCGACTGTCGACGATCGCCCTCGCGGACGAGATCATCGTGATGGAGGACGGGCGGATCGCCGCCGAGGGCGACCACGAGTCGCTGCTCGAGCAGTCCGACCTGTACCGCGAGATCGTCGAGAAGGGCCTTCCCGACCAGGTCTTCCTCACCCGCAAGCCGCTCGAGCGCGAGGTGAGCGGCCTGTGAGCCCACCGGGCGGACGCGGACTCGGCGGCGGCGGCGGGCGGGGTCTCGGGCCCGGGACGCGCCGCGGCGAGCGCTGGGCGGGCGAGCGCGCCAGTCGCGAGTCGCGCGCGCGCAACCTCCGGGGCCTGCTCGCGCTGCTGCGCCCGTACCGGCGGCGCAGCGCGCTGATGCTGATCGCGCTGCTCGTCGGCACGGCCGCGTCGCTGGCGCCGCCCCTGCTGGCCAAGGCGGCCATCGACCGCGGCATCGCCGAGCACAGCGTGCGCAACCTCGTGCTCGTCGTGATCGCGTATCTCGCCTCGTCGCTCGTGTTGTGGCTGATGACCTACGTGCAGACCTATCTCGTCGGGTGGGTGGGCCAGCGAGCGCTGGCCGACCTGCGCCTGCAGATCTTCACGCACCTGCAGTCGCTGCCGATCGGCTTCTATGAGAGCCGCCCGGCCGGCGTGCTCATCTCGCGCATGACCAACGATGTCGAGGCGCTCGACCAGCTCGTCACCGACAGCGTGGTGACGCTGTTCCAGTCGACGCTCACCCTGGCCGGCACGATCGTCATCCTGTGCCTGCTCGACCTCAAGCTGGCGCTGATCACCTTCATCGTGTTCCCCTTCGTGGCGGTGGCCAGCATCGCGTTTCGCATCGCCTCGGCCGGCGCCTTCGGCCGCACACGCGAGACGATCGGATCGATCACCGCCTACCTGCAGGAATCCCTGTCCGGGGTTCGCGTGGTGCGCAACTTCGGACAGGAGGCCGTGCACGAGTCGCGCTTCGCGGCGCTCAACGCGGACAACCAGGAGGCGAACATGGTGACCGTGCGCCTCAACGCGGCCTACTTTCCAGCGGTCGAGCTGCTGTCGGGCATCGCGATCGCCGGGATCGCCCTGTACGGGGGCTCGCAGGCGATCGCCGGCTACGCGACCGCCGGCACCGTGGTGGCGTTCGTCGCCGCCCTGTCGAACCTGTCGGATCCGATCACGCAGCTGTCCAACCTGTACAGCACCTACCAGTCGGGCATGGCCGCGCTGGAGAAGATCTTCGACCTCCTCGCCATCCGCTCCGATCTGCCGGAGCCCGCCGATCCGGTGGTGTTGCCCGTGCTGCGCGGGGAGATCGAGTTCGACGACGTGTCGTTCGTGTACCGTCGCCGCCGTCGCAAGGCCGCCGGCGACGCGGCCGACGACGAGGTGCGTGCCCTGGACCACGTGACCCTGCACGTGCCGCCGGGGCAGACCGTGGCCCTGGTCGGGGCGACGGGCGCCGGCAAGTCGACGATGGCCAAGCTGGTGGCCCGCTTCTACGACCCCACCGAGGGCCGGGTACTCGTCGACGGACACGACCTGCGCGACGTCAGCAGCGACTCGCTGCGCTCGCAGATGGGCATCGTGCCGCAGGAGGCGTTCCTGTTCTCCGGCACGGTGCTCGACAACATCGCCTTCGGGCGACCCGGAGCGACGCTGCAGGACGCCCGCGCGGCGGCCCGCGCCGTCGGCGCCGACGCGTTCATCTCCGCGCTCGAGCACGGCTACGACAGCGAGGTGGGCGAGCGGGGGGTGCAGCTCTCGGCCGGGCAGCGCCAGCTCATCGCCTTTGCCCGCGCACTCGTGGCCGATCCGCGCATCCTCGTCCTCGACGAGGCGACCTCCAACGTCGACCTGCACACCGAGGGGCGCATCGAGGAAGGGCTGCGGCGGCTGCTCGCCGGGCGCACGGCGATCGTCATCGCCCACCGCCTGTCGACCATCCGCCGGGCCGGTCGGATCGTCGTGCTCGAACACGGTCGCATCGTCGAGCAGGGCACCCACGACGAGCTCGTCGCCCGCGAGGGGCACTACCACCGGCTGTATCGCGACTGGGTCGATCAGGCCGCCGCGTGAGCGCGATCAGCCGGGCGCGGGCCTCATGCTGCGCCCCGCGCGCGGGCGGGGAGCAACCGGCCCGCGATTTGCGCGCAGCCGCCGACCAGACTCCGGGACAGGGACTCGAACCCCAAATTCGACATCCAGAGTGTCGCGTGTTGCCAATTACACCATCCCGGAAAGGACGGCTAAGGATAGTCCAACCGAGCCGCGGCGACGGCGCCGTCAGTCGTCCGAGCCGCGGGGCGGCCCTGCCCGCCACGGAGCCGTCGAGGCCTGCTTGCTCGGCGTGTTGGCGCCCCACGGCGACTGTGTGACAGGGACCGGCGGCGGCGTCCGCTGCGGCGGTGGCGGCGCCGGTGGCGCCACCGGCGGCGGGGGCGAACTCGGCGGCGCCGGCTGGCTGGGCGCCGCCGGCGCGGGCTGGCTGGGCGCCGCCGCGGCCGGTGTTGGCGGTGCCGCGGGTGCGGGCGCCGGCGTGGGTGCCGGCGGTGCGGCGGGTGTGGGCGCCGGCGCGGGCCCGGGCGGTGCCTGGGGCGTCGCCGCCGCGGCGGGCTTGACGGGCGCCGGGGTCGGCGCGCTCGCGGTCGGCGCGGCAGGCTTCACCGGCACCGCGGGCTTCACCTGGACCGCGGGCTTGGCCGGCGCGGCAGGGGCCGACCGCACCGCGGGCGCCGAGCCGGTGACGGGCGTCGCGTCGGGGACCGGCGTCGAGTCGGCCACCGGCGTCGAGTCGGCCACCGGCGTCGAGTCGGCGGGGGCGCCGCCCACCTCCCGTCTCGCGGCCAGGCCGCCGGGCGCAGAGGCTGCCGCTGCCGGCGCGCTGATCCGCGCGGCCGCGTCGGCACCCCAGACACCGCGGATCGGACGAGTCCAGTGCGGCGGCTCGCTCGCGTGATGGGTGTCCGTCTGGGTGATGCTCATGCTGCTCGACGTCGAGGAGCTCAAGGTTGAAGATGCACTTGAGGTTGAGGGTGAGGTTGAGGTTGAGGGACTCGACGGGCCAGTGGACGTCGACGAGGCGGTCGTGGTGGTGGCCGAGGTACCCGTCGCCGAGGTGGCGGTCGTCGACGTCGTGGAGGAGGTCGACACCGAGGTGGAGCGGCTCGTGGTGGTGGTCGTGCTCCCCCTGGGCGCCAGCGAGATCGGGCCGGTGCCCGTGCTCGTCTCCGTGCTCGACTGGCTGCTCGAGCTCGCGCTGCTGGACGGCGCGGTGGCGATGGCCGGCGCCGGGCCGCCGGGGCTCGGGCTGCCGGAGGTCGCCGGCGTCGTGCCGGTCGTGGGGGCGCCGGTGGCCGGAGCGCCGCTCGACGGCGTGCTCGCCGCGGGCGCCGAGGAGCCGGGCGCCACGGTGGTCGGCGTCGAGGACACTGGAAGCTGTGGCAGCGTGGTCGGCGGGACCTGACGCACCGGGGTCGGGCTGGGCGGCCCGGAGACCGGCGTGCCACCGGCGACGGGAACGACCGTGGCGGACGGCGCCGCGGCGACGGCCGTGGCCAGCGTGCCGCCGGCGGCTGCGGCGCTCGCCCCGGCGGTGCCCGTTGGCAGGCCGGCTACCAGCGAGGCACCCGAGCGTGGCGTGCCGCCGCCCTGCGGCGAGGCGACCAGCGTGACGCTCGAGGGCGGCGAGCTGGTGACGGTCACGCTGCGCTCTCCGCCCCGTGAGCCGCCGAGCAGTGGCCAGTTCACGCCGGCGAGATGGTTGCCGAGCGTCGCGACGGCCACCACGAAGGCCAGCGACGCGATAACAAGCGGTACGGCGAAGATCACACGCCGAGGGGACACGTACCTAAACATCGGCAGACATGAGCTTCAACACAAGCCCGCTCAATCATTCGTTGACCGATTTCCTGCAAAGACTCGTACATTCGTCCAACCGCGGACGGCCAATCCGTCCAGCCGACGGGCAGACTATGCGTCGAGGCCCGGACGTCGTGGCGACGGGCGGCGCGGCCGCGAGACCCGGCGGGCGCGGCCGCTCAGCTGCGCGCGCGCTGCGCCGGCGCGGCGAAGGAGGTGGTGATCGACTCCTCGAGACCCGGATCGAGCACGAGCAGGACCTCGTCGCCGGCCTCGATGACGGTGTCGGGCTTGGGCACGAAGCCGCCCCGGGCCCGCAGGACGGAGATGATCAGGCTCCCATCGGGCAGATCGATGTCGGCCACGCGGCGGCCGGCCACCGGCGACTCGGCGGGCACCTCGAGCTCGATGATCTCCAGGCGCTCCTCCTCGAGGGCCAGCAGATGCACGAGCCCGTAGCGTGGCACCTCGTGCTCGATGAGCCGCAGGATGAGGTCGGTCGCGGACACCGCCGGCTGGATGCCCAGCAGCTTGAAATGCTGGTAGTTGCGCGGGTTGTTGACGCGGGCGATGATGCGGTCGCAGAGGTACTTCTCCTTCGCGACCTGGCAGACGAGCATGTTGTCCTCGTCGTCGCCGGTGACGGCGATGACGAGATCGGCGCGCTGGATCCCGGCACGCTCGAGCACCCACAGCTCCGTCGCGTCTCCGTACTGGACCGCGTGCTCGAGCTCCTCCTCGATCACGAGATAGCGGTCGCGCCGGGCCTCGATGAGCGTGACCTCGTGCTCCTTGGACATCAGCTCGCGGGCGAGGTTCCAGCCCACCTTGCCGCCGCCGGCGATGATCACGTACATCGCGTCACACCGCGGTCGCGTCGATGGCCTGATCGAACATCTCGATGGCGTGCTGCGTCGGGGAGATCGTGTGCAAGCCCTGCTCGCGGTACCAGGCGGCACGCGCCGGGTCCATCACGCGAACGATGACTCGCTCGACCCCGAACTGACGCTGGGCGATCTGGGCGATGATGAGATTCGTGTTGTCGCCGTCGGTCGACGCGATGAACACCTCTGCATGCTCGATGCCGGCGGCCACGAGGGCCTCGAGCTCGAGCGCCGTACCGACGGTGAACTGGCCGCCCGCGTCCTCCCAGCTCTTCTGCTGGCCAGCGTCGAGACGCTCATGTGACAGCGGGTCCTCGTCGAGTACCGAGACGGTGTAGCCCTTGGCCAGGGCCGTCTTGGCCACGGCCGATCCCACCCGGCCGGCACCGACGATCAGGACGAACATGGCCGGAGCTTATTCGATCGTGCCGGAGCCCTGATCCGGCACGACGGGCTCCGCGGCCGGCGGCGCCGTCACGATCACGCGGCAGTCCGCCTTGTTGACGACGTACTTGGTGCTGTCTCCGACGTAGTTCTCCAGCGGTCCCCCACGGCCGCCCAGCCGCGGCCCGCCGCGAATCCGCGACGGCTCCTCGGCGCCGAGCACGATCGCCTCGACGCCCCGGCGCCGGGCCTCGTCGACGATCGCCTGCCCGGCGCGCCGGGCGCGCACCGTCGCCGTGGCCACCTCGACCCCGGTGTACTCCTCCCCCACCACCTTGGCCCGCGCGAGGGCCTGGCGCGCGCGCTTGATCTGCGCCTCGGGCAGGCTGGCGTCGATCGGCAGCGACATGGGCAGCACGAAGATCCACACCGCCTCGATCGTCGCCTTGTCGATCGCCGCCGCGTCAGTCTGCTCGCTGGCCACCAGCCGCGCCGCCGTCTGCACGATGTCGTCGTCGAGCTCGGTCCCCGACAGCGGCACCAGAATCGAGCCGTAGTCGTCCTGGACGAGCGGCTCGGCGCGCAGCGCCTGCGCGGGCACGGTCACGCGCCTGAGGATCGACTTGCCCTCGGCCAGGCGATAGCCGACGTACAGCGCCAGCCCCGCGGCCATCCAGGCAAACCCGACGTAACGCGCCGGCTGGTGCACGACGATGACGGCCACCCAGCCGAGTCCCGACAGCACCGCGCCGAGCACCGCCGGGATGGGCAGGTCGCCGCCGCGAACGCGGATCGACAGGGGCATGCGGTAGGGACGGTCGCGCTCGGGCTCGGAGTAGCGCAGCCGCCACACCGACAGATGGGCGATCGTGAAGGCCAGCATCGCCCCGAAGGCGTAGATCCCCACCAGGAAGTCGAGGTTCTCGGTCGCCGACAGCGCCGCGGCGACCAACCCGGCGATGATGATCAGCACGTAGGGGGTCGAGCGGCGCGGGTGCAGCCGTCCGAGCGAACTGGGGATCTGCCGGTTCGTCGACAGCGAATAGGCCAGCCGCGACAGGCCGAGCATGGCCGAGTTGGCGGCTGCCACGAGCGTGATGGCCGCCATCGCACCGACGACGTAGCGCAGCGTCTGAGACAGCCAGTGCTGCGGGAAGGCCGACGCGATCCCCAGGACCGGCGCGTCGACGTAGCGCCCCCCGAGCGCCGTCGTGGTGCCATGCACGGGGACGGCGACGACCGCGACGAGCGCGATGCCGACGTACACGACGAGCACCGACAGGCCCGCGCTGGTCACCAGGCGCCGCAGACCGCGCCGCCCGACCGCCACCTCCCCGGCCAGCCCCGAGGCCGATTCCAGGCTCGTGAACGCGATCACGGTGATCGTCAGGGCGAACACGAGGTTGCTCCAGCTGGGTGCGGTGCCGAGGTGGATCGACGACGTCAGCGCGCCCGGGGTGAAGAACACGATCAGGCCGAGCACGATCAGCAGCAGTTGCAACGCGAGGTCGCCGACCACCAGCGCGCCGACGCGTCGAGCGCGCCGGCTGGAGAACCCGCGGATGTTGCTGAGGATCACGTAGGCGATGATCGCCAGGGCGACGGCGAGCGACACCCCGCTGCGCCCCAGCGGGTGCCAGAACACGCGCAGGTATTGGCTCGCCGAATAGGCGGTGACGGCGATGAGGATGACGTAGTCGAGCAGGATCGCCCAGCCGGCCACGAAGCTGACGAGCTCGTTGAAGGCGTAGCGCGCGAACACCGTCGCGCCCCCGCGATCCTGGTGCAGCGACGCCCCCTCGACGTACGTCATGGTGGTGAGGCCGAACATCGCCGAGGCGATGAGGTAGACGAGCGGCGTCAGCCCGAGGGCATGCCCGGCGACGACCCCGAGCGAGAAATACACCGCGCTCGCGATCGACGTCCACACGATCGAGAACAGCAGCGGCGAGCCGATGCTGCGCCGCAGCCCGCCGCGCGAGCGCAGCGTCAGCTCGTGCCCGTGGTGACCCTCCTCGGGGTGGCCGAACGCGTCGCTCACGGCTGCCGAGCCTCGCCGGCGCTCAACCCACAGGCGCAGACCGCCACCGGCGATGAACAGGACGCCGAGCAACAGCCGGGCCGACACCACGCCGCCGTGGCCGCTCACCGCCTGCACGATCAGCGCGACGCCGAGCACGATCATCACGAGCGACAGCACGATCGTGCTGCCGCGATGCAGCTGGCGGGGGGAGCCCACGACTCGGAGATTACGGCCTCGCGGACGGGACCCGCCCGCGAGGCCGGAGCATCTCAGGTGATGAGCGGGATGATCAGGATGGCGACGATGTTCGCCACCTTGATCATCGGGTTGATCGCCGGGCCGGCGGTGTCCTTGAACGGATCGCCGACGGTGTCGCCGGTCACCGACGCGGCATGGGCATCGGAGCCCTTGCCACCGAAGGCGCCATCCTCGATCAGCTTCTTGGCGTTGTCCCACGCACCACCGCCGGCGGTCATCATGACGGCGAAGAAGAAGCCGACGACGATCGTCCCGATGAGCAGTCCGCCAAGCGCCTTCTCATCGATCAGGCCCACGACGAGCGTCAGCCCGATCGGGAGCAACGAGGGCAGGATCATCTCGCGCTGGGCGGTCCGCGTCACGATGTCCACGCAGGCGGCGTAGTCGGGCTGGTCGGTGCCCTCCATGATCCCCGGCTTCTCGCGGAACTGCCGGCGCACCTCCTCCACGACGGCGCCGCCGGCGCGCCCGACGGCCTCGATCGACAGCGAGGCGAACAGGCACACCATCATGCCGCCGAGCAGCAGGCCGATGAGCACCTGCGGCTCGTTGATGCCGAACGTGATGTGGACGCCGTGCGACTGCTGGGCCAGCTCCTCCTGGAAGCCCGCGAACAGCACGATCGCCGCGAGCACGGCCGAGCCGATCGCGTAGCCCTTGGTCACCGCCTTGGTGGTGTTGCCGACCGCGTCCAGCGGGTCGGTGACGTTGCGCACCTCCTCGGGCAGGTCGGCCATCTCGGCGATGCCGCCGGCATTGTCGGTGATCGGGCCGAACGCGTCCAAGGCCACGATCAGGCCGGTGAGCGACAACTGGCCCATGACCGCCACGCCGATGCCGTAGATACCGGCGAGCTTCCACGAGCCGAGGATTCCCAGGCACAGCACCAGCGCCGGCGCGGCCGTGGCCTGCAGGCCCGAGGAGAAGCCCTGGATGATGTTCGTGGCGTGGCCGGTCTCCGACGCCTTGGACGTCTTGCGCACCGGCGAGAAGCGCGTCGAGGTGTAGTAGTCGGTGATCACGAACAGCAGCGCCGTGACGCCGATGCCGATCAGCGAGCACAGGTACAGGTGACTGACGCTCGGTCCCTTCGGCGCGATGATCACCGCCAGGCCGGAGGCGGGATGCACGAGCGCCGCCGTCGCCGGGAAGGTGATGTTGCCCATCAGCCAGTGCGTGATCGGGTAGAACGCGGCGGCGGCCAGGATCCCCGACACGACGAGGCCCTGATAGAGGGCACGCTCGACGTTGCCCGCCTGCGAGCGCACCGCGAACGTCCCGATGATCGAGGCGATGATGGCCGCGCCGCCGAGCACGAGCGGGTACAGCGCGATGCGCGTGGAGTCGGCGGCGGAGTAGGTGAGGACGCCCAGCAGCATCACCGCCACCGCGGTGACCGCGTAGGTCTCGAACAGGTCGGCGGCCATGCCGGCGCAGTCGCCGACGTTGTCGCCCACGTTGTCGGCGATCACGGCCGGGTTGCGCGGGTCGTCCTCGGGGATGCCGGCCTCGACCTTGCCGACCAGGTCCGCGCCCACGTCGGCGGCCTTGGTGAAGATGCCGCCGCCGAGTCGCGCGAACACGGAGATCAGCGAGCCGCCGAAGCCGAGGCCGATCAGCGCCTTGACCGCCGTCTCGTTGCTGTCGCCAAAGACGGCGGTGAGCAGGCCGAAGTAGCCGGCGACGCCGAGCAGCGCCAGGCCGACGACGAGCATCCCGGTGATGGCACCCCCGCGGAAGGCGACGCTCAGCGCCGGCGCGATGCCGCCGCGCGCCGACTCGGCGACGCGCGCGTTGGCGCGCACCGACACGTTCATCCCGATGAAGCCCGCCGCTCCCGAGAGGATCGCGCCGATCGCAAAGCCCGCGGCCACCGCGATGTTCTGGATGAAGATGAGCGCGATGAACACGACGACGCCGACGGCGGCGATCGTCGTGTACTGCCGGGTCAGGTAGGCGCGGGCGCCCTGCTGCACCGCGAGCGAGATCGACTGCATACGTTCGTTGCCGGGCGACAGCGCGAGCAGCGCCCTGGTGGTGACCAGGCCGTACACGATCGCAAGCGCGGCGCAGAACAAGGCGACCACGACCCCGTGGTTCGTCAGAAAGCTACTCAAGGGGAATCCTCCGCAAGTCTGGTTGTGCCGTGCGGCGCGGGCATCGCGCACGCACAAATGGGACCGGGCCGGCTCGTGTCGAGTCCAGCCCGGGGCAGAAGCCGGCGCAGTCTATCGCGCGAACCGGAAACGACGCGGGCCCCCACCCCGCAAGGGGGTGATCCGCCGCCGCGCGACCGCACGGGATGCTACCCGGCCGGCGCCCCGCCGGTCAGCTGCCCGGAACCCACAGCCGGCCGCTGGACTGGGCCGGACCGGGCGCCGGGCCCTCCTTGTCGGGCTCGGCCGCGGGGCCGCCGGCAGGCGTCGTGTCGGGTGCCTCGGCGCCCGGCGGCGCGGGCGCCGGCGGCGCGGCGGGGGCGCCCGCCGTGGCCGGGCCCGCCTCGCCGGCGTAGGCCATCTGCAGCTGGGAGAGGGCGCCGCGCAGCTGGCCGATGTCCTGCGGCGCCACACGCTCGAGCACGGGCATCAGGCCGCGCACGGCATCGATGGCGTCGCGCACCTGCTCGAGGTCGCGCTCGCCCTGGCTGTCGGGGTCGAGGCCGAGCCGCCGCCCGGCCAGGTTGATGAGGGTCACGGCGGTCTGGACGATCACGTCCGCCGCCGTGATGCGCGCGAGCTCAGCCTCGTAGGCCTCTCGCATCTGCTGCAACTCTGCTTCGGTTGGTTCGCGGGGCGGCGTGCTCACACCGGCACCTCCTGTGGATAGCTCTGTTTGGTCTCGCGTACCGCGGCAGCGTAGACCTCCTGCAGCGTCGCGCCGGCGTCGAGCAGGCGACGCTGGCGTTGCGCGCCGTTGTGCTCGGGCAGGATGACGTCGATGCCCAGCTCCGCCCGCACCGGCGCGGTCCAGTCGGCCAGGCGCTCGGCGATCGCCGCCGAGGGATACTCCTCGCCTCGCTGCAGATCGATCATGCGCCCGTCCTGGCCGAAACGGATCGCCCGCCACATGTTCTCCTCGATCAGGCGCGGCGCCGGGTCCGCGAACGGCACACCCTCGTCGACGTCGCGCGCCGCCTGGGCGATGCAGGCCACGATCAGCGAGGCGAGGCCCTCGGACTCGCCGGCCGTGCTCTGCGCGTCGCAGATGCGCATCTCCACGGTGCCGAACGCGAAGTGGGGCCGCACCGACCACCAGACCTGCGTGTACTCCACGATCGAGCGCGTGCGCACGAGCAGGTCGATGTAGTCGCGATAGGCGTCCCAGCCGCCGAACGGGTCGGGCACGCCGCAGCGCGGAAAGCTCTTCGTGAAGATCTGGGTGCGCACGGAGTGCAACCCGGAGTCGCGCCCGTCGACGCACACCGAGTTCGCCGACACCGCCAGCAGGAGTGGTAGCACCGGCCTCAGGCGGTCGCATACGCGCACCGCGCGATCGAGGCCGCGGATGCCGACGTGGACATGCAGGCTGAACGTGTTGTTGCGCCAGGCGACGTACCGCAAGCCCTCCTCGACCCGGCGATAGTGCTCGGTGTCGATCAGCCGCTGCTGGCGGAAGTCCGCCCACGGGTGCGTCCCGTTGGCACCGAGCGCCGCCTCGCGCTCCTCGGCCAGCGCGAACAGCCGCCGGCGGCGGTCGCGCTGGCGAGCGACCGCGTCCGGCAGGTGCCGGCCGGCGCCGGACACGATCTCGATCTCGGGCGAGATGAGCTCCCCGGTGATCGCCGCATGCAGCACCGGGTCGTCGACCGCAGCGGTGTCGCGCAGCTCCTCGAACCGCGGCGCCAGATCGAGCGTAACCGGATCGAGGATCGCGAACTCCTCCTCCAGCCCGACGGTGAAATCCGTCGAGCGCTCGAACGCGTCAACCGCCTGGTGGAGATCGATGTTCAACGGCACACGGGGAAGCGAGGGGCAGGGACGGGGCCTCGGCGGCCCCGGGTGACTTCGGGACGCGTCAGGTGAGGTAGAAGTACAGCGCGTAGAGCAGATCCACCGCCGGGCTGGAGGTGTGCACGGTCACCTCGGGCGGCACGTCCAGCAGCGACTCGGAATAGTTGAAGATGATCTTGACGCCGGCGGCCACGAGCTGGTTGGCGATCGGCTGCGCCGCCTGACTGGGCACGGCGAGCACGCCGACGACGACGTCCTCGTCCTCGACGACGCGCGCGAGCTCACTGGCATGGCGCACCCGCTGGTTGCCCACGGCTGTCCCCACCTTGTCCTCATCGACGTCGAAGATGGCGACGACACGGAAGCCGTGGTCGGCGAAGATGTCCGACGAGGCGATCGCCTGGCCGAGGTGACCGGCGCCGAACAGGGCGATGTTGTGCTGGCCGGCGGTGCGCAGGATCTTGCGAATCTGCGAGACGAGCGACTCGACGTTGTAGCCGACCCCGCGCTTGCCGAACTTGCCGAAGCCGCTGAGGTCGCGGCGGATCTGCGTCGAGTTCACGTGGGTGTAGTCCGACAGCTCCTGGGAGGAGATCGTCTCCTTGCCCATCTTCTTGGCCTGCGTGAGCACCTGCAGGTAACGCGACAGGCGGGCCGCCACCCCGAGCGACAGCTTCTCGGCCGAGATGACGTCCCCGTCCCGCTGCAGATCGGCTGTGCTGGCCACGTCCCGGAAGCTCATCGCCCTGACTCTAGATGATCCCCCGCCGGCCATCCGGGTCGGCGCCGAGCTCACAGCGGCTCCCGCGCGGTGTCCGACAGCTCCTGCCGGAAGCGGTCCTCATCCAGGAAGTACTCGCAGATCTCGCGCCCGTCGACCGCGATCACCGGAATGCGCTCGAAATACGCTCTCAGCAGGGCTTCCTCCTCGTCGATGTCGCGCTCGACCAGGCGGAAGGGCAACTCCCGGTGCAGGCGCAGCAAGGCCGCGCGCGCGTCGTCGCACAGGTGGCAGCCCGCGCGCGCATACAGCGTGACCTCCTTCACCGTGGTCGCTCGCCGGTCGCGTACGCGTCGATGGCGAGATAGTGCGGGTAGGGGAGCGTGGCTCCGTAGCGCGCGGCGCTGGCGATCATCGCGGCGTTGTCGGTGCACAGCTCCCGCGGGGGCACGTGCAGCGGCGCTCCGAGCGCACGCAGCCGTTCGCGCACCGCGCCGTTGGCGGCCACGCCGCCCCCGAGCGCCAGGCGTGGCAGGCCGGTCTGCGACAGGGCGCGCTCGGCGCGCGCGGCCAGCGCATCGGCGATCGCTGCCTGGAAGGACGCGGCGAGGTCGGCGCGCCGCCGGGAGACCTCGTCCTCGCCGAGATCGCGCACCTTGTACAGCAGCGCCGTCTTCAGGCCGGCGAACGAGAAGTCCAGCCCGCGGCCGTACGCGCTCCCGGCGCCCCGGCGCCCCCCGCCGCCGGGGAAGACGAAGGCCTCGGGATCGCCGTCGGCGGCCAGCCGCTCGAGCGCCGCGCCACCGGGATAGCCGAGCCCGAGCAGCCGAGCGCCCTTGTCGAACGCCTCCCCGGCGGCGTCGTCGAGCGTCCGGCCGAGCACCGTGTAGTCCTCGTGATGGGCGACGGACCCGATCAGCGTGTGTCCGCCCGAGGCGATGAGGCACAGAAACGGCGGCTCCAGGGGCTCGGGCTCGAGGTAGTTCGCGGCCACGTGGCCCTGCAGATGATCGACCGCGGCCAGCGGCAGTCGCCGGGCGGCGGCGACCGCCTTCGCGGTGGCGAGCCCGACGAGCAGCGCGCCCACCAGCCCGGGTCCCTGTGTCACCGCCACCAGGCCGATGTCGTCGAGCGACGCCCCGGCGCGCGCCAGGGCGTCCTCGATCGCCGTGTTGATCACGCGCAGGTGCTCACGGGAGGCGATCTCGGGCACCACGCCACCGAAGCGGTCATGTACGCCCTGCGAGGAGATGACGTTGGCGCGGATCGCGCCGTCGCGCGTCCACGACGGCCGCACAGGTGTCATCGCAGCTCGTCTCCAGGGCAAGGATGGCCCCGTCCGTCGCGGGCGCCGGCCCGGCGGTGGCGCTCACCCGAAGAAGTGGCCCGGGTTGGGCACGTCGTCGAGCGAGCCGGCGAGCGTGGCCGGCGTGCGCCACATGATCACGGCGTCCTCGCCGTTGTCCTGGTAGTAGCGCCGGCGGATGCCCGCGGCGCGGAACCCGTCGCGCTCGTACAGGTCGATGGCCACGCGGTTGGAGCGGCGAACCTCGAGCGTGAAGCGCGCGTCGGGATCGTCCGACCCGCCGGTAGAGATCGGCGAGCAGCGTCGAAGCGACGCCCTGGCGCCAGCGGTCGGGGTCGACGGCGACGTTCATCACGTGCCAGACGGTCTCGTAGCGTGAGCAGATGATGTAGCCGACCATCCGGCCCTCGATGCTCGCGGCCAGGCAGACGCCAGAGGGCTTGGACAGCTCGAGCACGAACATCGCCAGCGACCACGGCGTCGGGAAGGCGCGCCGCTCGATCTCGATGACCTGCGGCAGATCGGCGTACGCGAGCGCACGGATCTCCACGATCGGTGGCTCGGCCCGGATCTCTGCGGCGTAGGTCTCGTTCACTCGTTGGCGCTTCCCCGGCGGATCTCGGCGTCCGGACGGCGCACGTAGCACGGAACGACGGCCTCGGAGCCGGATGAGGGCTGGCGATCGGCGAGCCGGCAGACGACCGCGGCGTCCACGCTGTGCAGGGGCGACGCGTCCGCCGGGACGGCGACCCCGGCCGCTTGGAGCTGGTCCGAGAATCGTATCGCCCCGTCTCCGACGGCCAGGACCACGCGCGGCGCTGACTCGGTCAGCGCCGCGGCAAGATCGCCGGGCGCCACGGCCGCCGGCGCGAGCAGCTCCCGATCGCCGTCGTACACGGCGACGAACGCCTCGCCGCGCCGCGCATCGAGCACGGCGGCGACGGGGCCGCCACTCGCCGGGCTCGCCGCGGCGGCCAGCGCGCGCAGCGTGCCCACGCCAACGAGACCGACACCGAGGGACTGGGCCAGCCCCCGGGCGGTGGCGACGCCGATGCGCAGGCCGGTGAACGAGCCGGGACCGGTCCCCACCGCGACGAGCCGGACGTCGGGCCAGCCCAGGCCCGACCGGGCGAGCAACTCGTCGGCCAGCACGAGCAGCCGCGTGGCGTGGCCCGGGCGCTCGCCGGGTGCGGGTGTCTCGTGGGCCGCCCGCGCCGAGCCGTCGTCGAGCATCAGCGCGACGGCGGTCGCCGGCGTGGCGGTGTCGAACCCGAGGACGGCCATCGTCCTCAGTCGCCGGGTTGCTCGCAGAGCTCCAGCGTGCGGCAGTCACCGCCGGCGTGGCGCAGCGTCACCGACACGCGCGCGCCGTGGAGCTCCTCGGCGGCCCGCTCGGGCCATTCCACGAACGCGACCCGATCGGGCCCGAGATACTCGGCCAGCAGCGACGGGTCCTCGTCGGACAGGCCGGCCAACCGGTACAGATCGAGGTGCGACACGGTCACGCGACCGCCGTCGTAGCGATGGCCGATGCCGAAGCTCGGGCTCGTCACCGGGTCGGTGACGCCGAGGGCCCGCGCCGCGCCGCGGACGAACGTCGTCTTGCCGGCCCCGAGCTCGCCACGCACCAGCACGACGTCGCCGGGGCGCAGACGGTGCGCCAGCTCCGCGCCGACCGCCTCGGTCTCCTCCGGGCCCACGCGTCTGCACGCAGCTCGTCCCCGGCGCCGCCGGGTCAGCGTGATCGCGCATCAC
Organism: uncultured Solirubrobacterales bacterium; assembly: GCA_963770405.1. GTDB lineage: Bacteria > Actinomycetota > Thermoleophilia > Solirubrobacterales > Solirubrobacteraceae > CAVQBJ01. Next base: position 734,416 of record CAVYPO010000007.1, read on the forward strand.
GCGTGCGCACGCGCAGCGCGAGGCCGGCGAGCAGCAGGGCTCCGCCGATGAGGGCCAGCTCCGATACGTCGTAGCCGGTGAAGGGAAGCCGCTTGGCACTGGCCGACGACGTCGATGACGCGGTGGCCGTCGAGGTGCTCGTCGTGGCGGTGGTGTTCGACGAGGTCGTCCGCGTGCTCGCGGACGGTGGCGCCGAGGACAGCTTCTTGGCCGAGCCCAGCGGCACGCCGGACCCGCCCTGGGCCAGGCCACGCTCGCCGGCGACAGCGCGGCGACGCAGGCGAGCAGGAGCACGACCGGCGCGCGCGGCTTCGCCGGGTGGCGGGGCGGGTGGCCATGACGGGCGCAGTCGGGTCACGGGACGGCATGCGGCCCCATGCTAGTGGCTTCGTCCCCGGAAGTGAGGCCGGGCGCCGGGTGCCCGAGGTGGCGCGCCCGGACCGCCGGCGGATCGGGCCGACCCGTCGCACCCCGATCAGAAGAGCCCCAGCTGATCGTCCGCGGCCGGCGCCGCCGCGGCATCGCTCGCGCTGGAAGCGGCCCGCCGGAGCGGCCCGCTCGACGGGGTTGTCGGCGCCGGAGTCGGGCGGCTCGGCGTCGGCGGCGCGCCTCATCCATGGCGGCGTCGAGCGCGCTCGTCGTCGGACGCTCGGGCTGCTCGGGTGCGGGGAGCGCGAGCAGCTCCGGGCAGGCGCGCGAAGTCCTCGCGCAGCGTCTCGCAGCATCCGCGGCGTGTAGAGGGCGGCCGCGGGATGGAAGATCGGGTACAGCCGCACGGCGCGACGGCCGAGCGTGATCACCTCGGCCTGGCCGTGAACGCGGGTGATGCCCGGCCGGGTCGCGGCGCAGGAGCTTCGTGGAGAAGTTGCCCAGCGAGCAGATCACGCGCGGGGCGACAAGCTCGACCTGCTCGAACAGATATTCCTGGCAGTTCTCGATCTCGGCCGGCAGCGGATCGCGGTTGCCCGGCGGCCGGCACTTGAGCACGTTGGCGATGAACACGTCGCCGCGTGCTGAGCCCGATCTCGTCGAGCAGGCGCTCGAGCAGCTTGCCGGCGGCGTCCGACGAACGGCAGGCCCTGTGGTCCTCGTTGGCGCCCGGGCGCCTCGCCGATGAACATCAGGTCGGCGTCGGCGTTGCCGGCGCCGAACACCACGCTGTGGCGCGTAGCGGCGAGCTCGGCTGCAGCGCTGCGCAGGCGCTCGCCCGCGCGAACACCGCCTTGAGCGCCTCACGGCGAACGCTGCGTGGGTCCCGTCGGGGGCCGACCCCGCCGCCTGCTCGAGCGCCGGCGGGGGCGATCCCGCCGCAGGTCCCAACGACGACGACGTGGACATCCGAGCGATCGTAGCCCGGCACCGGGTTGGCCGCAGTGCCGGGCCGGGCGAACCTCGCAAAGTGCGGACATCGCCTGGCTCGCAGCGGGGGCGGCCGGTGCCGGGAGTGTTGCCCAGCCGGACATCGGGGCCGGCGGCGGTGTATCATTCGTAGCGAGCCGGTTCCGTGAAGCGACGGACTGGACCTTGTTGGTGAGCAGTTCAGCAGTGAGGTAGCAGTGCTCCCCGCCGTGCCGGTATCCCCCGGGAACTGGACCGAAACAATGAATCCCTCCCTCCTCCCTCCCGCGCCGTGTGCGCGGCCCGCAGGGGCAGCGGTCGGTGCCGGCCCTGGTGCACCGCGGCGCCGCGTCGCCGTCATCGGCGCCGGACGCCTCGGGACGGTGCTCGCGCGCGAGCTCGCGACGAGCCGGGCACGACGTTCGCGGTCCACTTCGCCGCGACTACGCGTCGCCGACGTCGCCGGCGCGGCGATCGTCCTGCTGTGCGTGCCCGACCGCGAGATCGCGCCCGCCGCCGCGGCGTGGCGACACCGACGCGGCGACAGCGACAGCGGCGCGGGGCATGGTCGGCCATTGCTCCGGGGCGACGGGGCTGCAGCCGCTGCGCGACCCCGGCCGGCGGCGACGACGGACTGGCCTTCTCGCTGCATCCGCTGATGACGTTCGCCGACGCCGGGGTGACGCCCGCATCGGCGGCGCCGCGGCCGCCGTGGCCGGATCGTCACCGGCGGCGCTGGCCGCGGCCGCCGGCCTGGCCGAGGACTCGGCCTGGCGCCGGTTGCCATCGCCGACGACGATCGGGCCGCCTACCACGCCGCGGCCTCGATCGCCTCGAACTACCTGGTCGCGCTCAGTGCGCCGCCGAGGCGCTGGCCGCGACCTGCGGCGTGTCGCGCGAGATGCTCGCCCCGCTCGTGCGGGCGACGGTCGAGAACTGGGTGGGCGACGGCGCAGGCGGCGCTTACGGGTCCGATCGCCCGCGGCGACGGACAGACGGTCGGCGCCCAGCGGGATGCCGTTGCCGAGCGCGTCCCCGAGCTGCTGCGCGTATTCGACGCCCTCGACCGAGGCCACGCGCGCGATCGCCGCGAGGCAGCCGCCGGACGGCAGGGTAGGGCCGGCGGCGGTGGAGCCGGGGCTCGCCGGGGAGCTGGCGGCGTGAGGACGATGCGCACCGTCGACGAGCTGCGCGCAGTGCTCGCGCCGGCTCGACGTCGCGGCGGCACCATCGGCCTCGTGCCGACGATGGGAGCCCTGCACGAGGGTCATCTGTCGCTCATCCGCCGCGCGCGCTCCGAATGCGACAGGTCGTGGTGTCGGTGTTCGTCAATCCGACGCAGTTCAACGAGGCCGCCGACCTGGAGGCCTATCCACGCGACCTGGCGCGCGACATCGAGCTCGCCGCATCCGCCGGTGCCGAACCTCGTGTTCGCGCCCACCGCGGCCGAGATGTACCCCGCCGGCTTCGCCACCTCGGTGCTGGTCTCCGCGCGTGACCGAGATGCTCGAGGGCGCCGAGCGCGGCGCCGAGCACTTCCGCGGCGTCGCCACGATCGTGACCAAGCTGCTGACGATCGTCTCGCCCGACTGCCGCGTACTTCGGCCAGAAGGACGCCCAGCAGACGGTCGTCGTGCGCCGTCTGGTCCGCGACCTCAACCTGCCGGTGCGGATCGTCGTCTGCCCGACGGTGCGCGAGCCGGACGGACTGGCCCTGTCGAGCCGCAACGCGCGCCTCGCTCCGGACGAGCGCGAGCGCGCGCTGTCGCTGTCGCGGGGGCTGCACGCCGCCGAGCGGTGCCACGCCGACGGGGAGCGCGACGCGACGCGCCTGCGCGCGACGGCCGCCGCCGCGGTGGCGCCGCCGGCGTCGTGCCCGAGTACCTCGCCGCCGTCGACCCGAGACCCTCTCCCGGTTCGACGCGTCGACCGCCCGGTACTGCTCGCCGTCGCTGCGCGCATCGGCGGCACCCGGCTCATCGACAACGTGCTGCTCGGGCCGTCGAGCGACGATCGCGATGACGCGCTCGTCGACGGACCGGGCGATCGCTGGCCGACCACCGCGCCGCCTCGTCCGAGCCGGCGCTCACCCCGCACCTGACCTGAAAGGGACTGCCCGATGCAACGCACGATGCTGAAGTCGAAGATCCACCGCGGCCACCGTGACCGACTGCGACCTGCATTACGTCGGGTCGATCACCATCGACGCCGACCTGCTCGACGCCGCCGACATGCTCGAGCACGAGCAGGTCCACGTCGTCGACGTCGACAATGGCGCGCGCTTCGTCACCTACACGCTCGCCGGCGAGCGTGGGTCGGGAACGATGCAGGTCAACGGCGCGGCGGCTCGCCTGGTCCAGCGCGGCGACACGATCATCGTCTTCTCCTACGCCGCCTACGACGAGCGAGACCTCGAGCACTACGAGCCGCGGGTCGTGCATGTCGATGCCGACAACGCGATCGTCGCCGTCGACGATCAGGTGGGCGCACTCGTCGGCAGTCTGTAGGTCGGTCACACCGCTCGTTCGCCCGTACCGCACCACCAACAACGTCAAGCCGCACACCCGCAGGTCAGACCCCCACCCATCAAGCCCCGTACTCGAACGAGACAGGAGCCCCGCATCATGTCCGCAGCCCCGCATGCCCCCGCCCCAGCGCCGCGCTGACCCGCGGCGACGAGCGCCTTCCCGTCACGCTCCCCCAGATCGCCGAGATGAAGCGCCTCGGCGCACCGATCGTGATGGTCACCGCCTACGACTATCCGAGCGCCCAGGTCGCCGAGGCGGCCGGCGTCGACCTCGTGCTCGTCGGCGACTCCGGCGCCATGACCGTGCTCGGGTACCCCTCGACCGTGCCGGTGAGCGTCGACGAGATGCTGATGCTGGCGTCCGCGGTTCGCCGTGGCGTGCGCACGCCGTTCGTCATCGCCGATCTGCCATTCGGCTCCTATGAGGCCTCCGACGAGCTCGCCGTCGCCACCGCGCAGCGCTTCATCAAGGAGGCCGGCGCCGACGCGGTGAAGCTCGAGGGCGGTGGCGCGTCCGTCCAGCGCGCTCGGGCAATCGTCGCCGCCGGCATCCCGGTCATGGGCCACGTCGGCCTGACCCCGCAGACGTCGACCGCGCTCGGCGGTTACCGCGCCCAGGGCCGGACCGCCGAGCGGGCCCTGCAGGTCGCTCGCGACGCGCTCGCCCTGCAGGAGGCGGGCTGCTTCGCGGTCGTGTTCGAGGCGATTCCCGCCGCCGTTGCCGCCGAGATCATGCCCCGCATGGAGATCCCCGTGATCGGCATCGGCGCCGGGCCCTCCACCGACGGGCAGGTGCTCGTCTTCCACGACCTGCTCGGCATCCGCGAGGGCGTGGGCGCGCGCTTCGTCAAGCGCTACGCCGACCTCCTCGACGAGATGGTCAGCGGCGTACGCAGCTACGCCGACGACGTGCGCGGGCGCCACTACCCCACCAGCGACCACACGTACTCGATCGACCCGGCGGAGCTGAACGAGCTCCGGGCGCGCCTGGACTGAGCGTCCGCGGGCGGTCGCTGGCGCGCCGGTGGCCGGGCGGGCCGGCCGGTGGGCCGGACGCGCCAGCCGGCCGGGCGCGCGGCTGGGCGAGCCGCGAGTCCGTCATTTTGAATCACCAAGCTCACGCCCCGGCGTCGCCCGCCGAGCGGCCCGGATACTCGATGCGCCGGATTGGCCGGGCCGGCGCGCCGGCGGCGATGGTGAAGGGCTCGATGTCGGTCGTGACGACGCTGCCGGCGCCGATCACACAGCGCTCTCCGATCGTGACGCCGCTGGTGATGACCACGTGGGCGCCGCACCAGACGTTGTCGCCGATGCGAGTCGGGCCCTTGCTGGTGAAGCCCTGCCACGGGACCGGGCGGTCGGGGTCGTCGTAACGGTGGTTGGCGTCGGTGACGAAGCAGCCGTTGGCGAACATGCAGTGGTTGCCGATCTGCACCAGCTCGGCGGCCGCCACCATCACGTTCTGGTTGAGGAACGTGCCGGCGCCGATGTGCACGCGGGCCTGGTCGGGCGCCGTGATCCACACCCCGGGCTCGAACAGCGTCCCCGGTCCGAGTCGGAGGCGACCGGCCCGCAGGGCCTCGAGGACGTTGCCGTGCACCGGCCAGCGAACGAAGGCCTCCCGTCGCATGAACTCCCAGTGGATCGCCGCGCGGTTCCAGGGCAGCGTGTTGCGCTCATACCAGCGCCACTTCAGCGCCCACAGACGGGCGAGCCGGGCGAGCTCGCGTGCGCCGGCCAGCGTTGGCGGCGCGGCTGAGTCAGACGGCGGCGCGTCGGGCACGCCCGACAGCTTGCCAGTCCCCGCGGCCGTCATCGGCGGTGACCGCCGGCAGGCCGTGCGCCGAGTGCACCGCGACCAGGGCCGCCACCGCCGCGTCGGTGAACTGCCGGGCGACCAGCGAGCGGCACTCAGCGAGCGCCTCGGCGGGCGACTTGGTCTTCGCGTACGGGCGGCTGAACGTCATCACGTCCCACGCGTCGGCCACCGACAACAGGGCCGCGCCGTCGGGGATCGCGCCGTTGCACAGTCCGTGCGGGTAGCCGAGACCGTCCGGTCGCTCGTGGTGGGAGCGGATCCAGGCGACCTGCTCAGGGCCGAGCACGTCGCCGACGATGCGGGCGCCGAGCTCGGCGTGCTGCCTGATCTGGGCGTACTCGTGCGGGGCGAGCGAGCCGACCTTGAGCAGCACCGCGTCGGGAACCCCGATCTTCCCCACGTCGTGCACGAGCGCCGCCTCCTCGAGCATGAGGGCGCGCTCCTCGGACCAGCCGCTGGCCAGGGCGAGTCGCCCGACCAGCTCGGACACGCGCTCGGAGTGGCGACGGGTGAGCGGATCCTTGGCGTCGATGGCACGGGCCAGCGCGCGCAGTCCGAGCAGGGCGCTCGTGCGCTCGATCGCCTCGGCCCGTTCACCAGCGGACAGCACCGCGGCCATCTCGGTCGAGTAGACGCGGCAGGCATTGCGCCCGTGGGCCTTGCTCGAATAGAGCGCCGCGTCGGCGAGCTCCATCAGGCCGGCCGGATCGGCGGCCATGCTGTTGTCGGCGATTCCGGCCGAGATGGTGAACTCGCCCAGGCCGGACTCGCCACGCGTGATGTGCAACTGGGCCCTCTGCAGCGCGGCCAGCGCCTCCTCGGCGTCCGCCTCGGGGAATACCCAGGCGAACTCGTCGCCGCCGAGGCGTCCAAGGACATCCTCGCGACGTGACAGCTCGCGGAGGACCTCGGCCACGCGGCCGAGGATGCGGTCGCCCTCGGCATGCCCGGCGCTGTCGTTGATCTGCTTGAACCGGTCGATGTCGAGGACCGCGACCGCCAACGGCCGGCCATGGCGGTGGGCGCGGCTGGCCTCGACGGCCAGCTGCTCGTGTAGCGCCCGGTGATTGCACAGGCCGGTCAGCGGGTCGGTGAAGGCCAGCCGCGACAGCCGGGCGCGATCCTCAAGGCTCGCGATGGCCACCGAGAGCAGGCTGGTGAAGGCCGTGAGCCGCTCCTCGTCGCCCGCCCGCAGGTCCTGTTCGCGACGGCCCGAGACCGCGACCAGGCCCCAGACCTCGGCGTCGACGTAGACGGGGGCGACGATGGTGCTCACGTATCCCAGCTGCGCCACGGGCGACCCCGCCGGATGGCGCGCGACCCGCACGGCTCGCCGGTTGGCGATGGCCTCCGCCACGTCGCTGCCGGGGCGAACGGGTACGCGCTGACCGGAGAGGTACCGACCATTCGCCTCCTCACTCCAGGAGCCGAGGACCAGCAGCTCGCCGCCGGGCTCGAGGCGCAGGATGCCGGCGCCGGCGGCGTGCAACACCCCCGCCAGCTCCTCGCTGGCCAGCGAGTAGATGCGGTCCGGAGACTCGCCGGCGGCCACCGCGACGGCGACGTGGCGCAGGGCGACCTGCTCGGCGGCCACCGCCTCGGCACGAACCCGCTGGCGCGAGAGCAGCGTCTTACCGGCGATCACCGCGACGCCGAGCGCCACGAACACCGGCAGCATGATCGCCAGCTGGCCCAGGAACGCGGCATGGAGGGCGCCCGGGTCGTAGGTCAGCGGCAGCAGGGCGACGACCGTGCACAGTCCGAGGTACAGCGCGGCGACGCCCGTCTCGTGGAAGTAGAGGGCGAAGACGAGGATGAAGAACAGGCAGATCCACGCCGGCGAGGCGGCCCCGCCCGAGGCGGCGGTGCCCAGGGCGATCAGCGCGAGGCCGCTCAGCCCGGAGAAATGCAGGAGCCGCTGGGACTTGCCACTCCAGTCGATGAGGGCCAGCGAGACCAGGCCCCAGGCCACGGCCAGCCCGCCGAGGACGATGACGGCCCGGCGGTTGGTGCCGGGCGCGTCGGTGAGGTAGGTGACGGCAGCGATGGTCAGGCCACCGGTGACGAACAGCAGCCCCGCAAGCATGCCGGCGAGGGGCCGCCCCTCGGCGGCACCTGGCGTCCGGCGATGCCCCCTGCCCCTTTCCAATGAACTCGATCCCTCGTCTAGCACCGACCGGCGCGCAGCATCTCATCCCTGTATCGGCAGATCGGGCGGGGCAGTTGAGCGACCGCGCGCCTCAGCGGCCGCAGCGCCTGCCGGCGCGGGGTGTGCTCAGGCCGCGGTCGGCACGCGCTTGCGCGGACGCGACGTCCGCGGACGCGCCGGAGCGGCGGGCGTGAGGATCTCAGCCAGGAACTGTCCGGTGTGCGAGGCTGCCACCGCCGCGACCTCCTCCGGCGTGCCCGCGGCCACGACCTCGCCGCCCTCGTCGCCGCCCTCGGGGCCCATGTCGATGACGCGGTCCGCGCTCTTGATGACGTCCAGGTTGTGCTCGATCACCACGACGCTGTTGCCGGCGTCGACGAGGCGCTGCAGCACATCCAGCAGGCGCTTGACGTCGGCGAAGTGCAGGCCGGTGGTCGGCTCGTCGAGGATGTACAACGTCGATCCGGTCGCGATCTTCGACAGCTCCGTGGCGAGCTTCACGCGCTGCGCCTCCCCGCCGGAGAGCGTCGTGGCCGGCTGCCCGAGCCGAATGTAGCCGAGGCCGACGGCGTTCAGCGTCTCAAGACGCCGCCGGATCTTGGGAATGTGCGCGAAGAACTCGAGCGCCTCCGCCACCGGCATGTCGAGCACATCGGCGATGCTGCGCCCCTTGAAGCGCACCTCGAGCGTCTCGCGGTTGTAGCGCTTGCCGTGGCACTGCTCGCACGGCACGTACACGTCGGGCAGGAAGTGCATCTCGATCTTGATCTGGCCGTCGCCGCGGCAGACCTCGCACCGTCCGCCCTTCACGTTGAAGCTGAAGCGCCCGGGCTTGTAGCCCCGCGCGCGCGCCTCCGGCGTCTTGGCGAACAGATCGCGGATCACGTCGAACAGCCCCGTGTAGGTGGCGGGGTTGGACCGCGGTGTGCGCCCGATCGGCGACTGGTCCACCGCGATGATCTTGTCGAGCTGCTCGAGGCCCCGGATCGCGCGGTGGGCGCCGGGGCGCTGACGCGCCCGATGCAGGCGGTTGGCCACCGCCTTGTAGAGCACCTCGTTGACGAGCGTCGACTTCCCGGAGCCGGACACGCCCGTGACGCAGGTCAGCGTGCCGAGCGGGACCTTGACGTCGATGTCGCGCAGGTTGTGCTGGCGAGCGCCGAGGACCTCGATGTAGCCGGACGGCGTGCGCCGCTTGGCGGGCAGCTCGACGGTCAGCGTGCCCGCGAGGTACTGGCCGGTAAGCGAGGCGCGCACGCGCTGCACCTGGCTGGCCGTGCCCTGGGCCACGATCAGGCCGCCATGCTCCCCGGCCCCCGGCCCGAGGTCGACGAGGTGGTCGGCGGCGCGCATCGTCTGCTCGTCGTGCTCGACCACGATCACCGTGTTGCCGAGGTCGCGCAGGCGCTGCAGCGTCGCGATCAGCTTGGAGTTGTCTCGCTGATGCAGGCCGATCGACGGCTCGTCGAGGATGTAGAGCACGCCGACGAGCGACGAGCCGATCTGGGTGGCGAGGCGGATGCGCTGCGCCTCCCCACCCGACAGCGTGGTGGCGGAACGGTCCATCGACAGGTAGCCGATGCCCACGTTCTCCAGGAAGCGCAGGCGCTCCTCGATCTCGCGCAGGATCAGCCGCGCGATGTGCCGCTCGGTGTCGGAGAGCTGCACGTCCGCGATCCACTCCAGCGCCCGCCGCGCCGACAGCGCACAGAACGTCTCGAGGCGCATGCCGGCGACGGTGACCGCGCGTGACTCGGGACGCAGCCGCGCGCCACCGCACGCCGGGCACGGCACGAGCGACATGAACTCCTCGATCTTCTCGCGCGTCCATTCGGAATCGGTCTCGCGGTAGCGGCGCTCGAGGTTGTGGATGACGCCCTCAAAGCGGGTGGCGTAGGAGCGCCGCCGGCCGTAGCGGTTGCGGTACTCGATCTGCAGCGGCACGCCACCGGTCCCCTGCAGGAACAGATCCCGGTGCTCCTGCGACAGCGCCTCCCATGGCGCGTCGAGATCGACGCCGTAGTGGGTGGCGATCGCCTCGCTGACCTGCTCGTAGTAGTTGGAGGCGCTGCCCGACCACGGGGCGATCGCGCCACCCCGGATCGACAGCGACGAGTCGGGCACGATGAGCTCCGGATCGATCTCACGCTGCGCACCCAGCCCGGTGCAGCGCGGACAGGCGCCGTGCGGCGAGTTGAACGAGAAGACCCGCGGCTCGAGCTCGATCAGCGACGGACCGTGTACCGGACAGGCGAACTTCTCCGAGAACGTGAGCACCTCCGGCGCCGCGGCGTCTGAGGCTCCGCCCTCCGGCGCCCCGCGCGCCACGAGCTCGATCTCGACCAGGCCGTCGGCGAGCGACACCGCGGTCTCGATCGAGTCGGCGAGTCGCTTGCGCAGGTCGTGGCGCATGACAAGCCGGTCGACGACCACCGAGACGTCGTGCTTGAACTTCTTGTCGAGGACGATGTCCTCCTCCAGCAGGCGCACCTCGCCGTCGACCTTCACCCGCGAGAAGCCGTCACCCCGCAGATCGGTGAACAGCTTCCCGTACTCCCCCTTGCGACCGCGCACCACCGGGGCGAGAACCATGAACCGGGTTGCCTCGGGCAGCTCCATCACCTGGTCGATGATCTGCTCGGCCGACTGCCCGACAATCTCACGCCCACAGATCGGGCAGTGCGGCGTGCCGATTCGCGCCCACAGCAGGCGCAGGTAGTCGTAGATCTCGGTGACGGTGCCCACCGTCGAGCGGGGGTTGCGCGACGTCGTCTTCTGATCGATCGAGATCGCCGGCGAGAGCCCCTCGATCGAGTCGACGTCGGGCTTGTCCATCTGGCCCAGGAACTGCCGCGCATAGGCCGACAGCGATTCGACGTAACGGCGCTGCCCCTCGGCGTAGATCGTGTCGAAGGCCAGCGACGACTTGCCCGAGCCGGACAGCCCGGTGATGACGACGAGCGCGTCGCGCGGAAGCGTCACGGAGATGTCGCGCAGGTTGTGCTCGCGGGCACCCGACACGACGATTTGATTGCTGGCGGCCATCCGCAGTTGATTGTACGAACCCGAACAGACGTTCGCCTGGGTTCGGGGGGATGGAAGTCCGCAAATTGGTTGTGTGAGTCGACGGGCGGGCGCGTGCCCTGCGCGTCCGCGCCCAGGAACAAGGGGGCGCGGACGCGCAGGACCCCCACCCGCCCATCACCAGCTCCAATGGGGTATCCCGCCGAACGGCTCACCGGGCTGATCCGGTCGTCACCGCCGGACGGAGGAGCGCCGGTCCGCATGCGTGTAGATACGACATCGCCATGCGGGTCGCGCGCGCACGGGGATCGCGCCAGAATGTCGGGAACTCTCCACCCCTCAGGAGGTCATCGGATGAGTACCGAGACTGACAGTGGCCCGGACGTGCAGGACGTGGCGGTGACGACGCGGCGGTATCGGGAGGCAGTCGAAGCGCGTGATGCCGAGGGGGTGGTGGCGACGCTGTCGGAGGACGCGGTGCTGCGCTCGCCGATCAGCTCGCTGGCGCGCTTCGAGGGCCGCGCGGCGATCGGCGACGTGCTGCGGGTCGTGTTCGAGCAGATCAGCGAACCCACGGGTGTGACGGAGATGGGCGACGGCGACGAGGAGCGCGCCGTGATCATCCGCTCGCGCGTGCGCGGGGAGGATCTCGAGGAGGCGGTCTGGCTGCGCTTCGACGAGCGGGGCCTGATCCGCGAGCTGACGATGTTCATCCGCCCCGTGCCCGCCCTGACCGCCCTGATGGCGGCCATCGGCCCGCCGCTGGCCGCCCGCCATTCGCGCACCCGCGGCGCGATCGCGGCGGCCATGACCCGCCCCCTGGCCGCCCTCACGCGTCACGGCGACCCCATCGCCCTGCGCCTGGCCGGCGTCGACCGCCGCGAGTGAGCGGACCCGCCGACGGCCGCCGCGCGCGTCACTGCCGCGAAATCGTGCGCCCGCCCGGCGCGAGCCCCTCAGCCCTCGACGGCGGCGTACACCTCGTCGAGCAAGGACGACCGATCGGGGATGTCGAAGTTGTCGGCCAGGTAGCGGTCCGCTTCCTCACGAGACTGCCCGTTGAGCGCCATGTTCAGGGCGATCAGGCGCGCGTCGACCTCGGAATCCCGCGGCCCGGCAGGTTCGGCCGCGGCCGGCTCGCGCGCGGCGGGGGCCTCGGGCTCCTCCGCCGCCTCGTCGTCCTCGGCCTGGAGCTCCTCCTCCGCTTCGGCGGCGGGCTCGTCGGGCTCTTCGAGCTCCTCTTCGGGCTCGGCGACCTTCAGGCGCGTGGCCGGCGTGACCTTGCCGACGCCCTCGAAGTCACTGGACCACTCCTCGCGGTCGGGCGCAGAGCGCTCCGCCTCACCGGCCGCGTCGGCCGGCGTGGGCGCGCCGCCGCGCTTGCGTCCGGCGGCGTCGTAGAGATCGCCCATGTTGCCCTCGAGCAGGGCGAGATCGGCGGTGAGGCGGTTGGCCCCGGTGCGCAGGCTCTCGATCAGCGCGCTCACCTCGGTCTCCATGGCACCAACGCGCTGCAGCATCAGCGCGGTGGCCTTGGACACCTCCTCGACGTGCGTCTGGGCGCGGTCGACCGCCTCGTCGCGGGTGCGCTCGGCGTCGCGATCGGCGTCCTGGCTGACGCGGCGCGCCTCCAGCTCGGCCTGTCGCTTGATGTCCGAGGCGGTCGTCTCGGCGGCCTCGACGATCGCCTGAACCTGGGTGGCGGCGGCGGAGGCGAGCGACTCGCTCCCGCGTTTGGCCTGCTGCTGCTGCTGGGCCCGCTTGAGCGCCTCGATCTCGCCCGCGAGCGATTCGAGGTGGGCGTCGACGGCGGCGGGGTCGTACCCGCGCCGCACGACGAGGAAATCTCTCTTCTCGATGGTCTGCCGGTCGAGGTCCAAACCTGGTTCCTCCGAAGTGAGCGGTGGTGGCCTTCGGCGCCCACGTCCTCGGCGGGCGCGAGCGACCGAGCGCGGCCAAGCCTAGCGAAAGCCCCCGCCAGGGGTGCCGCTCAGGCGCCGGCCGGCGCCTCGCTCGACTGCGCCTCCTGCAGATCGCGGCGCAGCTCACGCAGCTCGTCGCGGAGCTGAGCCGCGTACTCGAAGCGCAGATCCTCGGCCGCCGCCAGCATCTCCTCCTCCAGCTCGACCACCAGCCGCTGCAGCTCGTGCTCGGGCAGCTCCTCGGCGGCGCGCCGCCGGCGCGACCGGCTCCGGCTCTTGGGGACCTTCGATTCCGAGGTGAGGAAGTCGGCGATGTCCGAGATGCCCTTGACGATCGTCGCGGCGGTGATGTTGTGCTCCTCGTTGTACGCAACCTGGATCGCGCGACGGCGATCGGTCTCGGCGATAGCCGCGCGCATCGCGTCGGTCTCCTTGTCCGCGTACATGAGCACCCGGCCCTCGATGTTGCGCGCGGCGCGCCCGATGGTCTGGATGAGTGAGGTCTCGCCGCGCAGGAAGCCCTCCTTGTCGGCGTCGAGGATCGCTACCAGCGAGACCTCGGGGAGGTCGAGGCCCTCGCGCAGCAGGTTCACCCCGACGAGCACGTCGTACTCGCCCAGGCGCAGGTCACGGATGATCTGGATGCGCTCGAGCGTGTCGATCTCCGAGTGCAGGTAGCGCACCTTGAAGCCCATCTCGAGCAGGTAGCCCGACAGGTCCTCGCTCATCTTCTTGGTCAGCGTCGTGACGAGCGTGCGCTCGTTGCGGGCCACGCGCTGGCGGATCTCGTTCATGAGGTCGTCGATCTGGTTGCGGGTGGCGCGCACCTCCACCTCCGGATCGACCACGCCCGTCGGCCGCACGATCTGCTCCACGATGCGCCCGGAGCGCGAACGCTCGTACGGGCCCGGCGTCGCCGAGACGAACACCATCTGCGGCGTGATCGACAGGAACTCGTCGAAGGTCTGCGGGCGGTTGTCGAGCGCGCTCGGCAACCGGAAGCCGTAGTCGACGAGCGTCTGCTTGCGCGAACGGTCCCCCTCGTGCATACCCCCGATCTGCGGCACCGTCTGGTGGGACTCGTCGATGAAGCAGATGAAGTCCTTGGGGAAGTAGTCGATCAGGCAGTACGGGCGCTCGCCGGGCTGGCGCCCGTCGAGGATGCGCGAATAGTTCTCGATCCCTGAGCAGAACCCCATCTCGCGCAGCATCTCCATGTCGTATTGCGTGCGTTGACGCAGGCGGTGGGACTCGAGCAGCTTGCCCTCGCTCTCGAGCTGCTCGCAGCGCGCGTTGAGTTCCGCGCCGATCTGGGCAACGGCCGATTCGATCGTGCCCTCCTTGACGTTGTAGTGCGTCGCCGGCCAGATGGCCACGTGCTCGAGGTCGTCGGCGATCAGCTCGCCGGTGAGCGGGTCGAAGTGCTGCAGGCGCTCGACCTCGTCCCCGAACAGGGTGGCGCGAAAGGCCGTCTCGGCGTAGGCCGGGAAGACCTCCAGCGTGTCCCCGCGCACGCGGAACGTGCCGCGCGACAGCGCCGTGTCGTTGCGCGTGTACTGGATCGAGACGAGCTTGCGCAGCAGCGCGTCGCGATCGATGAACTCGCCCCGGCGCAGGATCTGCATGTTCATCTCGTACGTCTCCGGCGAGCCGAGGCCGAAGATGCACGACACCGACGCCACGACGATCACGTCGCGCCGCGCGAACACGGCGGCGGTGGCGGCGTGACGCAGGCGATCGACCTCCTGGTTGATCGCCGAGTCCTTCTCGATGTACAGGTCGCGCGAGGGGACGTAGGCCTCGGGCTGGTAGTAGTCGTAGTAGGAGACGAAGTACTCGACCGCGTTGTCCGGGAAGAACGTGCGGAACTCGTTGCACAGCTGCGCGGCGAGCGTCTTGTTGTGGGCCATGACGAGCGTCGGGCGCTGGACCGCCTCGATCACGCCGGCCATGGTCATCGTCTTGCCGGTGCCGGTGGCGCCGAGCAGCGACTCGAATCGCTCACCCCGCTCGATGCCCTCGGCGAGCTGCTCGATCGCGCGTGGCTGATCGGCGGTGGGCGTGAACGCGGAGTCGAGCTTGAAGGGCGGCATACGACCGCTCACGTTAGCGACCGCGTCCGCCGGCGGCGGCCGTCAGCCGCGCCGGCGCTTGGGCAGCCAGCCGTCGACCTTCCAGGCCGAGCCCGGTCGGCCCGGAAGGAGCAGCACGAGCAGCAGTCCGACGGCGCTGAGCAGCAGCCCGGCCGCGAGCCCGAGCCGCTCGCCGTAGCCCTTGCGATCGCTCACCCAGGCCGCGCCGGCGGCCGACAGCAGCCAGATGAACAGCAGGTAGAGCGCCGTGGCGCCGATGGCGGCCAACACGGTCATGCGCCCAGGTACGCCCGCTGAACCTCGGGATCGTCGCGCAGGCGGCTGGAGTGGTCGGCCAGCACGACCCGGCCGGTCTCGAGCACGTACGCGCGCCGGGCGGCCCCGAGCGCGTAGTTGGCGTTCTGCTCGACGAGCAGGATGGCCACCCCGCCGCGGTTGATCTCGGCGATCGTCTCGTAGATGCGCTGCACGAGGATCGGCGCGATCCCCATCGACGGCTCATCGAGCAGCAGCAGCCGCGGCCGGCCCATCAGCGCACGGCCGATGGCCAGCATCTGCTGCTCGCCGCCGGACATCGTGCCCGCCTTCTGGCGCTCACGCTCCTGCAGGCGGGGGAACAGCTGGAAGACACGCTCGAGGTCGGCGCTGACGTCCGCGCTCTGGCCCCGACGAAGATAGGCGCCGAGGTCGAGGTTCTCGCGCACGGTCATGCGCCCGAAACAGTGCCGGCCCTCCGGCGACTGGGCGACGCCGAGCGCGACGATGTCCTGCGGGGGCAGCCGCGAGATCTCCCGGCCGTCGAGACGGATGGAGCCCTCGCGGATCCGCGACAGCGCGGAGATCGAGCGCAGCGTGGTCGACTTGCCGGCACCGTTGGAGCCGATGAGCGTGACGATCTCGCCCTCGTCGATGCTCAGCGACACGCCCTTGAGCGCCTCGATGCTGCCGTAGTAGGTGTGGATGTCCTCCACCTCGAGCAGGGGCATGGCTACGCCTCCTCGGGGGGCTTGCCGAGATAGGCCTCGATGACCGACGGATTGGCGCGCACCTCGGCCGGCTCGCCCTCGGCGATCTTCTCGCCGTGATCGAGCACGGTCACCCGCTCGGATACGCCCATAACGACCTTCATGTCGTGCTCGATGAGCAGGATCGTCAGCGACAGCTCGTCACGCATGCGGCGCATGAAGGCGGTGAGCTCCTCGGACTCGCGCGGGTTCATGCCGGCGGTGGGCTCGTCGAGCAGCAGCAGCTTCGGATCCGACGCGAGCGCGCGCGCGATCTCCACGCGGCGCTGATCGCCGTAGGACAGGTTCGTGGCCAGGCGGTTCGCGCCGCGGCGCACGCCCACGTACTCGAGCACCTCGTGCGCCCGCTCGCGCACCTCGCGCTCCTCCCGGCGAGCGCGTGGGGTGCGGACGATCGCGCCGAACAATCCCGTTCGCAGGCGCGAGTTGCGGCCGACCATGACGTTCTCGAGGGCGGTCATCGCGCCGAACAGCCGGATGTTCTGGAAGGTGCGCGCCACGCCCAGACGCGTGATCCGGTCCGGCCGCGTGCGAGTCACGTCGCGGCCCTCGAAGATGATCTGTCCGGCGGTGGGCTTGTACAGGCCGGTGAGCATGTTGAAGAACGTCGTCTTGCCCGCGCCGTTGGGACCGATGATCGAGACGATGCCGCGGCGCGGGATGGTCACCGACACGTCGTTGACCGCGACGAGGCCGCCGAACTGCTTGACCACGTGCGCCGCCGTCATGATCGCGTCGCCCGTCGGCGTTGCCTCGCCTGCGCTCGCGGGCGCTGCGCTCATGCCACCGGCTCCTCGATCTCGCGCTCGCCGATCCCCTCGGTCAGCTCGAGCTGACGTCGTCGCTCGGGCAGCAGGCCCTGCGGGCGCAGGACCATCACCAGCACGAGCAGGAAGCCGAAGATGCCGAACTCCACGCTGGTGAGCTGGAAGTTGATCCCGAAGTCCGACGGCAGGTTGTTGAGGACCTGGGGGATCAGGTAGTAGTTGATGTAGGACAGCAGCAGCGCGCCCAGCGTCACGCCCCAGATCGATCCGAGGCCGCCGACGATGACCATCGCCAGCACGAAGATCGAGAACCCGAACGCGAACTGGTCGGCGTTCACCTCGTTGTAATACGCCCCGAGGAAGGCGCCGGCCATGCCGCCGCAGGCGGCGCCGGTGGCGTAGGCGAGCAGCTTGGTGCGCACGAGCGGGATCCCCATCGAGACCGCCGCGACCTCGTCCTCGCGCAGCGCGATCCAGGCCCGGCCGAGGCGCGAGTCGCGCAGGCGCACGTTCACGAACAGCACGATGCACACGAGGACGAACACGACCCAATACCACGGTCTCAGGTGCAGCTGGTCGAACGTCCCGATCCCCGGCAGGTAGACCGGGTCCACCGGCGTGATGCCGATCTCCCCCGCCGTCAGTGTCTGCCCGCCGCCGAACACGTGGATGTCCTGACCGTTGACGGCGAACACCCGGATGATCTCCCCGAAGCCGAGCGTGACGATCGCGATGTAGTCGCCGCGCAAGCGCAGCGTCGGCGCGCCGATGATGATGCCCGCCGTGGAGGTGATGATCACCGCCGCGATGAGGATGAGCACGAAGTTGAGGTGCACGCCCGGCAGCGAGCTCGCGAAGCTGTTGACGAGCACGTGGACGTTCGCCTTGAAGAAGAAGCCCGAACCGAGCCAGCCGACGGTGTAGGCGCCGAGCGCGAAGAAGGCGACGTAGCCGAGGTCGAGCAGCCCGGCGAACCCCACGACGACGTTCAGCCCCAGCGCGAAGACGACGTAGGCCAGCGCGATGATGGTGGCGTTGAGGAAGTCCGACACCTCGGAGAACAGCAGCGGGAACACCACCCCGAACGCCAGCAGCACCACCACCAGCGCGCGCTGCCACCACGGCGGCAGACGCGCGGCCAGCGCCGCCCGCCACTCGCGCAGCTGGGCGCGCAACTCGCTCATCCCGCCTCCCTCGTCTCCTCGCCGAGCAGCCCGCGCGGGCGCAGGACCATGATCGCGATCAGGTAGGCGAACACGACCGCGTCGGTCCACTCCGGGCCGATACGGGCGTCGGAGATCTGCTGGATGCAGCCGATGATGATCCCGCCCAGGACCGCGCCGCGCACGTTGCCGATCCCGCCCATGACCGCCGCGGTGAAGGCGATCAGCCCGGCCTCGAAGCCCTGGAAGTACCAGATCGTCGTCTCATAGAGGGCGTACACGAGCCCGGCCGCCCCGGCGAGCATCCCGCCGATCAGGAACGTCAGCGAGATCGTCGCGTCGACGTTGATGCCCATCAGGCGGGCCGCGTCCGGGTCCTGGGCCGTGGCTCGCATCGCCCGGCCCTGGCGGGTACGCGTGATGAACCAGGCCAGCAGGATGACCAGCGGCACGGTCACGCCGACGGCCAGCACGTCGGCGTTGCGGATGACGATCCCGAACACGGTCACGATCACGTGGTTCTCGTTGATGAGATCGGGCACCCCGACCGGCGACGGGCCGAGCCACAGCAGGCCCACGTTCTGCAGGATGAAGGAGAACCCGACCGCCGTGATGAGCGGCGCGAGCTTTGGCGCGTTGCGCAGTGGCCGGTAGGCCACCCGCTCGATGAGCACATTCAGCGATCCGGTGGTGGCCATCGCGATGATGAGCGTCAGCAGCAGCCCGAGGACGAGGCCGAGCGGGCCGGTGGTCAGGCCGAGCCCGATCGAGCCCCAGAAGCCCGCCGCGGTGAACGAGCCGATCATGAACACGTCGCCGTGGGCGAAGTTGATCAGCTCGATGATCCCGTAGACGAGCGTGTAGCCGATCGCGATGAGCGCCCAGATCGAGCCGTTGGACACCCCCTCGACGAGGTTCTGCCCGATCTGCGTGAGGTTGTGGTAGACGACGGGATGGCCGTTGACCGAGACCGTGTAGCCGGAGATCAGGTCCTGCAGCGCGTAGTAGACGGGCAGGATGGCCAGCGCGATCGGCAGTCCCCAGGCGCCGGCGTGGCGGCGCACCGCCTCCAGCGGACGTTGTGCGACGGGCGCCACGCGCTGGGTGAGGCCGCTGGCCTCCACCTCAGGGCACCGTCACCGTCGTGGTCCCCGGCCGCGGGAGGGGGCGCGGACGCCCCCTCCCCTGCAGCCGTGACGCGATGGCACCGATCAGGAGCTCGGCGTGATCGTCTTGTAGAACACCGGGTTGCCGTCGGATCCGACCTTGTACAGGCCGTACGACGTCAGGGTCGTGTCGCCGTTGGCGTTGAACCCGTAGGTCCCGAGCACCGAGTTACGGGACTTGGTGGCGAACAGCGCCGACAGGATGTCGGCCTTGTTGTCACCGTTGGCGCCGAGCCCGGCGATCGTGTTCAGCCCGAGCTCCATGGCCTCGTAGCCGTAGATCGCGTATGGATCCGGAACCGCGTGGTATGCGGCCTGGTAGGCGGCCAGGAACGACTTGCCACCCGGATACGCGGACAGGTCCTGCGTGGCGACGGTGCACTCGATCTGCGGGTCGATGCTCGCCGGCACGCCGCCCATCGACGGGTTCGTCCACGTGCTGGTGCACATGCCGTCCGGCCCGAAGATCTTCACGCCGGGGATCGCCGCGGCGACGTCCTTGGTGATCTGGACCCCGCCGTTGGCGACGATGCCCGCGAACTCGAAGCAGTTCGCGCCCTGCGCCTTGATCGTCGATGCGTAGGAGCGGAAGTTCGGCGCCGTCGGGTCGATCCCGGTGTTGCTGGTGATCGTGATCCCGTACTTGGCCTTCTGCAGCTCCAGCAGCGTGGCCAGGCCGGAGCCGTAGGCCTCCTTGTCGTTGGCCACGGCCACCTTCGTGCAGCCGGCGTCCTTCATCGCCACGAGGTCCGCCGCCGCCTGAATGGTGTCGATCGGCACGATGCGCAGGTACGTGCGCTTTCCGGTCGGGTAGTACTTCTGCGGCTCGCCGGGCGCGCTGCCGGGATCATTGGTGGTCAGGCCGACGTAGGTGTTGGCCGGACTGACCTGCGGGACCCCGGCCTCGTTGAGGATCGGGATGGAGATCTCACTCGCGCCCGAGTTGAACTCGCCGATGTAGTAGACGGCCTTCGGGTCCTCCGCCGCCTTGCGGGCGTTGGACGCGGTTTGGCCCGGGTCCCACTTGCCGGCCTGGGCCGTCGAGTCGTCAAGCGACTGATAATTGACGGTGAACTGGCCGGCCTTGCCGCCCGCCTGGCTGAGAGCGAGCTTGATCCCGTTCACGAGCGGAACCGTCTGGGCGCTCGAGGCGCCCTGCAGCGGCAGGCTCGAGTAGATGTCGATGGTCTTCCCCCCACCGGCGTTTGCTGCGGAGCTGCTGGTGCTGCTGCTACTGCTGCTGCCGCAGGCGCTGAGCGCCACGAGGCCAGCGGCAAGCACGCAGCCGACTGTTGCCTTTCTGAACAAACCAAACTCTCCTCTTGGGGTTGCAGAGCTCCACCCGCCTCGGGCAGTGGGGCCAGCGTATTCCGACCACGGACCACGGGCAATAGCCAAGGGGTCCCCCACCCGTCGACAGTTCGGCCAGCGGCCGATCGATTCCTGCAAATTGCGCTGTTCGCGGATTGTTGCGGCTTTGTAAAGGGTGGCCCGGCGTTCGCCCGAGCCCCGCGCGGTGCTCGGCCGGGCTCGCCCGCCGCCGCTCGAATACGATCGCGCGATGATCGAATTCGACGCGTTCGGGGCCGTCGACATGCGCGTGGGACGCGTGGTGGAGGTCGAGCCCTTCCCCGAGGCGCGTCGCCCGGCCTGGAAGCTGGCGGTCGACTTCGGCCCCGAGCTGGGGCTGCGCCGCTCCTCGGCGCAGATCACCCACTACGGCCGGGATCAGCTCCTCGGCCGGCTGGTCGTCGCGGTGGTCAACCTCCGGCCGCGCCAGATCGGGCCGGTGTCCTCGGAGGTGCTCGTGCTCGGCGCGCTCGACCCGAACGAGGGGGTCATCCTGCTCGCCCCGGAACGGGAGGCGGCGCTCGGCAGCCGCATCGGCTGACGGCCGGCTCCCCGCGGAGCTAGGCGAGTCCGAGCTGGCTCGCGTAGGCGGCGCGGTACTCCTGCTGGGCCTCGAGCACCCGGGCCACGTAGGCCCGCGTCTCGGGGAACGGAATCTCGGCGATCGTCAGCGTGCGGCCCTGCGCCTGCGCCGCGGCGAGCCAGCGATCCACGTTGGCCAGACCGCCGTTGTACGCCGCGACGGCGAGCATCTCGTTGCCCCCGTAGTGATCGAGCAGGTAGCGCAGGTAGTAGCTGCCGTAGGCGATGTTGATGCTCGGCGTGGCCAGGTCGCGCGTCGTGAACGCATAGCCGTCGGACAGGTGGGCGAGGAACTGCGCGGTCGCCGGTTCGATCTGCATGAGGCCCTCCGCGCCGGTGGCCGAGGTCCGCGGCTGGAACTTCGTCTCGGCGAAGATGACCGCGGCGACCAACGCCGGATCGAGGTGCTTCGCGCGGGCCTGCTGGCGGATGATGTCCTGATCGCGCAGCGGCAGCGTCAGGTCGCGCACCGCGTGGTTGATGCGCGGCGCGATCCACAGCACCAGCAGCGCCGTGACCACCAGCGCGACCACCCCGCCGAGGCGGCGCCGCCGTTGCGTCGCGCTGCGACGCCGCGCTGCCGCATAGGACCCGCGTGAGCCGGACGACACCCGGCCTGGCGATCGCGCGCTCATCGCACAAGCTTGTCAAGGATGGTCGACAGCTTCGCCTCGAGATCGTCGATGCTGCCGTCGTTGCATACCGCGAAGGTCGCCCTGCGCGCCTTCTCCTCCTGCGGGAGCTGTCGCGCGACGCGCTCGTCGACGAGCGCGTGGCCACGCCCACGGGCCCGCTCGTGGCGCAGATCCTCCGGTGCCACGATCGCGATCGTGGCGTCGTACAGGCCTTCCATCCCGGCCTCGAACAGCAGCGGCGTCTCGACGATGGCGGCGCGGGGCGGCGCCGGCCGGCCGCGCACATCGGTGATCCATCGCGCGACGCGGTCGCCGACCAGCGGCCACAGCAGCCCCTCCAACCAGCGGCGCTCCGTCTCGTCGGCGAAGGCGAGCCGGGCGACGGCGGCGCGGTCGACGACGCCGTCCGGCGCGACCGTCGCGCCCCAGCGCTCGCGCACGGCATCGCGCACGGTGTCGGTGTCATACAACTCGTGCACGACGGCGTCGGTCGAGAGCACGGCGGCGCCGAGACGGTCCAGCGCGGCGAGCGACGTCGACTTGCCGGCGCCGAGGCCACCGGTGAGCCCGACGATCGGGACCACCGCAGACGAACCGGCGGGCATGGACGTCGGCGCCTTCGCTCCCCGGCCGGCGACGAGCGCGGGCGCTGCTAGCCCTGCGAGTGCTCGCCGGCCGGATCGAGGGAGCCGTCGCCCTCGGGACTCGTCGTCTCGACGGCGGTGGCGACCCCGTTGACCGACGCCTCGGGTGCAGCCTCGGCGGCAGGCGCGGACGCATCGGCGGCGGCGGCTTCGGTCGACGGCCTCCGCCGGCGCGGGCCCATCGGTCGTGACGGCGTCGGGCGCTGCGGGTATCTCCGGAGCGGGCTCGGCGACCGCTGCGTCAGCCGCGGCGGCCGGAGCCTCGGCGCGGCGCATCGGCAGCCGCCTCGCCCGCGTCGCCGACCGCGGTCTCGCTGGTCGCCTCGACCGCCGGCGCGCCCTCGGCCCGGCCGGCCGCGGCAGCGGCAGGACCTGGCCCTCGACGCGCTTGGCCGACAGGGACAGGCGGCGGCGCTCGGAATCGATCTCGAGGATCTTGACCCGGATCTCGTCGCCCGGCTGGACGATCTCGCGCGGATTCTCGACGTGGTGCGCCGCCAGCTCGGAGATGTGCACGAGGCCCTCGACGCCGTCGAGGATCTCGACGAACGCGCCGAAGGTCACGACCTTCGTCACCTTGCCGGCCAGCTCGTCACCGACGTTGTAGGTGTCGACCACGCGCTGCCACGGGTCCTCCTGGGTCTGCTTGAGACCGAGCGAGATGCGCTGGCGATCGCGGTCGATGTCGAGCACCTTGACCTTGACGGTGTCCCCGATGGAGAGGATCTCGCTCGGGTGGTTGACGTGCGACCACGACAGCTCGGAGATGTGGATGAGGCCGTCGATGCCGTCGAGATCGACGAACGCACCGAAGTCGACGATGTTGGAGATCTGGCCCTCGACCACGAGCCCCGGTTGGAGGCGATCGAGGATCTGCTGGCGGACCTCCTTGCGCTCCTCCTCGAGCACGGCCCGGCGCGACAGCACGACGTTGTTGCGCGAGCGGTTGAGCTCGATCACCTTCGTCTCGATCTTCGTCCCGAGGTACTCGTCGAGGTTGGGCACGCGGCGGATGTCGACGAGCGAGGCGGGCAGGAAGCCGCGCACCCCGAGGTCGATGATGAGTCCGCCCTTGACCACCTCGATGACCGTGCCCTCGACGGGCTCGCCGGACTCGGCAGCGGCCTCGATGCGCCGCCACGCCTTCTCGAAGCGGGCGCGCTTCTTGGACATGATCAGGCGGCCGTCCTGATCCTCCTTGGTGAGGACGAGCGCATCGACCTCCTCGCCGAGCGACACCTCCTCGTGCGGGTCGACCGACTTGCGGATCGAAAGCTCGTTGGCGGGGATGACCCCCTCGGACTTGTAGCCGATGTCGACGAGGACCTCGTCCTTGTCGATGCGCACCACGTTGCCGGTGACGACCTCGCCCTCTTCGAAGGGGTGGATGGTCGCGTCGTAGTTGGGGACGATCTGGCCGTCGATTTCCAGCAGGAGCCCGTTGGACCCCTCGACGACCTTCGCCTGCGGGTTCTCGATCAGAGTTTGCACTCGCCGAAGCGTAGC
Source organism: uncultured Solirubrobacterales bacterium (assembly GCA_963770405.1). Lineage (GTDB taxonomy): Bacteria > Actinomycetota > Thermoleophilia > Solirubrobacterales > Solirubrobacteraceae > CAVQBJ01. The sequence continues at coordinate 758,126 of CAVYPO010000007.1, forward strand.
GCAGACAGCGCAAACCACACCCGCCCCGCGGGCGCCGCCCCCGGGCGATCGGCGCTCGTATCATTCCTCGCGCGATGCCTGTACGAGCTACCAAGCGCGGCGCCGAGCGGACCCGCTTGGAGCGCGACTGCGACGTTCTCGTCTGCGGTGCGAGCTTCGCCGGCCTGGCCGTCGCGCGCGAGCTGGCGGGCTCGGGCGCCAGACGTGCTGATGATCGACCGCTACGAGGTCGGCGAGCGCCAGACGTCGGCCTGCGCCGCCCCGACGGAGTGGCTGCAGCGCGCTCGCGCTGCACGACATCGATCCGCCAGACGTTCGACACGCTCGTCGCCCACACGCCGCACCGCACGTTCCGCTATCGCCTGCCGTGGACGTTCTCCACCTTCGACTACCCCGAGCTGTGCGCGACGCTGCAGGCAGCAGGGCGACGCCGAGTTCGAGACGGCCAAGGTCGACGGAGTGACGCGCTTCGGCGGCCGGGTCGCCGGCGACGGGCCGCTCGCCGGCTGCGCGCTGCACACCATTCACACCGACCGCGGCGACATCCGGGCGCCGCTCGTCGTCGACGCGCTCGGCTGGAAGCGGGTGCTCGACGGCCGGCGCGCCCGTCGTCCCCCCGCACGAGGGCGCGACGCGCGCGGCGCGCCGCGCGCCCGCGGCAGCGTGCGCCTGTCGCGCGGCCTGGAGGTGCATCCGCCGGCCGTCGGCGAGGATCTCGAGATCTGGATCGATCCGCGCTACATCCGTGCCGGCTACGCCTGGAGCTTCCCGGCCCGCGACGAGCTGCGCGTCGGCGTCGGCTCCTTCGAGCCGCGCGACCACGTCAAGCAGCCGACGCTGCGGCTGGCCGAGGATCTGTCGGTGCCGCCGCTCGGCTACCAGGGCAACTGGATCCCGCACGAGCTGCGTCCGGCAGTCGGAGGGCGGCGTGTTCTTCGCCGGGGACTCGGCCGGGCACTGCCTGCCGCTGACCGCCGAGGGAATCCGCACGGCGTTGTATTTCGGCATTGCCTGCGGTCGCGAGCTCGCGGGCGTCCTGCACGGCGCGGCCACGCCCGAGGCCGCCCTGGCTCGCTACGCGGCCTTCAGCCGCGCGCACGGCTGGAAGTACCGCTGGCTGCTCAACAGCCAGCACTTCGTCGGGCGCACCGGCGGTACGCGCGCACTCACCGCCATCATGGCCGCGATCAGCCGCCCGGCGACGGTGCGCTGGATGTTCGACCACTACCTGGGATCGCGCCGCCGGCGTTCGTGCGCGAGCGCGAGCGCGTGACGCGGGCGCGAGCGCCGGTCACCGTCGCGTAGGCCTCCGCCAGGCGGCGCACGCCCTCGTCGATCGCGGCCTGCGGCAGGTTCGCGTAGCCGAGGATGAGGCCGTCGTGGCGGCGACGGACGTCGGCAAAGCAGTAGCCGAGCGCGTACACGCCGACCGACGCGCTCGGCGGCCGCCGCGACGATCGCCGCGCCATCGACCGCCGACGGGAGACGCACGACGGCGTGTAGCCCGGCGGCGACGCCCGTGACGCGAGCACCCGGCAGGTGGCGTGCGACGGCCCGGACCAGCGCGTCGCGCCGCGCGCGGTAACGGCGGCGGGCCTGGCGCAGGTGCCGATCGAGCGCCCCGCCTTCGATCATGCGGGCGAGCGCGAGCTGGTCAAGGGTGGCGCAGCCGTGATCGGCGAGCGCCTTGGCCTGCACGACCGGCTCGACCAGCCGCTGCGGCAGCAGCATCCAGCCGAGGCGCAGGGCCGGGGCAAGCGTCTTGCTCGCCGTGCCCACGTACACCACGCGCTCGGGCGCCAGCCCCTGCAGCGCGCCGAGCGGCGCGCGGTCGTAGCGAAACTCGGCGTCGTAGTCGTCCTCGATGACGACGCCTCGACTCGTCGGCCGCCCACTCGAGCAGCGCCGGCCGCCGCTCGGGTGCCAGACCGACGCCCAGCGGGGCCTGGTGCGCGGGCGTGACCAGAACGCGCCAGCCATCCGGCGGCAGGGCGTCGACGCGCACGCCGTCGCGGTCGACCGCGAGCGGCCGCGTGCGGGCACCGTGTGCCCGCAGGATGGCGCGCAGGTGCGGCAGGCACGGGTCCTCGACGCCGATCACCGCTTGACCATCCGGAGGCCGCAGCGCGCGAGCGAGCAGGGCCGAGCGCCTGCGCGGTGCCCGAGCAGACGACGATCGCGTCCGGGTCGGCCACCGCGCCGCGCACCCGGCGCAGATGGCCGGCGATCGCGCGGCGCAGCTCGGGCGCGCCGCGCGGGTCGGGGTAGCCGAGACGCGCGTCGGGGGCGTGCGCGCAGCACCTCGCGCAGGGCGCGCAGCCACGCCCGCCGCGGGAACCCGGCGAGGTCCGGGGAACCCGGGAAGAAGTCGAAGGCCAACGGTGACGACTCGGCCGCCTCGGCGGCCGCCGGGCCCGGCGTCGCGCCGTCGGCGACGAAGGTTCCCGCGCCCGGCCGGGAACGGAGATACCCCTCGGCGAGCAGCTGCGCATAGGCCTCGACCACGAGCCGGCGCGACACCCCGAGGTCGGCGGCCAGCGTGCGCGACGCCGGCAGCCGGATGCCGCTGACCAGCGTCCGGTCCGGATCGCCTCACGCAGACTCGGCCTCGAGCTGGATGTGCAGGGGCCGGCGCGCGCCGCGATCGAGCGAGATCGGCAGTTCGGGCGCCGCGAGATTGGTACCCATTTCGTGCGCACTGATTTGGTCCTGTACGGGGATCCACTCGCAGCGTAACGTGCCGACCATGACCGGCGCAACCCATCGGGCCACGGCGGGCGTCGCGCCCCTCCCTCAGCGCCTCGCATCCAAGGAGAGTCCCCATGACCAGAATCGCCGGCGTCGCCAGGCGCGACGCCGGGCCGCTCGTGCGGCTCACCTATTTCCTCACCCGACGCAGGTCGGCCGCGAGGTCACGCCGATCACCGTGTATGCCCACCGGCCCGGGCTGCTGCTCGGCTACGGGCTGTTCGAGAAGGCGGTCGCGGGCAGCGCCCGCGTGGACGCTCGGGTTCGCGCGCTCGTCGCGCTCAAGGCGGCGGCGCTGCTCGGCTGCGAGTTCTGCATCGACATCGGCTCGCATCTCGCCCGCGAGGCCGGCGTGACCGAGGAGCAGCTGCTCGACCTGTGGCGCTATGAGTCCAGCCCTCACTTCGACGAGCGGCAGCGATCGCGCCCTGGACCTCGCGGTCGGCATGACCCGCACGCCGGTCGACGTCAGCGACGAGCTGTTCGAGCGACTGCGCGGGCACTTCGACGACGCCGAATTGGTCGAGCTCGTCAACCTCGTCGCGCTCGAGAACCTGCGCTCGCGGCTTCAACGCAACCTTCGGCCTCGGCCGCCGAGGGCTTCAGCGAGGGGATGGTGTGCGCGTGCCCGGAGACGGCCGGCGCGGCCACGGAGGCGGCGGCCGCATGAGGGTGTTCGTGGCCGGGGCGACCGGCGCGCTGGGGCGTCCGCTGCTGTCCCCTGCCTGCTCGCCGCCGGCCACGAGGTGACCGCGATGACGCGCTCGCCGCAGCGCGCGGGGCGCCCTGCGTGCCGGGGGCGGCGCGGCGGTCGTGTGCGATGCACTCGATCGCTGAGCGCGCTGCGGGAGGCGGTCAGACGGGCACGACCGCACGTGGTTGTGCACCTGCTGACGCGCCATCTCCGCGACGGATCGACCCGCGGCGGATGCAGCGCGACTTCGCCGCCAACGACCGCCTGCGCGTGGACGGAACCCGCAATCTGGTCGCCGCCGCGCAGGCCGCCGGGGCACGGCGAGTGGTGGCCGAGAGCATCGCCTTCGCCTATGCGCCGCCGGCCGGTGGCCCGCACGGCGCCCGCGCCACGTCGAAGCGGATCCCCTGGCCCTCGACGCCAAGCCACCCTGGCGCCGCTCGGTGCTGGCCGTGCAGGCCCTCGAGCGCAGCGTGCTGGAGGCGGAGGGGCTCGAGGGGCTGGTGCTGCGCTACGGGTACTTCTATGGTCCGGGCACCGGATACGCGAGCGACGGTTCGGTCACAGCCGACGTGCGGCGGCGGCGGTTTCCGGTCGTGGGCGACGGGGCCGCGGTGTGGTCATTCGTTCACGTCGACGACGCCGCCCAGGCGACGCGGCTCGCGGTCGAGTCCAACGTCACGGGCAGGCTCAACATCGTCGACGACGATCCCGCGCCCGTCGCCGAGTGGCTCCCGGTGTTCGCCGCCGCCGCCGGCGCGCCCGGCCCCGCTGCGCGTCCCGGCGGTCCTCGCGCCGGCTGCTCGGTCGGCTCCTACGCCGTCGCCGTGATGACGCGCGTCGGCGGCGCCGACCCGGCCGGGCGCACGCCGAGCTCGGCTGGCGGCCGCGGCACGAGAGCTGGCGGGAGGGCTTCCGCGAGCCCGACGCCGCGGCGCTCGCCGCGTCCGGCGGCTGATCGCGGACGCTACTTGGCCTCGAGCCAGTTCTCGCCGACGCCGATGTCCACCGCCAGCGGCGGGTCGTGATCCCACACGCCCACCATCTCGCGCTCGATCAGCTCGCGCGCCGGCTCGGCCTCCGCCGGCGGGCCCTCGAACAGCAGCTCGTCGTGGATCGTGAGGATCAGGCGGGTGGCACAACTCGCGAGTCCGCCAGCGCGCGGTGCGTGCGCACCATCGCGAGCTTGATGATGTCGGCGGCCGAGCCCTGGATGACCGTGTTGACGGCCAGTCGCTCGCCGAGCGTGCGCAGCTGGTAGTTGCGCGCTCGCAGCTCGGGGATCTGGCGGCGGCGCCCCCACAGCGTGGTCACGTGGCCCTGCTCCTTGGCCTGCTCGATCGTCGTGGCGATGAACTCGGCCACGCGCGGGAAGCGCTCGAGGTAGGCGTCGATGAACGCCTTGGCCTCCTCGCGCGGGATGTTCAGGCGATCGGCCAGGCCGTAGTCGCGTCAGGCCGTAGACGATGCCGTAGTTGATCATCTTCGACTTCGAGCGCATGCCCGGGTCGATGTCGGCCGGGCGTGCACCTGGAAGACCTGCGAGGCGGTCGCCGTGTGCACGTCCTCGCCGCGCCGGAAGATCTCCTTCAGCACCGGCTCGTCGGCGACGTGGGCGAGCACGCGCAGCTCGATCTGCGAGTAGTCGGCGGAGATGAGCACGTGGCCGGGCGCGGCCTCGAAGCAGCCGCGGATCTCGCGCCCGAGCGGGGTGCGGATCGGGACGTTCTGCATGTTCGGGTTCGTGCTCGACAGGCGCCCGGTCTGCGCGACGGCCTGCAGGAAGGTGGTGTGGATCCGCGACTGCTCGTCGACGAGCCCGGGAAGCACGTCGAGGTAGGTCTTGGCCAGCGTGTTGAGCTCGCGCCAGCGCTCGATCCGGGGGACGATCTCGTGCTCCTCGCGGATCGCCTGCAGCACCCGCGCGTCGGTCGAGTAGCCCGTCTTGCCGCGTCGCTTGCGCGACAGCCCGAGCTTGCTCGAACAGGATCTCGCCGAGCTGCTGGGGCGAGCCGATCACGAACTCCTCGCCGGCCAGCGCGAAGATCTCCTGCTCCAGGCTCGGCCACCTCGTCGCGCACGCGCTCGGTGATCTCCGCCAGCCGCGGGACGTTCAGGCGCACGCCGGCCAGCTCCATGTCGCGCAGCACGCGGACGAGCGGCAGCTCGATGTCGTCCATCAGCGCCTGCAGCCCGCGCTCCTGGATCTCGGCGCGCTGCGCGGCGGCGAGCGCGCCCACGAGCACCGCGTCGGCCGCCACCGGATCGTCGAGGCGCGTCGCCGAGCCCGCGCTCCTCGCACAGCTCGGCGAACGGGTAGCCGCGGCGCGCCGGCTCGAGCAGGTAGGCGCCGAGCAGCGTGTCGTGCGCGCAGCCCCGGCGGCACGACGCCGAGCGCCTTCGCGTCGTGGGCGATCACCGCGCGCTCGCCAGCGGCGAGCGCCACCTCCTCGGGGACCGCAGTCGCCGGCGAGCACGTCGCCGCGGGCGACCGGGGCGCCGGCGGCGGCCCGCGCGACCGCGAACCGCCACGGCGCGCCCTCGGCGAACAGCGCGCCCGTCGGGCACCTCGCCGGCGCGCACGACGCCGACCGCCAGCTCCTCGCCGGCCAGCCCGGCGACGTCGCCGAGCGCGCCCTCGCGCACGCGCGCGCCGAGCGCGCACCTCGGCCGGCCGGCGGCGGCGCCGCCGCGTCGGCGCCGCCGAGCGCCTCCTCCAGCCGGCGCAGCGGGTCGCGCAGCTCGTACTCGCGGAACACCTCGCGCAGCCGCGAGCGGTCGGGCTCGCGCGGCGACCTCGGCGAGCGGGTCGAAGTCGACCGGCACGTCGCGCTGCATCGTGGCCAGCTGCTTGGACAGACGCGCGCGTCCTCGGCGTGCTCGATGAGGTTCTGCTTGCGCTTGGCGCCGCTGATGTCGTCGACGTGCGCCGAGCACCTCCTCGAGCGAGCCGAAGCGCTGGATGCAGCTCGCTCGCCGTCTTGTCGCCGATCCCCGGAACGCCGGGGATGTTGTCGGAGGTGTCGCCCTTCAGGCCGTAGAAGTCGGGGATCAGCTCCGGCGGGATCCCGTAGCGGTCGATCACCGCCTGGCGGTCGTAGATCTTCGTCTCGGTGATCCCGCGCGCCGTGGCCATCACGCGCACGAGCCCTGCTCGTCGATCAGCTGGAAGGCGTCGCGGTCGCCGGTGACGATCATCACCGGGACGCCGGCGGCTCGGCGCCCGCTCGGCCAGCGAGGCGATCACGTCGTCGGCCTCGTAGCCCTCGACCTTGACGTTGCGGTAGCCGAAGGCCTCGACCAGCGGCTCCATCGCCGGCCACTGCGCCTTGAGCAGGTCCGGGCGGGACTCGCGCTGCGCCTTGTACTCGGCGTACATCTCGCGCCGGCCCGAGCTGCCGGCGTCCCACACGACGATCGTCGGCGACGTGCCGTACTCGGTGACGATCTTGACGAGCATCGAGGCGAAGCCGAAGATCGCGTTCGTCGGCACGCCGGTCGAGGTGGCGATCGACTCGGGCAGCGCGAAGAACGCGCGGTACACGAGGCTGTTGCCGTCGATCAGGAACAGCGTCTCGGCGCGTCGTCGCCGGCGGCGGTCGCGCTGGCGCGCGCCTGCTGTCGTGTCGGTGGCCACGGGCCCACAATAGTGAGCGGCCGACGCCGCGGCCGCCGTGCGCGGCGCGCCGCCGACCCGCGGCGCTCGACCTCCTAAGATCACGCCCCGGCCATCCCTGTCCGGCCGCACCAGCCAGGAGCACGCCCGCGTGAGCGCCACACCCAGCGCCCAGTACAGCCTCACGATCCGCGTCGAGATCGACGACCAGCCGGGCATGCTCGGGCAGGTGGCCAGCGCGATCGGCCACGCCGGCGGCGTCATCGGGGCCGTCGACCTCGTCGAGGTCGACGCCGGCCGACACCGTGCGCGACATCACCGTCGACGCGTCCGGCCAGGAGCACTGGGAGCGGATCATCGCGGCGATCGACGCGCTGGAGTCCGCGCGCGTCATCGACACCACCGACCGCACGTTCCTCGCTGCACGTCGGCGGCAAGATCGAGCAGCACAACAAGCATCCGCTGAAGACGCGCGACGACCTCTCGATGGCCTACACGCCGGGCGTGGCGCGCGTGTGCCTGGCGATCGCCGACGACCCCGACAAGGCCTTCCAGTACACGATCAAGCGCAACACCGTCGCCGTCGTGTCCGATGGCACGGCGGTGCTCGGCCTCGGCGACATCGGCCCCGCGCGGCGATGCCGGTGATGGAGGGCAAGGCGTGCCTGTTCAAGGAGTTCGCCGAGGTCGACGCCTTCCCGATCTGCCTGGACACCAAGGACCCCGACGAGATCGTGCAGGCGGTCAAGCTGATCGCCCCGGCGTTCGGCGGCATCAACCTCGAGGACATCTCCGCGCCGCGCTGCTTCGAGATCGAGGAGCGGCTCGATGCGCGATCTCGACATCCCGGTGTTCCACGACGACCAGCACGGCACCGCCGTCGTCGTGCTGGCCGCGCTGCTCAACGCGGTCAAGCTCACCGGCCGGCGCCTGGAGGACCTCAGCGTGCTGGTCATCGGGCTCGGCGCCGCCGGGATCGCCGTCAGCAAGATCCTGCTGCGCCGCCGGCGTGACGAACATCGTCGGCGCCGACTCGCGCGGCGCGGTGCACACGCAGCGCGAGGACTACCTCGACGGCACGATGAACCCGGTCAAGCGCTGGTACGCCGAGGTGACCAATGCCGACGGCCGCGCGGGCGCACCGGCGGACCTGATCGACGGCGTCGACCTGTTGATCGGACTGTCCGGCGCGCGCGTATTCCCCGCCGAGGCGCTGGCGCGCATGAACCGCGACGCGATGGTCTTCGCGATGGCCAACCCCAATCCCGAGGTGAGCCCCGAGGAGGCCGCGCCGTACGTGCGGATCATGGCCACCGGACGCTCGGACTACCCCAACCAGATCAACAACGTGCTCTGCTTCCCCGGCATCTTCCGCGGGGCGCTCGACGTGCGCGCCCGCACGATCACCGAGGCGATGAAGGTCGCGGCGGCGCGGGCGATCGCCGACATCGTCGGCGACTCCGAGCTGCGCGAGGACTACATCATCCCCTCGGTGTTCAACCGCGACGTCGCCCCGGCCGTGGCCAGCGCCGTCGCCGAGCAGGCCCGCTCCAGCGGCGACGCGAACGTCAGCACCGCCGAGATCGGCTACGCCGCGGCAGACGAGGCGCACCGGCGCAGCTCGGGCTAGCGACGCCGCGCGCGGGCGCCGGCGGCAGGGAAGGAGGAGGCATCGATGCGCATCACCATCACCGGGCGCCACCGGGGTCATCGGCTCAGCGCTCGTGGCCGAGCTGACCGCCCGCGGTGACGAGGTCACCGTGCTGTCGCGCGACCCCGAGCGCGCCCGGGCGGCGCTCAGGGACGTACAGGCCGCGGCCTGGGATCCGCTCGACCGAGCCCGCCCCGGCCGCCGCGCTGCGTGACCGCGACGCGGTCGTGCACCTGGCGGGCGAGAACGTGGCGCAGCGCTGGACCGCCGAGCGCAAGCGCGCCATCCGCGACAGCCGGGTGCTCGGCACGCGGCACCTCGTCGAGGGCCTTCGCGCCGCCGACCCGCGACCGCGCGTGTGCATCACCGGCTCCGCGGTCGGCTACTACGGGCCACACGGCGAGGAGCCGATCGACGAGGACGCGCCGCCCGGTCACGACTTCCTGGCCCAGGTGTGCGTCGAGTGGGAACGCGAGGGGCGGGCCGCCGCCGAGCTCGGACTCCGCGCCGCCCAGATGCGAACGGGGGTGGTGCTCGACGCCGAGGGCGGGGCACTGGCCAGGATGCTCCCGCCGTTCCGCCTCGGCCTCGGCGGACCGGTGGCCGGCGGGCGCCAGTACATCCCCTGGATCCATCGCGACGACGTGACCGGCATGATCGTCACGGCGATCGAGGACGAGCGCTGGTCCGGGCCGTTCAACGCCACCGCGCCCGCGCCGGCCACCAACCGCGACTTCTCGCGCGCGCTGGGGCGCACGCTGCACCGCCCGGCGTTCGCACCGGTGCCCGGACCGGCGATCAGGCTGCTGTTCGGCGAGATGTCCGAGATCATCACGACCGGAGTGCGCGCCGTCCCGGCCAAGCCGCTCGTGCTCGGCTACACGTTCCGCCACCGAACCGTCGACGAGGCGCTGGCCGCGGTGCTCGGCTGAGGCAGGGCCCGTGGGGCGCCGCGCGCGCCTCAGGAGCCGACGGGCGGCACGTCGAGTCTGAGGTAGAACGCCGGCGCGCCGTCAAGCACGCGATCGACGCCGTAGTAGGAGAGCGTCGTGTCACCGCTCGGCAGGACCGAGTAGCGCCCGAGCACCGAGTTTCGGTTGCGTAGGCCGAAGAACGCGGCCACCACGGCCGAGCGCACGTCGCCGTGGTGGCCAGCGTGCGAGATGGCGATCAGCACGTCCTGCATGGCGTCGTAGCCGTAGAGGGCGTCGGCGGGCGCGGGGTAGCCGTATGCGCGACGGTAGGCGGCGAAGAAGCGCTGCGCGGCCGGCGGGTACAGCGAGGGAGCGAGCGTCGGCGTGGTGAAGAACGTGTTCACCGCCGCGTCGCCGAGCGACGCCGTGAACGTCGCGGTGTCGAACGCCGACGACCCGAGCAGCCGGATCTGCCCGTCGGCGGCGTAGAGCTGCTGCCACAGCTTGGCCACCCCGCTGCCGGCCGCGCCGGCGTAGAACACGGCGCCGGCGCCGCTGGCCGTGACCTTCTTGACCTCGCCCGAGTAGTCGCTGGCCGTCATGTCGAGCGCGTCGCTGGCTACCACGGTGATGCCGAGCTGCGCCGCGTCGGTGGCCACGATCTGCGCCAGCGACGCGTCGAACGGGTCGAGGTCGTCGAGCAGGTACACGCTGTGTATGCCGAGGCGCTTCATGAGGGCGGCGACCGCGTCGCCCTGCACGAGATCGTTGGGCACGTTGCGGCCGAACGTGCGCACGTTCGTGGGGTAGAAGCGGTTCGGTTCGTCCTGGCCGGCGTCCGTCGACACGGTCAGCCCGACGTACGTGCTGGCGGGGCTGATCTGCAGGATGCCGCCATCGTTGATGAGCGGCAGCGAGATCGCGGTGGCGCCCGAGTCGTAGTCGCCAAGGTAGGCGATCGTGCTGTTGTTCTGCGCCGCCACCTTCGCGTTCTGGCGAGCTCAGGCCCGGGCTCCACGCCTGCGTCGACGGGTCGGAGTCGTCGAGCGAGTAGTAGCTGACCCCGAACCGCCCCACGTGACCGTGCGCCTGCGCCAGCGCCAGCTTCTCACCGTTGACGATCGCCTGGGAGGCCGGCGCATCCGGGCCCTGCAGCGGCAGGCTCGAGAACACCGCCAGCTGCCGGCCCGCGCTCGGCGGCGTCGAGCTCACCACGGCGCCGCAGGCGGCGAGCAGCAGCGGCAGCGCGGCGAGCGTCAGGGCTCGCCCGCGCCCGCGGACGAGCCGGCGCAGGAACGTCATCGACGCGACACCAAGCCTGGCACGGCGGACGATTCTAGCACGGCCCCCTCGGCGGTTCCTAAAGGAAACGCTGGGGCCGCGCGGGCGGCGTTATGAGCGCCGGCCGGGCAAGTAGTGCGAGAGCACCTTCGTGCCGGCGGCGACGACCACGATCGCGACGGTGATGAGCGCGGCGTCCTGGCCCTTCCAGCCGAGCGCCCAGAGCACGATCCAGACCACGAACGCGGCGGTGACGGAGATGATCAGTCCCATGGCGGCCGCGAATCCTATCTGAGACGCCCCGGGAACCCACCGCTCGCGGCCGCGATGCGGCATCGGCGTCCCGTCGAGCGCTCAGGCACGCAGCGCGGCGGCCAGCTCGGCCACCAGCTCCCCCACCGCGGCGGCCGGATGCTCGGCCTCCGCGGCCGCGCGCACCAGCCGCGTGCCGACGATGACGCCATCGGCTCCTGCGTCGGCAGCCTCGCGCGCATGCTCGGGCGTGCTGATCCCGAACCCCAGCGCCACCGGCACGGACGTGCGGGCGCGGGTGCGGGCGATGATCTCGGCGAAGCGATCGGACAGGGCGGCGCGCTCGCCGGTGGTGCCGACGACCGACACCGTGTACACGAAGCCGCGGGCGCGCGCCCCGATCGCGGTCAGCCGCTCGTCGGGCGTCGTGGGCGCGACGAGCGGCACCAGCGCGACGCCGTGCTCGTCACAGGCGTCGAGCAGCTCCGGCGCCTCCTCGAACGGCAGGTCGGGCACGATCAGGCCGCTCACTCCGGCCGCAGGCCAGCCGGTGGGCGAAGCGGCGGGGCCCGTCGGCCAGGCACGAGGTTCGTGTAGACCATGCACACCACCGGCACCTCCGCGGACGAGCGCCGCCGCCACCTCGAGCACCCCGGCGACCGTGGCTCCCGCAGCCAGGGCGCGCGTGCCGGCCTCGTGGATGACCGGGCCGTCGGCGAGCGGGTCCGAGTAGGGGATGCCGAGCTCGAGCACGTCGGCGCCGGCGGCGATGCACGCCTCGCCGATCGCCCGCGACTCGGCCAGCGTCGGGAAGCCGCCCATCAGGTAGGGCATCAGCGCCGCGCGGCCCGCGGCCGCGGCGAACGCCTCGGCCAGGCGCCCGGCACCGGTGAGTCCTCCCGCCGGGGACGGGGTCGCCGTTTCGCCGCTCACGGCTGCGCGAGCACCTCGGCGAGGTCCTTGTCACCGCGCCCGGACAGGCAGACCAGGTCGAGCTCGCCGTCAGGCTGGGCGAGCAGCCAGGCCAGTGCGTGCGCGGTCTCCAGCGCCGGGATGATCCCCTCCAGGCGCGCCAGCGAACGGAACGCGGCGAGCGCCTCGCGATCGGTCGCGGCCGCGTAGCGGGCGCGGCCGCTGTCGCGCAGGAACGCGTGCTGCGGGCCGGTCCCCGGATAGTCCAGCCCGGCGGAGATCGAGTGCGCCGCGGTGATCTGGCCCTCCTCGTCCTGCATGATCGCCGACAGCGAGCCGTGCAGCACGCCCGGGCGACCGCCGACGGTGAGCGGCGCGCCGTGGCGGTCGGTGTCGATCCCCTCCCCGCCGGCCTCGACGCCGACGAGCTCGACGCCATCGTCCTCGCAGGAACGCCGTGAAGATCCCGATCGCGTTGGAGCCGCCGCCGACGCACGCGACGACCCGCGCCGGCAGGCGACCGACCTGCTCGAGCATCTGCGCACGCGCCTCGTCGCCGATGATGCGCTGCAGGTCGCGCACGATCGCCGGGTAGGGCGCGGGCCCGACCGCCGAACCGATCACGTAGTGGGTGGTCTCGACGTTGGTCACCCAGTCGCGGATGGCCGCCGACGTCGCCTCCTTGAGCGTGCGCGCCCCGGCGTGCACCGGCTCCACGCTCGCGCCGAGCAGCTCCATGCGCTGGACGTTGGGCCGCTGGCGGCGCGTGTCCTCGGCGCCCATGTAGACGATGCACTCGAGGTCGAGCAGCGCGCAGACCGTGGCCGTGGCCACGCCGTGCTGGCCGGCGCCGGTCTCGGCGATGATCCGCCGCTTGCCCATGCGCCGGGCCAGCAGCGCCTGGCCGAGCGCGTTGTTGAGCTTGTGCGAGCCGGTGTGATTGAGGTCCTCGCGCTTGAGGTAGACGGGACGCCCGGCGCGCTCGGAGAGGCGCCGCGCGTGGTACAGCGGCGTCGGGCGCCCGGCGAAATCGCGCAGCAGTCCCGAGAGCTCAGCCCGGTAGTCGGGCGCGTCGCGCGCGGCCACCCAGGCCGCCTCGAGCTCGACCAGGGCCGGCATCAGCGTCTCGGGCACGTACTGGCCGCCGTAGCGGCCGAAGCGATGCTCGACCGCCACGCCCCCCGCGGGGAAGCCACCGGCGCCTCGCCGCCGGTCATGCCGCGTCCGCCGAGACGGCGGTGGACGCCGCGGCGGCGCCGTGGACGGCATCGAAGAACGCGCGCACGCGGTCGGGATCCTTGCGTCCCGGCGCCGCCTCGGTGCCGCTGGCGGTGTCGACGGCGAACGGGTGCACGGCGGCGATCGCATCCGCCACGTTGTCCGGGCGCAAGCCGCCGCTGAGGATCAGCGGCACGCTCGAGCGGCGCGGCGCTCAGCAGCGCCCAGTCGAAGGTCTCGCCGGTCCCGCCACGCAGCCCGGCGGTCGTCTCGCCGCTCGAGCGGGCGTCCACGAGGTGATAGTCGACGTGGTAGCGGGCGAGATCCTGCACGTCGCCGGCGCCGGCGACCTGGACGGCCTTGATCACCTGCGCCCCGGTGCGGCGAGCCACCTCGGCGCAGAACGCCGGACCCTCGTCGCCGTGCAGCTGCACCAGCGCGAGCCCGAGCTCCTCGGTGTGGCGCTCGATCTCCTCCAGCGAGGCGTTGACGAACACCCCGCAGAGCTACGCCCGGCGGCGCAGGGCGGCGGAGATGCGCAACGCCTCGTCGACCGAGCAGCGGCGCGGGCTGGGCTCGTAGAAGACCATGCCGAGCGCCCACGCGCCGAGCTCGACCGCCAGCTCGGCGTCGTCCAGTCGAGTGAGGCCGCAGATCTTCACACGGGGTGCCGAGATGGTCATGGCCGTACGGTAGCGGGCGCGGGGATACCCCCGCGCCCGCGTGCGCCGACGCTGGACCCTCCCGGCGTCGGCGCTAGCCCTGCGGCGTGCTCTGGTTGGGCACCGAGTTCGGCCGGCTGCCGAGCGTGACCTTCAGGTTGACCGACTTCGGCGGCGTGCCACGCAGGACGGTGATCGTCACCGTGTCGCCCGGCTTGTGCGAGCCGATCACGTTCGCCAGGTCATCCGAGGTGGCGATCGTCTGGCCGTCGACGGCCGATGATGATGTCGCCGCCGAGCTCGATTGGCGCACCGTCGACCGTCGCCTGCACGTCGCCGCCCTTGAAGCCGGCCTTGGCGGCGGGCGTGCCCGCCTGCACCGTCTGCACAAGCGCGCCGCTCGACACCGGCAGGTTCAGCCCCGACAGCGTGCCGTCGATCGGTCAGCGCCTCGAGCCCGAGGTAGGCCTGCTGGACCTTGCCGCTCTTCTCCAGCTGCGGGATCACGCTCTTCGCCGTGTTGATCGGGACCGCGAAGCCGATGCCGACGCTGCCGTCGCCGCTGCCGCCGGTCTCGATCTGCGAGTTGACGCCGATCACCTGGCCCTCGGCGTTGAGCAGCGGACCGCCGGAGTTGCCCGGGTTGATCGGCGCGTCGGTCTGGATGACGTTGTCGATGGTGAAGCCGTTGGGCGCCGTGATCGAGCGCTGCAGCGCGGACACCACGCCGGTGGTGAGCGTGCGGTCCAGGCCGAACGGGTTGCCGATCGCCAGCGTCGGATCGCCGACCTGCACCCCGCTGGAGTCGCCGAGCGGCAGCGGCGTCAGCTGCAGGCCGTCGGTGGGGATGCGCAGCAGCGCGAGGTCGTCGGACGGGATCGCTGCCGATCACCTTGGCGTCGACCTGGTTGCCGGTGCCGAACTGGACGGTGACCTTGACGGCGCCCTGCACGACGTGCCAGTTGGTGAGGATCGTGCCGTTGCTTGTCGACCACGATGCCCGAGCCGCTGTCGATGCTCGACTGCGACGTGGTGCCCGAGCCGAACAGGTTGAACGGCGACGCCGTCTGCTGCACCACGGTGGAGCGGATGTAGACGACGCCGGGCGCGTCGCGCTCGTAGATCTGGTGCGCGGTCAGGCCCTGACTGCCGGTCGAGGCGGCCACGTTGCTGGCCGCGGCCACCGGCGTCTGGTCGACGACGGTGACGGTCTTGGTCTGGTTGCCGACGCCGACGATCAGCAGCACCGCGGCGACGATGCCGCCGCCGATCAGCGCGGCCACGAATGGGGAGCGGAGGATCTTCATTGCGACCTGCAGGATGATCGGACGCCCTGAAGCGTCAACTAAAGCGATCGGCCGTTCGTCCTCGCCGCGCAGCGCCGGCAGTGCGCGCTCGGGGTCGGGCGCGCGCATCAGCGACTCGCCGACGAGCACCGCGTCCACGCCGGCCGCCGCGAGCTCGCGCAGCTGCGACGCGCGCGGCGATCCCCGACTCGGACACGACCGTCACCCGGTGCGGGATGTCGCCCAGCAGCTCGTAGGTGCGGCTCGACGTCGACGCTGAAGTCGCGCAGGTCGCGGTTGTTGATCCCGATGAGCGCCGGGTCGACGGCGAGCGCGCGATCGACCTCGTGCGCGGTCGTGAACCTCGATGAGCACGTCGAGGCCGAGCTCGCCCGCCTCCGCGTGCAGCTCGCGCAGCGCCACGTCGTCGAGCGCCGCGACGATCAGCAGGACGGCGTCGGCGCCCGCCGCGCCCGCCTCGTGCAGCTGATAGCGGTCGATCACGAAGTCCTTGCGCAGCAGCGGCAGCGCGCAGGCCGCGCGCGCGGCGCGCAGGTCCTCGAGCGAGCCGCCGAAGTGCGGCCCCTCGGTGAGCACCGACATCGCCGCGGCGCCGCCGCGGGCGTACGCGCGCGCGATCTCGTCGACGGCCGCGCCGTCGCGGATCGACGCCGGCCGAGGGCGAGCGCCGCTTGAACTCGGCGATCACGCTCATGCCCGGCGCGGCCAGCGCCTCGCGCAGGCTCCGCGACGGCGCGCCGCGGCGCGGCGCTCAGCTCGGCCAGCGGCACCGCCGCGCGCCGGCGGGCGACCTCCTCCTCGGTCGTGCGCAGGATCTCGGCCAGCACGCTCGGGGGCGCGGCCGTGGGGCGGCGCTCATCGCCGCGCGCCGCCGGCGGGCTCGCCGGCCTGCTCCTCGGTGGCCGCGACGAAGCGCGCCAGCGTGTCCGCGGCGCTGCCGTCGTCGAGGGCGCGCTCGCGCCAGCGCGACGCCGTCGGCGAGCGTCTCCGCCGCGCCGGCCGCGTAGATCGCCGCGCCGGCGTTGATGACCGCCAGGTCGCGGCGCGGGCCGCGCTCGCCGGCGAAGATCGCGCGCGTGACCTCGGCGTTGTGCTCGGGCGTCGCCGCCCGCGCACTCGGCCAGCTCGGTCGCCTCGTCGACGGCCGCCAGGCCGACGTCGCCCGGCGTCAGCGTGCGACGCGTGAGCCGCTTCGCCGTTGACCTCGACCACCCGCGTCGGCGAGGAGATCGAGATCTCGTCGAGCCCGTCCTCGCCGGCGACGACGAGCGCGCGGTCGACCCCGAGGCGCGCGAGCGCGCCGGCGATCGTGTCGAGCATCGCCGGGTCCGACACGCCGATCAGCTGGCGGCGCGCGCCGGCCGGGTTGGTCAGCGGGCCGAGGAAGTTGAAGATCGTGCGCACGGCGAGCTCGCGCGCGCACCGGGACGACGTAGCGGGTCGCCTGGTGGTGCGCAGGGGCGAACATGAAGCCGAAGCCGACCTCGCTCGATGCAGGCGGCCACGCCGGCGGCGGCGAGGTCGATGCGCGCGCCGAGCGCCTCGAGCAGGTCGGCCGAGCCCGACAGGCCGGTGGCCGAGCGGTTGCCGTGCTTGGCCACCGCGCAGCCGGCGGCGGCGGCGATCAGCGCCGCCGTCGTGGAGACGTTGAACGTGCGCCGCCCGCCGCCGGTGCCGGCGGTGTCGAGCAGGTCCTCCCGACGCCGTGCTGCACGTGCGCGGCCAGCGCGCGCATCGCGCGCGCCAGGCCGGCGAGCTCGTCGACCGTCTCGCCCTTCGTGCGCAGTGCGATCAGCAAGCCGGCGATCTGCGTCTCGCGACGACCTCGCCGTGCATGATCTCGTCGAGCACGCGCTCGGCCTCGTCGCATGCTGAGGTCGCGACGGGAGGCGACGCGTCGATCGCGCGGGTGAGGACGTCGTTGGGCATGCGCGTGCGTCGGCGTCACGGCGCCGCCTCCGAGGAAGTTCGCCAGCAGCGGCTTGCCGCAGCGGCGTGAGCACCGACTCGGGATGGAACTGCACGCCCTCGGCGGGCAGCTCGCGGTGGCGGATGCCCATCAGCACGCCGCCGCCGCGGGCCGTCGCCACCAGGCAGTCGGGCAGCTCCTCGTCGACGACGAGCGAGTGGTAGCGCCCGACGGTGAGCGGGTTCTCCAGCCCGGCGTAGACCGACCCGCCGTCGTGCTCGATCACCGTCGCCTTGCCGTGCACGGGGACGTGGCGCACGACGCTGCCCGCCGAACGCCTGGGCGATCGACTGGTGGCCGAGGCACACGCCGAGCGTCGGGATGCCCGCCTCGGGGAAGCGGCGCACCACCTCGAGCGGAGATCCCCGCCTCGTTGGGCGTGCACGGCCCGGGCGAGACGACGACGCGGTCGGGCGCGCGTGGCCAGCAGCTCGTCGACGTCGGCGCGTCGTTGCGCACGACCGCGCACGTCGCGCCCGAG
Organism: uncultured Solirubrobacterales bacterium; assembly: GCA_963770405.1. Lineage (GTDB taxonomy): Bacteria > Actinomycetota > Thermoleophilia > Solirubrobacterales > Solirubrobacteraceae > CAVQBJ01. The sequence goes on from CAVYPO010000007.1 coordinate 775,831, forward strand.
CTCGCCGAGGTACTGCACGAGGTTGTAGGTGAACGAGTCGTAGTTGTCGATGACCAGGACGTTCGATGCCCGCCGCCTCACGGCCAGTCCGGTCTGTCGGCGGCCAGCGCGACGGCGCGCATCACCGCCTGGGCCTTGGCCACCGACTCGCGGTACTCGTAGTCGGGCTTGGCGTCGGCGACCGTGCCGCCGCCCGCCTGGACGTGGGCCACGCCGTCCTTGACCACGAGCGTGCGGATGTGGATGCAGGTGTCGAGGTCGCCGCGTGTAGCTGAGGTAGCCGACGGCGCCGCCGTAGCCGCCGCGCTTGACCGGCTCGAGCTCGTCGATGATCTGCATCGCCCGGACCTTCGGCGCGCCCGACAGCGTGCCGGCGGGGAGCACCGACGCGCAGCGCGTCCATCGCACCGACGCCCTCGCGCAGGCGTGCCCGAGACCGACGAGACGATGTGCATCACGTGGCTGTACGTCTCGACGTCCATCAGCTGGTCGACGGTCACGCTCCCGTACTCCGACACCCGGCCGAGGTCGTTGCGGCCGAGGTCGACGAGCATCACGTGCTCGGCGCGCTCCTTCTCATCGCTCGAGCAGCTCGGCGGCGATCAGGCGGTCCTGCTCGGCGCTCGTCCCCGCGCGGCCGCGTGCCGGCGATCGGGCGGGTGGACACGTGGCGGCCGGTGACCGTCAGCAGCGGCTCGGGGCTGGCGCCGGCGACCTGGAAGTCGCCGAAGTCGAGGAAGTACATGTACGGGCTCGGGTTGATCGTGCGCAGGCCGCGGTAGATCGAGAAGGCGTCCTGCTCGATCGGCGCCGACCAGCGCTGCGAGGGGACGACCTGGAAGGCGTCGCCGGCGTAGATGTACTCGATGATGCGCGCGACCATCGCCTCGAACTGCTCGCGCGACATGTTCGACTCGAACAGCCGGCGCGGGGCGCGGGCGTCGCGCGCGGGGCCGCGCGCCGGCACCGGGCCCGGCCAGCGCGCGCGCACACCTCGGCGATCGCCGCCTGCGCCTCGGCGTACTCGCGCGCGCAGGTCGTCGGCCGACGTGCACGTGCGCGAGCACGGTCACCGTGTGCTTGAGATGGTCGAAGACGACGAGCACGTCGGACAGCATCAGCGCCATGTCGGGCAGGCCGAGCACGTCCGCGTTGGGCTCGCCGAGCGGCTCGACCGTGCGTACGAGGTCGTAGCCGAAGTAGCCGACCGCGCCGCCCGCGAACGGCGGCAGGTCGTCCAGCGGCGCCTGGCGGTAGCGCGCCGACCGCCGCGGCCGCGATCGCGTACGGGTCGCCGCCGTCGGCCAGCGACCAGCGCAGGACCGTCGCGCGGGCGCACGCCGATGAACGAGTAGCGCCCGACGCGCTGGCCCTGCTCGGCCGACTCCAGCAGGAAGGCCGGCTCGCCGGGCGCCATCGCACGCAGCTTCAGGAAGGCCGACACCGGCGTCTCGGTGTCGGCGATGAAGGTGTGGCGCAGCGGCACGAGGTTGTACTCGCGCCGCCAGCTCGCGCACGCTCGATGCCAGCGCTCGGCGTCAGGCCGGCGGCGCCGAGCTCAGCGGCGACGGCCATCGAGCACCCGCTCGGCGTCGGCGAGCGCCCGGTCGCGGCTGCGCAGCAGCACGAGCAGGTGGTAGAGCACGTCCGCCGCCTCCTCGTCGACGCGCTCGTCGGACTCCTCGCGCGCGGCGCGCGCGACCTCCTCGGCCTCCTCCATCACCTTCTCGCCGATCCGCGGCGGGTCGGCGAGCAGCGCGACCGTGTAGGAGCCCTCGGGGCGCTCGCGGCGCGGGCCTGCGAGCGTGCGCTCGAGCGCCGGCAGCACCTCGTGGGGCGCAGCCGGCTCGAGCTCGCCGCGGTGGAAGCAGGTGCGCTCGCCGGTGTGGCAGGCCGGGCCCGCGGGCTCGACGAGCGCCAGCAGGGCGTCGCCGTCGCAGTCGATGCGCAGCGCGCGCACGGCCTGGGTGTTGCCGCTCGTCGCGCCCTTGTGCCACAGCTCGTTGCGCGAGCGGCTCCACAGGTGCAGCTCGCCGGTCTGGCGCGTCCGCTGCGAGCGCCTGCGCGTTCATGTAGGCGAGCGTCAGCACCTCGCCGCTGCCCCAGTCCTGGACGACGCACGGTGCCAGCCCGCGCTCGTCCCAGCGGACGAGCGCCTCGACACGGTCGGTGACGGCCTCGGACATGCGGTGATTCTGGGGCCGCCCGCCGGCCGCCGCGGCCGCCGGCGGTCACTCGATGCCGAGGCGGTCGAGCAGACCGTCGTCGGCGCGCCAGTGGCGGCGCACGCGCACCGACAGGTCGAGGTGCACGTGGCGGCCCAGGTCGCGCTCGAGCTCGCGGCGGGCGGCGGTGCCGATCGCCTTGATCATGCGCCCGCCGCGCGCCGATGAGGATCCCCTTCTGGGAGTCGGTCTCCACCCAGATGAGCGCGCGCACGCGCGACGAGGTCGGGGCGCGACTCGTCGACGTCCTCGATCACGACCTCGACGGCGTGCGGCACCTCCTGGAAGGTGCGCCGGATGACCGCCTCGCGGACCAGCTCGGCCAGACGCAGCTCGCGCGACTGGTCCGACGCTGCGGCGGCGTCGAAGAGGAACGGGCCCTCGGGCATGCAGGCCGGCGAGGTGCGTCGACCAGCGCCTCCACGCCGGTGCGCGTGCGGGCCGAGATCGGGAAGATGTCCTCGCCGACGCCGAGCTCGGCTGTCGCGGCGAGCACCTCGCGCGGTGCGCGCCCGGCTGAGGCGGTCGATCTTGTTGACGGCGATCACCACCGGCACGCCGACGCTCGGCGAGCGACTCGGCGATGAAGCGGTCGCCGGGGCCGATGCCCTGCTCGCCGTTGATGACGATCAGCGCCGCGTCGGCGCCGTCGAGCTCGTGCTCGACACGCCGGGCCATCCGCGCGGTGAGCGCGTCGCGCGGGCGCTGCACGCCGGGCAGGTCGACGAGCACGAGCTGCCAGTCGTCGCCCGAGCGCACCCCGCGGATCGCGCGGCGCGTCGTCTGCGGGCGGTCGGAGACGATCGCCACCTTGCCGCCGACGATCGCGTTGACGAGCGTCGACTTGCCGACGTTCGGGTCGCCCGGCCAGCGCGACGAAGCCGCTGCGGGTCACGACTGGCGGCTCGGCGTCGCGGGTGAGCGGCGGCAGCGCGTCCGGCGCGCGCTCCCAATGCAGCAGCGCGCGCTGCAGCGCCAGCATCTCGCCGTCGTCGACCTCGTGGTCCATGCCCGACGAGGTGCAGCACGCCGTGCACGACGGCCTCGCGCGAGGTCGGCGGTGTGCGCCGGGCAGATGACGACGTCGCCGAGTTCGCGCGGCCTCGCCGGGCGCCAGCGGCGCGTCGCCGTCGATCGGGAACGAGAGCACGTCGGTCGGGCCCGTCATGCCCCGGTGGCGCTCGTTGAGCTCGGCGATCCGCTCGGCGTCGACGAACTCGATCGCCAGGTGGCCGTCGCGCACGCCCGCCGAGGCCAGCGCCGATCGCGCACAGCCGGCGCGACCTCCTCGGTCGCGGGCAAGCCGGCGGGCGTCTCGCCGAGCACCTCGATCTCGAGCACGCACGCCGTCAGCCGCGCTAGGCGCGGCGCAGGTCGGCGGGGCGCAGCTCGGGCGCGTCGCGCTGCGCGATCTCGTCGTAGGCCTCGACGATGCGCTGCACGAGCTTGTGGCGGACGACGTCCTCGCCGCCGAAGCGGACGAACTCGATGTCCTCGATCGCCTCGAGCACGCTCGCCGACGACGATCAGCCCGGAGCGCTGGTCCGCGGCAGGTCGACCTGGGTGACGTCGCCGGTGACCACCATCTTCGAGCCGAAGCCCAGGCGCGTGAGGAACATCTTCATCTGCTCGGGCGTGGTGTTCTGCGCCTCGTCGAGGATCACGAACCAGTCGTTGAGCGTGCGCCCGCGCATGAAGGCCAGCGGCGCGATCTCGATCACGCCGCGCTCGAGGTACTGCGAGACCTTCTCGGGGTCGAGCATGTCGTGCAGCGCGTCGAACAGCGGCCGCAGGTACGGGTCGACCTTGGCCATCAGGTCGCCGGGCAGGAAGCCGAGCCGCTCGCCGGCCTCGACCGCGGGGCGGGTGAGGATGATCCGGTTGACCTCGTGGCGGGCCAGCGCGGCGGCCGCCATCGCCACCGCCAGGAAGGTCTTGCCGGTGCCGGCCGGGCCGACCCCGAACGTGATCGTGTTGTGGCGGATCGAGTCGACGTAGCGCTTCTGGTTGACCGTCTTGGGCGCCAGCCGCAGCGCGCGATGGCGCCAGACGACGTCCTCGAGCACGGCCGCCGGCGACTGCTGGGCATCCAGCGCGCCGCGTGACGGCGCTGATCGTGTCGGGGCCGACCTGATGGCCCCGCGCGATCAGGTCGGACAGCTCGTGCACGACGCGCTCGCCCGCCTTGACGCTGGTCCTCGTCGCCGTCGAGCGTGACGCAGGTTGCCGCGCAGGTACACCTGGCAGGAGAGCTGCTGCTCGAGCGCCCGCAGCACGGTGTCCTCGCTGCCCGCCAGCTCGGCGGCGACCTCGTTGGGCAGCTCGATGCGAACTCTCACCCGTGCCGCCTCACGCGCCCAGCGCCTCGCGCACGACCGCCGACACCCGGTGGCCGTCGGCACGACCGTCGACCGCGCCCATCACCTGGCCCATCACTCGGCCCATGTCCTTGGGCGACTGCGCGCCACTGTCGGCGATCGCCTTGGTCACGATGGCGGACAGATCCTGATCGGACAGCTCGGCCGGCAGGTAGGCGCTGATCAGGCTCGCCTCGGCCTCCTCGCCGCCGGCGAGATCGCTGCGACCGGCCTCGGCGTACGCGCGCGCGGCCTCCTGGCGGCGCTTGCGCTCGCGACGCAGGACCGTGAGCTCGTCGTCGCCCCCCTCCTTCGCCGCCTTCTGCAGCTCGGAGAGGACGAGACGCAACGCGCCCACCCGCTCCTTGTCTCCCGCCCGCATGGCCGATTCCAGGTCAGCCCTCACCGTGTCGACTATGGCCATCTGCATCAAGGATACGACGTGGGCAGGGCGTCGTCGGCGCGTGTTCACGACCCGTGAACGACGATCACAATAGGCTTGCCCGGTGGACCTGAGCGCGTACGCGACCGCTGTCGCCCCGTTCGAGGCCGAGGCGAAGGCGCTGCGCCCGCCGGACGCCGAGGTGATCGACGCCCACACCCATCTCGGCCTCGACGAGGACGGCCGCTCGCTGGACCCGCCAACGCTGCTCGCGCAGCTCGACGCCGCCGGAGCCAGCCGCGCCTGCGTGTTCCCGCTGCACGATCCCGAGCGTCACCCCGCCTACCGCGTGCCCAACGACCGCGTGCTCACCTGGGCGGCGGAGAGCGACGGACGTCTGGTGCCGTTCTGTCGGCTGGACCCGGCCGAGGACCCGATCGCCGAGGGGGAGCGCTGCCTGGCGGCGGGCGCGCGCGGGATCAAGCTCCATCCCCGCGCCCAGAACTTCGCCTTCGACGGCGACGTGCTGACCGCGCTGGACGCGATCTTCGCGCTCGCCGAGCGCGAGGCCGTGCCGATCCTCATCCACGCGGGGCGGGGACTGCCGCCGATCGCCGACGGCCTGGCCGACATCGCGCTGCGCCATCCGGGTGCGGTACTCATCCTCGCCCACGCCGCGATCGCCGACCAGGCGACGCTGACCGAGCGCCTGGCCGAGCACCCCGGCGTCCTGTACGACACCGCGACCTGGGCGGGGTTCGACCTGCTCGAGCTGTTCTCGCGGGTGCCGGCCGAGCGGATCGTGTTCGCCACCGACCCGCCGTACGGCCACCCACCGACCGGCCTGTACGGGATCCTTCGCCTCACGTGGGCCCTCGGGCTCGACGAGGCGACCGCGCGACTGGTGCTCGGGGGGACGATGGCCGGCCTGCTCGACGGGCGCGGCCTGCCGACCCCGAGTGCGCCGCGGGCCGAGCCGCAGCGGCGCGTCCATGCGCGGATGATCCGCATCTACGGGTACCTGCTGACCGCCGGTCCGGCGCTGTTCACTGGCAACGTCGAGATGGCGCGCGGCAGCCTCGAGCTCGCACGCGCGGCGTGTCGCGATCGCCAGGCCGGGGCGCTCGAGGAGCCGTTGGAGCGGGTCGCGGATGCGCTCGACGCCGCCTTGGTTCTGCTGGCGCAGGGCGACGGCGCGCTGCGACCGACGCTCGACCTCGTGCAGCGCTGCCTCGCGGTGTCGGCGACCGAGCCGGCATAGGGGCGCGGGCGCCCGGGGCGAGGGGCGGGCTGGTCGGGCGGGGCGGCGAGGGGCGGGGCGCGGGCCGGGGGCGCAGCGCGCGGGGCCGCTCGGGGGCTGCGCGGGGCGCGGGGCGCGGGGGCGCGGCGCGCGGGGCTGCGCGGGGCGCGGGCCGGGGGCGCAGCGCGCGGGGCCGCGCGGGGCGCGGGCCGGGGGCGCAGCGCGCGGGGCCGCTCGGGGGCTGCGCGGGGCGGGGGCGCGGCGCGCGGGGCTGCGCGGGGCGCGGGCCGGGGGCGCAGCGCGCGGGGCCGCTCGGGGGCTGCGCGGGGCGCGGGCCGGGGCGCAGCGCGCGGGGCCGCTGAGGGCTGCGCGGGGCGCGAGATCCCGCGTCGATCTACGAGGTGTGGTCGATTGACCACACCACAGGCGAACCACCCACCGCACCCCTGCGACCCCGCCCCAACGCAAGGGGGGGTGTGGTCATTTTCCACCCCCCTGGCGTGCCTTTTCGACCACACCCCCCTGCGACCGAACGCGCGCCCCTACTCCTCAGCCCGGCTCATCCAGACGGCCCCCCACTCCCCCGCCTCCCGGCGCTCGCGCTCCACCAGGCCGTGCCGATGGCCGAAGGCCGCCACGATCTCATCGACCTCGTGGACCAGCAGCCCGCTGGCGATCAGCTGCGACGGCACCGCCGCGAGCCCACCGGCTGACGCCAGCGCGAGCAGCAGCGGACGCAACAGGTTCGCGACGACCGTCACCGACCCCCCGCGCCCAACCGACCCCCCGCGCCCAACCGACCCCCCGCCCCCAACCGGCACCGCCGGCAGCGCCTCCGCGCGAAGGTCGAACCGCCGCACGTCCAGCGCCACGCCGTTGACCAGCGCGTTCTCGCGCGCGGCCAGCACGCTCTCCTGCTCGTGGTCGAGCCCGATCACCGGCGCGTAACCAAGCCGGCACGCCGCGATCGCCAGTACCCCCGATCCGCAGCCGACGTCGATCAGCGGACCGGCCGCCAGGCCGCGGGCGGCCAGCTCGAGCAGGAACTCCAGGCACAGGCGGGTGGTACCGTGCGCGCCCGTACCAAAGGCCTGCCCGGGATCGATCACGATCTCCTCCACCCGCGCACCGACGGGGGCACTCGGCGCCTCCCACGGCGGACGCACGTGCAGCGCGGGCACATCGCGCCCGCCGGCCGGCGCCGCCACGAGCACCGGACGGTGGAAGGCGCGCCAGCGCTCCGACCAGTCGTCGGGGATCTCGGTGGTGCGCACCTCCACCAGCGCGTCTCCGGCGGCGGCGCTCACGTCCGGGAGCGTGGGCACCTCCCCGGCGCTCCCGTAGACGGCGTACTCAACGACCGCGCCGCCGTCGTCGATCTCCTCCACGCCCGAGGGCGCCAGCGCCAGCAGCTCGGCGAGGACGATCTCGGCGTGCTCGCGGGCGACGCGAACGCCCAGGCGGATCACGCCGCCTGGTGGCGCAGGGCGCGGCGCAGCTTGGCGAACATCGACTCCTCCGAGCGCAGATTCTCGTCGGTCAGCGTGCCCTTGAACTCCTCCAGCAGCTCGCGCTGCTGCGCCGTCAGGCGGCGCGGTATGACGACATTGACCACGACCTTCATGTCGCCCGGGCGCCCGCGGCGCAGATCGGGCATCCCCTGGCCGCGGAGCGTCAGGATCTCGCCGGGCTGCGTGCCGGCGGGGACCTCCACGGGCGCGGTGCCCTCGAGCGTGGGCACGCTGAGCTCACCGCCGAGCGCGGCGGTCGGCGCCGGCACGTCGAGCGCGGTGATGAGATCGTCTCCCTCGCGCACGAAGCGCTCGTCCTCGCGCACGCGCACAAGCACGTACAGGTCGCCGGGCTGCGCGCCGGCCTCACCGAAGTGCCCGCGACCGGCAAGGCGGATCCGCTGCCCGTCGCCGATGCCGGCGGGGATATCCACGCCCAGGACCCGGCGCACTGCCTGGCGGCCGCGACCGCGGCAGGTCTCGCACGGCTCGGTGGCGACGCGCCCGTCGCCGTGGCACACGTCGCACTCCACCGTGCGCACCATCTGCCCGAACGGCGTGCGCGACACTGCCTGCAGGCGGCCGGCGCCGCCGCAGCGGCTGCAGGTCTCGATGGGCGTGCCTGGCTTGGCGCCGTTGCCATGACAGGTCTCACAGCGATCGATCGCCTCGAAGGCCACCTCCAGCGACGTCCCGCGCGCCGCGTCGAGGAGGTCGATCTCGACGCTCACCGCGATATCGCCGCCAGGCGCCGGACCCGAGCGTCCGCCGAACGGGCTGCCGCCGCCGAAGAAGGCGTCGAACAGGTCCCCGATCGAACCGAACGCGTCAAAGTTGGGCGCGTAGCCTCCCGAGCGCAGGCCCTCGTGTCCGTACCGGTCGTAGGTCGCGCGGCGCTCGGCGTCGGAGAGGATCTCGTAGGCCTCGGCAGCCTCCTTGAACTTCTCCTCGGCCTGCGGGTCGTGCGCGTTGACGTCGGGGTGCAGCTCGCGTGCGAGCCGGCGAAACGACTTCTTGATCTGCGTCGCGTCGGCGTCGCGTGCGACGCCGAGCACCTCGTAGGGGTCGCGGGGCATGTCGCGCCTAGTCGGCGTACGCGTCCTGGACGAAGCTCGAGAGCTCGCGGGCAACGTCGCGCACGGTGGCGATCACGTTCGCGTAGTCCATGCGCACCGGCCCGATCACCGACACGGTGCCGAGCGGACGCGACGCCAGTCCGTAGCCGGCGGCGACGAGCGCCAGCGGACGCAGCGCAGGATGCTCGTTCTCGCCGCCGATGCGAACGTACACGTCAGGCTCCGCCAGCGCGCAGCGCAGCACGTTCAGCAGCGCGACGCGTCGCTCGAGCAGCTCCATCAGCGCGTTGACCTGGGCGACGTCGTGCCAGCTCGGATCTGCGAACAGCCGCGCGGCGCCCTCCACGTAGAGCGTGTCCTCGCCGCCGGAGGCCAGATCGGTCAGCGCCGGCGTGATCCGCGACAGGAACGCGCGCTCGGTCGTGCCGAGGCTGGGGTCGTTCAGCCGCTGGTTGAGCATCCGCGCACCGACGCCGAGCCCGGACAGGCGCTCGTTGAGGTACTCGCCCGCCCACGCGACCAGGCCCGGATCCACCGGCGCTTCGAACGTCGCCAGCAGCTTGGACACGCTGCCGGTCGACGTGATGATCACGACCATCACGACCTGGGGCTGCAGCGCGAGCACCTCGACGTGGCGGATCGTCGCGGCATTGATCGACGGCGCCGAGACGACGGCGAGCAGGTCGGTCACCTGCGAGAGCGTCTCGCTGGTCACCCGCATCGCCTCCTCGACCTCGCGCTGCAGAAGCGGAAGGTGCGGGCGGCCGACCGGGACGAGCTCGCGATGGGCGAGCATGCGATCGACCACGTAGCGGTGCCCCGCATCGGTGGGCACGCGGCCGGCCGAGGTGTGTGGGTGCGCGAGCAGGCCGTACTCCTCGAGCACCGCGAGCTCGTTGCGCACGGTGGAGGGCCCGCACTCCAGGTTCGGGTCGGCGGCGATCGTCTTCGACGCGACCGGCTGGCCGTCACGGAGATAGGCCTCGACCACCTTGCCCAGGATGGACTCCTGGCGCGGAGTAAGCATGCGCCTGATTGTACGAGGCGCCCCTGCTGCGAGCGACGCCCGCGTGCCCGGCACGACCGTGTCGCGCCGAGCGCCGTGCGCCGGATGTGCACGCGCCGGCCGGCCGGGACCGCGACCAGGGCAACCCGTGGAATGTCGCGCACCCCGGTTGCGTCTAACTACACAGAGCGAGATGAGGACTCCCACAGTCATAGAGATCCGACGGCACGGCGCCACGCGACCCGACTCCGTCGCGCCGCCGGCGAGCCTCGGCAGCGATGCGCACGACCGTCACGTGACCCGCGCTCGGCTGGCGATCGCGCCGGCGCCCCTCGACCGCGCGGTGAGCCTCGCGGCCCGCGACCGCGTCCCGGTCGCGCCGGCGTCCTTGGCGGCGTAATCGCCGGCGAATGGCGCTCCCGGCGGGCAGCCTTGGCTAGATCGCCAGCTCGGCTTCGGCGTTGCGAATGATCTGCTTGCCGTCCTGCTCGGCGACGGCGTCGACGATCGCCACCCCGTCGCTCACCTCGCGCACCGTGCCGGTGACGGTGATCTCCTGCTCGGGCAGGCCCATTCCGCGGAACTGCACCGCCAGCCGCCGCAGGTGCTCGGGACCACCCGCCGCTTCGGTCTGCGCGCGAGCCACCTGGGCCATCGTCCACAGCCCGTGCAGGATGCGCCCCGGCAACCCGACGGCTTGGGCGAACTCCGCGTCGACATGGATCGGGTTGAAGTCACCCGACGCGCCGGCGTAGCGCACCGTGAGGTACTTGTCGGGCGTCGTCTTCAGCTCAGGGAGCGTCGCTCCGCTCTGCCAATCGGTCACGTCCGATCACACTCCTCTAACGATGTTGGTCCACGTGCCACGGGCGACCTCGTCGCCGTTCTGGTTGACCGCCACGGTCTCGAAGACGTAGAAGCCCATACCGTCGCGCTCGGTGATGCTCTTCACGCTCGCGGTGGTCGTGATCTCGTCACCGGCCACCACGAGCGGGCCCCACACGAACTCCTGGCCGCCGTGGACCATCATCGCGAAGTTCATGCCGACATCGGGATCGAGCATGCCCGGGGCCACCGCCCGGGAGCTGTAGACGACCGCGAACATCGGCGGCGCCACGACGTCGGCGTACCCCGCGCCGCGCGCGGCATCGACGTCGAGGTAGAGCGGGTTGGTCTCCCCTACCGCGTACGCGTACTCGCGGATCTTCTCGCGTCCCACCGCGTAAACGGTCGGGGGATACGTCTTTCCGACCGCTTCTGTCTTGACTGGCACCGGATCGGGCTCCTTGCACGGTTTGCGGACATCCCGCCCCCGGCGGCGGGAACAGCCCGGCGGGCGGCGCGCCCCGACGGGGGACGGCGGCGCAGTCTACGCGTCGAGCGACGCGACGAGCAGGTCGGGCCCCTCGTCCTCCAGGCCGGAGCGATTCATGCGCGGGTTCGCCGGCGCCACCGCCAACCGCGCCGCCGGCAGCGGCTCGCACAGCGACAGCGCCGCGGCTCCGTCGAGCTCGGCGCTCAGCCACGCCGCCTGCACGTCGCGGTCGGCCAGCACCACCGGCATGCGGTCGTGCACCGGAGCGGCGATCGGGTTGCCCAGCGCCGAACAGGTGATGATCGTCGCAGTGTCGATGCGCTCGCCCTCGATCCTGGCCGATGTCCACAGACCGGCGAACGCGAACGGCGCGCCGTCGTCCACGGTGAACCGCATCGGCCGCCGCGGCTGGCGCGGGTCCTCCGCCCGTAGCCACTCGTACCACCCGTCGGCCAGTACCAGCGCGCGGCCGTCGGCGCTCGCGATCAGCTCGCGGAAGGCTGGCTTGCGGTCGACGCTCTCGACGCGGGCATTGATCATCCGAGCGGCGCCCTTGCGGTCCTTCGACCACCACGGCAGCAGCCCCCAGCGGACGACCCGCGCTGTCGGCTCGCCGTCGCTGCCGCGGACGAGGGTGAGGATCTCTTCGGTGGGCGCCACGTTATAGCGGCCCGTGCCGACCTCGGTCGGGATGTTCGTCCGGAAGTGCTCCTCGAGATCGCCGCGGCTGAGGGTGTTGCTGTAGCGCCCGCACATGCTCCCCAGGCTAGACGGCCACGGCTCTTGACCAGGCGAGCGGGCCGCCTGCGCCGAGGCCGCACGCGACCGAGTGTCAGCGCGCGACCGACGGCGACGATCCGGGCGCGAGCCGCCACAGCAGGTGCGGCTCGGCCGGTGAACGGCCGCCGGCGGGAGCGGGGAGCGCCAGCAAGCCGAGGTACGCGGCGCGGCGCGCGACGAACGCCGCCACGATCGCCGTGCCGGCGGCGTTGAAATGCTCGGAGCCGATGACCGAGGGTCGGTCGGTCAGCGGTTGGGGCACACCCCCGGCGATCGGTGCGGTCTCGAGCAGATCGTCGTACGCCAGGCAGGCCGACGGACCGGGAGCGGGGGTGCTCGGAACCACGGGACCGCACCCGACGACGGCCTCGTAGAGGATCGTGCTCCCGTCGGGACTGACGTCCTCGGGTACCAACCACGGCATGCTTGGACGTCCCGTCCACAGGGTTCGCACCACGCCGTCCGGCGCCCACAGCGACAGCCGCTGCGGGTGGCCATTGGGCACGTGTGTGTAGATGAGCCCGGCCGGCGTCCACAGCGAGACGACGTCGTCGGTGCCGGGTACCCGCCGCGCAGGCGCGCCCGGCGACAGGATCAGGCTGGCCGGAGCAAACCTCCCTGGCGGGCCGTACGTGTCGTAGGCGATGCTGCTCCCGTCCGGCGAGAACGCGAAGCCGGTCCCCGCGTTGCGGTCGAGCGTCCGACACCCGACCGGCGCCCGCGTGCACAACAGCAGCCAGAGACCGCGTGGATGGAATTGCTCGACCAGCAGCCGGTCGCTGTCCGGCGACCACCGCACCGGGCCGGTGACGCCCTTGGTCAGCAGCGTGAGGGTCCCGGTGCCGACCTTGAGCAGGAACAGCGGGGTGTGGAGGCCCTCGTCGCGCACCACGGCGATCGTCGTGCCGTCGGGCGAGATCGCGGCGACTGCTCCGTGCCCGACCATGCGCGGATGCTGACCGTCGGCGTCGCTCACCATCACGCGCTGGCCCGGCGCCGAATACGCGATCTCGCCGCCGCCGGATCCCGTCTGCGCGCCGGCGACCCCACCGAGGCCGCCGAGAACGACGGCGAGCGTCCCGATCAGCGCGACGCCGGCGCGCACCGCTCGCGCGCGCCCGCAAACAGCCACGCGTGTCCGATCGCCAGTCACGCGAGCGCTATCGGCCGGGGTGCTGCGTCGCTTGACCCAGGCACCACGCCTGGCGTGCCCATCGCGGCCGACCGCCGATCCGTATTTGAACCTGAAAAAAGGGCGCCCCGGCGCTCATGCAAACGACGGCGCGAGCCGCCCGGTGGCGGGGCGCTCGTCGCGCCCCGCCCGGGCGGCTCGCCCGACGGGCGCTCAGAAGATGAGCGCCTCGTCGACCGGCTTTGCCTCCGCCGCGTCCGACGGCCCCGTGCCTTCCGCGGCGGCCTCGTCGGTCGGCGCCTCCTCGGCCTCCGCATCGTCGGCCTGCGCGTCCGCGGCGGCCGCCCGGGCGCCGTCGGGCTTGCCGAGGAACTGGATGCTGTCGGCCACGATGTTCACGGCCTGGCGCTTCTGCTGGTCGGGCGTCTCCCACTCGCGCCACTCGAGGCGCCCGTCGATCCCGACCGGGCGGCCGCGGCGCAGGAAGCGCACCACGTTGTCGCCCTGGGCGCCGAACACGCTCACGTCGAAGAAGTTCGGGCGCTCCTCCCAACCGCCGTCCTCGTCGCGTCGCACGCGGTTGCAGGCGACCCGCAGATGACAGACGGTCTTGCCGGAGGGCATCACCCGCACCTCGGGGTCGCGGGTCAAGTTGCCAATCAAGACAACTCTGTTGATGGACATGGCCATCTCCTTTGCTTTTTGACGGATTGCCGGGCGAGCGACGCTAGGCCCCGCTTGGGACGGAGCGGTCGGCCCGCCCGGCACCCGGTCAGGACGTCGCCGACGTCGCGCCGGCGATCGGCAACACGACGACGCGATCGCCGGCGTGCGCCTCCTCGATCGCACGGCGCACGGCGCGCGACACGTCGGGCGGCGCGTAGTACAGAACGGCCTCGACGAGCTGGCAGCGCGCCCACGCGCGGCAGATCACTGCCAGCCGCCGCGGGGCCTTGACGGTGAGCTCGACCTCGACCGCCACCGGGAGGGCATCCTCCCGGTGGGGCCAGAGGATGAGGTCCGCCCGGTGCAAGGCCGGCGCACCGTCGGGCGCGGTGCCGAGACGGGCGCTGGCCAGCGCCCGTCCGGCCAGTCGCTCGTCGCGGCGCAGCTCCCGCTCACCCTGTACGCGGTGATCGGGCTGCCGGCGCTCGAGCGCCGCCGCCACCTGGGCGACGGCGATCAGGTGCGCGGCGTTACTGGCGCTGACGCGCCCAGCGCCGAGCGACAGGCTGTCCGTCGCCCGCAGTCCGCGCGCCGTAGCGGCGTACAGCGCCGGCCGGCGGTGCAGCGGCTGGGAACGGGAGAGCACTCCGGCACGCGCGCCGGATTGCAGCACCGCGCGAGCGCTGGCCATGCTCACCTGCGAGCGGGCAGCCAGCGCGTCGGCGGTGACGGCGCCCAGCTCGGCCGCCCAGCGGGTGGCCTCCAGGACGCGTGCACCGACCTGCGGGGCCCGCTTGCCGGGCGCCGGTCGCCCCGTCGCCGATCGTTCGGTCGCTTCGACTCGCGCCGTCATCGAGTGCCGCCCAATGCGTCCGGTGCGAGCATCCGCGCGACACGCGCCCCCTCGCCGACCGGCGCGCCGGTGAGCAGCACGGCCGCGACCCCGCGTGGGAGCGTCCGAAGCTCCTCGGCGTCGAGCACCGGCCGGTCGACGCGCGTGCGCGTCGCGGCGCCGTCGGAGCGGTGCGCCGAGGACCATCCCCCAGCGTTCCCGCTCAGCCGCACCAGCAGCTCGATCGAATCCGGCACGACCTGCCGGTGCGCCACCAGCGCAGCGATGTTCCCCAGCACCTGGTCGAGCAGGTGCTCGTGCCCCGGCAGGCGAAGGTCGGACAGCTCCTGTGTGGCCAGCACGAGGTTCATCCCCGCCGAGCGGGCGCGCGGGAACAGCCGAGCCACCCCTCCGGCGGAAACCGCCGCGAACTCGTCGATGATCACGACGCTGCCGATCGGCTGGTCCTGCAGCGTCGCCACCGTGGTGATCAGATCCTGCACGATCGCGGCGCCGAGCATCTGCGCCAGCAGCGGCCGGCGATCGGCATCGAGTCGCAGGTACACGACGGCGCGCTCGCGCACCGCGCCGAGCAGGTCGAACGCGGCGGCGCCGTCACTCGGATCCAGCCAGCGGCCGGCGTCGGATTCAGCCATCACGGCGAGCCGGTCGCGTGCCCCGGCGAGATCGCGCACCTGACGCGCGGTCAGCGAGTCGAGGTAGTCGAACAGCGGTTGTGCGGCATCCGCCGGCAGCCGTCGAGCCGTCACCTCGAGCGCAACCGGGTCGAGGTGACGCACCACCGTCGCCAGGCTGATCGTCACGCCGGCACCGCGCAGCACGCGTACCACGTGGCCTAGGTAGCGCTGCGCCTGACGCTGGTAGTGGGGCTCGGTGAAGCGCTCGCCGGCGAGCACCTTATCGGCGATCTCGGTCTCGCTCCCGTGCGCGAACGGGTTGTACACGTACGGTCCAGCGGGCGTCCACTCGACGAACCGCCGGCCACTGCGGGCGGCGCGGTCGCCCAGCACGTCGTGCAGCAGCGCGTCGCCCTTCGGGTCGACGACGATGCAGCCGAGGCCGTGCTCGATCGCCCCGGCGGCGATCCGGGCCTGGGTCACCGTCTTGCCCGATCCGGTGGTGCCAACCACGAGCGTGTGCGTGCCCCCGTGCGGCCCGGCCAGCGGGATGCGGACCGGAGCGTGGCGTCGGTCGCGGCCGACGAGCAGGCCATCGGCGCCGAGCGGTGCACTGCGATGTGCGGCGGCGCGGCGCCACAGCGCCGAGCATCGACGTGCCACGGCCCGGTCCGTGCCGCCGCGGCACGAGCCAGGTCGCCGCCGGTGGCGACGTCGACGCGGTGCCAGCGACGCCCGCGCCGCGCCGCACCGAGCAACGCGACCGGGAGCGCCAGGCCGCGCCAGCCACGCCGGCGAGTAGGACGGCAACACGACGGCGAGCAGGCCAACGAGCGACCAGGTCCAGCGCAGCTGTGCGGCGCGGAGCCCGTGCGCGAGCGCGCGTCCGAGCGAGCAGGCCGATGATGACGAGCGCGATACCCCGGCCGAGCTCGGCGGCCAGGTGGGCGAGTCCGGCCAGCGGATTCGCCAGCCCCGCGAACGGGGCGATGGACACCATGTGCATGGTGTTCTCTCCTGTTCTGTGAACGACGGTGGCCCGGCCGCCCGCGGGCGACCGAACCCGGGCAGCCGACGCCGACGCCCGCCGGTCGGGCGGGCGCGTCGTCGGAGAGGCGGCGTCGCCGCAGCGACACCGGGCGCGCCGGCTGAAACGGCCGGCACGAACGCTTGAGGAGACGTTGCGAGCGCAGCGGAGCGGCGCTGAGCGCCGGCGGCGATCGGGCCGCCGGCGCGCCGGCGCGGCGGGGCAGACGGTGGGGCGGGCCGCGACCGGCGTTGGCGGCCCCTCTACCGCGCGGCGCCGGCGCGATTTAAGGGTACCCGTGTCGTGCCGCGGGCAGGCCCGCGGCACGAGGAGAGCGCGGCTCTCAGTCGCGGAGCCGGTAGCCGACGCCCCGCACGCTGGTGATCCAGCAACCGCCGTCGCGGTCCAGCTTGCGACGCAGGCGCGATGCGTGGCTGTCGAGCGTGCGGGTGGCCCCCGGCGAGCGGAAACCCCACACCGCGCGCAGCAGCTCGTCGCGGGTGAACACCCGCTCGGGCTCGGCGGCAAGGTGCGTGAGCAGGTCGAACTCCAGCCGCGAGAGGTCCAGACGCCGGCCGGCCAGACGCGCGACCCGCGCCCGGCGGTCGATCTCGAGCGGGCCTGAGCGCAGGCGCCGGCGCGTGCCTCGCTCGCCGTGGCGCAGCTGCGCTCGCAGCCGCGCCCGCAGCTCGAGGTAGCGAAACGGGTGGCCGACGAAGTCGTCGGCGCCAAGGTCGAAGGCCCGCAGGACGTCGATCTCCTCGCGCGGCGGCTGACCATGATCACCGGCACACCGGGCTCCCACGGCGAGCCGGGCGCAGCGTCGTCGCGGATCTCTGCCAGCAGAGCGACCGCCGCCCGCGGCTCGTCGAGGTCGCCCAGGACGACGGCGGCGAGTGGGTGTGCGACGGCGAGGGCGCTGGCGTGCGCGGCCGAGCGCGCGGCCAGCGGGCGGAAGCCGTCCACGCCGAGCTGCTCGACGAGCGGGGTCGCGTCTGTTCGCCGGTCACCGCCCACGATCGAGGACGACCGGCGCCAGCGACGGGACGCGTCGCAGCGGCCGCGGGCGCGCTCACAGCTCCACCTCGCGCGGGCACAGCCCGAGGCCGCAGCGGGCGATCAGGGCGAGAACCTCCGAGTGGATCCACGGGCGTGGGCACCCGCTCGCCGCCCTCGGGCAGCAGCCCGAGACGTCGCGCCAGCCAGCTCGTCTCGCCGCTGACGTTGCCGCGCCGGTCGCGCTTGACCCGCCCGCAGCGGACCGCGATCTCGCTCATGCTCAGTGCCGTCGCGGGCGAGCGTCTGCACCACCTGCTCGCGCAGACGCCGGTTGAGGACGATCGGGCTCGCCGCGATGCGGGCGAGCTCGGTGCGCAGCACGGCGACCGAGCACGCGCCGGGTCGTCGTGGTGGCGGCGGATGGCCTCGGCGCGTCAGGTTCCGGACCGGCTCGTAGTCCTGCAGCGCGCCGACGACGTCGCGTACGCTGACAAGCAGCGCCGGGCCGACGCTGACCGTCGGGCGGCTCGCGCAGCCAGCGCAGCTCCGGGATGCCGAGCGTCGCCGCGCACCTCGGCGAGACGATGGCGGGCGCCGTGCTCGTCGACGAGGCGACTGCGTCCGCGACCGGCAGGGCGCGCGGCGAGGCGTCGGACAGCGGGGCGCTGCGCAGGTCGTCATCGACCAGCGGCCGCGGCAGCGGGCAGCAGCACCGGCGAGCGGCGATCGGCCACGTAGCGGGCGCAGACGACCCGCGCGTTGATCGACGGGCTCGTCGGCGGCGAGGTGCGCCACCAGCCGAGCATCGCCGGCGTCGCCACCGCGCGGTCGAGCACCAGCGTGCTCCCAGCCGTGCGCGGCGAACGCGATCACCTCGCGCGCGGCACCGTCGGGTGCGCGGTAGCGCTGCAGCACGAGCCGGGCTCGGCACGAGCGGTGGACGCGGCGGGCAGCGGGGCGACTCCGCGGTCGGCCCGTGTGGCACGCAGGCGACGGGGCGATCATCAGGCAACCTCCGTCGGTAGGGGATGGTCGGACCGGCAGGCCGGGCGAGGGAGAAGCGTGCGGCGGAGCGCTGGTGCGGCTGACGCCGGCATCCGAACCGCCGCCGGTCGGCGGGGCGGGCAACGATCGGGATGTGAGGCGCGTCGCGGGGCGTCGAGACGGGGAACGGGATCACACGGTACGCGCGGGCTGCGCCGGTACGCCCCCGCCGCCTGCTCGCGCGACGGGCACGGCCGAGGCACCGCTGGAGCGCCGCCGTTTCGCTCTGCAGAGCGCACGTCGCCGCCGTTGCCCCCCTCGCGGCGACGGGGGCGACGGCGCAGCCGCGCTCCGCGCGCAGGGGGCGACGGCGTTCGAGCGGCGGGGCGACTGCGCGTCAGGCGGGGCGACGTCATGAGCGCGGACGCGCCAACCCGCGCGACCGGGCAGCACTCGCTCCCGTGGCTCGGCCGCGCGGGCCGCGGGATCGCCGCCCGGCCCGCTCGGCGCGCACCTCCGGCGGCAACGGGTCGACGCCGTAGGCGACGAGGCTGGCCCTCGTGGACGTCGCGCTCGGCGACGAACAGGATCGCGCTCGCGTCCCGGGTACTGCCACTCGGCGCGGGTACTCGCCGTTGTAGGCGCGGCACGCCGTCAGGACGGCGTCGGCGCGGCGCGCGCACTCGCGCGCCCGCGCGCGGTCGCGGCACACGAACACGACGTAGGGCGGTCCGCCGAGCTGGCGCCCGTAGCGCCGCGTGTGCAGCGACCAGCCCGATCACGAAGTGGTCGTAGCGCTCGAGCTTCGCCGCCGCCGCGCCGATCGGCAGGCGGTCGTCGAGCTCGACGAGCAGATCGACGCCGGCCGCCGGCGCGACCGCGGCGACGGATCTCGACCGCCGCATCGGGGCGCACGGTCTCGAAGCGCTCGACCTCGACGCGCGACGCCGTCGGCGTCCGTGCGCAGGAAGTCGTGGGGCACGCGGCCGCCGGGCAGCCGCAGGTCGTCGGGACCGAGGGCGACCGGCGCGCGCCGTCGCCGCGCCGAGTCGGCGACAGCGCGCACTCCGCCGGGCCCGCGCACGCCGCCGACGGCGCGCCGGCGACGGCGGGCAGCGCGAGCACCCACCCGCCACGTGCACCTCGCGGCGCGCCTGGCGCAGGCCGGCGGCCGGGCCCTCGCCCTGCGCGGCCGGCGGGGTCGAGCGGGCTCGCCGACCGGGGCCGGCAGGCGGTCGTGCGCGGCGAGCAGCCTCGAGGCCCGCCTCGCGCACGACGCAGCACATCGGCACGCCGCCACCGTCGGGCGCGGTGGAACTGGAAGCGGGCGATCCAGCCGGCGTCGGCGAGGCGCTTCAGGCGGCGCTGCGTCGTCGTGATCGAGCGCGCGCGGTGTAGCGGCGGTGGATCTGGCTGCTCAGCACATGGCCGAGCCGCGCGACGAGCAGCAGGATCTCCAGGTCCAGCGCGTCCGGGGCCGGCGCACGCGCCGGCGCGCGGCGGCGCGGGCGCCCAGCGCACCCGATGCGCGCCGTCCATGTCGACGAGCTCGCGGTAGGAACGGGCGCCACGCCCGCGCGCGGCGCGAGCTCGTCGACGCGCTGGGCCGCCGGGACCGCCCGTGTCGGCGGTCGGCGCGGCCACGCGGTCGGCCACGGCGGGCCCGACCGCCGCAGGCCCGACCGCCGCAGGCCGCGGCCGCCGCAGGCACCCGGGCGGCTCGCCCACCGGCCGCCGCGGGCGGCCTGTCCCGTGCCCGGCTAGCGCCTCATCGTCGCCGGTCGGCGCGTCCCAGTGCGGCTGGCGCAGGTCGGCCAGGTAGCGACCGCCGCGCGCCGCCTGGCGACGCGGCGTGCGCGGCGAGGCGCTCGGGGTCGGACGCGCAGCGGGAGCGTCTCGGCCACGAATGGGGGCTGGCGGCCCTCCGGCGTCGTCCAGCTGGCGATCGCGTGGTGCCGGGGCAGGTGCAGGCGGGCATCGGGCCGGCCGAGCGCCGACAGCGACTCGCGCTCGGCCGAGCGGACGCTGTCGACGTACTCGGCCATCATCAGGCTCGACGGCGGCGCGCGCGTCGGCCACCGAGGCGGTCGCGAAGTAGACGCGGTGGGCGAACAGCGCGTCGAGCTGGTCGCGCACGTCGCGATCGACCCACTGGGCGTCGGTCTGCCAGCAGGCCACGGTCTCGAGGCCGGCCGAGCGCTTGAGCGCCATCGTGTCGGCGAAGCCGCGGTTGATGACCAGCGGGGCCTCGTCGATCTTCAGCGCCACGGCGACGCGATCGGCCGCGGCCACGCGATCCTGCTGGCGGGCGAGGGCCGCGTCGAGCATGCCGACGATCAGCTGCATCAGCACCGAGGTGTTGCCGGAGCCCATCTCGCCCAGGGCGCCCTTGACGACGAGCACCTCGCGGCCGGCGATCACGCGGTCGAGGTCGACGACAGCGAGTCGTTGAGCAGGACCCGCTTGATCGAGGCCGAGTTGAGCAGCCGGGCCAGCTTGTTGACCGGCGAATCGAGCTTCGACGTGGTCATGGACCGCGCGTCCGCGAGCTGGGCAGACAGCTCGGAGGTGAAGAACTCCGAGATCTCCTTGAACTCGGGCATCCCGCGCACCCGCGTGCCCACGCGGCGGCGGTAGGCGTAGCCCTCCTCGCCGACCGACAGCAGGCGGGCGGCGTCCCACAGCGAGCGCGGTCGGGTCGGCGGCGAGCACGGCGATGACCGCATTGCGCAGGTAGCGGTCCGACGAGGCGCGGATGTCCGCGTCGGTGAACAGGTTTCGCAGTGCGCCCGACGACGTAGTCGGCGATCACGTCGGCCGGCGCCGCAACGGAGAGCGGGTTGAAGCCGCAGGTCGGGTGCGCGAAGTCGAGCAGCGTGCACGCGCGGTCCTCCGGCACGAGGCTGAGCGCGGCGTCGGCCGCGTCGCCCTTCGGGTCCAGCACGATCACCGCGCAGTCCTTGCGCCGCAGGTCCTCGGCGATCGAGGCGACGAGGAAACTCGACTTGCCCTGATCGACGGTGCCGGGCACGGCGACGTGCTGGCGGCGCAGCTCCGGGTGGATCGAGACGGGACCGCGCGCGTCGCGCAGGCACCCGACACCGTCACCGGGTCGCAGGACCGCGGGTGCGGCGGGCGCGATCGGCAGCGCCACGCGGGCGAACGGCACCGTCAGGTAGTCGATCGACGGGAGCTGCCAGAGGACGCGGCAGCTCGCGGGACGCCAGCACGCCACGGTGGAAGGACGGCAGCGGGTTGCCCTCACCGCGGCGCAGGCGGCGCTGGTAGCAGGCGCAGCCAGCCGTGGCGTACGGCGGCGCCACGCTCGACGAGGCTGTTGTGCAGCGCCGCGGGCGCGCAGCTCGGCGGCGATCGCCTCGCAGGCGCGCCGATCGCTGGCCATCACGCGCAGGTCGGCGAAGAACAGCGGGCGGTGCTGAAGGTCGAGCGCCTCGCGCAGCTCGATGAGCTCGACCTCCGACCGCCGCCGCTGGTCGCCGGGCACGCCGCCGAACGCTGCGAGCGCCGCTTCTGCGCCAGGAAGCGCCGTCGCGCCCAGCGCTCGAACAGCGGCGGCGCCGGCGTGAGCGAGAGTTGCACGACGGCGTCTGTGGCCATCGCACCCATCACCGTGAGCAACCGGTTGGTCGGCGGCTCCAACGGCTCGCGCGGGTCGGCCACCCGCAGGGGCTCGATGAACCGCGAGCGCTTCTTCAGCCGCAGCAGGCAGGGCGGCGAGTCCAGCTGCGCCGACGGACGGGCCAGATGGAGGTTCGGGTACGCGGTCTGCAACGCGCTCTCGATCAGGCTCTCGCTGCCCAGCGGGCAGCTGACGGCCAGCCACGCCTCCTCGCCGGCCAGGTGGACCTCGAGAGACAGCGACGGCTGTCCCGCGAGCAGGCGACGCCACCAGCGCTGCAGCAGTCGCTTGTGCAGCCCGTCGAACATCGCCAGCAGCGCGTCGGGCTCGGCGCGATCGATCCGATGGGCGACGATGCGATGGCGGCCGTAGCGGCGCCAGCGCCGCGCACTCCAGCGCGCCGCCGCCAGGGCGGCGCACACGGCACCGCAGGTCGCGACCACCAGCCGCGCGATCGGCGGACCCGACCCCACGCGGGCGTCCCAACCCCAGCGGAGCGCGGCGCCGGGCGCCGACGCCACGGCGCCCCAGGACAGGGAGGCCGTCGGGCGGTGAGCGCCCCGCAGCAACGTCCCGAGACCCCCGCTCAGCAGCCACACGGCGAGCGCGGCGACGGCGAGTCCGGCGAGCAGCCCGAGCAGACGCCAGAACAGGAAGCGGGCGAGCATCGCACGCCGCTTCCGACCGGGCAGGCCGCGCCGGGACAACGGCCGGGGCCGGACGGCGGTGCGACCGGACCGGGCGGCGCGCCGCTGCGGACATCCGTCCGAGCCGCGAGGCCTCGCCCTCATGGCCTTTCGTCCGACACGGCGGCATCGGCGTTCACTGCTGGCGGCCGCCGACCCGATCAAACGGCTGCGACGCCTCGATGGCGCCGCACGCACCGAGACCCGTGGAATCGACGTTGCCGCCGCTTCATATCCCCCGTCGCATAAGCCTTTCTTCTCGCAGCCGTGCGTTGCCGTGGCCCAGGCGCGTCGCTCGTGCGATCGCGACCACCGCGACGGCGCTGGCCGCGGTGGGCGTCGTGCCGGCGGCCAGCCAGGCTGCCGTGACGACGTTCGGCAGTCCGCTGTCGGTGCCGGCGAGCGAGAACACGGCGACCGGTCTCAGCTACCCGGGCTCGACGTTCCCGTACGGCACGGGCATCGTGCACGTCAATCACGACGGGGCCGACACGGCGATGTGGAACGCATCGCTCGCTTCGGGCAGCGCGGCCTCGCCCGCCGACGGCCAGATCACCAGCGTGACGCTGGAAGGCTGCGCCGAGCAGGCGCCCGGCGGGCCGGCGCCGCTCACCCAGATCCACTTCCAGGCGCTGACGCCGCAGCCGGGCGGCGGCATGCTCATCGACGTCACCACCCAGCCGTTCGACATCCCGGTGTGCGGGGTGGGCGGCGCGAGCGCCACGACCACGACGGCGTACTCGCCGACGAACTTCTGTGTGCACCAGGGCGATTACGTCGCCTTCAACGACGAGGGCGGGTTCGACTCCACCTACTACCCAAGCGGCGTGCCGTACGAGGTCCTCGGCGCGGTGGGCGGCTCCACCGCGGACTCCTACATCGCCAACAACGGCACGAACAACGGCACGACGATGTCGCCGAGCGTCTCCACCGCCATCAACGGGTTCGCAGTCAACAGCGGCCAGGAGCTGCTGCTGCAGTCCACGCTCGCCACCGGTCCGGACGCGACGCCGCTGTGCCCGGGCGGCACGGCCGGGGAGAAGCCGCCGGCCCCGCAGGCCGGACAACCCGGCGGGCCGCCCGCGGTGTCGATTCCGCACCCGCAGCGCGAGGGCGTCACGCACCAGCGCACCGTCGGGCTGTCGCTGTACTGCGCGCAGGCGCTGCCGTGCAACGGCACGGTGTCGCTGAGCAACGACCTCCCGGCGAGCGCCGCGTCCGGTCCCCACGTGCAGGCGTTCGGGACGGCGGCGGTGAACGTGCCCGGTCGCGCCAGCGCCCATGTGCCGATGACGGTCAGCCAGGCCACGCTGGACCTGCTGCGCAAGCACCGCGCCGGTGTCCCGGCGATGATGACCGTCACGCTGAGCGACGGCCAGCGCGTGACGCAGGTCATCACGCTGCTGCTCTGAGACGCCGCGCAAGGCCGGGTACGCCGCCCCCAGCGAACCGGCGATCGAATATCCTCGACGACCGCGCGCAACCGGATGCGGTCGCGCAAGGGAACGCCACCATGCCTCCCGCGACTGGCACGACGACGTCGGGCACACAAACCTCATGGAGGCCGCGCGTGGCGCTGCGCGCGCTGTTGCCGCTGGTGGTCGCGACCGCGCTGGCCGCCGGTCTGCTGGCTCCGGGCGGCGCCCGCGGCGATGCCTACCTCGGCAGCACCCTGCTGCTCGACCAGGCGCCAGACGCCTCCGAGCCCGTCGCCGTCGACAGTGTCTTCTGGCTGACCGCGCTCGCCAACGACCCGCTCGGGCTGCACCGCTACCAGGTCACGCAGACCGGCCAGGTGCTGCAGTTCGAGGTGCGCGGATACACCGCCGGCGCTCAGCCGGCACCGATCCACTTCCAGGACCTGCGCCGCGTGGCCGACGGTGGCCTGCGGATCGTTGCCTCGAGTCAGGCCTACCCCCTGCCCGTGGTGGACGGCGTGTGGTCGTTCGATCCGACGAATTTCTGCGTCAAGGCCGGCGACTTTCTCGGCTTCAACGAGGAGGGCGGCGCGGTGGTCGACGTGTTCGGTGCCATCCACGGCTCGACCACGCAGCGCTTCTCGGCCAACAACGCCACGATGAACGGCGACATGGTGACCCCGACCGCGCTCCCCAATGTCGAGTTGCTGATGAGCGCCTACGAGGGCACCGGACCGCACGCCAGCCCGCTGTGCGGCGGCATCAACGGGATCCAGCTGAGTGTGACCGCTCGCTCGGCTCGCGTGCGGGCGCCGGGGACGCTGGCGTTGCCGCTGGCCTGCACCGGCCCGTTTCCGTGCTCCGGCCGGCTCAGCCTGCTGGCCACCGAGCCGGGCACCGGCAACGGCGCGCCGCGGTCGGTGCCAATCGGTCAGGCGCCGATCGGGCTGGGCAGCCACAGCGACGCCGCCGCCAGCGTCACGCTCAACGGCCTCGGGCGCCGATTGCTCGGCGACCACAACGGCCGACTGGTGGCAACGGTCTCGGCGAGCCTGGGAGCCGGCCTGCCGGGCGACACCGTGAGCAGCACCATCACGCTGACGGGCTGAGCGTCGCCCGCGCCGACACTAGGATCGGGGCGTGGACCTGTCGCGCGCGGACGCCTGGGATCTCCTGACCGAATGGGTCAGCTCGCAATCGCTGCGCCGCCACTGCCTCGCGGTCGAGGCGGCGATGCGGGCGCAGGCGCGGCGGCTCGGCCGCGACGAGCAGCTGTGGGGCATCACCGGGTTGCTCCACGACCTCGACTACGAGCGCCATCCCGACCTGGAGACGGGTCATCCGCGCGTGGCGATGGCCGAGCTGACCCGTCTCGGCTATCCCGCGGAGCTCGTGCGGGCGGTCGCCTCACACGCCGACTTCATGGGCGTGCCCCGAGAGACCGACATGGAGCTGGCGCTGGCCGCCGTCGATGAGCTGTGCGGGTTCATCGTCGCGTGCGCCTACGTCCGACCCCAGGGCATCGAGGGGATGACCGCGAAATCGGTGAGGAAGAAGCTCAAACAGCCGAGCTTCGCCGCCGCCGTCAACCGCGACGACATCACCGCCACCGCGGCCGCGCTCGGCGTCGAGCTCGACGAGCACATCACCTTCGTGATCGGGGCACTGCTGCCCCACGCCGACGAGCTCGGCCTGCGCGGCACGGCTGCCGAGGGCACCTCGGCGTAACGCCCCGGGGGCGGTGCGGCCGACGCCCCGCCGGCGCCGACCAACGGTCCTTGCCGGCCTCCGCGTTGACCTCACGATCGTCCCCGCCGTGGTCGGAGCGACACCGTCCGGAGCCACCCTCAGTATGCCCGGTCCCGTGCTCGAAGCCGCCTCGACCTCGACCTCGAACCTGCGCCGTTGGCAGGTGCGAGCGCTGGGTGCACTCGCGGACTGGGAACAGGGGTCGTTTCTCATCTCGGCGGCGCCCGGCGCCGGGAAGACGCGACCCGCGCTCGTCTATGCCGACGGGTTGCTGCGCCGCCGCGCGGCGCGCCAGATCGTGGTCGTCTGCCCCACGGCTCCGCTGACGCGCCAGTGGGCCGCCGCGGCCGCCCGGCTGGGTGTACACCTCGTTCCCGATGCCGACGAGCCACGGCCACCGCGGGACTTTCACGGCGTCGCGATCACCTATGCGCGGATCGCCAGCGACCCGCGCCGGTGGGCCCGCGGCATCGACGAGGCGACGCTGCTCGTCGCCGACGAGGCGCATCACCTCGGGGAGGAGCTGGCGTGGGGCGAAGCGTTCGGCATCGCCCGGGCACGATCGACACGGGTGCTGCTGCTGTCCGGCACCCCCTTTCGCTCCGATGCCAGCCCGATTCCCGGGGTGCATTACGACCGCGACGGCGTGGCGGTCCCCGACGTCGCCTACACCTACGGCGAGGCGGTGCGCGACGGCGTGTGCCGCCCGGTGGCCTTCGTCACCTACGACGGGACGCTTTCCTGGCGCAGCGGCGACGACGTCATCGAGTCCTCGTTCGAGACCGTGCTGTCGGCGCGCGAGGCAAGCCGCCGCTACCGCACGGCCATCTCCACCGAACTCCCCGACGGGCTCCCGCGCATCCTGCGCGAGGCCCACGAGCGGCTGCAGGGCCTGCGTGCGGGAGGGCATCGCGACGCCGCCGGTCTGGTCGTGGCCGCCGACGCCACGCATGCCCGCCGCGTCGCCAAGCTGCTGCGCGAGGTGACCGGCCGCGCCCCGCTCGTCGTGCTGCACACGGAGGCGCGGGCCGCGGAGCGCCTCGCCGCCTTCGCGAGCTCACGCGATCCGTGGATCGTCGCCGTGAACATGGTGTCCGAGGGCGTTGACATCCCGCGCCTGCGCGTCGGCGTCTACGCCAGCGCGGCCAAGACCCCGCTCGTGTTCCGGCAGATCGTCGGGCGCTTCGTGCGCACGATCCCGTCACGTCCGGCCGAGGCGAGCTGGCTGTACCTGCCTGCCGACCCGATCCTGCGGCGCCACGCCGGCGAGGTGGAGGGCGAGCTGCGTCACGTGCTGCGCCGTGACGAGGATGAGCTCCTGGACGAGCCACCGGAGCGCCGTCAGAGCGAGCGCAGCGACCCGGTCGACTTCGTCCCGCTCAGCGCCGATGTCGCACCCCAGATGACGCTGTTCGGGCCCGCGCCCGCGCCGGCCGGGACGCCACCGGCGGGCGCGGCGCCGCTGACGCTGCCGCCGGAGCCAGCCCCCGTGGCGGCGTTCGAGCGTCGGGCGCTGCTGCGCGACAAGCGTCACCGGCTCGTGGCCGACGTGTGCCGGCGCGAGCGTCGCGGCCACCGCGAGGTCAACGCCTGGCTCAACCAGGCGGTGGGCGTGGGACGCGTCGATGATGCGACGATCGAGCAGCTCGAGCGCTCGGTCACGCTGCTGCTGCGCCGTCTCGGTGCGCGCGGAGTGAGCAGCTCGGCCTAGGCCGGGATGCGAAACGCGTCTGACGTCAGCACGCGCCACTGCACCTGCAGCGAACGCTTCGTGCATGCGGCCACCGCGGCCATCGCCCCCGGCAGCGGCCGGTCGACGACCGCGTTGACCCGATCCAGACAGGCCGCGGCCTGATCGCGGCGGGCACCGCAGGCCCGCACGGCGGCGTCCATGGTCAGCCACCAGTGCAGCGTGGTCTCCGATCGCCGCTCGGGCGAGGCGCGCTCGATGTCCTCGCGCGCGCTCGGCGGCAGCAGCGCGCCGACCACCGCGTTGAGGGCCGCCCCTTCGTCGAGGGCCGCAACCGCAGCGCCGACCGGCAGCACGTCGCACAGCGCGATCGCGTACCAGTGCTCGCTGTGCGCCAGGCTGAAGAACGGACCGCCGTCGAACAGGAACGCCTGGCCGTTGCGCCCGCTGGCGATCTGCAGATCGCGGGGCGAACGTCCGGTGCGCCGCCCGAGTGTCTCGCGCAGCAGGCGGCGCCCGCCGTAGAAGCGATCGCGCTCGTCCGGGTCACCGATAGCGCTGGCGCGAGAGCGCTCCTCGTGAGACAGCCCCTCGGCGCCAGCGCCGCCGTACGGCTCGCACGGGGCGAGGAGTACCTCGACGGGAACGCGGCGGCGAAGGGAGTCCACCACGTTCACGCCCGGGCCTCGCGATCGGGCGCAACCGCCCGCGCCGTGGTCGGAACGGTCGGCGGGACGCGGTCAGTCACGGGCGGGCATCGTTGGTTGTCGGCACCGGCCGCAACGACAGACCGCGCCGGTCGGCAAGAAGCGGCGCATCCAGCGACTGTAGGGAGGCAACTGGTCCCCGAGGGCGTCGGCAATCGGACGCAAAGGGAAGCTTAATCTGACGATCGTGACCGGGACCGGGACCGGGACCCGGCGCACGAGCGACGACGACCAGCGGTAGCATCGCCGACTTGGGACTCCGCCAGCGAGAGAGTCTTCCCGGCTCGCCGCAGCCACGGCTCGCCTGAGGCCGGCCGAGGGCGCCGCTCGATGTCTGTGCTCGACGGGCTGCTGAGTCATTCCCTGCTCGTGGTAACCGGCAAGGGTGGCGTCGGGAAGTCCACGGTCGCCGCGGCGCTCGGACTGGCCGCGGGCCGACGCGGGCTGCGCACGATCGTGGTCGAGGTGGCGGCACGCGACGACGTGTCGCGCACGCTGAGCGGCGGCGCCCCCGGCGCATACGCCGAACGCGTGGTGGCCGACGGGCTGCACCACATCTCGATCGATCCGGAGGCGGCGATGCAGGAGTACCTGCATCAGCAGCTGCCGTTCGGGGCACTCGCCGCTCTGCTGTCGCGCAGCCGCGTGTTCACGGCCCTCACCGCCGCCACGCCCGGCCTGAGTGAGCTGCTGACGATCGGCAAGGTCTGGGAGCTCGCCCAGCCTCAGCGACGGACCCGCGGCGCCCGGGCCTACGACCTGGTCATCCTCGACGCTCCGTCAACCGGACACGGCGTGGCCATGCTGCAGGCGCCGCGCACGTTCGCGTCGGTTGCGCGCGTCGGTCCGGTGGCCAGCCAGGGCCGCGCGGTGGCGAGCTTCCTCGACGACCCGAGCCGCACGGCGATCCTGGCGGTGTCGGCCGCCGAGGAGACGCCAGTGAGCGAGACGCTCGCCCTACGCGCGCGGCTGCTCGGGGAGCTGGGCATGGGCCTCGCGCTCACCATCGTCAACGCCGTGCTCCCCGGCCGATTCTCCGAGGCGGACGAGGAGACACTACTCGCCGCCCCGGCGTCGGCGGTCCGCCACGGCGCCCTGTTCTTCGCGGCCTGGGCGCGCCACCAGCACGCACAGCTCGCCCGGCTGCGCCGGGGCCTTGACGGCACGCCGCTGATCACGCTTCCCTTCGTGTTCGAGTCCGCGCTCGACGCGAAGGCGCTCGATCGCCTGTCGCGGGAGCTTGGGTCATGAGCGTCGCGCGGCTGCTGGCGGGCAAGCGCATCTGCATCTGCACCGGCTCGGGCGGAGTGGGCAAGACCACGACCGCGGCCGCCGTCGCCCTCGGGCTTGCGGCCCGCGGGAAGCGGGTCGCCGTCGTGACGATCGACCCCGCTCGGCGTCTGGCCGACGCGCTCGGGCTCGAGCAACTGGGCAATGAGCCGCGTCCGGTCGACACAGCGCACTTCGCCGGCCAGGGCCTCGAGCTGCGCGGCGAGCTGTGGGCGATGATGCTCGACGCAAAGCGAACCTTCGACGAGCTGATCGAGCGCCTGGCGCCGAATCCGGCCACTGCCGCGGAGATCCTGGCCAACCGGATCTATCAGGAGCTGTCCACCGCGGTAGCCGGGTCGCAGGAGTTCACCGCGGTGGCCAAGCTCTACGAGCTGGACGCCTCGGGGCGATTCGACGCGATCGTGCTCGACACGCCGCCGTCGCGCAACGCGCTGGACTTCCTCGACGCGCCACGGCGCCTGACCCAGTTCCTCGATGGTCGCGCGCTCAAGGTGCTGACCACCCCGACCGGCGCGACGGCCGCGATCCTGGCCCGCGGCAGCGGGCTGGTGTTCGCCGGCCTGCGTCGCGTCACGGGCGTCGACCTGCTGAGCGACCTCGGCATGTTCTTCACCGTGCTCAGCAGCGTCGTCGACGGATTCTCCGAGCGTGCAAGCGCGGTCGAGCGCCTGCTCGGCGATCCCGCCACCACGTTCCTCATCGTCACCTCGCCGGAACCGATCCCGGTGGCCGAGGCGATCTTCTTCCGCAGGCGCCTTCGGGAATCGGGGCTTCCGTTCGGCGGGGTCGTGGTCAACCGCACGCGCGTGCTGGCGCGTAGGGCGCCGGCGATCGACCCGACCGCGCTGGCGAGGGACCTCGGCGGCAGCGCGGACCTGGCCACCCGGTCGGCCGAGGCATGGCACGAATTGCGCGCGCTGGCGCGCCGCGACGCCGCCAGCGTTCGCCGCCTGGCCGCCGAGCTGGACGGCCAGCGCCCGATCCTCGTGCCACAGCTCGACCGCGACGTCGGCGACGTCGCCGGCCTGGCCGCCGTCGAGCGCTTCCTCTTCGCCTCGCAACGACAACGAGCCGTGCTGCTGGCCGCCGAGGCTTTCTGACCGACCCTCGGCCCGGCTGACGGCCGGCCCGGGCGAACTCCCAGGGACGTCTCAGCCTCGCGTTACCTGCGCCTTAGCGCCGCGAGGAAGCATCAGACGCCAGTCGCATACCCGCGACTCAGTACCCAAAGGAGCAGCATGAAGTCACGGATCCTGACCGCCGGCATCGTCGCCGGCGCGCTCGCCGTGGCGGGAGTCGCCACCGGCATCGCCGGAGCGGCTGCCTCGACGAGCACGACCTCGAGCGTGACACCAGCGGTGACGAGCAGCTCGACCGCGACGTCCGCGCCCGCAACCACGTCAACCAGCACCTCAACGACGTCAACCGCGACGTCGTCCGGCGGCGCCCCCGGCGCCGCCGGCTCCACCCACCACAACTGCCCGAACATGGGCGCGCATCCGGGCGGCTCCACCAGCGGCACGACCGGCTCTGGCTTCCAGGGCGGGCCGGGCGGCCCCGGGCCGGCAGCGACCTACCAGTAGCAGGGCGTCACCGCGGCCGGTCGACCGTCGGCCGGCCGCGGTCAACCACCGCGTGATCAAGCCACGGCTCATCGGGGTCGCGCGGAGCACGTCGGCGCCAAACCACAGCTCCGCGGTCCAGGCGGCACCTGCCCGGGGGCCGCGCGCCGCCCGGCCGAAACCACGACGGTCGACGTGCGTGGCTCGCCGGCAGGTATCCGCGGGGCCTGGCAAAGCCGCGTCGACCGCCTTACGATGCCTCCCGGCCCCGTCAGCCGACGGGCCCTCCATCTGATGCGGTCTGCAGCCCTGCACCACAGCCAACGCGCAACACGAGCCCTCTCGGGTGGCCCGGGCGTCGGCCTCGGCGTGGGGCTCTCGGCGCTCGCGCTCGCCGCCTGCGGGAGCGCCGTCGCCACCCGCCCGAACACGCGCCTGGAGACCGAGATCGCCGTCCAGGCGCACGCGTTCCTCACCGGACCGGCGTACGAGCGGCAGATCACCCGCTCGCTCGCGGCCACGAAGGTCGCCAAGAGCGCGGCCGGCCAGACCATCACCACGCCCGGCGTCCCACTGAGCGCCGCCGCCGCCACGGCTCGCATCGGGGCCCAGTCCAACGCGGCAACGCCCGCCAGCGCCTACACGTGCACCGTCGTCGGCAGCGGGGATCGCCAGCACACGTCCTGCTCCGCGCCCCTGGCCGGCGGGGGCAACGTGACGGCGACGGCAAGCTGCAACACATCCACCGGTCGCTGCGAGCACTGGGTGGTCGGCCCGACGAGCTGAGCGGACGTCGAGGGCGACCACGTGCCTGCACGACGTGGATCGAAGGTCGCATTTACATCGCCGCCCGCCGGTCGTTAGCCTGCCCCGATGGCCCGGCCGCTCTTGCGATCCCGACTGCCACCGCGGGCCATTGCCGCGTGCGCGCTCGCCGCCATCCTCGTGGTTGGGTTCTCCGCGAGTGCGCGGGCAGCGGGCTTCTCGCCGGCGGCGTTCATCCGCGATGCGTCCGATCCCACGACGGGCGAGCTGTATACGTACCCCGACGCGGGCCACTTCTACGACCCTTATGACTCCAACTATGGAGCGATGGGGCTGGCGGTGGACTTCGAGCAGACCAAGGACGTCGCGGACATCAACGACGCGTGGGCCGAGCTGCACTGGTACGCCCAGAGCGCGAGCGCGTCGCCCTACGACGTCGCGGAGCGCTCCGACGGCAACCCGCCGGTGAATCAGGTGCCGGACTCGGAGGACGCGTACGCGGCGACTTTCCTCACGGCGACCTATCTGACCTACGAGGCCGGGATCGGCTCGTCGTCGACCGCCAGCGAATCCAAGTCGGAGCTCTCGAACTCGCTGATCGTCTCGGCGATCGTGCAGGCCTACAACGTCATAGCGCTCGGCACCGGCGGGTGTCTCAACGGAACCACCTGGCTGGATGAGGCCATCTGCATCGACTCGACCGGCAAGATCATCAACAAGGCGATGTACCTCATCGACAACGCCGAGGTTCAGGACGGTTTGGGCGCGGCGGCGAAGCTGTTCGCGTTGGTCGGATCCGCGCACAGCACGCAGTCCACCGACGCAGCGTTCTACGCGGACGTCGTGGGAGACGGGATATTCGCCAGCACGAGCTCGACCTCGGACGTCGGCCTGTGGAACGCGAGCGGAGGCTACCTCTACCAGGCCCGCGCTACCGACGGCGCGTTGCAGCCCACGCCGGCCGAGTTCTACCCATCCGGCACCGACGAGGCGTTCGCCGTCGGTGATGCGACCTACCTGGCAAAGCTCGTCGGGCTGACTCCCACGATCACCGCGTCTCAGGCAGCGACGATTTTGCTGAACTTCAACGGGTACGGCTACTGGGGACAGCCCGACGTGGCCGAAGGGCACGTCGCCGGCCAGACCGAGCCGTACTACTTCCCCATGGCGGCGGTGGGCTACGGCTACGTCGGCTCGCTGTCGTCCAGCAACTGGCTCTACACGCTGGCGGGCGACGACGGCGCCGCATGCATCTACGACTACGCGAACGCGCACCTCGACCCCAACTCGACGCCGGCCGACCTGCCGCAGTGGCCGTTCACCGTCGAGCAGGCCGCACAGCTCGTCTTCGCCGAGGCCGAGGGCATCTCGACGTCGGCCACCACCTGCTCAAACCCGTAGGCGGGCAAGCCCGCCAAGCACGGACTCTCGCCGTGCTGCCGACGAGCCGTGCTCATGGGACGAACTCTGAGAACGCTCCGGATACCGCTACCGGGATTCGAACCCGGGTTTCCGCCGTGAGAGGGCGGCGTCCTAGTCCCCTAGACGATAGCGGCGAGATACGCGGCGATCGAGGCTACCAGAGCGGACCGCGCCGTCCGGCATCGGGGCTCGCGGACCGTGCCGAGCCGCCGCGTGCGGTATCTTCGCGCGACGCCCGCGGATGTGGCGGAATTGGTAGACGCGCACGGTTCAGGTCCGTGTTCAGGTAACTGAGTGGAGGTTCGAGTCCTCTCATCCGCATGAGACGGGACCGGCGCGGCCGAGGCTCGCGCTGGTCAGCGTGCGCAGGCCACGGCAACTTCGAGTGCTACGCAGATCTGACGCATGCGGCCGTCGCTGAGCCGGCCGAGGCGTTGCACGAGGACTCCAACCGGAACGCTCTCAACGGAATCCAGGTTGACGGCCGAGGTCCGGGGGACCGGGTCCTCGCCAGGCTCCAGTAGGACCTCGCTTGGGATGCCGCGGATGGTCGTCGTACAGGGAGCGACAAGCGTCCGGCGCAATCGAGGAATCGCGGCGTCCCGGGACAACACCACGACGGGGCGACGTCCGACCTGAGCGAGCTCGCACCACCAGAGCTCCCCCCTGGCAGGCAGCTCGCTCACGGCGCGCTCGCAGCCGCCCGAAACGAGGCGAGGTCTCCCCACTCATCGACCTCGTTGAGCGGGTGCGCGTCGTAAGCCGAATAGGCGGCATCGATCTCGCTCTTGCGATGCCGAGCCAAGAGCGCCGCCAGCGCCTCGTCGATGAGCGCCGAGTCCGCGACGCCCGAGCGCACCCGGCGCGCGCTGTCAAGCAACTCGCCATCAACCGTCGTGCTAACCCTGACCCGAGCCATGCCACTATCATACCACCAGTATGCCACGTGGCCTGACGTCGTCATCGGTTGTGGAACGTCTCGATGTGGCCGAAGACCGCGGTGCCAGGTCTCGGTATTGGTGGGCCATGAACGGCGGTGGATGCGCTCTTTCTTGGTCGTCGCGTGGAACCTCTCACGGACCGCGTTGTCGAAGCGGTCGCCGCGGGAGCCCATCGAGATGTCGATCCCGACCTCGCGGAGGTCGGCGCGGAGGTGATCGGCCATCGCCCATCCGACGATCCTCGGCAGTAGCAGTCCATGACCGAGGCCAGGCACAGGGCCCTGCGAGCTCGCACCGCCGCTCGGCAAGACGCACATCGCCCGTTCCCGCCTGAGGCGGGGACGGGCGATGCCCCACAACGCCGGTCTGCCGCGCCTGAGCGCTAGCGGATGACGAACGGGCGCGAGTCGAACACGGGCGGCACGCCTGCGATTGCCGGCTGGAACGACGCCTTCACGGTGAGCTGCAACCGCTTCTGGCTCGCGAGGAGCTTCTGGCCCGCCTTTGTGAACTTCAGGTTCACCGTGATCGAACCGGCGGCGTCCGTCTTCGTGCTGCCCGCGGCCACGAGCGTGGACTGCGTCGTCGGCTTGCCCTTCTTTGCCTTGGCGACGATCGCGCCCGGCTTGCCGTAGTACCAGTCGATCGTGAGCGTCCCGCCCTCGGGGGCGTCGATGCTCGCCTGGTAGCCGTGCTTGCGCACGTGCTTGATCGTCGTCGTCGGGATGAGGTCCGGGTCGATCGTCGCGATGATCTGATCGGCCGGCACGCCCAGCCACGGGGTCTTGTCCTGCGACGGCCCCGTGAAGCTGACCCCTTGGACGCCGCCCGTCGCCGCCTTCGCGGTCGACGTGGACGTCGTGGTGGTGGTCGAGGCGGTGACGGTCGGCGCGTTCACCGTCACGGTGAACGTCGCCTGGCCAGTGAAACCGAGACTGTCCGCCGCGACACACGTCACGAGCGTCTGCCCAAGCGGGAACGTGCTGCCGGACGGCGGCGTGCACGTCACCGGGTCGACGCCGGGGCCGTCGATCACGTCATTCACTGTCGGCGTGAACGTCGCCACTGCGCCCGTGGCGCCGACCGCAGCCGTCACCGTGATGTCCTGCACACCGATCACCGGAACGGGCTCGACGGTGATCGTGAACGACGCGGTCGGGCTGGTGAGGTCGAGTGTATCTGTCGCCGTGCACGTCACCGTGGTGGGTCCGAGCGGGAACTGCGCGCCGCTCTTGACGGGGGTGCCATTGACCTGGCAGCTGACCGGATCCGACCCGTCGGTCGGGTCAGTCGAGGAGACGGTGAAGGGCACCGGCGCCCCGTTGGCGCTCGTCGCCGCCACGGTGAAGTTCGACGGCACTGTCACTGTCGGCCCCGACAGCGTCGTGGTCGTCGAACTCGTCGTGGTGGTCGTCGAACTCGTCGTGGTCGTCGACTTCGTCGTCGTGGTCGTCGTCGTCGGCGTGGTCGTGGTCGTCGACTTCGTCGTCGTGGTCGTCGTCGTCGGCGTGGTCGTGGTCGTCGACTTCGTCGTCGTGGTCGTCGTCGTCGGCGTGGTCGTGGTCGTCGACTTCGTCGTCGTGGTCGTCGTCGTCGACTTCGTCGTCGTGGTCGTCGTCGTCGGCGTGGTGGTCGTCGTCGTCGGCGTGGTGGTGGTCGTCGTCGTCGGCGTGGTCGTCGTCGTCGGTCGTCGTCGTCGTGGTCGTCGTCGGCGTGGTCGTCGTCGCCGGATCGTCGTCGTCGTGGTCGTCGTCGGCGTGGTCGTCGTCGTCGGACTCGTCGTCGTCGTGGTCGTCGTCGTGCCGCCGGTGACGTCCACGTTGAAGCTGCCGTTGCCGACGTTGCCGTAGAAGTCAGCGATCGTGCAGCCCACAGGGCTCACGCCGGGACCGAACGGCGTGCCGGACGGCGGCGAGCAGCTGAGGGTCGAGGAATGGATCGGGAAGGCGGCATCCGTCCAGTCCGTGGTGGACAGCGCGTCGGGGTAGGTGACGGCGACAGTGCTCGACCCGGACGGGATCGTCGCGGTCACGGCGGCCTGCGAGAACGTCGGGGCCGCCGTGCTCGTCTGCACGGAGCCGATGTTGCAGGTTCCGCCACTGTAGGCATAGCCGCGCTGGTCGGTCCCCGCCGCGGCGCAGTAGGAGTACGTCCCGGCGCCGAGCGCCGGGCTACCGACCTGCGGCGGTATCGTCGACGTGCCACCGCCGAAGGATGACGAGGCTGTGTCGAGCGCGACCGTCGAGCCCTTATCCGAGAACTTGACGCCGCAGCTGCCGTCGCCGTCGAGACTCGTCGTGGAGGCCGTGGCCGCGCCGCCGTTGCAATCCCCCTGGCTGTTCTTCGCCACGATCGTGTTGATCAGGGTGTAGGAGCCGTTCTGATCAAAGATCCCGTACTGATCGTTTTCGGCGATCGTGCTGTTCGTGAAGGTTGCGGTGCCCGAGACGATGAGGCCGCTGTCCAGCTGGCCGGAGAACGTCGACTCGGTGAAGTTCGCGGTCGCGCCGCTCTCGACGAAGACCGCGTCGGCGCCGTCGTTGCCCGCGGCGGTGAAGTCAACCGTATTGAGCATCCCCTGGTCATCGACCGCCGGATTCGGGTTGGTGGTCTGGCCTGCCTGGTCGAGTTCCACATCGCGCAGCGTGAGCGTCGCACCCGGATCCACGAACACCAGCGTGCCGCCCGCCAGTGACGGGGCCGCGCCGCTGATGGTCACGACCGGCTGGTTGACGTTCGGCACGGGGGCCGCACCTTCGATCGTGACGGGATCTACCGTGTTCGAGACCTCAATCCCATAACCGTCCGCATCCGGGCCCGGCTCATACTGGCCGGGGGCGAGCTGGATGACCTGCGGCGTACCCGACGTGTCGTTATTCACCGTTGCGAGTGCCGTCATGAACTGCTTTTCCGTGCTCACGGGGTATGTCTTCGGCGTCACGGCGCCCGCGGTCGCGGTCGTGACTGCCGCGCCCAGAAGCAATGCAGTCACCGTCGAAGCGACCACCTTCACAGACGACGACGCAAACTGATGCTTCATGGGTCTCCTTGCGTGATTATGCGAATGCAGGGGCGCAGGCAAAGCCCGACCACGCCCTCCCGGTCCTTTGCGGCAGCGAGTATCCAGTGCGTCCGCTGCGACCGCAAGCGCGGTCACAGTCTCGTCACACGAATGTCAACGCAGTGTGAACGACTTGCGTACGGTTCCGAGACTGTGACCGGACCCCGTCAGTGAAGCCGAGAGCTGGTAGGCCCCAGACGGCAGCGTGCCGTCGAGATTGAGCACGGGGACATCCACCGTCGCGCCGGGAAGCACCTCAAGTCCAGAGACCTGCCCGTTTGCCCCACCCCTGCCGCCCTTGACGTAGTCGGAACCGCCGGCGGTGATGAGCACGTTGCCAGTGTTCGTGATGGGGAGTGAGATCGTGCCGCGGGCGCTGGTTCCGCTCACGACGACGGCGCCGACTCGCACCGCGTATCGCGGCCGAGCGGGGTTTACGCGCAGCGAGCCGATGATGCGATAGCCGTAGGTGATGTGGCTTCCGGGCACCTTCGCCTGGCTCTCCGGGAGGGCGACGACGTCGACGTTCGCGTACAGCGAGCCACTGGCGGGCACCTTGACGAGCGAGAGCGTGATCGGCGCCGCCACGTCGTTGCCAAGCACGAACGTTGGCGTGCTCACCCTCACGGCGGTCTCGGTGCTCGACTGGTTCGGCGAGGCCGCGCCCGTGACCGACTGCACCCACGGGTGCACCGTCACGGTCACCCGCATCGCACCGCCGCTCGTGTTCCGCACATCGAGGGTGCCGAGCGTGCCCACCCGCGCCGGGACGGACAGCGACGGGGGCGTTACGGAGACGCCGTTGCCCACGGCCCCCGAGCCGGCGCCGAACGCCGACGAGCCTCCGAGAACGGCGATGGATGCGACGGCGGCGATCACGACCGGGGTGCTACGCATGGTGATACCTCCGAGGGAGTTTGCAGGGGATCGGCGCGCAAGCGCACGCGCCGGTGACGGGTGTTCAGGGCGCCGTCGAGGAGAGCGTCACGAGCAGGACCTTCTGCACGCCGTCCCCGAGCGCGATGCCGGGAGCCACGCGCTGGCGCAGGACGATAGTGGCCGGCTGCTGGGCCAGCGGCGTGCCCCACCGCTTCAGCTCGGGATCCACGGGCGAGGCAAGCGACGCCGTTGCTCCGCCCGCAACCGGCGCCTGCAGCGGCTGTGCGAGCAGGCCGGCGGGCGTGTGCAGGCGGCCCTGGGCGGCGGTGCCGTAGTCCTCTCCGTCGGAGATGCTCAGGCGAGTGTCGTTCACCGTCGAGCTCACCGTCACGGGGATCTGGAGCTCGTACACGCCGGGCCGGATGCGCGTGAGCGCGGTGGGGTTCTCGATGAGCAGCGCGATCGTGCTGTTGACGCTGCCACCGAGCTGCTGCGCGTGGGCAGCGCCACCGTCGAGGAGCGAGCGCGCCGAGCTCAGGAGCAATACCGCGAGCGCCGCCCCAAGCACCCGGCGCCACCCCGGTCGCGGCACCCGCGCCGAGGAGATCCTGGCGGGCATGGCTCAATGATACGAGCGCGGATACGCTCGCGGTGTAACGAAAACGAAAATTGGGACGTTCACTACGGTGCGGCCGCTGCGGTACTCGAACAGGATGGTGCGTGTCGAGCGGGGGTGCAGGAGCACCCGGAACAGACCCTCCTTGTGGTAGACGGCCGCGCCCGTGCGGTCGACGACCTCGATACGGAATCTCGCCCGCGTGCGGCCGTGAGCCTTGGCCACGAGCACGCGGATCAGGCTCTCGATGTTCACAACCGTGTTGTCCGGAGCCGCCACGCGGCGGCCGTGGACGACGCAGCTCAGCCGGCCAGAGAACAGGTAGCGCGTCCCCCGCCACAGAACCGGCACGCCGTGAGGCGCGAAGCGCAGCGGGTGACCGATGAGCGCCGCGGCCAGGCGGGGTGACGCGCATGCCGGAGCCGAGGTCGACACCCCCCCGACGCCGGAGCCAGGCCTGCTGCCGGCCGGGCTCGTCGTCGGCGCCCCTTGGTTGCCGACGCTGAGGATCTCCGAGCTCGCCATCTGCGCGGGGTGGTTGAGAACCTGAATCGTCTGGTCGACCGGCGTGGTGGTGTTGCCGGCGATGTCGGTGACCGTCACCACGAGATGGTGCGGGCCGTCCGGGTACTTTGTGGTGTCCACCGGGAGCGGGACGTTGCTCACCGTGGTCGGACAGGGTGCGTCGAGCGCGAGGTTGAGACCCGCGCCCCCGCTCAGCGGCGCGCACCCGCCGGACTGGAAGGTCGTGGAGGCGACCGTCGTGCCGTCGACCGACGCGGAAGCGCTCGCGAGGCCGAGCCCCGGATCGGTCGCCGTCAGCCCGAGCCCAAGCACTCCCGCGGAGGGGCTGGCCACGCCGCTCACGGCAGCCTCCGGGGGCGCGTCGTCGGTGACAACGAGGGCGACGGAGGAGAGCTCGAGGCCCACCGTCTCCACCGCGGGCCCCATCAGATCGACCGGGAAGGCGGCGGGGACGGGCTCCTCGCAGTTGGGGCTCGCCGGATCGCAGTAGAGGTCGACGTTCACGAAGCTTCCGTTCGCGGGAAACGTCGCGCTCCCCGCCACGGCGCCGTCGCCGTCGGCGAGCGTGCCCGACTCGAGCGTCCCGCTGCCGGCGCTGGCCAGGTACGTCAGCCCGTCGTCGGGAATGTCGCCGCTGTTCTGCAGCGAGGAACCGCCCCCAAAGTTGAGGGTCTGCCGGTAGAGGCTCACCGCCTGGAGGGTGACGCCGTCGGGCAGGTCGAGCGTCCAGCCGGCGCGCGAGCCGGGACGCGGCGACTCGACACTCGGGTCAAAGCTCGCGCTGAGCGCGTCGGCCTCGCCGGCGCCGGGATCGAACGTCGATTGGCAGCCGCTCGTGCCGAGCAGCCCGTCCCCGGATCGGAGCGGAACGAACGGGCCGACGCCGAGCGGTGCTCCATCGGGACCGTGACAGGCCCACAGCGTCACCGTCGCGCCGCGAGCCGCGCCTGAGCTGGCGGCAAGCATGAGCGCGGCACCAGCGGCGGCGAGTCCGTTCGCGGTACGGAGTCTGATCGTTCGCATCGCATCCACATGCGAAGGAGCGCCGGACCTCCTGTCCGGCGCTCCAATCGCTCTACCTCTCTGTGCGGCTCAGCATACTTGCTGCTATGTGCTCGCCGCCGGTTACGGCGTGGTGCTGATCGACAGCAGGACCTGCTCGGAGTAGTCGCCGTGGACGAGAACCTGGCCCGAAGTGATCTGCTGGGCGAAGTTCACCGTCACCGGGTCGGCGGTGACCGGGCCCGAGTAGGACAGGATGCCCGTCGGGGTGTGGCTCACGCTGATCAGAGCGCCCGGAGTGGCGTAGGGGTTCGAGCTCGTGGCCGCCGCCTGAAGGGCGCCCGCGATCTCGTAGCCCGCCGGGTTGGTGTGGCCCGTAGACGGCTGGACCACCGGGTTGTCGCTCAGCAGGTGACCCGCGAACGTGGCGCTGCTGTCGGTGTCATTGATGTTCAGGGTCGCCGCCGAGCACGTGTCCGTCACGTTGGTCGTCGCGGTGGCGGTGTAACCCTGGGTGACGCCGACCTGGAAGTAGCCGAAGTCGGCGATGTCGTCGGTCGGCCCGCCCGGAAGGAGCGGCGAGACCGCCGCCGGCGGCGGCGTCGTCACCACGGGCGGCTGCGTCAGTCCCTCGGTGCACTGCACGTGACCCTCGACGTCGCCCTGGACCGAGGTCGGCAGGCCCGGGGTCTCGGTGATGACGAACGTCGCCGGGGCACTCGTCTGCCCCTGGCTGTTCTCTGCCGTGCAGCTGTCCGTCACGGTCGTCGTCGTCGACGGCATCGTGATCGAGCTACCGCTGGCGATCGGCGTGCAGGTCACCGCGTCGGTGCCGTCCTTGAGGTCGGTCGCCGTGGCGCTGAAGGTGACCGTCACCGACGAGCCGGCCGCACCGAACACGCTGAAGCTCGCCGGTACGGTGACCGTCGGGGCCGGGTCGTTGACCGTCACGGTGATGCTCTGCGTCGTCGTGAGGGCCGAGTTAGTCGAGTTCGTCGCCGTGCAGCTCAGCGTGCTCGTGCCGAACGGGAACGTGTACGGCGAGGTGACATTGTTGGTCGTGGTCGTGCCCGAGACGACCTTGCAGGTCGGCGTGATCGTGCCATCGGGGACATCGGTGGCCGTCGCCGCGAACGCCAACGACGCGCCGGCGGAGCTCGTGCCCGTCACGGTGGCGTTGGAGTTCGCACCGCCGCCGGCCGGCGTGATCGTCACGGTCGGCGCGGTCGACGTGGCGCCGATCACGTTGAACGTTCCGGTGCCGCTGTTGCCGTAGTAGTCCTGGATCGTCACGCTGACCGGCGTCGTGCCGGCGGTGAACGTCGCCCCGGTGTTGGTGCTGAGGGTCGCCGGTGACGCCGCCGAGGCGGTGAACGTGCTCGTGTGGATCGGGAACGCTGCGTCCGTCCAGTCGGTGGTCGACACCGCGGCCGGGTACGTCACCGCCACCGACGTCGCCGGGGGCTGGATCGCCGCCGTGATGGGCGCCTGCGTGAACGTCGGAGCGGTCGTGCTCGTCTGCACCGAGCCGATGTTGCAGGTCGTGCCGCTGTAGGCGTACCCGCGCTGGTCGGTGCCGGCCGTGGTGCAGAACGAGTCTGTGCCGGCGCCGATCGCCGTGCTGCCCGGCAGCGGCGGAACGCTCGGGGTGACACCGCCGTAGCTGCTGGAGCCGTTGGCCACCAGGTCGATCGTCGAGTCCGCGCTGCTTTGGTTGCCCGTGCCGGTGAGGCCGCAGGTACCGTCGCCGTCGATGCTCGTCGTCGCGCTGCTCACCGTGCCGCCTTGCGATTCGACGCAGTCCGTCTTGTTCTTCGCGACGATCGTGTTGATGAGCGTCGCGTTGCCGCCCTGCAGGAAGAGGCCGTCGCCGGACTTGTTCAGCGCGACCGTGGAGTTCGTGAACGTCGCGGTGCCCTGGTCAAGGACGCCACTGGACCCGTTGTTGCCTTCGAACGTCGACTCGGTGAAGTTGCCGATCGACCCACTCTCGACGAACACCGCGCCCGCGCCGTTGTTGCCCGCGAAGCCCGCGTCGAGCGTGTTGAGCGTCCCCTGGTCGTCGATCGCCGGGCCCGGGTTGCTGGCACTGCCCGCCTGCTGGAAGACGACGTCCTTGACGGTGACCGTTGAACCCGGCGAGACCACGAGGACCGCGTTGCCCCCAAGTGCGGGGCTGGAACCGCTGATGGTCGCTGGGCTCCCGATCTGGTTCGGCACGGGCGTCGGACCCTGGAAGATGACCGGGTCGTTCGTCGTGATGACGAGCGGCGTCGTGGTCGCCGGCGCCACCGGAGCGGGCGTGTAGGTGCCCGCCGCAAGCGTGATGGTCTGGGTGGTACCGGACGTATCGCCATTGATGGCGTTAATCGCCGACTCGAGTTGCGCCTCGGTGCTCACCGACGTAGAGAGATTCGCGGCGCTGGCCGTGGACGCGAACGAAAGCGCGCCCGTCACAGCCACCGCACACACTGCGGCGGCCCGCGCCAACCGAACCCTATGGTGCTTCGATGTCATCTAGAACCCCCGGATGGAAGAGTGGTCGTTTTGGGTGAGGGAACTGCGCACGACGCCGCGCGACCCTTTTTGCATCTGCCCCTGGGCGAGTGCCGGTGGCGTTGTACCACTCCGCGAACCGCGCCAGCGAGCGCTTCACCGCTTGGTCACGGGGCGGTGGCCGGCGGGCAACACGGCGCGCCACAAGCCGCGCTCACCCGTCTTTTTTACCGTTTCTTCGCATCAGATTCACACCGTCGCGTAGTTCCGCGTCCTGCAGGTCCGGGTCCGGCGCCTGCCCGCCTGCGCTGGTCTTCACCAAATCGCTACGTCCAGCGCGGATGTTCGCAGCAGTATGCGGCCTTCGTCGGCGTCTGCCGGTCGATGGGCCCTGCCACGCTCACCGTGGACGCAGACCGTGGCCGCACAGTGAACCGCTACTCGAGATTGAGGCACACGCATGTTGAAGAAATGGCTCCGTTCCGTACGCGCATTCCTCGGTGTCGTCGTCGAGCTGCTGCTCGCCAAGCCGCTCGCCACGGCCCTCGCCGGCACGGCAGCGCTGCTGCTCGTGCTGTTCGCGATCGGCCTGGCGCTCGTTGCGCCGCGCTCGTCCGGAACGCAGGTGAGCCTCACGAGCGCGTTGACGCTCGTCGAGGAGAAGCCCACCCCGGTCGTCTCCGCCACGCTGCTTGACCAGGACTCGCGCCTCGAGCTGCGCACGACGACGGGCGAGCAGCTCTGGGCGGCGTACCCGCATTCGGACACCTACACCGGCCAGCTGCTGGCGCGACCTGCCAAGCACGGCATCGACACGACCGTCGATCCGCAGGCCGGCAAGGCCAAGCTGCGCATCATCATCCAGTTCCTGCTGCCGATCCTCATCCTCGTCACGCTGTTCGCCTTCTTCATGACGCTCGCGCGCGATCAGGGCGGGGCGTTCGCGGCGTTCTCCAAGCTGGACCGGCCAGGGCCAGCAGCCGGGCTCAGGTGCCCTTCACGTTCGCCGACGTCGCGGGCGCGCCCGAGGCGCTCGTCGAGCTGCGCGAGATCTGCGACTACCTCGAGGACCCCGGGCCGCTACGCCCGGCTCGGCGCGCGCGCGCCGAAGGGCGTGCTGCTCGTCGGACCGCCGGGGACCGGGAAGACGCTGCTCGCCCGCGCGGTGGCCGGCGAGGCGGCCGCGAACTTCTTCTCCCTCGTCGGGCTCGGAGTTCGTCGAGTCGCTCGTCGGCGTCGGCGCCGCGCGGGTTCGCGACCTGTTCCGCCAGGCCCGCGAGATGGCCCCGGCCATCATCTTTATCGACGAGCTCGACGGCGTCGGCCGCCAGCGAGGCTCCGGCCAGGGCCAAGGGCACGACGAGCGTGAGCAGACGCTCAACCAGATGCTCGTCGAGATGGACGGCTTCGGCGCCGAGGCCGGCGTCGTCGTGATGGCGGCGACAAACCGTCCCGACATCCTCGACAGCGCGCTGCTGCGGCCGGGCCGCTTCGACCGCCAGGTCGTCGTCGACGTCCCCGACGTGCACGGTCGCACCGAGATCCTCGAGCCTGCACGCCGAACGCAGCCCCGATCTCGCCGAGCGCCGACCTCATGCGCGTCGCCCACCAGACGCCGGGCTTCACCGGCGCCGACCTCGCGAACATCATCAACGAGGCGGCGCTGCTGGCGGTGCGCGCCGGCAAGGAGCTGATCGAGCAGCCCGAGCTGGAGGAGGCGGTCGATCGCGTGCTGCCGGGCCGGCGCGCAAGAGCCACTGCTCAGCCGGGAGGAGATCTGGCGGATCGCCATCCACGAGTCCGGCCACGCGATCGTCGCCAATGCGATCGGCAACGCCGCCGCGCTGCAGAAGGTCTCGGTCGTGGCGCGCGGACGCGGTCGCGGCGGCAGCACGGTGTACGCGAGCGAGGACAAGTTGGTGCTGACGCGAGCTCGACCTCGTCAAGAACCTCATCACCGCGATGG
The DNA here is from genome assembly GCA_963770405.1 of uncultured Solirubrobacterales bacterium. Lineage (GTDB taxonomy): Bacteria > Actinomycetota > Thermoleophilia > Solirubrobacterales > Solirubrobacteraceae > CAVQBJ01. The sequence goes on from CAVYPO010000007.1 coordinate 820,419, forward strand.
CCGGAGTGGCGGCCGAGGAGTACGTGTTCGGGATGCTCTCGACCGGCGCCGACCGGCGATCTCGAGGAGGCGACGACGACCGCGCACTCGATGGTCGCCGTGTATGGCATGAGCGAGGCGATCGGCCCGATCGCCATCAGCGCCGCGCCGAGCGAGACCTTCATCTCCGAGGACACGACGCAGCTGGGCCACGTGTCCACGGGCGACGCTCGAACTCGTCGATCGCGAGACGACCCGCATCGTCCGCGAGGCCGAGGAGACCGCACGCCGCATCATCGAGCATGAACGCCGAAGTACTCGACGGGCTCGCCAACGCGCTGGTGATCCAGGAGACGCTCAGCGGCCCCGCGCTCGAGGTCTACATCGAGGGGGTGCGGCGCTGGCCGGAGCCGCTCGTCAAGCTCCGCGGCACACCCGCCGAGAGCGTGCGCCTGCGCAGCAACGGCGCAGGCGCCGAAGACGACGACACCGTCGTCGACGGCTTCCGGTCCAGCTGAGTGAGCGGCCGCCCGCCCGCCCGCCCGGCCGGCCGGCCGCCTACCCGGTCGGAGGCGGGGGCGGTGGGCCGCCGCCAGGCTCCATCGTGAGCAGGGGGAAGAACGCGTCCGAGACGATCCGCTCGAAGCCCACCGTGGTCTGCGGGTTGTGGTCGCCCGAGTGGCCATAGCTGCGCGCAAGGAGCGCGGCGCCGGCATAGGACAGGCCGCCGGACAGCGCCCGCTCGAGCGCCGAGGGGGCCGTTGAGTGGGCCTTCGCGATCGCCTGCTCGAGGACACCGACGGTGTCGAAGCCGAGGCCGGGGAACGAGCCGACCGGCGGATGCCCATTCGTCTGCACGTAGGCGCGCAGGAACGCCGCCGCCGAAACGTCCTGCGGCGTAAAGCCGTAGTTCGGGATGATCATCTGCTCGAGCCCCGCCTCACCGGGGCTGGTCAGTGTGGTTGGCACATCGAGCGCCGAGGTTCCGAAGGCATAGAGCCCGGCGAGCCCGGCGGCGCGCAGGCCGCTCATCAGCCGCGCGACGCCCGGGGGCGGCAGCGTCGTGTAGATCGTGTTCGGCATCGGGTGCGTGGCCCTGATCTGCGCGACGACGTGCGCGATGTCGGCGGCTGATGGCTCGAGGCCGACCGTCGCCTGTCCGAGCGCCTGCACTTGTACATCGAGCAGGGCCTGCTCGAGGAGCGCGGCCATCGTGCTCGAGTAGGCGACGCCGGCGGCGTCGACGACGAAGACGCGTCGATACCCCCGCTGATACATGTACGTCGCGACTGCCTGCGCCTCGCTGCCTCCGTCCATCCCGACCGGCCAGAAGGTGCGCAGGCCGCGCCCGAGGGTCGGGTCCGGGGCGCACGGCGCGAGCTCGAGCACGCCGGCCTGCTCTCCGGCCTCGGCGAGCGCGCTCTCGGAGTTGGTGTCGCACGGCAGCACGAGGACGGGGTTCGGGCCCGCCGCGCGCAGGCGCTGGGCGAGCACCGCGGCGCTCGATCCGTCGAGCGTCTCCTGGACGACGCGCAGCGGGTGATGCGCGATGCCGCCGTTCGCGTCGAGCAGCCCGGCCGCGGCGCTCACGCCCCGGTCAATCATCTCGTTCTGCTCGGCGAACGGGCCAGTCGGTACGTCCACAACGAGGGTGAGTCCGGCGCCGGCGACCACGCCCGTCAGGTGCGGAGCGGCGCGGCCCAGCGGGCCGCTGACCACCACGGCGGCGCCCGTGGCCCCCGGCGTGGGGTCCGTCGAGCGCGACGTCGAGGTCGAGGTCGTCGATCGGGCGGCCGTCGCGCCGGCCGACGCCTGGGCGACGGCCGAAGGCGGAGCCGAGGACGTGTGGGTCGCGCTCGTCGCGCCCGAGCCTCCGCAGGAGGCGAGGGCGACCGCGACCGCCGCCATCAGGACACAGCGGAGTGGACGGGCGGGAGGGGTTGCGCGGGCGGGCATGAGCGATCTCCTGGGGCCTTCCGGACGGGTCGTGCGTGACGAGGACTGTGGGTTCTAGCGCATCGTCGGCCGGCGGCCACGCTCGCGCCACGGTGTTCACAACCCCGCAACAGCGCGCAGGGGCGGACTCCTCCGCGGTCAGCCGGCGGCCGCGGCACCGCGCGTCTCGGTGAGTGCGCCCCGCCACAACCGGCCTCCGCCGTCGTAGCCGGCGGCGAGCCGCAAACGGAGCGTGCGCACGCGTCCGCTCACGCTCACCGTCACGGTGAAGCGCACCAGACGTCCGCCCACGAGATTGCGCGCGACGCCGATCAGCGTGACGGTCCCGCGTGCCGGACTGACGCTCACCGAGCTCACTTTCGCTGCGCGAAGCGAAACCCGGGCGCCAGCGTCCCGGTAGGTGAGGGTGCCGCGCGCGCCGCCGCGGCGCGCGTTCACGCTGAACGCGATCGCGTGCCCGCCTGCGCCATGGAGCGTGCCCGCGCCGACCACGCCGACCACGGCGCCCGCTGTCGGGCCGCTCACCGCACCAGCCGACCCACTCGACGTCGGTGTCGGCGTCCCGGGCGTGGTCGGTGCGCTGGTCGGAGCGCCGCTCGTCGGCACCGTCGTCGATGGCGCGGCCGGCGGCGAGGCCCCGGCCTGCACCGCTCCGAGGTCGCAGCGCCCCGACGGCCGTGGCGCGAACCGCTGATCGACCGATGGGCAGTGCGCCGGGTCGCCGACACCGATCGCCGGGCTCCCCGCCTGCGGCAGCTGCGAGTCGGTGGGCCCGCCGTTCCACATCCACTGGCCGAGCTGAGGGCTGGTGCGAGCGAGCGCTCCGACCCCACAGCTGCCGTCATCGTCAAGGCTCACATCGGCGCTGTCGGCGGCGCGAGCGCAGTCGGGGTGATTTCCGGCGACGATCGAGTTCACGAGCGCAAGGCTGCCGCCGCTGTCGTCGATTCCCATCCCGAGGTTGCCGCTCACCGTCACGTTGGTGAGGCTCACCGTTCCCTGGTCGACGATGCCCTCCTCCAGCCCGTGAGAGAAGCTCGAGTTCGTCGCAGTCGCAGAACCGCCGTCCTCGACCAGCAGCGACGGGCCTCCGGTGCCGGAGATCGTGGAATTCTCGATGTCGGCGACTCCCGACGGCTCCACGTTGATGGCGGAGCCCTGGTTCTCGTAGCCGACCAGGTCGAGGGCGACGCCGACGAACGTTGCGGTGGAGTCCCCCGCCACATCGAAGAGGTCCGTTCCCTCGGGAAGCGCGGACCCGGACAGCTGCTCGCCAGGCCCGGAGGGCCCGCGGATGGTGACGTCGCGCGTCAGCGTCAGCGTTGCGGTGGGCGCGTAGACGCCGACGGCGAGCTGGATCGTGCTCGGCCCGCCGGAGTCGGCCTGCTGCACGGCGGCGACCAGGCCGGGAGTGTCGTGAACCCGGACGACGGAGTCCGCGCGCGCCGGCGCGGCCGCCGTAACCCACACGGTGGCGAGCAGGATCGCCGCGAGCCGCACGGGCCGTCGCTGCCGCCCCGCCCCGCTCTCGGCATCCGCAGCATGGGGGGTCCCCGATCGGGGACCCCCCATGGTCATGCGGTTGGCCCGGCGCGCAGATCCAGACGATGTTCGTGCGGCCGGGTGCATTCAGGCTCCTTCTTGGCCCCGCTTAGTAGTTCAGCTGGATACCGTTGAGGATCGGGCTGGTGACCGAGTCCGGCAGCGCCGCGTAGAGGTTGTTCGGCAGCAGCGACTGGCCGATGGACTCAACGTACCGGAAGAACGTGTACAGCGTCCGGGCCTGGTCGGCGTTCGCCGTGCTGACCGACGTCGGATCCGACGCGAGCGGGTAGACGATGTCGAACGTCAGTCCGCAGATCGGGTATTCCGACCCCTCGTTGGTCGAGTCCCAGTGAAGCGGCTGACCGTTCGCGGTGAAATTGTCGTTCGACCAGTTGTCGCCTTGGTCAAGGCCCACCATCGCGGTCGCGTCACCGTTGTTCGGCACCGAGATCCCGGCGTAGGTGCAGTACGCGCCATTGCCGAGCTGCGGCCCCTCGTAGGCGGTGCCGACGGCGTTCTGGACCTTGGCGACGATGAGCCCGGTCGTGTCAGTCACGGCGTCGGAGAGATCGGCGTAGCCGATGCCACCGTTCGTCGTCTGCAGCTTCGCGAGAAGCAGCGGACCGCCGTTGCCGGTACCCTCGACGGGGGCCGCCCCACAGGTGCCACCGCTCGGCCACACGTTGTTGGTCGAACCGCCGTAGTAGGCGCTCCACGGCTGACCCGTGCACGTCGCACCGTCCGACGTCGCGTCGCTCAGGTACTGCTTGAGGATGTTCGTCGTGCCGGAGTTGTCGACCCGCACGACGCGCTGAACCGGGAAGTTGCACGTGGCGAGGCTGGCGTTGATGGAGCCGCTGCGCAGACGCGAGTCGCTCCAGCTCGTGATCGTGCCGCCCTCGAGCAGCGAGAGCTGGGCACCCGTGAGCTCGATGTTGGACGGCTTCACGTTGCTCGTGCAGTCAGCCGCGGTGAGGTTGATCATGATCGCCACGGACGAGCCGGCGACGGGGAACGACAGCGGCTGCGCCGCCGTATCGTTGTTGTCCGGCAGCACATTGCCCGTCTGCAGTCCGCCCCCGGCCTCGTCTGACGTGAGGTCCGGCGCGAACGTCGTGTAAAAGCCCGGGCAGTTCTTGGCGAAGATGCCCGTAGAGCCCGCGCCCGTGCCCCCCGCGCCGCCGAGATCGAGCCACTCCGCCTGCGTGTAGGGCAGGTCGGTGCCGTAGTAGTCAGCGGCGCGGCAGTCCGCGCTGATCAGGCCGGCGCCTGAGCCCGTGTCCCCGGACGGGATGCTTGACCAGTTGTAAGCGCCCATGTTCTGCCCGGCGATCGCGTCGCTCGTGACGTTGCCGCAGATGTCCTGGTTGTAGTTGGTCCAGAAGAGGGCCTGGGCGTTCGTCTGGTACGTCGAGCCGGAACCCTCTACCTTGCCGTCGTTGGCGCAGGCGTTGCCCCCGGGGACCGCCGCAAGCGCGCTGCTCGCCGTGGCGAGGCTGCCGCCGAAGGCCGCGATGCCAAGCGTCACCGCCAGCACCCCGGCCCGCAGGCCCATCTTGCCGAATGGCTGCATGTCTTCTCCTGATCAAGTCGCTGAATGAATTCGTCTCGCCGTCGCCGCCCCCCCGCGATGCTCCAGTTTTCGAAGCTCGCATCGGTTGATGCGTGATCGAGGCCGTGCGGCAGCCGCCATCCTTGTGGACGACGGCGGCAGTGGTGTTGTTTGCTGGTGAAGTTCGGGACGGTGCCGGTAAGTGACGCGCGGACGGTAACGCGCGGACGGCCCGTCGCCTGACACCTGTCAAATAAAAGTGAAGCCGCGCAAGGTTCGGACGGTAAGGCGCGAACGGCCCGTCGCCTGACACATGTCAATCAAAAGTGAAAGCCGCGCCAAACGTTGGCTCTCCGCACGCCGGCTCCCGTGTCACGGGCGCGCGTGCGCCCGTGACAGCACCGTACCTGCCGAGGTCCGCCCATTCAGGCTCTCCCCCCTTGTCTCTGCAAACGAACCCTGATGCCTTACCTGACAGTGAGATATGAAGAGCTGGTGTCCTCGCGGTGCCTGCAGCGACGACGCATGTATCCCGGATGTGAAAATCACCGAACGAGCGCCGCCGCTCCCAGCGTCGGCGGCTACCCTGCCGGATCGGGCCACCATCCGTCTCGCCGCGCGAGGCCGGACCTGATGCGCGATGCAGATGAGAGGATCGACCTTTACACCCTCCGCACTGGGGCGACTCGCCGTCGTGGCGCTGTTCGTGCTTGCCGTGCACTGGGCGGGCGGCACCACACCTCCGGTCGCCTCGGCCGACGACGGTACCACCGGTAGCTGCGCGAGCTGGGCCCAGACGCAGACCATCGCCCCGAGCGGCACGAGCGGCCCGATGAGCGGCCCGAACTGCTGCACCGGAGGCAGCGCCGGCGCCACCGGCGGCGCTGCCTCCGGGCCGACGGGGCCGAGCGGCTCGGGGCCGTGCTGGACCGACGTCGAGCCGTATCCCTTTGGTGCCGACGGCGAAGCGGTCGACACCAACTCGAGCACTTGCGCCGTCAGTTCCGTGCCGGGCGCCAACCTCGGGGACCAGCTGTCCTGCTACCTCGTCGTGACCTCGCTCGCGTTCCGCGCGTACAACCGCGGACTCGCTGCGACCTCTCCGCCGTTCGCAACCGACGCCAGCGGCGACTACAGCACGGGCTACGGGGTGTGGGAGTACACCGGAGACGCCGCCGAGGGCGGTGACGGCTGGTTCCCGGTACCGGGGTTCCCAGGGAGCAACGCGTGCCCGGGAACGACGGTCGTCTGGGCCGGCAAGCTCGACTTCTGGCTCATCGGGGCGTCCCGATCCGGGTCGGGGTGGCCCTCGCTGTGCCGCTACGACGGGGCCAACGATGTGTGGGAGCCGCTGCCAGTGGCCGGACTCGTGAGTGCCGACGTGCCGCTCGCCGTCGCTCCGACGAGCGCCCAGCCCAATCCACCGCTCAGCAACGGGGCGATCACCTCCGCGGCCTGCTTCAGCTGGGACAACTGCTGGTTCTTCGGCAGCTTCGGCGTCGTCCTCCACTGGAACGGCACGTCCCTCAGCGACGAGTCGCCACCCGCGAGCGAGCCGTGGCTCGACACCGCGTACACGTCGGCCATCGCCCGTGTCGACACCGCCGGAAACCCGTTTGGTGTGGCCGTGGGGCTCTCGAGCCCGGAGAGCGACCTCGGCATCGACACCACGGTGCCGGCCCTGATCCAGACTCCGCCCGACGGCTCCGCCCCGCCGCAGGTCTTCACCTCGGACTCCGCCGCGTTCGGGCCGCTGCCCATCGCCCTGCCCGTCTCGCCCTGGCCGCAGGATCCGTACCGGACCGATCTCGTGGCCGCGGACTTCACCTCGAGCCGGGACGGATGGATGGCCGCCGACGCTGCCGGCACCGCGGTGTCGGACCCGGCGACCGCGGTGCAGGCGCTCATCACCGAGGTCACGCACCCTGCGGTGCGCGGCGGCTTCCCGGCGACTGTGCCCGAGGACACGCCCGTGCTCAGTCTCAACGCCGACGGCGGCCCTTCCAGTTGCGCCGCCCCATCGGTCGGCGCCTACACCTATGCGCCAGAGCCGACGACGACCGACGCCTACCGGTGGCTCGCGCTCTCGGCGATGCCCGACGACAACAGCGCGATCGTGGGCGGCCAGGTGTGGCCGGTCGGCGCCTCCGAGCAGGCCCCCGGGGCCACGACGGCCACGACGCAGCAGGCACAGGATGGGTCGGCCGAGCCGGCGATCGTGCAGGTGTACTGCGACGGCTCGAGCTCGGTGACGCGCTTCTTCGAGGCCGACCCGCTCGCGAGCGTCACGAATCCGACGAGCCAGCGCCCCGTCGACACGGGGACGGTCGCTCCTGTCGACCGCGGCGGCGCCGTTAGCGCCGTTGCCGCCAACGCGCCGAACGACGCGTGGGCCGCCACCACGTGGGGTGGCCTGGACCCGCGCTTCACGATCGGCTCGATCGAGCAGCCGTACACGCAGGCGCCGCACCTGTACCACCTCACCGACGGGGAGACCCCGCGCGGCGTCCTGCCGGGCGACGACGACGAGACGCGCCCACTCGACGTCCCGATCGGCGCGACGCTCACGCCCCTCGCGGCGCCGCCGGCGCCGACGACGACGATCGTCGTCTCGCCGCCGACCACGCAGGTGCTTCCGCCTCCGGTCGTCAGAGCGAAGCCCACGCGCGACGGACCGACCTCCGTATACGACATCCGCACGCGGATCGTCGGCAAGGGCCTCTATGTCACCCTCGTCATCACGTTCAGGCTCCGGGCGCCCGTGACGCTCGGCGCGCAGGCGACGCGCGGCGGAAGGGTCGTGAGCAGTGCGCCCCTGCACCACTTCACCGGGCGGTCCGGCACGCTCACCCTGCGCCTCGATACGCACGAATATCCCACGGGACTGCGCTTTACCACCGATCAGCCGGTGGTTGAGCTGCGATCACCCGGTCGCACACTCCGAGGAACAGTCAACCTCACGTCGACGGCGCGACCGTTTCGCGGTCGCCGCGTCCTGTCCGTGAGCTATCAGTACGACACGGCCGGCTCCGGGCTCTGGTACACGATCGGTCAGGCGACGACGTCGCCTTGGCGCGTCGCGTTCGTCACGGCCGCTCTCAAGCCTGGACGCTACGACCTGCGCGCCGTGGCGACCGACAGCGCACACGTGAGCGGGATCTCCGCGGTGCTGAAGAACGTGACCGTGGCGGCCACCGCCGCGGGGAGCTGACACGCGATGCGGACTGGGCGATCCAGGCTGCTCGTCGTGGCCGCGGCCCTGCTGCTCACGCTGGGCCACTCCCTCGCGGCCGTCGGGTCCCCGAGCGCCCTCGCCGACACCACCTCGTCGGTCGCCCTCACCGTCTCGAGCCCGGAGAACCCGTACGCGGTGCCGTTCGTCCTCACCGCCGCGACCTCCGGGGTCGTCCCCTCCTCGGTGAGCACGGTCGATTTCCAGGTCTCCCCGGCTTCGGCGGGAGCATGGACCTCACTCGGTGCGGACGCGGGCAACGCGAACGCCACCACGTTTCGGGAGGCCGTGACCGACCTCGACGACGGGCTCTACGACTTCCGCGCGGTGGTGACCGAGACGGACGGCACGCAGCTCATCTCGCCTCTGCTCACCGATCAGCTGATCACCGACAGCAGCCAACCCCTCGTCGTCCTGCGGGACAACGGATCGCCGATACCGGACGGCGCCGTGCTCCACGGCACCGTCCCGCTCGAGGGCCTGCGGATCACCCAGGCCGGCGAGGGGATCACGATCGCCAGCGTGCGCTTCGTGCTCGCGCCGGCCGGCGCCCCGATCTCCCAGGGCCGGGGCCTCGCCGACGTCGCGATGGTCGGCAATGGGGCCGACTTCTCGTTTGACACCACCACCGTGCCAGACGGGACCTACGACCTGCGGGCGGAGCCGTTCGACACGCAGTTTCAGAGCTACCTCACCATCCCGGCCCGCTCGATCGTCATCGATAACACGCCGCCGACGATCTCGCTCCAGACGCCGCAGTCGCCGGTGACCGGCCGCACCACGCTCACGGTGGGCGCCTGCGACGCCGCACCGGGCAGCAGCGATTGCGACTCGGGCTCCGGCATCGAGTCGGTCCAGTTCCAGCGCGCCATACACGGCTCGACGGCCTGGACGCAGATCGCCACCGCCATCGTCGCGCCGTACTCGACGTCGGTCGACACGACCTACTGGCCCAACGGCACCTACGACGTGCGGGCGATCGCCACCGACCGCGCCGGTCACACGACGGTCTCCCAGACGGTGACGTTCAGCACCTCCAACCCGACGCCGCCGCCGCCGGTGAGCCTCTCGGTGGCCGGCACGGCAGCTCCCGCCACCGATCTGACGATGCTCGGCATCGACGCTACCACCGGCGAGACCTGGGCGGCTGGCTTCACCAGTGCCGCTCCCGCCACTGGACCCGACGGGGTGCTCACCTACCCGGACGCGGGCGACCATCTCGTGCTGCTCGAACACAGCGACGCCGGCGGCTGGCAGATCGCCGACGTGCTGCGCGAGGCCGACGGTACGACGCCGTTCTCGCTGCCGGGCGGCCGGAACGACGTGCACGTGAGCGGGACCATCCTGCCCGACGGTGAGGGCTGGCTGTGGGTGAGCGACGTCAACGGCAACGGCTTCGCCGGCATGTTCCACCGCGTTCCGGGCGGGCACTTCGTCTTCGATGCGCAGGCGAGCGCGGCGATCGGCGCCGACCTGCTCTGCCCCGGCCCGAGCAGCGGCCACCTGCGCGTGTACCAGTCAGATGGCTCCGATTACGGCATCCTCACCAACGCCGACCAGACGAGCGACAGCTCATGTCCCGGGCCCACCACCCCGTCGGGACCCACGACGGAGCCCTCCGGCGACTGCAGCGCGGCGAGCAGCTCGCCGGCCACCGTCGATACGCAGTACGCGACGCTCGACAGTTCCGGGTGGACCTGCCACACCGCCCCGCTGCCGCCGGACAGTATGTACACCCCCGTATCGAGCGACACGGTGACACTGCAGGACGCCGACGTCTTCGCGCCGGATCAGGGATGGGCGATCTTCGGCCGCACGAGCAACGGAGGAGGGCCGACCCACACCCCGCTGTGGCTCGCGCGCTTCGACGGCGAGGACTGGAGCTACGCGCCGAGTGTGGGCCTCGACGCGCTCGACCTCACCGGCAACCTTGCGTCGAGCAAGATCACCTTCACGCCGGGCGCGATCAAGGCCGACGGCGCGAACTCGCTGTGGGTCTCCGGCACCGACGGCATCGCCGGCACGAGCGGGCCCGTCGTCGCGCAGCTGAGCGATGATGGCTCGACCTTCTCGGTGACCGACTCCTGGTGCACGCTCCCCGTCGTAAACGCGTGCAACCAGCCGCTCGGCGACGCCGCCGTGCCGGACGCCACGCTCACCGAACCGTCCGGTGAGGTGGCCCTCACCGTAAACCAGAATCTCGGCCTGGACGTCTACTCCGACGGAACGTGGCGACTCGTCCCGGCCCGTGGCTACAACCCCGATTCCGGCGTGTTCACCAGCGTCAACGGCGAGGTCGAGGGGTGGATCGGCGGCCAGGGGTCGACCGCCGCCGAGGTCACGCCGACGGGATCGAGCACCAGCCCACTCGCGACCTGGCCGGTCGCCGACCGCTCGCCGCTTACCGGCGTGGCGCTTCCACCCGGGTCCACCGCGTCCACGAGCGAGACGGGCGCGCTTGCGGTCGGCTTCGACGGGGCAGCGCTCCTCTACACCGCCGACAACGGATGGGTCGTCGAAACGCTCCCGGCCATCGCACAGCACCTCTACCTCACGAGCGTCGCGTTCGACGGGCCGTCCAGCGCGTTCGCGGTCGGAGAGGCCGGCGAGATCCTGCAATGGGACGGGAGCGCCTGGAGCACGGCCGTGAGCCCCGACACACTCACCCCGTTCCGGTTGGACTCCGTCGCCTTCGCCAGCGACGGCGAGGGCTGGGCGGTCGGCGAGAACGGCACGATCCTGCACTACGACGGGAGCTCGTGGAGCGCCGAGCAGCCACCGACCGACGACGGGCGCGCCGCTGTCACCTCGGTGGCCATCGCCGGCAACGACGTGTTCGCGATCGACGGGGGCAACCTCATCGAGCGCGAGAGCGACGGGACGTGGATCGACACCGAGCCCGCGCTCGACGGCGGCGCCGCCCCGCCAGCGGCCGGAAGCCTGCGGCTCGTCTCCGGGCTTCCCGACGGCGCCGCCGTGATCGCCGGGGTCGACACCATCCTCGAGCGTGACGCGGGCAGCGGCACATTCCACGACGCCGCCCAGCCGATCGAGGGCGTGCCCGTGGCCCTCACGGCCTTCGAGAGCGGAGGGTCGGTAAGCGCTGCCGTCTCGATCGCTCGCCCGATCACCGACAGCGGCGTCCAGGCGACCCTCGACGAGGTCGGCAGCTACCCGTCAGCCGACGGCGAGCTGCTGCTCGGTACCGGCGGCGGCTGGCTTGACCTGAGCGACAATCAGTCTGCGGAGACCACTCCGAGCCCGGTCGGCGACGGCGAGGTGATCCCCGATCCCGTGCTCGCCGTGGCCACCAGCCCCGATGGACAGCACCTCTGGGCGGTCGGCGGCTACGACGGCACCCCGGACGCGAGCGGGTATGGCTCCGGCAACTACCTCGACAGCCGTCCGATCGGCTGGCAGACGGCGTCGGTGTGGCGTTACGACGCCGGTGGCAGCGCCACCGCGCCCGGCGAGGCGACCGCGACGCCCAGCCTGCCTGCCATGCCCGGCAGCGTGTCGTTCGCGTTCTTCTCCAGCCCGGAATGCAACGCGCAGTGCTCCGCGGTGGCCGACGCGCAACCCTGGGTCAATCTCCGCGGCGCGATCGACGAGATCAACGACTACGCCAGTCAGCCATCGGGCCCCGCCTTCGCGCTGCTCGGCGGCAACGCCGTGGGACCGTCCGACCAGACCGCGTGGGATGACGGGAACGGCGCGCTGGACTTCGCGCAGCTGCCCGATCTGCTCGCGCCGCTTCAGGTCCCCCTGTTCGCCGCCTACGGCAACCGCGACGGCGTGCCCACCGAGTCCGACCCGACGCAGTCTTGGTCGGACGCCTTCGCGGGGGAACCGGCGCCACAGGGCGCCGGCGGCAACGCATCGGGCATCACGCCCGTGTCGAGCGGCGCCGCCGCACCCGGGGCGACCAGCCGCTACTACTCGTTTGACGCACAGCAGAACGGCGCAACGCTGCGCGTGATCGTGCTCGACAACTCGGCCGGCTCGTTGGACGGGAGCGAGCCAGGCCAAAGCGCCTGGCTCGACCAGCAACTCGCGGCGGCGAGCGGCATCCCGACGGTCGTCGTCGCCGCACAGGCGCTGTCGGACCCGACCACGACCGACGGTGAGGCGATCGCCGCCGAGCTCGTGCAGGCGGGCGTGCTCGCCGTGTTCACGGGCCCCACCAGCACGGTCCCTTCCGACTCCAGCCCCAACAGGATCGACCAGATCCCCGACGGCGCCGCCCAGACGATCCCCGAGTACGAGGGGGCATCGCTCGGCTATCAGCAGACGTCGGACAACGGAGTCGTGTGGTACGACGTCTCGGTCGACACGACCGACGACAGCCTCTCGGTGAATGCGGTGCCGCTCGTTCAGAGCCTCGCCCTGCAGGCGCTGCGCGGCAACGAGGTGCAGCGCGGGCTCACGCTCCAATATCAGGCGATCGGTCGCCGCCCGGACGGCACCATCGCCACGACGCCGACCAACCCCGCCCCCGGCTACGACAATTACGTCGAGATCCCGTCGAGCGGCTGCGCGGGCTGTATCGAGCCGACGTACACGTTCTCGACGTCGAACCCGGCGGTCATCGCCCCGGTCACGCCGACGGCGCCGGGTTCGCCCTATCCGAAGCTCGTGCACGGGAAGGCCGTCCTCAACTCGCAGTCGGGTCTCTTCTGCGCCTTCGGAACCGGCACGGCCACCGTCACGGTGACCAGCGGCCTGAAGAGCGCCTCGCAGACCGTCACCGTCGACCCCGGCCCCTACGGCTCATACTGCGGGCAGCTCTCCGGCGTCAACGCGGTGAGCGGCGTGGGGTCCACGGTCCGAACGGCGGCTCGCCCAGCATCGGTGGTGCGCGTCAGCGGCGGTTCGGGCGGCGCCGCGCCACCACCCCCGCCGGCGGCGGCGGCAGCGGTGAGCGCGAGCGCCGCCGCGCCGCTTCACCTCGCGCTCCCACACGTTCCGGTGCAGCCGGCGAGCCACCCCGCCCCGCTTCCGCACGCAGAGCCGCCGCCGGCGCCCGCGCCGGCGGCGCCCGCGCCGCTCCCCCCGCCGACGATCCCCGCACTCGCGGCGGCGCTCGCGATCGTGCCGCCGCCAATCGTCGCGGCGCAGCCGATCCCGCCCGGTGGCGCGACCGCACCGGGCGTCTCGCAGCAGCCCGCGACCGCGGAACGCCGCGAGAAGGCACACAAGCACGCCGAGTCGAGCGCCTACACGCTGCTTCAGCCGGCGGCCAATGACAGCCATGTCGCCTGGTGGTATGAGGGCGCGGTCGGGCTGACCGCGGTTCTCGCGATGGCCCTCGCCGGGCAGGGCCTGCGCCCCCGCCGGCGCCCGACTCCGGCCCATGTGCGCTCGACGACGGTCGATCGGGCGCGTCGTCGCCGCCGCGCCCCCCGCGCGCGGTCCTGAGACCCACAGCGTCCGCGCAACCCGAGCCTGAGCGATCGGGCGCCGGGGGCCTCTACCGATCCCGTCCGCGAACAGCTCGACGACGCTCGCGATCGGCCAATGCCGTACCTGCGCTTCGCGCGGCCCAGAGACTGCCCCAACCACGCGCGAAGCTCCCCCTACGAGGCCCGGCAGCGAGATCGCCCTCTGAGGCCGCCTACTCCCCGGCCACGAACTCCATCAGCAGCCCGTCGTGCCAGCCGGCACCCCCGCTGTCGCGCTCGTAGCGGCGCATGACGCCCACGCGGCGGAAGCGCGCCTTCTCATAGGCCCTGATGGCGGCGACGTTCGCCACGGCCGGGTCGATCGTCACGCGGTGATGGCCGAGATCCTCGACAAGGTGGCGCAGCAGGCACCTGACCGCCTGCGTTCCCAGCCCCCGCCCGTGCCAGCGCGGGTCGAGGAACAGGTCGATCGCGGCATGACGGTACCTCGGCTCGGTCTCCTCCCAAAACTGGATCAGGCCCGCGACGGCGCCGTCGATCTCGATCGTCAGCCGCGTCGACGCCGGCTCATCCCAGGGGAAGCCCTCCTCGGGGGCGTCCCACCAGCGCACCACCTCGGGCTGGGCGCGGATGCGCCGAAGCTCGACCTCATCGCCGGCCGCGAGCGGACGCAGGCGCAGCTGCGCTTCCCCCCGCTGCCCGCCGCTCACACCACCGGCCATGACCGCTGAGCATACGTGCCGGCGCGGGGGCGCCCGGTGCCCGCCACGGCGCCCTCGAGATGCCCATTCGTCGACTCGGGGAAGGTTCCCCGACGGCGCGCGTCTGGGTGGGTATCGCGCGCAAACGCGATCGGGACGCGGTCCCACAGCCGGGACCAATGGCCCACCCCGCCCACCAGAAAGGACGCATCCACCATGCACCGAATTCAGGCCCTCCTCCGTGCGGGCGTCGCGCTGCTCGCGCTCGGTCTGGCCACCGCCGGGCCGGCGGCGGCCGCCACCCACCATGCCAAGCCCAAGCCCGCGCATCACTCCACCCCCAGCAAGCCCAAGGGCAGTTCGATCCCGCAGCACAACGGCGGCGATCACGACAGCGACAACAACGGCGGCCCCAGTGATGGCGACGGGAACATGTAGGCGACGGCGGACCGTCGCCCTGGGCGCGATCGCGGCGGTGACGGCGGGCGCAGTGATCGCGCTGATCGCGATGGCTGCCGCCGCACACCGCGCTACCGCCGCCGCTCCGATCGCCACCGACGCCGCGGCGTCGGCGCCGATCGGCTTCGCCTGGCTGCACCCGACAACGCCGCCCGACGGCTGGGCCCGGGTGAGCACACCCTCTCGGGCGGCGACGCTCTTCTATCCCCCGACCTGGACCGCCCAGCCCGGGGACCCGGGGACCGTCAGCGTCGCGTTGCGGGACGCCGCCGGCGCCTACCACGGGTACCTCAACGTCACGCCGCGGCAGGGCGACGAGCGGCTGAGCAGCTGGCCGGCGTTCCGGCTGGGGCGCAACCGCGACGAGGGCGACACGCAGTTGCGCGCGCTCGCCAGCGCCGCCGGCCTGCGGTTTCGCCACGCCGTCGGCTCGTGCGTGATCGACGACTACCGCTCGCGGGTTGGATCGCACCCGTATCGCGAGCTGGCCTGCCTCGTCACCGGCCGGCGCTTTACCGACGTGTTCATCGGTGCCACGCTGCAGGGCGACTGGTCGCGACTGGGCGGGGACATCGAGCTCGCCGCGACGAGCTTCATCCAGCGCTGACGGCGTATAACCCCTCGGGTGCCCCGGCACAACGACGAGAGGAACCGCCGATGAGCGGCACCGCCACCGCCGTCGCACGCCCGCAGCCCCAGCCCCGTCGCGAGGGCGCGAGCCTGCGCCTGGTGCTCTCGGGCCTGATGCTGGTGACGCTGCTGGCCGCGCTCGACCAGACGATCGTGTCCACCGCGCTGCCCACGATCGTCGGCGACCTTGGCGGTCTGGCCCACCTGTCCTGGGTGGTGACCGCCTATCTGCTCGCCCAGACCGCCGTCACCCCCTTGTACGGCAAGCTCGGCGACCAGTACGGCCGCAAGGTGGTGCTGCAGATCGCGCTGTCGATCTTCCTGGTCGGCTCGGCCCTGTGCGGGATCAGCCAGAACCTGGACGAGCTGATCGCCTTCCGAGCCCTGCAGGGACTGGGCGGCGGCGGGCTGATCGTCGGCGCCCAGGCGGCGCTCGGCGACGTCGTGTCGCCGCGCGAGCGCGGGCGCTACTCGGGCTTGTTCGGCGCCGCGTTCGGAGTCGCATCGATCGCCGGGCCGCTGCTCGGCGGCTTCCTGACCACCAACCTGTCGTGGCGCTGGATCTTCTACGTCAACCTGCCCCTCGGCGTGGGGGCCTTCTTCGTGCTTGCCGCCACGCTGCCGTCCCCGCTGGAGCGCATCCGCCACCAGATCGACTACCTCGGCATCATCGTGCTCGGGTCCGGCGTGACCTCAATCGTGCTCGCGGCCTCACTCGAGAGCCCGACGCATACGTGGACCTCCCCACTCGTTCTCGGCCTCGCGCTCGCCGGCTTCGCACTGCTGGCCCTGTTCATGCCAATCGAGCGCCGCGCCAAGGAGCCGGTGCTGCCGGCGCGACTGCTGTTGAACCCGGTGTTCGCCGTGGCCGGCGCGGTCGGCCTGATCGTCGGCTTCGCCCTGTTCGGCGCGGTGACCTACCTGCCGCTGTTCCTGCAGGTCGTCAAGGGCTCGACCCCGACCGGATCGGGTCTGCAGCTCATCCCGCTGATCCTCGGGCTGCTCATCACCTCGATCGGCTCCGGGCAGATGATCACGCGCACCGGCCGCTACCGCTGGTTCCCGATCGCCGGCACGGCGGTGATGGTGGTCGGCCTGTTCCTGCTGTCGAGCATCGGGACTGATCGACCTCCACCGCACGCTGTCGCGTACATGTTCGTGCTCGGGCTCGGGCTCGGCATGGTGATGCAGATGCTCGTACTCGTGGTGCAGAACGCCGTCGATTACCAGGACCTCGGTGCCGCCACGTCGGGAGCAACGCTGTTTCGCTCGATCGGCGGCTCCGTCGGGACGGCGGTGCTCGGGCGCGATCTTCTCGAGCCGCCTGACCGACGAGCTGACACGCACGATCGGGGCCGGCGGCGCCGCCCGCGCGCACACGAGCGGCGTCAACCCCGAGGTCATCAAGCGTCTCCCGGCGCCGCTGCGTGACCACTATCTCGAGGCCTTCGCCAATGCGCTGCACCCGTGTTCGTCGTCGCCGCCGCGGTCGCGATCGCCGCATTCGTGCTCAGCTGGTTCATCCGCGAGCTGCCGCTGCGCGAGACGGTCACCACCGGCGACATGAGCGACACCTTCGCGGTCCCCCGCGAAGCCGACTCGCTGGCGGAGATCGCCAACAAGATCGGGCAACTCGACCGCCGTGAGGGAGCGCGCGAGATCGTGCGCCGCGTCGCCGTGCGGGCCGACGTCGATCTCAGTCCGGCGGCGTGCTGGCTGCTCGCCCGCTACCACGAGGACGCCACCACGGAGCTCGACGAGCTCGCCCGACGCATCGACATCGACGCCGCCAGCCTCGCACGGGCGCGCGACGAGCTGGAGGAGCGACGGCTTGTCGTGGCGGTGCCCGGCCCGCCGCGCGAGCTGCGTGCCCACCGCCGAGGGCGAGGCGACGCTGCACCGGCTCACGGCCACCGGCGAACAGCCGACTGGCTGACCTGCTCAGCGACTGGCGCCCCGAGGAGCACGAGGAGCTGGCGCAACTGATCGTCACGCTGGCCCGGGCGTTCTTCATCGATACGACCGCGCTGCGCGAGTGCCTCGCGCCCGTGGCGCCCGGGGCGGGTGGGCCCTAGGCACAAGGCCGTCCTTGCCCGCACGCAGCCTGCGCGGCCCCCCGGCCGGCCGGGCCGAATGTCGCCGACGACCAGCCGGGTGGCCGAGCGGGCGGCGCCTGCCCGCGCCGGGCGCGCCGTCCTGCTATGACGGCGGGTGCCAGGCGCGGCGCGCGGTCGTCGCGCGCCGAAGACATCGTCCACCCCCGACGCCCGAGGAGGAAGCGCGACCCGCTCGCGCGCACGACACATGACACCGACCGATTCCCCGGCCCCCGTACTGGTGTGCAGCGCGGGCGACGACACCACCCGCCAGATCGTCGAGGCGGTGGCGGCCCTGTTTCCCGACCGTCCGGCCATCATCCTGCGCGCCTGGCGCTCGGCCGAGTTCACCATCGCCTCCGCGACCGCCGCGGTGATCGGGACGGCGACGATCGACTACGTCGCCCTCGACACGGCGATCGAGGGTGAGGCCTCCGACGATGCCGATGCCGCCGCCGAGTACGCGCGCTCGCTCGGCCTCGATGCCCGATCCGAGGCCGTCCGCTCGGACGGCCCGGTGTACAAGGCGATCCTCGAACGCGCCGACGCCGACGGGGTGCAGGCGATCGTCACCAGCACGCGCGGACGGGGCGAGTTCGAGTCCGCGCTGCTCGGGTCGACCTCGCACGCGCTGCTGCAGCACTCGTCGCGGCCCGTGGTGGTCGTAACCACCCACGCGACGCCCGCGCCGTAGCGGCGTCGCGCGGGTCGCAGCGGGCTCGGGCCGAGCCGCCCTGTGCGGCGCTCGGCTCAGGCCAGGGCGCTGAACAGCTGCGTGGCCATGTCGCGTTGCATGGCCAGCACGCGTCCGTCGAATCCGTACTGCGCGGCGGCGACGGACTCGCCGCCGCCATCGCCGGAGTCCGAGCCAGACGAGGTGGTCGCCTGTGCCGCGCTGGCCAGGCTGTTCGAGGCTGCGTCGAACAGTGACGAGGCGTCCGCTTGCAGGCCGACGGCCGAGATGCTCATGCCCTCATTGTCGGCAGCGGCGCGCCACGGTCGCCCGCGGCACGCGCGAGCTCGACGAACATCCGAGCCGCGACGCGTCCGGCGTTCGCGCCCGCCGGTCGGCGGGCGCGTGCTGCTAGCGGGCGCCCTGGCGGCGCCGGCGGCGCGAGCCACCACCGCTGCGGCCCGACGGCGAGCCGAGCGGGGCGCGCGCGTCGCGCGGCGAGCGCGGCGACGGCGACACGTGGTGGCGGATGCCCGGCCGGCCGCCGTGCAGATCGTGCTCGAGCCCGAGCTCGTCAGCGAGTCGCGCGAGGTCGCGGCGCTGCTCCGGCATGACAAAGGTGATCCCCGCCCCCGGACGCCCCGCCCGCCCGGTGCGTCCGACGCGGTGCACGTAGGTGTCGCGGTCCTCGGGAGCATCGAAATTGATCACGTGAGAGATGCTGGCCACGTCGATCCCGCGAGCGGCGACATCGGTGGCGACGAGCGTCCGGACTTCGCCGGCCTCGAAGCGGGCGAGCGCTCGCTCGCGCTGGCCCTGGGACTTGTCGCCGTGCATGGCGACGGCCTTGACACCGAGATTGCCGAGGCGCTTCGTGAGCCGATCGGCGCCGCGCTTGGTGCGCACGAACACGAGGGCGAGGTCGTCGGCGGCCCGCAGGTGCTCGACGAGCGCGTCGAGGCGGTCGTCGTGGGCCACCGTCTGGAAGCGGTGGGTCACCTCCGCCGCGCCCTGCGGCGCCGGCGGGGCGTGCTCGTGGCTGGCGGGGTTGCGCGTGTAGGCGCCGGCCAGGCCGCCGGCCTCGCCGTCGAGCGTGGCGGAGAAGAACAGCGTCTGCCGTTGCGACGGGCACTGGCGCACGATGCGATCGACCGCCGGGCGAAAGCCCATGTCGAGCATGCGATCCGCCTCGTCGAGGACGAGCACCCGCACGTGCTTCAGTGTGAAGGCGCGACGCGCCAACAGATCCTCGAGGCGCCCGGGAGTGGCGACGATGATGTGTGCGCGCTGCGCCTCGCGGGACTGACGCTGCAGACTGACGCCGCCGTAGACGGCGCTGACGCGCAACGCCCGCGCGTGGGCGATCGGATACAGGTCGTCGGTGATCTGGGAGACGAGCTCGCGCGTCGGGGCGACGATGAGCGCCGACGGGCGCGGATCGGTCGAGCTGACGCGCTCGACCAGCGGGATACCGAAGGCGAGGGTCTTGCCCGAGCCGGTAGGCGAGCGGACGAGCACGTCGCGGCCGGCGAGCACATCACCGATAACGAGGCTCTGCACGGCGAAGGGGGTGGTGATGTCGCGGCGCGCGAGCGCGCTGACGACAGCTCCGGACACGCCGAGATCGGCGAAGGATTGCGTGGACATCTGGGACTCCTGTTCGGCGGCCCGGAGGCCGCGGACGTTTCGGGAGGCTATGGCTGACCCGAAACCGCCGTATGAACGCGGGACCCAAGCGAGCTGCCTCGCGGCCGACGTCGCCGACCGCGTGGTCAACGTAGCAGAAGCATGGCGATGCTCCCGGTGGCGCCCGAGCGCTCAGGCGAGGAACGCGACGATCAGCGACGCGAACCGCGGGTCGCCCACGGCGGCGACATGGTCGCCGCTGAGCCGCTCCAGCCGAGCGCCCGCGATGGCGCCGGCCAGCACCTCCGGGCGCACGGCGAGCGGGTCCGCGTCGCCGGCCAGCACGAGCGTCGGTGCGGTGATGCGGTCGAGCGCGATCGGCTCGCCGTGGCGGCGCGACGCCTGCGCGGCGAGCGCCAGCCGGTCGGCGCCGACCGCGTCGGCGAGCTGGCGAAACGCGGCGCCGCCGGCGTCCTCGATCGTGCTCGGGTCCGCTGCCGTGAGTGCCGCAACGATCGCCTCCGACGACACGGCGCGGGTATCGACGCCCCCGAGCTCGACCACCCCCGCACCGACGCCGCCGACGACCAGACGGCGGACCCGGTGATCCTGCGCGGCGACGATCAGCGACACGATCGCGCCCATCGAATAGCCGACCAGGTCGGCTTGGTCGGCCCCCAGCCGGTCCAGCAGCGCACCCACGTCGCGGGCCATGACGGCCTCGCCGTATCGCTCGGGGTCGTGGGGCGCGTCTGAGCGACCGTGACCGCGGGCGTCGAGCGCGACGACGCGCCGGCCGTTGCGCAGCAGCGCGGCCACGACACCCGGGTACACCCAGTTGACGAGGGCATCGACCGCGAAGCCGTGGTGCAGGACGACCGGCGGGCGGTCATCCGCGCCCGTCCACTCGCGGTAGGCGATGCGCACCCCATCGGGTGCGATCAGGGAACCCTCCGTTCCCAGGTCGGGCGACACGCCCTCCTCTGCTGCAGACGGCGAGGACAGGTGCGCAACCCTAGCGCGGCACGAGGATACGATAGGCCCCGTGAGGTACGAGGGACGGCGGCGCCGCTATCAGACCGTTGGCGCCGCCTCGGCCGCCGACCCGACGTCGCGCGCTCGGCGCTCAACCCCTCGCCGATGCGCCCGGGCCGGGGCTGCGTTGCTGCTGATGGCGCTGGCGATGCCCGCCGGCGCGGGAGCGGCGACGACCACGTTCGGCAGCCCGCTGTCGGTTCCCGCCACGCTCAATGCCGCCGACAACCTCGGGTACGCGGGGACCAACATCCCCTATTCCACCACCGTCGTCCACGTCAACCACGACGGGGCCGACACGGCGCTGTGGAACCCGACGCTGGCCGGCGGCATGCCGACCGCTCCGGCCGCGGGACAGATCCTCTCGGTGGCGATCGAGGGTTGCGCCAAGCCAGCACCGGGCGGGCCCCCGCCGCTGACCCAGTTCCATGTCCAGTCGCTCACGCCACTCGCCGGCGGCGGCGGGGTGACCGTCGACGTCACCTCGCAGCCATTCGATCTGCCGGTGTGCGGGACGGCGACGACGCAGGGCGCGATCGCCTCGGGCAGCACGGTCACGAACTATCAGCCGACGAACATGTGCGTGAGCGCGGGCGACTACGTGGACTTCAACGATGAGGGCGGCTTCGATCCGCAGTTCTACCCCAGCGGTGTCCCCTATCAGGTGATCGGCTCGGTGCCCGGATCGACGATGAACTCCTACATCGACGACAACGGCACCAACAACGGCGACGCGCTCTCGGCGATGAACGTGGCGGCGATGAACGGGTTCGCCACCAACCGCAGCGAGGAGCTGATGCTGCAGGCCACGCTCGGCACCGGAAGCGACTCGATCTCCGCCTGCACCCCTTCGACCGGTGCCGGGGGCTCCGCCGGCAGCGGCTCGAGCGGCGGCAGCAGCGGTGGCGGGGGTGCTGGCGGCAGCAGCACGGGCACGGCCGGCGGCGGCGGAGCGAGTCCCCCGACGCATCATCACCCGGGGCCCGGCCAGCCCGGAGGCTCGCCCGGCGTCGTGGTCAAGCCGCGCACCGAGGACGTGATCAAGCGCCGGGTGAGCGTGGCCTTCTTCTGTGCCCAGCGCCAGGCGCCGTGTGGCGGCACGCTCACGCTCGCCAGGGCCACGCTCACGCTCGCCAGCCGGACGTTCGCGAGCCGGGCCGACGCGACCGCGCACGTCCCGTTGCGCCTGTCGGCGGCCGCGGCGAGGTTCGTGCGGCGCGCCGGTCATCGCGGGGTCAAGACGACGCTGACGGTGACCCTGGCCGGGCAGGCACCGGTGCAGGCCACGATCACGCTCAAGGCGCCGTAGGGCGGACGGCCCTGCCGCCGCGGCCGTAGGATGCCCGTGGCCGGACACGGGCGAGGAGGTTACGAGGGATGCGGATGCAAGCAGCGGTGCTGGAGCGGTTTGGCGAGCCGCTGGTCGTGCAGGAGGTGCAGCTCGCGGAGCCGGGCCCCGGGGAGGTGCTCGTTCGACTCGTCGCGTGCGGCGTCTGCCACACCGACCTGTACACCGCCTCCGGCGCCGATCCCTCGGGCTACGCGCCCTGCGTGCTCGGGCACGAGGGCGCAGGGGTCGTCGAGACGATCGGGCCCGACGTGCGCCTGGTCGCGCCCGGCGATCACGTCGTAACGCTGTTCTCGCCGCAGTGCGGCGAGTGCGTGCACTGCCGCAGCCCGCTGACCAACCTGTGCCTGGCGATCCGCGAGCAGCAGAACCTCGGCTACCTGCCGGACGGCACCACGCGCCTGCAACGCGACGGCGAGCCGCTGCGGCATTTCATGGGCACGTCGACGTTCGCGCAATACACGGTGATGCCCGAGATCGCGCTGGCCAAGATCAATCCGGAGGCGCCGCTCGATCGCGCCTGCCTGTTCGCCTGCGGGCTGTCGACCGGGCTGGGTGCGGCGATGAAGACCGCCCAGGTACGGGCGGGGAGCACGTGCGTGGTGTTCGGCGCCGGCATGGTCGGCCTCGGCGCGGTCGCCGGCTGCCGACTGCAGGGCGCCGAGCGCATCATGTGCGTGGACCTCTCACCCGCGCGCCTGGAGCTCGCCCGTGGCCAGGGCGCGACGGATCTGCTCACCGGCGGCGAGGACGCGGTCGCCCAGGTCCTCGAGATGACCGACGGCTTCGGCGCCGACTTCACCTTCGAGGCCACCGGGAACGTCGCGGTGATGCGCCAGGCCGTTGAGGCGGCCCGCATGGGCTGGGGACTGTGCACCGTGGCCGGCGTCGCCGGGCGCGGCGAAGTGCTCGAGGTGATCCCGCGCTACCTGATCACCGGGCGGCGCGTGTGTGGATCGTCGTTCGGCGGCTGGAAGGGCCGCGACGAGGTGCCGATGCTGATCGAGCGCTATCTCGCCGGCGACATCGACGTCGACCCGTTCATCTCACACCGCCTGACGTTGGACGACGTCAACCGCGGCTTTGAGCTCATGCACGCCCAGGACGGCATCCGCAGCGTGATCGCGCTGTAGCCGGGTCGGTCAGGACCCGGCCCACGAGGTGGGGGTGCCGAGCACGCGCCAGGGCGGCACATCGGCGGCGCCGGTCTCGCCGCGCTCGAGCGCGGCGGTGTGGTCGTGGAAGCGCAGCGCGCCGCGGCAGCGCGGGCAGTGACCGATCACCGACAGCCCGTGGGCGGCGGTGCGTCCGTACCACGCGAACCCGCAGCCGCTGCAGCTGACCAGCGGCTGGGTCGCAGCATCGTCGATGACGTGGGGCTGGATGGCCATGTCAGATAGTTGGCGTCGGCGACCGCCGGCGGGGCGAGCCGCCCGACCAGTCGAGGAACCCGCCGAGCGGTGCCCGGCGACCGATTCAGGGCTCCTATCGGCAACTGTGAAGGCGCGCTTGAGAACCGGGCCACGGCGCGCGGCGCGCTCGCCCTCAGGCGTCCACCACCTGCACCCCGCGCCAGAACGCGACGCGGTCCTTGATCTCGGCGGCCGCGTCCTTCGGCGCCGGGTAGTACCAGGCGGCATCCCGGTTGGTCTCGCCGTTGACGCTCAGGCTCTTGTAGCTGGCCTCGCCCTTCCACGGGCACGTGGTGTGGGCGTCGCTGTCGAGGAGGTACTGCGGATCGACCGACTCGGCCGGGAAGTAGTGGTTGCCCTCGACCACCACCGTGTCGTCACTCGAGGCCACGGTGACGCCGTTCCAGATCGCCTTCATCTCGGTCTCCTTTGCCGTCGGCCCGCGGCCCGACCGTTCGCGGTGCCTTCCCCCAGCGTATCGGGGCCCGATGGCCGGCTCGCCGCCGGCTCCGCCACGTCGCGGTAACGCTGCAGCGCCTGCCCCGGGCGAGCGGACTATCGACGACCGGCTCCGGGTAGTCGACGCCGATGTGACACCCCACGCCGCGCTGGACGGCGGCTAGGCCGGGGAGGGCTCCGAGCTGGAGGCGGCCGGCTGGCCCCCCTCGCCGACGCGAACCCGTCCGGGCAGCGAATCCTCCTTGAGCTGGCCGCGCAGCACCTTCTTGTCGAACTTGCCCACGCTCGTCTTGGGCACCTCGCCGATGAAGGCGAACTCGTCCGGCAGCCACCACTTCGCCACGCGCGGGCGCAGGTGCTCGATGAGGTCCTCGGCGCTCACCTCGGCGCCGTCGCGCAGGACGACGCAGCACAGCGGGCGCTCGGCCCAGCGCTCGTCGGGCTTGGCGATCACGGCCGCCTCGATCACGTCGGGATGGGCCATGATCTCGTTCTCGAGCTCCACCGAGGAGATCCACTCCCCGCCGGACTTGATGACGTCCTTGGAGCGGTCGGTGATCTGCACGAAGCCCCGCTCGTCGACGGCGGCGATGTCCCCGGTGCGCAGCCAGCCGTTGTCGAACTTGTCATCGCCGCTGGGGTCGTTGAAGTAACGCGAGGCGATCCACGGGCCACGAACCTCGATCTCGCCCGTGGAGCTGCCATCCCAGGGGATCTCCTCGCCGGCGTCGCCGACGAGGCGCAGCTCGACCCACGGCATCGTGCGCCCCTGGCGGGCGCGGATGTCCCAGTGCTCGTCGCCGTGGATGTCGGCCGGCGGGCGCGAGAAGGTGCACATGGGGCTCGTCTCGGTCATGCCCCAGGCCTGGAAGATGCGCACGTCGTGGCGCTCCTCGAATGCCTTGATCAGCTGTCGCGGCACGGCCGAGCCGCCGCACACGGCGTTGGTCAGCGAGGACAGATCGACCTCGTGCGTGTCGGCGTAGCGCAGCAGGTCAGCGAAGATCGTCGGCACGCAGGCCATCAGCGTCGGGCGCTCGGCCGCGATCAGGCGGGCGAGCGGCTCGGCCTGCAGGAAGCGGTCGGGCAGGATCAGGTCGGCGCCGGTCAGCGCCGCGGCGTACGGCAGGCCCCAGGCGTTGACGTGGAACATCGGCACGACGGCGAGCGCCCGGTCGCGGGAGGACAGCGCGACGGCGTCGGCCATCAGTTGCGCGGAGGAGTGCAGGCTGATCGAGCGGTGCGAGTACAGCACCCCCTTCGGGTTGCCGGTCGTGCCGCTCGTGTAGCACAGCGACGCCGCCTGGCGCTCGTCGAGCTCGGGGTAGGGGTACGGCCCGTCGTCGACCTCGGCCAGCAGCTCCTCATAGCGGAGCACGTTGGGCAGGCTGCCCGCGTCGCCGTCGCCCATGACGATGAAGTGGCGCACGGTCTCAAGGTCGGGCGCGAGCGGCTCGAGCAGCGGCACGACGCTGTCGTCGACGAAGATCACCTGGTCCTGCGCGTGGTTGACGATGTAGGTCAGCTGCTCGGCGAACAGGCGGATGTTCAGCGTGTGCAGCACCGCGCCCACGCAGGGAACCGCGAAGTACAGCTCGAAGTGGCGCTGGTTGTTCCAGGCGAAGGTTCCCACCCGGTCGCCCGCGCCGATCCCCAGTCGCTCGAGCACGCGCGCCAGCCGATCCACGCGACGCGAGGTCTCGGCGAACGAGATGCTCACCGGGCCGTCCGGCGTGAGCGTCACGACCTGGGCCTCGCCGTGGCCGAGCGTGAGCCGGCGCCGGATGTGGCTGAGCGTGAGCTGGAAATCGTTCTGCATGAGGCCCTGGAGCATCGGAGCGTCCTCTCCCTCTGTATCGCCGGCGAAGTGCGTCATTCTCCCATCGGCGCGCGCTGACGCGTCGCTGACGCCTCGAAGGCCATCCCGACGAGGGTGCGGACCTCCTCGCCCAGTGGGGCCGGGAGCGCGTCGCGGGCGAAGAAGCGGGCCTCGGCGATCTCGACCGGATCCGGGTCGAGGCCGGTGCCGGGCAGCTCGGCGTGCACGCAGCCGATGGTGACCCGCCGATGCGCCAGGCGCAGCTCCAGCTGGCCGAGCGGGTGGTAATCGACTTGTCCCAGGCCGAGCTCCTCGCGCATCTCGCGCCGGGCGGCCTCCAGCGTGGTCTCGCCGCGGTGCAGCCCGCCGCCGGGGACGTTCCAGACCCGGCGCGGGCCGTAGGTGTGGCGCACGAGCACGATGCTGTCGCCATGCACCAGCACGCACTTGACGCCGCGGGCCCGGGGGCGGCGGACGAGCGAGTAGGCGCTGATCAGGCGGTAGGCGATGCGGTAGCCGGTGCGCATCAGCGCCACGCGCAGCGGCGAGGCGCTCGTCCGGCGCGGGGTAGCCGGCGCTCCCCGCTAGGCCCGCTGGCGGGCACGCGGGGCGATCATCTCCCGGTAGACCTTGCTGCGTGCGGGCCGCCACGTCGCTCCAGTCGAAGCGCAGCACGTGCTCGGAGGCCTCGGCCACGAGCCGGTCGCGCAACGCCTCGTCGGTGAGCAGGCGCTCGAGCATCTGCGCGAGCGAGTTCGGGTCGCGCGAGCGGAAGCGCAGCCCGACGTCGTGGTTCGGGACACGACCTCGCGCAGTCCCCCGGTGTCGGCCACGATGCACGGGCACCCGGAGGCCATCGCCTCCAGCGCGACGAGCCCGAAGGGCTCGTAGATCGAGGGGACCACGCACAGATCGGCGATGCGGTAGAGCGAGTGCAGTGCGTCGTCGCCGATCCAGCCGAGGAACGTGCCGTGCTGCATGAGCCCGAGGCGCTGCGCCTGGTCCTTCAGCTCCTGCTCGTGGGTGCCCGAGCCGGCGACGAGGAAGCGGACGCCACGCCGACGCGGCGGATGACGTCGGGCAGCGCCTGCAACGCGAGCTGAAAGCCCTTCTCGTAGACGAGGCGGCCGACGAGCAGCACGAGCTGCTCGTCGGGGCGCGGCGAACTCGGCCCGCAGCTGCTCGAGGTCGCCGACCGGGCGCAGGTCGCGCGGGATCGATGCCGTTGGGGATCACGGTGATGCGGTCCTCGTCGATGTCGAAGATGTCGGCGACGTGCCCGCGCATGTAGTGCGAGCAGGTGATCACGTGCTCCGCGCGGTGCACCATCTGCCGCTCGGCGCGGTGGATGTGCGACTGCGGCGGCTTGTCGACCCAGCCCTGGTGGCGGCCGTACTCGGTCGCGTGCACGGTGGTCAGGAACGGGACGCCGAGGCGGTCGGCCAGCGCCGCCGCGGCCGACGCCACGAGCCAGTCGTGCCCGTGCACGAGGTCGAACGTCTGCTCCTCGGCGAGCTCCAGCCCGGCGGCGAGCATGTCGGCGTTCATGCGGTCGACCCAGGCGACGAAGCGGTCGAGGTCGCGCGGCCAGCTCGGCTCGCGCACGCGGTGCACGATGACCCCCGCGCGCTCCTCGCGCAGCGGCGCGTCCGCGCCGCCGCGCGTGAGCACCTCGACCTGCACGCCCTGGCGGACGAGCTCCTCGGAGAGCTTGCGCACATGGCGGGCGAGGCCACCCTCGATCACGGGCGGGTACTCCCAGGAGAGGACGAGCGCGCGGGTCGGCACGGCGGCAGACTGTACCGGCGTTGCACGCTGGGCCGCGACTGCCCCGCGGGCAGGTCCCGCGCGCAGGCCGGTGCGGCGCGCCGAGCAGCGCGGACGGCGCGCCGCGCCCCGCGGACCGACCCCGACCTCCTCGTCGCGCAGCGGCCGCGCGGGCGCGGCGAAGACCTCCAGCGCCTCGCGGCCGAGCAGCTGCTCGGGCTGGGGCGCACGGCGCGCGCGCTCCGCCAGCGCCGCCAGCGGCAGCGGCCGGTCGGCGGCGACGAGCACGACGTTGCCGCTCGCCCGGCCGTGCAGGAGCTTCGGCGTGGCCATCACGGCCAGCTCGGCGAACACCTCGGCCAGGGTGGCGATCTGGCGGCGCACGATCGACAGCGGCGCGGCGTCGATCACGTTGAGCACGTACACGCCGTCCTCGCGCAGCACGCGGCGCACGTCACGGCGCAGCTCCACCGTGAGCAGGTGGGCGGGCACGTCGGTGCCGCTGAACGCGTCGCCGATGACGAGGTCGGCCGAAGCGTCGGCGCGCGCCGCAGCGAGCAGCTCGCGCGCATCGCCAACGCGGACCCGCAGCGCGCGCGACGGGACGCAGGCCGAGCTGCGCCCGCGCGAGCGCGCAGCACCCGTTCGTCATGTTCGTAGACGTCCGAGCGCGAGCGGGGCCGCGTGGCCGCCAGGTAGCGCGCGAGCGTGCAGGCCGCGCCACCGAGGTGAACGGCGGCGAGCGGCTGCCCCGGCGGCCAGGCGAGGTCGATCACGTCGCCGACCCGCCGCATGTACTCGAACTCGAGGTGCGTCGGGTCGGCGAGATCGACGTAGGACATCTCCAGCAGCCCGGCCAACAGGCGCCGCGCCGTCGGCCGCCGGCGGTCGGCCTCCACGCGCAGCGTCGTCGCATCGACGGCGGCCAGCTTGACCGCCGGCCCGCGGCGTTCGCGCAGGCGTGAGCGGGCGGCCCGACCGCTCACTCGCGCGGTCCTCGCCCGTCGAGGTACCAGTGCCGCACGACGCCGGGTATCCACTGCTGCCCCCGCTCGCGTTGCGAGAGCACGAAGCGCGTGATCATCCGCTGCCCCCCGATCTCGTCGCCGTAGAGCACGTCGACGAGCACGGGGTCGTTGCCGTCGAGCGCGGCCTCGCGCGTCAGCGCGGAAGGGGTCGTCGGACAGGCGGATCGCGCCCTGCCAGAAGCCCGACGTCGCCCGGCGCCACGTACAGATCGCGTGTGAGCCGGCGGAACTCCTCCGCATCCGGACGCGCCATGGACGGGCGGTGGACCGGATCGAACTCCTCGGCGCGCCGCTCCAGGCGCCACCCGTGCAGCACGGCCAGGCCCGATCCGATGTTGCGCAGCGGGATCACCAGGTAGATCGAGTCGCCCTCGCGCTCGAGCGCCGCCGTGCCCCCGTCGACCTTGACGAAGTGCCCCTCGCCGAAGCGCACCTTCTCGGACGGGTCGGTGTAGCGCGAGGGATGCAGGACCGGGCGCAGATTCAGGCTCAGCGCCTGCTCGGCGATGCGCGCGGAGCGCTGCGAGGAGCGCACGGAGGAGAAGGTGGCCACCGCCAGGACGAGCGTCCCCGCCGCCGTGCTCAGGGACGCGATCGTCGACCAGTCGGCCATGCACCCAGTCGGCCGGCGGGGTCAGCCCGAGGACCGCGCCGGCGCGTATCCGGCCAGAGCACGCACTGAGGACGAGCCAGGCGCGAGAGCGCGTCGTTCTGCGCCTGCGCCTGCGCGCACCAGGCGCGCGCGGCCTGTCCGCATTCATGGAAGATCACGCCGCCGAGCGTGCTCGGGACGGTGAGGTTCACGCAGCCGTTGCGCCGGACGCTCCGGACGAGCCGCTGCCCACCGTCGCGTACACGGCGGCGCCGACCACGGCAAGCAGCAGCACCACCAGCGAGATCGCCAGCGCCGCGCTTCTGGCGCCCGGACAGTGGTTCGGCGAGCCGCTTGGAGTGGCCGACCATGACCATCTCCGGCAGTCTAGGAGCTCGCGTGGGCCGCGCCCACGCCGATCGCGCACAATGGCGGACCGATGGCGCCCACCTCGCCCAGCCTCCGCCGCCGCCTCACCGCCCTGCTCGGCGGGGCGCTCCTGCTCCTGCTCGCGGCCGCCAGCGCCCGGGCGGTGCTCCCGCGCGGCGGGCCATCCGTCCGCGTCGCGGCGCGGCCGCGCGGGCGGCGGCGTCGCGAACGCCGTCCCCGCCCGATCCGGCGCTCGCGGTCTCGGTCGCCCGCGACGCGGGCGGTCCGCCGGTCGCCGCGCGCTTCCTCGGGCTGTCCTTCGAGGCACAGAGCGTTCCCGACCTCGCCCGCTTCTCCACGGCGGGGGACCTGCCGCTGCTGCTGCGCTCGCTCGGGCCGAGCGTGCTGCGCATCGGCGGCGTCACCGCCGATTCGCGTGTGGCCTTCGCCGCACCCGGCGAGCGCCGCGCCGAGCTGGGCCGCCACGACGATCTCCTCGAGCGACCTGCTCGGGCTGGCGGCGCTGGCCCGAGCGGGCGACGCCCGCGTCCTGCTCACCGTCGGCCTCGCCCACGACGACCCCGAGGCCGCGGCGCTCGAGGCCGCCGCGGCACAGCAAGCGCTCGGCCCCTCGCTGCTCGGCCGTCGAGATCGGCAACGAGCCCGACGCCTACGGACGCCACGGACTGCGCGAGCAGCCGTGGAGCTTCGCCCAGTACGCGCCCGAGGTCGACGCCTACCGGACGGCGATCTCGGCCGCCGCCCCGGGGCTGGCCATGGCCGGCCCGGACACGACCGGCGCGGCGTTCGCCGCCTGGGGGCCCGGCGAGGCGCGCGTCGAGCGCCCGGCGCTGCTGACCGCTCACCGCTACCCGCTCGTGTGCAGCGCGGTGCCCGCGCCGTCGATCACCGGGCTGCTGTCCCCCGCGACGCGGGCGCGCGACGTCGCCCAGCTGCGCAGCGACGCGGCGATCGCGCGACGCGGCCGAGATCCCGCTGCGCATCGACGAGACGAACTCGGTGTCGTGCGGCGGACGCGCCGGCGTGAGCGACACCTTCGCCTCAGCGCTGTGGGCGGTGCGGCTCATCGCCGAGGCGATGCAGCTCGGCATCAGCGGCGTGAACTTCCACGACCTGCCGGCCAGCTGCACCGGCTACTCGCCGCTGTGCGCGAACGGCAGTGCGGCGCTGGCCGCCGGCCAGCTGACCGCGGCGCCCGAGTGGTACGGGCTGCTGCTCATGCGCAGCCTGGTCGGCCTGCGGCCGGTGGCCACGTCGGTCAGCCCGGCGTCGCCCGGCGTGACCGCCGCGGCATTCCGCGGCGGCCGCGTCCTGCGGCTCGTGCTCGTCGATAGCGACCCTGGTGGCCCGGTCAGGCCGATCCGCGTCGCCGTCGGGTCGAGCCGCGTGACGGCGAGCGTGCTCGCGCTCACCGCGCCGGCGCTGGCGGCAACCACGGGCGTGCGACTCGGCGGGGGCGCCGTGAACGCACGGGGTGAACTGCTCGGACCGTTGCGGCGCACGTTCGTGCGCGGCGCGCACGGAACGATCAGGGTGCCCCTGGCGCCGGCCAGTGCGGCACTGGTGACGCTGACGGGCGGCGCGTAGCGCTGGCTCAGGCGCCCGGCGCCAGCGCGTGACCGGCGAACAGGAGCATGTGCCGCAGGTGCGCGCGCAGCGTGGTGAAGTCGTGGCCACCGGGATAGACGGCACTGGCCGCGGACGCACCGGCGGCGCGCAGGGCGGCGGCGAACGGGGCGTTCTCGCTCGGATCGGCGATCGTGTCGCCGGCGCCGCCGTACACGAACGCCCGCAGCGGCATCTGGCGCAGTTCCGCCGTGTCTGCCTGCAGCTCGCCATCCAGGCCGTTGAAGAAGCCGAGCCAGCTCTCGACCACCGAGAAACGGTCGAGATGACCCAGGGCGATGTTCATCGCGCCATAGCCGCCCATCGAGAATCCGGCGATCGCCCGCCCGGCCCGGTCGGCGACGGTGGGCAGCAGCCGGTCGGTGAGCTCCTGCGTCTCCAGGACGTAGGCCTCGTAGTGCTGCGATCCGACGTCGCGCCAGTTGTAGGTGTGCGTCGCGCCCTGGGGGATGACCACGATCAGCGGGTGCAGCTCGCCGTTGGCGATCACCGTGTCGAGAGTGCTGGCCAGCCCGAACTGCAGCGCCGAGCCGGCCAGCTGACCGTCGCCGTGCAGCAGGTACAGCACCGGGTAGCGGCGCGCCCCGCCGGCTCGATAGCCCGGCGGCAGGTACACGAGAAACGATGCGCCGCGGTGCAGCGCCGGTGAGGAGAAGCGGACCCGCGCGATGCTCGCGCCGGCGCCGTCGCGACTGAGGACGGACAGGCTGGGATCCGACGCCGCCAGGGCCCCGGGGGGCGCCGCGCTGAGGGGCACTGCCGCGCCGCCTGCGCTCGACGTGGCAGAGGCGGTGGCGCCGGCGCGATCGACGCGGGCGTCGGCGCCGGCCGCGCTGGCCGACCGTGCGGTTGACTGCAGGCGCCCGGCGAGCTCGAAGGTGGCGGCGAACACGACCGCCAGCGCCGCACAGGCCAGGAGCCGCTGGCCTGTGGCGCGGCGCGAGCGCCGGCGCGCCGGCCGTGTGGCGACGGCGGCCGGCGGGCTGGCGCTAAAGCGGCGCGCCACCGCGTCGGGTGCCCTCGACCGCACCGGCACCGGCACCGGCGTCCGCTCCCGCGCCGGCACGGGCATCGGCACGGGCACCGGCACGGGCACCGTCGACGCGACGGCGGCGCTCACGTCGCCGATGCGGGAGGGCGCGGGACTGCCGATACGGGGCAGCGTCGGGATCCACGCCGGCGGGCCCAGCTCGACACGCTCTGGCCGCGCGCCGGGCCAGCTCCAATCCTCGCCGTCCAGCCACACGTTGGTCGCCGCGATCGCCTGAGCAGCCATTGCGCAGTCATTAACGGAGACGGCGACGCGCAGGCCAACCCCTGCACGGACGCGCCCAGCGGCGGCAGGCGACGCTCAGGCGCGCAGTGAGCGTCCGGCCGACGCGAGCTGGTCGTAGTGCGCGAGCGCTTGACCGGAGCCGAGCACGACGCAGGTCAGCGGCGAGGGCGCGGTGCTGACCGGCATGCCGGTGGTGAGGTGCACGAGCTCGTCGAACCCACGCAGCAGCGTTCCGCCCCCGGCGAGCAGGATGCCTTCGCGCGCGATGTCACCGGCCAGCTCCGGTGGCGTCTCCTCGAGCGCGTCGGTGATCATGTTCATGATCTCCGACAGCGGCGGTGCCAGCGCCTCGGTCACCTCGCGACTGGACAGCTGGATCTCGGTCGGCAATCCGGTCAGTAGGTGTCGCCCCCGCACCTCGGTGGTGCGCTCGGGCTGCGTCGTCGTCGCCGCGCCGATCGCCAGCTTGATCGCCTCGGCGGTCTGGGAACCGATCGCGAGCTCGTAGGCGCCCCGCAGGTAGTGCGTGATGGCCTCGTCCATCTCGTACCCGCCGACGCGCACCGAGCGCGAGATCACGATCCCGCCGAGCGAGATGACGGCGACCTCGCTCGTGCCGCCGCCCACGTCCACGACCATGCGACCGATCGGCTGCTCGATCGCCAGCTCCGCGCCGATCGCCGCCGCGATCGGCTCCTCGATCAACTGCACGCGGCGGGCGCCGGCGGCCAGCGAAGCCTCCTCGACGGCGCGCTTCTCCACGGCGGTGACGCCCGAGGGTGCGCACACGATGAGCCGCGGATGGGCGCGGCGCCGATCGAGCACCCGCCGGATGAAGTAGCGCAGCATCTGTTCGGTGACGTCGAAGTCGGCGATCACACCGTGGCGCAGCGGACGCGTGGCGGAGATCGTGGCCGGCGTGCGACCGATCATGCGCTCGGCCTCGGCGCCGACGGCGTGTACCTCGCCGGTCAACGCGTCGGCCGCCACCACCGAGGGCTCGGACACGACGATCCCCTCCCCGCCGACGTACACGAGCGTGTTGGCCGTTCCCAGGTCGATCGCCATGTCGTGGACCCCCAGCGTGGGACGCCACACCCTGCGTGCCGTGGAGCCGCGCGGCCCCTGTCGACCGAACCTCATCGCCACAGGGTGGCAGACGCACGCGCGCCGCCCGCCCCGGCACGATCAGCGATCGCGGCCCGAGACGTCGTGATGGAGGCGCTTGACCTCGTACATGGCGGCGTCGGCACGGCGGATGAGCGCGTCGATGTCGTCGGCGTCTTGCGGCCACACCGCACGGCCGATGCTCGCCCCGACGTACACGCGGTGATCGCGCAGTTCGAATGGGTCGAGGAACGCTCCCTGC
Source organism: uncultured Solirubrobacterales bacterium (assembly GCA_963770405.1). Lineage (GTDB taxonomy): Bacteria > Actinomycetota > Thermoleophilia > Solirubrobacterales > Solirubrobacteraceae > CAVQBJ01. Next base: position 854,391 of record CAVYPO010000007.1, read on the forward strand.
AGGCGCTCGAGAACCTGGTCGGACTCGGCCCCGTCGCCGATACCGGTGACCAGCGCGGCGAACTCGTCGCCGCCGATCCGGGCGACGGTGTCGATGTCGCGCAGGCACGCGCTCAGCCGGGCGCTGACCGCACACAACAGCTCATCGCCCACCTGGTGACCGTGCTGGTCGTTGATCGGCTTGAACTCGTCGAGATCGATGTAGAAGAGCGTGAAGGTGGCGTCGCGATGACGGGTTCCCGCCGTCGCGCGCGCCAGGGCCTCGGCGAGCTCCGCGCGATTGGCCAGGCCAGTGAGGCCGTCGTGACGAGCCTGGTGGGTGATCCGGTCCACGAGCCGGCCATTCTCGAGCGCGGTCGTGGCGTGGGCGGCGATGCCCGACAGGCGGTCCAGCAGATCCGGATGGGGGCGCAGGCGCTCCGGCTCCTGCCGCACCGACACGGCGATCGCGCCCAGGAAGTGCTCACGTGAGCTGATCGGGACGACGATCGACGCCGTGGCGCCCAGTCGCGTCAGGAACTCGCGCAGCGGCTCATGCCCCTGCGCGGCATCGACGAACAGCGGCTCGAGCCCGCGGCGATCGAGCCAGTCGCGCAGCAGCGAGTCGTCGGCGGGGCTGACGGCCCACTCGGCCGGCTCGAGATCCACCCCGTCGGGGGTGTACACGGCCCGGCTGCACAGCTCGCGGAGCTCGTCGTCCCACAGGTAGACGCCGACACGGTCGCAGTCCACCACGGCCGGGACGGCGTCGACCAGCCGCTGCGCCACCTCGTCGCTCGTGCCCGCCGTTGCCAGCGCCCGCGCGAGCTCGAGCAGTGCGCTGGCCTGGTCGTGGCGGCGCTTGGCCTCGGCCAGCGCGGTCGCCGTGTCGAGCGCGGTCGCCGCGTAGCGGGCGTAGACCTCGAGCAGCTCGCGCTCCTGGGCGAAGAACCCCTGCCCGTCGCCGTAGGTGGCCAGCAGCCGACCGTAGTCGCTGCGGTGCGAGCACACGGGCACCACGAGCCACGAACGCGGGAGGTCCTCGATCGGCGTGTTGAGGACCCGCTCGGCGCAGTCGTATGCCTCGTCCTCGTCAAACCCGCGGTAGTGGATGTGCGGCTCGTCGCCGGCCATCGGGCGGACGGCGAGCAGGTAGCGCGGGGCGCGCACCTCCAGCGCCGCCCGATCGGTGATCTGGGCGAGCGTCACGTCGAGGTCGCCGGCGGCGATGAGGTCGGAAGCGGTGGCGAACATGCTCTGTAGCCGTTCGGTCATGGCCGCGAGCTGCTGCTTGAGCGCCGCCGTCTGGGCCGGGGAGTCGGCCGCCTCGGCCGCCGAGGCGGCGTCCCAGATGACGCGGTACGTACAGTCGGGTGCGCCGAGGGCCCCGCAGCGGTCGTGCTCCACCATCGCCGGCGGCAGCCCGAACAGCACCGTCGTCTGGGAGAGCAGCCCGGCGGTCCATTCGCAGTGATGCGCGTTGCGCGGGAAGCCGGGCACTGCGGTGAAGCGGAGCTCGGCGTAGCCCGGGCCGACCTGCACAGCCTCGCCTTCGGCGGCCACGCTGAACTTGGTCGCCGTCGTGGCGATCTGGCGATACACCTCCTCGGGCGAGCCGAGCGAGCGCAGCAATGCGGCGACCGGCGACGCCTTCAGGCGCTCCGTGGCGTCTTCGCCCAGGCGGCGCGCGAACTGGGGGTCCATGGTGATCGATGCGCCGGTGTCCCAGAGCGCGACGGTCTCGTCGTAGGACACCCAGTTGCCGAGCTCGAGCAGGTACTCGGGGGTGCGCTGCACGCCGGAGTCGCGCAGCAACTGCTCGACCGCCGCCTCCCCGCCGAAGGCGTGCACGCGCGCGAGCAGGACCGCCGTGAGCGAGCAGGAGAAGTGGGCGCCGTCGCCGGACACGCGCGCGCGCTCGTGTGCGTGGTCGCCCATCACCTCAGTAGTCGGCAGCGCCCACGCGTCCTTCAGCGGTGGGCCACAGGGTCGGCGGCTGTTGGGGTCCAGCGCGTGCGCCGGCCACCTGGAACGCCCGCCATCGGTTGCGGGACGCCAGCCACCGGTTGCCGACGGACCTGCAGCGATCTTTGCACCGGGCCGCCTCGCCGCGGTTGAGTTAGGGTCGCCTAACTGCCGGCTGGTACAGTCCCGCGCGATGCTCACCGACGCGCGCTCGCGAGCCGCGACGGGCTCCGCTCTTCGCCGCAGCTTCGCCGTCGCGACCGCCGCGCTCCTGCTGGTCGGCCTGACGGCGTGCGGGGCCTCGGGGCCGTCGATCACCCTCTACAACGGCCAGCACGAGCAGACCACCGACGCGCTCGTGGCGCGTTTGAGCAGCAGACGCACATCCAGGTCAACGTGCGCAGCGACGACGAGGCCGTGCTGGCCTCCCAGATCGACGCCGAGGGGTCGAACTCGCCGGCCGACGTCGTCTACACCGAGAACTCGCCACCGCTCAGTACCTCGCCGAGCGCCACCTGCTCGCCGCGCTGCCCGCGTCGATCCTCGCCGCCACGCCGGCGCGCTACGACTCGCCCGCCGGCGACTGGGTCGGCGTGTCGGCCCGCGTGAGCGTGCTCGTCTACAACACGAGCCTGCTCACCCCTGCCCAGCTGCCGACGTCGGTGCTCGCGCTCGCGCAGCCCCGGTTCAAGGGCAAGCTCGCCCTCGCGCCGGACGGAGACCGACTTCCAGCCGATCGTCACCGCCGTCGCGCGCGCAGTACGGGCCGGCCGCCGCCCTGACGCTGGCTGGAGGGGATCAAGGCAAACGCCAGCGGGCACATCTACCCGGACAACGAGACGATCACCGACGAGGTCAACCGCGGCGGCGCGGCGATCGGCGTCATCAACCAGTACTACTGGTACCGCGAGCGCGCCCAGGTCGGCGCGAGCAACATGCATTCGGCGATCGCCTTCTTCGCCCCGCGCGACCCCGGCTACGTCGTCGACGTCTCCGGCGCCGGCGTGCTCGCCTCGAGCACGCACCGCGCAGACGCCGAGCGGTTCGTCGCCTTCCTGGTCAGTAAGGAGGGCCAGACCGATCATCGCCCACAGCGACAGCTTCGAATACCCGATCGCCTCCGGCGTCACGCTCGGGCCGGGTCAGACGCCACTGTCTGCGTTGCAACCGGACCCGATCGATCTCGCGGCGCTGGGCGACGGCTCGGCCGCCGTCGCGCTCCTGCGCCAGGCGCAGCTGCTGTGAGCACGACCCTCGCCCCGGCGCCCGGCCCGCCGCCGGCGCCACCCCCCGCACCGGCCGTGGGGCGCGTGCGGGCCCGGCGCGCCCGCACGCCCCGGCTGCTGCTGCTCGCCGCCCTGCTCGTCGCGCTCGTGCTGGCCGTGCCGCTGGCGTTCCTGCTGATCGAGGCCGCCAACGACGGGTGGACGACGCTGCACCCGCTGCTGTTCCGCCATCTGACGGTCTCGCTGCTGTGGAACACGGTGTCGCTGACCGTCGTGGTCACCCTCCTGTGCGCGGTGATCGGCACGCTGGCCGCGTGGTGCGTGGAGCGCACCGATCTGCCGGGCCGGCGGGTGTGGGCGGTGCTCGTCGTCGTGCCGATCGGGATCCCCGACTTCGTCGTCAGCTTCGGCTGGAAGTCGCTGTTCACCTCACTGGGCGGCATCGGCGGTGCCGCGCTGGTGATGACGCTCGCCGTCTACCCGCTCGTCTTCCTGCCGGTCGCGGCGAGCCTGCGCAACGCCGACCCGGCGCTGGAGGAGGTGGCGCGCAGCCTCGGGCTGGGGCGCCTGCAGACGTTCTGGCGCGTGACCTCGGTCAGGCGCGCGGCGCCATCCTCGGGGGCTGCGTACTCGTGGCGTTGGTCATGCTCGCCGAGTACGGGGCGTTCGAGATCCTCGGCTTTCAGACCTTCACCACCGAGATCTACACCGAGTTCCTCAACGGCTTCAACTCGCCGGCGGCCTGCGCGCTATCGCTCGTACTGGTCGGGACTCAGCCTGCTCGTACTCGGCGTCGAAGGACTGTCGCGCGGGCGCGGGCGTGAGAGCCGCACCGGCCCGCTCGCCGCGCGCCCACCACACCGGCACCGCCTCGGCCGGGCCCGGTGGCCGGTGCTCGGCGCCTTCGTCGCGCTTGTCGGCCTCGCCCTCGGCGTGCCGGCTGGGGCGATCATCTACTGGATCCTGCAAAGCGGCCAGTCCACGCTGCCCTCGGCCTCGATCGCCTCGGCGGCCTGGCACACGGCCTTCTACAGCGCGATGGCCGGCCTGCTCGCCACCGTGGCCGCGCTGCCGGTGGCGATCCTGTCGGTGCGCTATCGCGGGCGGCCGACGATGGTGCTCGAGCGCAGTACCTACCTCGTGCTCGCGATGCCCGGGCTCGTGATCGCGCTCGCGCTGACGTATTTCAGCGAGCGCTACGCCGCCGGGCTGCTCTACCAGAGCGCCACCATGCTGATCGTCTGCTACGCGATCATGTTCTTCCCGCTGGCGCTCGTGGCCGTGCGCACGTCGGTCGCCCAGTTCCCGCCGGCGCTCGAGGAGATGGCCCGAGCGCTCGGGGGCCGGCCGCTCGCGGTGCTGTGGCGCGTGACGCTGCCGCTCGTGGCCCCCGGGTTGGCGGCGGCGTTCTGCCTCGTGTTCCTCGAGGCCGTCACCGAGCTGACGGCCACGCTCGTGCTCATCCCCACCGGCGTGCAAACGCTGGCGACGCAGTTCTGGGCGTTTCAGACGAACCTCTCCTACGGGCAGGCCGCTCCCTACGCCGGTGTGATGATGCTCGTCGCCGCCCTCCCGAGCGTCGTGCTCGGGCGCTGGTTCGACCGCCTGCCCTCGCGGAGGCGCGCCGCGCCGTGAACACGCTCGAGGTCAGCGGGCTGTACAAGGCGTTCGGTGCGCGCGCCATTCTGCGCAACCTCGAGCTGCAGGTGCCCGCGGGTACGTTCACGGCGATCCTCGGTCGCCTCGGGAAGCGGCAAGACGACGCTGCTGCGCATCATCGCCGGCTTCGAACGGGCCGATCGCGGCACGATCCGCATCGGCCGGGCGCTCGCCGAGGACGGCGAGCGAACCTGGCTGGCCCCCGAGGCGCGCAGCATCGGCTACGTCCCCCAGGAGGGAAGCCTGTTCCCCCATCTGACCGTGCGGCGCAACGTCTCCTTCGGCCTGGCACGGGCCGAGCGGCGCACCGGCCGCGTCGACGAGCTGCTCGAGTTCGTCGGCATCGCCGAGCTCGGCGGACGCTATCCCCACGAGCTGTCGGGCGGGCAGCAGCAGCGCGTCGCGCTCGCCCGTGCGCTCGCCGTGCGCCCGCAGCTACTGCTGCTCGACGAGCCGTTCTCCGCCCTGGACGCCACGGTGCGCGCCAGCGTGCGCGCCGACGTGCGCGAGCTCGTCCGCGCGGCCGGCACGACCACGGTGCTCGTCACCCACGACCAGGACGAGGCGCTGTCGCTCGCCGACCACGTCGCGGTCATCCGCGACGGAGCCATCGGCCAGCACGGTACGCCGCGGGAGCTGTACAGCCGTCCGGTCGACGCCCAACTCGCCGGCTTCATGGGCGAGGCCAACCTCCTGCACGGGGTGGCCTCCGGTCCGAGCGTGCGCACCGACTTCGGGGAGCTCACCCTCCTCGATCACGGCCGCGGGCCGATCTCCGGCGATGCGCTCGTGCTCGTGCGCCCCGAGCAGGTCGAGCTGTGCTCGCCCGACGCGGGCGAGGGCATTCCGGGCGAGGTCGTCGAGCTGGACTACCACGGCCACGACGCCGTCATGCACGTGCGGCTGGCCAGCGACGGCGGACCGGTGATCGTCGTGCGCGTCGCCGGCCACGTGGCGCAGCGGCCGGGGGGACGCGTCGGGGTGCTTGTCCGCGGTCCGGTCGTGGCGTGGCCGGCCGGGTGACGCCAACGGAGCGCGCGGCCGAGCGACCGCGCGGCTGAGGGCGTTCGCACCCGGCACGATGGCCCGCCCGGCGCGATGGCACCGCCCGGCGCGATCGCCCCGCCGGCGGGCTCGCCCCGCCCGCCGCCGCCCGAATGCTCGGATACCCTGGCGGCCATGCCGTCGGTGACCCGCAAGCCGAGCTCTGGGCGCCTCCGCCGCGAGGCGGTGGAGCAGCGCGTGTTCGACGCCGTCGAGCGGCTGCTGGCCGACGGCGAGAGCTTCACCTCGCTCGGGGTGCAGCGCATCGCCGACGAGGCGCAGATCGCGCGCTCGACCTTCTACGTGCACTTCCCCGACAAGTCGACGCTGCTCATGCGCCTGACGGAGTCGGCCACACGCGACATGTTCCCGCGACCCGAGGAATGGGTCGACGGCGCCGACGCGAGCGGCCTCGAGTCCCTGACCCGGACAACCGCGCGCATGCTCGGCCACTACCGCAGCCACGCGGATGCGCTCGCCGCGCTCGCCGAGGTCGCCGCCTACGACGCCGAGGTCGCCGCCTTCTGGCGCGAGCGCGTCGATCGCTTCGCCGACGTGCTGCGAGAGCGCCTGGAAGCGAGACCGGCGGGCCGGGCGGATGCCGCGTGATCTGGACTGCGACGTGACGGCACGCCTCATCGCCTGGGGCGCCGAACGGATCGTGTCCGAGCACATCGCCTCCGACGACGGCAGCGGCGACGACCACCTGGCGACCAGCCTCGCGCGAGCGATCTGGGCCGCGATGCACGCCGCCGGCTGACGATCGCGCGCGGGCTGGGCGCGCCGGGCGTTGGCGGCTGGGGGGTTGGGGGGTTGGGGGGTTGGGGGGTTGGGGGGCCCTGGGCGCCTCGACCTCACCGCCCGGCCGAGGTGTGGTCGATTTCCATCCCCCTGGCGTGCCTTTTCGACCACACCCCCGGCAACGGGGGCCCGGGGCGCCTCGACCTCACCGCCCGGCCGGGGTGTGGTCGATTTCCATCCCCCTGGCGTGCCTTTTCGACCACACCCCCGGCAACGGCAGGGGCCTGACCCGGGCCCACGCGGCCCTGGCAACTTGCCCGCCCCCACCGCAGGCAACGGACCCTGCTGCCACCGCCGCCTGGCTGGCTGGCCAGCCATGGCCTGGCGGCGGTATAGTCGCCCTTCAGACGATCGTGACCGCCATGCGGGTCGGGCTGTTCGCCTCGGCGCACCCCTCCCGCGTTCGGTCCGGTGACCCCCTAGCGTGAGGAGTGGGCGTGGCCAAGGAAGCTCGTGTGCTGGCCGGTGAGACGGCCGTCGTGACCGGCGGGGCCCGCGGGATCGGGCGCGCGACCGCGTCCGCGTTGCTCGGCGCGGGGATGAAGGTGGCCATCGGCGACATCGACGGCGAGCTGGCCGAGCAGACGGCGCGCGAACTGTCGGCGACGAACGCGTTCGGCGGGCCGCTCGACGTCACCAGCCGCGCCTCGTTCCAGGCATTCCTCGACGACGTCGAGCGGCAGCTCGGGCCGATCGACGTGCTCGTCAACAACGCCGGGATCATGCCGCTGCACCACTTCCTCGACGAGGACGACGACACGGCGCGCCGGATCATGGACATCAACGTCCACGGCGTCATCCTCGGCACCAAGCTGGCGCTCGAGCGCATGCTGCCGCGCGACCACGGCCACATCGTCAACATCGCCTCCCAGGCCGGCAAGATCGGCACGCCGGGCGGAGCGACGTACTCGGCCAGCAAGCACGCGGTCATCGGCCTGACCGAGTCGGTGCGCGGCGAGATGCGGCTGCTCGGCGCCCACGTCGACCTCAGCTACGTGATGCCCTCGGTCGTCGCCACCGAGCTCGGCGGCGGGCTGGGCGCCACGCGCGGCGTCAAGACCGCTGGCGCCCGCCGACGTCGCCGAGGCGATCGTCGAGGCGCTGCGGCACGGCACCGTCGACGTATGGGTGCCGAAGTCGGTCAAGCCCCTCAACACCTTCAGCCAGCTGCTGCCCCGCCGCGCGGCCGAGGGGATCGGCCGCGCGATCAAGGCGCGACCGGGTGCTGTTCGACGCCGACCCCGGCCAGCGCGCCGGCTACGAGCTGCGCGCCGCGCACTCCGAGCCGAGCCTGCCGCCGGCCGCCGCCACCCCGCAGCTGGAGGCGGCGCCCGCCGAGGACGCGCCCGCGGGCGCGCGGTGAGACGACGCCGCGCGCACTCGTCTGAATACACTGTCGGACAGTCTGTCCGATAACCGCCCGGCACCACGGCGAGCCGTGGCGTACGCTCGGCGGAGACGCACCTCACCACCCCAGCGGCCCCGGGTCACCAGACCTCCCCGGGGATGACATCGACGAAGAGGAGTCCTAGGAGCATGGCTACGACTGAGGCGCTCGTGTTCGACGCGATTCGCACGCCGCGCGGCAAGGGCAAGCACAACGGGTCGCTGCACACGACCAAGCCGGTCGATCTCGTCGTCGGCCTCATGCACGAGATGCTCGTACGCAACGACACGCTGGACCCGGCGCGCGTCGACGACGTCGTGCTCGGCTGCGTCACGCCGGTCGGCGACCAGGGCGCGGACATCGCCAAGACCGCCGCGATCAAGGCCGGCCTGCCCGACACGGTCGCCGGCGTGCAGCTCAACCGCTTCTGCGCGTCCGGCCTGGAGGCCGTCAACATCGCCGCCCAGAAGGTCGCGTCCGGCTGGGAGGACCTCGTGTTCGCCGGCGGCGTCGAGTCGATGTCGCGCGTGCCGATGGGCACCGACGGCGGCGCCTGGGCGATGGACCCCGAGACGGCGTATGACACCTCCTTCGTGCCGCAGGGCATCAGCGCCGACCTCATCGCCACGATCGAGGAGTTCAGCCGCGAGGACGTCGATGCGTACGCCGCCCGCTCGCAGGAGCGCGCGCGCCGCCGCGCGCGAGGAGGGCCGCTTCGCCAAGTCGGTCGTCCCGGTCAAGGACATCAACGACCACGTCGTGCTCGACAACGACGAGTTCATCCGCCCGGGCACGACCGTCGAGACGCTCGGCGGGCTGAAGCCCTCGTTCGAGGCGATGGGCGAGATGGGCGGCTTCGACGCCGTGGCCCTGCAGAAGTACCACTGGGTCGAGAAGATCCACCACGTCCACACCCCGGGCAACTCGTCGGGCATCGTCGACGGCGCCTCGCTGCTGGCCATCGGCAACGCCGAGACCGGCGACGAGCTCGGGCTGAAGCCGCGGGCCCGCATCCTGGCGACCGCGGTGTCCGGCGCCGACCCGACGATCATGCTCACCGGCCCGGCGCCCGCCAGCCGCAAGGCGCTCAAGAAGGCCGGCTTGACGGTCGAGGACCTCGACCTGGTCGAGATCAACGAGGCGTTCGCCGCCGTCGTGCTCCGGTTTGTCAAGGACATGAACCTCGACCTGGACAAGGTCAACGTCAACGGCGGGGCGATCGCGATGGGGCATCCGCTCGGCGCCACCGGCGGCATGATCCTCGGAACGCTCATCGACGAGCTCGAGCGTCGCAACGGTCGCTACGGACTGGCCACGCTGTGCGTCGGCGGCGGCATGGGCATCGCCACCGTCGTCGAGCGCCTGTAATCACCCTGCACCCCTTTCCCTCAGGAGTCACTTCACGATGAGCGAGCAGAGCACAATCCGGTGGGAGCGTGACGCGGACGGCGTCGTCCTTCTCACCCTCGACGATCCCAACCAGTCGGCCAACACGATGAACGAGGCGTACGTCGCCTCGATGGGCGCCACGGTCGACCGCCTCGAAGCCGAGCGCGACGAGATCACGGGCGTGATCATCACGTCGGCGAAGAAGACGTTCTTCGCCGGCGGGGACCTCAACGACCTCGCGCGCGCCGACAAGGCACACAGCGAGGAGATCCTCGGCGGGCTGCGCACGATCAAGGGCCAGCTGCGCCGGTTGGAGACGCTCGGCAAGCCGGTCGTCGCCGCGATCAACGGCTCGGCGCTCGGCGGCGGGCTGGAGATCGCCCTGGCCACGCACCACCGCATCGTGGTCGACGACAGCAAGATCGAGCTCGGCCAGCCCGAGGTTCAGCTCGGGCTGCTGCCCGGCGCCGGCGGTGTCGTGCGCTGCGTGCGCAAGCTGGGCATCGTCAACGCGCTCATGCAGGTGCTCATGCAGGGCACGCGCCACCGCCCCGCCAAGGCGCTCGAGATCGGCCTTGTCGACGAGGTCGTGGCCACGCCCGATGACCTCATCCCGGCCGCGAAGGTCTGGATCTCCGCCAACCCCGAGGCCGCCCAGCCCTGGGATGTGAAGGGCTACAAGATCCCCGGCGGAACGCCCTCCACTCCGGCCCTGGCCATGAACCTGCCGGCGTTCCCGGCCAACCTGCGCAAGCAGCTCAAGGGCGCCAACTATCCCGCTCCGCACCACATCATGGCCGCCGCCGTCGAGGGCGCCCAGGTCGACTTCGACAGCGCGATCGAGATCGAGGGCCGCTACTTCGTCGACCTCGTCACCGGCCAGGTGGCCAAGAACATGATCCAGGCGTTCTTCTTCGACCTGCAGCGCGTCAGCGGCGACCGCGACCGGCCCGAGGGTCTGGAGACGTTCCAGGCCAGCAAGGTCGTCGTCCTCGGCGCCGGCATGATGGGCGCGGCGATCGCCTACGTGTGCGCCAAGGCGGGCATCGAGGTCGTGCTCAAGGACGTCTCCCAGGAGGCGGCCGATCGTGGAAAGGCCTATTCGCAGGGACTCGTGGAGAAGGCGCTGTCCCGGGGCCGCACGACCCAGGAGAAGGGCGACGCGCTGCTGGCACGGATCACCGCGACCGACGATCCGGCCGCCGCGGACGGCGCGGACCTCGTCATCGAGGCCGTGTTCGAGGATCCGGCGGTCAAGGCGCAGGTATTCGCCGAGATCGAGCCGCATCTCGCGCCCGACGCGCTGCTCGGATCGAACACGAGCACGCTGCCGATCAGTGACCTGTCCGGGAACGTGTCGCGCCCGGCGGACTTCATCGGGCTGCACTTCTTCTCGCCGGTGGACAAGATGCCGTTGCTGGAGATCATCAAGGGCGAGCAGACCAGCGAGGAGACGCTGTACCGCGCGCTCGACCTGGCCCGCCAGATCAAGAAGACGCCGATCGTCGTCAACGACAGCCGGGGCTTCTTCACGAGCCGCGTCATCGGAACGTTCATCAACGAGGGGATCGCGATGCTGACCGAGGGCATCCCGGCGGCCTCGATCGAGCAGGCTTCCTCGCAGGCCGGCTATCCCGCGCCGGTGCTGCAGCTGTCCGACGAGCTCAACCTGAAGCTGATGCGCAAGATCCGCGACGCCGCCAAGGCCGCGGGCGCGATCGGCTCGGGCTGGGACGCACACCCGTCCGAGCAGGTGATCGACCGCATGCTCGACGAGTTCTCGCGACCGGGCAAGCTCGAGGGCGCCGGCTTCTACGACTACGCGGACGGTAAGCGCACGGGCCTGTGGCCGGGACTGCGCGACGCCTTCCCGCCGGTCCCCGACCCCGCGTCGATCTCGCTGCGCGACCTCGAGGAGCGGATGCTGTTCATCGAGGCGATCGAGTCGGTCAAGTGCCTGGACGAGAAGGTGATCGAGTCGATCGCGGATGCGAACATCGGCTCGATCTTCGGCATCGGCTTCCCGGGCTGGACCGGCGGCGTGCTGCAGTACATCAACGGCTACGAGGGCGGCCTGGCCGGCTTCGTAGCGCGGGCGCGCGAGCTGGCCGACACGTACGGCGAGCGCTTCACGCCGCCGGCCTCCCTGGTGGAGAAGGCCGAGCGCGGCGAGACGTACAGCGACGCGCGCCCGCTCGTCGCGACCGCGTAGGCGCCGGTCGGCCGTCTGGCCGCTCCGGGGCGACGGAGCCGTCGCCCCGGAGGGCATGGACGTCGGCGCAGGATTCGCGCCGATGCCCGAAGATGAGCGCGTGCTCATACGACGCCTGTCGGCGACAGCGGCACCCCGCGGGTCTGCGCGACTCTCAGCGGATTCTCACGTTCGTCTCGCATCCTCCCCCGGTGCCGCCGAGGCTCGCCGACGCATGACCCACTCCGCCCCGCCACGCCGATGACCGACGGCCGTCTCGCGAAGGTGCTGATCCTCAGCGCGGGGGTCGGCCAGGGTCACCACGCCGCCGCCGAGGGGGTCCGCCAGGAGCTGGCGCGCATGGCACCCGACGTGCGCGTCGTCGTGCACAACGGGCTGGGCGAAGCCGGCGGCACGCTGCGCCTCGTGCTCGAGCGGTTCACCCGCTGGCAGCTGATGCACTGGCCGCGCGCGTACAACTGCTCGTACGCCGTCGTCGTGCGCTGGGGTGTCGGGCGGCGCCTCGCCCAGCGCGTGCTCTACCGGACGGCGCGCAAGACCCTGTCCCGCGTGATCGAGGCCGAGCGTCCCGACGTCGTGGTGTCCACCTACCCGGGCATCACCGCTCCGCTCGGCGCCATGCGGGAGCGCCGCCAGCTGCGCATTCCGCTGTGCGCGGTGGTGACCGATTTCGCCAGCCTGCACTTCTGGGCGCACCGCAGCGCCGACCTGCACCTGGCCAGCTACCCCGAATCGCTGCGAGAGATCTCGGCGATCACCGCGGGCGCCCCGGCGGCCGCGACGCGACCGCCGATCGCCGATGCGCACTGGCGCCGGCGTGAGCCCCGCGCGAGCCGTCGGGCGCTCCACCTGCAGCCCGATCGCCCGCTCGCCCTCATCTCGGGCGGCGGCTGGGGCGTCGGAGACCTGCGCGGCGCGGTCGAGGCGGCGCTGCGCATCGAGGACCTGCAGGTGATCGTCGTGTGCGGCGACAACGATCTGGCCACGCGGCGCCTGCGCCGCGACTACGGGCATCTGCCCGAGGTGCGCGTCGTCGGCTACAGCGATCAGATGGCCGAGCTGCTCGGCGCCGCGGACGTCCTCGTCCACTCGACCGGCGGCATGACGTGCCTCGAGGCGGCCGCGCACGGCTGCCCCGTCGTCGCGTTCGGCTTCGCCTACGGGCACGTGCGCCACAACGTGCGCGCAATGGTCAGCCACGGGCTCATCAGCCACGCCCGCGACACGCATGAGCTCACCGGCGCGCTGCGCCGGGCCCTCGCGCGTACCGAGGTGGCACCGCTGCGCGCCGACGATCGCGTTGCGACCGGCGCGGCGATCCTCGAGCTCATGGCCGTCGGAGGGGAGGAGCGCGAGAGCCGCCTCGATCCCGGCCCGCGGTTCGCCCGCCCGCCGTTGCGCGACGGCAACCCGTACGCACCGTCCGACGTCGCCGCGGGCGCAACCGTGGCGGCGCCCGCGCCGTGACGTCGCTCGCGCCGGACCGGTCGCGCGCGCTCCCACCGGGGCTCACGGGCGAGCCCGGAGCCCCGCGCGCGCCCGGGCCGGCCCGCTCGCGCTCGGCTTGGCGCCCGCCGCCGGCCGCGCTCACGCTCGGCGCGCTGTTGACCCTGTGGCTCGTCTGGTATCCGCACAGCCCCGACCTGGCCGCTCAGGCCTACCGCACGCACCTGTTCTCACTCGACGGCTTCGCCTTGTGGGACGACGACTGGTACGGCGGGCACTACCTACCCGGCTACAGCGTCCTGTTCCCGCCGCTCGGCGCGCTCATCGGCCTGCGCGCCGTGGGCGCCATCGCCGTGCTGGGGTCGACGGCGATGTTCGCACCCCTGGCCCGGGCCCGGTTCGGAACGCGCGCGCCGGCATCGACCGCCCTCTTCGCCCTCGGCGCCGTCGGCGACCTGTACATCGGGCGCCTCACCTACGCCCTGGGTATCACCTTCGCCGTGGGCGCTGTGCTCGCGATCGTGCGCCGGCGCCGCGGCCTGGCGGCAGTACTGTCACTGGCCTGCGGCGCGACCAGTCCGGTGGCCGCGCTCTTCCTCGCGCTCGCCGCGACGGCCGACCTGGTCACCTATCGCAGACCGGCCCGCGCCATCGTGCTGGGCGGACCGGCCATCGCAGTGACGCTCGTGCTGACGGTGCTGTTCTCCGACGGCGGCTATGAGCTGTTCTCGCTGTCCTCGCTGCTTGCGCCACTGCTCAGCACGCTCGTGCTCCTGCTGCTGCTGCCGGCGCGCGAGCGCCTCCTACGTGTCGGCGCGCTGCTGTACCTCGGCCTGCTGCTGGTGTCCTACGTGGTGCGCTCGCCCATCGGCAGCAACGCCGCGCGGCTCGGCTCGCTGCTCATCCCCGCCCTGCTCGCCGGCGCGGTCGGTGTCGAGGACGCGCGCCGCGCGCTCGGGCGAACGGCGCAGCGGCTGGCGATCGGAACGCGGGATGGTCGTCGCACCCGGGCCGTATCGGCGAGCGCCGCTCGGTGGGTGCTGTACCTGGCGATCGGTGCCATCGTGCTCTGGCAGCTCGACGGGCCGCTGGTGCAGTCCGTGCAGGCCTCAGGCGACCCGTCGACGCAGCCGTCCTACTACCGACCGGTGATCCGCTTTCTCTCCGGCGCACAGGGTGGCACGCCGATGCGCATCGAGGTCGCCTTCACCAGATCGCACTGGGACGCCACGGTACTCGGGGACCGGTTCGCCCTCGCCCGCGGGTGGGAGCGCCAGCTCGACCTCCGTTACAACGGCCTCTTCTACCGCGGGGTCCTGACCCCCGCCACGTACCGGCGGTGGCTGCTGGACAACGCGGTGCGTTACGTCCTGCTCTCCGACGCGGCCCTGGATCCGGCGAGCCGGTCCGAGGCGGCGCTCATCCGCGCTGGGCTGCCCTACCTCGATCCGGTGTTCGCCAGCGCCCATTGGCGGGTGTACGCCGTCGCCGGCGCCACGGCACTGGCCACCGGGCCCGGGACGGCTCCTAACGCTCGGCGGAGACGGATTCACCCTGGGCTACGGCGCCCCGGGAGCGACGCTGGTGCGCGTGCACTACACCCCGTTCTGGCACGTCACCGCCGGCGCAGCGCGGGTGACCCGGGGTCCGGGCGGCTGGACCACGGTCACCGCCACCCGCCCGGGGATCGTCGCCGTGCGAGCCCAGCTGTAAGCGTCAGCGCGCGCGGGCCGGCCGGGCGATCGGGCGCGTCACGCCAGCGGGCGCGTATCCGGGAAGCTCGAGCTCGAAGCGGCTGCCGCCGCCCGGGCGAGGGCGCGCCACCACCTCGCCGCCATGGGCCAGCGCGATCGCGCGCACGATCGCCAGCCCCAGGCCGGCCCCGCCGGCCGCGCGGCTGCGGGCCGGGTCGGTGCGGTGGAAGCGCTCGAACACGCGCTCGCGCTCCTCCAGGGGGATCCCGGGACCGTCGTCCTCCACCGTGAAGCGCAGGCGCTTGGCGCCCACCCCCTCCACCGAGAGGCGCACCAGGCCGTCGCCCGGCGCGGTGTGCTCGATCGCGTTGCGGGCCAGGTTTCGCAGGGCCTGCGCGAGCCGGTCGGGGTCGGCTCGCAGCACCCCCTCGGGGATCTCGGCGCACTCGAACCGCCGGTCGGCCGTCGCGATGACGCCGTCCCACAGCTCGGTCACGAACTCCCGCACGTCGATCGCCCCGACGAGCAGGAAGTCCATGCGCTCGGACTGCGCCAGCAGCAGCAGGTCGTCGACCAGACGGCCGATCCGCGCCACCTCGGCGCGCACCAGGCGCTCCACCCGCTGCACGTCCTCCTGGGACACCTCGTCGGCCGCGGCCAGCACCTCGAGCTGGCCGCGGATCACCGTCAGAGGGGTGCGCAGCTCGTGCGAGGCGTCGGCCACGAACTCGCGCTGCGCCGCGAACGCGTCGGCGAGACGGTCGAGCATGTGGTTGAACGAGTCGGCCAGGACCCGCACCTCGTCCTGACGGCCGCCCTCCGTGCTCATGCGCGGGTCCAGGTCGCCGGCGTCGACCCGCGCTGCGACGGAGGCCATCCGCCGCAGCGGCGCCGAGAAGCGTGCGCCCGCCAGGTAGGAGGCCAGCAGGGCGAGCGCGAGCACGAGGATCCCGGCGAGCAGGAAGGCGCGCGCGACGCCCTGCTCCGCCCGGGTGACGATCACCAGTGGCTCACCCACGAGGATCCGCACCGGCACGCGGCCACCGACCGTGACCGCCCGCTCGTACAGCCGCACGTTGCCGACGTCCGGGAGCGGGAGCGTGAAGAACCCCTGGCGTGGCACCAACAGCTGCCGGCCCAGCTGATTCTCCTGTGCCTGTTCGGCGGCGCTCTCGCCGTCATCCGGTTCGGCCGACCCGATGAGCTCGGGGTGGTTGCTCAGCGTCCCGTGGCCCGGCACGTCCACCATCAGCAGCGTCGCCGTCGCGTCGTAGGGCTGCCCGCGCGAGATAGCGCGAGGCGATCGTCGCCACGCGGGCCGGTGTGCGCGCGCCCGACAGTGCCAGGGACTGCTGCAGCTGAGCCGCGTCGCCGCGCACATCGCGCTCGACCTGTCCGCGCAGCTGCTGTCCGGTGTCGCGGTACACGACGACATACGTCACCGCCACCGAGGCGAGCATCACGCCCGCCACCCAGGCGGTCAGCCGCCAGCGCAGGCTCGACGGGCGCCGCAGACGCCACCGGGCCGGCCGTGGGCCGGCAGCGTCCCGATCAGTCCGCATCGTCGAGCCGGTAGCCGACCGAGCGCACCGTCACGATCGGCCCGGACGCCCGGCCCTGCCGCAGCTTGCGCCGCAGGTAGCCCATGTACACCTCGACGATGTTCGTGCCAGGATCGTGCTCGTAGCCCCACACCGCGCGCAGGATCTGCTCGCGCGAGACGACCCGGCGGCGGTGGCGGATGAGGAACACCAGCAGGTCGAACTCCGTCGCCGACAACCGGACGGGCTCGTCGGCGCGGCGGACCTCGCGCGACAGCAGGTCGACCTCGATGTCGCCGCTGCGCAGCTTCGTCGGGGGCGCTCGCCGGGCGCTGCGCAGCTGGGCCCGCACACGCGCGACCAGCTCGGCGAGCGCGAACGGCTTGACCAGGTAATCGACGGCGCCGGCGTCCAGGCCGGAGATGCGGTCGCGCACCTCGCCGCGGGCCGTGAGAACGATCACCGGCAGCTCGGGCCTGCGCTCGCGCAGCGTGGCAAGGATCTCCGCGCCGCTGCGCCCGGGCAGCATCATGTCGAGGATCACCAGGTCCAGCGTCTCGCCGAGCGCCCGCTCCTCGCCCGTGGTCCCGTCGAGGGCGACCAGGACGTCGAAGCCGGCCGCGGCGAGGCCGCGCTCGAGGAAGTCGGCGATGCCGGCCTCGTCCTCGACCACCAGGATCCTGGCGGTCGCCGCTGCGCTCGGCCCGTTCGTGAGGCCGGCGGCAGCTTCGATCGATCGCTCCACCGGTTCGATCATAGGCCCGAGCGCGACATCGCCCGTGGGACCGCCGGACGCAAAGAGTTTTCTCATCTTGCCGGGCGCCCGCGCTGCCGATGGCGATCTCAGAGCTTTCTCATGCTGCGGTTATGCAGTCGTTAGACAATCTTCGAACACTGACAACCATGCACTCCCAGGATTCGACGCTGCTCCCTGGCCGCGCCGGCGGGTTCGCACACACGGAACGCTCGGCCGAGCGGCGGCGGTCGTGGCTGTTCGGGGGTGGCACGGCCGGCAACGAGCAGCTGACCGCGACCGTCGGCGCGATCCTCCTTGTCCTGCTCGCCGTCATCGGCGTGACCATCCTGCGTATCCACCAGCTCATCTCCGTTCACCTGTTCGTCGGGCTGCTGCTGATCGGGCCGGTGGCGCTGAAGATGGGCAGCACCGGGTACCGCTTCACCCGCTACTACGCACACGACCGCTCCTATCGCAGCGCCGGGCCGCCGCTGCCACTGCTGCGGATCATCGCCCCGGTCGTCGTGCTGTCGACCGTGGTCGTGTTCGCCAGCGGGGTCGCGCTGCTGCTGCTCGGCCCCAGCTCGCGGGGGCAGCTGCTGCTCATCCACAAGGCGAGCTTCATCGTGTGGGTGGCCTTCACCGCCGTGCACGTGCTCGGTCACCTGCCCGGCATGCCGGAGCACCTGCGGGCCGCCCGGCGCACGCGGGCCGCGGTGACCGGCGCCGGTCCCGGGTCCAGTTCCGGTTCCGGCGGACGGGCGATCGCCGTCGTCGGGGCGTTCACTGGCGGCCTCGTGCTCGCCCTCGTGCTACTACCACAGTACGGCGCCTGGACCGCTGCCACCGCCTTCCTGCACCACCACTAGACCCCGATGCTCCGACACACACCCAGGGCGCGCGACGCCGCGATGTCACGAATGCGCCGCCTCAACAACACGCTGCTGGCGAGCTCGGTCATCGCCACCCTCGTTCTCACCGAGGTGGCCGCGCATGCCTTCCCCGGCCACAAGGTGACGGCGCCGCCGACGGCGCTCGCCGCCTCCACCCGCCGAGTCGGCGCCCGCCGCGCTCACGCGCACCATCACCACCACGCCCAGGTGGCCGCCCTGACGAGCTCGACGTCGGCGTCGAGCAGCTCGAGCTCGACGCCCTCCGGCAGCTCGAGCGGGTCGGGTGCGGGCTCCGGCGCGGGCACCCCGTCGATCGCGAGCGCGACCCCGCCGGCGTCCTCGAGCCCGGGCTCGGGCTCCGCCGCCTCGTCCGGCTCGTCCGGGGGCTCGTCGGGCGGCTCCGGCGGCGCCTCGCAGGCCGCCGCCAGCGCGCCCGTGACGCCCACCCCCGCCCCCACCCCGGCGCCCACCCCTGCTCCCGCTCCGGCGCCCGCCCCCGCGCAGACGGTGGCCCCGAGCGCTCCCGCGCCCGCCCCGACCCCCGCCCCGGTCGTCACCTCGGTGTCCTGAGCCGATGCCCTCGCTGGTCGCCACCACCGGGCCGAGCGCCTACTGGTACCTGACCCGGTCCACCGGCACGATGAGCCTGGTCCTGCTGACGCTCAGCGTTGTCCTCGGCGTCATCAGCGCCGAGCGCTTCAGCACCATCCACTGGCCCCGCTTCCTGGTGGACGGCGCACATCGCACCGTCTCGCTGCTGGCCGTGGCCTTCCTCGTCGTGCACATCCTCACGGCCGTGCTGGACAGCTTCGCCCCGATCTCGCTCATCAACGCGGTCGTCCCCTTCAGCGGCACGTACCGGCCGTTCTGGCTCGGACTCGGCGCGATCGCGTTCGACCTCCTGCTCGCCGTGGCGATCACCAGCCTCGTGCGCCAGTCGATCGGTCACCGGACCTGGCGCGCCGTCCACTGGCTCGCCTACGCCTGCTGGCCGATCGCCCTGCTGCACGGCCTCGGGACCGGCAGCGACGTGACGAGCAACTGGATGCTGGCGATCAGCGGCGGCTGCCTGGTCGCCGTGATCGGCGCCGTCATCGCCCGCGCGTTCGCCGAGCGCGAGCGCCACGGCCGCGGCGCCACGGCCGCCGTCGCCGCTGCCTCGTGCTTCGCGGTCGGGATCGCGCTGTGGCTGCCCGGCGGGCCGCTGGGCGCCCATTGGGCGCGGCGCTCGGGCACGCCGTCCAACCTGCTCGGGCACTCCTCGAGCACGGCGCGCCCGACCACGGCGGCGCAGGGAGGCTCGGCATGAGCCCGCTCGAGCAGGCAACGACGTTGCCGCGACTGCTGTCGGGGCTACCCGCCTCCGGCGCGATGAGCCTCGACGATCACCTGGCGATCCACGGCGACCTGCCCGCCGTCACGCGCCACCATGGGCGCGGACGACCGTCGGCGCTCATCGACGAGGTCGAGCAGGCCGGGCTGCGCGGGCGCGGCGGCGCCGGCTTCCCGACGGCCATCAAGATGCGCACCGTGGCCGGCCACCGCGGCCGTCCGGTGGTCATCGCCAACGGTGGCGAGGGCGAGCCGACAAGCCTCAAGGATCGCCTGCTGCTCGAGCGCCTCCCCCACCTCGTGCTCGACGGTGCGCTGGCGGCCGGGGAGGCCATCGGGGCGAGCGAGGTCGTGCTGTGCATCGACGAGGGCTCGGTGCGCGCGCACGCGGCCATCGAGCGGGCGCTCAGCGAGCGCCGCGGGTTCCTGCCGCGACGCCCCGGCATCCGCGTCGCCACCCTGCCCGGCGGCTATGTCTCCAGCCAGGAATCGGCGATCGTCAACTTCCTCAACGGCGGGCCGGCCAAGCCGACGGTCTCCCCCGTGTTCGAGCGCGGCGTCGGCGGTCGCCCCACGCTCGTGGACAACGTCGAGACCCTCGCGCACGTCGCGCTCATCGCCCGCTTCGGGCCTGATTGGTTCCGGGGGCTTGGGACGGACGCACAGCCCGGCTCGGCGCTCGTCACCCTCGGCGGCACCGTCGTCCACGGCGGCGTGTACGAGATCGAGCCGGGCGTGACGCTCGGCGCCCTGATCGACGCCGCCGGGGGCGTTCGCCAGTCGGTGCGAGCGATCCTGATCGGCGGGTACGCCGGCAGCTGGCTGTCGCCGGCCGGGACCCGCGAGCTGCGCGTCTGCCCCGAGGGCCTCAGCGCGGTCGGCGCCTCCCTCGGAGCCGGGCTCATCTATGCCCTCCCGAGCGACGCCTGCGGGGTCGCGGAGATCGCCAGCGTGGCGCGCTGGATGAGCGACGAGAGCGCCGGTCAGTGCGGACCGTGCGTCCACGGTCTCGGCTCCATCGCCGAGACGCTCGAGGCGATCGTCGGCGGTGCGGCCGACCGCGAGGCGTGCCGGCGCGTGGACCGCTGGTGCTCGATGGTCGCCCGTCGCGGCGCCTGCGCGCATCCCGACGGTGCGGTGCGATTCATCGCCACCGGCCTGCGCACTTTCCAGCGCGAGTTCGAGGATCACCTCCTGCACGGGCCGTGCGACGCCTGCGCCGCCCCGCGCCTGCTGCCCGTCCCCGAATTCGACCGCAGCACGTTCGCGGCGGCCTGACATGGCCCGGCACATCAAGCTCAACCCGATCACCTGCGACGCCCACGGCATGTGCGCCGAGCTGCTGCCGGAGCTCATCACCCTGGACGACTGGGGCTATCCGATCATCGACGACGGCCCGATCCCGGCCGACCTGGAAGCGCTGGCCAAGAAGGCCGTCGCCGTGTGCCCGACGCTCGCGCTGAAGCTCGAGCGGCGCGCCGACGAGCCCGTGCGGCGGCCACGGCGCCCCCCGCCGCGCGTGACGCGCTGAGCCGGCGGGCCGGCGTCGCCCACCCCACGCGGCGGTCGCCCTGCCGCCGCTGGCGCGGCTCGGTGATACTCCCGTCATGAACGGTCAGCGGCTCGTGCCCGCAGGGCGCCGCGGCGCGCATTCGCCGCTCCGGCCGTGACGGGCGCCGCGCAGCGGACCGTGCTCATCACCGGGGGCACGAGCGGGCTCGGGCTCGGCGTCGCCGGCGCCTTGGCGCGCGATTCCACCTGGCAGGTCGTCATCACCGGACGCGACGCCGCGCGAGCGCGGACGGCCGCCGCGACCGTCGGCGCGCAGGCAGCGGTGCTGGACCTCGGCTCGCTGGACTCGGTGCGCGCGTTCGCGGCGCGCTTCGCCGGCGAGGAGCGTCCGCCGTTGCGCGCCCTCGTGGCCAATGCCGGCCGACAGCATCTGGAGGGCACGGCGGTGAGCGCCGACGGCTTCGAGGACACGTTCGCCGTGAACCACCTCGGCCACTTCCTGCTCGTCCAGCTGCTGTTCGACCGCCTCGCGCCGCCGGCCCGTGTCGTCGTGGTGTCGAGCGACACCCACGACCCCGCGCAGAGCAGTGGCATGCCGGCCCCGCGCTTCACCACGGCGCACGAGCTCGCCCGTCCGGATCCGGCATGGGCGCAGGGCGACTCCCCCGCCACCGCCGGGCGGCGCCGCTACACGACGTCCAAGCTGTGCAACGTGCTGTTCACCTACGAGTTGGAGCGACGGCTCGGCGGGCGGGGCGTCACCTTCAACGCCTTCAATCCCGGACTGATGCCCGGCACCGGCCTGGCCCGCGATTACCCCGGCTACCAGCGGCTGGCGTGGCGCTACGTGCTGCCGGCGCTGACGCTGGTGCACCGGGGTGTCAACACGCCGCGACGCTCCGCGGCCGCGCTGGCGCGTCTGGTCGACGATCCGTCGCTGCAGGACGTCAGCGGGGGCTACTTCTCCGGGGGGAAGGCGATCGCCTCCTCGGAGGAGTCCCACGATCGCGACAAGGCGGTCGACCTGTGGCAGACCAGCCTCGAGCTCACCGGTCTGGCCCCAGCCGCCGGCTCGGGCCCGCTGGCATCACCCCGTTCGTAGGATGCGCGTCGAGCGGCCGGTCGTATCGTCGCTCACCGTGAGCCCGGCAGAAGAGCTGCTGCGCCGGTTGGCGCTCAACGATGAGCGCTCGGTGGCGAGCGTGCTGAGCGGCGGGCCGCCCTCCGGCGACGCCGCGGCCCTCGACCCCAAGGTCGACGCCCTCGTCCGCCTCGGCGCGCTGCTGGCGGTCGGCGCGGCCACCACGTCGCTGCGGCCGACGGTCGATCTCGCCCTGGCGCTCGGCGCGACCGAGGAGGAGATCGTCGCGGTGCTCGTCGCCGTCGGCCCGGCCGTCGGGCTGGCGCGCCTGGTCACCACCGCGCCGCGACTGGCCGTCGCAATCGGATACGACCTCGACGACGACTGAGCATGACCGACCTGGCGCGCTGGCAGTTCGCGACGACGAGCATCTATCACTTCCTGTTCGTGCCGGTCACCATCGGGCTG
This sequence comes from uncultured Solirubrobacterales bacterium, assembly GCA_963770405.1. GTDB lineage: Bacteria > Actinomycetota > Thermoleophilia > Solirubrobacterales > Solirubrobacteraceae > CAVQBJ01. The sequence continues at coordinate 876,755 of CAVYPO010000007.1, forward strand.
GCGTTCCTCACTGCGCTGCTGCAGACGTCGTGGCACCGGTCGGGCGCGCCGGAGCTGCGGCGGCTGACCCGCTTCTTCGGGGTGCTGCTGGTCATCAACGTGGCGATCGGGGTGGTGACCGGCCTGGTGCAGGAGTTCGAGTTCGGGATGAACTGGTCGGCCTACTCGCGGTTCGTGGGTGACGTGTTCGGCGCGCCGCTGGCCATGGAGGGCCTGGCCGCGTTCTTCCTGGAGTCCACCTTCCTGGGGTTGTGGCTGTTCGGCTGGGACCGCTTGTCCCGGCGGGTGCATCTGGCGTGCATCTGGCTGGTGGCCGTCGGGTCGATCCTGTCGGCCGCGTTCATCATGGCCGCGAACTCGTGGATGCAGCACCCGGTCGGCTACACGATCAACGCCTCGACGCACCAGCCGCAGCTGAGCAACGTCGCCGACCTGTTCACCAATCCCACGTTCCTGTGGGGGTACGTGCACGTCATCCTCGCATCGCTGGTCACCGGGTGCCTGGTCATGCTGTGCGTGTCGGCGTGGTACCTGCACCGCCAGCGTGAGGTCGACGCGTTCAAACGCTCCGCGCGCCTGTCGCTGGTGGTGCTCATCCCCTCGATCGCGCTGGCACTGTTCGTCGGCTCCGAGCTTGGCGTCGTCGAGGACAAGTACCAACCGGTCAAGATCGCCGCGGCCGAGGCTCAGTGGACCAACTGCGAGCCCTGCTCCTTCTCGCTGTTTCAGATCGGCGGCGGCAACCAGGACCAGACCCCGACACAGATCATCTCCATCCCCTACCTGCTCTCGTTCCTGGCCACCAACTCGGTTCACGGCAGCGTCGAGGGACTCAATGAGCTGCAGGCCCAATACACGAAGGAGTACGGGCCCGGCAACTACATCCCCAACGTGTTCATCCAGTACTGGTCGATGCGGATCATGGCCTACATCGCCGCCCTCGTCCTCCTGTTCGCGCTGTGGGGAGGCTGGCTGATGCACCGCGGCAAGCTCGAGTCCTCCCCCCGCTTCCTGTTCCTCGCGCGCTGGGCCGTCATCACGCCGTTCCTGATGAACACCGCCGGCTGGATGCTGACCGAGAACGGCCGCCAGCCGTGGATCGTCCAGGGCCTCATGAAGACCGTCAACGGCGTCTCGCCCACCGTCAGTTCGACCGAGGTCTGGATCAGCCTGGCCGGATTCGTCGCTGCTCTACATCGGCGCTCGGCGTCGACCGACCTCGTCCTGATGCTGCGCTACGGACGCGCCGGGCTGCCCGACGATCACGACGGCGCGCCCCCGCCGGAGCCCGCCCCCGACCGGCCACCCCCGTCCGGCCCTCACCTACTAGAGGACACCCGCATGCACCTGCACACGCTCTGGTACGTGATCATCGCGATCTTCTGGACCGGCTTCTTCGTGCTGGAGGGCTTCGACTTCGGCGTCGGCGTCCTGCATGGGATCGTCGGGCGCACCGACACCGAACGCAAGCTCGCGCTGGCCACCATCGGCCCCTGGTGGGACGGCAACGAGGTCTGGCTGATCGTCGCCGGCGCCGGCACCTTCGCCGCGTTCCCCGGCTGGTACGCGTCGATGTTCTCGGCGCTGTACCTCGCCCTGCTGCTGATCCTCGCCGGCACTGATGGCGCGCGGGACGGCGCTCGAGTGGGGCGGCAAGCTCGACCGGCGCCCGCTGGCGCAGCGTCTGGCGATGGGCGCTCACCGTCGGCAGCGCCGCGGTCCCGCTGCTGATCGGCGTCGGCCTCGGCGACCTGCTCGCACGGCCTGCCGATCAACTCGCGCCACAACTTCACCGGCAACTTCTTCGACCTGCTCACCCCTACGGCCTCTGGACCGGGGTGACGCTGCTCGCCCTGTCGCTGCTGCACGGCGCCACCTTCCTCAGCCTCGGACCACCGGCGTCGTCCGCGACCGCACCCGCGCGACCGGCGCGCCGCTCTCCTGGGCCGCCATCGCCGCCGTGCTCGGATTCGTCATCTGGACCCGCGTCATCGCCGGCAAGAGCTTCGGCCCCGCCGTCCCGTCACTGGCCGTCATCGCCGTGCTCGCCGCCGCCTGGCTGGCGCGTGCCGACCAGGACGGCTGGGGCTTCATCGCCTCCGCGGTCACGATCGGCACCATGATCGTCTGCGCTGTTCGCCGCGCTGTACCCCAACGTGATGATCTCGAGCACCAACACCGCCTACAACCTGACCGTCTCACAACTCCGCCTCCGGCGGCTACGCGCTCAAGGTCGATGACCGTCGTCGCCGTCCTCTTCTTCCCGGTCGTGCTCCTCTACCAGGGCTGGTCCTTCCACGTCTTCCGCGGCCGCATCGCACCGCCTCCGAGGCCGGCGCCGCCGACGCTGCATCCGGGGCGCCGGCCGCGCCCGCGGGGCCAACGCCGGCCACCGGCGGCCGCCGGCGCGCTACGCCCGCGTCGGGCGATTCACCCGAACCGGGTGATGAGGTGACCACCGGCCCCGAGCGTAACCTGCGACAGCGAGGACCGTCCGCACCGCGGACGACGGTCAGGCGTCATCGAGCGACGGTCCCCACCCGTCCGGCGCTCCGAAGCCGACCAAGGAGATCGACATGTCAGCGCCGTCGACGCCAGGCCGCAGGGCCAGCCAGCAGGTCCGAGGCGAGCGACCGCCGACGTGTTCGTGGCCTTCGGAATCACCGGCGACCTCGCGAAGGTGATGACGTTCCACTCGCTGTACCGCCTCGAGCAGCGCGGCCTGCTCAACTGCCCGATCGTCGGCGTGGCGGTCGACGACTGGTCGGTCGATCAGCTGCGCGAGCACGCGCGCTCGTGCGATCGAGGGCACTGCGGCGAGACGATCGACGAGCAGGTGTTCGAGCGGCTTCGCGGCGCGGCTCTCATACGTGCAGGGCGACTTCGGCGACGCCGGACACCTACGAGCGCGTCGGCGAGGCTCTCGGCGACGCGCAGCGGCCCGGTCTTCTACCTCGAGATCCCGCCGTTCCTGTTCGCCACCGTGATCAAGGGCCTGTCCGAGGCCGGGCTGCACCGCAACGCCCGGGTCGTCGTCGAGAAGCCGTTCGGCCACGACCTCGCCTCCGCGCGCGCGCTCGCCACGGACATCCATCAGTACATCGACGAGTCCCAGCTGTACCGGATCGACCACTACCTCGGCAAGATGGGCCTCGAGGAGCTCCTCTACCTGCGCTTCGCCAACACCAAGCTCGAGCCGGTCTGGAACCGCAACCACGTCTCCGAGCGTGCAGATCACGATGGCCGAGAGCTTCGGCGTCGAGGACCGCGGCCACTTCTACGACCGGGTCGGGGCGCTGCAGGACGTCGTCGTCAACCACCTGATGCAGCTGCTGGCGATGGCCGCGATGGAGGCCCCCGCCGGCGCGGACGCCAAGACGCTCAAGGACGCGAAGTACGCGCTGTTCCGCTCGATCGCCGACGCCGACCCGCGACCACTACGTCCGCGGCCAGTACGACGGCTACCTCGACATCGACGGCGTGGCGCCGGGCTCGACCACCGAGACCTACGCGGCGCTGCGGCTGGAGATCGACAACTGGCGCTGGGCCGGGGTGCCGTTCTTCATCCGCACCGGCAAGCGGCTGCCGATCACCCAGACCGAGCTGCGCGTCGGTGTTCCGCCGGCCGCCGCGGCTGGGCTTCGTCTCGCGTGCCGGGCCACATCGCCCGAGGAGGCCAGCTGGTCGTCAAGCTCGACCCGATCGACCGGCGTGCGACTGCGGCTCGACGCGCAGCGCGCCGACCGGCCGGGTCCCGCAGCCGATCACGCTCGACATGGAGTTCGCCGAGGAGGGCGGCGAGGGGCCGACGCCCTACGAGGTGCTGCTGCAGGCCGCGATGGACGGCGACAGCACGCCGTTCACGCGCCAGGACAGCGTCGAGGAGACCTGGAGGATCATGGCGCCGCTGCTCGACGCGCCGCCGCCGGTGCACCCCTACGCGCCCGGAAGCTGGGGCCCGGAGGCGGCCGAGCAGCTGCTCGCCGGGCGTCGGCCGCTGGCACGAGCCGTGGGTGGCGTCATGAGCGCCACCACGCCCGAAGGGCCCACGCGAGGCAACGGGCGCGCGAACGCACGCCAAGGCGGCGGCCGCAGGCCGCCGGCCCAGAGCGCCGCCGCGCCGTCGCCGTTCACGCCGATCGCCGACTACGCGTTCCTGTCGGACTGCCACACCGGCGCGCTGGTCGCACCGGACGGCTCGATCGACTGGCTGTGCGTCCCGCGCTTTGACTCGCCGAGCGTGTTCGGGACGCTGCTCGACCGCGAGGCCGGCGAGTTCCGCTTCGGCCCGTTCGGGATGAACGTCCCGAGCGGCCGCCACTACGAGCCGGGCACGAACGTGCTGATCACGGCGTGGTGGACCGGACGCGGGTGGGTGGTGGTCCGCGACGCGCTGACGATGGGGCCGACCGTCGGCGAGGACATGATCACGCCGCACACGCGGCCGCCGGTCGACGAGGACGCCGACCACCTGCTCGTGCGGACGGTCGAGCTGCATGGAGGGCGAGGTCGAGATCGAGCTGGTCTGCGCGCCGGCCTTCGACTACGGCCGCGTGCCGGCCGAGTGGACGCTCGTCGGCGACGACCGCCACGCGGCCGACGCCACCGGCGCCGGCCAGACGATGCGGCTGGCCACCGACCTGAAGCTCGGCATCGAGGGCAGCCGGGCGCGCGCGCGGCACTTCCTGCGCGCCGGCGAGGCGGCCGTACTGCAGCCTGTCCTGGGAGAACGGCGCTGGTCGGGGCCGACCGACGCCGAGGACGCCACCGAGCGCCTGGACGCCACCGCGCGCTTCTGGCGCCGCTGGCTCGGGCCAGGCGCGCCGGATCCCCGATCACCGCTGGCGCGACCCGATCCAGCGCTCGGCGCTCGACGATCAAGGGGCTCACCTACATGCCGACCGGCGCGACCGTGGCGGCGCTGACCACCTCGCTGCCGGAGACGCCCGGGGGCGAGCGCAACTGGGACTACCGCTACACCTGGATGCGCGACACGACGTTCACGCTGCAGGCGCTGCACTCCCTCGACCTCGACTGGGAGGCCGACGAGTTCATGCAGTTCATCGCCGACATCGAGCCCAACGAGGACGGCGGCCTGCAGATCATGTACGGGATCGACGGGCGCCGCGACCTCACCGAGTCCTTCCGCGAGGACCTCACCGGCTACGCCGGGGCGCGGCCCGTGCGGATCGGCAACGGCGCGTTCGACCAGCGCCAGAACGACGTCTTCGGCGCCGTGCTGGACTCGGTCCTGCTGCACACCGTGCACAGCCAGCGGCTGCCGCGGCGGCTGTGGCCGATCGTGCAGGCGCAGGCCGAGTGCGCGACCAAGGTCTGGCGCGAGCCCGACCAGGGCATCTGGGAGGCGCGCGGCAAGCCCCAGCACTACGTCTCCTCGAAGCTCATGTGCTGGGTGGCGATGGACCGGGCCGCCAAGCTGGCGGCGATCCGCGGCGACGCCGAGCTCGAGCCGCAGTGGCGCGCCGTCGCCGAGGAGATCCAGGCCGACATCCTCGAGCACGGCGTCAGCGACAAGGGCGTGCTGCGCCAGCACTACGACACCGATGCGCTCGACGCCTCGACGCTGCTGGCGGCGAACTTCGGCTTCCTGCCCGGCAACGACGAGCGCCTGCACGCCACCGTCATGGCGATCGCCACGACCTGACCGAGAACGGCTTCGTGCTGCGCTACCGGACCGACGAGACCGACGACGGCCTGCACGGCAAGGAGGGCACGTTCCTGATCTGCTCGTTCTGGCTGGTGTCGGCGCTGTCGATCGTCAACGAGAAGCAGCGCGCCACCGACCTGATGGAGCGGCTGCTGCGGGTCGGCGTCGCCGCTCGGGCTGTACGCCGAGGAGTTCGACGCCGACACCGACCGCCACCTCGGCAACTTCCCGCAGGCGTTCTCGCACCTCGCGCTGATCGAGGCGGCGGCGCGGATCATCGTCGCCGAGCGACTGGCCGAGGAGGGCTTCGGACCGCCGAAGGCCGGACTCCCGCGGACGCCATCTGAGCGTCACCCGGGGAGGCCGCGGCGCATGGCCCACTACGACGTCATCATCATCGGCACCGGCGCCGGCGGCGGCACGCTGGCCCGGCACCTGGCGCCGTCGGGCAAGCGGATCCTGCTGCTCGAGCGCGGCGGCTGGCTGCCCCGCGAGCCGCAGAACATGATGGCCGAGGAGGTGTTCGTCAACGGCCGCTACCAGTCAGCCGACACCTGGCGCTACGCAGGACGGCAAGGAGTTCGCGCCCCAGGTGCACTACTACGTCGGCGGCGCGACGAAGCTGTACGGCGCCGCGCTGTACCGGCTGCGCGCCGAGGACTTCGGCGAGCTCCGCCACCACGACGGCATCTCGCCGGCGTGGCCGATCGCCTACGACGTAGATGGAGCCGTACTACACGCTGGCCGAGCAGCTCTACCAGGTGCACGGCGCGCGCGGCGAGGATCCGACCGAGCCGCCGGCGAGCGCGCCCTACCCGTTCCCGGCCGTGTCGCACGAGCCCCGCATCCAGCAGCTGTCCGACGACCTCGCCGCGCTCGGTCACCACCCCTTCCACGCCCCGTGCGGCGTGATGCTCGACGAGGCCAACCCGCCGTACAGCACGCTGCATGCGCTGCCAGGACTGCGACGGCTTCCCCTGCCTCGTGCACGCCAAGTCCGACGCCGAGGTGCTCGGCGTGCGCCCGGCGCTCGAGCACGACAACGTCGAGCTGCTGATCGGCACGCGAGGCGCGTGCGCCTCACCACCGACGCCGCCGGGCACGACCGTCACCGGCGTCGTCGTGCGAGCGCGGCGGGGCCGAGCGAGACGCTCACCGCCGACATCGTCGTCGTCAGCGCCGGCGCGGCCAACTCCGCCAAGCTGCTGCTGCGCTCGGCCAACGAGCAAGCCATCCCGACGGGCTGGCCAACGGCTCCGACCAGGTCGGCCGCAACTACATGTTCCACAACAGCCAGGCGGTGCTGGCGCTGTCCAAGGAGGAGAACCCGACCGTCTTCCAGAAGACGCTCGGGCTCAACGACTTCTACCTCTCGGGGCCCGGACGTCGACTACCCGCTCGGCAACATCCAGATGGTCGGCAAGTCCCAGGCGCCGATGTTCCGCGGCGAGAAACCCGGCGAGACGAAGTTCGCCCCGAGCTGGTCGCTCGAGCGACGTGGCCCGCCACGCGGTCGACTTCTGGCTGTCCACCGAGGATCTGCCGCGGCCCGAGAACCGCATCACCGTCGACGCGCGAGGGCACGATCACGATCGCGTACAAGGCGACCAACGAGGAGCCCAAGCGGCGCCTGTTCGAGCAGCTGCACTCGATGCTCGGCCACCTCGGGATGCACGAGCACCACCTGCTGCCCCACCACGCCTACCTCAAGAACGAGATCCCGGTGGCGGGCGTGGCCCACCAGGCCGGCACCTGCCGCTTCGGCACCGATCCGGCGACGCTCGGTGCTCGACGTCAATTGCAAGGCGCACGAGCTCGACAACCTGTACGTCGTCGACACGAGCTTCTTCCCCAGCATCGGCGCCGTCAACCCGGCGCTGACGGCGATGGCCAACGCGCTGCGCGTGGGCGACCACCTGCTCGAGCGCCTGGGCGCCGCGGCTGCGCGCCCAAACGTGAGCGCAGCCGCGTGAGCCCCAGGGCACGGACGCATCCGGACCCCGGCTCGCGCACGCACTGACGGATGGCTCACGTTCACGCGCCGCAGGAGCTACCGGAGCCCGCTCAGCGCCCGGAGGGCGAGGAGCAGCGGACCGCCCGGCGCGAGCGCCGGCTCGAGCTCATCGCCGTTGTCCTGCTGTCGGTGGCCATACTGGCCACCGCTTGGAGCGGCTATCAGGCGGCACGGTGGTCCGGACAGCAATCACAGGATTACGCCGAGGCGTCAGCGCTGCGGGCGCAGGCCGAGGAGCAATCGACCCTCGGCTACCAGGACCGCGCGTACGACGTCAGCCTGGTCAACGGCTGGTTCGACGCATACGCGACCGGCAACTACCGGCTGGCGAACGAGTATCGCCACCGGTTCCGCCCGGGGTTCCAACCCATCTTCACCGCCTGGCTGGCGCTGCATCCGTTGACCAACCCCACCGCTCCGCCGGGACCGACCTATATGCCCCAGTACTACCCGACGCCCCTCGCACTCTCGGACGCGCTCAGCGCGCAGGCCACCCGAGGCTATCTCCAGGGGACGCAGGCGAAGACCGACGACGACCGCTACATCCTCGCGACCTTGCTCTTCGCGGCCGTCCTGATCCTGGCCGCGGTGTCCCTGCGCCTGAACTGGATCCGGCTGCGAATCGCGGTGCTTGCGTTCGGCGGGCTGGTGTTCGTCGGGACGGTCGTGTTCGTGTCGACGCTGCCCACGACGACCTGAGCTGACGCTGCGGCCGCCGCCGCGGCGGCGGCCGCCGGGTCAGTGCGCCGGCGCCGACGGGGCGGGCTCTGCGGCGGACACGTCGATGTGGTCGACGTCGCCCCAGTCGATGTGGGCGCCACTGGAGCGCTGATCCAGAACGCCGGAGCCCCCGGTCTTAGAGAAGTAGTCCCAGCCCCAGTCGATGAACGCCTCGACCCGGTTGCGGGTACCGGTCATCAGTGCAGCATGCACGCCCAGCCAGGCCGCGAAGGCGATCGAGCCGTGGAGCTCGTGGCGATGCTCGCCCACCTCCGCCACGGCCGCTCCGCGACCGATCATCGCCATGATGCCCTTGTCGTGGTAGTGAAACGGCTTGCGAGGCTTGCCGGCAGCCTCAGCGAGGATGCTCTCGCCCGCGCAGATGCCGCTCTGCAGGGCCACCGAGCCCAGCTGAGGGAAGGCCCGGCCGTCCGGTGCCGGGATGTTCGCGATGTCGCCGACCACGTAGACCCCGGGAACCCCTTCGATGGTGAGATCGGGCCCGACGTCGATCCTCCCGCCCCGTCCCAGCGGCAGGCCACAAGCGGCCGCCGGCGCCGCCGCCATCAGGCCTCCGCCCCAGACCACGCAGCGGGTCTTGATCGCCGTGCCGTCGGACAGACTCACGTGGTCCGGCGTGACCTCCTTGACCCCGGTGCCCAACCGCAACTGCACCCCGCGCTCACGCAGCACCTTGGCCGCGTATTCGTGGGCCCGATCGGAGAATCCGTTGAGCACGACATGCCCGAGGTCCACGAGATGGATCCTGGCAGCCTGGACCGCGAGGTCGTGGTACTCGGCCGTCATCGTCTGGTGGATCATGTCGGCCAGCGCGCCGGCCAGTTCGGTCCCGGTCGCGCCGGCGCCGACGACCACGAAGTTGAGCGCGCCCTGATCGAGCAGCCCGGGATCGCGGTCGGCGTCCTCGAAGACGCCGAGGATGCGCGAGCGCAGCCGCTCGGCGTCCGCCAGGGAGTAGAGCGGGAAGGCGCATGTGTCCGCCCCGGGGGTGTTGAAGAAGTTCGCCCGGGCGCCGGCAGCGAGCACGAGCACATCGCCGGCGTAGGTCTCGCCGGTCGCGGTCGAAACCGACCGGCTTGCCGGATCGACCGCGGTCACCGTGCCGAGTTTGACATCGACGTTGTCGTCGTCGTGGAAGCCCTTGCGCAGCGGGAAGGCGATGTCGTTGGCGGCCAGCTGGGCCGTGGCGACCTGGTACAGCAGCGGTTGGAACGTGTGGTAGTTGTGCTGGTCGACCAGCGTCACCTGCACGTGCTCGTTGCCCGCAAGCTTGCGTGCGCAGCCAAGCCCGGCGAAGCCGCCGCCGACGATCACGACGTGCGTCCGGGTGGGGTCATCGCTCGTGCGCGGCGTCACGCCGAACCTCCTCGTCTCTTCGGCTCCGATGCGCCTATTACAGGCTGGGCGACCGGGCCGCGCATCGCCCGAAGCGGATGACGCGAGCGAATCACGCCGAACCGGCCGTACGTTTCGCAGGATGCCCGAGCCCCGGAGTGCTCGGCCGGCTCGGGCCGAGGGCGTGTTACAGCCCGGTCCGCTCGCCGGGCGCGAGGATTCGCACCTCGACGGCCGGTGCCAGCCGGGCCGTCGCCTCGGCGAAGTCGCGGGCCGGCCGCTGGCGATCGGCCCCGCGCCCGCCGCCCAGGCCAGCGCCAGCGTCCCCCAGTGGATCGGGATGGCGATCGGCGGCGCGATCAACGCGGCCGCCTGCGCCGCGCGCTCGGGGTCGAGGTGGCCCGGGCCCAGCGTCGGGCCCCAGCCCGCCACCGGCAGCAACGCCACGTCGATGGAGCCCGCCAGACGCGCCATCTCGGCGAACAGGTCGGTGTCGCCGGCGAAGTATACCGAGCGCGAGCCCGCACGGCGAAGCCGACCGGCTCGGCTGCCGGCCCGAGCGGATGGCGGCGGCCGTCGTGCTGCGCCGGCGTGGCGGTCACCCTCAGGCTGCCGATGCGCGTCTCCTCGCCGGGCGCGAGCTCGCGCACGTCGCTGAGGCCGCGCCGGCGCAGCCAGGGTCCGGCCGCCGGCGGCGCGATGACCGGGGCCGAGCGGGCTGCACGCCGCAGCGAGTGCAGGTGAGCGTGGTCGGAATGCAGGTGGGACAGCAGGACGGCGTCGATGCGCTCGATCGTCTCCGGGCTCACGCCGGCGCGCGACGCGCACGAGCGGCCCCACGCGGCGGCCGAGCACCGGGTCGGTCAGCAGCCGCGTGCCGTCGATCTCGAGGAGCACGGTCGCGTGCCCCAGCCAGGTGATGGAGGCTCTCATCTGATCCGGGTGATGCGGGCCCGCGGCTCATCGGGCAGGGTGCGGCGCGACCCACCGGCGTGCCGTTCACTCATCGCGGGCGCCGTCGTGAGACCATCATCGAGCTTGTGCGTCTGATGTTCGCAATTCGCAGTCCTCGGGACGCGCGCCGATGAGCGCGGCGCCCGACGTCCCCTACGGCGAGACCGGCTGGGCCCCGCAGGCGCCGCACTTCCGGCTGCTGCACGTGTTGCTGTCGCTGCTGGTGACCGCGGCGGCCCTGCTGATAGCCGGGGCCATCGTGCCCGGCGTCAGCGTGCACAGCTTCGTCGACGCGGTCGTTGCCGCCGTGCTGATCGCGGTGCTCAACGCGGTGCTGCCGCCCGTCGTGGCCGCGCTGCGCCTGCCGTTCACGCTCGCGCTCGGCTTCGTGGCGGTACTGCTGCTCGATGCGCTGATCCTGCTGCTCGTCGCGAAGGTCGATCCCGTCGGATTTCACGGTCCAGTCGTTCGGCTGGGCGCTGGCGGCGGCACTGGTGATGGCCGCGGCCAGCGTCGTCCTGCAGGCGGTCCTCGGCGCCAGCGACGACGACACCTACACGCTGCGCGTCATCGCGCGCATCAGCCGGCGGCGAGGCGGCGCGACCCGCACCGACGTCCCGGGGATCGTCTACCTCGAGATCGACGGGCTGGCCCTCCCGGTGCTGAAGCTGGCGATGCGTGACGGCCATGCTCCGGAGATGGCCCGCTGGCTGGCCGAGGGCACGCACCGCCTGAGCGAGTGGGAGCCCGATCTCAGCTCGCAGACCGGTGCCAGCCAGGCCGGCATCCTGCTCGGCTCCAACGAGGACATACCGGCGTTTCGGTGGGTGGAGAAGGAGACCGGCAAGCTGATGACCTGTTCCTCGCCGACCGACTGCGCCGAGATCGAGCGGTCGCCGGGCGACCGGCGACGGCCTGCTCATCCGACGGCGGCGACGAGCCGGGGAAACCTGTTCTCCGGCGAGGCCGAGGAGATGATCCTCACCGTCAGCCGCATGGACGAGGAGAAACGAGCCAACCAGGGCTACCGCGCCTTCCTGGCCAACGGCTTCAACGTCACGCGCGTGCTCGTGCTGTTCTTCTGGGAGGTCGTCCTCGAGTGGATCGCGGCGGTGCAGCAGCAGCGCCGCCGCGATCACCCCCCGCGGTGACCGCGGCGGCCGCTATCCCTTCCTGCGCGCCACCCTGTGCGTGTTCGTCCGCGACCTGATCGTGTTCGGCGTGGTCACCGACATGATGCGCGGCCGCCCGGCGGTCTACGCGACCTTCTCGAGCTACGACGAGGTGGCACACCACTCCGGCCTCGAGCGGGCGGACACGCTCGAGGCGCTGCGCAAGCTCGACGAGCACTTCGGCCGCATCGCCCGCGCGCGCCGCTACGCCCCCCGACCGTACAAGCTCGTCGTGCTCTCCGACCACGGCCAGACCCAGGGCGCGACGTTCAAGCAGCGCAACGGCTACGGCCTCGACGACCTGGTCGGGACGCTCGATCGAGCGCGGCACGCGTCACCCCCGTCGGCGGGCGGCGACGAGAACGACGCCGCCGCCGGCCACGCCTTCAACGAGGCCACCGGGCGTGAACAGGAAGCAGGCAAGGCCGACGTCGCCGATCGGCAGGTCGCTCGTGCTCGGCTCGGGCAACCTCGGGCTCGTCTACCTCATGGAGGAGCCGCGTCGCCTGAGCGCTCGAGGAGATCGAGGAGCGCCATCCGCGCCTGATCGACGCCGCTGCGCGAGCACCCCCACGTCGGCTTCCTGCTCGTTCGCTCCGACGTTCACGGCCCCGTCGTGCTCGGTGCCGGTGGGACGCACTACCTGGCCACCGGCCGCGTCGAGGGCGAGGACCCGCTGGCGCCGTATCTCCCCGAACGCCGCGACGCACCTGCGACGCACCGACGGCTTCGCGCACGTGGCCGACATCATGGTCAACAGCTTCTACGACCCCGACCTGGAGGAGGGCTGCGCCTTCGAGGAGCTGATCTCCTTCCACGGTGGGCTGGGTGGGCCGCAGACACGCCCGTTCGTGCTCTCCCCCGTCGAGCTCGCGCTCCCGCCCGAGCCGGTCGTCGGCGCCGCTTCGGTCCACGACCTCCTGGCGGGCTGGCGCTGGTCGTTGCAGGGCGACCCGGTTTTGGCGCCGGCGCCTGCACCGGCGGTCTCCGCCGAGGCCTAGCCCCGCCGCCCTGCCGCGAGCCGCCACCGCGCACGCGGTGGCGTGACCCGCGGTCCGAGCCGCTGCGGCCTACCCGGCCAGCAGCCGCTGCTTCTGCTGAGCGAACTCCTCGTCGGTGAGCACGCCGGAGTCGTGCAGCTGCCCGAGCTCCTTCAGCTGCGACAGCACGTCCGGGGATAGCCCCCCGGCCGGTGCCGGTGCCGGCGCGGGCGCCGGGGGGGCCTGAGCCTGCGCCGCCGCCAGCTGCTCGTCCTGGTAGGCCTCGTGCTGTGCCCTGTTGGCGGAGTGCTTGCCCGCCATGTAGGCGCCGCCGCCCACGGCCGCCGCGCGCAGCAGGGGACGGCGGCGCATCATCGGCATGTCAGGCCCCCGTTCCGGGCTCGTCGGGCAGCGACAGCCCGAGCGCCAGCATGATCTCGGGAGCCGCCGAGACGACGCGGACCATGCCGACCTGCGGGGCGACGGCGCGCAGCACGCCGAGCACGTCCTCGGGCGTGGCACCGTCGTCGAGGGCGTTGGCGACCTGCCAGGCATAGGAGGCCGGCGGCGCCTCCAGCGCGATCAGCGCGGCGATCTTCACGAGGGCGAACGCCCGTGCGTCGAGTCCCGTGGCTTCCAGCGCGGCCTCCCGAAGGCCCACGGCGGCGTCGAGGATCGACATGTCACCGACTGAGAGTCCGCTGAGCGCCTGCTCGGTATCCGGCGTGACTACAGCCACGATGAGCCCCTTTCTGTTCGGCTTCGCGACCCGGATGCCCGGCGTCGCCACGTGTTCGGCATCCCGCCGCCGGCCCACGGCCCGCCGCGCGGCTGCTCACATACATCGAAGCGCGGCGTGCGCACCCGCACATCACCCGCTTGGGATGACGTCGCGAGCGCCGACGATGTGCTTACCGGCCCTCCCGCTGTCGACGGCGAGCAGCCGCGGGCCGCAGCCGGGCGCACCACGGCGATAGGGTGTGAGACGCATTATCCCGCTTCCGTCGCTGCGGCGGCCCGGGAGACTTCGTCTTTCGCGGTGGCCAATGTATCGATCCGCCTCTCCCATCCCGGCCACAGCTCGCACACCCGAGTCCGAGCCGGCCAGGGATGACCAGCGGCGGCTCGTGCTGATCGGCATTGCCGGCGTGCTGGCGGCAGCGGCGGTGGCCTACGCGTCGGCACGCAACCCCTACAGCTCGCCCCCCGGCGTGCTCTCGCCGCTGACCCGCGCGGTCGACGTCCTGTCGATCGTCGGCGCCGGGATCTACGCGATGGTCCGCCACCCCGAGGAGCGGCTCGGACGGGCGCTGGTGATCCTGGGCCTGGTCAGCGCGGTGTGGTTTCTCACCGGGGCCCGGAATCCGTACCTGTACAGCCTGGCAATGCTCGTCGGGATCTTCGCGGTCCCCGGCTACAACTACCTGCTCCTGTCGTTCCCGGAGGGCCACCTGCACTCCCGCCTCGAGCGCCGGTTGACCTTCGGCGCGGGAGCGATCGTGGTCATAGGCTGGATCCCGCTGTGGCTGATCTCCCGCCAGCCGGCGATCGCCGCACCCTTCATCCACTGCCTGCCGCGGTGCCCCCGCAACGTCCTGTTCGTGGGCACGTCCCCCGGACTGCACGATCTCGCCGTGCGGCTGGTGCGAATCGGCTACGCGGTGCTCACGCTCGGCGTGGTGGTCGTGCTGGTCGGGCGTTTGCGACGGTCGTCGAGTCTCACCCGCATCATGCTCGGGCCGGTGCTGATCGTGTCGATCGCCTACGCGGTGATCCTCGCCGCGTCACTGCTGGTCGGGGAGAGCCCGACCGCGCGGCCGACGATCGTGGACTGGTTGCTGCTCGCGGCGGTCCCGGCCGTGCCCCTTGCGCTCGTGGTCGGTCTGGTACGAGAGGAGCTGTTCCTCAAGCGCGCCCTGGAGGGACTTGTCGGCGGGCTCTCGGCTGCGAGAAGCCCGCAGGACCTGCGCATCCTGATGCACGACGCGCTGCACGACGAGAGCCTGCGCCTCGTCTTCTGGAGCGAGCGTCGCCGGTGCTTCACCGATCTGGGCGGCACGCCGGCGCGGCTGCCGCCGGACGGCGTCCAGCTGCGCCCGTTGGACATCCCCGGCCCGAGCGGCGAGGAGGGCGGTCCCGCGGCGGCGATCGTGATCGACTCCGCGCTGGCCGAGGACCCGCGCTTCCTGCGGGCGGTCACGGCGGCCGCGGGCATGGCCGTCCACCGGTACCAGCTCGAGGCCGACCTCCGGCGCTCGCGGCGGCGCCTGATCGCCGCCGCCGACCGCGAGCGCGAGCGGCTGGAGCGCAACCTGCACGACGGCGTCCAGCAGCGCCTGGTGGCGTTGCGCGTCCGGTTGGGACTCGCAAGCGAGGCGATCGAGGCGCAGTCGCCGGACGGCGCCGGCCTGTTCGACACCCTCGATCAGGAGCTGGCGGCGGCGATCGACGAGCTGCGCGAGGTCGCGCACGGGTTGTATCCCCACCTGCTGGACCGGTTCGGGCTCCCAGTCGCGTTGCAGGCGGCCACCCGGCGCTCGGCGCGGCCGGCCAGCGTCAGCGCCGAGCACGTCGGCCGGTACGAGCCTGAGCTCGAGCTGGCCGTCTACTTCTGCTGCCTGGAGGCGGTGCAGAACGCAGACAAGCACGCCGGCGAGGATGCCCGCACCGCGGTCCGCCTGTGGCACCAGGACGGGGTGCTGCACTTCGAGGTATCAGACCAGGGCGGCGGATTCACGGTGCCGCAGGACGGCTCGAAGATCGACGGCGTCCTGGATCCGTCCGCGACCAGCGGCGCCGGGCTACAGAACATGCGCGACCGGATCGGCGCGGTCGGCGGCATCCTGAGCATCCAGTCCGCCGCGGGACATGGCACGAGCATCACGGGCGCCGTACCGGCCGAGCTGGTCGGAGCTCGCTTCATGCGCGGCACCCGCGAACCAAGTGGACCCGACGAGCCGGGCCGGTACTCACGGCCTGAGCGGGCGGCGATATCACCCGGTTCGGAGGACGCGCTGCGCGGAGCGCGGCCGTAGCGTCGCGTACCGGACCGTCGGCCCGGTACGATCGGGCGATCAGCAGCGCGCGAGGGGGGCAGCGAAGCATGACTGTCGTGGGGACGCCGCCGGGCATGTCGGAGCTGTTCACGGCCGCGTTCAAGCAATCGAAGAACGCCATGGTGCTGGTCGACAGCCACCGCCGCCACGTCGACGCCAACGGGGCGTACCTGAAGTTGCTCGGATGCAAGCGGGAGGATCTCATGGGGCGCCCGATTCACCACTGGGTGGTCGGCGGCCCGCTGGCGTCGCCGACCGAATGGCGACGGTGGCTGGCCTCCGGGCAGTTCAGCGGTCAGGCTGAGCTGCGCTGCTCCGACGGGGGTGTCGTAGCGGTGCAATGGGCGGCCACGACCGAGGTGGTGTCGGGTCACCGCCTCGTCCTCGTCGTCGCGCTGAACACGTCGCGCTGGGGTGAGCGATTCCGGCGGACCGTGGACCCCGCACCGTCACCGGCAACGCTGTCGGTGCGTGAACGCGAGATCGTGCGGCTCGTGTCACTCGGCGGCACCGGACCGGAGATCGCCGACGAGCTCGGCATCGCTCACCAGACGGTGCGCACCCACGTGCGCAACGCGATGGAGAAGGTCGGCGCGCGCTCGCGCGCGCACCTGGTCGCCAAGGCGCTTGGCGAGGGCCTCGTGCTCGGCTGATCG
Source organism: uncultured Solirubrobacterales bacterium (assembly GCA_963770405.1). Classification (GTDB taxonomy): domain Bacteria; phylum Actinomycetota; class Thermoleophilia; order Solirubrobacterales; family Solirubrobacteraceae; genus CAVQBJ01. The sequence goes on from CAVYPO010000007.1 coordinate 893,331, forward strand.
CGCGAATCCCGCAACTGCGGTATTCACAGAAACGGTCGCGACGGCGATCATGCAGTACGTGATGAGTCCCGATCCGAGTAACCCCGAGCGCCGCTCAGACGCCGATGCCCGTTCCCGCCAGGGAGTTGCCTGCGCCACCGTGACGGCCGTGCTGACCATCGAGCACAGCAGCACCGCCAGTCGCGATGCGCTCGTCTCAATGTTCCTGTCGGCTGCCTGGCCGACGCTGCGGGCGCAGAACCAGTAGCCGACAGGTCGCCGCGGGCGCGCTGACGCCGCGCCGGCTGCTCAGGGCTCGCCAGGTGGCGAGGAGGGTGGAGGGGTCGACGGCTCGGCGGCGCTCCCCGGAGGGGGCGCCGCCGTCCCGCCGGGCGGCGGGGCGCCGGGCGGCGCCGGTGGGGGCGCTGGTGCACCGGACGGTGTTCCCGGGCCGCCTCCGCTTCGCCGGCCGCGCGAGAACGCCGCGGCGACGAGCGCCCCGACCACCGCGAGGCCGATCAGCACCCAGGCCCACGCCGGGAGGCCGCCGCCTGACGAGCTCGTGCCGGTCGACGACGTCGTGTTGGTGTGAACGTTGACGTTCTGATTGACCGAGATCGTGGGCGCGGCGCGGGATGCCGTCTTCGTCGTGATGGACGTGTGGTTGCTCGTCACCGTGCTGACGGTCGTGCTGACCGTCGTACTGGCGGGCCGGGCCGTCGAGGTCGGGGAGGCGGCCGTCGTGCTGGCGGTCGCGGTGTCGGCCGAGGTCGGCGTCGACGGCGCATCAGCGGTCTTCGCCACGGCGCTGGACGCGATCTGCGCCCCGGCCGGGGTCGTGCGCGCGCCGCCCACCCCGGCACAGATCGCGGCCGCGGCCAGCGCACACGTCAGCACGCGGAACGGCCCGTGGCGACCCAACGGTGACACCCGGCGCCGGCCGGCGCGGCTGCCGGCCGAACCGACCGGCTGGCTACCGCCGGCGCGTGACAAGGAGGTGGGGTGGTTTGGCGGTGTCATGGCGGTCGGTGCTCGGCCCCACGTTTCGCGGGGCCACCGGCGGATGCCCGGTCGACCTGGCACCACGAATGATGACCGGCGCCGTGGCACCCGGCATCACCCCAAGCGGATGAGCGGCTGCGGCGAGCGCTCCCGGTCACATTGGGTCCCGCGGACCGAGGCCGGAGTCACCGCGCGGCGCGCGGCGCAGCTCGGCCTCGAGCCCGTCGAGCCGCATGGCGATCTGCTCCAGCTGCTGCATCACCGGGTCCGCGCCGGCGGCGCGCGCCTGGTCCTGGCGTCGTGTCACGAACCCGCTGGTGATCGTGGCGGTCAGGATCGACAGCAGCGACAGACCCCCGAGCATCAGGAACGCGGCCATGACCTTGCCGCTCGCCTGCTTGGGCACCACGTCGCCGTAGCCGACGGTCGTCACCGTCTGCACCGCCCACCAGAACGCCAACCAGATGGTCGGGAACGTGTGGGGATCAGCCAGGCGCTCGATGACGCCGAAGATGACGATGGCCAGCAGCCAGAAGCTGACGATCAGGTACGCCGCGTAGCGCGGCCGCAGCGCGCGACCGCCCAGTCGGCGATCGAGCATGCGATCGATCCTCGGCGTCGGTGCGCCCGGCGGCGGGCCGCCCGGCACGCCGCCCTCGACCGGCCGTCCCGACATCAGGCTCGCGCCCCTCGAGGACGCCGGGCGGCGGGGCCTGCCAGGGTCACGCGGCTAAGCGGCAGCAACCGGGGTGCCGTGCAGCGCCTCCTGAAGCTCCCGTTCGGTGTCCTTCGACAGCGACGACTTCAACACGGTGCCGCCGAAGCGGCTCAGGGCAGCGACGGCCTTGTCGGGGGTGACCTTCTCGACCACGAGGAAGAGCGCCGAGTTCCCCGGCTGGACCTGGTCGCGGACCTGGTCGAGGAACTGCTTGTCGATGCCGGTCTTCTCGATGCGGCCCATCAGGGCGCCCAGCCCGGCGCCGACGGCCAGGCCGAACACCGGCACGAAGAACAGGATGCCGAACAGCAGCCCCCAGAACATGCCCCAGCTGGCCCCGGCACCGACCGGATGGTGGTTCGTGGTCACGTGGTAATGACCGTCGGTGTCGCGCACGATCACGGCGACCGCGTCGGGCTGGATGATGAGATCCTGCGACAGGCGCTGGACCTCTTGGGCCGCCTCGGCGGCCGTGGTCTCGTCGTCGTAGCCAATCGCCACCAGGTCGGCCATCACGTGCCTCCTCGTTGAGCTAGCACCCGGCGTTTCACGCTAGGACCGCGGTGGTCGGGCCGCCTCATCCCATTCGGGTGACGCAACCAACGTTGGCGCGGGGTGGTGCCTGCTTCCCGGGAACACGGGAGCGTGCCTCCTTGCCGGGGCGGCCGTTCGTGGTGACACTGACTGCGTGGCCCCACGGACCGTTCGCGCCTCTCCCACGACGCGCGTGCCCGCGACGCGGGCGATCGCCGGGGCGGCGCTCCTCGAAGGGCCGTCGCCAGGCGTTCCGCGATTCGATCGGGCGTTTGTGAGCCGCCCGGCGCTGGTCGCGCGCCTACGCGAGGCGCGCGAGGCGTCGCTGGCCCTGATCACCGCGCCTCCCGGTTACGGCAAGACGAGCCTGCTGGCCGAATGGGCCGAGCAGGACGTACGACCGTTCGTCTGGGTCGCGGTCGACGAGGGCGACGACGAGCCGGCGAGGCTCGCCACCGCGATCGTGCGCGCGTTCGCAGCCACTGCGGCCAGCTCGGTGCGGGTATCCGAGCCCGTGCATGAGGACGCGAGCGCCGAGGAGGTGCTCGAACAGCTCGCCCGCCCCGGCGAATTCGAGCATTCGAGCTTCGTGCTGGTCCTCGACGGCGCCGACACCGTCAGCCCGCCGGTTGTGCGCACGGTGGTCAACCTGCTGCTGGCGCAGCTTCCCACCGCCGCACAGCTGGCACTGTCATCGCGGAGCGAGCCGACGCTGTCGCTCGGGCGGCTGCGTGCACGCCGGGCGCTGGTCGAGATCCGCACCGAGGACCTCGCCATGACTGCTGCCGACGCCGCCACGCTGATCCGCAGATCCGGATTCGACCTCGACGCCACGGCCGTCGAGACATTGGTACGGCGCACCGAAGGCTGGCCGGCGGGCCTGTACCTGGCCGCGCTCTCGCTGCGCGACCAACCTCGGGCCGGCGAGAGCGCCGAGGGCTTCGCGGGCGACGACCACCTCATCGCCGAGTACCTGCGCGACGAGGTGATGAGCGACCTTTCGCCCGAGGCGGCCGCCTTCCTGACCCGCTCGTCGGTGCTCGATGAGCTGACTGGCCCGCTGTGTGATGCGGTGCTCGGGCCGCAGGCCTCGGGCGTCATCCTCAGCGAGCTGACTCGGCGAAACCTGTTGCTGCTGCCGCTCGACTCGCGGCACGAGTCATATCGCGTGCACCGTCTGTTCCGGGACATGCTGCGCGCCGAGCTGCGCCGCGCCGAGCCGGCGCTCGAGCGTGCCCTGCATCTGCGCGCGAGTGCCTGGTATGCGGCCTGCCGTGACGTGCACCGAGCCATCGACCACGCGGTCGCGGCCGGGGACGTCCATCAGGCCGGGGATCTGCTGTGGGCCAACATCCTGACCTTCGAGGCCGAGGGACGCAACGATGCGGTCCAGCGTTGGCTGACCCGCTTCGGCCCGGACGAGATCGCCGGCTACGCGCCGCTGGCGCTGGCCGCCGCGCACAGCTGCCTCACGCTCGGCGACGTCGACCTGGCCGAACGCTGGGGTCGCGCCGCCGCCGTCGCCCCCCGCGGGCGCACCATCCCGACCACGCACGCCCAAGGCATCGGCCTGGCAACCGTGGAGGCGGCCAGCGCGCGATCGGGGCCGGACCGCATGTGCGAGGACGCCGTGCGCCTGTGCGAAGCGGCGGCGCCCGACAGCCCGTGGATGCCGTGGGGTCTGCTCCTGCGCGGCGTCGCCCAGCATCTGGCGGGCGATCGGGACGGCGCCGAGCGCGCGCTGGACGCCGCGTTCCACCACAGTGCCGTCACCGCCCCTGGCGTCGCCTCCCTGTGTGCGGCCCAGCTGGCGATCGTCGCGATCGAACACGACGACTGGGAGACGGCGATCGAGCTCGCAGACCGTGGCGCCCAGATAACCGAACGCCACGGGCTCTCCGGGTATCCGACCTCGGCGCTCACGTTCGCGGCGTCGGCCGCTGCCCGAGCGCACCAGGGACGCGTGGACGAGGCGAAGTCCGACCTGCAGCACTGCACCCAACTGCTGTCCCTGCTCGGGGATTTCCTCCCCTGGTACGAGATCGAGACGCGGGTGCTGCTGGCCCGCGCCGCGCTCAAGCTGGCCGACATCGTGCGAGCGCGAACGCTGCTGGCGGAGGCCTCGCGCTTCGCTCGCCGCAGCCGGGACGTCGCCATCTTCCAGGAGTGGTTCGACGCCGCCTGGGGGCTCATCGACGCTCGCGCGGAGATCTCGCTCGTCGGTCCCTCCGCGCTCACCACGGCGGAGCTGCGGATCCTGCGCTTCCTGCCGACGCACCTGTCGTTCCGCGAGATCGCCAAGCGCCTGCACGTCTCGTCCAACACCGTGAAGTCGCAGGCGCACGCGGTCTACCGCAAGTTGGACGCGTCCTCTCGCTCGGAGGCGGTCGCCCGTGCCTCCGAGGCCGGATTGCTCGCTCCGTAACCGCGCGCGGGCCCGCGCGCCGCCGGGCGCCGGCTCAGCTCGAGCACTGTCGGGCGGCGCTGACGAGGCTCTGCAGCGCGGTCTCCAGCGAGCTGAGCACCGGCCCGCCGTCCGGTCGCCGCGCACGGTGGCCGGTGGGCAGCGCGCCCCCGCCCACCGCCGAGGCGAGCGGGTGACGGCCCACGCTCAGCGACCGTTCATGATCGTCTGCTTCTCGGCGGCGAACTCGGCGTCGGTGAGGACGCCGCGCTCGTGCAGCGAGGACAGGCGCTCGAGTGCGGCGAGATGCGCGTCGGCCGCACTCGTCGCCGGCTGCCCCCCGGCCCCCGGCGAGGCGCCGGACGGTCGGCCGAGGTGGCTGCGGCGGTCGGTCGCCCACGCCCGCAGCCGCCGCGATGCGTCACCGCGGTGCGCATCGGGAAACTCCTCGGCCGCCTGCCGGCGCAGGACCTGCACGCCGAGGACGAGCAGCACCACCATGAGGATGATCCAGGCGATCTGACGGAACGCCGGGGTGGGGCCCCAGAGGAGGATCAGCAGGTAGAAGCCGCCCAGCCAGCTGTAGACGGCCACCGGGTGGTCGCGCAGATCGGGCGCGAGCGCCCGGCGCAGGCCGACCGCGGCGCGCGTCCCCCCAGCCAGCCACGCAGCCAGGACGATGACAATCCCGTACACGACGACGGCCACGGCGATGTCGTACAGCAGACTCGTGCCGATCGTCCACGCATCCAGCGCGGCGGGCCGGTTCGTCGGCGTGGCCACCAGGCCGCCGATCACCTGGTCGCCGACCACGCGCCGCGCCAGGATCACGAGGATTCCGACGGCGACGAAGCACCAGCCCACCGAGCGCAGCGCGACCCGGCGCCAGCCGTGAGCGAGCCACACGGCCGCGACGAACAGCAGCACGGCGAGGACCGTGAGCCACACGGCCAGACCACGAATCGCCTTGGCCACGTCCTGGGCGGTCTTCAGCTGATTGGAACGCAGGATGACCAGCTGGCCGCTGTTCGCAGGCAGCGTGATCCCGAGCTGCTGCTGCGCGGCCGTGCGGATCTGGTTGCCCGTTCCGCCCGGCGAGCTTCGCCCGCGCGGCCGCGACCTGAGCGCTGAACCCGAGCTGCGACGCCAGCTGGTCGACGATCGTGCGCAGGTTCAATGCCACCTCGCCACCCTGGGTGGAGACCGTCCGCCCGCCGCCGTTGAGGATCGTCAGCAGCTCGCGGTGCGCAACGGTGTTGGCCTGGCGCCATGCGCCCTGCACCGCCGCGCTGGCCAGCAGCTGCGGAGCCACCTGATCGGCGAGCTGGCGCAGGCCGCCGGCGGCCGGGCCGGCCAACCCTGCGATCTCCTTCGGCAGGATCCCCTGCAGCTCCCCGGCCACGTCGACGGCGGAGAACAGCTGACCAACCAGGTACGTGCCGACCGCCTGATCGATCTTCGGATCGGCGATCAGCCGACTGCTGGTGTTCGTCCAGTTGCTCGTGCTCAGCACCTGGCGATTGATCCAGACCGAGAAGATCGCCAGCAGCCCGACGACCACCCCGACCGCCAGCAGCACGCGGACGAGCACCCGGTGCGCGTGCTCGACGACCGGCGGGGACGCGCTCGACCCGGCCGGGGCGCCGGTCTGCTTCGCGCCGGCGGACGGCGCACCGTCCGTGCCATCGGCGGGCGAGGCTGGCGTCGTTGGCGGCTCAGCGGCCATCACGTCTCCTTCCGGTCGGTCGGGCGGCCCGTGGGCACCGACACATTGGAATACACGCCGCGGGCGGCGGCATCCTCCCGAACGGGTGACGCGCCGGGGCCGGCCCCGGCGCCGCCTATCGCTCGTGCTCCGACAGGAAGATCAGCGCGGCCATGACCCGCCGGCTCACATACTGGGCGTCCGGCAGGCCGAGCTTGAAGAAGATCGAGTTGACGTGCTTCTCCACGGCGCGCTTGGTCAGCACGAGCGACTCGGCGATGGCCGGGTTGCTCTTGCCCTGGGCGATCAGGGCAAGAAGCTCGAGTTCGCGCGCGGTGAGCTCGGCCAACGGCGAGCTGTCCGCTGCACCCCGGGTCTCGATCAACAACTCGACGATCTTCGGATCGATGACCGACCCGCCCGACGCGACGGCGTCGATGGCTCCGAGCAGCTCGTCGCGATGACGCAGCCGCTCCTTGAGCAGGTACGCGCGACGGCTGGTGCCGGACTTCAGCAGCTCGAGCGCGTAAGCCGGCTCAGCGTATTGACTGAGCACCACCACCCCGATATCCGGATGAGTGTCGCGCATCCGGGCCGCCGCCCGGATGCCCTCCTCCTCCCCGCTGGGCGGCATGCGGATGTCGGTCATCACGACGTCTGGACGATGCGCCTCGACCGCCGCGTCCAGTGCATGGCGGTCTCCGCAGACCGCCACCACCTCGACCCGCGCCTGGCCGGCGAACGCGTGGGTCAGCGACTCTCGGATCAGGTAGGAGTCGTCCGCGACGACGAGGCGGATGGGCGCCGCGAGCATCGGCGCGGACTGCCACGCCGGCTGAGGTGACGCGGGGACCGAGGCGTCGATCGGTGCGGCAAAGCGCGCGCCCTCGGCCGACGCGCCGTCGGGCCGGGCTTGCGTGTCAACGTGGGATTCAGACATCGGCCGCCCCCTTGGCGTGTAGCTGACCGTGCACGCCGGCAACGAGCGCTTATGACCGGCCGCCCCCCGAACCGGACCGGTCGGCCGATACTACCGCAGGCCCCGCCGCGCGAACGGAGAGGCCCGGTCTTGGGCGGATCGGCTCACCGGTTCGGCGCCACCGCGTTCGCGCAGCGGCGGCCGTGCCTGGGGCGCGGTGCAAGGCGATTTCACCCCATCGAGGCGATGTCGGCGAGTCGTCGCGCCGTCACGCTCGACGCGACCGGCACCCCACGACTTCGCGCCGAGCACTCTCGGAGCGAGGCCGGTCCTGACATTGGCTCACCGCAGACTGCCAGCCGCAACCACACCGATCCGGGTCGTGTGCGCCGACGACTCCGTGCTCATCCGCGACACCCTCACCGACGCGTTCTTTGACCCCGATCGCGTACGAATCGTCGCGTCCTGCCGCGATCGTCTCGAATTGGAAGCTGCCATCGAGGCGTTCGACCCCGACGTGGTCCTGACGGACATACGCATGCCCCCGTCCGGCGGCGATGAAGGGATCGGGGTCGCCTCGTGGCTGCGGCAGGCCCAACCGGAGGTCGGCGTGCTGGTCCTCAGCCAGTACGCCGAGCCGGCGTACGCCCTCGATCTCCTGCGCTCCGGCGCGGCCGGACGGGGCTACCTGCTCAAGGAGCGCGTGGGCAACCGCGCGGAGCTCACGAGCGCGATCGAGACCGTCGCCGGGGGCGGATCGGTGATCGACCCGAGGATCGTCGATCTGCTCGTGGAGGCGCGCACCCGCGCCACACACTCCGCGGTTGCCGAGTCTCACCGCGCGCGAACGCGAGCTGCTCGGCCAGATCGCGCAGGGCAAGAGCAACGCCGCGATCGCCGAGTCGCTCGTGCTGACCAAGCGCGCCGTGGAGAAGCACGTCAACTCGATCTTCGCCAAGCTCGAGCTGGGCGATGCCGAACACGTGAGCCGGCGGGTGACGGCGGCGCTCATGTACCTCGCCGAAGAGAGAGGCTAGCTCTCCCCGATTGGCGTGCGTACACACTGGTCCTCCAACGGGCGGTCCATGAGAATCTCGCCAGGCGGACAATCACCCGCCGCACGGATCGACGATCAGCAAGGAGTGCACCAAGCGACGATGGCGGCGCCCAGCCGGCCCCCCCTCCGCAGCGCCGCCGCGGCGGATCGCGACGTAGCGGTACTGACCGTCGACGACCAGGCGTGCTTCCGCGACGTGCTGCGCGAGCTGATCGAGGCCACCGCCGGCTTCGCGCTGGTGGGCGAGGCGCGCTCCGGCGAGGAGGCGCTGTCAGCGGTCCACTCGCTGTCACCCGATCTCGTGATGATGGATGTCCGGATGCCGGGAATGGGCGGGGTGGCCGCGGCGCGGGCGATCAACGTGCGCCATCCGCGAACGGCGGTCGTGCTGATCTCCGCGGAGGACCCCGGTCTGGCGCCCGGCATCGACGCGCTCGGCGCGGCGGTGACCCGGGTTCGCAAGCAGCATCTGCGACCGCAACTACTGCGCGAGATCTGGGAGGCGCGCGACGCCCCCGGGGCGGCTCACGAGCCGTCCCAGCCCACCGCCTCGATGTCGTAGCCGATAGCCAGAGCCAGCCGGGGCGCGGTGGACACCACCCGGGCGAAGCCGACCGTCGCGCCCACCGCGAGCAGCACCCCCACGACCTCCTCGTCGCTCACACCGGCACCGGACGCCATCTCCACGGCCCATCGCAACGAGGTGGTCGAGGCATCGGCGGCCAGCAGCGCCGCCAGACGGACGAGCGTCTGGGTGCGCCGATCGAACATCGCATCGACCTCGACGGCAGCGGCCTCACCGCACTCCGAAGTGGGCGCCAGGATCGAGCGGAGCGAGCGGTCGTCGCTGACCGTCAAGCGACGGAGGAGCTCCTCCACGTGATCTGCCATAGCCGTAGCCCTCACCGGGTGATCGAGCGCGCGTGACGTTCGGCGACTGACTGTAGGCGGCGCGGGGTGGCGCGGCATCGCCCGGAACGGGTGACGCCCGGCCGCCGTCATGGGCGGCGCAGTCCGACGGCAGCGCTAACGTCGGCGGTCGTGCGGGCGATGCCCGCCAGCGCCGACCGTCTGCCACCAGCCGCGATGACCGCCGCCAACGACTCGTCCGGGCACGAGCGCCAACCGCAGGATGCCTCTCGGCGTACCCGCCTGGCGGCCGAGCGCACCTGGCTCGCCTGGTGGCGCACCGGCCTGGGCGCAACCGCCGCGGCGATCGCCATCGGCCGGGTCCTGCCCAGCGTGACCGGCGGCGCCCACTGGCCGTTCCGGCTGCTCGGCCTCGGTTACGGGGCCCTGGCCATCGCCGTGCTGATCATCGGCGCGGTGCGCCAGCGCCGCGGCGCGGCGGCGCTCAGCCGCGGCGGTTACGACGAGATGTCGTTCTCGCTCGTGGCCTGGCTGACCGCAGCGGCGGTCGCGCTGGCCGCGGTAACGTTCGCGCTCGTCGCCGCGACTGTGTGATACCGGCCCGGGCGCGTTCAGGCCTCGGCCGCGAACTCCCAGCCGTGGCGCGTGGCGGCGGCGATCACCGCGGGGAGGTCGACGTCGGCGTCAGGCTCGGGCGCTCCGGCCTCCAGGAAGAACCGCTCCATGCCGGCCGGGCTGAACAGCACGACCCGCCGCCCGGCCGCCGCGCTCACGTTGGCTCCCGAGTGGATGGCGCCGCGGGGGATGTGCACCGTCTCTCCGGCCGATATCCGCGAGCGCGTCCCGTCGACCTGCATCTCGAACGTGCCGGCAAGCACGTGGATCGTCTCGGCCGTCTCCCGGTGCCGGTGCGGCGGAAGCCGCCACCCCGCCGGCGGCTGATCCACCAGCAGGCAGAACGCGCCGCCGGTGTCCTCGGCGCCGAGGTGGATCTCCGTGCGAACGCCGCCGGGCATCCACACGACACTGGCGTCACTGGTCATCGGTACGGTCGCCGGGCGGCCGCTCGCGGTCCCAGTAGTCGACCGCGAGCTCACGGCGGAAGAACGCGCGCAGGCCGCCGCCACGGGCCAGCCGCTCACCCACACCGAGCTTGTCGGAGTCGGGATACACGACGATGTCGGGGCGCCCGTGACTGCTGACCGCCAGCAGCGTGACCGTGTCCGCGCTGCGGTTGAGGATCTGATGCGCTCCATGCTCACCGAGCGGGAAGTGCGCCACCTCGCCCTGGTCCAGCTCGCGCGTGCCCTCGGGGGTGCGCAGCGTCGGCTGCCCCCGGATCACGATCACGAGCTCCTCGTCGCCGTAGTGGTAGTGGTACGGATACGCCGCCTCACCGGGCGGTATCTCCCACACGCTGCAGCCGATCAGGTCGCTGCCGAGCTCGTAGCCGACGCGGGCCCGCCGGCTGCGAAACCCCGCCGGGCGTTCACCGTCCTCGAACATCGGCCGGTAGATGTTGGCCACGGTCGGCAACCTATCGCGGCGTGCGGATGCGCGCCGACCCGCGGCCCGCGTCGCGCCCGAGCTGCGAGAATCGCCGCGTGCGCCGCGTCAACCTGTTCAGCGCCGGGTGCGAATACGACCAGGACGATCCCACTGGCTATCGCTCGGGGCAGGCAGCGGTCGGTCCGGCGGTGGGCGGCCAGGCCCTGGCCGTCCACGTCTACGAGCTGCCGGCCGGGCAGAGCGTGTGCCCCTACCACTACGAGTACGAGGAGGAGTGGCTCGTCGTCCTCGACGGCATCGTCGTGGTGCGTACCCCCGAGGGCGAGGACGAGCTGCTTCGCGGCGAGGCGGCGTGCTTCCCGCCCGGCCCGGCGGGTGCGCACAAGGTGACCAATCGCGACGCGACGACGGCGCGGGTCATGATGTTCTCGAGCGCACGCCGGCCGGCGGTGGCGGTCTACCCGGACAGCGACAAGCTCGGCGTACACCCCGGCAACCCGGACGACCACGTGATGGTCCGCCGCGCGGACGGCAACGTCGACTATTGGGACGGAGAGCGGCCGGGGTAGGCCATCGGCGGACGGCGGCGCCCCGGCGGCTGGGGCGCAACCGGGCGCCGCCGTCCGTGCTCAGCAATGACCGCCGACACGGAACCGACAGCCGACGCCGGGCGCACGGCCTGGGCGCGTAACCTGGCCACCCCGGTGCGGGACTTCCTGGGCGCCGAGACGGGCGGCGCGGTCGTGGTCCTGGCCGCCGCGATCGTGGCGCTGCTATGGGCCAACTCGCGGTGGTCGCACTCCTATACGTCGTTGTGGACGACCGAGCTCTCGATCCGGTTGGGCAGCGCCGGGATCTCCACCGATCTGCGCCATTGGATCAACGAGGGACTGATGACGCTGTTCTTCCTCGTCGTCGGCCTGGAGGCCAAGCGCGAGATGGACCTCGGCGAGCTGCGCGAGCGGCGCCGCCTGACCGTCCCGGCGTTCGCCGCCATTGGCGGGATGGTGGTCCCGGTAGGGATCTACCTGGCGATCAACGCGGGCGGTCCGGGTTCCCACGGTTGGGGCGCAGCCATGTCGACCGATACCGCGTTCGCGCTCGGCGCGCTGGCGCTGCTGACGCCACGCTCGGCCACCCGCCTACGCGTGTTCCTGCTCACGCTGGCCGTCGTGGACGACCTCTGCGCTCTCGTGGTCATCGCCACCGTCTACACGACCCACGTATCGGTCATCGCGCTGGCGCTGGCCATCGGGCTGTTCGGCTTGCTGCTCGCGCTGCGCTACGCGCCCGCGGGGCGGCGCCCCGCGTCGATCGCGGTGGCGATCGGGCTGTGGATCGCGCTGTTCAAGTCGGGGATCGACCCGGTGATCTCAGGGCTCGCGATCGGATTGGCCACGAGCGCCTATCCGCCGTCCCGGGAGGACCTCGAGCGGGCCACGTCGCTGGCGCGGTCGTTTCGCGAACAGCCGACGCCGGAGCTGGCCCGATCGGCCCAGCAGGGCGTCCTGTCCGCCATCTCGCCCAACGAGCGACTCCAGTACGGCCTGCACCCGTGGACCAGCTACGTGATCGTGCCGCTGTTTGCCCTCGCCAACGCCGGCGTGCACATCACCACGGGGTTGCTCGGCGACGCCGTCTCCTCCCCGATCACCCTCGGCATCCTCGTCGGCTACGTCGCCGGCAAGCCGCTCGGGATCGCGGGAGCCTCGTGGATCGCCTCGCGGCCGGCGCTGCGCGGGCCGCGCCCCCCGGTCAGCGGACCACTGCTGGCCGCCGGCGGGGCGGTGGCCGGGATCGGGTTCACCGTCTCGCTGCTGATCTCCAGCCTCGCCTTCAGCGGCCGCCAGCTCGACGAGGCCAAGCTGGGCGCGCTGGCCTCGGTGGTGCTCGCCCCACTCGTCGCATGGACGATCCTGCGGATCGTCAGGCGGCTGCCGAGCTCGGTACGGGCACGGCAGATCGCCGGGACCGCCGAGGACCTCCTCGACCTCTCCGAGGACGTCGACCCCGACCGCGACCACATTCGCGGTCCGCACGACGCGCCGGTGACGCTGGTCGAGTACGGCGACTTCGAATGCCCCTACTGCGGCCGGGCCGAGGGCGTCATCCGCGACGTGCTGACCGCCTTTGGCGACGACGTGCGCTACGTGTGGCGCCACCTCCCGCTCACCGATGTGCATCCAAGCGCGCAGGCGGCGGCGGAGGCCTCCGAGGCCGCCGCCGCCCAGGGAAAGTTCTGGGAGATGCATGACCTGCTGCTCGCTCACCAGGGAGAGCTGGGACCACGCGAGCTCGCCGGCTACGCCAGGCAGATCGGTGTCGACCCGGCGCGCCTGCTCGACGAGCTGCGCCGGCGCGAACATGCGCCGCGTGTTCGCGAGGATGTGGCCAGCGCCGACGAGAGCGGCGTATCCGGGACTCCCACCTTCTTCATCAACGGACGCCGCCACTACGGTGCCTACGACGCCGACGCGCTGTCCGCCGCGGTTCGTGCCGCCCGGACACGGGCGCGGCTCGCCGTGCCGGCGTGATCTCGCTGCGCGACACTTGGCCGATTCTTACGAACCACTTAGCACCGGATCAGCCGGGCAGGCCAAAGTGTGGGCCATGAGCACGGCGTCCTCACCCACCGATCTTCCCCCGGGCGACGCGGCGGACGCGCTGGCACCGGCGGCGGGTCCGGTGGGGCCGGTTCACCCCGGCGGCGAGCCATCGGCGCTGGCGAGTTCGCGCTCGCCAGCGGATGCGCCGCCCGCCGCGCCCGCCGTCGGGCAGGTGCTCCCGATCTACTTCGTCGGGGACGAGTCGCACTCGATGGCCGGCGCCCCGATCGCCGCTGTGAATCAGGGGCTGGCCGACCTGCGCGACGAGGTCGCCGAGCACCCGCTGATCGGCAAGAAGGTCCGCTTCGGAATCGTCACGTTCGCCGCACACGGCCGAGACCCGCCTCGAGCTGTCCGAGCTGACCGGTGAGCTGGAGCTGCCGACGTTGTCGCCGCGCGGGCGTGGCACGAGCTACGCCAGTGCCTTCGAGGCCCTGCGCCAGACGATCCCCGGTGACGTCGCGCTGCTCAAGAGCGGCGGTTACCAGGTGCACCGGCCGTCGGTGTTCTTCCTCAGCGACGGACAGCCGACGGAGAGCGAGGCGGATTGGCAGGCCCGACTGCAGGAGCTCAACGACGCCGGCTTCAAGGAGCGTCCGAACATCCTCGCCTTCGGCGTCGGCGAGGCGGACCGCCAGGTGATCCGGCAGGTGGCCAGCAGCCCCGGCTACGCCTTCATGATGACCGACGGCGCCTCTACCGCCGGAGCGATCGCCGAGTTCGCCACCTCGATGCTCAACTCGATGGTGGCCTCTGCCGAGCGGCTGGATCGCGGCGAGAGCACGATCGAGTTCGAGAAGCCGGAGGGCTTCGTGCAGCTGGACGCGCCGCTGCTGTAGGCCGATCGCGCCATGTCATCGCATCGCGACCGCGGCGCGGAGTCGGCGCCGGCCTCGCCGCTCGCACCGACGCGCCGGCCCCCGGGCGGCACCGCGCGGGGCCGCGCACGGATCGCGCGCGGCCCGCTGGTGATCGGCGAGCCCTCGGTCTCGGTGCGGGCGCGGCTGGCCGCCGGCGATCCCTACCGGCCCGACACGATCGTCGACGGCGGTTGCGCGTTGGGGCTGACGGTGCGGGCCGCGTCGGTTCGCGGTCTGGCCAAGCGCTGCGGTGGCGGCCCGCGTCAGGACGACATCTGCCTCGGTCGGCATGAGCCGACCGGCACCCTGATCCTGGCGGTGGCCGACGGCGTCTCCGGCGCCGCCCGCTCGGATCTGGCCGCCGCGCTTGCCGTCCGCCACGCGGTGGCGGCGGTCAGCCGCCAGCTGGACCTCGGCGCCGACGTCCCGGACTGGGATGACGTGTTCGGTCAGGCCGCCTGGGCGACTGGTGGAGGAGCATCGGCGCGCCAGCGGCGACTCGCAGACCGGCATCGAGCAGGCGGCACCGACCCTCTCCACAACGCTGCTCGTCGCCGCCGTCGGCACGCCGGCGAGAACGGGGCGTCCCCGGTGTGCCTGGCATCGGTCGGCGACTCGCGCGGCGTTCGTGCTGCGCAGGCGGCCGCTATCGTCGTCTCCTCGGCGATCAGCCGGGCGACGACGGCCTGATCGGCGGCGGCCGTGCGGGCGCTGCCGCGGGCGGCCCGCGACGCGCAGTCGACCCGCTGCGAGATTGATCGCACCAGCCTGCTGTTGCTGGCCACGGACGGATTCTCGCTGCCACTCGGCGACGGCGACGGCGACGTCGGCGCGGCCTTCGCCCGCGAGCTCGCGCGGCCCCCGGACATCCTTGACTTCGCAAAGCTGCTGGACTTCAGCCGCAGCACCTACGACGATGACCGCAGCCTGATCGCCGTGTGGCCCCGCATCCTCCCATGAGCACGCTGGCGCTCGACTTCGCCCCGCCCGTCGAGTTGGAGGACTTCGGCCGCCTCGAGCCGGTGTCCCGCCGGGGCGGTCAGGGCCGCGTGTACCGACCCGAGCACGCGCCCCCGTCGTTCGGCTCCTCCCTGGTGGTCAAGCTCTACAGCGCGCGACCGCCGCAGCGCGCGGCGGGAACGCTCGCCGCGATGGTGCGCTGGAGCGAGCAACTGGCGCCCCAGCAGCGCGAGCAGTTGCATCGCCTGGCCGCCTGGCCACTGGCCACGGTGACCGCCGGTGACACGCTCGCGGGAATCGTCATGCGTGACGTGCGCAGCCGCTTCGAGGTGCCCTTCCGCATGCCGAGCGGCCGCACCGCCGGCGTGCTGCTGCAGCTCGAGCATCTGCTCGGCCCCGACGGCTACCTGCGTCAGCGCGGTCAACCGGTGTGAGTTGGACACTCGCATGCGCGCCCTGGTCGCCGAGCGGATCAGCGCGGCATTCGCGTTCGTGCACCGCCACGCCATCGTGGTCAGCGACATCTCGCCGAACAACCTGCTGCTGTCCTTCGCCGGCCCGCAACCCGAAGCGTGCTTCATCGACTGCGACTCGATGGTCTTCCGGGGGAGCCAGGCGCTGACCACGGTCGAGACGGGCGACTGGCAGATTCCGCCGGCCTTCGACGAACCGCCCCACACCCGCTCCGCCGACGCGTACAAGCTCGGTCTGTTGGTGCTCCGGCTGTTCGCTCGCTCACACGACGCGCGCAGGCTGGACCCCCACCGCCAACACGTGCCCGCCGGGCTGCACGGCCTGCTCGAGCGCGCGATCTCCCGCGACGCGCCGAACCGTCCCCCGGCGGGCGAGTGGCAACTGGCGCTACGCCGCGCGCTGGCCGACGACCGGCTCGCGCAGCGTTGCCCCGGACCGCCGGCGCCGTTGGCGGCGCGACCCGCGGCTGCGCCCCGCCGAATCGGCGTGGCCGCCGGGCCGGCGCGCCCGCTGCGAATTCGAGCCGCCCCGCCGGCGCGCCATGCGTCAGCACGGAGGCGCGCGGCGCCCCACCACACGCCGCGCGGATTCGCGCTGGCGTGGCTGATCACCGGTCTGCTGCTGCTGGCGCTGTTCGCGCACCTCGTGCAGAGCGCGGCGGTCTCCGCGTCGGGCGGGGGCTTCGGATACCAGCGCTCGAACGGGTTCCCGTCGGGGGCACCGTATGTCCTCCGCGGCGCGGGCGGCTATCAGGGCCAGGGCGGCGGCCAGCCGTTCGCTCCGTGAGCGCGCACGCGATGACCGACCGGACGCGCAGGCGGCTGGCCACGTTCATCGCGCCCTTCCGGGTGCAGCCCGGGGCGAAGGTGAAGCTGGCACGGGACTTCGATCCGGCGTTCAAGGCCGGGATCAAGAAGAAGCAGCAGGGGGTCGAGCTGCTTCAGGAGGGCGTGGAGCTGCTCAGCGAGTACCAGGCGCGCCTCGCCGCCCAGGACACCCACGGAGTGCTCGTCGTGCTGCAGGCCTTGGACGCGGCCGGCAAGGACGGCACCATCCGCCACGTCATGAGCGGAGTGAATCCGCAGGGAGTCACCGTTCACAGTTTCAAGGTGCCCTCCGCTGAGGAGCTCAATCACGACTTCCTGTGGCGCTATCAGCAGCGGCTGCCGGGCCGCGGTGAGATCGGCATCTTCAACCGCTCTCACTACGAGGAAGTGCTCGTCGTCCGGGTGCACCCGGAGAACCTGGACCGCGAGAGGATGCCGCCGGAGGCGAAGGGAAAGGGTGTGTGGGAGCGTCGCTACCGGGAGATCAACGACTGGGAGAAGTACCTCGTCGACAACGGGCTGCACATCGTCAAGCTGTTTCTGAATCTGTCGAAGGAGGAGCAGCGGATCCGATTCCTGCGGCGCCTGGACCTGCCCGACCACAACTGGAAGTTCTCCGCCAACGACGTGCGCGAGCGCGAGCTACTGGGACGACTACCAGGAGGCGTTCTCGGAGATGCTCTCGCGCACCAGCACCCCGTGGGCGCCGTGGTACGTGATTCCGGCCGACCGCAAGTGGTTCGCGCGCCTGGCCGCCAGCTCCGTGCTGGTCCACGCGCTGATGGAGCTGAACCCTCAGTTCCCGACCGTGGACGACGAGGCGCGTCGGCAGCTGGCCCAGGCCAGGGTGAAGCTCGAGGCGGAGCGCCCGCGGGAGCGGCGCCGGATCCTGTCGCAAACCAGCTCAAGCGCGACTCAGCCGCCACCGCCGCTGGATCTTGCGTCCGACCCAGCGCTCGCCGCCGCAGCCGGCGTGGTGTTCTCGCTTGCCGTTCGTGTCACTGCGCGAACACCGGGCCCGGCGCCAGGACCGCGGGGTCATGACCGGGCAATACGATGGCGCCGCGTCGCGCAGCCCGCGCAGGCGGTCGGCGGAGCGGCCTGGGCGGCGAAGTCGTCGCCGAAGATCGGAAGCCGATGGTCGTCCAACCCTGAGGCGTAGTGGCTGACGTCCCCGCCGAGGACCAGCCCATCGCCCACGCAGACCGACTGGTGGCCGGGCGTATGACCCGGCGTCAGCAGCAGCCGGATCGACCCATCGCCGAGCAGGTCGTGGTCGCCGTCGATGAGCGAGATCGGCCGGCCAGCGGCCGCGTAGTCGGCCGGCAGGTAGAAGTTTGGCTTGACCGCGCCCGCGTCGTGACCCGCCTCCCATTCGCGGCGCTGCACGACCATCGGCACCGACGACGGCAGCAGCGCCAGTCCGCCGGCGTGGTCGGAATCCAGGTGGGTGAGCACGATCCGGGTGATCGTGGCCAGGTCCACCTGCTCACCGATGCTCTCGTCCAGGTCGAGCCCGAACGCGGCGATGCGTCGCCGCTGCCGTAGTGGCGCCCGGGTCGTCAACCGCTGCCGGGTGCAGGCCGGTGTCGACGAGGACGCGCTCCCGTGCCGTCTCGATGACGTAGGCCGGGATGGGAAAGCGAACCTGGCGCTCGAGGTCGTCGCCCCGACGCCAGATGCCGGCGGGCGCCGTCAGCCAACCTCCACGATGAACCGCTCGACCCTCATTGGCGCTCCTCCCGTCCGGAACGGTCGCTACCGCGGGCGACCACGCTACCGGCGCCACCGCAACGAAATGCGACACGTTCGCTACGGTTTGCGACATGCGCGTCGGGCTCACCGCAATGCCGGGATGCTTCGATTCCGGCCTGACCGTGCTGCTCGACCTGTTCGGCGCGGCGGAGCGCCTGCGACGCAGCGTGGATCGGTCGATCGACCCGATCGAGGTTCGAACCATCGGCAGCGCCACGACCGTGAGCACCGCGGCCGGCCTGAGATTGGCCGTCGATCACGTGGTCGCGACGACGCGGCGCTCGCCGAACTCGACGCGTTCATCGTGCCGGGGCTCGGCGCCGGGACTCCGGCGGCGCTGGCACAGTTCCTCGCGTCGAGGGACGTCCGCCGCCTGCGCAGCTGGCTGGCGCCGACCGGCGACGATCTCGCGCTCGCGGCGGCGTGCACCGGCACGTTCGTGCTCGCCGACGCCGGCGTGCTCGACGATCGCGCGGCGACCACGTGCTGGTGGCTGGCCGGCGAGTTCCGGCGGCTGTATCCGAAGGTTGCGGTTGACATGTCGCGCATGGTCATCCGCAGCGGATCGATCACGACCGCCGGCGCCGCGTTCGCCCACATCGATCTCGGCGTGAGCCTCGTCGCCCGCGTCAGCCCACAGCTCGCCGACGCCGTGGCCCGCTACCTGCTGATCGACCGCCGTCCGGCCATCAGCATCGAAGCCGCCGCCGGTCACCTGGCGGCCGCGGACACGCTCGTGAGCGAGTTCGAGGACTGGGTACGCACGCATCTCGACACCGCCCTCAACATCAGCGACGCGGTCGCCGCGATCGGCACCACCCGCCGGACACTGGAGCGGCGCTGCCGCCGGCGAACCGGTCTGAGCCCCCACGACCTCGTTCAGCGCCTGCGGGTCGAGCGGGCGCACCATCTGCGACGGACGACCGACCTCAGCTACGACCAGATCGCCCCGATGGTCGGGTACCGGCACGGCACGACGCTGCGAGCGCTGCTGCGCAGCCAGGCGCGGGAGGCCGGCGGCTGAGCTCGCGCGCGGCGTTCGCTTAGGGTTGGCGCGTGACCTCCGTATACGTGGAGCTCGCCCTTGTCGCGCTCGCCGCGATGCTATCGCCCACGACGTTGTCGTTCAGCGTGCTGGCGCTCGTGCTCGGCGACCGGCCGCTGCGCACGGGCTTCTGGTTCTACCTCGGGGCGTTCGGCGCGACGCTGGCGGTCGGGGTCGCCGCGGCGTTCGTGCTCGGCAACGTCGCGGCTTCGCCGACGTCGAGCCGAAGACGTGGGTGGCGGTGCTCGACGTGGTCGCCGGCGTCCTGCTGCTCGTATGGGTGGCGCGGCTGCTGCGACGCCGTCCGGATCCCGCCAAGGTCGCAAGCGCGATCGAGCGCATGAGCCGCGTCGCCTCCTCGCCCGCCATCGCCATCGTCGGCGCGGGCGCCGCGCTCGCCAACCCGGGCGCGTTCATCCCGCTCGCGCTCAAGGACATCTCCCAGACCAACCCGAACGCCGCGCAGTACATCGCGCAGTGGCTGGCGTTCACGCTCATCGCGCTGCTGCCGCTCGGCACGGCGCTCGTGATGCTGGTGGTCGTGCCGCGGCCGACCGGGCGGGCGCTGACCGCCGCCAGGACGTGGCTCGAGCTTCACGCCAGGCAGGTTGGGGCGGTCATCATCATCGTGCTCGCGGCGGCGCTGCTGCGCGACGGGATCGTCGGGCTCACCGGCTAGCGCCGCGCGCCGTCCGGCGGCGGTGCCGCACCACCGAAGCGAGGCGACTCGGCGGACAGTCGGGGCCGGCCAGGTCGCCCCGATGTTGCTCCACGCCGCCCCCCGTCGACTGAGCGCAGGATCGTGTCCCCGTCGCCGACCGCGACGAGTTGCCGCCCGTCGACCGCGATCGAACGTATCGACCGTGCCGTCGGAATCGCGAGCATCGACCAGGTCAGCCCGTCCTGCGAGGTCAGAGCCTGCCCTCGCCGGTGGCGATGAAGCGACCGTCCGCAAAGACGACGCGGTCGAGGTCGATCTGCACCCCGGTGCTGCCGGCGGTCCAGGAGCGCCCGCCGTCGGTGGAGACCAGCGCCTCGCCGTTGTGACCCACCACCACGAAGCGCGCCGCGGAGGCCGCGATCGAGGTCTGAAACCGGCCGAACCCGATCGGCTCGAGCGTCCAGGGACCGTCGCCGGTGCGTCGGGCGATCGTCCCCGCGCCGGCCGCGACGGTGGTCCTTCCCGCGGTGGCGAAGTCGCGAACCGAGTGAAAGCCCAGGTATGCGACCCAGCGCCAGCGCACGCCGTCGGCCGAGGAGAACAGCCGCCCGCGGTCGCCGCCGACCAGGTATTCGTCCCCGGTCCAGGTCACCGCGTGCAGGTTCAGCCGCGTCGCCACGCGACGGGTGAACCAGCGCCGGCCGTCCACGGACTGCAACACGGTCCCGCCGGCGCCGGCGGCGATGAACCCGGCGGGGCCGTGGGCGATCGCATACAGGTCCTGGCGGGTGGGGCGCGGGGCGTCCGCCAGGTGCGCCCGTCGGCGGACGACAGCAGGTTCCCCGCGCCACCCACGGCGACATAGCGGCCGCCGCCATGGGCGACCGAGAGCAGCGCGCACGGCATCGCGGTCGCCTCGATCTGCCACCGGAGCCCGTCGCGCGAGGTGATGATCGTGCTCTCGTCCCCAACGGCGACGAACCGTGAGCCGGTGTAGGTGACGCCCCGCAGATCGACGGTGGTCGGCGAGCCAACCACCCTCCAGCGCCCGGGGCCGACGGACCGCAGGATCACCCCACTGGAACCGACGGCGACCCCCACGCCGCGCCCGTAGCTCACCCCGCGCAGGACCTCGTCGGTGGGACTCGAGACCGCGGTCAGGCCGGTCGCGGTCCCCTGCAGCACCGCGCCGAAGTCTCCGACCGCGGTCAGCGTGCCGCCATCGGCGGCGAGCTGCCACAGAAACGGCCGCGGGGCGTCCTGATCGTCGGTCGGGCGAGGGCTTGTCGGCACGATGTCCAGCTCGATCCGTCCGCGCTGGCGATCACCGTCGCGTCCCTGCCGCTGGCCAGCAGCGTGGCGCCGAGCCGCGCGCCACCCCACAGGATCTCGCTCGTGCCGCTGTTCTGCGCCGTCCACGCGAGACCGTCAGGGGACGACACCAGCGTCCCGCCCGAGCCGGCCGCGATCACCAATCCGGGCCGGGCGGCCACCGCGCGTAAGCCGACGTTCGGGATCCCGCTCGCCGCCCGCCATACGCGCCCGTCGGCGCTCGACAGGATCGTGCCGGCGTCGCCGACCACGATCCAGCGATTCCCGGTCCACACGGCGCCGCGCAGCGCGTGGCTGACCGGTGTCCGACGCACGACCCACCGCGACGGCGTCGACGACGTCGCGATCAACCCATCCGACCCCACCGCCACGACGCGCGAGCCGTTCGCGTCAACGTTCGCCAGGGTCAGCCCGCCGCCCGGCGCCCGTGCGCAGCGAGCCGCGACAGCGCTGCCCACCGCAACCGAGCGGGCGCCGGCGACCAGCGTGTTCGATCCCGCGACGACCAGGCCCGCGGCCATGACCGCCGCCGCCCCCACGGCGATCTTCGCGCCCGCGAACGTCACAGTGCCGAGATGCTAGCCGCTCGAGATCGGCCCCACGGGGACGCACGGCGTCGAATCTCGTCGTCGCCGCTGACCGTACGGACGCCGCGACCTCGACCTGCCGGCTTCAGCGCCGCAACCCGCTCGCGGCCTCGAACGCTGCCTGGCGGCCCTGCATTCGGCTCAAATGCCCGCGGGAAGGACTCGATCAGCTCCGCGCCGAGCCACTCGGAAGCGCCCGCCCGCGGCACCCCCCTGGCAACGCAAGCCGCAGCCGGGCATGATGCCGTCGATGCGTCACCGTGTCGTGGTCATCGGAGGCGGCTTCGGCGGACTGCGCGCCGTGCAGGGGCTGCGCGGGGCCGGCGTGGAGATCACGTTGATCGACCGACGCAACTTCCACCTGTTCCAGCCGCTGACCTACCAGGTCGCCACCGGTGCGCTGTCGCCGGGCGAGATCGCCTACCCGCTGCGGGCGCTGTTCAAGCAGCGCGCGGACGTGCGTGTCCTGCAGGCCGAGGTGGCGGGCGTCGACGTCGACGCCCGCACCGTGATGCTGTCCGGCGTCGACGACATCGAGCCGCCCCCGGTGCCCTACGACACGCTGGTCGTGGCCGCAGGGTCGGCGTACTCGTACTTCGGCCACGAGGAGTGGCGCGCGATTGCCGCCGAGGTCAAGTCACTGGAGAGCGCGCTGGCCGTGCGGTCGCGGGTGCTTGCGGCCTTCGAGCGCGCCGAGCTGAGCGACGACCCCGAGATCGAGGCGTCGGAGATGACCTTCATCGTCGTCGGGGCGGGGCCCACCGGCGTAGAGATGGCGGGCCAGATCGCCGAGCTGGCGCGCGACACCCTGCGTCAGGACTTCCGCTCGATCGACCCACCGCAGGCACGGATCCTGCTCGTCGAGGCTGCCGACCGCGTGCTCGGCTCGTCCCGAAGTCGCTATCGCATCGCGCCAGCCGCGCGCTGGAGCGCCTCGGCGTCACCGTCATGGTCAACCGCATGGTGACCGACATCGACCCCCGCGCGGTGACGCTGCGCGCCGGCGATGGCAGCGAGGAGCAGATCGCCACGCGCACCGTGATCTGGGCCGCCGGCGTCAACGCGTCACCGCTTGCCGGCCTGCTCGCCCAGCTCGCCGACACCGAAGTGGACCGCGCCGGGAGAGTGACCGTCGAGCCCGACCTGACGCTGCCCGGGCATCCCGCGATCATCGCCCTCGGCGACATGGTCCGCGTGCGCGCCGAGGGCGGCACAACCATCACCTACCCGGGTGTCGCTCCGGTGGCGATCCAGCAGGGGCGCTACGCCGCGCCACTGATCCGCGATCGCCTGGCCGGTCGCGGTACGCCGCCATTTCACTACCGCGGACAAGGGCAACGTCGCGACGATCGGGCGGCGCGCAGCCGTCGTCGACCTCGGCTACGTGCGTCTGAGCGGCACGCTCGCCTGGCTGGTCTGGCTGGTCGTCCACCTCTGGTACCTCGTCGGCTTCGAGAACCGCCTGCTCGTCATCATCCGCTGGGCGATCAGCTTCGTCACCCGCGGGCGCGGCGCGCGTCTGATCACCGCGCCCGCGGTGACCGAGGTCCCCGGCCGCGACGAAGCGCCCGCCGAGCAGCGCTGACCTCGGCCGAGCGGTAGGCATCGTCGACGCCGGGCACTTCGGAACAGATGCTCCCCGCGACTTGCCGCGCGCCGCTGAAGCGGCCGGACGGCGGCGACTCGTGACCCGACCAGGGCCCCGACCAGGGCGTCCACGGGCGCGACCGGGCGCCCGCAGCGCCAGCGTGGTGTCACCAACCGATCCGAGAGAGGTCGAGATGAGCAACGTCGACGACAGCAGGCATTACGACGTCATCGTGCTGGGCGCCGGCGCACCCGGCGAGCACTGCGCCGGCGCGCTGGCGGACGGCGGACTGCGCGTCGCCGTCGTCGAGCGCGACCTGGTCGGGGGCGAGTGCACGTACTGGGCCTGCATCCCGTCCAAGACGTTGCTGCGCCCGGGCGAGGCGGTGCATGACGCCCGCGAAGCGGCAGCGACCGCCCAGGTCGACGTCCCGGCGGCGCTGGCCTGGCGCGACTTCATGGTCTCCAACTATTCCGACGCCGGGCAGGCGCGCTGGCTCGCTGACAAAGGGGTCGAGCTGCTGCGAGGCAGCGGCCGGCTCGCCGGCGTGGGCGTCGTCGAGGTGGACGGCGTGCGCCACACGGCCGAGCACATCGTCGTGGCGACCGGCTCGTATCCGGTTGTGCCGCCCGTACCGGGCCTGCGCGAGCTCGCAGGCGTCTGGGGCACCCGCGAGGCCACCGGCATGAAGGCCGTCCCGAAGCGGCTTCTGGTGCTCGGCGGCGGGC